>NZ_NKFD01000005.1:0-1175338 GCF_002223205.1 Burkholderia sp. AU27893 | reverse complement strand
CTTTCATCAAGCGCCCACACTTATCGGCTGTTAATTTTTAAAGAGCATTCTGCGAGGAACTTCGTGTTTCCCGGCAGCGCTGCGTTTTCAGCAGCAGAGAAGCGAGATTATGAACCGTGTTTCGCAGCTCGTCAACAACTTTTTACACTACATCGTTGCGACCGCGGGGCTCATCTTCCAGGCCAGTGGCGCGCTCCAGACTCCAGCACACCACCCGCCCTGCTTCCCTTCTCCCGCGCCGCGTTTCCGTTAGCGCGAAAGAGGCGTGATTCTAAGCACCCACCCCCGTCTACGCAAGCCCTTTGTGAAAATATTTTGAAAAAGCCCCCGTGCGCTGACGCGCACGGGGGCGTGGGGTTCGACGGAGCAGGCATCACAACACGGGGCACCCTCTATTGTTGTGACGTATACCGCTCGTCCCTCTATATAGGTGGTGGCGGAACGGACAGGGAATCGGGTGCCGTCGAGTATCATGCCGCGACCGAACCACGCACTCATATCCACGATGGACAGCACCTCTCAATCCGGCGACGCCGATCTTCGCGACGAATATGCAGCGCTGCGCAAGCGCGCCCTCATCCTGGAAGAACAGGCTCCACCGCTTCTGCAGCGCATCTCGGATGTATTGCCGCGGATCAGCGGTGAATCCGAGCTGGCGGACGAGCATCGTGAGCGACTCGTCGGTGCGCGCAACGCAGCGATGGTCTCGATCGAAAACTATCAGCAGGCGATTCCTTTCCTGCAGACGGCCGATTCGATCATCGAGCAACTGGACAAGACGCCCGAACGCGACGAAGACATCGAGTGGCGTGAGTCGCTGCTGCAGCGGCTCGACGAACTGATCGACGTCGCAGTCGTGATGATCGACGATGCCGAAGGCTATTTCGAACAGGCGGACGCCTGCGATCTGTCCTGCGTACCGAAAGCCATCCTCGAGGATTGAGCGACGCCGCTCTGGATCGCATAGCGCACCGGCATGATGTCGTGTGCGCAAGCCATCCCGATGTTTGCCGGCCTGCAGTCCCCGCCCGAAGCCTTCGCCGTCGCGCGGGCCGCCACCCTCCCGCAAAAGCTCACCTTTTCGCTACACCCATCGCCCAGGCCGCGCGACACGACTACAGTGTGTCGAGAACGATCGTCTCGCTCACGATCGGCACGCGGATATATCCGCCCTCCGCATCGCCATACGCGTGCGCATTCCCGTCGATGACGCATTGCGCCGTCAACGCGCAAAGGGTCGCGTCTCGCGCATCGACGGACCTCAGCGTCGACACGTCGACGCCCAGTCGTTCCAGCAATTGCCGGCGCTGGTTGCGTTTCTGCTTCGCCGATGCGACGGCCCTCCCCAGCATCGCGCAAGTGATCGCATAAGGATAGGTTTCGAAGCTCGCGCGCCCGCCCGCATAGCGGGCACTGGTCAGCAGCGGATACGCATCCGCGAGCGCGCGGTAGACACGCTCTCCCATGAACATCCAGTCGAAGAAGCCTGACGTGCTTGCAATCGCCTGCTCCCGCGACGGCGTCGGAAAGCACGAGATCCGTTCGCGCGCGAGCGCCTGTTCGGCCGCGCGGCGCCCGCTCCCCGTCCACCACAGGCTCGGGGCGTCGACACCCACGGCCACGACGTCATGGGCGACGCACAGCGCAGGCACCGCCTCGGGCGCGATCCGTTCCTCGCGGTAGACGACTGTCCGTCCGCGAAGGATCACGAGATCGCACTGCTTCTTTTCGCCACCCACATCGACACCCGCCACGGTTGGCGATTGCCACGTGGCGGATTCGAAGGTTCGAGCGGATCGCATGCGGGCGCCTCAGTCGGCCGGCCGTGCGTCGTAGGCAGTGTCGAAGATCGCCTCGAGACCGGGATGCACACCGCGCATCGGATCGACGACCGACTTCGCCCAGTCGAAATACGCCTGCTTGCGCTCGAGCGGCCAGTCCGCGGGGGGATGCCGCGCGATGTCGCGCAGGTTGCAGATCTTGTCGGCCAGCTTCACGAGCTTCGCGCGTCGGCTGATGGTCGCCGCATGCTCGACCTGCAGGCGCTTGCGCTCCTCCTTCGGCAACGACTTGTCGTCGGTGACTTCCATCACGATGTCCGCCACGTCCTTGCCGAACAGTCGCAGCAGTTCCTGCTCGGTCGTCTCCGTATCCTCAACCGTGTCGTGCAGCACGGCCGCGACGATCACACGTTCGTCCTCGACGCCGGCCTCGTTGGCCAGCACATCGGCGAGCGCGATCGGATGATTGATGTACGGCGACGCTTCTTCGTCCTTGCGCCGCTGATTGCGATGCTTGTCCGCCGCGAACGCGATGGCGGCTACCAGCTTTTTCATATTCCCCCCTCGTGTGGCCTGACCCGCGACCGGCAGAACCGGCCGCGTGCATTTCGGAACCGCACATACTACCTGTTCGCGATGACCCTCTCCGCGCGCCGGCATTCACGCCCACCCTGCGTCACGCGCCCACCGGTGCGCGCTGGAGCTCGACCACGTTGACCCGCGCGCCGAATACCTCTCTCACGAGCGGCAGCAAGTGGTCGTGGTGCGTCAGGAACAGCACCTGGGTTCGCGTCGACAGATCGCGCAGCGCATCGAGGCCGGCCTTCGCGCGCGCATCGTCGAAGTTGATGAACAAGTCGTCGGCCACGAACGGCAATGCGGTCCGGCTGCCGAGCTGCAGTTCCAGCGCCGCGATCCGCAGCGCGAGGAACAACTGGTCGCGCGTCCCTTCGCTCAACCCGGCGACCTCGACCGATGCCCCCTTCGTCCGTCGTGCATACAGCGCGGGCGGCGTCCGTTCGGTATCGACGGTCAGCCGCGCGAATTCGCCCAGCGTGAGCCCCGCGAAAATCTCGCCCGCGCGCCTGAGCATCGGCCCCTGCTTCTGGTCGCGATAGCGATCCGTCGCCCACTTCAGCAGCCGGCTCGCCGTGGCTGCCTCCAGATACTGTTCGGCTGCTTCGCCCATCGCCGCCAGCGCTTCCTGTCGCTTCGATTCGGCAACGGCCGCGTTCGCCTGGCCGTCGATCGCACCGAACGCCTGCTCGGCCACGACCTGCTGCTGGGCAAGCTCGTTCAGACGCTTGCCGACGTCGCCGAGCGACTGCTTCACCGCTTCGAGGTGCGCCGGTACGTCGGCGATGTCCTGCTCCGCGACTTCCGCTTCGACGGCGGACCGGGACAGGCCGTCACCATCGCGCACCAGTGCCTCGTGCGCGGCATCGACTGCCTGTCGAAGCTGGCGCTGACGATCCGAGCGTTCGGCCAGCGGCAGCGCCGCGTCGATCGACGCGACGCCGGCCAGTTGCAGCAGCGGCTGGATACGCGCATCGGCACCGGCCACCGCGGCGGCCGCGTCCGCGACCTTGTCGTCGGCCTGCCGAACGGCGTCGTCGGCACGACCGATCGCGCGCGCGACTTCCCGGGCGGCCGCGAGGCGCATCGTCAGCCGGCGCGCGACGTCCAGCCAGTCTCCGCTCGTCAACCATTCCGGCGCGAGCGCTTCGGCAAGCCGCCTTGCGCCCGCCTCGAGCGCGGCCAACTCGGCGCGGATCGCGGCGATCCGGTTGCGCGGCGCATCGGCATCGGCCAGTTCGGCCGTCACCGCATTGGCAAGCACGAGCGCACCTTCCGCCGCGGCCAGCGTCGCCGCGCTGGTGGACAACTTCGCGGCGGCCAGCGCGTCGCGCCATTGCACCTGCCACGCATCGTAGGCCGCCTGTGCATGGCCGACGCGCGATTGCGCCGTCGCGCATCCGCGTTCGGCTTCACGCGCGCGATCCTCGAGGCTGTCCTGCTGCGCGAGCGCCTTCTCGGCCGACTGCACGAAGGTCTCGGCAATCGCGACGAGCGCCGCCAAACCGTCCGACTCACCGCCTCGCGACACGGTACGCAGTGCCGTGCGCAGCGTGGTTTCGGCACCCGCCCGCGCGGCGCGAATCGTGTCGAATTCGCGGCGCAGCCGGTCGAGGTCAGCCTGCGCGGCGAACACCGTGTCGCGCTTCGCCAGCCAGTCGCCCATCGCCGCCAGCGGCATGCCGGGCACCGCGGCCGTCGTCGCAAGCGCGGCCCATGCGTCGCGATGTTCGGCGCGCTCACGCTCGCGCTCGTCCAGTGCGGCCTGCCTGCGCGTCACGCCGGCACGTGCGGATTCGACTTGCTGACGCAGCGACTGCAACGTCGCCGCCGCCTGCGTCGCGCCGAGCTGTGCGTCGACGAGTTCGTCCGCCAGGCGGATCGCGTCGTCGACCGCAGGCGCGCCCGTTGCGAGATCGACCGCGCCGCTGCGGATATCGCCCCACGCGCCGTCGCGTCGCGCGCGCGCCGCCAGCACGTCGGCGGTCGTGACGACCTTGTGGTTCTCCGCGAAGTGCTTTTCCTGCAGTTCGAGCCGCTCGAGCTCCTCGAGTGCGCCGTCCCGCGCGTCGCGTGCAGCAGCGACCGCGCTCGCGCATGCGCTGTCTTCCTTCAGCAGCGTGCCGAGGCGCGCCGCCGACGGCACGTCGAGCGCACGCAGCGTATCGACCGGCATGCGCCACTGGCCGAGCGCATCGAGTGCGCCGGACAACGTGCGTTCGGCGGCGGCGATTTCCTGTTCGAGCGCCTGCTCGCGCTGGCTGCTGTTGCGAAAGCCCTGCGCATCGGCCAGCGCCGCACGCAACGCCTCCGGCACGTCGACGGTCGACAGGCGCGCCTGTTGTTCCTGCACCTGCGCAAGCTCGCGCGTGCGTTCGTCGAGCGATTCGCGCGCGCCGGCAAGCGCCTGGTGCAGCGCACCGTGTTCGCGCAACAGGTTTGCAACGGTCTTCAGCGACAACGCGGTCGGCAGCGACGCACGCAGCGACGCTTCGTCGGTCGGCCAGCCGAGCTGGGCGGCCGCTGCAAACGCAGCGGACAGGTGCCGTTCGACATCCGCGCCGAGCAGCAGCAGATCCTGCGCGTGATTCATGCACGCGCCGCGCAGCCGGTCGAGCGCTTCGATGTCGGCTTCGAGCGCCAGCGTGTCGGCGTCGGCGTCGATCGCATCGCGCGCCTGCCGTTTTGCAAGCAGGTCGGCACGCCGTTCCTCGAGCACCTTCTGTTCGGCCGCGAGATCGCCCTGCGCCTTCAGCAGATCCGCATACGCGCTGGGCGGCAACTCGACGACCGGGCCCAGTTCCGCCAGCGCGGCGTCCTTGGCCGTCAGTTCCTTCAGGTACGGTGCCAGCCGTCGCACGCGTTCGAGCTTCGAGCGCAGCGCTTCGAGCCGACGCTGTTCGGCGCGTGCCTGCTCGATCTGCTGTTCGACCGCTTCGCGCGCGTCCTTGCGTTCGACCCAGTCGCGCGTGCGCACCTGGACCGTCTTCAGTTCGGTCACGGCTTCGTTGAACGCCGATTCGGCGAGTGCAAACGCGCTGCCGCTGCGGCGCGGCGCCCAGAGTTCGACCGAACGCGCTTCGAGCTCCTCACGCACCGGCCCGAGACTGCCGACACCGGCAGCCGATTCGAACAGCACCTGGCCGAGTTTGTCGGATGCGTCGAGAATGCTCCGGCCGCCATCGACCAGACGCCCGTGATCGAGCCCGAACATCTGCTCGAAGAATTCGCGCGTGGCGCCGTCAAGGACGGCGGCCAGATAGTCGTCGGGCAGTTTGTCGTCAGCGGGTGTGCGCAACGGACTGCGCCCGCGCGCGCGGTGGAACGCGAGTTCGCCCGCGCCGCTCTCCAGCACGCCGCCGATCCGCAGTTCGGGCGTGCTGTGCAGGAAATCGAGCGGTGTCTGCAGCTTCATCCCGAACAGCAACTCCGACACGGCCGTGCGGATCGTCGACTTGCCGGCCTCGTTCGGCCCCACGATCACGTGGAAATCCTCGCCGGCCGACGGGAAACGCAGCGTCTCGTCGGTGAACTTGCCGTACTTGATCAGATCGAGCTGGTTGATCCGCATCGCTTATTCCCCCCTCGCCAGCCGCGCGAGCAACGCGGGCCCGACCTGCTCGACGAGTGCGGTCAGCTCGCCCGCGCGCGCCATCGTCAACAACGGCACCTCTTCCTTCACGTCGCTGCGCACCTTGCCGACGAACGGCTTCAGGTCGCGCTCGAGCAGTTCGAGGAAATCCGGGTCGCGCGCGGCGTCGGCCAGGATCTGCTTCAGGTCCTCCAGCGCTTCGAGCGGCTCACTTTCGCCCGGCTGATGATCGGCCGCGGACGTCGCGAGCCGAACCTTCTCGAGCCACAGCCGCTCGTTGCCGATGATGCCGATCTGGTTCAGCACCTCCGCGCGCAACTGCGGCGCGCGGCCGAAAAAGAGGCCATGCGCGGGCGTGCGCCCCGTGACCGTCACGCGCACCGCGCGCGGCACATGGCCGTCGACGGTCAGCAGCGCTTCCAGTGACTGGCCGATTTTTCTCGAGAGGTCGGCGACGGTAAGGCAATCGGACGCGTCGACCGACACGGCTTCCCAGCGCAGCACGTCGAGATACAGGCGCTCGACCTGCGTGCGGCCCTGCTCGACCGTCACGAGCACCGCGCCGCGGCGGCCCGTCTCGCGGATATGGCGCCCCTGCAGGTTGCCGGGAAACACCACCGTGGACGGCCCCGACCATTGCTGGAATTCGTGCACGTGGCCAAGCGCCCAGTAGTCGTAGCCTTTCGCGTGAAGTTCGGCCAGCGTGCACGGCGCATAGTTCGCGTGCGCCGCATAACCTTCGAGCGCCGTGTGCAGCACGCCGATGTTGTAGTAACCGGGCACCGGGTCCGGATAGCCGATCGCGAGATTGTCGACGACAGCCTTGTCCTTGAAGCTCTGCCCGTGCAGCGCGACGTCGAATTCAGGCAGCGTGTGGGTTTCCGCCTTGCGGTGGCCGAACACGGTGACGTTGTCGGGCAGCGTCAGCTTCTTCGTCATCTCGCTTTCGGCATCGTGGTTGCCGCCGAGGACGAACGCGCGGATACCGGCCTTGCGCAGGCGCCCCATCTGCTGACCGAAGAAGATGCCGGTGTTGTGGTCCTTCCAGTCGCCGTCGTACAGGTCGCCGGCGATCACGAGGAACGCGACGTCCTCTTCGATCGCACGATCCACGAGCTGCCGCAGCGCCTCGCGCGACGCGTTGCGCAACTGCGCGGCCGGCGCGTCGGGATACGCGCTCAGGCCGTGCAACGGGCTGTCAAGGTGTATGTCTGCCGCGTGGATGAACTTCACGAAGATTCCTTTGTTTCATGACGATGGAGCCCTCGATCGACGTGCGGTGCCGCCAGCCGGGCCATCAATCGCAATCCTGGTAGCCGCCGAGTTCGCCGCAATGGATGCAGCGAAACAGATACGCGGTCGGCGAGCCGTCCTTGTCGAGTGCGGCGAAGAAGCGCTCCCACTCGCCGCCCTCGTCGAGTCCGGTTGATTCCCGAATCGACGCAACGGCCTGCGGGCCGAGCGCCGTCAGTTCGCCTGCACCTGCCCGGCCAATGAACTGCGCGCCATCGCCGCAATGCGTCCACCACCGTTCCTGCTGCCAGCCCTGGAAGCCCGGCGTGCGGCAGGCGATTTCGTCGACGACCGCGTCAGGTACATCATCCCATTCGCCGCCGCCGATGCCGTGCGTGTCGGTAAAGACCGCATCGAGCCGCGCGTGTGCCGAACCGTCGGCGACGCACCACGGGCAGATGCATTGCTCGTACTCGTCGACCGCATACACGGGGCCCGCGTACACGTAACCACGTGCCTCGCCGCAACACACGCAGCGCGCGTCCGAGCGGATCACGCTGCCCGTTGCCAGCGGGTCGGGATGGTACCTGAAAGCGGGTAACGACATGAGGCTCTCCGTCGATCCGGATGGTGGGGGCGCACGCGATGCGAATTCGAACAGCCATTGTGCCGCAGCCCGGCCGCGTTACTGCGGAATCTCGGTCTCGACAAACGTGCCGTCCACGAAACGATAGACGCGATGCGTTGCATCGCCGTGAGAAAGAAATTCCCACCGGATGTCGATGCCGACCGGGTCGTCGCGCCACGCGATCGCCAGGTAGGGCGATTGCGCGCCACCGTCGGTGTCGAGCGAAACGGTGTCGAGGCAGCTTTGAACCGGTAGCGAGAAACGCGGCAAGGCATGGGCGCCGTGCAGTTCCAGCACGTACAGCACCCCTTCTTCGCCCGCGCCGCAATATCCTGTCGGGCGGCTGCTCGACGAGCGGTTGATGACGACCAGCAGATAGTCCTTGCCGTCGATCCGCTTCGGACGGTCCGACGGAAACGCAACACTCGATGCATCGCGCAATGCATGGCGAAGCGCGGCCGGCACGATCAGTGCCGATTTCCGGTGGCGGGCTGCGTCGACCTCGAACAACCCCGGGCGCACCCATTCGATCTCGTGACCATTGGCGAGCCGCACCGATTCGGGCGCCGGCGTTTCGGCGACGGCAACGGAGGCATTCGAGGCCAGCAGCACCAGCGCCGCGAGCTTCAACACAATCGATTTCATCGGGATGATCCGTGTCCGCATCAATCGCACAGGATGGTCGTGAAGTTCATCGCATGCGCCTGCATGCCGTTCGGACAGCCCCGATCCAAGATCAGCCGCGCGCGTCGTTCGTCACGACGCACGCGGCTGATCCACGAGGTGCCGTCACTCGCCGCGCGGCACCGGCGGCGGTGCATAGCCGTTGTCATTGCCGGGGAACGGATTCGCGTTGCGGCGCAGCGCTTCCTCGTCGTTCTCCTTCTGCGCGAACACCGCGACACCGATCACGCCGACGTTCGCGGCATCGCCATACTTCGAATTCGCGACATAGCTGTCGGGCACCGCCGCGAAGCGGAACGCGGCGACTTCGTCGCGGCTCTTGCGGAAACCCTCGATCGTCAGCGTGCGGCCCGGATACAGCACGTAACCGCCGTTCGTATAGCTGCCGGGCCGCCCCGACAGCACGTCGAGCCCGTCGACGCTCGACACGATCTCGAACGTACGGCGCCCCTGGTTGCGCAGCACGATCATGTAGCGCGAACCTTCGACGCCTGCCATGTGCCAGCGGCCGCCGCTGCGCGCCAGACGCAACGGCGTGCCTTTTTCGTCCGTGAACGACAGCGCGATGTCGCCGTTGGCGAGCGCGACGCGGGTCGGCAACCGGCGAACCTGGGACGCGGGAGGATGTCCGGGCAACGCGTCGTTGTAGTAGACCGACGCAAGATCCGTCGGCTTCGCCGGATCCGCGCGTTCGAAATCGACCTGACGGGTTTCGGATCGCACCGACTCGCCCCATGCCGTGCCGAGCCCGCGGCGTTCGCTGGCGTCCGGTGCGGCGGCGGATGCGCTGGTACTGCCGGACGGCGGGGGCGACCCTGCGCAGCCGGCCAGCCAGAGCGCGCAGGCGAGCGCGAGAAAACGGAACAGGATGGTCATGACGTGATGCCTCGGAATGTTATCGGGCCGCGCCGGGCTGGCCGGAACGGCGTTTTGGTGTCGTCTGTCGTCACGATGTCGATCGGACATGCTGGCCCGTGTCGGCCGGCGCCGCGATCGCGGCAGCCCGGCAATCGGGAGCCTCGCTATTTAAGCATGGCCGGCGGGCGATGGGCAGGGGGTGCACACGCCGCCCGTTGCCGGTCCGTGCCGGCAGGCGGGCAGGCCCGTCGCGTCGCCGGATGAGTGGCGAACGCCGACGCACCCCGGTATCGAGGATGGGATGAACGGCGCGCCGCGCGCCAATAAAAAGGCCCGGCCCGCATCGAAGCGGGCCGGGCCGTGTCGGGAAGCGTGACGCTTACAGCGCGCCGCCTTGCGCCGACGCCGAACCCTTCACGCCGACCGATGCGCCACCCTGCACCGAGTTCGTCGCGCCGTCGAGCGCCTCGCCGGCCTTCGCCTTCGCGCCGCCTGCGACGTCACCTGCTGTCGACATCGCACCTTGCGCATGGCTCTTTGCCGTGCCCGCGACGTGCTTCACGTGCGATTTCGTCGAGTGGACAGCCGATGCGGCGGCATCCTTCGCGGTGCCCGCTGCCGAACCGACCGCATGCGTCGCACCGCCAACCGCGTCGCCGGCTGCCGAGCCCACGCCGCCGACCGTCTTGCCGACGCCGCCAAGCGCGCCGCCAACGGCGTTGCCCGCGCCCGAACCCGAGCCCGCCGCATTCGCGCCGGCGCCAGCCTGCACGCCCACGCCGCCACCGAGCAGCGGCGTCTGAACCTGCGCGCCGACGCCTGCGGAACCCTGGGCGCCGGTCTGGGCCGTCTGTGCGAACGCAGCCGAAGTCGCCATCGCCGTCAGTGCAGCACCCACCAGAATCGTACGAATCTTGTTCATGGTCATTCTCCCCAAAGACGTTGTTGCTGCGGGCCGCCTTCGTGCGGCTTGTCGCATGCCTTGCCGCGACGTGCGGCAGGTGGAGCTAATGTAGCGGCGCCGACGCGCAAAACGACTGATTTGCGGGGACTGTTACTTCCGTTGCAAATGCTGACGATTGCCTCACATAGTTTGACAATCGGGGGCTTGCGGCGAAATTGAGCAGTGGATCAAGCGAACCTGAAGGCGTGTCGCGTGGCGCATGCCGCAACCGATCGGGAAACCAGGCAGGCGAAACGGATAGCAGGGAAACCGGCCGCTTAGATAAGCATTCCAAAGAACGTGTGTCGCCCAGCCATCGGTGCGGCCCGACAACCAGTTCCTCGCGATGAGTTCGATATCGTCGGATACACATGCCGCCACACCGGCGTTCCCCGCTGCGCCGAGCGCGAGCTTGAACGCCTTTTCCCTCGGCGCGCTCACCGCCAGCCGGTCGACCGCCGTGCCTGGATCGGCATCGACTTCATCGAACGACGCCATCCACAGCGCGTCGAACGGCTCGGCATCGCGGCTGTCCAGCACGCGATCGCAATCCAGGTCGCCGAGGAAATCGAAAAAGCCCGGCGTCGACAGGATGGCGTCCATTTCAAGCAGATGCGTGTTCGTCATTGCGACGCCTTCGCGATGCGCGGCCCCGACCGCCCGCTGCTGCATGCAGGCAGTTCGGGGCCGCGCGTCCTGCCCGGTTACGGCCGGAACGTATCGCCGAGCACGACGCCTTCACGCCGCGGATCGGTGCCGCCCTGCAATGCGGGCGACTGGCCGACCGTCACACGCATCACGGTATTGACGCCGCTCGCCTGCGCGGAGGTCGAAACCTTGTGCCCGAGTGCGAGCAGCCCCGTGATCAGCGGATCGTTCGCCCCGTTGTTCGCCGTATTGACGTTCGGGTGCTCGCCGCCGATCGTGGTCGTCGGGCTGTTGCTCGCACCGAAGTCGACGAGCCCCGCCGACTGCTGCGCATCGAGCCCCCAGTCGAGCGCGCCGACGAGCGTCTTGACCACATATTGCGGAATCGTGCCGCCGCCCGGCGAACCGGTCGCCATCACGAAATCGCCACGCGAACCGTCCGCGGCCTGCCCGAACACGATCGTCGGCGCCATCGAACTGCGCGGCCGCTTGCCCGGCTGCAGGCGGTTGGCCACCGGATTGCCCGCGCTATCGACCGGATTCGCGGAAAAATCGGTCAGCTGGTTGTTCAGCAGGAAGCCGTTGGTCATGTGGAACGAACCCATGCTCGACTCGACCGTCGTCGTCGCGCTCAGCACGTTACCGTCGCCGTCGACGATCGTGAACTGGTTCGTACCGTGCTCGATCAGCGTCGTGTCGACACCAAGCGGCACCGCGCCCAGATTGCCGGGCTGTGCGGTGCCCATGCTCTTGGCCGGATCGATCAGCGCCGCGCGCGATTTCAGGTACGGCTTGTTCAGCAGCGTGTTCCACGTGCCGCCCGGCAGCGGCACGAAATCGGTATCGGCCACGTACTTGTCGCGGTCGGCATACGCAAGCCGTTCCGCCTCGGTGATGAGGTGCACGCCCGCAACGGTCGGCTTGCCGCCTTCGAGATCGATCGCCGTGGGCTTCAGCGACTTCAGATCGTAATTCTCGAGAATGCCGAGCGCCGACGCGACCGCGATGCCGCCCGACGACGGCGGCGGCATCCCGCACACCCAGTAGCTGCGATAGGTCGTGCACACCGGATCGCGGCGCTTCGCCTGGTACGCGGCGAGGTCGGCGACGGTCGTCTTGCCCGGCGTGAGCGTCGACCCGTCCGCGCCCTTCGTCGTCGCGATCTTCGCAACGATGTCCTGCGCGATCTGCCCCGTGTACAGCGCGTTCGCACCCGACTGCGCCATCAGCGTCAGCGTGCGCGCATACGCGGGATTCTTCAGCACGGTGCCGAGCGTCTTCGGCGAGCCGTCGGCGTTCAGGAAATACGCGGCGGCCTCGGGGTCGCGCTTCAGGTTCGCGGCGTTCGCCGCGATCGCGTCGGCGAGCCGGCCACCGATCGGGAAGCCGTTGGTCGCAAGCGTGATCGCATCGCCGAACAGGCTCTGCCACGGCAAGCGGCCGTGATCCTGCTGCAGTGCCTCGATCAGCCTCGGCACGCCGATCGTGCCGATCGAGCGGCCGCTCGCCCGTGCGTTCGGCAGCGGTGCGGAGTGGTCGGTCGCGTCATCGACGTAGCGCAGATAGTTCTCCGTCGCGGCCGCCGGCGCGGTTTCCCGGCCGTCGTACGCCTGCAGCGTCTTGCCGCGCGCATCGTAGTAGAGCAGCACGCCGCCGGACCCGAGGCCCGTCGCTTCGGGCACGGTCAGGCCGAGCACGGCCTGCACGGCGACTGCCGCGTCGGCGGCCGTGCCGCCCTTCTTCAGCACCGCGCAGCCGGCCGCGCTCGCGTACGCGTTCGACGTGGCCACCAGATAGGTCTTCGCATAAACCGGCTTCATCCCGGTGCGATAGCCCGACGACGCTTCCGGCAGCGACGGGTCGCCCGGCTGGTTCGAGCCCACCACGACCGTCGCGCCGCTGTTGTCGACCGCGAGGCAGCTCGCATCGGTGGAAGGTGTCGGCGTGCGGCCTGCTTCGTTCTCGACGTCGCCGCCGCATGCCGTCAACAGGGCGGCCGCGAGCAACGCGGACGCATACGGAAAAATCGCTGTTCTGTTCATTGTCTGCCGATGTTCTCGTAGGTCGTTGCGATGGACATCACGCTGCCTGCGACCCCCTCGGTGCGCCGGCAACGCGTTCGATAGTCCCACGAACAGAATTTTTTCCGCAATAAGGGATTGGCGTCGCGCGGCCGGATGTTGTGTGCGCAACGTCACCGATTACGCACGCGGGTTCGCGTGCTGCACTGCATCGCAGTGCGATGCGCCCGCGCGGCCGATGGCGTTACTTTGCTGCCCGACGGCGCTTGCCGGCTGCGCCACCGTCGCGCGCGAAGCCGCTCTCCATCGCTTCGATCGCCTCGGAGAAGAACTCGAGAAACATCGTCATCGCAACGGTCGCGCTCATGTCGGCCCGCTGATAGATACAGCTGAACGAGCGCGCCCCCGCATCGGCAAGCGGCGTCCACGCGAGCCGGCCGGCGGCCACGTCGTCCGCGACGTTCTCGGCGATCAGGAAGCCGACACCCGCGCCTTCGGCCGCGAGGCGCCGCACCATCGGCACCGAGCCCGTCTCGATCAGCGGCCGCACGTTGCGCGGCTGCCGCGCATCGATCTGGTCGAACATTGCGCGCAGTTCCGTGTCGGGCGTCATCAGGATGAGCGGATGCGCGAAACAGTCGCGCAGCCGCACCTTGCCGCCGGCCGCCGCAAGTGGGTGGCCGGGCGCCGTGACGACACCCAGCGGCTGAGCGAATGCGCGCACCTCGACGACGCCCGCCGCCGTGCGCCGGCGCAGCGCATAGCCAATATCGGCCTCGCCTGTCTCGACCCAGCGCACGATGCTCTCGCCGTTTCCCGAACGCACGCTGTACGTGACGCCCGGATAGCGCCGCATCGCAGCGAGGATCGCGTCGGGCACGAGCCTTTCCGCGGTGGATG
Source organism: Burkholderia sp. AU27893 (assembly GCF_002223205.1). NCBI lineage: Bacteria > Pseudomonadati > Pseudomonadota > Betaproteobacteria > Burkholderiales > Burkholderiaceae > Burkholderia > Burkholderia sp. AU27893. Next base: position 1,161,474 of record NZ_NKFD01000005.1, on the reverse strand, counting down.
CGGGCACTGCCAGGTTCACGTGCCCGCGACGCAGCGCACGCAGGTCCTCGACTTGCGTGAGCGCGTTGTCGAAGTCGCGCTGGCCGCGCCGCACGGCCGCGATCACGATCTCGCCGGCGAGCGTCAACTGCATGCCGCGCGGCAGCCGGTCGAACAGCGGCACGCCGACCTGGTCCTCGAGATTGCGGATCTGCTGGTGCACCGCCGCAGCGGTCAGGTGCAGCGCGTCGGCCGCCTTGCGAATCGAGCCGCGCCTCGCGACCTCGTCGAAACAGCGGAATGTCTGCGATATCGAACGCATGAAAGGTCCGTTAGATTTTTCCGAACAGGCCGTCAAGAATAATCCAGTTTTACTGACTGTCCGGATCGTCTAGATTCCGCTGCATCCCCGCATCCTATTCGAATGGAGACTGCAGTGACAACCGTCGACCAGATTACCCAGCGCCGCCGCGGCGTCGGCCTCATCGCCCACGATCCCGCCCTGTCCGCGGGCGGCTATACGCTCATCGCGCCGCAGACGGCCGACGGGAACGTCTATCTCGTCGGCATCGACGGCGAAGTCGTGCATCAGTGGAAGATGCCCGTGCGCCCCGGCCGCCATGCGGTGATCCTCCCGAACGGCAACCTCGGCTACAACGGCAACCATCCGCAATCCGAATCGCGCTATGCGCCGTGGTCGATGTGGCATGGCGGCGACTTCTACGAAGTCACGCCGCAAGGCGAAACCGTCTGGCGCTACGAGGATCCCGCGCACCACCACGATGCGCAGTGGCTGCCGAACGGCAATCTGCTCTACGCCGCGTGCGAGCCGGTCGACGCCGCGTTCGCGAGGCGCGTGCCGGGCGGCACGCCGCACGGCGACGACGAGGTGATGTATGCGGACGTGATCCGCGAAGTGAACCGGGCCGGGCAGATCGTCTGGGAATGGCATGCGCGCGACCATCTGCGGCCCGAGGATTTCCCGATCGCGGCCGGTTTCGGGCGCTATCACTGGCCGCTCGTCAACGGCCTCGCGGTCGATGCGAACGGCCGCGTGCTGATGAGCCTGCGCACGACCTCGGGCATCATCGGCGTGAATCGCTCGACCGGCCGCGTCGACCTGCGGATCGGGCCCGACGTCGTTTCCCACCAGCATGCGCCGGTGCCGCTTCCGAACGGCAACATCCTCGCGTTCGACAACGGCAATTTCCGCCACGGCGCGCACGTCGTGTTCTCGCGCGTCGTCGAGATCGATCCGGCGACGCAGCGCGTCGTGTGGTCGTATGCGGATGATGTCGTGAACCTGTTCTACACGCCGTTCATGGGCAACGCGCAACGCTTGCCGAACGGCAACACGCACATCACCGAATCGTCGACGGGCCGGCTGTTCGAAGTGACGCCCGCCGGCGAGGTCGTCTGGGAATACGTGATTCCATGGTTCGCCGAATACCCGGATGAAGCCGCGCGCAAGACCGGCCCCGGGCAGCTCAACAGCGTATTCCAGACGTTCCGCTACAGCGCCGCGCAACTGCCCTGGCTGCGGGCCTGACCGTTCGTTCACCGTCGGTTTCCGGCGCTCGTCGCCGTTCGCTTCGAAGGGGCCTGCCGTGTCGCACGATCCGATCTCAACACCCGTCGACGCACGGCTGCCCGCCTGGCAGCTCGCGCTGTTCGGGCTGCAGCATGTGCTGTCGATGGCCGCGTCCCCGATCACGGCCGTGTTCCTGATTGCAAAAGTGCTCGCGCTGCCGGCGGACCTGACGGTCCAGCTGATCGGCGCGACGTTCTTCGCGTGCGGGATCGGCACGCTGGTCCAATCGCTCGGCGCCGGGCCGATCGGCGCACGCATGCCGTTCGTGATGGTGCCCGGCGGTGCGCCGACGATGCTGTTCGCCGGGATCGCCGCGCAATCGGGCCTGCCGACGGCGGCCGGCTCGGCGTTGCTGGCCAGCGCGTTCTACTGGGTGCTGTTGCCCGTCTTCACGCGCTGCCTGCGGCTCTTTCCGCGCGTCGTCGTCGGCGCGATGCTGCTGCTCGTGTCGGTCAACCTGATCCGGATCTACGCGGCGATCGTCGTCGGACAGCCCGGTTCGGCCGACTTTGCCCAGCCGCGCGCGCTCGGCCTCGCGCTGGCCACGATCGTCGCTACCGTCGTCGTGGCCGGTACGTTTCGCGGCACGCTCGGGCGTCTCGCGGTGCTGATCGGCCTGATGGCCGGTGCGACGCTCGGCTGGGCGCTCGATGCGATGCCGGCGCTCGCCGACGTGTGGCGCGGCCCGCTGTTCACCCATCCGGTCTGGCTGCCGTTCGGGATGCCGCGCTTCGACCTGCTGGCCGCGCTGCCGCTGCTGATCTTCACCGCGATCTCGATGGCCGAGGCCACCGCGCAGACGGTCGCCGTCGGTGAAACGTGCGGCAAGGCGATCTCGCTGTCGCGCGACGTGCCGAAGACGATACGCGGCGATGCGCTGGCGTCGCTCGCCGGCGCGCTGTTCGGCACGCCGCTGATCGTGACCAGCGCCGAGAATATCGGTGTCGTGCAGACGACCGGCGTGCGCTCACGCTACGTGACGGCTGCCGCCGGCGCGATCCTGATCGTCATCGCGCTGTTCGCGCCGCTCGCGCGGCTCGCGTATGCGATTCCGGCCGCCGTGGTCGGCGGCACCGCGCTGGTGGTGTTCGCGATGATCGGCGTGATGGGCATCCGGCTGCTCGCCAGCGTCGACCTGCACGCGCGCGCCAACCAGTACACGCTCGCGGCCGCGCTCGTCGTCGGCCTCGCGCCGATCCTGGTGCCGAACCTGTATCGCCATTTCGGCGCACCGGTGCAGATCGTGCTCGGCAACGGCATGGCGGCCGGCACGCTCGCGGCCATTGCAACGCAACTGGCGTTCGCTGCGCTGGCGCGACTGAGCGGACAGGCGGGAACGGCAGCGGCAACCGCGCCTTCGCGCGACGCCTGACGGCGCCGGCCGGCAGCGCGACACGCGCGCGGGCCCCGCTTGACGGCTCCCGTCGTTCGACCGACAATCGCCGCTCCCTCCTGGCGCGGGCACTCGATCCAGCCGGCGCGTGCGTCTCCTCGACGCCGCCCCGGCTTCAGGTTTTCCAGTCCCGATCTCCGCGCCGCCGTGCCACGCACGCAAACCGCCGGCCCCGCCGGACACGCCCACGCAGGTATCGCCCCGAACGCCGGCTGATCGCCGCGCGGTCGCGCTTTCGCCTGCCCATTCATTTCGGAGTCCATTATGATGGTTCGTCTCTCCAAGTCAGCCATGGTGCTTGCCATGGCCTTTTTCGCCTCGCTCGTCGCGTTCGGCAACCTCACCGACTACGCGACGAATTTCGCGTTCGTGCATCACGTGTTCCTGATGGACACGACGTTCCCCGGCAACGGGATCATGTATCGCGCAATCGGCACGACATGGGTTCATCATGCCGGCTATATCGGCATCATCTCGATGGAAACGCTGACGGCCGTGCTGTGCTGGATCGGCGGTGTCCGCCTGCTGCACGCGCGACGCGCCGGCGATACGGCATTCCGCGCGGCCAAGGCGTATGCGATTGCCGGCCTGACGCTCGGCTTCCTCACGTGGCAAGTCGCCTTCATGTCGGTCGGCGGCGAGTGGTTCGGCATGTGGATGTCGAAACAATGGAACGGCGTGCCGGATGCGTTCCGCTTCTTCATCACGCTGCTGCTCGTGCTGGTCTACCTGACGATGAACAACGACGGCATCGACGACACGCGTACCGCGCACTGACACGTCGCTTGCATCGGGCCGGGCGGCCAATAGGACATCGGGACGATTGCCGGCGTGACCGCGTCCGGCTATAAATCGTGCATGGATACGAATCGCTGGATTCAGGACCCCGTTGGCGCCTTCCGCACGTGGCAGGAAACCGCCGCGACCGGCGCCGATCGCCGGCCGTTCGCGCCGCGATCGGTCGTGCAGCATGTCGCGATGTTCGAACGGTTCCTGCGTTATCTGATCGCACGACGCGTGTCGCTGGCCACGTTCGGCCCCGACCACGTCGCGGCCTTCCTGGCGGAACTCGAGCGCACCTGCGCGCCCGGCACGTCGACCCGCGTGCGCTACGCGAAGCTGATCGACCGGCTGGGCCGGCACCTGGTCGAAATCGGCGTGCGCACGATCCATCCGGCCGGCCGGACGACGCGCGATCTCGCCTGGCCGGAAGGCGAACCGGAGCCGTGCTATCTGCCGCCCGATGCCGACGCGGCGCTGCAGCGCCACGTGCAGCCGCAAGCAAACGACACGCTGACCGACTGCAGGAATCGCGCGATCGTCGCACTGCTGCTTGCGAGCGGCATCACGTCGGCCGAGATACGGGCGGCGACCTGCGACGCGCCCGATCTCGACGCGCAGCCGCCTGCGCTCGCCGTGCCGCGCGATCGGGCGCGGCCGGCGCGTCGAATCACGCTCGCCGAATTTGCGCTGGCGCCGCTCGCCGCATGGCGGACGCGCTCGGCAGACACGCCTCCCTCCGCGTTGCTGTTTCCCGCGCCCCGCGGCGGCGGCGCGATGAACGACATGTTCCTGCTGCTCGTGGTGCGCGACGCGCTGACCGCGATCGGTTTCCACGCGGCGGACATGAGCCCGCGCGTGCTGCGCAATACGTATGCGCGCCGCCAGTTGCTTGCGGGCCACGCGCATGCCGACGTCAGTGCGATGCTCGGTCTCGTCAGCACGCGGACGGTCACGCGTATCCGGCAAACGCTGCCGCCCGATGCGGCCGCGGATCGCGCCGCGCACGAGCGCTGAACCCGCCCGCGCTCGGCGCGGGCCGCGTGACGTTCGGCGCCCTATTCGCCCGGCGGCGACTGGATCAGCCGCAGAATCCGCGTGTCGTACGGCGAATGCATGACTTCGGCGATACGGACCTCGGAAGCGGCCGGATGGAGCGGATTCAGCAGGAAGTTGTGCGCGTGCGGCACGACGACGCTCGGCACGCGCAGCAGCGCGCTCGGCTGCGTGTGCAGCCATTCGGTGCCGGCGCTGCGTGTCCAGTCGACGTTGGTTCGCCAGTCGTCCGGCGCGTCGCCCTCCGCGATTTCGGCGATATCGACCGAATCGGCCACCTCGATGCGAAGCAACTGGTATCCGCTCGGCAATTGCGCGACCGTGGCGATTTCGAAATGAACGAGCGTCTCGAGCAGGGCGAGCGCCGGATGCTCGGCGAGATACACGACGGGCTGCCCGGCAAAATGCCAGCGCCCGCCGGCGCGCAACCCGCCGATCCCTTTCAGGTCGGCGAAATTGCTGATCCGCCACAGCGTCGTCAAGCGAAGTACCCCTCGTCGATCTGCGTGAGGGCTTCCTCGACGAGCCGCGCGCCATGCTCGGTGCTCGCCATGTCGAGCGACGTGCGGCCACCGAAGCGCTGAAGCCCGTTGCGCAGCCACGCCATCGCCTTCTGCTGGTCGCCGAACGTGGCGGTCGCCTGCGCGACGATGCGCGCGAGACGGATCGCCTTGTCTGATTCCTCCTGCGACAGGCGTTCGTGCGCCTGACGACGATGGCTCAGCGTGCGACGCGGAATGATGAAGGCCAGCTCGTCGGATTTCAGCCCGCGCTCGGACAGACGGTCGATCACCGAGACGTCGATGCGGGCGCTCGCCAGCTCGGCAAGATCGGCCCCCGATCGGACAGGGATCGCCAGCAGCTGTTCGAGAATCGTGAATTCGGCCTGACGCGGATGCGCGACGCCCGAAGGATGGAAAGCAATGGTGCTCATGACCTCTCCCGGCAATTTGCCCAATCATTATAGGCGTTTTGCCGACAACCTGTGGGCGCGGATGAGGGGCGTGCCTGCGGTGCTCGTCGGGTGCCTGCGAGGCGAGGACGAAGTGCCCCATCCATATGGAAAGCAAGCTTCTGTGGCCGCGAATCGAAGATTCGCCCGGGGGATGGGGTGCAACTATTCAGTATATAAAGTCCCGACAAACGCCGTACGTTTGTCACGTAACAACTTTTTAACTGATTTCGTTTTCTCCAATTTGGCCGGCTCATCCTTCCCGGCAAGGTCGATCGGTTCGATCAGGACAAATGGACGTTCTTCAAGCGTGCCGCATCACCCGGAACGCCGCCCCCGGCGATTCACCGTCCATCGCGACGGAACCGCATCGCCGTGCACTCGTGCCGGATACGCTCCCATATCGCGCGTTTCTCGTCGTCGGTCATGAACACCCATTGCGAGACCTCGTCGGCCGTTCGGCCGCATCCCTTGCAGACATCGTCGAACAACGTCGAGCACACACCGACACAGGGGCTGTCGGGTAAGTCATGAAGTGTGGAATTCATCGGAACGTTCGTATCGGTTGAAAATCCGGCAGCGTTACGAATTACGCTCCCATACACGGGTACCTTTCGGTCCGCGACACGGCCGATGCCACAACACGAACCCGCCCCGCTTGCCTCGACGCCGCCGACAGCCGAACCTGTGTCGTCGCGATGCCCGCGCCATGAGGATCACTGCGCGATCGCGCCAGACGTCCTGCACCGGTGCGGGGCCACCCGCGCCGGCTGTCCGAATGATGGCGTTATCGCCGGACGATGCCGCGTTCACGTGTGCCCGGGTTCGATCGTGCGGTTGCCATATACAGTCGCACGACTTGGCCATTCAGGAGCCCCGATTCACTTTTCGCGCACGACCGCCACTCAATATCCGGGATCGTGCGCCATACCGCGAGCAATCAGCCGGCCCACGCGGACGACCGGATCACGCTGCAGAAATTGCCTGCGTGGAAATGCGGATCCTTGTCGGCGAGCACGTCGGCCTTCACGTTGCCGAACGTCGTGTCAGGCTTGTGCTTGATCCCGTCGTAGAACGCCTGAATGATGTCTTCCTTGAAGTGCGGCGTACGCGGATGCGCACGAACGACGGCCTCGCGCTCCACATCGCTGTATTCCGGATACGTCAGGCCCAGCACATCCATCTCGACGCCCGCGGTAACGAGCGCGATCACCGGATGCATGTGCTGCGGGATGCCCGGCGTGGTATGCAGCGCGATCGAGGTCCACACGACGTCGATATCCTGCTGCGAAATGCCCTTGCCCTTCAGGAAATCGCGTGCGGCGTTGGCGCCGTCCACCTCGAAACGCTCGCATGCGCTGCTGTGTTTGTGCGTGAGCCCCATGTCGTGGAACATGCAGCCGCAGTAGAGCAGCTCGGGATCGTATTTCAGCCCGCGCCGCTGGCCCGCAAGCGCCGCGAAATAGAACACTCGGCTGGAATGATGGAACAGCAACGGAGACGCGGTATCGCGAACGAGCTCGGTGATTTCGCGCGTCAATTGGCTATCGGGAATGGTGATGCCTGCAACGTTCTCAGTCATGATCGACCTCCATTGAAAACACCCTCGATTCTCCGGCGTCCGACAGCTGTCTCCAATAGACGTGTTACGTCAAATCCTGCCATTTTGCGCGACGAACGGACACGGTGCCCGCGCAGGAGGAAGAACGCCGGAAACAGGTCCGTCTGCGAGCATCGCGCGCCGCTGGCGCCTCTATACTGCTACCCGTCACGTTCGACACGACACACCATCGATCATGCCGAAGGTCGTAGGAATTTTCGCCGTTCCGGGCGTTCAACTGCTCGATGTCTCCGCACCGCTCGACGTCTTCGCGCAAGCGAACGCCGAATGCGGGAAGCCGTTCTATACGTTGCGGATCATCGCCAGCGAGTCCGGTCCGATCCGCAGTTCGTCCGGTGCGCAGTTGCTGCCCGACTGGATCGTTCCCGACATTCCTGAACGCATCGACACGCTGCTGGTCGCCGGCGCGCCGAGCGCCGGCCGGATCGCACTGCGCACCGACGTCCTCGCGTGGCTGCGGGCGGCGGCCGTGCAGAGCAAGCGCTACGGCTCGATCTGCACCGGCGCGTTCATCCTCGCGGCCACCGGCCTGCTGAAAGGCCGCCACCTGACCACGCACTGGGCTGCGGCCGATGCGCTTGCCGAAGCGTATCCGTCGCTCGCCGTCGACGCGGACGCACTGTACGTGCGCGACGGCAAGCTGCGCACCGGCGCGGGCGTCACGGCCGGGCTCGATCTCGCACTCGCGCTGGTCGAGGAAGATCTCGGCCGCGAGATCGCGCGGCGCGTCGCCGCTCAACTGGTCATGTTCTTCAAGCGCCCCGGCGGACAACTCCAGTTCAGCCGCAAGGGCGAGGCACGCCCCGCCGGACGTTCGGTACTGCAGGAGGTTCAGCGCTGGATCGCGGCGAATCCGGAACTCGAGCATTCGGTAGCGGAAATGGCGAAGCATGCGGGCATGAGCCCGCGCCACTTCGCACGCCTGTTCCGCGCGGAAGTCGGCATGACGCCGGCCGCATGGGTCGAGGCGACCCGCATTTCGGCCGCCCGCCATTTGCTCGAGAACGGTCACGACACGCCGAAACAGGTCGCCGCGAAATGCGGCTTCGCGAATGTCGATACGCTCAGGCGGTCGTTCACCCGGCACGTCGGCATCACCCCCGCCGAATACCGGAAACGGCAGGCAGTCCTGGTCGAGTGACGCGGCCGTGTGCCACAAATACGGCACGAGCGATAGAAACAGCCTCACGCAAATACTTCGGAATGCGATTTAACTGATCATTTTGTGGCCCCGACCGATCGACGGCATCGCCCCACACATGGCTCCGTCCGCAGTTCCTATCAGGCGCCGGACAGCCTCGCAATCATCAGACGAGATGCCCGCCACCCCGGATCGTTTACCCAGTTGCAATAATTATTCGCTGGAACGCGTATTTCCGACCGGTAACGCGATCGCTACGATGCAATCAACCGCTGAACGCAACAAGCGAAGCGCGAAATCAATGAAACCGGAGGTCATCATGAAGTCGTTCATCTACGCTGTCGTCGCCGCAACCGCCCTGTCCGCCTCGTACGGCGCGTTGGCACAATCGAATCCGTCGGGCCAGCTGACGCGTGCCCAGGTCCGCGCGGAACTCGTCCAGCTCGAACAGGCCGGCTACAAGCCCGAAGTCTCCGATCAGTATTACCCGCGCGCGCTGCAGACCGCCCAGGCCCGCGTGACGAACGCCGATGAAACCGGCTACGGCGCACAAGCCGCCGCTGGCGTACGCGCCGGCCGCGCGATCGCAGTCAAGCAGGATGGCCGCGACTCCGTGTATTTCGGCCAGTAAGCCGGACACGCGACCGCGTATTCCGATACGCGCGCAGCAAACGAAACACCCCGCTCCCGTTCGTCGGGGCGGGGTGTTTCGTTTTCCGGTCGGCCGCTCCCGAAGCGGATTGCGCGCCCCGATCGATGCAATCTTGCGAGTCGCGTGCCGCGCGGCTTCGTTCACGACGGCAGCCGGTGTTTGCGCATAGAATGGCCGCGTGGTCGGCGCCGGCCGAAACGAACGCGAGCGGAACCACGACGCCCGGCTTGCCCGATCGTCGCCGCGCCCGCAGGCCGGCCCCGATGCCGCACTCATCGCATTTTTCGAAAAGGAGCGGTTTCATGTCTCAAACATCCGGTTCCATGATCACGTTTCGACGCCCGGACGGCCAGGAACTGCAGGGCTATCTCGCCACGCCGGCGAAGACCGAAGGCGCACCCGCGGTCGTCGTCATTCAGGAATGGTGGGGGCTGAACGACCAGATCCGCGGCGTCGCGGATCGCCTCGCGCGCTGCGGCTACTTCGCGCTCGTGCCCGACCTGTATCGCGGCAAGTCGACGGTCGAGGAAGAGGAAGCGCACCACCTGATGACCGGGCTCGATTTCGGTGACGCGGCCTCGCAGGACATTCCGGGCGCCGTGACGCATCTCAAGACGCTTGCCTCTCGTGTCGCGGTGACGGGTTACTGCATGGGCGGCGCACTCACGCTGCTGTCGCTGCAGTTCGCCGATGCGGACGCGGGCGTCACGTGGTACGGCCTCCCGCCGCTCGACTACCTGGATCCGGCGAAGCTCAAGGTGCCGCTGATGGGTCACTGGGGCACGCAGGACGCGTTCTTCGCGATCGACCAGGTCGATGCGCTCGAGAAGAAGCTGACCGATGCGAAGGTCAATGTCGAATTCCATCGCTATCTCGCGCATCACGCATTCGCGAACGAAACGGCTGTCGGCCCCGGCCGCATCGCCGGCACGCAGTTCGATCCGGTGTGGTCGCAAATGGCGTGGGATCGCACGCTGACGTTCTTCGGCCGCACGCTTTGGGAACAGCAGGGGTAACGTAACGCCGCCTCCCACGCGAGCGGCTACGTAGACTGCGGAAAAAGGAAACGGAAACGCCACGGATTTTCATTCGTGGCGTTTTCGTTTTCGCGTCGGGCAACCGCCGCGACCAGGGGCAACGGCTTCCCCCTGCACGTTGTCTTGCTTACCCGTTCGTCGCCGTTGCCGACGCAGGCGCCGGAGCAGCCGGCTGCATCGTGATGCCCGCCCTCCCCGAGCAACGCTTCACGGCTGCACCGGATACCGACGTGCAAACGCCTGCACGACCGATTCATGTCCATCGCAAAGCCGCGAGCCGTGGGGGGTGCTGAAAGCATGCAAAAGTATCGTCGACACGCGCCCCGGGTCATCCAGGCTGCGATCGATCTCTCGGGAGACATACGAAGCGCGCTCTTCCGGTATCGCAACGCACCGTTGCGGACGCCCGACTACAAGAGCGCTGAACGGGCGGCCACGATGAAAATTACGCTTGCCATATTCATACTCCCACTCACAGGCACGCTATGATGTGATCCTAATCAATACGCCGCGCATTCGCCCAAGCGCCCCATCGCCGCATTTTCCGACGCGCCTCCTCATCCCGAGAGAACGAGAAAAATGGACCACGCACAGTACTTCAACCAAAGCTCGATTCAAGCCGCGAATCTTCGCCTGCACTATCTGTCGCAGTTGCTGCGTGAGCAGACTGGCTCGGTTGTCCAATACGGCATCCTTCGCGGGTATCCCGTCGGTGTCAGCCAATGGGCGGAGGTTGCGGTGGGCGGCTACCTGCTCGGCACCTACGAGATCGCCATTTGCGCGATTCTCGAAGCACTCGGATCTCCCGAAAAGGTGCTGGTCGACCTGGGGGCGGCCGACGGGATTTTCGGCATCGGCCTGGTCAGAAACAACGTCTTCGCGCGCAGCCTGTGTTTCGAGATGGACGAACAGCGCCGCCAGGCCATCCAGCATCGGGCAGCGGAAATGGGGCTGGCGGACCGGGTCGCCGTCTACGGCCAGGCCGATCGCAACCTGCCGGCGATCCTGGCGGAACACGGCGGCACGCCGGCCGAGCGGGTCATCCTGTGCGATATCGAGGGCGCGGAGTTCGAGCTGTTCGACGATGCGCTGCTGGAAAAGCTCTCCGGCAGCCACGTCATCATCGAAATTCACGATTTCCTGCTTTCCGACCCGGAGCAAGCCGCACGGGCGTTCGATGCGTTGTGCCAGCGCGCCGGCGAGCATTTCCACGTGTACGAGATTCGCGACGGGTTGCGCGACATTCGCAACATCCCGTTGCTTCGCCACTGGTCGGACTGGGACGCGTGGCTGATGTGCGTCGAGGCGCGTTACCGGATGATGCGATGGCTCTGGCTCGAGCCGAAAAGCCAGCCGCGACGCTCCAGCCACGACGTCGATCAACTGATCCTCGACTACCAGCGCCGGATTTTCGCCGTCTAACGCACGCGAACCGACGCGCCATTCAAGCGCGTCGGATACCGGTGTGCAACGCGGCCGCCACTCCCGCGGCGCCGGAACCGCGGGAAGCGTGGGCAGGCAGTGCGTCCCGCACCTCAACCACGATTACGACGGTCGATATCCGACGCATCCGATCGCATCACGACTGCGCGGAAGCGATCCGGATAGCCCATGTAGTGAATCATGAAACTGTCCGCATCATAGAGAGACGGATGCGAGTTCAACGAGACGCAGTCCGACAGCGGAATCGTTGCGTTTCCACCCGCGGCCTCCCACGTGGACACAAATGCCATCTGGTCTCCACCCGACGAGTAGACGCCAAGTTTATCGGGCACGGCATCGATGGTCGCTTGAACCCGTTCGAGATACGCGCGACATTCGGGTGTGTTGGAGAAAACCATGAAGCCGCTGTTTAGCCGATGGTTGGAAATGTCCCGCACCAGCGTGAAAGATTGCTTGCTTGTGACTTCGTGAATCGGGTGTTGAGGAGTATGAATCAGAATATCCGCATCGATCCACCCCACCTGCTGGTGGGCATCGAAATGATGAAGCAGCAATGCAGCCTTGTTCCAGTTGCCCGTTACGTTGCGATCCAGATGAGCCGGCGTATCCCGGTAGATGTAGTGCGTGTAGCCGTGACGCCGGCAGTAGGCGGTGATGTTGCGCTCGGAAATGACGGCGTACAGCGAAATGTTCGGCGTATAGCTCGTGATCAACGCGAACGGCTGGCCCGGGTTGACGACTTCGAACGGCGCGCCGGAAACCGGTGTCATGTCGACGTCGTCGTACAGCCGGCCGCCACGTGCCTGGACCGTATTGAGGTAGTCGACAAGGCGGCTCGTGACTCGATCGTCGTGGACGTTCTTGTGTACGCTCGGATTGAGCGACAGCACGAAGGCCGAGTGTTCGGGCAGATGGTGGCCGAAGGGGATGAAGAGCAGGCTGCTCCATGCGGCGCCATCGAGAGGCTGGTCGTATGGTGTTGCCGGAATACCCTCCAGCTCGAAGTGGTTCCAGCGGCTTGCACCATATTCCGCTTCATGGTCGCGCAGCACGTCGAGAACACCGTCGAGCCACTGCAGTGCAGCGGGACCTGCTCGAAGCATGAAGAAGCACCCGTCCGGGCGATTGTGGACCGCACATTGGGCAATCCAGTACGTCGCGTCACCGATCACGCGATCCGCGGCAAGCGGCTCGTACATGACCGCCGAATCGTCGGCAAAGATCAGCAGCGTATCGGCTCGCGCCGCGACCACCGCCTTTCTCGCCAGGCTGTACTTGTATAAAAGACGGATGCGATCGCTATTGCCCGGACTGCCGATCGCATGCGCCGTGTGCGTATATCCATGCCGTGCGCAGTAAGCGCGATGATTGTCGAGTACGGCATCGGCCGGGTGAGCCAACAGAATCGAATGAAAGGAAATGTGATCGCAACTCATGCGGTAGATCCGGAACTTGTACGACGGGGCAGGTTTGGTGTCTTCATCGCGTCATCCCAGCCGCCCCGACACCTGATGTGCCAATGCCCTTCGTTGCGACATCATGCGTTCGCCTCCCGCATCACGATATCCCATGCGGCATGACACGCCTGCCCGGGCAGCGAGCGCGCACTCAGCGCCACCCGATCGTTCTGCTTCACGTCGAACTTGAAACTGTGAGGCAGTGCCAGCGGCTGCATTTCGCCGTTGTGTTCGATCCAGGCGCACATGGCCGACGGCTGTCCGGTCAGGTGCGACAGGCTGACGTCGATTTCCGCCCGCTCGCACGTCACCGCGAACTCGACCCGGTGGGGCGCCCACGCATTGAGTGAGCAGCCGTGCGGATTCCGGAACGAGACGCCTGCGGCAAGACGCGGCAGGTTCGGCAGCACGTCCTCGTGCGCGGCGACGAGCGCCAGCCCGATCGCGGCGAAACGCTCGACGTGCGGCGCATCGAGCGCGGCCGGTTGTTCCCGGGCGTCGGCTTCGAGCGCCAGCGCAAACGCCTGCCCGAGTTCCATCGCGCGCTGCGCATCGCGGCTCAGATAGCGCCAGCGGTTCAGGTAACGGATGTCTCCGGTCATGTGCAGGCCGCGAATGCGCGCGCCGCGATGCTCGAGCACGACCTGTCCCGTATCGAGATCGTGCCGCTCGTGAAGCCCCCACTTCGTGACGAAGTTGTGCTCGCAACCCACGAGCCGAACATGACCGAGCCCGCCCCATAAATGCAGGAACGTCGTATCGAGCCCGTAGATCGCGGCAAAGTCCTGGCCAATCTTTCCCGCCTGTTCGTGAACGTGCTGCGCGAACCGCGCCCAGGCCACGCGGCCGCCCACGACGAGCCCCGCCTGCAGCGGATGCTTCAGCCGGTCGAGTACGTCCTGAATGCATTGGCGCTTCAACGCCTCCTTCCGCTCGCCGACGATCGGGCTCGTCACGAATTCGCAGAAGTGTGCGTCGGGCGCGACATGCAGGTGATCGTCGTCGGGGACGACGTCGAAGATGTCGAAGTGCGGCCCGGGAAACCAGATGTCGGCGTCGTAGAGTGCGAGCGTGCGCAGCTCGGGGCTCGTGTCGAAGACCGCGGCCGCCGAGATGTAGCGGTCGTAGGGCAACGCGCCCGCCCCGACCCCGGTGTAGACCTCGATACCGTTGTCCAGCAGCCGTTGCTGCTTGTCCGCGGACAGGCCGTAGCCGATGACGCCGATACGGCCCCGGTAGTCGGTCGCGCGCAGCGAAACGATGAACGGGATGACCATCTCGTACCAGGCCTGCCTGTTGTCGTCGATCGCCAGGGCGACGAGGTGGCGACGATGCGGCTCACGGTTGTCTGGTGTGCTCATAGGTGTGATCTGGCATCGAGAGCCATGGGTGCCGCGGGCTCCGCGAGGGGTTTTTCGTCGCGAGAAGCGGTGATTTGATTCACGTCGGCGAGCAATTTGCCGGCTGCCCCTCGATAGAATCCTCGGAGGAAATGATTCGAAACCCCGCCCTACGCGCATTTCGGTTGGCGCAGCTTGGTTGATTGTAATGGAGTTCAAATGCACCCGGTGGGGTCGGTGGAACCGACCCCGAACCCGAGTGAGTCGCGGTTGGAACGGGAGATTTCCTGCCTGGTTGAATGGTCAGGCGAGGCGGATTCCGTTGCCTGACGGGCAAATTCGGCGGGCGTCATCCGCTGCAATGCGGCAGTGGAGACGATTCTCGTTTTTGAAGTCCACGACGAGTGGCCGTTTCCGACGACAGCTGGCGGCGTTATCGGGAACGCGTTCGGCACGCCGGTCACCCGGGCGTCATTGCCCGGGTCGACCTCGAGGATGCAGCCGATATCCGCGAAAAATACAGGACTACGTATTATTTACGTGATTGATGCGCGACGTCGTACTCACACACCGAAGGTTCGACTTCAGGACTTGCAGGAAGCATGCAGTGCGGCCTCGTCGGTGGCCAGCATTTCGGGCACGCATTCGCGCAGGAAATCGACGAACGTACGGATCTTCGCGTCGAGATACTGCCGCGATGCGTACAGCGTGTAGACCGTCAGCTTCTGCAGCCGGTAGTCGGGCAGCACGCGCACCAGCGAGCCGCTCGCCAGCGCGGGCAATGCCGACGACATCGGCAGCGAACCGATGCCAAGGCCGGCGCGCAGCGCCGCGCCGAGTGCATCGGCGATGTTCACCTGGAAATCCGGCAACGGCAGGTCGAATGTCTCGGGGCCGTCAGGACCGTCGAGGTGCCAGCGGTCGCGCGGAAACACGGGCGTGACGATCTGCAGGCACGCATGGCCGTCGAGCTCGCTCACCGTGCGCGGCGTACCGCGCTCCTTCAGATACGCGGGCGACGCACACAGCACGCTGTGCACCTCGCCGAGCCGCTGCGACACAAGCCCCGAATCGGGCAACTCCGTCGCGCTCAACTGCAGCGACACGTCGTAACCTTCGTCGATGATGTCGGGCACGTGCTGCGATAGCGTCAGCTCGACCGCGACCGATGGATAGCGCTGCCGGTAGCGCACCACCGCGGGCACCACGTAGGCCTGGCCGAAGCTCGTCGTCGCATGGACATGCAGCCGCCCGGACGGCTTTGCCTGTGCGTCGGCCGCCTCGGCTTCCGCTTCGTCGATATAACCGAGGATGCGCTGGCAGCGGTCGAGATAGCGCTGCCCGGCGTCGGTCAGCGCGATGCGGCGCGTGCTGCGGTTGAGCAGGCGCGTGCGCAGGTGCGTTTCGAGCTGCGCGACCGACCGCGATGCGTAAGCCGTCGTGATGTCCAGGCGCTGGGCTGCGCTCGTGAAGCTGCCCTCTTCCGCCACCCGGACGAAAATGCGCATCATCTGTAACGTGTCCATCGACCTGTCCCCGGGATTGAGATCACGTCGCGCCACCGCGCGACCATGGTGCCGGCAGCGCCGGCGCAGGCCGGTCTGGCGCGAATTGTGCGGAACAGTACAGCAGCAGTGCAGACGTGTCCAGTTCGCCGTATGCGGCGTGATCCGGACGCCGAATCGTGTCGCCGAGCCGCCGCGCGCGCGGTGTCCGGACCGCGCGCATACGCGCTCCGGCGCACCGGCGCACGACCGGCATCGGATCGGCAAAAACTACCCGCCAACCCCGATGCCGCCACGCGATTCACGGCATGTACGACGTATCAGGCCGCGGCGGCCGCATCGAACGGATGACGCAACACGATCGTGTCGTCGCGCTCCGCGCCGGTCGTGATCATCGATACCGGTGCGCCGGCGACCGCTTCGACGCGCGCAATGAAATCCTGCGCGGCGCGCGGGAGCGCCGCACGTTCACGTACCCCCTTCACGGTGCCGCGCCAGCCGTCGAACCGCTCGTACACGGGTTTCGCTCGCGACTGGGCATCGAGGCTCGCCGGCAGGTGATCGACCCGCACGCCATCGAGTTCGTAGCCGACGCACAGCTCGATCGACTCGAAACCGTCGAGCACGTCGAGCTTGGTGAGCGCCAGCGAATCGATGCCGGAGATCCTGACGGCCTGACGCAATTGCGCGGCGTCGAGCCATCCGCAGCGGCGCGGCCGGCCGGTATTCACGCCGAACTCCTGCCCGCGCGCACGCAGCGTTTCGCCGGTCGCGTCGGACAGCTCGGTGAGGAACGGGCCGCCGCCGACCCGCGTCGCATACGCCTTCGTGACGCCCAGCACGTGGCCGAGCTTCGACGCACCAAGCCCGGTACCGGCCGCCGCCGCCGAGGCAACGGTGCCGGACGACGTCACGAACGGGTACGTGCCCCAGTCGATGTCCAGCATCACGGCTTGGGACCCTTCGAACAGGATGCGCTCGCCGCGGTCGGTCGCGTCGTTGAGATCGGCCCAGACGGGGCGCACGAACGGCAGGATCCGCGGCGCAAGGTCGACCAGCGTCGCCAGCATCGCGTCACGGGAATACTCGTCGAGCCCCAGGCCACGGAACCACGCGTTGTGATGGTCGACGAGCACATCCAGTTTGGCGGCGAGTTGGCCTGGTTCCGCGAGATCGCCGACCCGCAGCCCGCGACGCCCGACCTTGTCCTCGTAGGCCGGGCCGATCCCGCGCAGCGTGGTGCCGATCGGCTCGCGGCGCAGACGCTCCTGAGCCTGGTCGATCGCGCGGTGGATCGGCAGCACCAGCGTTGCGTTCTCGGCGATCGACAGGTTGTCCGGCGTCACCGACAGCCCGAGCTCGGCCATCCGCCCGATTTCCGCGAGCAGCGCTTCCGGATCGAGCGCCACGCCGTTGCCGATCACGCCGCGCTTGCCGCGTACGACACCGCTCGGCAGCAGCGCAAGCTTGTACGTCTTGCCGCCCACGACCAGCGTATGACCCGCGTTGTGGCCGCCGTTGTAGCGTGCGACGAGATCGGCCTGTGCCGCCAGCCAGTCCACGACGCGCCCCTTACCTTCGTCGCCCCATTGGGCGCCCACGACCACCACGTTCGGCATGCTCCGCTCTCCATGTGAGAAATTCAGACAATCGTTCGGCCGAGCCGGCCGTTTGTGTGCCATATTGGCGGAGCTTGAGCACCCGATCAAACGATTAAACCTGAACCATTGTGTGAGTAAATATCACACGAAAGATGCAATGGCCCGACGACTCCCTCCGCTGAATTCGCTGCGCGCGTTCGAAGCCGCCGCGCGTCTCGGCAGCTTCACGCTGGCCGCGGACGAACTGTGCGTGACCCACGGCGCGATCAGCCGGCACGTACAACAGCTGGAAGCCTGGCTCGGGCGGCCGCTGTTCGAGCGCCATAACCGGCGGGTCGAGCTGACCGACTCGGGTCGCGCGTATCTCGCCGAGGTCGGCGCGTCGTTCGACCGGATCGCGCTCGCCACCGCGCAGCATTTCGGGCACGCGCAGCAGCGCGTGTTGCGCGTAAGCGCGCCTGCGACGTTTTCGTTGCGCTGGCTGGTGCCGAAGCTGTCGTCGTTCCAGGTCGCCCATCCGGCCATCGAGGTGCGGCTGTCGACGTCGAACGAGCCGATCGACAAACTGCGCGATAAGGTCGACCTGATCGTTCGCGGCGGCCCGCAGGCCATCGACGGTTACGTTGCCGAGGAATTCCTGTCCGAAGTCCGGCTGCCGGTGTGTGCGCCGAAGCTGCTAGAGGGCCGGCCGTTGCATACGCCTGCCGATCTGGCGGCCTTCACGCTGCTGCACGCTGCCACCTATCCCGGCATGTGGCCTGAATGGCTCGCGGCAGCCGGACAGCCGAATCTCGTGCCGCGCCACTCGCTCACGCTCGAGCATTTCTACCTGACGCTGCAAGGCGCACTCGACGGGCTCGGCGTCGCGATGGGTCCGATCGCGCTCGTCGCAGACGACATCGCAGAGGGGCGGCTGGTACAGCCGTTCAGCGAACCGGCACTCCCGCCGTGGCGCTACTTCACGTACGTGGCCTCGGCACGCGCGAACGACGATGCGGTGCGGGCATTCAAGGACTGGTTGAAGGTGGCGGGAAATACGGCCGCGCCGGGCGTGCGGAATTGACTGCGTCGGTGTGCGGAGCGCGCGCCAAGACAGAAAGGAATGCGAAACAAATAACGCAGGCGCCTGCGTCGCGTTTGCCTTCGTCGATGCCGGGAATGCTGTATTCGATGTGCGCCGCGGAGCCGCGACGCACGCGGCAAGCCGCGGATCGAACCGTGGCTTGCCGCCGGACGGCGCTTACTGGCTAGCGCCGGCGGCTTTCTTCTCCGCGTTCTGCAAGTTCTGCGGATAGTTCGGATCATTGGCCGCGGGCTTGTAACCGGCGTCTTCGAGTTTCTTCAGCTCGGCGTTGTTCTTCGCACGCGCTGCCTTGTGCTCTGCCTTGCGTTGAGCCCGGGCCGCCTTGCGTGCCTGGCTCTTCGCTGCCTTCGCGTCCTGTGCCGCGGGTGCGCTGGCGTCGGTCTGCGCGAACGCAGGAACTGCCGAGCCGAACAGGAACGCGGCTGCGGTAGCAGCCAGCGTGAGTTTTCTGATCTGGATTTGCATCGCTGAACTCTCTTTTCTGGTTTATCACGGATTGAAAGACCATCGAGATACCGCCCCTGCCCCGATCGGTTGTCATGCCGCGTTCGGGACCTGTGCATCATAACCGCGCCGCGAAAAATGTGGCGCCAACGTGAGAACGGAGTTGGGGATACACGTATGGGAGAAAACGTGGATACCGGTCGACGGTCACGGACAGGACGAACTGTGTCGCATGGAGCGATGCGTGTGCCGATCGTGCTGCTGCGGCGACAGTAAGCGGTCGATGTACCCAGGATTCAGCGTGGAGGATGGTCCATGTACGCGCGGTACCGTGCGAGGCGAGATATCCACGACTGTTTCATAGGTGGTGTTGCCGGCATGCTCGCGCCTGATGTGACTGTTATCAGGCCAGTCGCGATCACAGCATCAGCAGGCGAACTGTGTGCTGTGTTGCCAATCGATGCGGCTCAAGCGGCGGTTCCTCCCATAAACGGCCACGATTCGGTTTTGCAGCGATCAAGGTATGCACGATTGCATCTCCACGGCGCACAGCATTCGCGATCCGGCAACCAATCGCCGCACTGTGATGCCGAGCGTTACCTGAGCCGGTACAACGCGTCACCGCGTGGTCCTGTGGTCCGTATGACGAATGGTGTGAACTCATTTCGTGCGGTGAAGGCAACGGCGGGATTCGCTTCACGGCTGCGCCGACAGTGCGGCACCCACGTCGCTGCGCTCGTCTGGTGACCGTGGCACGTTGGGTTGCGATGTCGCGGCAACGCTTGTGAGCCGTCCGATTCTGCTCAGGAACGCATCGCGCACGTTGCGCGAGTCACAGGCTTTTCATTCCGCAGCTTGGGTTGCCCGGCGTCCCAGACGGGTGACGATGCCTGCACAGCATGTCGATTCCTGTGGCCTTGCCTGATTGGTGAGCTTTTACAGGATTCAAAACTGTCGGAAGGTGAGCATGTTCGGGATCATCGCTCGAATTCGATTGCGGTGAGCTTCTTGGTTGCCCACATCTTCACGTTGGTTCGCGGCGTGCCCTGGATCGACCCAGGAGCCGGCGACGCGTGCCGACAGTGCGATCCACCCGGTTCATCTGCGGGAAGCCGTTCCAGGCCTCTCCTCGTGGCCGTGGCGCACAGCATCGAAATTCGGTTGATGGCGCCAAAGGTAGAAAGTTGGAAGACCACCGAGGCAGACAAGCGAACGACACCTGTTTCCTCCGTACACGGTCCACAGGCTAAATTTGACGAGAGACGCGCGCGGGCGAACGGAAAAACTTGTCCATGGACAGCGAAGCATGAGTGCAAAAAACCCTTCGGCTGCCGTCCCGGATGATTTCAAACTGCTGTGAACGAAACCAGCGAGATTGGTGTTTCCGGATCGCTGATCTGCTTTTCGGGTCTACAACGGACGCAGTGGCGGTCACGGAGCCGCTTTTTGGATCCCATAAATGGGAACCTGTACGTGGAAACGGGGCGTTTCCACCGTTTTTCTCCCATAAGTTTCTACGTTTCAGGCTCATGTGAGTGTGTACTCACCTCTTTTGGAAGCCTTGTCGGGCCTGAAGCCTGTGTTGAACAGGGTGCCAAGTCATTGTTTCCAGGCGCGAATCGAGGGGTTGAGATGCCAGGGACACCATAGACGGCTCCCATTGGTAGCGGTTTATGGGGTTCGTCTTTCTGTGGAAGCACACGTGTGTTTACATCTTTTGTAAACCACGTTTACTTCTTTAACTACTTTTAGACGGCTCACAGCCTTATCTGACAAGGGTTTGAGGGGTGTTCGGTACCCATTTATGGGAGCACAGGTGTAAGGGCTTGGGAGTTAAGGTCTGTGGATTTGGGGATTCGGGTACCGCGTTGTGGGGAATTGGGGTTGTGGATATGGGGCAAGCGTACCCGGTTATGGGAAATCGGCCTGGAAACGCATTGGGTAGTCGTCTATGGGGATGCCGGAGGGTAGCCTTTTATGGGGCGCCTTTTGGGATCAGTGAACGCCGGGTCGCACAGTGATTTTTCTCAGGTAGCCGGTTATGGGGCACCTCAAAGGTAGCCAGTTATGGGTCACATTTGGGGCGGCTCGATTGCCTTTCTCCAGGATTTCCTGCGGCGCGCTCCCACGGACAGGATCGATGGGACAGACAGGTAACCTTTTATGGGGAAAACAATGGGTTGCCGTTTATGGGAGCGATGGTTGCCTTCAGGGCTGAAATCAGCGCAGCCATCGAAGCCGGAGCCTGTCGAAAGGTACCCTCCTGTGGGAATCGGTGAAGGTAGCAAGTTATGGGAAGAAACCTGGTCGGTGCTGCGGAGCACCACGAATTCACCCAACGATCCCGATTCTCCACATTTGCTTCCCATGGATGGTTACCTTGCCAAGGGCAAATCTCATGCCGGGTTTCCACGTCCGGGCATGAAAGGTAGCGGCTTGTGGGAAGCATTATTGTCGAAAGGTAGCTGGATATGGGGTCCCGCACAAATCTTCTGATTGAGAATTTTCCTTTTATATCGGGAGGTTAGCGGAGACAGTGCAAGTAAAGCCGGAACAAGGACGTTGCTCCTCGGCGGGAAAAGGTATAAAGTCCGCTCTCAACAAGGTCACCTTATCCGGACATTACGATGCCGCGCAAGCCCGCAAGCAAAGGCTCAGACAAACAGGTTTCACTGTTTCAGACACCCGAGCCTCCCGACTTGCTGCGCAAGGCGGTCCAGGCGATTCATATCGCGCCCAAGTCCGGAAAGATCGGCCTGCAGCAGCGCAAGATGTTCAGCTCGCTGATCAAGAACGCGCTTCGACAGGAAGCGTTCGAGCCGGGCCGGACGAGCTTCTCGATTTCGCTTGCGTCGCTTTCGCACGAGAGCGGGTTGAACAGCAACAATACGAAGTACGTGAAGGACACGGTCAACTCGCTGATCAGTACCGTCGTCAACTGGGACTATCTGGCCGCGGATCGGTCGACCGTCTGGAAAGCGTCGGGCCTGCTCGCCGGCGCGGAGCTCGAGCAATCGGTGCTGAAGTACAGCTTCTCCGACCAGATTCGCAGCGAGTTGCTCAACCCCGAGATCTACGCACTGATCGATATGCGGATCGCCCGCGAGTTCCGGCGGTCGCACTCGCTCGCGTTGTGGGAAAACACGGTGCGCTACGAGGGGATCGGCATCACCGCGAAGATCCCGCTGCCGAAATTTCGTGACCTCATTCTCGGCCAGGACAAGGCGTCGCAGTCGTACAAGGAATACAAGCTGTTCAAGAGCAAGGTCCTGGTGCCGTGCATTCAGGAGGTGAACGAAGTTTCGGATCACACGCTCGAGTTGATCGAACACAAGTCCGGCCGGAGCGTGGAGGCGGTTCAGTTCAAGGTGACGCGCAAGCAGAGCACCGATACGGTGGAGGATGGCGACGTCAAGAATGAAGCGCTGGTCGAGGAGGTCGCGAAGTTCGGCATCCCGCGCTCGGAAGCGCGCCGGCTGATCACGCAATATGGCGTGCAGCGCATCAAGGCGGCGATTGCCTATACGCTCAATCGGACTACGAAGAAGAATGCGGCCCCGATCGACAACGTGGCCGCGTATTTCCGCAAGGCGCTGACGCACGGCTACACGCTGTCCGACGGGCAAGGAACGGAAGCGGCGGCGCCGGCGAAGGAATCCGCGCAGAGCAAGCAGGAACAGATTCGCGACAAATATCTGGCGGCGAAGGTCGAGGAAGCCGGCGCGTATTTCCGCGAACTGGAGATCGACGACCAGACCAAGCTGATCGAGCGTTACAACGAGACGGTGGCGGGCTCGAAGGACCTGACGCTGTCGCCGAAGAAGAAGGCGAGCAAGCTCGCGCAGACCAGCTTCTTCCGATGGCTCGCGCTGGATACGTGGGGCGAACCGACCTCGGACGACTTGCTGGAATTCCTGCTGAAAAGCAGTCTCGCCGGCAACTGAACCAGGCCTCGCAGCCGGATGTGCGTCGCGCGCCGGGCGTTGTCGTCCGGCTTCGCGGTGCAACGCGGATGCGAGGCCTTCTGCCTTTCGCGCGTTACTGTTGAGTGGTCGTTGCCAGTTCGGCGACGTACGCGTCGATGACGGTCTTGAGCTTGTCGGCGAGCGCTTCCTGATGCGATGCGTCGACGCCCTTGAGTTGCAGATCCAGACGCCCGTCCGGATAGGTTTTCAACTGGCCGATCGCTCGCGATTCGAGCGCGAAGTCATGGCGAACGCTGTAACGCGTACGTCCCGCTTTCTTGCTGCCGTCGCTTTGCGCACGCAGGAAATTCTCCAGATCACGAACCGATTTTTTCCGGTCGATCACGGCCGTTAGCAGCCGGTCGGCAGTCGACTCGCCCAGGCGTTCGAAGATCAGCTTCAGGAAGTACGCCGCCTGCAGGCCGACCACGTCGTTCGCGCTCGCCATCCGTTCCAGGAGTGTGTTCGGGAGTGCGTTGAGCGACAGCGTCTTGCTGATCGATGCCTTGTCCTTGCCGATCTTTTCCGCCAGCGTGTTCTGGTCGGAAAAGACTTTCTCGTCGAGGAGACGCTTCCACGCGACCGCATCGTCGAAGATCGTCTGGCGTTCGTGGTCGTGGTTCGCGCGATACGCGATCGTGTAGAGCTGCTCAGGCGTGTGATCCGTGCGGAACGTGGCGTTGATGGTTTCATCGCCGTTGATGCTCGTCGCGCGGAGCCGGCGTTGCCCGTCGATCACCACGAGCTTGCCGGGAAACTCCGGGAGCCGCGTAACCTTGATCGGCTCGATCTGCCCTTCCCGTTTCAGCGTCAGGGCGAGCTCGTGCAGGCTCGACTCCGAGTAGAACACGCGCGGGTTGAACGGGTTCGGAATGCAATCCTTGACCAATACCTTCTGAGGCGCGCCAAGATCCGGTGCGCTGGCCGGCGTGGCCGCGGCCGGCCCGACGGCGGGCGCCGTTTCGCCGACGACGTTCGGTGCGGCTGCCGGTTCGGGCAGCCGCGTTTCGAGTGCCGCATTCTCCTGCGCGAGTCCGCGCAACAGGCCGGCTGCGAGATGCAGGTTGCCGGTCGGCTTCTTGTCTTTCGATGTGTCCTTAGCCATGGGCGGCTCCGGTAGCGCGCGTCGACGCGATGTATTGGGCCATTTCCGTGACCAGCTTTTCGATTTCCGCACGGGCTTCTTTCAGGCCCTTCAGATATCGATTGTGGTGATGGATCGTGGTGCCGAGCGCAAACGTCTGACGGTAGACCTCGCGCTGCGCGATCTGGCTGTCGAGCAGATGCTCCCCTATTTCTTCAGCCCTTAGAATTTTTAAAATTTCTTCACGCATTTTAGTTTTTCCATTAACGCTATTCAGCATTAATGCGGAAGAAAGATTTGGGTTACGGACGGATCGCATCGACTCGATCATGCGGATCATCGCGACCGTGCTGTAGAGATCGGCCGGCGACGGTGACAGCGGCACGAGGCAAAAGTCGGCGACTTCGAGTACGGAGGCGATTCGCGGGTCTTCGAGGTTGCCGGGGCAGTCGACCACGATCACGTCGAAGTTCGCGTCCTGCTTCTTGATCTCGCCGCCGATGCCGCGACCGGCAGGGGCCAGAGAGAGAACCGTCATCGGCAGCGTGTTCTCGCCGCTCGTCACCCACCGGACCGACGTGCCTTGAGGGTCGGCATCGATCAGCGCGACCTTGTTGCCGCCCGCTTCGAATGCAGCGGCGATATTGACGGAGATGGTTGTCTTTCCAGTCCCACCTTTTTGATTACTGACGGCGATCTTGAAAGCCATTAAATTTCTCCACGGAGTTTTGCGTAATATATGCAGTTATTGTCCAAATGTCCAGAAAAGCCTTCGACACGATGTATGTCTTAAGGATCGATGCAGTTGTCACGTGACAAGTGGGCCGAACGGCTAATGAGTCAGTCGTGATTGACGGTCGAGTAAAAATAAAATTGACGACCGAAATTGAAAAGTACGTACGGGGACTGAGAAGAAATTCGACGAATCTCAATCTCAATGTCGATGGCTGCGTTGGCAAATGGAGATTGGAGCGCTTGAGATCGTAGTGTTCGCGGTAAAAAAATCACCACGATTTCCGTTAGTTGGTTCACGTCCGTCGCAAGGGAAACTTGGTTGTCACGTGACAAGTAGCAGGGATTTGCTCCTTCTCGACATAATCCGGCGCCAGGTCATCTCTCCTTCGATTGCACCTAAGGCTATGGGGAGATCATTCGACGCTCGAAATCTGGATTTTGGTTTGGACATGGGTGCTTCTGGCCAGATGAGTTGTCACGTGACAATCGGTTCGGAGCGGCAGGTCGCGTCGATGCCGAATCGGCTCCAGGACGACTTGTCATCGGACTTCATAGTGCATGAGCGTATGGATCGCCAAAGAAGAGATTCGTATCGTGGTCCGGTCGCGATATGCGATTTCCTGGGGGAACTGGCTGGGGCGTTGTCACGTGACAACTGAAGTGTTGTATCGGGGAGATTGCGTGCTGAAGCGACGGGTTGCGCCGTATATCTGGCGTGGCGCCTATGTCGAAGAGTCTCAGTCATCAATAGGTCCGCAGATATGGGGGGCTACATCGCTGACTATTTGCGATCACGTGCGAGAAGGAAGGCGCCGGTCAGCTTGCTGCGTTGTGCGCACGAGTGAGTATAACGGGCTTCGTTGATATGACCCCATTTAATCGGAGTGGTCTGGCCTCCATTGCGAGTGTGCTGTACGGAAGGGGAGGGGCTAGGGCTTGCCGCGAGGATCCTAGGGTTGCGTGACCAGTACAGCCGAGAGCTTCTGCGCTGCAGCTATGCAAATGAGGCTGCGATTTGCAGCGAACTCGAGGGTTGATGGCCACATAGCAACTCAAACGGGCCGGATCGTGAAACATTTTCAAGAAATTCGGTGTTCACGGAAATCCTTATCTGGCAATGGGTTGCGCTATATTCTTCATGTTGTTTCACGCAAAATCACCGAGATCAGCCCCGTAAATAGGGGCGCATGGCCATTTCGGATTGTTCGAGCCAGAGGCGATGTGAATATGGGTCATTTTGTATTTTATGATACGTAAAATGTTGTATTTGAAACATCTTCGGTCGATATTGATGCCGAGACAAATCGAACTGAGGCGAATCAGATGCATCTGAGCAGGGCATCGAGCGCCTTCCTAGGCGCCTGCGCGGATCTAGCTGCGAGAGTTGTCACGTGACAACGCACTCTCTCACCGCGCAAATCGAGGGTTCGCAGCGTGGCGCGAGACTCTCGATATGAGACGACTTGCCTCTAGCCAATGAACACACGTGATTGCGGATACAGGTCCGACGCCGCGAAGCGCCCACGAACCGTTCGATACTTAGCTTGAAGTCGCGGCGGGCCGTCGAGCAATCAATCCGGAGTTGGCAACAAGCGCGCATCTCGCTGCGATCGTCTGGCTCAAGCGGGTCGCCCTTCACGCGTGAAGGGCCGACACAAGCATTCTGCGGATACCTGCGCCGCAAGATCGTCGACCCACTCGTCGTAATGGGTCCGCAACCACTGGTTTGCCCGCGACACGCGGTTGCCCTGACTGCCGGTGGACGCTATCTGACGCAGACGGGCACCCTGGTCGCTCGTCAACAGACGGTAATAGATTTCCCGCTCGACGTACGGAGCGAGAACTGCGATGGCGTTCGAGTCATCCAGCAACGCCAGCAAGCGGTTCACCGCGTCGTAGAGCAGTTCGTTCATATCGCCGACGACGAGGCCGCGGCCTGCCGGGGTTTCCTCGTGATCCGCTGCGACCAGCGCCATCAGTTCAGCCGTGACGCGAAAATCAAGCTTGAGCCCGATTCCGAGAAATAGCCTTTCGCGGCTGGCTTCGATGACCTGTGTCGAACCGGGCAAGTCGAGGGACGTGATCAGAAAGCGGTTGGCGTCGCAGAGATACACGTCGCCGCTCTGAGTGGGCCGCATCGTGCCCTGGACGACGAGACCGAAGCTCGGCTCGACCATGCAGTTCATCGGCTGCGTTGTCGCCTCCCGTCGATGTGCGGGTACGCCGGCAACGCGCCTGCCGGAGTCGCGGCCTTGCCGCGCTCCGAGGAAAAAATGGCCGACGATCGGCGGGTTCTACTTCGTGGCCTGCGACGCGCAAAGCGTCCAGCGGCGCGATTTCGTCGCAACCGACGTCACGCGCTCGTCGACCGTGCGCCACCACCGCTCGCCGCGATGCGGTTCGTCGAGTGCGAGGCGCTCGCCCATCCTGGGCGTCGACAGATCGACGCCTCGCACGATCGCCAGTGCCGTGACGCGCTCGAACGGCTCCTGCCAGCGATGCATCGCGAGATCGAACGTGCCGTTGTGAATCGGGACCAGCCAGCGTCCGCGCAAATCGATGTGCGCCTGCACGGTCTCTTCCGGCTGCATGTGCACATACGGCCATTGCGCGTCGTATGCGCCTGTTTCGATCAGCGTGACATCGAACGGCCCGAGGCGCTCGCCGATCGTCCGGAAACCGTCGAAGTAACCGGTGTCGCCGCTGAAGAACACGCGCAAGTCGT
The DNA here is from genome assembly GCF_002223205.1 of Burkholderia sp. AU27893. Taxonomy (NCBI): domain Bacteria; kingdom Pseudomonadati; phylum Pseudomonadota; class Betaproteobacteria; order Burkholderiales; family Burkholderiaceae; genus Burkholderia; species Burkholderia sp. AU27893. The sequence goes on along the minus strand of NZ_NKFD01000005.1, from coordinate 1,133,889 downwards.
CGTCGACGATCACCCAGGACGCCCACAGCGTGCTGTTGCCGTCGAACAGGCTGCGTCCGGAAAAGTGCTGGGCAGGGGTCGCGGTCAACGTCAGGCCGGCTACGTCGACGCTTTGCCACCAGTCGAGCTGGCGAACTTTCTTCGCGTCGATGCCCCATTCGATCAGGCGGTCGCCGACCCCCAGCGTCGTCACGAACACGCCGGTGGTGGCCGCAAGCGCGAGCACCGTGTCACGGTCGAGATGATCGTAGTGATCGTGCGACAGGATCACGCCGCGCAGCGGCGGGAGATCTTCAAGCGCGATCGGCGGCGCATGAAAGCGCTTCGGGCCGACGCGCCGAAACGGCGACGCGCGCTCGGCAAACACGGGATCGGTCAGCCAGAATTCGCCGCGCAGCTTGAGCAGCAGCGTCGAATGGCCAAGCCGGTACAGGCTGCGATCGGGGGCCGCGTCGAGCGCCGCGCGCGTCAACGAATCGACGGGTAACAGCCCTGTGGGCACGGTATTGCGCGGCTTGTTGAACAACATGTTCCAGGCGATCCCGAGCGTTTTGCCCAACCCCTCGACCGGACGGGGCGCGACATTGCTGAAGCGCTCGCCATTGTGCTGCGGCGAGCCGCCGGACAGCGCGCGGCCGCGCCGGGCGGCCGCCAAACCCAGAATGCGATGAATCAAAACGAGAGGCGATGCCATGTCGGTTCGTCCGGAAGATAAAGTACACTAAACAGTGTAGTTTATTTCTGGGATAAGTAAACTACCCGGTGTAAAATTTCTGAATGGATCCCAGTACTCCCCCTCAGCGCCTGACCGATCGAAAGCGCGCGGCCATCGTCGATGCGGCCATCGAGGAATTTCTCGCGTCCGGTTACGACGCGACCAGCATGGACCGCATCGCTGCGCGTGCGGACGTGTCGAAGCGCACGGTCTATAACCACTTCCCGGGCAAGGAAGCGCTGTTCGCCGCCATCCTGCAAAAATTGTGGGATGCGACGCGGACAGGCAGTGCGCCAATCTATCGTGCCGATGTGCCGCTGCGCGAGCAATTGCTCGCATTGCTGGATCGCAAAATGCGCCTGCTCAGCGACGAGGCATTTCTGTCGCTCGCACGCGTCGCGATCGGCGCGGCGATCCATTCGCCGGAACGTGCGCGTGACATGGTCGAGCGCCTCGGCGAACGCGAGGAAGACATGACGGTCTGGGTGCGGACGGCCGCGGCGGCCGGACGCCTGTCCGTCACCGATCCCGTATTTGCCGCGCATCAGTTGCACGGTGTCGTGAAAGCATTCGCGTTCTGGCCACAGATAACGATGGGCCAGCCGCCGCTCGCGGAGCCGGAGCAACAAAAAGTCGTTGAATCCGCCGCCGACATGTTTCTCGCGTACTACGCGCAGCCGGAACATGCCGACGCATCGCGCGGCGTAACGGACTGACCGTATGTGTATCCGGTCGAACTTGCGTGAATCGAACCTGGCGCAACGCGCATGATCGATGCGTGCCTCGCACCGGCGAACGGGCAAGTCGGCAGATCCTCGGCTGCGAACACTGGGTTGCCTCATCGGACCTCTGGCCATTCCGCGGAAATCGGCGACGCCGTCAACGCACCTGAAACCGAACGTGAGTCACGACGAATGAAGACGCTGTTGATCGTCTATCACACGATGACCGGAGGCACGCAACAGATGGCCGAAGCGGCCGCCGGCGCTGCGCGCGAGCAAACCGGCGTCGACGTGAGGCTGCTGCGCGCCGATGCGACGAGCGCGGACGACGTACTGGCCGCCGACGCCTATCTGTTCGCAACGCCGGAGAATCTCGCGGCAATGTCCGGGCTGATGAAGGATTTCTTCGACCGCTGTTACTACGCGGCGCTCGATCGCGTGAACGGCCGCCCGTATGCGGTGATGATCTGCGCGGGAAGCGATGGGCAGAACGCGCTGCGCCAGATCGACCGGATCGCGACCGGATGGCGGTTGAAGAACGTGGCGCCGGGCCTGATCGTCTGTACCCACGCGCAGACGCCGGAGCGCATCCTCGCGGCGAAGACGATCGACGGCGATGATCTCGCGCGCTGCGCGGAATTGGGCGCTGGGCTTGCAGCGGGGCTCTCACTGGGCGTTTTTTGATCGCCGGCGCTGCAACTGCGATGGCCGGTCGACGCACGATCATGCATGCGACGTGCGCGTCCTCGAGCGGCAACGACCGTATGGTGCGCGGGACTGGCCGAATGCCCGGCCCTTAGCTGCCCTTTGCCGCCTCGGAAGGCCGGTGATATTCGGGCCAAAGACGTTTCACGAGATCGCGCGATGCGCCATAGGCATGGCAGCTGTCGATCTTGAGCGGTTTTCCGTCGCTGTCGCGCGCCTCGAGTGACGACTTCCGCATGCCGACCATCGTCTGATAGGCCGTGGTGGCGATCGGGCCGAGCAACTCCTTCAGGTGCGTGCACGTATCGCAGGACGGCAGGCGCTTGCGAATCTCGCTGTTCCAGCCCGCGCCGATGCTCAATCCGACGAGCGCCTGCAGCGAGTCGCCGCCGCCCGGGCACTGCGCATACGGATGCGACCGGAGGAACGTGGACACGGCGCGCACGACCATGTCGGCGTCGAAGACCAGCGTCACGCCGAGGTCGTGGATCGGCGACAGCGCAGCCACCGTCCGCGTGCCGCCCGGCGGCGTGAAATCAAAGGTTTTGCGGTCCGCGAGGCAGGCCGTTACTTCGAACCGGCCGTCGCTGCGCCGATAGCCGCGCATGTCGATTTGCCGATGGTGAATCTCCTCGCGCGTGACGCCTTCGTGCGGGATGTCGTTTGGGGGAACCATGTCTATGCTCCGTTTCGTGCAACCGGTTCGTTCTTTTGCAGGCAAGCGGGATGTCGGTGGGTCGCTGGTCGGTCGCGGGGAAACGGGCCGCCGCACGCCGCCGACGACATCGATCCGGCCATATTACGCACTTTTCGGCCTCTTCGTGCGCCACGGGATGGGTGCGGACGCAACGAGTCGTGTGCGGGCACCGATGCTGTCGAACGGGTACGGCACTTGCGCCGCTCCATCGCCGTGATCGTCGATTCGCACGCAGCCGACGCCGCTGCCCGGGATGCAAAATCGCAGCCGGGGCCGAGACGCACCGGTGCGGCGGGATCGCGTTCGACGTCCCGAGGCGGAATGCCCCGTATCGGGCGTCGATCGGTGCCGCCGGAGCAATCGCAGCACGGAAAACGGCCCCGATTCCAGCCAACGAGCGCGAACGGCGTGACTTCCGGAAACGTATCCATATAATGCGCAACACGACCGCACGGACGCATTTCCGGTACCCCGAATCGGGCCAACGCAGACCAGTGAGTCAACCGGCCGCCGCGCGTACCGGTATACTTCCACTCCTGCCTTGTCCGGCATCGTGGCCGGGTGCCTGAAAACAGAGTGGCGTGCGCGATGCGGCCCCGTAGTGTTCCGCATCGGCGGCAGACGGGTCGCACGCATGGCGGCGAAGCTTGTGCGCCGCGCGGCATGGCCGCACGAACCACACCTTATATTCCTGGTGGATTGAATTTATGGGTTTTGAACAACTTGCCGAATTGCGGGCGCAGCTCGCAGCGAAGGCCAAGCAGGAGCGCAACGCGAAGCGGCCGGCAGCGCCGGCGGACACCGGCGCGAAGCCGAAGTCCGGCGACCAGCCGCAGCGTGGCGCCAAGCCGGCTGCGGCCGGCGGCAAAGCGGCGCACCGCGCGAAGCCGGCTTCGGCGAAGCCGGCGGCGCCGGTCGATCCGGTCATCGTTGCGATCGGCAAACTGCAGCGTAAGTTTCCACGTGCGTTCCCGAAGAATCCGGCCCCCAAAGTGCCGCTCAAGGTCGGTATCTGGGACGACCTCGCCCGTGAAGCACAGGCCGTCGGGCTCAACGAAGCCGAACTGCGTGAAGCGATGTCGACGTGGTGCCGTGGCAACCGTTACTGGTCGTGCCTCGTCGAAGACGCGGTGCGGGTCGATCTGCAGGGTAACGAAGCAGGGCGCGTCACGCATGACGACGCAGCGCGGGCCCGCCGCCTGAAGGCTCGTCGCCCCGGCAACAAGGGCGCGGGGCAATCGGCCAAGGGCGCGCCCCAGCAGCCGAAGGCCGAACAGCCGGCCGAGGCCGCCGCAGAGCCGCAATCGGCAAACGTGGAAGTGCAAGCCGACGCAGCGCCGCAGGTCGAGCAGCAAACGGCCGGAAACGCGTAATCCGCACCGCGCCGCTGCATACCGCACGGCGCTTTCCCGCAGGCACATCGCCTGCGGTGGATGACCCGACAGACTGACCTGCCTCGACCGAGGCAGGTCAGGACTGCTCCCTCCGGTGCGCCACGTGCCGGGCTCTCATCTATCCCACCTCGAACAGACCACGCGACCGCACGAAGAAAGTTCGCCGATCGGTGCTGCACGTGCGTTGTTTCGACGTTGTCGTTTGCGCATGAACGGTACGCATGCCGCGAATGTGGCAACGCTTCGTTCGATTAATTCGTTTTCCTAAAGTAACGGCATACGGAAACCGGCGACTGGCGCATGGACGATCGCACTCGGTCACCGTGACATGATGACGCGCGATAATCACGTCGGGGCCGTCAGGTCGCGCAGCAAGCTGGCCGGCTGCCATGCAGCTTTCATTGCGAAAGGGGGCGAAAAGCCCACCGCGAGCCAACCTGCTGCGACGGCCAGCGCCTTTCAACGTCAATTCGAACCGGATCATGCACTCGAGACATTCCGCGATTCTCGTCGCACTCACCGCTGCCGCGCTGTTCGGCGCCGCAACACCGCTCGCCAAGGCGCTGATCGGCGCGATGTCGCCATTCATGGTCGCGGGCCTGTTCTATCTCGGCAGCGGCGTCGGGCTCGGTATCGGGATCCTGCTTCGCCGGCTGCACAACCGGCATGCGACGACCGCCGACGCGGCGCCGCTGCAGCGTGCAGACCTGCCTTGGCTGGCCGGCGCGATTGCGGCGGGCGGAGTGGCCGGCCCGGCGTTGCTGATGCTCGGGCTGTCGAGCACGCCAGCAGCGACGAGCGCGTTGCTGCTCAATCTCGAGGGCGTGCTGACGGCCGTCATCGCTTGGGTCGTGTTTCGCGAGAACGTGGATTCGCAGGTGTTCCTCGGGATGGTCGCGATCGTCGCCGGCGGCACGCTGCTGTCGTGGACGCCGGGCCATGCAGGCATGCCGGTCGGCGCGTTGCTGATCGTCGGCGCCTGCCTGTGCTGGGCGGTCGACAACAACCTGACCCGCAAGGTGGCCGCAAACGATGCGATGGTCATCGCGTGTGCGAAGGGGCTGATCGCCGGCCCCGTGAACATCGGCATCGCGCTGGCGACCGGCGCGACGCTGCCTGCTGTCCCGGTCACGGCTGCCGCGATGCTGACGGGGCTCGGCGGCTACGGAATCAGCCTCGTGCTGTTCGTCGTCGCACTGCGTCATCTCGGCAGCGCGCGGACGGGCGCATATTTCTCGATCGCGCCGCTGTTCGGCGTCGTGCTGTCGCTGCTGATCTGGCCCGCGCTGCCGCCCGCGACGTTCTGGATCGCTGCCGTGCTGATGGCGCTCGGCATCTGGCTGCACGTTCGCGAACGGCATGAACACACGCACACGCACGAGCCACTCGAGCACACGCATCGGCATCGGCACGACGAACATCATCAGCATGCGCACGATTTTGCGTACGACGGCAACGAACCGCACGCGCATCCGCACATGCATCTGCCGATCACGCACAGCCATGCGCATTTTCCGGACATTCATCACCGGCACCGGCATTGAGCGCGTCATGAACAGCAGGCGATACGGTGCGCAAGGTAACCGTTTATGGGGCGTGCGGCGCATCGCGCGCGCATCTGTTTGCAGCGCCCCGTTGCCGAGCGTGATCGATCGCGGTGGTCATCGTACGCATCCGACCGGTAGCCGCACGGCGTGATTCGTGTGAATGCGCGGTGCCAGCCGGATCGCCATCGCGATCGTCACGCGTTCACTCGACGCCGACGATCACGCTCGATGCCTTGAAGATCGCGGACGCAGCCGTGCCGCTCGCGAGGCCGAGGCGATCGACGCTGTCGTTGGTGACGATCGCGACGATTTCGGCGCCGCCCGCGGCCTGGATCACGACTTCCGAATTGACCGCGCCTTTCGCAACCGACGATACGGTGCCCGCGACGCAGTTGCGGGCCGACACTTTGCTGTTGTCGACGTCGACCATCACGATCACCGACGACGCCTTCACGAGCGCGAATGCCTTCGAGCCGGCCGCGAGGCCCAGCGAAGCCGCACTGCCGTGGGTGATCACGGCGACGATGTCGAGGCCGTCCTGCGTGCGGAGCGTGATTTCGTCGTTGACGGCACCGGTCTTGACGGCGCCGACTTCGCCGGCGAAATGGTTGCGGGCGCTGGTTCGCATGATGGATCTCCGGGTGGATGCTGTGGGGGTTCAGCGGCGAAAGACGAATGGAAATGCATCGGCCAGTTTACCGTCAACGTGGGTGTTCGTCGTCCTTCCGGCGCGATGGCGCGAATCAGGAAAGCCCGCCGCCGCCGAGCGTTTCCCCAAGTGCGCGTGATGTACTGAAGATAACAGCGCTGCCGTAATTACTCGCTGGTCGCGGGCGTCGGGGTGGTGCGCGTGGCGGCGGGACGGGCGTCCGGTGCGGCCGTCGTACCGTCGTCATCCCACCCCCCGCCGAGCGCGAGGAAGAGCCGAACCTGGTCGGTCGCGACCTGGCCTTCGGCTGCCGCCACCTGCGCCTGCGCGCTCGTCAGCGTGCGCGTCGCGTCGAGATCGGAGATGAACGACTCGCGGCCGGCCAGATAGAGGCGATGCGTTTCGTCGGCGGAATTGCGAGCCGATTCATACGCCGTACGCAGCGCTTCCGTGCGCTGCACGTCGGCCGCATAGGTCGCGAGGCTCGACTGCGTTTCGCGCAGCGCGTTCAGCACGACGCCGTCGAAGTGCGCGAGCGCGCCACCTGTTGCGGCTTCGGCCTCCCGTACGCGCGCACGCTGGCCGTTGACCGGAAACGACCAGCTGATCAGCGGGCCGAACGACCAGCGATTCGTCGTGGACGAGAACAGGTCGGCGGCGACACCGACCGAGCCGGCCGACGCACCGATGCTGATCGACGGGTATAGCGCAGCGGTCGCCACGCCGATCCGCGCGGTCGCGGCCGCGAGTTGCCGCTCGGCTGCGCGCACGTCGGGGCGGCGGCGCAGCAGCGCGGCGCCGTCGCCGATCGGAATCGGCTGGCGCAGCCTAGGCAGGCGCTCGCATTCGGCAACGGCCTTAGGCAGGTCGGCAGGCGAGCGCGCGAGCAGCGCGGCGAGCTGGTATTGCGCAACCTTGCGGCGGCCTTCGAAGCGCGGGATATCGGCGGCGAGGGTGCGCACCTGCGTCACGCCGCGCGTCACGTCGGTCTGGTTGCCGCGCCCGGCATCGCGCAGCCGCTGCGATAGCGCGACGCGCTGCTTCTGCAGCGCGAGCGACTGCTTCGCGACAGCCAGCTCGTCGCCGGCCGAGCATGACTCGACGTACGCACGCACGACGTCGGCGACGACCGTGATGCGCGCCAGGTCGCCGGCGGCCCTGACGGCTTCGCTGTCCGCGCGCGCGGCTTCGACGCCGCGCCGCAGCTTGCCGAACAGGTCGATCTCGTACGACACGTTGATGCCGACCGCGCCTTCGTTGACGACCGGCAGCTTGTTCTCGAGCAGGTATTGCTCGGCCGACTCCTGGGCGCGCTGCACGGCGGCTTCCGCGCGGCCCGAGAAGCCGCCCTGCTGGCTTGCGACTTCCAGCGCCGCGCGCGAGCGCGCGAGGTTGGCCGCGGCGACGCGCAGGTCGGTGTTCGACTTCAGTGCATCGCGCACGAGCCCGTTGAGGACGGGGTCGTCGTAGAGCTGCCACCAGTTGCCGGGCACGGCGTCGCGCGACACGAGCGTGCCGTTCGCATCGTCGAGCGCATGGTTCGCGAGCGGCGCATTCACGTACGCCTGCTGCGGCAGCGTGTAATCGGGGCCGACTGACTTGCACGCGCCGAGTGCGAGCGCAAGCGGCGCGAGCGTCGCGGCGAGGCGCAGACCGTGCCGCTTCATTGCGATGCTCCTGCCGCGCTGGCGGCCGTGCCGGAAGCCGCCGATACCGGCGCGACGACCGACGACGCGCCGGCCACCGGCTTCGCCTGGTCGTTGCGGCGCGTGTCGGCTTCGCGCATCGAGACGGTCGCGGTACGGCCCGCGATCATCCGGAAATCGTCGGGCACTTCGTCGAGCACGACGCGCACCGGCACGCGCTGCGCGAGCCGCACCCAGCTGAATGCCGGGTTCACGTTCGGCAGCAGGTTCGCGCCCTGCGTGCGGTCGCGATCCTCGATCGCGGCGACGATGCTCTGCACGTGGCCGCGCAGCGCACGCGGCTCGCCCATCACGATGATGTCGACCTGCTGGCCGATGTGGATGCCGCGCAGCTTGGTTTCCTCGAAGTAGCCGTCGACGCGGAACGAATTGCGGTCGACGACCGACAGCACCGCGCGGCCGGCCGGCACGTATTCGCCGACACGCGGCGCGCGGTCGTTCAGGTAGCCGTCTACGGGACTGACGATCGTCGTGCGCTGCAGGTTCAGCTTCGCGGTGTCGAGCGACACCTGCGCATCGGCGACGGCGGCGTCGCCCTGTTCGACGCGCGTGCGGCTTTCCTCGACCTGCTCGCTCGCGACCAGGTTGCCGAGCTGCAGGTTGCGGGCGTACTCGCGCTTCGCCTGCGCGAGCGTCGCGCGGCGCTGCGCGAGCGTGGCTTCGGCGAGCCGCTCCGCGAGCGTGTAGCGGGCCTGGTCGATCACGAACAGCACCTGGCCGCGCTTGACCTCCTGGTTGTCGGCGACCTGCACCGACGTGATGAGGCCCGCCACGTCCGGCGCGACCTGGATCACGTCGGCGCGCACGTGACCGTCGCGGGTCCACGGCGAGAACATGTAGTAGTTGACGATGCGCCACAGCACGACGGCAGCCACGACGACGACGATCAGGGTGAGCAGGATTTGCCCTGCCGAGAGCCAGGTTTTTTTCACGTTAGGTAGCCACGAGATGGTGGGAAACGATCACGACGGCGGCAAACACGAACACGTAGATGCCGAGGTCGAAGATCGAACGGTGCCAGACGAGGCGGTAGAAGCCGACGCGCTCGAGCACGGCGCGCACGACGATGTTGATCAGGTAGGCGATCAGCATCAGCACGAGCGGGGCCGGCACGAATACGCCGAAGATATCGATTTCGCCGATCATGGTCGCGGTCGGAAGGACGGATGGGAAAGCGGGATCATGCGCGTGCTCCGTCCGGCGCCTGCGGCGGCTGCCCGGCCGCGGCCGGATACAGCGACAGGCGCAGGCCGACGAGCGCGTGCAGCGTGTCGCGCAGCCGGCGATGCGTGGCGGGCGTGGCCGGTGCGGCGGGTGCCGCGCCGTCTTCGGCCGGCGCGGCGGCCGGCAGGTTGCGGCCCGCGACGCGTTGCAGGGCGTCGTCGATCGTCGCAAGCAGCGCGGGCGGCGCCGGCTGGCGCGCGTTCGCGGCGGCGCAGCGTTCGTAGTGATCGGTGACGCCGGCCAGCACGCGGTCGATCGCGTCGGGTACGTCGCCGGACAGCCGGCGGCGCGAGCGGCGCAGGTCGAGCGCATTGAGCGCGATGCGCAGGTCGCGGAAGCTCTCGATCGACGGGTGGCGGTGGTCGTCGGATGCGCCGAGGCGCGGCAGCAGCTGCGTGACGCGGTCGAGCATCCGCGACGCGTGGTTGCGCTGGTCGTCGAGCGGCTGCGTCGACGCGGAGCGCGCGACGTCTTCCCAGCCCGAGCGCAGCAGGCGCCGCACCGCGAGTTCCGCCCCGAACGGCCGCGTCGCACGCGTCCATACATACGCAAAGAGCAGCCCGGCGACACCCGCGAGGTTGCTGTTCAGGAACACGAAGAAATCCGCGTCGTACGCACCCTGGATGCTGATGAAGGTGGCCGTGTTCACGGCGACGAGCATCGTCACCATATTGAACTGCGGGCGCGGCAGCAGCGTGCCGATCAGGATGAACGGGCCCGCGAACATCACGACGAGCATCGCGAAATCGTGCACGTGCGGCAGCACGACGAACAGGTACAGGCCCGCGAACACGACGCTCGCGGTCGTCGCGAGGAAGAACTTGAACACCAGCGGCGCGGGCTCGTCGAGCGCGGCGAAGAAACTGCACGACACGGCCACGAGCGTGACGGCGGCGGCGCCGTCGTGCCAGCCGGACGCGATCCACAGCCAGCTCGCGAACACGATCGCGGCGACGACGGTCAGCGTCGAGAACAGCATCATCCCGCGATCGAAGAAGCGCTCGGTGCCGCCAAGCCGCCAGTGCCGGTAGCGCGGCTGCCAGACGCCCGCTTCATTGCCGATCAGCGCGCGCAGCGAACGGCAGTCCTGCCAGATGTCGATGACCTGGCGCAGCCGCCACAGCGCGTTCGACAGCAGGGCGCCGTCCCAGCTCGCCAGCGCGTCGTCGGCCGGCTGCAGTGCGGCGATGCGCTCGCGCAGGCGTTGCGCGACCGGGTCGTCGGCCATGTCGCCATCGGCGCCGGCCTTGACGGCCGGCAGCGGCGCGTCGAACCATTTCGCGGCATCGGCAAGCAATTCGTCGAGCCCGGCCGGCCGGATGTGCAGGTCGCGCATCAGCGCGATCAACGGATCGGCGAGCGACGACATCAGCGGCAGGAACAACTGCATCCGGCCAGCGAGCGCCTGCGCCCGCGCGAGGATGCGCGGGTGCGCATGGTCGTAGCTCAGCTGGCTCAGCAGGAATTCGAGGCCCGTGATGGTCGCCGCGAGGCGTTGCCGGCACGCGGACAGCGCCTTGCCGGCGATGTGCCCGGACAGCGTCTCGCGGCCGTAGAACGCGGCATCCTTGAACCACGCGTCGGTGCGCTCGATCAGCGTCGGCGCGAGCCGGTTCGGGAAGATCGCGCTGCCCACCACGCTCGCGCACACGATGCCGAGCACGATCTCCTCGGTACGTGCGATCGCGACGTCGAACACGGTGGACGGATCGGTCACGGTCGGCAGCGCGACCAGCGGCATCGTGTAGCCGGCGAGCATGAACACGTAGCTGCGCGCGGTGCGATCGGAGATCGCGAGGTAGAGCAGCGTGCCGCACCAGGTGGCGACGATGATCGCGAACAGCAGCGGTGTCTCGACGAACGGCGGCACGAAGAAGATCGCGGCGGCCGCGCCGAGCGCGGTGCCGAGTGCGCGATACAGCGCCTTCGAGCGCGTCGCGCCGACGAACGGGTTCGACACGATGTAGACGCTCGCCATCGCCCAGTACGGGCGCGGCAACTGGAAATACAGGCCGAGATACAGCGCGAGCATCGACGCGGCGAACGTCTTGCCCGAGAACAGCCAGTCGCGAAGGCTCGGGTAGGTCATGACGTGGCGTCGCCGGTATGGGAGGGGCGCGCGGCGGGCGTGTGCGATTCGGACGCATTGAACGCGTCGAGCACGCGCAGCGTCGCCTCGAGATCGGCGCGCGTGACACCCTTGAGCACCTGTGCGCGCAGCACGCGCAGGTCTTCCTCCATCTTCGCGGTGACCGCACGGCCGGCAGCCGTCAGCGAGATCGTTTTTGCGCGGCGGTCGTGCGGATCCTCGTCGCGGCGCGCGAGGCCGGCCGCGCACAGCTGGTCGAGCAGGCGCACGAGCGATGGCCCTTCGATGCCGACGTATTCGGCGAGCGTGCCCTGGCGCACGCCTTCTCCGAGGCGCCCGGCGATCAGCAGCGGCGTCGCGCAGGCCTCGGACACGTTGTACGTGGTCAGCACGCCGTCACTGGTGCGGCGCCACTTGCGCGCGGACAGCACGAGAAGGCTGCTGACGGCGAGGCGGAGGTCGTGCAGATTGGTCATGGGCGAGATGATAGGGGCAAATTAATTCGATAGCAAACTATCGTTTTTGTCACCCGGATGACACGTCGCACGCGGCCCGGCAGGCATCGTCTGATGCAATTTAGGCGGCGTGCCGGGGATGGTCAAGCTGTAAGGTTTTACCGGAACGGGTGGCGCGTTGGCGGCTGCGATCGAATGGTCAGATGAAAGTCGTCCGGCCGGGCCGCTCGGCAGGTCAGGCCGGTTCGAAGCCGGGGTTCGGGAAATCCGGCTTCGCGAAACGGCGCGCGGCGTGCATATTGAGGCCGTTGCAAGCCACCCGGAGATTCCGCACGTGTCCCTTTCATCCTCGCAGCCCCTTGGCCAGGCGTCGCTCGACGCCTGGCTGGGCAAGACCGAAACGCTCGGCGACGACATCACCGCGTTCCCGCTGAACGCGCTCGCCGCCACGCTCGACCGCCCGCCGCCCGGCGATGTCGTGCCGCCGATGTGGCACTGGCTCTATTTCCTGCCCGTCGCACCGTTGGCCGAAGTCGGCCCCGACGGCCACCCGAAGCGCGGCGGCTTCCTGCCGCCCGTGCCGTTGCCGCGCCGCATGTGGGCCGGCGGCCGCCTGACCTTCCATGCGCCGCTGCGCACGGGGCGGCGCGCGACGCGCGAATCGACGATCGAGAACATCGAGGACAAGACGGGCCGCAGCGGCCGGCTCGTCTTCGTGACGGTGCAGCACCGGATCGAGTGTGACGGCGCGTTGTGCGTCGAGGAGGAGCACGACATCGTCTATCGCGATGCGCCGCAGCCGGGCGCGCCGGCGCCGAAGCCGGTCGCTGCGCCGGCGGGCGAGACGTGGTCGCGCACGGTCACGGCCGACGCGGTGATGCTGTTTCGCTATTCGGCGCTGACTTTCAACGGTCATCGCATCCACTACGACCGCAGCTACGTGACGCAGGAGGAGGGCTATCCGGGGCTCGTCGTGCATGGCCCGCTGATCGCGACGCTGCTCGTCGATCTCGTGCACCGCGAACGGCCCGGTGCGACGCTCGCGAGCTTCGCGTTCCGCGCGGTGCGCCCGACGTTCGACGGGGAGCCGTTCACGCTGTGCGGCAAGCCGTCGGATGATGGCCGGACGATCGAGCTGTGGGCGAAGGATCGCGACGGCTGGCTGGCGATGCAGGCCACGGCGACGCTTGCGTGACGGGCCCCGTTCCGGTTATCCGCATGCGACAGGAGTCGTACGCGGGTGACCGGTGTCGCACGCAGCAAGCCGGCCGGATGCGCGCTCGGCCAGCCCCGACGCTCGTCGGCAATCCCCTGTAAGCTGCGGGCAGGTCGCGTGCCGTTCGCCGGACGAGGCGATGCGCGGCCGGCCCTTTCCCTTTCCACGCAGCGCATCAGGAGCACGCATCTTGGCTACCTACATCGTGTTTACACGTGAAAGCATGCAGGACCAGCAGGAATTCGACCTCTACCAGAGCAAGGTCGGCGCCACGCTCGCCGGGCATCCGGTGAAGGTGCTCGCAGCCTACGGGCCGCAGGAAACGCTTGAGGGCGAAGGCCCGGAAGGCGTCGTGATCGTCGAGTTTCCGTCAAAGGAAGCCGCGCACGCGTGGTATCACGGTCCCGAATACCAGGCCGTCGCCCAGCACCGCTTCAAGGGCGCGCGCTATCGCGCCGTGCTGGTCGAAGGCGTCTGAGCGACGTGCATCGGGTGTGTCCGGCGGCGCGCCGCGACGCCGGACCCCCGGCCCGACGATGAAACCTTCGACTCCCGCCACCGCGCCCGTTCGCCCGCCGATGGGTCGCGCCACGACCGTGCTGCTCGCGATCAGCATGCTGTTCTATCTGGTCGCCATGTTCACCGCGCCGTTCCGCACCGGCACGCCCGCCCCGCATCCATGGGCCGACGGCTGGCAGGTGTTGCTGACGGGCTGGATGGGCTTGCTCGACGGCATCTATGCATGGCTCGCGAATCCGTTCGTCTTTGCCGCCTGGCTGCTGACGGTGAAGCGCTACCGCGCGCAGGCGATCGTGCTGGCCGGTCTGGCGTTGCTGTTCGGGATGAGTTTCCTGTCGCAGCACCAGATTGCCGTCGACGAAGCAGGGACCGTCGAGCCCGTGCATCTCGACGCGATCGGCTATTGGTGCTGGCTCGCGAGTTTCGCCGTGGCGGCGGTTGGTGCGGCGTTGTTGCCCGGGCGGACGAAAACGGGCTGATCGATTGCGGACGGTTCGATGCGAATGTCGGCGGAGGCGAAGCCGACCGGCATCGCAATGATCCACGGCATCGGCACGTCGCGCGCCATGGCGTCGTGCGTGCCGCTGCATTGAAGGCGCACTGTCGCGCCTTCAACCTTCACCCTTTTACGCGATGTGCGCCTGCAACGCACGCAGCCAATACGACACCGCCACCGCGCCGCCGTCCGGTGTGCCGATCGCGCGTTCGCCGAGATAGCTCGCGCGTCCGGCGCGCGGCGTCATGCGGGCGGTTTCCTGCGCGCCGTGCTCGGCGGCTTCGACCGCCGCGGCCCACGCGCTCGCGGGATCGCGATCGTTGTCGAGCGCACGCTCGAATGCCGCGACGGCCGGGACCAGCGCATCGAGCATCGTGCGGTCGCCGGCGTGCGCGCCGCCCAGTTCGCTGATCGAATCCACCGCGCCGCGGAACGCCGCGGCCCAGTCGCGCGCCGACGGCTCGGCGCTATCGGCCAGGCGGCGCGACGCGCGCAGCAGTGCGGTTGCATAGAACGGCCCCGAACTGCCGGCGATCGCGCGGCGCAATGCGGCGCCGAGCGCCGCGAGTGCGCCGGCCGGCGTGCCGTACGCGGCTTCCGGCAGCGCGAGGATCGCCTGCGCTGCGCGCAGCATGCTCGCGCCGAGATCGCCGTCGCCGGCCGCCGCATCGAGGTCCGTCAGCGTCTGCTCGTGATCGATCAGCGTCTGCGCGACCGCGTGCAGTGCCGGTTGCAGGCGCGCGGCCCATGCGCGGCCGGCCGCATCGAGCGGCGGCAACGGCGCCTCCTGCGCGGCGGCCGAGGCCACGCGGATCTGCGTATTCACCGCGCCGCCGCCCGGCCATGCGCGCGCCTGCGTCGGCGCGTCGAGCAGCACCGCGCGTTCGTCGTTCAGCCGCAGCACCGAGATCGAGCAGCCGGGCATGTTCAGCGCCGACAGGAACGTGCCGGCCCACGCGCGTGCGACGACGATGCCGCGCCGGTGCAGGTGGTCGTGCGCGGCGCGCAGCACGATTGCGAGTTCCATGTCCGGCGTCGCGCCGAGGCCGTTGACGAACAGCGCGACGCGTTCGCCGCGGTCGAGCACGAGATCGGCGACGATGCTCGACAGCAGCGTGTCGACCAGCGCATCGGCCGGCAGCGGCGCGCGGCGTTCGACGCCTTTCTCGCCATGGATGCCGAGACCGAGTTCGATCTCGTGATCGCCGAGGCTGAAGCCCGACTTGTCGGCGCCCGGGATCGTGCAGCCGTCGAGCGCGACGCCCATCGTGCCGAGTTCGGCCGCCGCGTCGCGCGCGATCGCCGCGACGCGGGCGAGCGGCAGCCCGCGCGCGGCGGCCGCGCCGGCGAGCTTGTGGATCAGCACGGTGCCGGCGATCCCGCGCCGCTGGCCGCGCTCGACGCGGCCGCGCAGCGATACGTCGTCGGCGACGATGACCGTCTCGACCGGAATGCCTTCGGCGCGCGCGAGTTCGGCGGCGAGCCCGAAATTGAGCCGGTCGCCGGTGTAGTTCTTCACGATCAGCAACGCGCCGTTCGGGCCGGCGGTGGCGCGGATCGCGGCGAGCACGGCGTCGGTGGACGGCGACGTGAACACTTCGCCGCAGACGGCCGCGCTCAGCATCCCTTCGCCGACATAGCCGCCGTGTGCGGGCTCGTGGCCGCTGCCGCCGCCGGAGAGGACGGCGACGGGGCGCTGCGCGGGTTCGGGCAGCGGCTGGCGGACGAGCACGTGCTCGTCGCCGAGGATCGCGACATGCGGCGACTGCCGCGCGATGCCTTCCAGCATTTCTCGCACGACATCGGACGGGCGGTTGACAAGCTTTTTCATGGCGACGGGTTCCGGACGGTGAACGAGGCCTGGCCGGGCCCGCACGGGCGCCGGACGGCCTTTCGTGTTGCGCAGGATCGTGCGGGCGCTGTCGCCGGGGGCAGGCGGTCATGGAATGGATGACCTTCCGCACGGGCGAAGCGACGCGCACGCTTCGCGCCACGATACATCAGGTTCGGACGTTGATGTATGGAGTGCGGCGCACGCCCCCACATGTTGTGAGATGCGCGACCTTTGGCCGTGCATTCCGAGCGAGGCAAGAGATGCAAGTTCGGCCGCAGCCGTCAACGCCGAACTTCTATCGGCAGGTGGGTCGTCGGATTCGAGGTGGCGTGCTTCGCTGTGAGCGCGCTACGGACAACAGATCATGCCCAGGCTCGACTTTGTTTTGTTCTACGGCGGTGGCCGGCCGCTTCGCGCATTCCTCAATCCGTGCGTCACATATGTGACAGCTGCGTGTCATGAGTGAATATGTTTTTTTTCGCTTGATTACCTCCCTGTCGCACTGGATAGAATGCTACGCGTTCCTGATGAATACGGAACGGTTCGTACATTTTTTTTGCTTCGACCATAGCTAAAAAACTGGGGATCCCAATATGCGAGACAACGGAGCATCGACGATGCCATCCGAGGAAATCGTCCCACTCGGCGACATCGAGAATATTGCACGACGCCATTTCGTGATGGGGCTTGGTGCCGCGCTTCTGGCCGGATGCGGCGGTGACGGAAGCGACGTGGTGACAGGCGGTGAGCGACCATCGACGAACGGCATCGGTCAGGCGTCCCGAGGTGCTCCGGCTCCGGACGGTATCGACGCAGGCGCGACGTCGGCAGGCACTGCCCAAACCCGCACCTTCACGCATCCCGGCTTGCTGCATACCGACGCGGATTTCGAACGCATGCGCGCTAAAGTCGGCGCCCACGCTTCCCCGTGGATCGACAGCTGGAACGTGCTCGTCGCCAACGGTCACACGCGCCTGACGAACAAGCCGAACCCGCAGGTCGGCATCTATCGCGGCAATGATCCCACGCATGGTCAGAACTACGGCGCGCTCTACAACGACATCGCCGCCGCCTATGGCGACGCGCTGCGCTGGAAGGTGTCGGACGACAAACGCTATGCCGACAAAGCCGTGGAGTATCTGGACCAGTGGGCCTCGACACTGACGACGCTTGGCGGCAGCGACGTGGCGCTCGCCGCCGGCATCTACGGCTACGAATTCGCCAACGCAGCTGAAATCATGCGCGGCTACAGCGGCTGGAGTGCGGCCGGGCTTGCCGCGTTTCAGGCAATGATGCGCAATGTCTTCTACCCGGTCAGTCACGCTTTCCTGACCCGTGTCGACACCGCGATGGACACGCACTACTGGGCCAACTGGGGCCTGGCCAACATCGCGTGCATCCTGGCCATCGGCGTGCTGTGCGACGATGCCGGGCTCGTCAACGAGGCCGTCACCCATTTCAAGACCGGCGGCAGTAACGGCTGCATCCGGCAAGCCGTGTACTACCTGCACCCCGGCAACCTCGGGCAATGGCAGGAAGCCGGCCGGGACCAGGGCCACAGCACACTCGGCATTGCATTGACGGGCGCCATTTGCGAGATGGCGTGGAATCAGGGCATCGACCTGTACGGCTACGACAACAATCGCTTTCTGGCGGGCGCGGAATACGTGGCCAAGGCCAACCTGAAGCAGGCGGACGGCGCGTTCTACACGGTGCCTTTCGTCACGTACCAGAACAGCGCCGGCGTCACCCAGACGCAGTTCGCCGCCGGTGGGCGAGGCGACGCCCTGGGGCGGCCCTGCTGGGCATTGGTGGCCAACCATTACATCAACCGCAAAGGTCTGGCGGCGCCCTATACCAAGCGCGCTGCCGAACTGGTGGCACCGGAAGGTGGCGGCGGCAACTATGGCCCGAACAGTGGCGGCTTCGATCAGCTTGGCTACGGCACGCTCACTTGCACGCTCGACCCCGGCACCCCCGCCGCAACGCCGACCGGCCTGACCGGGTACGCGAGCGCGGGCAAGGCGGTGCTGTCGTGGTGGGGCAGCAGCAACGCCGTCAGCTACAACGTGAAGCGCGCCACCATTGCCGGCGGGCCATACAAAACCATCCAGAGCGGGATCACCGATCTGCTGACCTATACGGATCTGCCAGCCGCTGCCGGCACGTATTTTTACGTCGTGACAGCGCAAACGATTGCGGGCGAATCGGCGCTCTCCAACGAAGTGAAAGTGGTCACGGCGCAGCAGCTGCTCGCGCACCTCACGTTTGATGAAGGCAGCGGCACCACGGCCGCCGATAGCTCGGGCAACAGGCGCAATGGCACGCTCAACGGCGCAACGTGGGCAGCGGGGCACAACGGCAACGCGGTCTCGCTCAACGGCTCGGGCGCGTATGTCGCGTTGCCCGACGATTTGCTGGTCGACGTGTCGGACTTCACCATCGCCAGCTGGGTGTTCTGGAACGGCGCGCAAACGTGGGCACGCCTGTTCGACTTCGGCACGGGCTTCCACCGCTACATGATGTTCACGCCGCGCGCGCAGTTGCGCAACGGCTGGGCCGGCATGCGCTTCGCGATGACAGCCAACGGCCCCGGTGACGGCCCGCCGGAGCAGATCATCGATGCCCCCACCGAGCTGCCGAGCAAGCGATGGGTGCATGTGGCCGTCACGCTATCGGGTTCGACCGGCACGATCTACGTGGACGGCACGCCCGTCAGCACCAACACGGCGATGTTCCAGGCGCCGTTCCGCCTTGGCCCTACCACGCAGAACTGGCTGGGCAAATCGCAATACAGTGCCGACGCCACGTTCCACGGCCTGATCGACGATTTCCGCATCTATCGCGGTGCGCTCAGCGCTGCGCAGATTGCGTCGCTCATGACGAGTTGATCACGCAGGGCCCGACGGCGGGCCTTGCGATGGACCTCTTT
This sequence comes from Burkholderia sp. AU27893, assembly GCF_002223205.1. Classification (NCBI taxonomy): domain Bacteria; kingdom Pseudomonadati; phylum Pseudomonadota; class Betaproteobacteria; order Burkholderiales; family Burkholderiaceae; genus Burkholderia; species Burkholderia sp. AU27893. The sequence goes on along the minus strand of NZ_NKFD01000005.1, from coordinate 1,114,989 downwards.
CCTTAAGGACTTCTGATGACTTCGTTTTCTCAACGATGGATTGCCGCTGCGGCGATGGCGTGTGCGTTATGGGGCTGTGGTGACGGATCCGATAGCACGACAGGCGTGACCCATGCGGGCGCCAATGCAGCCGCCAATCGTAGCCAGATCGGCGGAACTGGCAGCGGCAGCAACCTGCCGGCGGCCAGCTGGACCAGCGTCAAGTGGGGCGGTGGCGGCTACGTCACCGGGCTGATCTACCATCCCGTCAACGCGAGCCTGCTGTACGCACGCACCGACGTCGGCGGCGCGTACCGCTGGAACGCGACCAGTTCGACGTGGACGCCCATCACCGACGGCATCGGTTTCGGTGCAGGCGAGGGCGATTTCCACGGCGTCGAAAGCCTCGCGCTCGACCCGAACAACGATCAGCTCGTCTACATGATGACCGGCATTACCGTGACGCAGGGTCACAACGGCCGCATCTACATCTCGAGCAACCGCGGCGACACCTGGACGCACTACGACCTGCCGTTCCCGGTGGGCGGCAACGACAACGGCCGCGCCACGGGCGAGCGCCTGCAGGTCGACCCGAACAATCCGTCGACGCTGTTCTACGGATCGCGCACGGCCGGCCTGTGGAAGAGTGCCGATTCGGGCCGCACCTGGACGCAGGTCACCGGTCTGTCCTCCGCCACGATCAGCGGCGGCAGTTCCCCGATCGGCGTCGAACAGGTGATCTTCGATACGTCGGGCAAGGGCAGCGGCCAGCCGACCTGGATCATGTGGGCCACCGTCGCCCCGGATTACGCCAACGCGGCGGGCCTGACGTCGACCTTGTACAAGTCCACCAACGGCGGCTTTTCGTGGACGCCGGTGCCCGTCCCGCCGACGGTGTCCGGCTATTACATCCCGCACGTCGTGCGCACGTCCGACGGAAACTTCTACGTGGTGTTCAACGCGGGCGTCGGCCAGGGCATCGGCGGACCGAGCTATCTGTACAAGTTCGGCGGAAGTAACGACAGCAACTGGACGCTGCTCAACCGCTCCAGCAGCAACGGCTTTGGCGGCCTGTCCGTCTCCGGTCTGGGCGCGTCCGCCCGAATCGCATTGGGCATGACCGGCTGGAGCGACACCAGCAAGACCATCCAGCTATCCGACGACGACGGCAGTACGTGGCGCGAAATCGAGGCCGGCATGCCGCATATCGGCACTGCCTCGGGTGGCTGCGCCGGCTGGGTCGAGAGCGTCGCCATCGACCCGGCCAATCGCGATCACGTCATGCACGTTCACGGCGGCGGCATCTGCGAAACCATGAACGCCTCGTCGCTCGCGCCGACCTGGAGCCCCAAGGTCGACAACCTCGAGGAAACCGTGACGCTGGCGCTCGTCACGGCGCCGCCCGGCGCGTCGTACAACTTCATCAACAGCGCCGGCGACATCGGCACGTGGGTCAATACGGATCTCTCGACGAGGCCGACGAAAGGCCCGTTGAACACGTGGAGCAGCGGCAATTCGGCCGACATGTCGTGGTCCGATCCGACGTACATCGCCGCCGCGGGCGTCGACAACGCCAACGGCCATGCGACCAAGGGCTTCTGGTCCGGCGACAGCGGCAATAGCTGGTCGACGTTCGCGTCGCTGCCCAACGGCGCAGCGGCAAGCCAGAGCAACGTGGGCAACCTGGTGGTCCCGTCCCGCAACAACGTGACCTGGGCACCGCCGGACTCGGTGCCGTCGTACACGACAAACAATGGCGCCAGCTGGACGGCGACCAACCTGCCGGCGTTCGGTGCCACCTGGAACGGCTTCCCGCGCGCCTACCGCCTGGCCGCGGACCGCAAGAACCCGAACAAGGTCTATGCGTACGACTCCGGCGGCGCACCGTGGAGCTGGCAGCGCGGCAAGATCTACGTCTCGAACGACGGCGGCCACACGTTCGCGCTGAGCCAGGGTTCGGTGAACGCGAACCTGGCCTGGAATGCGTGGGGGGATTCGTCGATGGTGGTCAATCCGAACGCGGAGGGTGATCTCTGGCTGGCCGACGGCACGGCCGTGTACCACTCGGTGGACTCGGGGGCGACCTGGACGAAGCTCGGTGTCTTTGCGTCGACCAACGATACACCGGGCGCCACCGTGATCGCGTTGGGCAAGGCGCCGGCCGGTTCGCCGTACTCGGCCGCGGTCTATGTGGAAGGCACATTGAACGGTGTCTGGGGCATTTACCATTCCGACGACGGGGGTGCAACGTGGGCGCGCTTCAACGATGACGCGCACCAATTCGGCGGCTCTGGCGTGATGGCCGGCGACTGGAACACGTACGGCAGGATTTACGTCAACGGCGCCGCTCGCGGTCTGATCTATAGCAATTGAGGTTGAGCGGCCGTAAGGGGGCCGTTCTCGACGTCTACATCACGGCGCGCTGACCAATGAGCATGGGTGTCCACCGATTGGTGAGGTGGGCACCTGTGGACGACAAAGACGCTGCGTTGATCGTTTGCCGCTACGGTACGATCGCCTGCTCAAGCTCTGGCTCGCGCCACGATACATCAGGTTTGAACGTTGATGCACGATACGCGACGCGATCCCACCGGAGCCGGGCAGCGGTGCGCCCCCATACGCGGCTACTTCACCGCCGCAATTTCCTTCGCGCGAATCAGCCGCGCCCGCAGCACATTGCGGCTGATGCCGAGCAGCCGTGCGGCCTGGATCTGGTTGCGGTGGCTGAATTCGAATGCGACGCGCATCACGGTGTCCTCGATGCGCTCGAACAGGTTGCCGTGATCCTCGTCGAACAGGTCGCGCAGCGCGCGTTCGAGTGCGGCCTGCGCGCCGGCGGCCGGGTCGGGTTCCGGCGCTGGCGTACTCGAGGCGGCCGTCGGCACACCCGACGACGCGATATGCAGATCGGCCTCCTGCAGCGAATCGCTCCGGCTCACGAGCAACGCGTGATGGATCACGTTCTCGAGTTCGCGGATGTTGCCCGGCCAGCTGTGTGCCTCGAGCCGGCGCTCGGCGCGCGGGTCGATGCTGCGCGGCCCGTAGCCGAGGCGGCTGCGGTAGTCGTCGAAGAAGTGGCGTGCGAGCGGCAGGATGTCGCCCGGGCGTTCGCGCAGCGTCGGCACCGCGAGCTGTACGACGTTGAGGCGGTAGAACAGGTCGCCGCGAAACTGTCCGTTCGCGACGGCCTGCTGCAGATCCACGTTGGTCGCGGCAACCACGCGCACGTCGATCGGCACGCCGGTGCGCGAACCGAGCCGCACGACTTCGCGCTCCTGCAGCACGCGCAGCAGCTTGACCTGCATCGACAGCGGCAGGTCGCCGATCTCGTCGAGAAACAGCGTGCCGCCGTTCGCGGCTTCGAACCAGCCGGGCTTCGCGCTGAACGCGCCGGTAAACGCGCCTTTCTCGTGACCGAACAGTTCGCTCTCGACGAGTGTTTCGGAGAAGGCGCCGCAGTTCACCGCGATGAATGGCCCGCTGCTGCGGCGGCTGAGGCCATGCACGTGGCGCGCGATCAGTTCCTTGCCGGTGCCGGTCTCGCCGACGATCAGCACGTTCGCATCGCTCGGCGCGACCAGGCGAATCCGGTCGAGCAACGCGACCGAGCGCGGGTCGACGAACACCTGCGCGCGGGCACGAATGGATGTCGCGAGCGCGGGCCGGTCGGGCAGCGTGAGGACGGGCGCGGCGTCTGGCCACGCATCGGAAGGGGTGTGATTCACGAGTAGAAGCCCGGCGTCGGATAGGTTCGCTTGAGCGCCCATTCGCCGATCTCGCGAATCTTGTACGCGAGCGGGTCGTGGAGCGTGTGGGTGCGCAGGTTGCGCCAGTGCCGGTCGAGCCGCAGCGCGCCGTGCGTCGCGCGTGCGCCGGCGACGTCGAACATCCGCGTACAGAGGTCTAGCCCGGTGCGCGCGGCCGACACCTTCGCGGCGGCCGTGGCGAGTGCGACCTGGCCGCGCTCCGCCTGGGTGAGCGCCGCATCGCGCGACCATGCGGCGTCGAGCCGGTCCGCTGCGCGATCGGCGAGCACGCGCGCGGCTTCGAGCCCGACCCAGAATTCGCCGTACTGGCCGAGGATGTACGGATCGTCGCCGGTGCTCGCGACCTGCGCGCCGGGCCACGGCCGCGCCTCGTGCAGCGTGTAGTGCCGCGCGTCGTTGAACGCGGCTTCGGCGATGCCGAGATACACGTTCGTCAGCACGAGCTGCGCGACGAGCGGGCGCAGGCACGCGAACGGCGTCGACAGCGGGCCGGGGTCCGTCAGCAATTCGTGATCCTCGACGCGCACCTTCTCGAACGTGACCGTGCCGCTGTCGGTCTGGCGCTGGCCGATGTTGTTCCAGTCGTCGGCGATCGAGATGCCGCTGCGCTGCGTCGGCACGGCCGCGATCAGGAATGCGCGCGTCTGCGCATCGTGCGCGGACGCGATCAGCATCTGCGAATCGAGCGCCCCCGAGCAAAAGCTCTTCTGGCCGCTGAATTCATGCCATGCGCCGCGCGAGCGGCTGATCGTGCGCGCGTCGAGCGGATTCAGCGCATTGCCCCAGAACCACCGCTGGCGCGCGGTGCGTTCGAACCACGATTCCCACTGTGCGGGCGCGCCGAACAGACGCACGGTCGCGAGCATCAAGTGGTGGAAACCGAACACGTGCGCGAGAGAGCTGTCGGCGGCCGCGAGCACGCGGACGACGTCGAGCGTCGTGCGCCAGCTCGCGCCGAGGCCGCCGTAGGCGGACGGGATGCTCAGCGCGAGCAGGCCGCTGTCGCGCAACTGATCGCGCTCGGCCTTCGGCGTGCCGCCCTGCAGGTCGCGCTCGGCCGCGGTGCATGCAAAGCCGGCCGCCAGGCGCTCGGCGATTTGCAGCGCATCAGGGGGCGCGGGTTCGTCGCGGGGCGGCGCGACGACGCGCAGGCCTTCCGCGCGGGGCGATACGGAAATGGGTGTCATGGCGATGAATGTGTCGGGTGGCTGCACGAAATCGGTCAGGCCGCGGCGGGCGTTGCTGGCCGGGTGCTGCGTGATCAGCAGAGTGTTCAACGTTTCGTGCAACGCGGGAAACATCGATTTCTGATAACCAATGCCGGATTGCTGCGCTGGACGCAGTCGCGCACGGCACGGTCGCGCGGCACGGCGATCGGCAGCACGCAAAGCGACGATGCGGCAGCCATGCCGGCGCTACTGCAACGGTGGGATGCGTCGCGCCGGCGCGTGAACGGGAAAAGCGGGCGCCAATGCGTGCCGATGGACGTCGTGAGCCTGCCGGAATCCGTGTCGAAGCGGAAAAACCCGCCTGCCGCACATCGCGCTGCTGATCACGCAGCAGCGGATCAGCAGCGTTGTTTCCCCGAGTTCATCGCACTGTGGAATATGGTTGTGACGCCATGGCTGGCACGCTTATCGGCGTGCGCGAACAACGGCGGCGCCGCGACTGGCGGTCGATCGCGATGCATTTCGTCATGCAGACGATCGGTTTCCGTCTCGATCGTTGAAATGGCACGCTCCTTGCTGACCCATGACGTGACGGGTGCGTCGGCACCCGACTCGACAATGGGAATGCAACCGATGAGCAATGCAATCAACGTGGTCGCGATATCGGGCGGCCTCCAACGGCCGTCGCGCACGCTGGCGCTGACCGACGCGATCGTCGCGGCGCTCGGCGCCGCACTGCCGATCGAAACACGGCTGATCGAACTCGGCGAGATCGGCAGTCGGCTGGCCGGCGCGCTGACGCGCGCGCAGGTGCCGGCCGACCTCGATGCGCAGATCCGCGCGATCGAGACGGCCGATGCGCTCGTCGTCGCGAGCCCCGTGTATCGCGCGTCGTACACGGGCCTCTTCAAGCACCTGTTCGACCTCGTGCATCACGAAGCGCTGATCGACGTGCCCGTGCTGCTCGCCGCCACCGGCGGCAGCGAGCGTCATGCGCTCGTGATCGATCATCAGCTCCGCCCGCTGTTCAGCTTCTTCCAGGCCCGCACGCTGCCGATCGGCGTGTATGCGTCCGAAGGCGATTTCGACCAGTACCAGATCACGAACCCGGCGCTGCGCGCGCGTATCGCGCTCGCCGTCGATCGCGCGGTGCCGCAATTGCGCCCGCATGCGCTTTCCGTCGCGGCCGCGTAGGCCGCCTGCGTTTTCTTTTCCGATCAGGACACACTCATGAGCCATACCGACTCTTCCGCCGACGGCGTCAAGTTCGCCTACTGGGTGCCGAACGTCAGCGGCGGCCTCGTCGTCAGCACGATCGAGCAGCGCACCGACTGGAGCCTCGAATACAACCAGCAGCTCGCGCGCACGGCCGAGGCGGCCGGCTTCGACTACGCGCTGAGCCAGATTCGCTTCACGGCCGGCTACGGCGCCGAATACCAGCACGAGTCGGTGTCGTTCAGCCAGGCGCTGCTGCATGCGACGACGAAGCTCAAGGTGCTCGCCGCGATCCTGCCGGGGCCGTGGCATCCGGCCGTGGTCGCGAAGCAGCTCGCGACGATCGACCACATCTCGAACGGGCGCATCGCGATCAACGTCGTGAGCGGCTGGTTCAAGGGCGAATTCACCGCGATCGGCGAGCCGTGGCTCGAGCACGACGAACGCTACCGGCGCTCGAAGGAATTCATCCAGGCGCTGAAGGGCATCTGGACACAGGACAACTTCACGTTCAAGGGTGATTTCTACCGTTTCAACGACTACACGCTGAGCCCGAAGCCGGTGCAGATGCCGCATCCGGAGATCTTCCAGGGCGGCAGCTCGCGGGCGGCGCGCGACAACGCGGCGAGCGTGTCGGACTGGTACTTCACGAACGGCAATACGCCGGAGAACCTGAAGGCGCAGATCGACGACATCCGCGCGAAGGCGGCGGCGAACAACCATCGCGTGCGCATCGGCGTCAACGCGTTCGTGATCGCGCGCGATACCGAGGAAGAGGCGAAGGCCGTGCTCGACGACATCATTCGGCACGCGCACGTCGAGGCCGTGCACGCGTTCGGCGATGCGGTGAAGCAGGCCGGCAAGGCATCGCCCGAAGGCGAGGGCAACTGGGCGAAGTCGACGTTCGAGGATCTCGTGCAGTACAACGACGGCTTCCGCACGAACCTGATCGGCACGCCGCAGCAGGTCGCCGAACGCATCGTCGCGCTCAAGGCGATCGGCGTCGACCTCGTACTCGCGGGGTTCCTGCATTTCATCGAGGAAGTCGAGTACTTCGGCCAGCGCGTGCTGCCGCTCGTGCGCGAGCTCGAGGCGCAGCAGCAGGCGGTTGCCGCGTGACGCGGAGGCCGGTGCGCGGCGCGCATTCACGCGTGCCGCGCGCAGGCCGACCGACCGGATGACGAAGGCCGCTCTTGCGGGTCATCCAGGTTCAACGTTTCGGATATCGAAACAGGAGGCTGGCGGACGCTTCGCGGCACCGCCGGCCGGTTCATGCGCTTTACCGGAATCTACATGTCTACGGAATTCATCGAAGAAAACGTGCAACCCCAAGCGGGCACCCCACACGCTTCCGTTCCCGTCATCGGCTCGGATGCCGAGGCACTCGACGTCGCGCACCAGGTCGCGGCACGACTGGCCGAGCACGCCGCGTTGCGCGACCGCGAGCGGAAGCTGCCGTTCGACGAGATCGAGCTGTTCTCGTCGAGCGGCCTGTGGGGCATTACCGTGCCGCGCGAATACGGCGGCGCGGAGGTGTCGACCGTGACGCTCGCGGAGGTAATCGCGATCGTTTCGCAGGCGGACCCGTCGCTCGGCCAGATCCCGCAGAACCATTACTGCCTGATCGAGGACATCCGCCTCGAAGGCAGCGATGCGCAGAAGCGCTTCTTCTTCGATCTCGTGTTGAAGGGCACGCGCTATGGGAATGCATTCTCGGAAGCGGGCGGCAAGAACGTGCTCGATATCCAGACGCGTGTGCGCCGCGACGGCGACGCGTTCGTGCTGAACGGCCGCAAGTTCTATTCGACCGGCACGCTGTTCGCGCACTGGATTCCGGTGCTCGCGCTCGACGAGTCGGACCAGGCCGTGCTCGCGTTCGTGAAGCAGGGGGCGCCAGGGCTGACCGTCGTGGACGACTGGAGCGGCTTCGGGCAGCGCACGACCGCGAGCGGCACGGTGATCGTCGAGAACGTGCGCGTGAGCCCGTTCGAAATTTTCCACACGCAGCGTTCGTACGACCGCCCGACCTTCGCGGGCCCGTTCGCGCAGATCACGACCGCTGCGATCGACCTCGGCATTGCGCGCGCCGCGCTGCAGGACACGATCGCGTTCGTGCAGCAGCATGCGCGCCCGTGGATCGACAGCGGCGTCGAACGCGCGAGCGAGGATCCGCTGACGGTCGCGCAGATCGGCGACATCGCGTATCGCGTGCATGCGGCCGAAGCGCTGCTCGCGCGCTCGGGGCGCTTCGTCGATGCGGCCAAACGCGAGCCGAGCGAGGAAACGGTCGCACAGGCCGCGATCGCGGTGGGCGAGGCGAAGATCGCGACGACCGAGGTGTCGCTGCTCGCGGCGAGCAAGCTGTTCGAGCTCGGCGGCAGCAAGTCGACGCTCGCGAAATACAACTTCGACCGCCACTGGCGCAACGCGCGCGTGCATACGCTGCACGACCCGGTGCGCTGGAAGTATCACGCGATCGGCAACTACTACCTCAATGGCGTGAAGCCCGCGCGCCATTCGTGGAATTAGCCGGGTCGTGCCGGCGTATTTCCCGCGACGAAACATGGGCAAGGAAACCCGGTGGCCGCATTGGCAGCCTTCACTGCTGCGCAGGCGGCCTACACGGCTTCGCTTCATTCCTGACGATATAAATCGATGAGTCATCCAGCAAGCACCGCGCAGGCATTGCCTGCGCACGATACCGTGCCGCCGGCAGGCGGCCTGCGGCGCAACTATCTCAGCCTGCCCGAGCTGATCGCGCAGTCGATCGGCCTCGTCGGCGTGTCGGGCGGGATCGGCGTGCTGATCCCCGCCGTCTTCGCGACGGCCGGCAACGGCACGTGGCTGGCCTACCTGTTCGCGATCGTCGCGCTGCTGTTCGCGTCGTGGAGCATCTCGGTGTTCGCGCGCGACTCGGCGTCGCCGGGCGCGCTGTATGCATATGTGTCGGCCGGCATCGGGCCGGTCTGGGGCGCGATCTGCGGCTGGTCGCTGCTGATCGCCTATGCGGTGGCCGCCGCGGGCATCCTGCAGGGGACGATCAACACGTTTCTGGTGCTGGGCCGCGAGACCGGGCTGCTCGGCAGCGCGACGCCGCTCGGCGCGGTGCTCGGGCTCACGGTCGTCACCGCGTTCGCCGCGTGGTACATCGCGTTTCGCGACATCCGGCTGTCCACGCGCTTCACGCTGTTCGTCGAACTCGCGACGCTGCTGCTGATCGCCGTCGTCGTGGTCGGGACGATCGCGTTCGGCGGGCATCCGGTCGATCGCGCGCAATTGATGCTGGAAGGCGTGAAGCCGACACAGTTGCAGCTCGGGATGGTGCTCGCGTTCTTCAGCTTCACGGGGTTCGAGAGTGCGACCGTGCTCGGCGCGGAAGCTCGTGACCCGTTCCGCGCGATTCCGCGTGCGGTGCTGATCAGCGTCGTCGGGCCGGCGATCCTGTTCGTGATCGGCGCGTACGGGATGGTGAGCGCGTTCCACGGGCAGACGCCGCCGCTCGATCAGGTCGACGGCCCGCTCGCGGTGCTCGCGCATCGGCTCGGGGCCGGCTGGGTCGGCGTGCTGATCGACGCGGGTGTGGCGCTGAGTTTCTTCGCGGCGTTCTTCTCGTCGATCAATGCGGCGGCGCGGATCGTCTATACGTTCGGGCGGCAGGGCGTGCTGCATGCGTCGACGGGCCAGGCGCACGAGCGGAATGCGACGCCGCACGTCGCGGTCGCGCTGATCGCGGTGCTGGCGCTGGTGACCGCGCTGGTGTTCACCGCACGCGGCACCGCGCTGCTCGATTCGTATGGCTATCTCAGTTCGATCGCGACGTACGGCTGGCTGCTTGCGTACGTGCTGGTGGCGATCGGCGCGCCGCTTTATCTGCGCCGGCAGCGCCGGCTGCGTGCACGACATGTGGCGATCAGCGTCGTGGCGGTCGTGCTGCTCGCGATTCCGCTGGCCGGCAGCGTGTATCCGGTGCCGGCGGGCGTCTATGCGTGGCTGCCTTATGTGTTCGTCGCCTTGCTGGTGATCGGGCTCGGGTGGTTCCTGGTATTGCGCGTCCGGTTCCCGGAGCGGCTGCGCGAGCTGGAGGCCGAGCTGCTGACGAAGTGACGGCGTGGCGCTGCTGGCGGGTGGTCGGCGGTGACGGCTTGATATTGATCCGGATACCGAATCAGGGGGGCGGTGCATACCGACGCATCCGCGCGCTGCTTACTCGGTCGCGTCGAAATCGTCCTCCCGGCCGTTCAGCATCGCGGTCAGCGTGCGCAGGCCGGCATCGAGCTGATCCATGCTCGGCGCGGCCAGCGCGAGCCGGACTGCGTTCGGCGCATGGCCGGACGACACGGCGAAGGTGGTCGACGGCGTCAGCCCGATGTCGCGCCGGGCCGCGGCTGCGACGAGGGCTTGCGAACGCCAGTGCGCCGGCAACGTCAGCCACAGGTGATAGCACTTGCCGTTGGTCCGGACATCGAAACCCGCGAGGCGCTCGATCGCCAGCGCCTGACGCGCGCTGGCGTCGATGCGTTTCAATCTCGCGAGTTCGGCCACGGTGCCGTCGCGCATCAATCGCTGCGCGGCTGCAAACGCGAACCCGGAAGCGGTCCATCCCCCCGAGCGTACCGACGCCATCACGCTTTCGCGCAGCCGCGGCGGCGGCACGATGAAGCCGAGGGTCAGGCCTGGCGTGACCCGCTTGGACAGGCTGTCGATCACGATGCAGGCATCTGGAGCGAGTGCGGCCAGCGGCGGCTCGTCGCCGAGAAAACCGTAAACGTTGTCTTCGATGACCGGTATGTCGAGCTTGTCGACGACACGCAGCAGGTCGGCGCGGCGAGCGGCGCTCATCGTCGTGCCCAGCGGATTCTGGATGGCCGGCTGAACGTAGATCGCCGACAGCCTGGCCTCGCGGTGAGCCTTTTGCACGGCGTCGGGCCGAACGCCGTCTTCGTCCATCGCCAGCGGCACCAGCGAGATCCCCAGCTTGGCCGCGATGCCCTTGATGAACGGGTAGGTCAGTGCCTCCACGCCACAGCGCCCGCCGGTCGGCACGACGGCGGCAACGGCCGCGGCGATGCTTTGCCGCCCGTTGCCGGTAAACACGAGCTGGTCGGGCGATGGGGCCCATTCATGCTGCGCCAGATACGCGGCGGTAACGCTTCGGATGGCCGGGGTCCCGGTACTCGTCGCCTCGCGTAACGCGGCGTCGAGCTCCGCAGGTCGGTGCAATCCGCGCAGGCTTCTGGTGATCAACGCGGTCTGGGCCGGGACGGTCGGGTAGTTGAACTCGAGATCGATCCGAACGCCGCGAGGCTCGCCCGGCGCAGCGGCCCCGCGTCGCGTCTCGCCCGACACGAAAGTGCCCCGACCGACTTCACCGACCACGAGGCCGCGGCGCAGCAATTCCGCATAAACCCGTCCCGCCGTCGATGCGGCGATGCCATGCTGGTCAGCGAAATGACGCTGCGGAGGCAGGCGGTCGCCCGGCCTGAGCGTGCCGTCGGCAATCTGGGCGGCGATCGCGTCCGCCAACTGCAGATATTCGGAATTCGACATGGATTGCACCGATAACAATGATTATTGCACCGAGGTCAATGTTTTAATTGCACTGAGTCTAATGGCGGTGCATTCTGCTTTCATCAAGTCGATTGTACCGGGGCTGAAATGCTTGTGCGGCCCATGCGGCCGGCGGTGCGTTGGGGTACCGCATTGCCCCGGTACCTCATTGGAGAAGCAGCATGGGTGCAATGCGTTCAACCCGGATCCACCGTGCGGCGATGCCGCCCGTGCGACCCGCTCCGTGGCAGTCCGCCACGCCGCGATTCGAACCGGCACGGAGGTCGTGATGGCGACCCCTACTGCGATGGGCCTGCAATTGACGCTGGCCACGATCCTGATCGCGTTTGCCGGTGTGTTCGTGATCGCGTTCATGCGCGGTGCGTTCGGTGGCGGATTCGCGATCATCGGCATTCCGCTGCTGTCACTCGTGATGGACCCGGTGACGGCCGGCGGCTTGCTCGCCCCGTTGTTCATCGCGATGGATCTGTTCGCGCTGCGGTACTGGAAGCCGTCGACATGGTCGAAGCCCGACCTCGTGCTGCTCCTGCCGGGGCTGGTGGTCGGTATCGGGTTCGGTTACCTGGCTTTCCGCTTCCTCGACCATCGTGCCATCGAGCTGTTGATGGCGGTGGTCACGCTGGTCTTCGTCGGGCTGTGGGTGAGGGGTGGCGCGAAACCGACGGTTCGTCCGCGTTCGTCGCCGAAGGCCGTCTCGGCCGGCCTTGCATCGGGCGTCACGACGATGGTCGCGCACTCGGGCGGTCCGCCGCTCGCGATGTATCTGCTGCCGCTCGGCCTCAGCAAGGAGATGTACGCGGGAACGACGAGCCTGTTCTTCACCGTGGGCAATGCGATCAAGGCGGTGCCGTGGCTGCTGATCGTGCGGCCGACCGCGAATGTCTGGGCGTTGATGGCGGTGTGCCTGCTTGCCATTCCGGCCGGCGTGGTGTGCGGCTGGCGGCTTCACGGCAGGCTGGATCAGCGCCTGATCTACCGGAGTTGCTACGGATTGCTCGCGGTGACCGCGTTGAAACTGCTCTGGGACGGCGTTTCCGGCTATCTCGCGTAAAACCGGCGCGCGGCTGTCCTGGTTCCGATGGCATCCGCTCGATGGCGTGATTGGCGCACTATGCCATGCCCGCCATCTTCGACGCATCGACCACCATCTGCACGCCGAGCCCGCCAAGAATGAGCCCCATCGCCCAGCGCTGCGCGAGCAGCAGCGTCGGGCGCCCGTGCAGGAACGTCGCGATGCGGCTCGAACAGATCGCCACCAGCCCGTTCGCGCAAGCGAACGCGGTGATCAGCAGCGAACCGAGAAACAGCGATTGCCCGAGTACGCTGCCGTTCCCGTAGTCGATGAACTGCGGCAGCAGCGAAATGAACAGCATCGCGAGCTTCGGGTTCAGCACGCTGGTCGTCGCGCCCATCGCGAGCAACCGAAGCGGGCGCTCGCTGGGCAACGCCTGCACCTCGAACGGCGAGCGGCCGCCGGGCCGGACGGCCTGCCATGCGAGATACAGCAGGTACGCCGCACCGACCACGGCCAGAACACTGCCCGCGTAGGGCACGCTCATGAACAGCGTCGTGATCCCGAACGCCGCACCGAACATGTAGAACAGGTAGCCGATCATCACGCCGCCGAGCGAGATGAGCCCCGCAGTGCGACCTTGCGCGATCGAGCGCGACATCACGTAGACCATGTTCGGCCCGGGCGTGACCGCGAGCATGCCGCCGATGACGAGAAATCCGTAGAGCGATCCGGACGTATGCATGTCTGATGATTCCTGCAACGAGTAAGGGCTGACGGGATGCATTGTCCGACCGTGGAGGAGAACAGTAAAACGGGATAAACTGAATCGATTAATCAGGTTTTCTGAATGCGATGAAAAAGCTCGACCTCGATGTGCTCGCGATGGTGGTGGCCGTCGCGGAATCCGGATCGTTCGCGCAGGGCGCGCAGGCCGTGCATCGGTCGCCGTCGGCGGTGAGCATGCAGATCAAGGCGCTGGAAGACGCGCTCGGCAAGCCGCTGTTCATCCGCGACACGCGCAACGTGACGCCGACCGACGACGGCACGATGCTCGCCGAATACGGCCGCCGGATGCTGGCGATGCGCGACGAGGCCTGGGCGTCGGTCGTGCGCCCGGAGGTCCGCGGCCGCGTGACGATCGGCGTGCCCGACGATTACATTTCGTCGCTGCTGCCGCAGGTGCTCGGCAAGTTCGCCGCGATGCATCCGCGCGTGGAAATACGCGTGATCGGCCAGCCGAGCAGCGCGCTCGTGCCGATGCTGAAGGACAACACGGTCGACCTCGCGTGCCTCACGCGGATCAAGGGGGTGACCGGCGAGCTGATCCGGCTCGAGCCGCTCGTCTGGGCCGGGTCGCCGAAGCGCAACGTGTGGGAAGAGCGGCCGCTGCCGGTGGCCTTTTTCACGCACGGCGGCAGCACGGCGCGCGATCACGCGGTCAAGGCGCTGAACCGGCGGAAGATCCCGTACCGGATGTCGTACGAGAGCCCGAGCCACCTCGGCCTGCTCAGCATGGTGGAGGCCGGGCTCGCGGTCGCGCCGCTGGCGCGCTGCTGCATTCCCGATCATCTCGTGCAGCTGTCGGAAAGCCACGGGCTGCCGCCGCTCGGCGAAATGGAGGTCGTGCTCGCGCGCAGCCCGCAGTCCGCGCGCCCGCCGTGCGACTACCTTGCCGAGCAGATTCTCGGCGAATGGCGCACCTGAGCGGCCCGCCGCCGGCCGCGTTTCAGCACGACTTCAGCAGCCATTCGCGGAACGCGACGAGCGACGGCAGCGTCTCGTTCCCCGGCGGGTAGACGAGGTAGTAGCTGCGCTGGCTGGTGATCGCGTCGCCGATCGACACGAGCTCGTGGCGGCTCAGCTCGTCTTCCACCAGCACCTTCGGCACCAGCCCGATCCCCATCCCGGCCCGCACCGCCTGGATCAGGTGCGACGTGAGCTCGAAGCTCGGGCCGATGCGCATCTGCCGATGGTCGAGCCGATAGTGCGAAAACCACTCCGCCCACGCCTGCTGGTTGCTCGTCACGCCGAGCAGCGTCTGCTTCGCGGCCCACGCTGGCGTGCGTGCGTCGGCCTTGCGTCGGCTTGCGCTGCCCGGGTCCGGCGGCGCGATCGCGATCAGGAACTCGTTGTACAGCCGGTGCGCGTGCAGGCCCGGCCAATCGCCCGCGCCGACGGTAATGGCCGCATCGAGGTCGTCGTTGAGGAAATCGATCGCGCCGATCCGCGAATGGACGTGCACGGTCACGCCCGGATGCGCGGCGTAGAAATCGTGCAGGTGCGGCAGCAGCCATTTCGAGCCGAACGTGGGCAGCGTCGCGAGCCGCAGCGTACCGGCGCCCGCCTGGTGCGACATCGCCTGCAGCGTCGCGCCGCGGATGCGCCCCAGTGCGCCGCTCAACTCGGTGAAGTAGCGGCGCCCGACTTCGGTCAGCTTGACCGAGCGGCCCTCGCGCCGGAACAGCGGCACGCCGAGCTGATCCTCCAGCGTCTGGACCTGCCGGCTGATCGCGCTCTGGCTCAGCGACAGCTCCTCGGCCGCGCGCGTGTAGCTTTCATGCCGCGCGGCGGCCTCGAACACCAGCAGCAGCGACATCGACGGGGTGAGGCGACGGTAATTCATGAGTTTTATGCAATATTCGCCGGAGCAGAATTCGTTTGTTTCTCGTGCAGTATCCAAAGATACTGGAATTCCCGGCCGCGTGGAAACTTGCTAAAAAATCATGTTTCAACCGCGCGAACCGGCCGGTTCCACCCACACTGCCGCTTTTAGCCCATGTCGATCGCCTCGTTGCCCCGTCCCGCCAGCCCGCCCGCGCATGCGTACCGTGACTTTCTCGCCGCGCTGCGGGCCGCCGGATTCGCCGGGGAAATCCGCGCGGACCATGCGAACCGGACGGTGCAGGCCACCGACAACTCGATCTACCAGCGCCTGCCGCAAGCGGTGATCTGCCCCGCGTATGCGGACGACGTCCGGCTGCTGGCGCGCCTGCTCGCCGAGCCCGCGCATCGCGACGTCGCGGTGGCCGCGCGCGGCGGCGGCACGGGCACCAACGGGCAGTCGCTGACCGACGGCGTGGTGGTCGACCTGTCGCGCAACATGAACCGGATCCTCGAAATCGACGTCGAGCAGCGCTGGGTGCGCGTGCAGGCGGGCGTCGTCAAGGATCAGCTCAATGCGGCGCTGAAGCCGCACGGGCTGTTCTTCGCGCCGGAACTGTCGACGTCGAACCGCGCGACCGTCGGCGGAATGATCAACACCGACGCGAGCGGGCAGGGCAGCTGCACGTACGGCAAGACGCGCGACCACGTGCTCGAGCTCGATTTCGTGCTGATGGGCGGCGAGCAGCTGCACAGCGAAGCACTCGCGGACGACGAGCTCGAGCGCCGTTGCGCGCGCGAGGATCGCATCGGCAAGGTCTACCGCGCCGCGCGGCGCATCAGCGACGACAAGGCGGCGCTGATCGAGGCGAAGTTTCCGAAGCTCAACCGCTGCCTGACCGGCTACGACCTCGCGCACCTGCGCGAACCCGACGGCCGCTTCAACCTGAACAGCGTGCTGTGCGGCGCGGAAGGCTCGCTCGGCTTCGTCGTCGAAGCGAAGCTCAACGTGCTGCCGATCCCGAAGTATTCGGTGCTGGTCAACGTGCGCTACGCGGGCTTCATGGACGCGCTGCGCGACGCCCGCGCGCTGCTCGCGCACCAGCCGCTGTCGATCGAGACGGTCGACTCGAAGGTGCTGATGCTGGCGATGAAGGATTTCGTGTGGAGCAGCGTGGCCGAGTATTTCCCGCAGGACGACGCTCGGCCGACGCTCGGCATCAACCTGATCGAATTCAGCGGCGACGATGCGCGGGACGTCGATGCGCGCGTGAGCGCGTTCGTCGATCATCTGCGTAGCGACAAGAGCGTGGAGCGCCTGGGCCACACGCTCGCGGCGGGCGACGACGCGGTGAAGCGCGTGTATGCGATGCGCAAGCGCGCGGTCGGCCTGCTCGGCAACGTGCAGGGCGAGGCGCGCCCGCAGCCGTTCGTCGAGGACACGGCGGTGCCGCCCGAGAACCTTCCCGCGTACATCGCCGAATTCCGCGCGCTGCTCGACGGCCACGGGCTGCAATACGGGATGTTCGGGCACGTCGATGCGGGCGTGCTGCACGTGCGGCCGGCGCTCGACATGAAGGACCCGAAGCAGGCGGCGCTGGTGCGGCCGGTGTCGGATGCGGTGGCCGAGCTCACGCAGCGCCACGGCGGCCTGTTGTGGGGCGAGCACGGCAAGGGCGTGCGCTCCGAATATGCGCCGGCGTTCTTCGGCGAGCTGTATCCGTCGCTGCAGCAATTGAAGGCCGCGTTCGATCCGCACAACCAGTTCAACCCCGGCAAGATCGCGACGCCGCCGGACCACACGATGCGGCTGCTGAAGATCGACGAAGTGCCGACGCGCGGCGACCACGATCGGCAGATCGACGAGCGCGTGTGGCAGCGCTACGGCACCGCGATGCACTGCAACGGCAACGGCGCGTGCTACAACTTCGACCCGGACGACGCGATGTGCCCGTCGTGGAAGGCGACGCGCGAACGCGTGCAGTCGCCGAAGGGGCGTGCGTCGCTGATGCGCGAATGGTTGCGCCTGCAAGGGCAGGCCGGCGTCGACGTCGTCGCGGCGGCCCGTGCGCGGCAGCCGTTCCTGGGCAGCCTCGCCACGCGCTGGCGCAACAGCCGCGCGGCGCGCAACGGCGAAGCCGATTTCTCGCACGAGGTGTACGACGCGATGGCCGGGTGCCTCGCGTGCAAGTCGTGTGCGGGGCAGTGCCCGGTGAAGGTGAACGTGCCGGAGTTTCGCTCGCGTTTTCTCGAGCTGTATCACCAGCGTTACCTGCGGCCGCTGCGCGACTACCTGATCGGCTCGCTCGAATTCACGACGCCGTGGATGGCGCGGGTGCCCGCGCTGTACAACGGGCTGATGCGCTCAGGATGGGTGCGCACGGTGCTGGAGCGGCACGTCGGCATGGTCGACAGCCCGCTGCTGAGCCGCTTCGACCTCGCGGCCGTGATCCGTCAATGGCAGGTGAAGCCGGCCGATCCGCAGGCGCTCGCCGCGCTGAGCGACGCGCAGCGCGCACGCAGCGTCGTCATCGTGCAGGACACGTTCACGCGCTATTTCGATACCGAGCAACTGGCGACGCTGATCGAGCTGGCGGCGCGCATGGGCTTTCAGGTGTGGCTCGCACCGCTCGCGCCGAACGGCAAGGCGCTGCACGTGCAGGGCTTCCTGCGCGCGTTCGAGCAGGCGGCGATCCGCAATGCGACGCAGCTGGCCGCGCTGGCGCGCTCAGGTGTCCCGCTGGTCGGCCTCGATCCGGCGATGACGCTCACGTATCGGCAGGAGTACCTGAAGGTGACGGGGCTCACCGATGTGCCGAAGGTGGCGCTGCCGCAGGAATGGCTGCTGCAGGTGCTGCCGGAAGCCGGTGCCGGTGCCGGCGGCGTGCCTGCGTCGTACCGGTTGCTGCCGCACTGCACCGAGAAGACCAATGCGCCCGACAGCGGCAAGCAATGGGTCCAGGTGTTCGCGCGGCGCGGGCTGCGGTTGAAGGTCCAGGCCACCGGATGCTGCGGGATGTCGGGTACCTACGGACACGAGGCGCGCAATCTCGCGACGTCGAAGACGATCTATGCGCAGTCGTGGGCGGCGCACGTGGACGGGCCGGAGGATGAAGGCGAGGCGCTGGCGACCGGCTATTCGTGCCGCAGCCAGGTGAAGCGGATGTCGTCGAAGCAGGTGCGGCACCCGTTGCAGGCGCTGCTCGATCACGTGCGGGCGGTGGTTTGACGGTCGGGCGTCGCGTGTCGCGTTGCCCGTGAGATGACATTCGATTCGGCGTCGAGCGGCAAGCGTCGTGCCGTCGTCGACGCATGCCTGGGCTCAGGCGTCGGCTTTCGCCGTCTTTCCGGAACGCGGTTTGTCCACCGCCGGAAACGCACCGCCGCCGCGCGGCCGTTTCGGTTCGATCCGCATCTGCCGGATCACGCGCCGGAAATCGATCTCGTGCGCGGCCATCGTGCCGATCAGTTTCGCGATGACCGCGAGGTGGGAAGGAACCGTACCCTTGCTCGAATAGTTCGTGATCGAGCTTTCGTTCATCCGGATCAGGCGGGCGAACTCGCGCGCCGTCAGCTGTGCCTTCTTCAACTCCTGTTGAAATTCCGCATACGCCATTGCGCACATGATGCTTCGTCTCCGTGAATCAGAATTCGGCCCGCACGGCGCCGGCGCTGACGAGTGGCGTTCCCGTCGCACCGGCGCCGCGACGGGTTACATCTTCACCTGGTCGAGGAAGGTCTTCTTGCCGCTCTTGTAGCCGTAGATCGAGATGATCCCGTGCGTCAGGTCGCCCTTCGAATCGAACGTCGTCGTGCCGATCACGCCTTCGTACTTCGTCGCCGGCATCGCCGCGAGGATCTTCGCCGGATCGGTCGAGTTCGCGCGCTTCATCGCGTCGACCGCGATGTAGACCGCGTCATACGCGAACGGCGCATCGAACTTGATGCCCTGGTTGAAGCGCTTCTGGTACTTCGCGAGGAAGTCCGCGCCGCCCGGCATCTTCTCGAGCGCGGCGCCGGCCTGCGAGCACAGCACGTTGTCGGCTGCCGGGCCGGCCAGTTCGGCCAGCGAGTCGGTGCACACGCCGTCGCCGGACAGGATCTTCGCGCGCAGGCCGAGCTGCTTCGCCTGCTTCGCGAGCGGGCCGCCGGTGGCGTCCATGCCGCCGTACATGATCGCGTCCGGGTTCTCGCCCTTGACCTTCGTCAGGATCGCGCGGAAGTCGACCGCCTTGTCGTTGGTCGCGTCGTGCGACAGCACCTTCAGGCCGAGCGCCTTCGCCTTCTTCTCGAACTCGTTCGCGAGGCCCTGGCCGTACGCGGTC
Organism: Burkholderia sp. AU27893; assembly: GCF_002223205.1. NCBI lineage: Bacteria > Pseudomonadati > Pseudomonadota > Betaproteobacteria > Burkholderiales > Burkholderiaceae > Burkholderia > Burkholderia sp. AU27893. The sequence continues at coordinate 1,095,350 of NZ_NKFD01000005.1, read as the reverse complement.
GAATCGTCGATCACCGCGACGCTCTTCACGCCCTTCGCCTGCGCATAGCTCGCGAGCGCCGGGCCCTGCTGCGCGTCGGTCGCGACCACGCGGTAGGTCGTCTTGAAGCCTTGCTGCGTGTAGGTCGGGTTGGTGGCCGACGGCGAGATCTGCACGATGCCCGCGTCGCTGTAGATCTTCGACGCCGGGATCGACGTGCCCGAGTTCAGGTGGCCGATGACGGCGACGACCTTGTCGTCGACGAGCTTCTGCGCGACCTGGGTAGCCTGGCGCGGATCGGCCGCGTCATCCTGTGCATCGAGTTGCAGCGTGATCTTCTTGCCGCCGATCGTGAGGCCCTTCGCATTGATTTCCTCGACCGCGAGGCGCGCACCGTTCTCGTTGTCCTTGCCGAGGTGCGAGATGCCGCCCGTCGTCGGTTCGACGCTGCCGATCTTCACGACCTGGTCGGCCATCGCGGTCGACGCGGCCGCGAATGCGGCGGCAGCCAGTGCGACGGTGATCAGGGGTTTGCAGCGCATGCCGACAGTGCTTCGTTCCATCTGCCATCTCCGATTTGAATGTCTTTCTATTGGCGTCTCGACCGGCCGACGGCGAGGCCGGGGCGATCGGACGAGTCTCCATACCCATCATGGGCTTCACTGCATCGCGTCCTGCCCCGCGACGTGCCGCCCGGGTGAACGGGCGAATCGGGGCCTGAAACGGTGCAATTCGTATGAATATATATGAAGCCGATTTTGCGCGCTGCAGCGAATCATGTAGCGGGGCGGGCGCTGTGCGACCAGCGCCCGAAATTCGACGGCGCCGGATGCCGGAAATCGTGCGCCGCGGCAGGCCACAGGCTGCGATTCGCTGTCGACGGGCTTACGAACGCATCCATTATTCGGCCGGCGGGTGGAACGAAGCCATGGACACTGATGCACGGTCAATCCGGAACTGTTCGGTCGATTTGTCTGCACAGTTTGGACGATTTCGATTGCGCATCCGGTTGCGGGGCCATGCTTCATCGCGATCGATATCCTCGTTTTAATGCAACTAACGGTCGAGCCCGGCAGCGTCGACGACCGGGCGCGGGTAGGCGACCCACGCGATGCATTCCGCTTTGCAGATGCCGGGGTTCGTCCCGACCGGCTCGCTTGCGGATCGTCGGGGCGATCGGGCCGGCCCGATTCGGCTGCGAGCCTAAGAACGTCCGCGCAACGCCACGAAGATCACGCCGGCAATCGCCAGCAGGCCGCCGCACACCGTCTCGATGCCGGGTCGCTCGCCCGTCAGCACCATCGACAAGACCGTCGCGACCGCGGGCGTCAGGTAGAGGAAGTTGGCGGCGCGCGCCGCGCCGAAGTAGCCGAGTGCGAAGGTCCAGGTCGCGTAACCCAGTGCGGCGGGGAAGATGCCGAGCATCAGCACGGCCAGCGCGGTGTCGCGCGACCCGCTGCCCAGCGCCACGAGCGCGCCCGGCAGCCACGGCGTGAGCAGCAGCGCGCCGGCGAGCAGCGTGTACGCGGTGCAGGCCAGCGCGCCGTACACCGGAATCAGCCGCCGCTGCAGCACGAAATAGCTGGCCGAACACAGGGCCGCGCCGAGGATCAGCGTGCTGCCGGCGCCGAGGACGAGGCCGCCCGGCTGCCCGCGCGCGATCACCGCGATGCCGGCGAGGCTGACCAGCGAGCCGAGCCAGCCCCAGCGGTTGAAGCGCTCGCCCAGAAACACCGAGGCCAGCAGCGCCGTGAAGATCGGCAGCGTGTTCACGATGAAGCTCGCCGCGCCGGCCGAGACGGTTTGCTCGCCGGTATTGAGCAGCGCGTTGTAGAGCGCGATGCCGAGAAAGCCGCACAGCAGGAAGCGCAGCGCGTCGCCCCGGGTCGGCACGCGCGGCCGCCGCACGGCGAGCCACGCGACGATCAGCACGGCCGCCGTGGCGAAGCGCGCCGCCGCGAGTTGCAGCGGTGTCAGGCCATGCAGGCCGATCCGGATGAACGGGAAAGCGGACGCCCACGAGACGATCGTGAAGGCGACCGCGCCTGCCGCGATCAGCGGCTGCCGCGCAGCGCGCGACGACGGGGTGGAGAGCGTGTTCATGCGGCAATGATGCGGTGTGGCAAGATGCTAAGCTAGCGCACAGATCAGCACGCAGATATGACCACGATTCACAGCTCGAGCCGGCGGCCGGCCGGCGCTTCAACCCGCGCAAAGCGCGCGCCGGCGGCGTCGCCCGCCGCAGCGCCGGCGCCGGGTGCGCGGCCGCCGCTCGCGAGTCTCGAGACGGTGTGCACGGTCGCGCGCGAGGGGTCGTTCCTGGCCGCGGCCGATGTCTCCGGCGTGACGCACGGCGCGATCAGCCGGCGGGTGGCCGCTGTCGAAAACTGGCTCGGCCTGCGGTTGTTCGAACGCCATGCGCGCGGCGTGCGCCTGACGCCGGACGGCCAGCGCTTCGTCGGCCGGATCGAGCAGGCGTTCGCGATCATCGACAGTGCCGCCGATCAGTGGCGCTCGCCGCGTACGCCGCGACTGGTCAGGATGAGCGTGGTGCCGGCCTTCGCGCAGCTCTGGCTGCTCGAGCGCCAGCATGCGCTCGAGAGCGAGGCGCCCGCATTGCGGATCGAACTGGGCATCGATCTGCGCAACGTGGATATCGCCGGCGGCGAAGCGGATCTATCGATCCGGTACGGGCGCGGCAACTGGCGTCAGCTCGACACCCGCGCGTTCATGCCGGAACGGCTCTATCCGGTCGCGCATCCGCGGCTTGCCGCGCAACTGGCGAAGGCGCGCCGCCGGCGCGGCGATGCCGCGCTGCTCGACATGCCGTTGCTGCACGATTCCGACGTGACCGGCTGGCGCACGTGGTTCGATGCATTGGGCGTGCCGTTCAAGCCGCGCGCGCAGGATCGCCGCTTCGAGGATTACAACCTCGTGCTGGCCGCCGCCGAGGCCGGGCTCGGCGTGGCACTGGCGCGGGTACCGCTCGCCGACGCCTATCTGAAGCGCAGCGAACTCGTGCGCGTGAGCCCGCACGAAGTCGATTCGGTGCTCAGGTATTACTTCGTGCATGCGAAGGGGGAGAATCGGCCTGAGGTGCTGGCGTTGATGGAGCGGATGCGGGCGGCGGTGGGGGCAGGCGGCTAGCGCTGGCCGGTGTATCGTGTCGACCCGCCACGGTCGCTGGCGGGAGCGAAAAAGCGTTGTGCGATACGCGGCACTAGGCTCGGGCCGCCGGATCGACGACAATGCGACCGCGAAAAACGATGAGGTGGAGAGATGAACGAGATTCGAAAAGGGATGCATCCGTGCGGATGCGAGCGAGGTCAACAATGAACAAGCCGGACAAGTCGTCGAAAGCGCGTGCCGCGCTCGACCAGCTGTTTTCGGGCATGGCGCCCGCGGATGCGACGCGCGCGTCGCGTCCGGGCAATCCGTTCGAAGCGAGCGCCGACGACGCATCCGCCGGCACGGGCGGGCGCGGCGGTATCGAAGTCACGCTGTCGACCCGGATCCAGTTGCGCGGCTATCCGAATGCGAACGCATTCATGAAGCGCATGGCCGAAGCGTGGGGGCTGGAGTGGGGGATGTACGACAGCGTCAAGGCCATCGCGACGCTGCCCGTCGGATGGCGAGCGCGCCGGCTGCCGGAAGTCACGCAGATCGTCGACGGACACGACGTGCTGCGCGCGGAGAGCAGCCTGCAGGGCGGCGAAATGTCGTATCTGAAAGTGCATCCGCGGTACTACATCGACGCGCGCAAGGGGTTCGGCTGGGGCAAGTCGTCGAAGGCGTCCGACGATCCGGATCTCGACGGCCCCGACTGGAACTGCTTCGTGATCGATCGCGAAAAGTCCATCGAAGTGCACGAACTGACGACCTCGTCGCTGAAAGCCGACATGGACAACGCGCGGGCGACGTTGCTGAAATGGCTGGACGAAAACTATCCGAAACATCGCGATCCTTTCGCTTACTGGTCGGATTGCGAAGGGGCGTCGTAATTTTGCGTGGTTGCCCGGTTCCGGTTCACGGGCACGCGATGCGCGGCCGGCGCCGGAGCGGGCGCGGTGCAAGTCGCGGCGATGCATCGGCTGGTTGCGACGGGAGCGTCAATTGAAGCGAGCCGGTGTCGTCCCGGTTCTCTGAGCAGCGTTCGGTGCGGCGGCCGGTTCGACCGTCGTCGAGCTGCTGCTCTGGCCGATCGTCGGCGACGACGCGATCGGGAACCTGTTGCGCGACACGCGCCTCACGGCGGCCATCGTGATGGGGCGCGGCGTGCTCGGCGCGTCCGCCGGCTTCGATCCACTGGTCATGACGGTGGCGACCGTCGTGCATCTCGCGCTGTCGCTGGTCTATGCGGCTGTGCTGGCGAAGGTGATTCGCAACCTGTCGCTCGCGGCCGCGCTCTTCGTGGGCGGCGCGTTCGGCCTCATCGTGTACGGCGTCAACCTGTACGCGTTCACCGCGATCTTCCCGTGGTTCATCCCGGTTCGTGGCGCGATCACACTCGTGGCCCATCTGGTATTCGGGATCACGGCAGCGGCTGCCTACCGCTTCGCCAGGCGCTAGGCCTGGCGCCAATCGACGGTGCCTGCGTCGATCATTCGCACCAGACCCCTGGAATAAGCCGGCGCGCTGCATCGTTTAGCCGTCAGGAGACCCTGCACGATGCGGCGGCGCGTGAGCACCGCATGATGAATCGTGCGCGAGCAATTCGATCTGCCGGGCGCCGTCAGCCGCGTCCGCGATCGAATGGTCGGGGACAATGTGGCAGGAGCCGATCATGGGCAACTGGTTTCGATCCGGGATAGGGTTCGTCTGTCTCGGCTGTTCCGCGGCGGTCTTTGCGCAAACCTCCGACGATCTGGCGGACGAGACGACGAACTGCCGGGCGGTCGTCGCGCAAGCGAACATCGACGGCACCGAGCAGCAAATCGTTGGGCGTGCGTGCCTGCAGGACGACGGCACATGGCAGTTCGTGCAGAGCGCCGATGGTAGTGTTTTATGGTATCCGGCAGCGGACTATCCGTATGCCGACCTGGGGTACTGGGGGCCGCCGCTTTTCATCGGCGCGGGTGTGGGCTTCGTGTTCGTCGATCGCTTCCACCGCTTCCATCATTTCCACCACTTCGATCACGTCGTCCACTTCAACGGGGTGGATCATCGCCGCGTCGGCGCGCCGATCGGCGCCGGTTTTCACCACGGTGCGTTTCCGGCCGGTGCCGTCGGCCACGGATTCGGCGGTATGCATCCGTTCGGCGGCATGAGCGGATTCGGTGGAATGCGGCGACATTAGGCGGCGTCTCCGGCCGGACTCGCCGCCGCCGGTACACCTGCTAATCGAGCCGCCCGCGCAGATCGTCGAACGGAATCATCACGTGCGTGCGATACGCGGGCCGCGCTTTCAGCCGCTCGTACCACGCTTGCACGTTCGGGATGTCCGGCCGTGCGATGTCGAGTTCGAAGTAGCGGTACAGATGCGTGCCGGCCGCGATGTCGGCGAGCGTGAGCGCGTCGCCCGCGAGAAACGGCTGCCCGGCCAGCGCTGCATCGAGCGCCTGGAAGTGCTGCGCGCACTGCGCGATGCTTTGCTCGACGCGTGCCGTGTCGCGCTGCTCGGGCGGCGTGCGGAAGTGGCCCCGGAACACGCCGTTCAGGAACGTCGGCTGCAACGTGGTTTGCGACCAGTCCATCCAGCGGTCGGCGCGCGACTGTTCGGCGGGGTCGTCGTGCCAGAAGCCGGGGCGTCCGTAACGCGCGGCAAGGTAGCGCAGGATGCTGTGCGATTCCCACACGACCGTGCCGCCATCGTCGATCACGGGGATGCGCCCGTGCGGGTTCATCGCCAAAAAATCGGGCGTGTCGAGCACACCGAACTGCCCGCCGGCCGGCACGTGCCGATGCGCAAGCGCGAGCTCGTCGACGAGCCACAGCACCTTCTGGACGTTGAATGCATTGCGGCGCCCCCATACGGTCAGCATGCCGGCCTCCTTGTGTCGTGCGGAACGGGATCGCGACAGTGTAAACGCCGCAGGCGCGCACCGCGGTGCGCGCCTGCCGGCTGTCGCCGATGTCGTCGTCGTTGCCGTGCGGCGACGCGATCAGAACTTGTGGCGAATCCCGACGATCGCGAGTTCCTGCGTATCGGTGCCGGAGTTCACGCCGTACGAGCCGACCGATGCGGCGGCCTTCACGACCGCGCCGTTCGCGTTGAGCGTGTTGCCGCTCGCCTTCTGGTAGCCGAACAGCGCATACAGGTCGGTGCGCTTCGACAGCGCGTAGTCCGCACCGAGGTTGACCTGGTTGTAGTGCGCGGAACTCGGCCCCGTCAGCGACGTGTAGTTGTAGCCGACGCCCGCGCGCAGCGCCGGCGAGAACTGCCAGTTGAAGAACGCCGAGCCGTTGTTGAACTTCGCGTTCTGGCTGAACGCCGACAGCGTGTCCGCGCCGTACTGCGTATTCGAATACGCGAGGCCGAAGGTGGCAGGCCCGGCCACGTACTGGCCTGCCACGCGCACGATCTGGATCGACTTCGCGCTCGAGAAGCCCTGGTTGATCACGGTGTTGAACAGCGTGTCCGAGCTGCTCGACCACGTGCGCACGCCGTTCGCGACGGTGGAGCCGCCGTTCGCGTAGAAGAAGCCGGCGCCGAGCGACAGCGGGCCGTTCGCGTAGCTTGCGCCGAAGCTGTACGTGCGGCCGCTGCCGGTGGCGCCCGCGACGCCGCCGAAGCCGTACAGGCCTTCGAACTGGAAGCCCGAGATCAGCGGGCTCGTGTATTTCACCGAGTTGCTGACGCGCAGGCTGTTGTCGTAGTTGTCGAGGTCGCCCGGCGTCGCGAACACGCCGCCGAAGTAGTTGTCCTGCGTGAGGCCCTGCACGAGATCGACGACCGGATCGTACTGGCGCCCGAGCGTCACGGTGCCGTACGTGCTGCTCGCGAGGCCGACGACGGCCTTGCGGCCGAACTCGCGCCCGCCCTGGCCGAGCGCGCCCGTGCCGATGTTGAAGCCGTTCTCGAGCTGGAACAGCGCGGCCAGGCCGCCGCCGAGATCTTCGGTGCCGCGCAGCCCCCAGCGGCTGCCCGACAGGTTGCCGCTGCTGAACTTGACGAGGCTCGACGCGTTGCTGCCGTTCGCGTTCTGCGCGTTGTGCACGTACGCGATGCCGGCATCGGCGATGCCGTACAGCGTGACGCTGCTTTGCGCGTGCGCGCCGGCGGCATAGAGCGCGGCCGGCAGTGCGAGCAGTGCGAATGAACGGATCTGTTTCATTGTTGGATTCCCCCGTGGGTCGATTGGTCTGACGAGTCGGTGAACGATATGGACGGCGCATCGTCGAGGGAACCAATAAATTGTCGGATCGTTATGAGGCGGCGCGGAGATGGGTGTGCGCGCAACCTGCCGGCGGCCGGCACGCAGCGAGGCTATGCGGCGTGCCGCCGCGATGCGTTTCTCAGCACGAGCGTCATCAGTTGCCGGCGCGAATCGACGCCGAGCTTCGCGAACGCGCGCTTCGCGTAGGTATCGACGGTGGAGGTCTTGAGCCCCATCGATTGCGCGATAGCCGCCGACGTCATGCCCTGGATGAACGACGCGCACACGTGCATCTCGCGCGCGGTCAACCGTTCCTGCCATTCCGGCAGCCATTGCGCGACGAGGTCGAGATCGAGTTCGTCGCGTGGCGCGTCGTCGGCGGAGATCGCGCCGAGCAGGCGCTTGTGCGCGGACGCCAGCGGCAGCACGACCTGCGAAAGCTGCTTCAGCAGGCTCAGTTCCTTCAGCGCAAACGGCGGCAGCCGCCGCGAGCGCGCGATCGAGATCGAGTAGCGCGTGCCGCCCGTCACGCCGGCGATCACGCATTCGTCGTGAATGTCGCCGGCATCGAAGAACAGATGCCGCAGCTCGCTCGCCACGCGCTGCGCCGAGACTTGCAGCAACTGCACGTCGTTTTCGGTTTCGATCGCCGCGTACGTTGCATCGTCGCTCGCGTAGCTGCGGTAGTAGTGGCGCATCACCTGCGCGACCAGCTCGGGCTCGCGGCCGAAGCTGCCGATCCAGCCGACGCTGCGCCGGCCGGACGACGCACCGCGCTCGTAGTCGAGATGCACGGCGTCGAAATCGACGTAGCGCACGAGCGTGTCGTAGACGGCGCGCATGAACTGCGGCGTGCCGACGGCTTGTGCGATGTCGCCCAGCGTGTCGGTCACGAACGCGACGTGGCTCAGCGGGAGATCGGGGGCGGGCAGCGCAGCGCTCATGGCGTCGTGTATCGAAGATTTTCAGGTGGCGCTACAGGTATCACGAATATTTTCGACTGCCTACGCGGGAATCTACCCAAACGGCGGGAATCGACGTCGCCGTTTGTCCCGGTTTCCGGGACTGACGCCGCCGGCCGCGATCTCTACATTGGCCCTTGTGCTGAACACCGCTCGACGGCGTTGACGCGAGTCCGGACCCGGACCGGGCGCAACGGCCGATCCCCATCACAAGGAGAATCCCCATGCGTATCCGTATCCGTCGTCAACCGGCGTTGCGCGCCGCGCGCGTCACGTCGGCGGTGCTGGCCGTCGCGGCCAGCCTGTCCGCCCATGCCGGCGATGCCAACCTGAACGTCTACAACTGGTCCGAATACATCGCGAAGGACACGGTGCCGGTGTTCGAGAAGCAGTCGGGCATCAAGGTGCGCTACGACAGCTACGACAGCGACGATACGCTGCAGACCAAGCTGCTCGCGGGCAGCTCGGGCTACGACATCGTCGTGCCGACGTCGAACTATCTCGCGCAGCAGATCCAGGCCGGTGTGTACCAGAAGCTCGACAAGTCGAAGCTGCCGAATCTCGCGAACCTCGACCCGGTGCTGATGAAGATGGTCGCGAAGGCCGACCCGGGCAATCAGTACGGCGTGCCGTGGGCATGGGGCACGACGGGGATCGGCTACAACGTCGAGGCGGTCAGGAAGCGGCTCGGCGACAACGCACCGACCGACAGCTGGGCGCTGCTGTTCGACCCGGCGAATGCGGCGAAGCTGAAGGGCTGCGGCATCTCGCTGCTCGACGCACCGGACGCCGCGTTCGCGGCGGCGCTGCAGTACATGGGCAAGGATCCGGAGAGCAAGAACCCGGCCGACTATCAAGCTGCCTACGACGTGCTGAAGAAGATCCGCCCGTACGTCACGCAGTTCAGCTCGGCCGGCTATGCGGACGACCTGGCGAACAACGATGTGTGCGTCGTGCTCGGCTGGTCGGGCGACGTCGGCATCGCGCGGCGGCGCACGCTGGACGCGAAGCGCGCGTACGAGATCCGCTATGTGAATCCGAAGGAAGGCGGCCTGCTGTGGTTCGACGTGATGGCGATCCCGAAGGATGCGCCGCATCCGGAAGCGGCGTTGAAGTGGATCAACTACATCGAGGATCCGAAGACCAACGCGGCGATCACGAACGAGATCTTCTACCCGAGCGCCAACAAGGCGGCGCGCCCGTTCGTGACGCCGGCGATCGTGCAGGACCCGGGCATCTACCTGTCCGACGCGACGATCGCGAAGGCGTCGCTCGCAATGCCGCGCAGCGCCGACATCGCGCGGATGCAGAACCGTCTGTGGCTGCAGCTGAAGTCGGGCGGTTGAGGGCGACGACGATGATCCATACGCTCCCTGCATCGGTTGCGGCCGCCGTCCGCCACGATGCGGACGCCTTCGTGCGCATCGAAAACGTCGTGAAGAAATTCGGCGACAGCACCGCCGTCGACAACGTGAACCTGACGATCGCGAAGAACGAGCTGTTCGCGCTGCTCGGCAGCTCGGGCTGCGGCAAGTCGACGTTGCTGCGCATGCTCGCCGGGCTCGAGACGGCCACCTCGGGCAAGATCTTCGTCGACGGCGAGGACCTCGCATCGCTGCCACCGTACCGCCGCCCGGTGAACATGATGTTCCAGTCGTACGCGCTGTTCCCGCACATGACGGTCGAATCGAACGTCGCGTTCGGCCTGAAGCAGGAAGGCACGCCGAAGAACGAGATCAAGGAGCGCGTGGCCGATGCGCTCGCGCTCGTGCAGATGAGCAAGTACGCGCAGCGCAAGCCGCACCAGCTCTCCGGCGGCCAGCAACAGCGCGTCGCGCTCGCGCGCTCGCTGGTCAAGCGCCCGAAGCTGCTCTTGCTCGACGAGCCGATGTCCGCGCTCGACAAGAAGATCCGCCAGAAGACCCAGCTCGAACTCGTGAACATCATCGAGAAGGTCGACGTGACCTGCGTGATGGTCACGCACGACCAGGAAGAGGCGATGACGATGGCCAGCCGCCTCGCGGTGATGAGCGAAGGCAAGATCGTGCAGATCGGCGCGCCGGGCGAGGTGTACGAATTCCCGAACAGCCGCTTCTCGGCCGAATTCATCGGCTCGACCAACCTGTTCGAAGGGCGCGTGGTGGAAGACGAGCCCGATCACATCTTCGTCGAGAGCGACGACCTCGAAGCGCGCATGTACGTGAGCCACGGCATCACGGGCCCGCTCGGCATGCCGGTGGGCATCTCGGTGCGCCCCGAACGCATCCACGTGTCGCGCGAGAAACCCGGCTCGAAACACAACTGGGCGCGCGGCGTCGTGACCGACATCGCGTACATGGGCAGCTACTCGCTGTACCACGTGCGCCTGCCGAGCGGCAAGACGGTGGTGTCGAACCTGTCGAGCTCGCACCTGATGAACGACAACGCACCGGCGTGGAACGACGACGTGTTCGTGTCGTGGTCGCCGGCCAGCGGCGTCGTGCTGACGCAGTGAGGACGCCACAATGAGAACCTCTGCATCTACTCCGTCCGCGCCGGTATCGACCGGCGCCGGCCGCTCGCGGCCGGGTCGCTTCGCGATGCTGTCGCGCTTCCTGCCGTCGGGCCGCAGCGTCGCGATCGGCGTGCCGTTCGTGTGGCTGGCCGTGTTCTTCGCGCTGCCGTTCGTGCTGGTGCTGAAGATCAGCTTCGCCGACCAGATGCTCGGCATCCCGCCGTACACCGCGCTCGCGCGGCTGGAGGCCGGCACCGTGCAGGTCGTGCTGTCGCTGAAGCATTACGCGCTGCTGCTGCAGGACGACCTGTACCTGAACACCTACGTCAGCTCGTTGAAGATGGCCGCGGCATCGACGCTGATGTGCCTGCTGGGCGGCTACCCGATCGCGTACTTCATCGCGCGCTCGGCGCCGGCCCGCCGCAACCTGTTGATGATGGCCGTGATGCTGCCGTTCTGGACGTCGTTCCTGATCCGCGTGTACGCGTGGGTCGGGATCATGAAGGACGACGGGCTGCTGAACCACGTGCTGGCGGCGCTAGGCATGATCGCGACACCGCTGCGCCTGTATCACACCGACGCGGGCGTCTACATCGGGATGGTCTATTCGTACCTGCCGTTCATGGTGATGCCGCTGTATGCGCACCTCGTGAAGATGGATCTCACGTTGCTCGAAGCCGCAAACGATCTCGGTGCGACACCGTGGTCCGCGTTCTGGCGCATCACGCTGCCGCTGTCGCGCAACGGCATCGTCGCGGGCAGCCTGCTCGTGTTCATCCCGGCGGTCGGCGAGTACGTGATCCCCGAGCTGCTCGGCGGCGCGAACACGCTGATGCTCGGCCGCGTGATGTGGGACGAGTTCTTCAACAACATGGACTGGCCGATGGCGTCCGCGGTGACGGTGACGATGGTGCTGCTGCTGCTCGTGCCGATGGCGCTGCTCCACTACAGCCAGACCGAAGCGGAGGCACGGCGATGACCCGCGCGAATCGCATCCTGTCCGCGTGCGTGCTGGGCGCGGGCTTCCTGTTCCTGTACATCCCGATCGTCAGTCTGGTCGTCTACTCGTTCAACGCGTCGAAGCTGGTCACGGTGTGGTCGGGCTTCTCGCTGAAGTGGTACGGCGCGCTGCTGCACGACGACGAACTGCTCACGGCCGCATGGCTGTCGCTGAAGATCGCGTTGCTGACAGCCACCGCGTCGGTCGCGATCGGCACCTGGGCCGGCTTCGTGCTCGCCCGCATGGGGCGCTTTCGCGGCTTCACGCTGTATGCCGCGATGATCAACGCGCCGCTCGTGATTCCGGAAGTGATCCAGGGCATCTCGCTGCTGCTGCTGTTCGTCGCGATGCAGCAGGCCTTCGGCTGGCCGGCTGGACGCGGCTGGCTGACGATCTGGATCGGCCACGTGATGCTGTGCCTGTCGTTCGTCGCGGTGATCGTGCAGTCGCGGGTGAAGGAGCTCGATCGTTCGATCGAGGAGGCCGCGCTCGATCTCGGCGCGCGGCCGTGGAAGGTGTTCTTCGTGATCACGCTGCCGCTGATCGCGCAGGCGCTGGTGTCCGGCTGGCTGCTGGCGTTCACGGTGTCGATCGACGACGTGATCCTGTCCGCGTTCCTGTCGGGCCCCGGGTCGACCACGCTGCCGCTCGTCGTGTTTTCCCGCGTGCGGATGGGGCTCAACCCGGAGATGAATGCGCTCGCCACGGTGTTCATCACGGCGGTGACGATCGGGGTCGTCGTCGTGAACCGCGCGATGCTGGCCCGCGAGCGGCGGCACGCGCGCGACACGCGGATGTGGCACGCGGCAGCCGCGTCCGAGGCATCCGGCACGCCCGTGTCGCCGTCCGCCGCGCCGCCCGCTCGCGCGCCTGCCGCGCCGTCGCTGCACGACCGCATCCCGCATCCCACGAAGTGACGAACAGAGACGAACGACCAGGAGACATTCCATGAAAAAGAAGATGCTCTGCGCGCTGATCGCAGGAGCGTTGCCGGGGCTGGCCGCGGCGAACCCGAGCGCCGACCAGATCCGGACGCTGCAGCAGCAGATCGCGGTGCTGCAACGGCAGATGAGCGCGCTGCAATCGCAGCTCGGCGCGAAGCCTTCGGCCGGACTGGCTGCGGCAAACGCGTCGAACACGCCCAACGCGGCCACCGCCGCGGCGGCTGACCCGTCCGCGCCCGGCTACGGGCAGGCGCCGGCCGTGCTGACCAACGACGATGTGTCGGACATCCGGCAACAAGTCGCGAACCAGCAACTGAAGGTCGATTCGCTGACCGACGCCGCGCGCACGGGCCCGATCGCCGGGCTGTCGGTGACGGGTTACCTCGACCCGACCTACGTGGTCAACCGGGGCGCCGGCACGTCGTCGTTCCAGTTCGCGAACCACGAGAACGCGTACACCTACTACAACAGCACGTTCGGTGACGTATTCCTCGACATCAAGAAGACGTTCGGTGTCGGCCCGACCGCGCCGTCCGCGGAAATCACGCTGATGCCGAACCGCGGCGCGGGCCTGTCGATGATGACGGGCAGCGGCTCGAGCGGCCTGGACATCATCAACACGGCCGTCCTGACCGTGCCGTTGTCGGGCACGACGGCGCTTATCGGCGGGCTCGTGACGGGCTTCGGCGGCTACGAGTACCAGCAGTCGAGCCAGATGCTCACGCTCACACACAACCTGCTGTACGACTTCTCCGATCCGGGCTCGTCGATCGGCGCGGGCATCAACTACCAGAGCGCAGACGGCCACTGGGCGTGGAAGTTCTTTGTCGGCAACGAGCAGTTCCGCAGCGCGGGGGCGGTCACGCAGACCGGTGTCAACGCGCTTGGCGACCCGATCACGACGAGCAACAAGGTGCCGACCTTCACCGCACGCGTCGATTACCTGCGCGGCAGCGCGCTCGACGTCGGCGGCTCGATCAGCATCGGCCGCCAGACGCTGCCGAGCGCGGTCGACCCGGCGACCGGCAACGTGCGCTACGGCGTGGGCGGCAACGCGCCGAGCGCATATGGCGCGTTCTTCTTCGGCGAGGCCGACGCGACCTACACGCTCGCCGATGCGCAGTACAACGCCGAGTTCGACTACGGCCAGCAGCAGCACGGCGCGTTCAACGGCGGGCTCGCGCAGTGGTTCGGGCTGTCGCTGCTCGCGCACCGCAAGTTCAATGCGCCGGTGGTCGGCCGCATGGGTGCGACGCTGCGCTACGATCTGCTCGTGAACCGGAAGAACGGCGGCGGCGGCTCGTCGATCGGCCTGAACGGCAACGGGATGGATCCGTACAACGGCTTCGGCATCGATGCGGATTGCCTCGCACTGTCGAAGGCGAACGGCGGCGTCGGGTTCGAGTGCAAGGGCACGACGCGGCAGGCCGCCGCATTCGACCTGCTGTTCTACCCGACCCAGCAAGTGACGGTGAAGGTCGAATACCGGCACGACTGGGCGAGCAACAAGGTGTTCCTGCGCCACGACGGGTCGTACGAGAAGTCGAACGACCTGCTCGCCACCCAACTCATCTACGCGTTCTGACGCGACGCCGTTCACGAGTCTTGCACATGCTCAAGTTCGAAAACCAGCAACATGTTCAGTCCTACTATGCGGCGACGGCGAACAACCGTGCGCGGCATCCGTCGCTCGACGGGGCCGAGACGGCCGACGTCTGCGTGATCGGGGGCGGGCTCACGGGCCTGTCCGCGGCACTCGAACTCGCCGAGCGCGGCCATTCGGTCGTGCTCGTCGAGGCATCGAAGATCGGCTGGGGCGCGAGCGGGCGCAATGGCGGTCAGCTGATCGCCGGCTACGCGTGCGATATCGACACGTTCTCGGCCTACCTGCCGGACGACGACGTGCGGCGCGTCTGGGCGATGGGGCTGGAGTCGGTCGAGATCGTCCGGCGGCGGGTCGAGCGGTACGGCATCGATTGCGACCTGACCTTCGGCTACCTGACCGCCGCGAACAAGCCGCGCCATCTCGATGCGCTGCGCGCGTGGCGCGATACCGCGGCGAGCCGCTTCGGCTATCGCGGCTACGAAGTCGTCGAGCGCGCCGACATGCATCGTTTCGTCGCGTCGGATCGTTACGTCGGCGGCCTCCGCTACGAAGGCAGCGGCCACCTGCATCCGCTGAACTACACGCTCGGCCTGGCACGTGCGGCGCGCGAAGCCGGCGTGACGATCCACGAGGACACGCCCGCGCTCGCGCTCGATCGCGCCGCGCCGCATCACCGCGTCAGGTGCGCGCGCGGGCATGTGGATGCCCGTCATGTCGTGCTGGCCTGCAACGCGTACCTGGGGCAGCTGGCGCCGGCGCTCGCGCGCAAGATCATGCCGATCGCGACGTACCTGATCTCGACGGAGCCGCTCGGCGACGTGCGCGCGGCCGAGACGATGCCGGCCGATGCGGCGATCTGCGACACGAATTCGGCACTCGACTATTTCCGGCTGACGCGCGACCGCCGGCTGCTGTGGGGCGGCAAGGCCAGCAGCTCGACGAACACGCCGCGCGACCTCGCGGCCGCGATGCGGCGCGACATGCTGAAGACGTTCCCGCAGCTGGCCGATGTGCGGATCGACTACGCGTGGGGCGGGCTGATCGACGCGACGATGAATCGCGCGCCACATTTCGGCCGGCTCGAGCCGACCGTGTATTTCGCGCAGGGCTTTTCCGGGCACGGCGTCAACGTGACGGGCCTGGCGGGGCGGCTGATCGCGGAAGCGATCGATGCGCAGGCCGCGCGCTTCGACCTGTTCGGCCGGATCCGCCATCGCGACTTTCCGGGTGGGCGGGCGCTGCGCACGCCGATGCTGGCGCTCGCGATGACCTGGCACCGGATGATGGACCTGCTCTGACCGGCGCGGGCGGCTCGTCCGTCCGCACGGCACCCAAACGTCTCGAATCACTCATGCCCTGGAGGCACTCATGACCAACATCACGAATCTCGTCGACCTGATGCGGGCACCGGCGAAGCTCACGCAGAGCCGCGTGCCGAGCGGGCTGCTGCTCGACGGCAATCCGCAGCAGACGCTGGCGCATCACTACATCAGCCCGTGCGGGCAGTTCAGCTGCGGGATCTGGGCATGCACGCCCGGCCGCTGGACGATCGAGTACGACGAGTCCGAGTATTGCGAGATGCTGAGCGGCGTCGCGATCGTCCGCGATGCGGACGGCTGCGAGCGCGTGCTGCGCGCCGGCGATCGCTTCGTGATCCCGCCGGGCTTTCGCGGCACGTGGGAAGTCGTTGAAACGTGCCGCAAGATCTATGCGTCGCACGCACCGCAAGCCGGACAGCCGCTCGCGTGACGCGACCGGTTCAGGACAACCATCGAGATCAAGGAGGAGCAACCCATGACCCAGGAATTGTGGCGTCTCAGCGCGGCCGAGATGGCCGAGCGCGTCGCGCGTCGCGACGTGTCGGCCACCGAACTCACGCGCAGCTGCCTGCAGCGGCTTGAAGCGGTGAACCCCGTCATCAACGCGATCGTCGACGTGATGGCCGACAGCGCGTTGCAGGCCGCGTCCGATGCCGATGCCGCGATCGCGCGCGGCGCACCGGTCGGCGCGCTGCACGGCGTGCCGGTGACGGTGAAGATCAACGTCGACACGGCCGGACATGCGACGACCAATGGCGTGCGCGCGTTTTCGGACGTGATCGCGCACGAGGACAGCCCGGTGACCGCGAACCTGCGCAAGGCCGGCGCGATCGTGATCGGGCGCAGCAATGCGCCGGCGTTTTCGTACCGCTGGTTCACCGACAACGACCTGCACGGCCGCACGTCGAATCCGTGGAATGCGTCGCTGACGCCGGGCGGCTCCAGCGGTGGTGCCGCCGCGGCCGTGGCCGCCGGCGTCGGCGCGATCGCGCACGGCAACGACCTGGGCGGCTCGATCCGCTACCCGGCCTATGCGTGCGGCGTCGCCGGGCTGCGACCCAGCACCGGGCGCGTGCCGGCGTACAACCCGACCCAGTCGAAGGACCGCACGCTCGCGGTGCAGCTCGCGTCCGTGCAGGGGCCGCTCGCGCGCACGGTCGGCGACCTGCGGCTCGCGCTCGACGCGATGGCGGCAGGCGACGCGCGCGACGCATGGTGGATGCCGGTCGCGCCGAATGCGCACGAAGCCGCGTTCCCCGCGCGCGTGGCCGTGTGCCCGGCGCTGCCGGGCGTGCCGTCCGATCCGGTGGTGGTCGACGCGATCCGGCAGGCCGCGCGCTGGCTCGAGGAAGCCGGCTGCGTCGTCGAGGAAGCGGCGCCGCCGCGGTTCGCCGAGGCGTGCGAACTGTGGCTGGACCTGGTGACCAACGAAGCGCGCGGCGGCCTCGGCGACGTGATCATGCAGCACGGCGACGCGGCGATCCGTAGCGCGTTCGCGAGCCAGCGCCGCCTCGCGACGCCGCTGGATCTCGAGGGCTACATGAACGGCCTCGCGCGGCGCACCGCGCTGCTGCGCGACTGGCAGCAGTTCTTCGCGCGCTATCCGCTGCTGCTGATGCCGGTGTCGTGCGCACAGCCATTCGCGATCGACGCCGATCAGCACGGCGACGACGCGATGCGCGCGATCATCGAGCGGCAGGGGCCGTTGCTCGCGACCGCGCTACTCGGGCTGCCCGGGCTGTCGGTGCCGACCGGCATCCGTGATGGCGTGCCGGCCGGCGTGCAGCTCGTCGCGGGACGCTTCCAGGAGGCGCTGTGTCTCGCCGCGGGCGAAGCGATCGAGGCGCGCGCGGGCATCTTCACGCCGATCGATCCGGTCACCGGGTCGTGATCCGCGACTTTTCACGAGGAAACGCATGAATCAACCGACATTCGAAGACTGGCGGGCCCGCGCGGCCGCGTTGCGGATCGAAGGCCGCGCGTTCATCGACGGCGACGCGCGCCACGCGCACACGGGCGCGACCTTCGCCTGCGTGAGCCCGATCGACGGTGGCGTGCTCGCGCACGTGGCCGATTGCGGTACCGACGACGTCGACCTCGCGGTGGCGGCCGCGCGCCGCGCGTTCGACGCCCAAAGCTGGGCCGGCATGAACCCGCGCGCCCGCAAGGCGGTGCTGCAGCGCTGGGCCGCGCTGATGCGCGAGCATCTCGACGAGCTCGCGCTGCTCGAGACGCTCGACACCGGCAAGCCGATCGCCGATACCACGGCGATCGACGTGCCGGCCGCCGCGCATTGCGTCGACTGGTATGCGGAAGCGATCGACAAGGTCGGCGGCGAAGTCGCGCCGGTCGACCCTCATCTGGTCGGGCTCGTCACGCGCGAGCCGATCGGCGTCGTCGCGGCCGTCGTGCCGTGGAATTTTCCGCTGCTGATGGCCGCGTGGAAATTCGCGCCGGCGCTCGCGGCCGGCAACAGTGTCGTGCTCAAGCCGTCCGAGAAATCGCCGCTCACCGCGATCCGCGTTGCGCAGCTCGCGTGCGAGGCAGGCATTCCGGCTGGCGTGTTCAGCGTCGTGCCGGGCGGCGCGGAGCCGGGGAGGGCGCTCGCGCTGCATCGTGATGTGGACTGCATTGCGTTTACCGGGTCGACGCGCACGGGGCAGCAGATCATGGCGTGCGCCGCGCAGTCGAACCTGAAGCGCGTATGGCTCGAGCTCGGTGGCAAGTCGCCGAACATCGTGCTGCGCGATTGCCCCGATCTCGACCGCGCCGCGCAGGCGGCCGCCGACGCGATCTTCTTCAACATGGGCGAAGTGTGCACGGCCGGCTCGCGCCTGCTCGTGCATCGCGACATCAAGGACGCATTCGTCGCGAGGCTGGTCGAGGCGTCGCGACGGTTCGCGCCCGGGCATCCGCTCGATCCGTCGGTGACGATGGGGGCGATCGTCGATCACATGCAGCTCGATCGCGTGATGGGGTATATCGGTGCCGGGCGCGACGAAGGCAAGCTTGTCATGGGCGGCGCGCGCGTGAAGGAGGACACGGGCGGGTTCTATGTCGAGCCGACGGTGTTCGAGGTGAAGCCGGATGCGAAGATCGCGCGCGAGGAGATTTTCGGGCCGGTGTTGTCGGTGATCGTGTTCGACGATGTCGACGAGGCCGTGCGGATCGCCAACGATACCGACTACGGGCTGGCCGCGGCGGTCTGGTCGGCCGATATCTCGACCGCGCATGCGGTGGCGAGGCGGCTGCGTGCGGGCACCGTGTGGGTCAACTGCTACGGCGACGGCAGCGATGATATGAACTTCCCGTTCGGCGGCTACAAGCTGTCGGGCAACGGTCGGGACAAATCGTTGCATGCGCTCGACAAGTACACCGAGCTGAAGTCGACGGTCGTGCGGTTGTAATGTCATGGGCGACGCGCGGCCTGGGCAACGAGGCCGCGCGTCTTGCGTATCTGGACGGGCAGCTTACTGCTCCACGCCTTCCACATCCGCCGTCTCACCGAGGAACCCGCCGCTCTGGTGCGTCCACAGCGCCGCATAAATGCCACCGGCCTGCAGCAACTGCTGGTGCGTGCCTTCCTCGACGATGCGCCCTTCATCGAGCACGATCAGCCGGTCCATCGCCGCGATGGTCGACAGCCGGTGCGCGATCGCGATCACCGTCTTGCCGTGCATCAGGTCGTCGAGGCTGCGCTGGATCGCGACTTCGACTTCGGAATCGAGCGCGCTGGTCGCCTCGTCGAGCACGAGGATCGGTGCGTCCTTGAGCATCACGCGCGCGATCGCGACGCGCTGCCGCTGGCCGCCCGACAGCTTTACGCCGCGCTCGCCGACCTCGACGTCGTAGCCGCTTCGGCCATGGCGATCGCGCAGCCGGTCGATGAACTCGGACGCTTCCGCGCGCACGGCTGCATCGTGCATCTCGCGCTCGGTCGCGTCGGGGCGCCCGTACAGCAGGTTCTCGCGCATCGTCCGGTGCAGCAGCGACGTATCCTGCGTGACCATCCCGATCGCGCCGCGCAGGCTGTCCTGCGTCACGTGCGCGATGTCCTGCCCGTCGATCCGGATCGCGCCGCCGCCCACGTCGTAGAAGCGCAGCAGCAGGTTCACGAGCGTCGACTTGCCGGCGCCCGAGCGGCCGATCAGGCCGATCCGCTCGCCGGGCCGGATCGTCAGGTTCAGCCCGTCGAACACCGCGCGATCGTTGTCCTCGTGCGCGAACTGCACGTTGTCGAACACGATCTCGCCGCGCTGCACCGTGAGTGGCTTCGCGTCGGGCGCGTCGACCACGCTGTGCACCTTCGTCAGCGTGTTGATGCCGTCCTGGATCGTGCCGACGTTCTCGAACAGCTCGGTCATTTCCCACATGATCCAGTGCGAATAGCTCGACAGGCGCAGCGCCATCGCGATCACCGCCGCGACGACGCCCGCGCTCGCCTCGCCATGCATCCACAGGACCAGTGCGAGGCCGGTCGAGCCAACCAGCAGCAGCGTCGACAGCAGATGGTTGACGACCTCGAACGCGCTGACGAGCCGCATCTGCGCGTCGCCGGTCGACTTGAACGCTTCCATCGCGCGGCGCGCGTGGTCGGCTTCGCGCCGCGTGTGCGAGAACAGCTTGACGGTCGTGATGTTCGAATACGCGTCGGTGATGCGGCCCGTCATCAGCGCGCGCGCATCGGCCTGGCGGCTGCCGACGGCACCGAGGCGCGGCACGAAATACGCGCACGCGAGGCCGTAGCCGAGCGCCCACAGCCCGAGCGGGATCATCAGCCGCCAGTCGAAGCTGGCCGCGAGCGCGAGGATGCCGATCAGGTACGCGGCGACGCCGATCACGACGTCGACCGACATGAACAGCGCATCGCGCACCGCGAGCGCGGTCTGCATGATCTTGGTCGTCACGCGGCCGGCGAACTCGTTCGCGTAGAACGACAGGCTCTGGTCGAGCATCAGCCGGTGAAAGAGCCAGCGCAGCCGCATCGGGAAGTTGATCGCGAGCACCTGGTGCTTGACCATCGTATGCAGCGCGATCAGCAGCGCGCTGCCGGCGAGGATCGCCGCGAACCCGGCGAGCGTGCCGAAGTGCCGGCCGCCGAAATCGGCCGGCGTCGAGGACGCGAGCCAGTCGACCACGCGGCCCATCATCGCGAACAGCGCGGCTTCGTACGCGGCCAGCGCGGCCGACGTCAGCGCGATCAGCAGGATCCAGCTGCGCGCGCCTTTCGTGCACGCCCAGACGAACGAGAAGAAACCCCGCGGCGGCGTGACGGGATCTTCGAGCGGGAAAGTCGGCAGGCGCCGTTCAAACCACGAAAACATCGACTTGTTCTCCTTGTGCGGCCCGACGCAGCGAGCGGGCCGATGATGCCGGGGCCGGATGCGATGCGGTCGTCATGTGCCGGCACATTCGTCCAGCCGATGGACATTGCGCCGCGATTCGCGTGGCCCGGCGTGAAGTGTCGCATCGATTCGATCGTGCTGCAGGCCGGTTGTAAGCCGCCCGGCCAGGCGAACGGTGTCGTCCTTGCGCGTCGGGCTCGCAGGCATCGTCATCGCGCCCCTAAAAAACTCCTTGACTATCTATCTATGAGTAGATAAAGTTCGATCCATGGAAACGAAACCGACCGTCCGCGAACAGATTCTCGACCACGCGATCACGTTGATGATGCAGCGCGGTTACAACGGCTTCAGCTATCGGGACCTGTCCGACCTGGTGGGCGTGAAGACGTCGAGCATCCACTACTACTTCCCGTCGAAGGACGATCTCGTGCTGGAAGCGGTGGCGGCCTACAGCAACGAAGTCCTCTCGGCCGTGCGGGCGATCGATCCGGCGCTGCCGGCCGACGTGAAGCTGAGCCTGTACACGAAGATGTTCGGCCGCACGCTGGGCGACGGCAACCTGATCTGCCTGTGCGGGATGCTCGCGTCCGACATCGAAACGTTGCCGGAGAACGTGCGGCAGGCGGTGCAGGCGTTCTTCACGGCCAACGAGCGCTGGCTCGCGGAATTGCTGGTGCAAGGCGCGAAGGAAGGCACGCTGCAGTTCAGCGGCGAGCCCGACACAGCGGCGCGCACGTTGTACGCGGCGTTCCAGGGCAGCGTGCTGGCGAGTCGGTTGTTTCATACGCGGGCGCGTCTCGAGGATGTCGAGGCCGTCTGGAAAGCGCGGCCCTGACCGGCGGCGCGCGAGCGGTAGGGCGGTTCGCCGCCTTTTTATTGAATCTCGTTATCTATCATGTAGTAGATAGATGACTGGCGCAGAGGAATCGATCCTCTGCATTTTTTGGGGACGTTTATCTATCTATGAGTAGATAAACAAATGCGAAGCCGGCGAAGAAGCCGCCGGCACGCGGTCCCGGTTCGAAGGCTGTTTCACTCACTGATTGAAAAAGGAATCTGTCATGTCGATCGAAAAAGTGCTGTACCGCGCCCATGCAAAAGCCACCGGCGGCCGTGACGGCCGTGCGACGGTGCCCGAAAGCGGCCTCGACCTGAAGCTGACCACGCCGCGCGAGCTCGGCGGCGCGGGCGGCGCAGGCGCGAACCCCGAGCAACTGTTCGCCGCCGGCTACAGCGCGTGCTTCATCGGCGCGATGAAGTTCGTCGCCGCGCGCGACAAGATCGCGATCCCCGCAGACGCCGCGATCGAAGGCAGCGTCGGCATCGGCGCGATCCCGAACGGTTTCGGCATCGAAGTCGAACTGAAGATTTCGCTGCCGGGCCTCGATCGCGACGTCGCGCAGACGCTGATCGATCGCGCGCACGTCGTCTGCCCGTACTCGAACGCGACGCGCGGCAACATCGACGTCACGCTCACGCTCGTCTGATCGTACGCATTGCGAAACATTCACCGTCACATCGTCATTCACGGATTGAGCCAAGGAGTTACACCATGAAGATCGTCAAGCCGCTGCTGATCGCCGCCGCCGTTGCCGCTGCACTGTCCGTCACGACTACCACGTTCGCCGCGGGCGCCGGCGCCGACGCCGTCGGTCCCGACGCGACGACGAGCGCATTCCTCGCCGTGCTGAACGGCCAGAAGGGCCCGGGCCTCGAAACGCTGAGCCCCGCGAAGGCGCGCCAGGTGCTGGTCGATGCGCAGAACGGCACGAAGGTCGACCTGTCGGGCATCGACGTGTCGAACCGCACGATCGAACAGGACGGCTTGTCCGTGCCGGTCACGATCGTCCGCCCGCAGGGCGCGACGGGCACGCCGCCGGTATTCGTGTTCATCCACGGTGGCGGCTGGGTGCTCGGCGATTTCCCGACGCACGAACGCCTCGTGCGCGACCTCGTCGTGCAATCGGGCGCCGTCGCGGTGTTCGTGAACTACACGCCGTCGCCGGAAGCGCATTACCCGGTCGCGATCAACCAGGCGTATGCGGCGACGAAGTGGGTGGCCGCGCACGGCGCGGAGATCGGCGTCGACGGCAGCCGCCTTGCGGTGGTCGGCAACAGCGTCGGCGGGAACATGGCGGCCGTGGTGGCGCTGATGGCGAAGGACAAGGGCGGCCCCGCGATCCGCTTCCAGGGGCTGATGTGGCCGGTGACGGACCACAACTTCAACACGGGTTCGTACAACGCGTATCAGCAAGGGCACTTCCTGACGCGACCGATGATGAAGTGGTTCTGGGACGCCTATACGAAGAACGAAGCGCAACGCAACGAGATCTACGCGTCGCCGCTGCGCGCGAGCACCGCGCAGCTGAAGGGCCTGCCGCCCGCGCTGATCCAGGTCGCGCAGTTCGACGTGCTGCGTGACGAAGGCGAAGCATACGGCCGCAAGCTCGACGCAGCGGGTGTCGATGCGACGACCACGCGCTACGACGGCACCATCCACGATTTCGGCCTGCTGAACGCGCTGGCCACGGATGCGCCGACGAAGGCCGCGACGAAGGCGATGGCGAACGAGATCGCGACGCGGTTGAAGTAAGCGAGGATCCGCACGCGCGCCGCGCCTGACGCGGTGCGCGTGCGAAGACTCGGCGGCGGGCAGATGCCCGCCGTTTTTGCATGCCGCCGGTGCACCGGCGACTATCCGGCGTTGGCCCCGCGCTGCTGCCCGGGCGCCTGCGCATGCAGCAGGCGCGCCATCGCCGCGCGCAGCTTGTCGCTCGGCACCGGCTTGTGCAGCAGCACGAACCCGCCATGCTTCAGCCGGCCGGGCCGTCGCGCGGTCGTGTCGCCCGTGATCAGCATCGCGGGAATCGCCGCGTTGTACTCGTCGCGAATGCGCGCGATCGCCGCGATGCCGTTCTGGTCGCCGTGCAGGTGCAGGTCGCAGATCAGCAGGGTCGGCCGCACCTCATATGATGCCAGGCACGCGATCGCGTCATCGACCGACGCGGCCGTGACGACCTGGTAGCCCCAGCGCTCGAGCAGCATCGACATGCCGGCGCGGATTGCGCTTTCGTCGTCGATCACGACCACGAGGTGCGCGGCGGCGGCCGCCTCGTCGACGGCGATCTCGTCGGCGGCGGCGCCCGGCTGCACCGCCGTGTCCAGCCGCACCAGCTGCAGTTCGAAGCACGAGCCCCGCCCGGGTTCGGAGCGCAGCGTCAGCGGGCAGTCGAGCAGCCCCGCGAGGCGCCGCACGATCGCCAGCCCGAGGCCGACGCCTCGTTCGGGCTCGTCGCCGCGCCGGCGCAACTGGTAGTAGTCGTCGAATACGCGCGCCTGCTGGTCGGCCGGAATGCCGCGCCCGGTGTCGAGGAATTGCAGGCGAACGTGCTGGCGTGTGCGCCGGCAGCCGACGACGATGCGTCCGGTGTCGGTGTAGCGCACCGCGTTCGACAGCAGGTTGCGTGCGATGCGCTCGATCAGCACCGGGTCGGAATCGACCACGGCCGTGCTGCGCACGTATGACAGCGACAAGCCTTTCCCGTGCGCGTCGGCGGCGACTTCGCGGCACACGCGCTCCAGCACCGCGCCGATCGCGAACGGCCGGCGATGGACGGGCACGACGCCCGCATCGAGCCGCGAGATGTCGAGGATCGCGGTGAACAGCGCGTCCATCGCGTTGACGGACTGGTCGATGCGATCGACGAGCAGCGTGCCGTCGGCCGGCATCGGCACGTGCCGTAACGCGCCGACGAACAGGCTCAACGCGTGGACGGGCTGGCGCAGGTCGTGGCTCGCGGCCGCGAGAAAGCTCGACTTGACGTGCACGGCCTCCGTCGCGAGATCCTTTTGCCGGCGGAAGTTCTCGGCCAGCTGCGCGGCGCGCTGGCGTTCGCGTTCGGCGATCCGCTGCGCGCGGATCAGTTGCAACTGCATCTCGATCTGGTCGCGGAATTCCTCGACGAGCCGGATGTAGCGCTCCGAATACGCATTCTCCTTGCAGTCGAGCAGGCAGATCGTGCCGAACGGCGTGTTGTCGGGCCAGCGGATCGGCAGGCCGAGATACGAGACCATGTTGACGCGCAGGTCCGGATTGTTGCGCCACTGCGCGGATTGCCGCGCATCCGGCACGACCAGCGTATCGCCGCTCGCGATGACCGCTTCGCAGTAAAGCCCCGAGCCGTGCAGTTCGGCCGATTCGCCCGGATAGAACGGATTGCCGGTGTTGCGGCTGGCGACCAGCACCTGGATGTCGCGGCCGACGTTGCGCATGATCAGCCCCGCCGGCACGCCGACGATTTCCGCCATCAGGTCGACGAGGCGCTGCCAGCGCGCGATCACGTCGGCGGCGAGGTCGAACGGGACTTCATGGTCGGCCGGCGCGTCGGGCGGCTCGTCGACATGCGTCATGCGCACGCTCCTCGAACGGGCGGAGACAATGAGGAAAATTTAGGCGTTCCACGCCGGCATGGCAATGTCGCGACGCAAGCCGGCGTCGGATCAGATGAGGCCGGCCTTCCTGCCGGCTGCCGCTGCCTGGGTGCGGTTGATGACGTTCAGCGCCTTGAAGATCGCGGTGATGTGCGCCTTGATGGTCTTTTCGGACAGGCCCAGCTTGTCGGCGATGACCTTGTTCGGTACGCCTTCCGCGAGATAGCGCAGCACTTCGATCTGTCGTTGCGTCAGCATCGAACCGCGTGCTGCAGCGGCGCCGTCCTGATGCTGCAGCGCGGGGTCGTCGAGCACGAGCGGCGGGACGTAGCGTTCGCCGTTGAGGGCGATCCGGATCGCGGACAGCAGCGTGCGCGGGCTGGCGGACTTCGGCACGTAACCCATCGCGCCCTGCGCGAACGCGCTGCGCACGGCGCCGGGATCCTCGGACGACGACAGCACGATGACCGGCAGCCCCGGGCGCATCGTCGCGAAGACGGCGAGCGCGTCGAGGCCGTCCATGCCCTGCAGCTTCAGGTCGAGCACGATGGCGTCGAGGTCGGTGTGATCGTCGAGCAGCCGCACTGCATCATCGGCGCTGCTCGCCTGGACGACGACCGTGTCGTCGTCACTCTGGCGCAGCAGCATCTCCACGCCATCCCGCAGGATCGCGTGATCGTCGACGATCAGAATTTTCATGAGGATGCTTGAATAAGTGAGTCCGGAGTCGGACCGATACGAACGAACCGGATTGTACAAGACGAAAGTCTTAATACTAAAGTCGCTTTTGTCCTGCATCTGTCTTGCGTCTAACGTCGCATTTACATTCAGCGGAATATCGCCGAGACTCAATCACGACAGTTCGCAATGCAGGTGAATGCGGGCGCGCCATTCGATGCGTCGCCGGCTTCGCGGCGATGTGAGCGACGTAGCAGGCAGCCGCTTCAGGATTGATTGACGGCGCGCTGCACGCACGCAATGTGCGTCGTTCGGCGGCGGTGAATTTCTGTTATTCGCGTCGAACACAAAAAAATAACGGTTCGTCATAACTGGCTTATCGGCACGCATTTTGACGATGAATCATTGATCCTGATCGCGCATGAATCGAGGTGAACGATGAAGGTTGCCAACGACAGCGATGCAATGTGGGAACTGAACATGTCGTATCTCTGGCTTGCGCAGCGACTGCTGCAGTCGGATCGCGCAACCGGCATGTTTCGCCTGGGTGTGACCGCCGATGTCGCCGCCGCGCTGGCCGCGCTGTCAATGAAGCACATGAACGAGCTCGCGTCCGCGGGGCAGTTGATCTGCGCATTGCGGCCGGGCCGGTACGGTGTGCTGTCGGCACTGACCCGCGCGACGCCGCCGGTCGATCTCGTGCGCGTGCATACCGCGATGGTGCTGGCCGGCCTTGCGCTACCCGACGAGGAAACATCGTGAACGGCCGGGCCGGGCGGCACGGCCTCGCGGACGACGCGCAACTGACGATGCACGCGGCGGCGCTGATCCGGCTCGGCGCGCGGCTGCAGATGCTGGAAGTGGAGTGCGGATTGCCGCGCGACCGTCTCGTGCGCCTGTATCGCGAAGTGCGCGGCGTGGCCGCGCCGAAGGGGTTGCTGCCGTCGTCGATCGACTGGTACATGACGTGGTTCGCGAACCTTCATGCATCGCTGTTCCACAGCATCTATCGCTTCCTGCGCAACCAGGCGGGCTGCTCGCGACTCGAGGCGCTCGTCAAGGCCTACACGCTGTACGCCGAACAGGGCGATGCCGCAAGTTGCGGATTGCCGCTGGACCTGACACGGGCGTGGATGCTGGTGCGCTTCGTCGACGCCGGCGTGCTCGACATCGCCCGATGCCGGGATTGCGGCGCGGCGTTCATCACCTACCGCCACGCGCTGCGCCGGCATCCCGTGTGCGTCGCCTGCCGGCTGCCGGCGCGTGCGGGCAAGCGCGCGGCCGGGACGTCCCCGCGGGTGGCGCCCGGCACGCGTCATGCGCGACGGCACGACGTACAGGCGGCCGTCGCGTCCTGTCGCGGCAGCGGCAGCGCCGCCGGCGATTCATCGGGAGAATGGTGTGCAAGCTAGCGGGGCGACGGCGGCCGCGGCAGGACCCACGCGGTCCGCGGCGCATGACGCCGGTCGGCACCTCGCGTCGGCCGGCGCGGCGCGTTCGCCCGATGGAGAAGGCTGCGCGCATCCGGTGCGCATCGAGCCGGCATCGTGAACCTCCGCGGTCTGTCCATCCGGCAGCGAATGCGTGCCGGCTTCGTGCTCGTCGTGATGCTGACGGCAGTCGCGTGCGGCACGAATCTGTGGGAAAGCTATCGGCAGTATCGGCAGGGGATGCTCGACCTGCGCGATTTCGCGCTGATCGAGTGCATGATGATCGCGTCGAACCGGATCGCGGCCGAACGCTGGCCGGCCAACCGGTTGCTGGCGCTGCGGCGGCACGATTCGGCCACGCAAGCGCAGGCCGTGCGCGATGCGCGCGCACACACGGATCAGGCGCTCGATGCGCTGCGAGACGACCTCACGCGGGCGGCGGCGCTCGGGGCATCCGAGCGCGGGGCCGCGCTGCACGCGCTCGCGTCGATACGCGCCGGGCTGGCCGGCGCGCGCGGCGAAGTCGATGCGCTCGCCGCGCGGCCCGCGGCGGCGCGTGCGACGTGGCAGGTGCAGGCCGCGCAGGACCGCATGTTCGCGGCCGCCGACGATCTGGCGGCGCTGACCGGCGGCGTGATGGCGGGGACGGCGATGCGTCATCCGCACACGGCCGGCGCGCTGGTCCTCGCGCGCCTGCTGGGCGACTTGCGCGAATACACCGGCCGGCTGGGCGCGCTGTTCGTCGCGCCGCTCGTGAGGAACGAGGCGCTCGACAACGATCGGCTGGCGCGCATCCTCCAGATGCGCGGGCGCATCGTGCAGTTGCGCGCACTGATCGCCGGCGCGATTGCACCGGCGCTCGACGACGCGACGCTGTCGAACGACCTGGCGCGGCTGAACGACACAATGGACGGCAGCTTCCTGCCGCTCGTTGCCGCGACGCTTCGCGCGGGGCGCACGGGCACCTATGCGATGAACGCCGAGGATTTCGCGTCGCGGATCATGCACGACCTCGACGCGTCGGCGCACTTGCGCGACCACGTGCTCGACCTCACGCGGGCGCGCGCGGTGGCGCTGCGCGATGCGGCGCGCGTGCGGATGATGCTGTCCGGCGCCGAGGCGGCGTGTTGCGTCGCGATCCTGTTCCTGCTCGTGCGCGGCACGCAGCGGACGCTGTCGAAGCCGCTCGATGCGCTGAGCCGGCGCATCGTCGCGTTGAGCGAGGGCGACGTATCGCCGATCGTCCGGGTTCCGGGCACGAGCCCCGAGATCGCGCACGTGAACGACGCACTGGACGCGCTGCGCGGCGCCTACGTTCATCGCACGCTGCTCGAGCGGCAGCGCAACGACATGCTGACGCTGTTCTCGCACGACATGCGTGCGCCGCTCACCTCGGTCATCGTGCTCGTGGACGCGCCTGCCGCCTGCCCGCCCGACTGCGCGCTGCGCGGGCGTCTTCACGAGATCGGCGGGCTGGCGCGTCATACGCTCGCGATGGCGGACGGTTTCGCGCAGGTGTCGCGGGCGGAGGCGGGCGAGTACGCGTCGGAGCTCGTCAACGTGGCCGACCTGATGAATCAGGCTCGCGACGAAATCTGGCCGCGTGCGCGGGACAAGCACATCGCGATCGACGACGTCCCGTCGTGCGACGACGCACTCGTGCATGGCGATCCGGCGCTGCTGTCGCGTGCGCTGGTCAATCTGCTGCGGAACGCGGTCGAATACAGCGCCGCGCATACCCGCATCGCGTGCAGCGTCGAGCTGGCGGACGACGGTGCTTCGGTGTGCTGCGTGATTCGCGACAACGGCTACGGGATCGCGGCCGAGGATCAGGCGCGCCTGTTCGAGCGTTACCGGCGCTTTCGCCTGCCGGGACAGCCCGACACGAAGGGTGTCGGGCTCGGCATGGCGTTCGCGAAGGCGGTCGTGGACCGGCACCGCGGCGAGATCCACGTGCGCAGCGCCCCGTGGCAGGGTACGACCGTGACGCTCACGCTGCCCTTGGCCGGCATATCCGGCAATGCGCACGAGCCGGGCAGGGCGATGCCGGCCGAACCGGTGCCGGGATGACGCGTGGCGGCGGGAGGCCGCACGCCGTGCAGCCGGTGGTGTCATCCCGCAGCCGCACGCGGCGATGTCCGATCGCGCGTGAAGTTGGTACGATCGCGCGTATCGTTCACGCCGGCGCCGCAACCCGCCGGCCATCGGTCGCGCGGCCGTCCGGCAGCGCGGCCCCGTTCGGGAGAAGCGGTTCATGCTGCAGGCATTCGCGGTCTTGCTGACCTTCCAGTGTCTCGGGGAAGGCGTGTCCTACCTGTTCGGCCTGCCGGTGCCGGGCCCGGTGATCGGCATGCTGCTGCTGTTCGGCTTCGTGATGCTGCGCCCGCAGGTGGCCGACGCGATCGAGCCGACCGCGCTCGAGCTGCTGCGCCATCTGTCGCTGCTGTTCGTGCCGGCCGGCGTCGGCATCATGGTGTCGGCCGACCGCGTGCGCGGCGATGCGGTCGCGGTCGTCGTCGCGCTGGCGGTGAGCACCACGCTCGCGATCGCGGTGACCGCGCTCGTCACACGTGCGCTGCTGCGGCGCCAGCGGCGCGCGGACGGCGCGGCGGAGGGCACGCGATGACGGCCTTCCCGACACTCGGCGCGATCTGGGTCTATCTCGCCGCGACCCCGCTGCTGGGCCTGACCATCACGCTGATCGCCTATCTGTTCGCGCAGGCCGTCTATGCGCGGGCGCGCTTCAACCCGCTCGCGAACCCGGTGCTGATCGCGGTCGCGTTGATCGTCGTGCTGCTGACGATCACCCACACGCCGTATCCGACGTATTTCGAAGGCGCGCAGTTCGTCCACTTCCTGCTCGGCCCCGCGACCGTCGCGCTCGCGCTGCCGCTGTACCGCCAGTGGTCGAAGCTGCGCCGCGCCGCGGTGCCGCTGCTGGTCGGCCTGCTCGCGGGTTCGCTGACCGCGATCGTGTCGGCGGTGGGCATCGCGGCGCTGTTCGGCGCGTCGCACCAGACGATCGCGTCGCTGGCACCGAAATCGGCGACGACGCCGATCGCGATGGCCGTCGCGGCCGAAATCGGCGGGATTCCGTCGCTCACCGCCGTGCTCGTGATCTCGACCGGGATTTTCGGGGCGGTGTGCGCACGCGGGATCCTCAATGCGTTGCGGGTCGACGAACCGGCCGTGCGCGGCTTCGCGCTCGGCGTCGCGTCGCACGGGATCGGCACCGCGCGCGCGTTCCAGGTCAGCGAAGAGGCCGGCGCGTTCGCCGGGCTCGGGATGGGGCTGAACGGCGTGCTGACCGCCTTCGTCGTGCCGATCCTGCTGCCGGTGCTGTCGCGCTGGATCTGAGCGCCGGCCGGGCCGGGTTATCGGTTTCCCTGATGGCGCCGGCGCGGCGCCGAAACGGCGGCTCTCGCGGTGCGCATGTATCGTGGCCGTTATCAGGAGAATTCAGGAACGCACACGGACAACGGAATACTGATCGGCTAACGTTGCAACGGCGCCGATGTCGCAAGCGGTCGTGTGCGCGCCGGTGTTCGACCCACTTTCAACAATCGACAAGGAGATCCGGCCATGAAGCAGTCTCGCGTGGTATCGGTGGCAGTAGCAGTAACGGCGTCGTTCGGTCTGCTGTTGACCGCCGCGCCGGCGGCATACGCGCAGGATCCGGCGTCCGCGCCGACGCAGAAGCAGCTCGACAAGGCGCAGAAGAAGGCGGCCCGCAAGGCCGCCCGGGCGCGGCATGCGTCGGACCTGAAGGCGATCGGCACGGGCAGCGGCTACCGGTTGACCAACGACCAGAGCAACTATCCGCAGAACGCCGCGCAGAAGGCGCCCGCGACGAAGGCGGCGCCGGCCGCCCCGGCATCGGGCCAGTAACGGCCGTAACCTCGGCACAGCGCGAACGGCGCCGGATCGACCGGCGCCGTTCGCGCATGTGCGGGGCGGCCCGAACGGCCGGGCCGTCGCGTTACGACGCGAGCTTGCTCGCGATTTCCGCGACGTGCTTGCCCTGGTAGCGCGCGATGTCGAGCTCGTTCGCGCTCGGCTGGCGGCTGCCGTCCGCGCCCGCGAGCGTGGTCGCGCCATACGGCGTGCCGCCGGTGATTTCGTTCATGTTGACGAGGCCGCTGCAGGCGTACGGCACACCGACGATCACCATCCCGTGGTGCAGCAGCGTGGTGTGGAACGACGTGATCGTCGTTTCCTGGCCGCCGTGCTGCGTGCCGGTCGACGCGAACACGCTGCCGATCTTGCCGACGAGCGCACCCTTCATCCACAGGCCGCCGGTCTGGTCGAGGAACGTGCGCATCTGGCCGGCCATGTTGCCGAAGCGGGTCGGCGTGCCGAAGATGATCGCATCGTAGTCGGCGAGTTCGTCCACCGTCGCGACCGGCGCGGCCTGGTCGACCTTCACGCCGATCGCGCGAGCCTGGTCGACGGGAATCGTTTCCGGCACGCGCTTGAGCGTGACCTCGACGCCGGCCACCGATTTCGCGCCTTCCGCGATGTGCTGCGCCATCGTTTCGACGTGCCCGTAGGACGAGTAGTAAAGAACGAGTACCTTGGCCATGTTGCGAATCTCCGATTAAAAGGGCCCCGCGTTCAGCGGGGCCCGGTTTCCCGAACGGGCGTCATGCCCACTCGGCCGTTACTTCGACCGGACGCAGGTCGAACACCAGCACTTCGGCATCCTTCCCGTCGGCGAACGTCAGCGCCTGTTCGTCGCGGATGCGCACGCCGTCGCCTTCGCCGAGCGTCACGCCGTTGACCGTCACGCTGCCGCGTGCCACGTGCACGTAGGCAAAGCGGTTCGGCGCCAGTTCCAGCGTCGCGCGTTCATCGCCGTCGAACAAGCCGGCGTAGATCCGCGTGTCCTGCCGGATCTTCAGCGAACCGGCGTCGCCGTTCGGCGAGACGACGAGCGCGAGCTTGCCGCGCTTGTCGTCGGCCGTGACGTTCGTCTGCTGATAACGCGGCTCGGCACCCTTTTCGGCCGGCCCGACCCAGATCTGCAGGAAGTGGACCGGCAGTTCCGGCGAGTGGTTGAACTCGCTGTGGCGCACGCCGGTGCCCGCGCTCATCAGCTGCACGTCGCCCGGCACGATCACCGAACCGGTGCCCATCGAGTCCTTGTGTTCCAGCGCGCCGTCGAGCACGTACGACAGGATTTCCATGTCGCGGTGCGGGTGCGTGCCGAAGCCGCGGCCCGGGGCGACGCGGTCGTCGTTGATCACCAGCAGGTCGGAGAAGCCGACTTGCTTCGGATCGTAGTAGTTCGCGAACGAAAACGTATGACGGGAGCTGAGCCAGCCATGCTCCGCACGGCCACGTTGGTTTGCTGCACGGATTTCGATCATGATTTTTGTTCCTCAAGACGCCGGACCTCGGAAGTGGGCCCGGCCGTTCGTTGAGATGAATCTTAGGTCAATCGATTTGACAAATAAATGGCTGTAGCGATAATGACTGTCGCTATGGAGTGGACAATATGGAAATCAACGATCTCAGGATCTTCGTCGCGACGGTCGATGCGGGCAGCTTCACGGCGGCGGCCGACCAGCTGATGCTGTCCAAGCAATTCGTCAGCCGGCGCACGATGGCGCTGGAGGCGTCGCTCGGCGTGCGGCTGCTGCACCGGAACACGCGCAACCTCGCGGTGACCGAATCGGGGCAGGAGTTCTATGCGCGCGCGCAGCGGATCCTCGCGGAGATCGCCGACGCCGAGCAGGCGATGTCGGTGCGCAGCACCGAGCTGCACGGGTCGCTGAAAATCAGCGCGCCGCTGTCGTTCGGGATCACGCACGTGTCGCCGCTGATCGCCGAATTCCTGTCCGCGCACCCGGCCGTGCGGCTGAACCTCGACCTGACCGACCGGCGCGTCGACCTGATCGGCGAGGGCTTCGATCTCGTGCTGCGGATCGGCTCGCTCGAGGATTCGACGCTGATCGCGCGCCCGCTCGGCGCGTGGCGGATGATCGCGTGCGCGAGCCCCGCCTACCTGAAGCGGCAGGGCACGCCGCAAACGCCGGCCGATCTCGCCGGCCATACGTGCGTGCTGTACGGGCGCGAGCGGCGCATCGGCTGGGAATTCCGCGTCGACGGCGCGGCGCGTACGTTCGACGTGCAGGGGCCGCTGGTCGCGAACAACGGCGAGGTGGTGCGCGACGCGGCGATCGCAGGGCTCGGCATCGCGCTGCTGCCGGATTTCATCGTCGGCGGGGCGCTCGACAGCGGCGCGCTGGTGCCGGTGCTCGACGCGTATGCGCCGTCGCCGATCACGCTCAATGCGGTGTTTCCGCAGCATCGGGAAGGGTTCGTCACGCTGCGCACGTTCATCGGGTTTCTCGCGGAACGGCTCGGCGACGCGGCGCCGGCCGCGAAGGGCGGGGCGGGGCGGGCGCGGTAGCGGGCCGGTTTGCGGGGAATGGGGGTGCTATTCTCCGCATGATTTGCGGAGAATGTGGCGCTCTGCGGCGAATCGGTGGGATAATCTCCGCATCATGAGCGGAGATTACACCTACATCTGGGAGTCGGCCGACTGGCCCGCGTGGCGCTTCGACCTCCCTGCACTGGCGACGCCACTCGCCGACGTCAGCCGTGCGCAAGGCATGCTGGCCGGGCGGCTGGCGGATGTCGGCCTGGCGCTGCGCGACGAGGCCAGCCTCGCCGCGTTGACGGAGGACGTCGTCAAGACCAGCGCGATCGAGGGCGAAAGCCTGAACGTGGCGTCAGTCCGGTCGTCGATCGCGCGCCGGCTCGGGGTCGACATCGGCGCGCTGGCGCTGGTCGATCGTCACGTCGAGGGCGTGGTCGACATGGTGCTGGACGCGACCGCCCACGCGGCGGCACCGGTCACGGACGCCCGTCTGTTCGGGTGGCATGCGGCGCTGTTTCCGACCGGCTATTCGGGGATGTCGCGGATCACGGTCGGCGGCTGGCGCACCGATGCCACCGGGCCGATGCAGGTCGTGTCCGGGCCGATCGGCCGGCAGCGCGTGCATTTCGAGGCGCCGCCCGCCGCGCGCCTCGCCGGCGAGATCGCGCGCTTTCTCGCGTGGCTCAATGCCGCGCCGGTCGAGCCGTTGCTGATCCGCGCCGGCCTCGCTCACCTGTGGTTCGTCACGCTCCATCCGTTCGACGACGGCAACGGCCGGATCGCGCGTGCGCTCGGGGATCTGGTCCTCGCGCGCGCCGACCGCAGTCCGCAACGCTTCTACAGCCTGTCGGCGCAAATCCAGCGCGAGCGCAATGCGTATTACGACGTGCTGGAGCGGACGCAGCGCGGCTCGCTCGACGTCACCGAATGGCTCGCGTGGTTCCTGACCGCGCTCGGCCGCGCCATCGATCACGCGCACACGACGCTCGACGCGGTGCTGGTCAAGGCGCGTTTCTGGCAGCGCTGCGCGGGCTTCGCGATGAACGAACGCCAGGTGAAGGTGATGAATCGCCTGCTCGACGGCTTCGAGGGGAAGCTGACGTCGACCAAGTGGGCGGCGCTGGCGAAGTGCTCGCAAGACACCGCGCTGCGGGACATCACCGAACTCGTCGAGCATGGCGTGCTGCGCCGCTCGTCGTCCGGCGGCCGGAGCACGAGTTACGAGCTGATGCCGTTTGGCGGTTGACGCCGGCCTCGGTCATGACCGGTGGGCGCTGGCCGCGACGGAGCGGCGTCGGGTTGCCGCTTCGATCGTTGCCGCGCTGACCGGGCCGCGTCGGGCAATGGACCACTGGCC
The DNA here is from genome assembly GCF_002223205.1 of Burkholderia sp. AU27893. Lineage (NCBI taxonomy): Bacteria > Pseudomonadati > Pseudomonadota > Betaproteobacteria > Burkholderiales > Burkholderiaceae > Burkholderia > Burkholderia sp. AU27893. Next base: position 1,060,104 of record NZ_NKFD01000005.1, on the reverse strand, counting down.
CAAGCGATTGCCCGCGTCTGGCACTATCCCGCGCCTTTTTGTCTTCGAATACTGGATTCGACGCCGGATGCCGTGCAGGCGACATCCGCCGCCTCCGCGTACGCCCCTTCCGTACGAACCCGCTTTCGAGGAGACACGCATGCTCAGGTATCTGATCGGCATCGGTATTCCGTATCTCGGCGTGATCGGCGTGCTGCCGTGGGCAGCCGCGCAGGACCGCTACGTGCTGGGCGTGCCGTTCATCTTCATGTGGATCTTCGCGTGGTTCGTGCTGACGTCCGGCTGCCTGTTCGCGTGCTGGATGCTGTTCGACCGCCGCGCGAGCGGCGCCGCCTAGCGCACGCATCCGCTTCTTGCGGAGCGCCGGCCGCCCGCGCTTTCCGGTGAACCCTACGCATTCCTTTCCTTCGCAGAGGTGCGCATGTCCACGGTCGTCTTCGCCGCGCTGATCGCGCTGTCGCTCTATCTCGCCATCCGATCCGGCCGCGGCCGCGGCAAGCAGAGCGTGCATGACTTCTTCGTCGCGTCGCGCCAGTTCGGCACGGCGCTCGTGTTCTTCCTGACCGCCGGCGAGATCTACAGCATCGGCACGATGGTCGGCTTCCCCGGCGGCATCTACGCGAAAGGGCCGACCTACGGCGTGTGGTTCCTCGGCTACATCCTGCTCGCCTACCCGATCGGCTATTTCGTCGGCCCGAAGATCTGGGAGGCCGGCAAGCGTCACAACGCGATCACGCTGCCCGACTTGTTCAAGGGCCACTACCGCAGCCGCGGGCTCGAGCTTGCCGTTGCGTGCGCATCGATCCTGTTCCTGATCCCGTGGGGGCAGCTGCAGTTCACCGGGCTCGTCGCGGCGCTCAAGGGGCTCGGCTGGCACGTCGAGCCGCTGTACCTGATCCTCGTATGCGCGGCGCTCGCGTTCACCTATATCGCGATCTCCGGCGTGCGCGCGTCGGCGTATATCGCAATCCTGAAGGACATCCTGATGCTGCTCGCGATCGTCGTGACGGGCGTGGCCGTCGCATGGCAGGTGGGCGGCGTGCATCCGGTGTTCGACGCTGCGAGCCGGCAGGTCAGCAACACGATGAGCGGATCGCAGCTGCGCTTCTCGATGAGCACGATGCTGTTCCAGTCGCTCGGCTTCTACCTGATGCCGTTCGCCGCGCAGAATTTCTTCACCGCGCGCGGGCCGGACGCGATCCGGCGCACGCAGGTCGTGATGCCGCTGTACATGCTGATGTATCCGTTCCTCGTGATCGCGTCGTACTACGCGATCACCGCGAACCTGACGCTCGCGTCGCCGAATGACGCGTTCTTCGCCGCCGTCACGCACCTGCTGCCGGGCTGGCTGATCGGCCTCGTCGCGGCCGGCGCCGCGCTGTCGGGGCTGCTCGTGCTGGCCGGCATCTGCCTCGCGATCGGGCCGATCGTCACGCGCAACCTGATGCCGAACCTGCCGGAATCGCGCCAGAAGCGTGCGGCGAAATACGTGATCGTCGGCTACCTGCTGCTGTCGATCGCGACCACGATGCTCACGCCGAACCTGATGCTCACGCTGATCAACACCACGTACTACGGCGTCACGCAGTTCCTGCCGGGCGTGCTGATCCTGCTCGCGGGGCGCCGCGTGCGGCCGGTCGCGGTCGGGGCCGGGATGATCTGCGGCCAGGTGCTCGCGATGATCTTCTACGTGCTCCATGTCGACTTCGGCGGCATCAACCTCGGCCTCGTGTGCCTCGTCGTCAACGTGCTCGTCGTCGCGGCCGTGCATGCGATGCTGCATGGCCGTCCCGTGAAGCAATACGCCGTTTCCTGACCCATCGGCGGTCCGCCGCAAGGAGAGCAGTGACACATGCCAGCATCCGCAACCCCGGCCGCAGCCGTGACGGTGTTCACCGCGCGCCGCATCCTGACGATGAATCCGGCGCAGCCGTCGGCCACGCACGTCGCCGTGCGTGACGGCCGCATCCTCGCGGTCGGTGACGCCGCCGACGCGGCCACGTGGCACGCGCGGTTCGGCGCGTGCACGACCGACGACACGCTGCGCGACAAGGTGCTGATGCCGGGGCTCGTCGAAGGGCATTGCCACCTGATGGAAGGCGCGATGTGGGACGCCGTGTACGTCGGCTACTACGACCGGCGCGGCCCCGACGGCACGCTGTGGCCGGGGCTGCGCTCGCTCGACGCGGTGCTCGCACGGCTCGCGGAAGCCGAGCGCGCGATGACCGACGACGGGCCGCTGCTCGCGTGGGGCTTCGATCCGATCTTCTTCGGCACCGCGCGGCTGACCGCGCACGAACTCGACCGCGTATCGGCGCAGCGGCCGATCGCGATCCTGCATGCGAGCGTGCACCTGATGAACGTGAACGGCGCGATGCTCGCGCGCGCGGGCATCGACGAGGACACCGACATCGACGGCGTGACGCGCGATGCCGACGGCCGTCCGACCGGCGAGCTGCAGGAGTTCGCGGCGATGCTGCCGGTGTATCAGACGATCGGCGGCAAGCTCGCGATTTCCGCCAGCGAGAAGCCGCACGCCGTCTGGAATTTCGGGCGCGTCGCGCAGCTTGCGGGCGTGACGACGGCCACCGATCTCGTCAACGACCTGTCGGCCGACGGCAACCGCACGTTGCGCGAGGTCACCGCCGATCCCGATTATCCGGTGCGGATCGTGCCGGCGTTCGCGCCGCAGCGCAATCCGGCGCGCTCGGCCGACAGCGTGATGGCGGAGATCGAGCGCAATACCGACAAGCTGCATTTCGGGCCGGTGAAGTTCATCGTCGACGGCTCGATCCAGGGCTTCACCGCGCGCGTGCGTTGGCCCGGTTACGCGGGCGGCCAGCCGAACGGGTTGTGGCTGATTCCGCCCGCCCAGCTCGTCGACGTGTTCGAGCCGTTTCATCGCGCGGGGCTGCAACTGCACGTGCATACCAACGGCGACGAAGCGACCGACGTCGTGCTCGACGCGATGGCGACGCTGCTCGCGCGCCATCCGCGTCCCGATCATCGTCATACGCTGCAGCATTGCCAGATGGCCGATGCCGCGCAGTTGAAGCGCGTACGCGCGCTCGGGATGTGCGTGAACTTCTTCGCGAATCATCTGTACTACTGGGGAGACGCGCATTACGGCCAGACCATCGGCCCCGATCGCGCGAACCGGATGGATGCGGCCGGCTCCGCGCAGCGGCTCGGCATTCCGTTCGCCTTGCATTCGGATGCGCCGATCACGCCGCTCAATCCGCTGTTCACCGCATGGTGCGCGGTGCAGCGCGAGACGGCGTCCGGGCGCGTGCTCGGTGAAGGCGAGCGGATTTCAGTCGACGACGCGCTGCATGCGATCACGCTCGGCGCGGCCTATACGTTGCGGATGGACCATCTCGTCGGCAGCATCGAGATCGGCAAGTTCGCGGATTTCGCGGTGCTCGACGATGATCCCTCGGTCTGTGCGCCCGCACGCTTGAAGGCGCTCGCCGTGTGGGGCACCGTGCTCGGCGGGCGCGTGTTCCGGTCGCCGCGATGAGTGCGCCAGGCGACGCCGTCGTGCCCGTTGCGGCTGCGCCCGCGCCGATCGACCTCGCGGTGATCGGCGGCTATCTCGGCGCGGGCAAGACGACGGTCGTCAACGCGATCCTGCAGGCGCCGCATGGCCGGTGCGTCGTGGTGCTCGTCAACGATTTCGGCGCGGTGAACATCGATGCGCGCCTCGTTCGGGCGCGCGGCGACGACGTGATCGAACTCGACAACGGCTGCATCTGCTGCACGATCGGCGGCGCGCTCGTCGATGCGCTGACGCGCGTCGCGACGCGCGACGCGCGGCCCGACCTGCTGCTCGTCGAAGCGAGCGGCGTGGCCGATCCCGCGAAGATCGCGCAGATCGGGCTGCTGAACGGTGCGTTCCGGCTGACGTCGGTGCTCGTCGTCGCCGATGCGCTCGCGTGGCGCGACACGCTCGCCGATCCGCTCGTCGGCGCGATGGCGCAGCGCCAGCTCGACGGTGCGGGCGCGATCGCCGTGACCAAGCTCGACTGCGTTGCGCCGGAACGGCGCGACGCGGTACTCGACGACGTGCGCGCATGTGCGCCGACCGACATCGTCGTCGCCGCGCGCCATGGCGAGATTCCGCTCGCGCTGCTGTTCGACGCGGCCGTGCCCGATCGTGGCGCGATGCCGGCGGGTTTCGCGCGTTCGCACCGGGCGATCCGACATGACGCGATGCCGGCGTTCGCGAGCGTTACCGTTGCCGCGCCGGACGTGCTCGAAAAGGCGCGGCTGCGTGCGTGGCTGAAGGCGTTGCCGCGCACGATCCTGCGCGCGAAGGGCATCGTGCGCGTGGTCGATGCGCAGGGCACGGTCGCCACGCGCGTGTGCCAGGTCGCCGCGCGGCGCATCCGGTTCTCGTCGATGGAAGACGAAGGGCCGGCCGCGCACGAAGAAGATGGCGTGATGGTGTTCATCGGGTTCATCGATGCCGCAGTGGAAGCCGCATTGCGCGCCGGCATCGTGCAATGCGGCGCGGCCACGGGAACGGTTGCGCTGACATCGACCATCGATTGATCGGCGCCGCGCATTCGGGTTAGGCTTCGGCGAGCAACGGCATGCGCCGCATGCCGGGCCGGACGTTTTTACCTCGAATGCCGCGTGCAGGTAGCTTCTACAGGCGCGCGATCCTGCGACGAGCCAAGCCGATGACCCTCCACAATCAAAAGAATGCGCGCGGGCAAGCCGCGATTTCCGCCCGTGCCGTGCGGCACACGCACCTGCGATCCGTCGCGGCCGCCGCGTTGCTGACCCTGCTGCCGCTTGCCGCGCATGCCGCCGGCTTCGACTGCGCGAGGGCCGCTTCGTCCACCGAGAAGGCAATCTGCGCGGATGCCGCGCTGTCGAAGCTCGACGGCGACCTGGCGACGGCGTGGAAGCAGGCGCTCGCAAAAGGCGGCGATACGGCCGCGCTGAAAGCCGCGCAGCTGAAGTGGCTCAAGCAGCGCGACCGGTGCGGCGGCGACGCGCAGTGCCTCGGCGATCGCTACCGCGAACGGCTCGCGAGCTTGAACGGCAAGCCGCTGGCCGCCGACCGCTGGCAGCAGACGTGGTACATGACGAGCGACAACCCGTCGTTCGGCGGCGTGCTGACGTTCACCGGCACGGCGCCGCGCCTGCATTTCGAGCTGAGCGGCAACAACGGCGCGAATACGGGCGGGCTCGACGGCGACATCGTGCTGCACGGCGACAGCGGCACCTATCGCAACGACAAATGCCGGCTCGATTTCGAACGGAAGGGCGGGCGCATCGGCGTCACGCAACACGGCGCGGATGTCGATTGCGGTGCGGGCTCGGGTGTTGTCTATGGCGGCCAGTATGTGACCGCTTCGCAGTTCCAGGCCAAACCGGCGGCCGACCTGCTGAGCCTCAAGGTCGTCGACGACGCGACGCAGAACGCGGCCGCGCACAAGCTGCTCGGCGCCGACTACCAGACGCTCGTCGACAACGTCAATTACAGCGCCGACGAGAGGGATCTCGACGGGCTGAGCGCGCATGTGGCGTCGTACTGGGTGCGCGGCATCGCGACGACGAATGCCGCGATCGTGATGCGCCGTGGTAACGACCTGTGGATCGGCCTGCTCGTGTTCGACGCGAAGAACAACGTCCGGATGCGCTATTACACGAACGTGCCGGCGTGGAAGAAAAACGTGCCGAAGACCATCCAGGCGTGGCATGACAATCTCGACAAGACGCTGCCGGTCGACGTGATGCAGTGACGGGCGGGACGGGCAGCCGAAGCTGCCCGGCGCGTATTTATTTTTTACGTCCTGCCCGAACCTGCGCCGGCGGCGCAGCCGATTCCCGCGTGCGCAACTCCGGCAGCACCGCGTGCCCCGGCCCCGGTGCGCCGTTCTCGAGCGCGTCGAGCAACGCCTGCGCGGCCTGGCGCCCGATCGCATGGGTGTCGACCCACATCGTCGTCAGCGGCGGCTGGATCTCGCGCGCGAGCGCGATGTCGTCGAAGCCGGTGATCGACAATTGCGCGGGCACGTCGATGCCGAGCGCCTGCGCCTCGAGCAACGCGCCCAGCGCGAGCGCGTCGTTGCCGCAGATCACGGCGGTCGGGCGGGTGGCCGCGTCGCTGTCGGCGATCGCGCGCAGGCTCGCCCGCCCGAACGCGATCGTGGCCGCGCCTTCGTGCTGATGGACGGGCCGCACCGCGAGCCCGCGCGCGGCCAGCGTGTCGTGAATGCCGCGCAGGCGCGCCTGCACACGGTCGTTGTCGGCGGACGGCTGCATGATGATCGCGAAATCGCGGTGGCCGAGGTCGAGCAGGTGGGTGGTGAGCTGCGCGAACGCCGCGCGGTTGTCGAAACCGATGCAGCAGTGCGGGCTGTCGTCGCGATACGCATAAGTGACGACGTACGGCACGCGGTGCATCGCAAGCAGTTCGAACAATTCCGGCGGATACGCTTCGCCGACGAGCGACACGGCTTCCACGCCGCGCGACAGCATCGCGCGCACCTGGTCCAGCGCCTGCGCGGGATCGTAGTTCGAGCAGCCGAGGAACAGCGTGATGCCATGCTCGGCCATGACCGTCTGCATGCCCGCGACCTGCGAGGCGAACACCTGGTCGTCGAGCGTCGGAATGATCGCGCCCGTGATGTGGGTGCGCGTGGACGCGAGCGCGCGGCCCGCCGCATTCGGAATCCAGTTCAGCGCGCGCGCCGCGTCGCGCACGCGCTGCTGCACGTCGGCCGACACCTTGCCGGGATCGTTGTACACGCGCGAAACGGTCGCGGTCGACACGCCGGCCAGCTTCGCGACATCGCCGAGCACCGAGCGGCCGCTGCCGCGGCGCGCGCGGGGCGCGCCGGCGCGGGACGGAGGCGAGCTCATCGGCCGGCTCCCGGCGTGGCGGCGGTGCCGGCGCGGTGCGTTGTCGAATGCGTCATTGTTTACCCTCGGTTCGTGGTGGCGCCGCTTGCATTCTCGCTCGACCCTGTGAGAATGTAAGCGCTATCTTGACGTGCTTCCGTATTATGTCAGACGCATATTCTATCCATATCGTGAAATTTTCATCGACGACGGCCATTCCGGCCTTTTTGTCCGTCGCAAATGTAAGCGGTTACATTCGGAAATGAGAGACACCCCTTCCCCGCGCATCGCCGTCGTCGGCAGCGTCAACATCGACCTCGTCACACGTGCGCCGCGCCTGCCGGTGCCGGGCGAGACGCTGCTCGGCACCGATTTCCAGACCGTCCATGGCGGCAAGGGCGCGAACCAGGCGGTCGCGGCTGCGCGCCTGGGCGCGTCGGTCGCGATGATCGGCTGCGTCGGCGACGACGCGTTCGGCGCGCGCCTGCACGACGCGCTGTCGGCAGAGGGCATCGACGTGACGCACCTCGACCGGATCGCCGGCACCGCGACCGGGGTGGCCACGATCACGGTCGACGAAGGCGGCGCGAACAGCATCGTCGTCGTGCCCGGCGCGAATGCGCGCCTCGATGCCGGCCGGATCGATGCGGCGAGCGAAACGATCGCCGGGGCGGCGATGCTCGTGAGCCAGCTCGAAGTGCCGGTCGCCACCGTGGCGCGCGCCATTGCCTGCGCGTCGGCACACCGCACGCCGGTGCTGCTCAATCCCGCGCCCGCGCAGCGGCTGTTCGACGCGCTGCTCGCACGGGTCGACTACCTCGTCGTCAACGAAACCGAAGCCGAGTCGCTGACCGGCATCGCCGTCGGCGACGATGCGTCCGCCGTGCGCGCCGCCGATGCGCTGCGCGCGAAGGGCGTGGGCAACGTGCTGGTCACGCTCGGCGCGCGCGGCGTGTGCTGGCGCGGCGGTGCAGGCAACGGCCGCCTGCGGGCGATGTCGGTGGTCGCCGTCGATACGACCGCGGCCGGCGACACCTTCGTCGGCGGGTTCGCGGCCGCTCGCGCGGGCGGCGCGGCGATGGACGACGCGATCGGCTTCGGCCAGCGCGCCGCCGCGATCAGCGTGACGCGCCACGGCGCGCAGACCTCGATTCCGACGCGCGACGAAGTGGCATGCCTGGAACCTTGAATTCCGCATCAGACGGACAGGCCGGAACCGGCCGATATCACTGACATGGAGACAACCGCAATGAACGAAACCCCGACCGTTCCGCCCGCCCCGCCGCGTATCCGGCGCGGGCAACGCATCGCGCTCGCGCTGTTGATGGTGAGCGGCATCGTCAACTACCTCGATCGCGGCACGCTGGCCGTTGCAAGCTCGGCGATCCGCGCTGATCTCGGGCTGTCGCTCGCGCAGATGGGGCTGCTGCTGTCGGCCTTCTCGTGGAGCTACGCGCTGTGCCAGTTCCCGGTCGGCGGGCTGGTCGACCGCATCGGGCCGCGCCGGCTGCTCGGGATCGGCCTGATCGTGTGGTCGATCGCGCAAGCGGCGGGCGGCATCGTATCGACCTTCGGCTGGTTCATCGTCGCGCGCATCGTGCTCGGTATCGGCGAGGCGCCGCAGTTCCCGTCGGCCGCGCGGGTGGTGAGCAACTGGTTCCCGCTGCGCGCACGCGGCACGCCGACCGGCATCTTCAACGCCGCGTCGCCGCTCGGCACCGCGCTCGCGCCGTTGCTGCTGTCGATTCTCGTCGCGTCGTTCGACTGGCGCTGGGCGTTCATTGCGACGGGCGCAGCCGGTCTCGTCGTCGCCGTCGTCTGGTTCGCGCTGTATCGCGATCCGGTGCGCGCGCAACTGACCGCCACCGAGCGCAACTACCTCGACGCCGACGCGCAAAGCACGGTCGCGGCGCCGAAACTGACGTTCGCCGAATGGCGCGGCCTGTTCTCGCACGGCACGACCTGGGGGATGCTGATCGGCTATTTCGGTTCCGTGTACCTGAACTGGGTGTACCTGACCTGGCTGCCGGGCTATCTGACGATGGAGCGGCACATGAGCCTGATCCGCACCGGCTTTGCCGCGTCGGTGCCGTTCCTGTGCGGGTTCGTCGGCTCGCTGCTGGCCGGCTGGTTGTCGGACCTGGTCACGCGCCGCAGCCGTTCGCCGGTCGTGAGCCGGCGCAATGCGGTGGTGGTCGCGATGCTCGGGATGGTCGCGTTCACGATTCCCGCCGCGCTCGTGCAGAGCAACACGGTGGCGCTCGCCTGCATTTCGGTCGTGATCTTTCTCGCCAACGCGGCGTCGGCCTGTTCGTGGGCGCTCGCGACGGCGGCCGCGCCGCCGAGCCGCATCGCGTCGCTCGGCGCGATCCAGAATTTCGGCGGTTTCATCGGCGGCGCGCTCGCGCCGATCCTGACGGGCATCATCGCGCAGAAGTGGTCGTTCGTGCCGGCGCTGCTGGCGGCGGCGGCGATCGCGTTCGCGGGCGCGATGGCGTACCTGCTGCTGGTGCGCAAGCCGATTCCCGAGCAGGCCGCGAACGCCGCGCCCGGGCCGTTGCCGGCCTGAGCACGCGACATGCGCCACGCTTTCACTGAAGCAAGGAGAAACAGATGCAACACCCGCAGCAATCGAACGTGACCATCGAGGGCATCGTCCCGGTGATGCTGACGCCGTTCGACGACGCCGGCGCGATCGACTACGCCGGGCTCGAGCGGCTCATCGAGTGGTACCTGGCGCACGGCGCCGATGCGTTGTTCGCGGTCGCGCAGTCGAGCGAGATGCAGTTCCTGAGCCTGGCCGAACGCGCGGCACTCGCGCGCTTCGTGGTCGAGCGGGTGGCCGGGCGCGTGCCGGTCGTCGCGTCCGGGCACATCAGCGACGATCTCGACGCGCAGGCCGAGGAGCTGTGCGCGGCGGCCGAATCGGGCGCGCAGGGCGTCGTGCTCGTGACCAACCGGCTCGATCCGCAGCGCAAGGGCAGCGCGGCGCTGCTCGACCACCTGCACCGGCTGCTCGCGCGCTTGCCGTCGGATCTGCCGCTCGGGCTGTACGAGTGCCCGGCGCCTTACCGGCGGCTGCTGTCGGATGACGAACTGCGTGCGTGCATCGACACGGGCCGCTTCGTGATGCTCAAGGATGTGAGCTGCGACCTGGAGACGGTGAAGCGGCGCGTCGCGCTTGCCGAGGGCTCGCCGCTGAAGATCCTCAACGCGAACGCCGCGATTGCGTGGGACGCGATGAAGGCGGGGTCCGCCGGCTTCAACGGCGTGTTCACCAACTTCCATCCGGACCTGTACCGATGGTTGCGCACGCAAGGGGCGTCGAATCCGGCGCTGGCCGACGAGCTGTCGACGTTCCTCGTCGTGTCGGCGGTGTCGGAGGCGCTGGGGTACCCGGCGCTCGCGAAGCTCTATCACCAGCGAATCGGCACCTTCGCGTCGATCCGTTGCCGCGTGATCGACTACGACGTGCGTGAGCGGTTCTGGGCGCTCGATGCGGTGCTCGACAAGATCGTGGCCGGGACCGAGCATTTCCGGCGGAGGATCGCCGCGTAATCGTGCGCGCGCGGGCGGCCGAGGTTGACGGTGCGAGATGGGGAACCGAGCCCGGCGCATGCTCGCGCACTGCCGGGCGTGCGTGAGTGAGGCTTCCACGCGGGACACCGTGCGCGGCGGCGCGAGCCGGTCGATCCATTGACCGGCGGCCGCCGCCACGATCGTCGATCGGCCCGGATGCGCGTCACTTGTTCGCCAGCGTGCCGCTGCTGTTGGCGCCACCGAACAGCCGCGTCAGGTACTGCGTGTTCGAGTTCATCTTGGCCATCAGCGCGTTGAGTGCCGTGAACTGCGCCTGGTACTGCTTGGTCAGTTGCGCGGCGTAGTCGGCCAGATTCGTCTGTTGCTGCGTGACGCGCTTCAGGTCGGCGCCCAGCGCGTTCGTGCGCAGGTCGATCATCCCGCCCGGCTTCGTGAAGGTCGCGATCTGGTCGGTCAGTTGCTTGCCGACCCCGTTCGTCGCGTTGAACAGGTGCGCGACCCCCGACGGGTTGTTGTTCAGCGCACTGTCGAGCTTCGCGCTGTCGGCCCTCAGCGTGCCGTCCTTCTCGAGTGAGACGCCGATTGCCGCCAGGTTCGTGTGCCCGTCGCCGTTCTTGTTGGGAACGCCGCGCGCGATGGTCGACGCGAGCGCGTTGCGGATCGTGTGCAGCGTCGAATCGCCGATCAGCGCGCCCTGCGCGCTCGCGCCTGGCGTGTAGCTCGACAGCGCGCCCATCGTCTTGACGACGGCGTTGTACTGGTTCACGAAATTCGTGATCGTGGCTGCCTGCGACTTCGTGTCGGGGCTGACCGTCAGCGTCTGCGTATCGGTTGCGCTGACCGCGGCCGCCGACAAGTTCAGCGTGACGCCGTTCAGCACGCCCGACACCGTGTTGCTCGCGCTGGTCGACGCGATGCCGCTGACCGTGAACTTCGCATCCTGCGCGACGGCGCTTTGCCGCCAAGCGGCCGCGCCGTTCGCCGAGTCGATCTTCGACGGGCCGCCCGTCGTATCGGCCGTCGACGTGACGCCGAGGTTCGACAGGCCGTTGTCGTTGGCCACGTTGCCGACCGCGACGCTGATCGTGCTCGCCGAGCCCGTTTTCGACGACGCGAGCACGAGGTGTGCGCCGTCGGTGCCGTTGATGACCGTCGCGCTGATTCCCGGGTTTTTCGCTGCGGAGTTGATCGCGGCCGCGATGCCTGACAGCGTGTTGTTCGTGCCGTTGACGTCGACTTTGAACGACTGGTTGCCGAACGACAGCGTTAGGGTGCCGGTGCCGAGCGCCTTCTTCCCGTCGACGCCCGACGAAGCCAGCGACTGCGCGGTCGCGATCTGCGTGACGCCGATCGTGTAGGTGCCGGCAACCGCGCCTGCACTCGGCGTCGCGGTCAGGCCCTTGCCGCTCGCGACCGCGGTGAACGTCGACTGCAGCGCGCCATTCGCCAGCGTGGCGAGGCTCGCTTCGAGCGCGCCCAACGCGGACGACAGCGCGCCGAATGCGGAAATCTGCGTGGTGCCGGTCTGCTGCGACGCGGCGAGCGCCGCGGCCCGGCCGGCCGTCTTCGCGTTCACCATCGTCGTGACGAGCAAGCCGACATCCATCGACCCATTGCCGGTCGAGCCGTTGATGATCGATTGCGCCGCCTGTTGCAACAGGCTGTTCGGGTTCGCGCTGCTGTTCACGGACATGTTCGTTGCCATGGGGGTCTCTGGTTGAAAAGCGTTCCCGTGACGAGCGGCTGTCGACGGCCTGCGTCGATGCGCGTGCGGGCCGCGCCCGGAGTGACGCGTTCCGGGCGTCAGGGGAATGTCGGGAAAACGTAAGGACGTGCGCTATCGTATATTTAAATCTGTATTAATTAGTAATTTTTTGTAATGATTGTTGGGAAAATTGTGGGCGGAAATGCGGTGGTGGAGTGGGTTAAAGGTTTGCGATTTTTTGCCGTTAACGGCGTATCGTTTTTATTGTATTTATTAAGGGTTTTTTGCTGCAATTTAGAACTTGCGGGGAGCGTGAATGTTTGATTGGCCTTTTTCGCTTGCTCGGCTAAACACCGGATCGATCGATAGTGCGAGGAAGGTGTGCTTCCCGGCCGCTATCGGGCTGGAATCCCTGTCCACAGGACGGCATCCTCCGCGGACGACATCCACCTGCTTGCCCGAGAAACGTTTTCGTTTGCCAATACGCATTTCCAGGCCAGACGTCTTTGCCCCGAAGGGGGCTTCGCAGATTGGAAAGAAAGTCGAGTTTGAAAATTCATTCACTGATGGCAGGTTTTTGCACATAAAGTTTCGTCGACTCGCGATCGAGATACTCCGATGCGGCCGGTTATCACTAGTTGGCGCTTCAATGTCGACTGGATACGGATGCCGGAGCTGAATGGGCAGTTTTCATGTCCTTGAAACGTAAGGGCAGATTCATTTGATCGGATTCATGGCTGCTGCCTCGCGGCCTTGTTACGCCCGATTGTCCACTTGATGGTGATAGCGAATCTTGTTTTGACGGATTGATGATTCGTTGGGAGACAGTAGACTGCATCCGTGCTTCGCCAGAACCGATCCGGAGCGCGCCGGGAGCGGCGTGACCAGGCGGATTCTTCGGCGGCGGGCCAGCCGGCTTGCTGTCCGATCGTGCGAGGAGTGGTTCGTTGCCGACCTGGCGCGCCGATTGGCGCGTATCGGCACCGGACGCATCAAACCGTCAATTCAAGGGTGATTGTCATGCGTTACGTTTCGCTGGAATCGAAGAAGGACGAGCTGCTGCTGGCGGCTCGCGTGCTGTTGATGATCCTGTTCGTGCTGTTCGGCTGGCAGAAGCTGAGCGGCTTCTCGGGTACAGTCGCGTACATGGCGTCGACGGGGAACCCGGCGCCCGAGCTGGCGGCCGCGATCGCGGTGGCGGTCGAGCTGGCCGGTGGCCTGCTGATCGCGGTCGGCTTCTATACGCGTCCGCTCGCACTGGTGTTCGCCGCCTATACGCTCGCGACCGCGTTGATCGGCCATCGCTACTGGGCGCTGCAGGGGATGGAGCAATACATGGCGATGATCAATTTCTACAAGAACGTGAGCATCATCGGCGGGCTGCTGTTGCTCGCACTGACCGGGCCGGGGCGGTATTCGCTCGACCGGAAGTAACGCGGGGCGCGGTTTTGCGCAGAGGTGACGGCCCGGTGCGTGCGAGCGCACCGGGCTTTGCTTTTGGGCGAGGTGCGTGAGGGGGCGGCGCCGCGGATTGCCCGCGTGCAGGGGCGGCGGCGCGGCGTGTCGACGTCGTCGGCAGGACGGGCGTCATCCCGGTGGACGGGCGCGCCGTGCCGAGCGCCGGCCGCCGGCGGCGCGCGTGATTCACGTGACGCGGGCTCGTCGCGGGGTTGCCGATCTGTCGCCACGATGTAGCGGCTGTCATACTCGGCTATGCTCCCCGCGACCCGAGCGCGAGCGTCGAACGCGACCTCGTGCACTTCCCAGTCATCCGAATGACCGCCCATGCCAAATCCGACCTCGTCGACTGACCTCCCGACCGTCCTCCTCATCGGTGCCGCCGGCCTCCTCGGCCGCGCGGTTGCCCCATCGCTGGCGCGTGAATCGTCGCTGAACCTCATCGCGAGCATCCGGAACCCGCAAAGCGCGGGCGCCAAACGCCTGGCGCTGCCCCCGGAAAACCTCGCCGAACTCGACGTCCTCGACGAGCCGGCCCTCGAACACCTCTTCGCCACTTGCCGACCGGCCGCCGTGATCATCTGCGCGGCCGAGCGCCGACCGGATGTCTGCGAACGCGATCCCGCAGCCGCACGCGCCATCAACGTCACGGCCCAGGCCCGTATCGGTGCGCTCGCCGCGCGCTACGGCGCATGGACGCTCGGCATCTCCACCGACTACGTGTTCGACGGCAAGGCGGCCCCGTACCGCGAGGACGCCGCACCGAACCCGCTGAACATTTACGGCCGCACGAAGCTGGAAGGCGAGGCGGCCCTGCTCGCCGCGTCGCCGCTGTCGTGCGTGCTGCGCCTGCCGCTGCTGTTCGGCCCGATCGTCGACTGGAGCGAATCGGCCGTCACGAGCCTCGTGCCGGCGATCGTCGCGTCTGCGCAGCCAGGCGCCGAAGCTGTCGGCATGGACGCATGGGCGATCCGTTACCCGACGTATACCCCGGATGTCGCGGACGTCATCCGCGACCTGACGCTGCGCCATCTCGCGGGTGCGTCGATCACGGGCCTCCGCCACTGGTCGGGCGAGGAGCCGATGACGAAGTACGACATCGCGCAGCGGATCGCGGCCGCGCTCGGCATCGACGCCGCGCTCAAGCGAATCGACCAGCCGACCGACGCGACACCGCGCCCATATGACTGCCACCTGGACGCATCGCGCGTGCGCGCCGCCGGGATCGACCACGCGACGCCGTTCGATACCGCGCTGCGCGCCGTGCTGCGCGATGCGCCGCAGGGGCTGTAGGTGCTGCAGGTGCTGTAGGGTCGGGCGCCGCTCGCGGGCCGCACACGTGCGCCCATTGCGACGGCCGCGCCATGAATGCCGTTCGCGGCATTGCCGAAGTCGTGCGCCCATGGCGTCGCGGCGAGATCGTGTCTCGTGAATCCGCTGGCGTGCGGCGAAACCGAGATCCCAGGCATCGAGCGGCCTCCATCTTCTCGTCGCCATTGAAGATCATTCAATGGCGACGCCAATTATCAAGACCGATCCACGTGCAACAGAATGCATACCAGGCTTTCCCGCATGGACACGAAGCATGCATTTCGACCACGCCACCATCGTCACCGATGACATTGACGGTACACGCCGCTTTTTCGATGAGGTCGTCGGTCTCGATACCGGGCCTCGACCGCCGTTCAGGGTGAATGGCTACTGGTTGTACCTCGATGGCCGCCCGATGATTCATGTCACGCGCGCGACGCTACCTGCGCACGCAGGCCGTAGCACGCCGCGCATCGATCACATTGCGCTTCGCGTCGACACACACCGCGAATGGGCGACGTTGATCGATCGACTATCCGGCAGTCGGATCGACTACTCGCTGAGCGAAGTACCGTTGTCCAATGAGCTTCAGTTGTTCGTGTCCATTGCGCCGGGGGTTTCCGTCGAATTCGTGACGACGCTCGCGGCCGATGAGCAGCCCGGGATTGCTAACGGATGACCGGATCTGCCGAATCGTCTCGCGAGACACATGGTGTTTGGCGGCTTCGCCGGCGACAGCGGCGATTCGGCGCGAGCGGCCGACGATCCTCGGCCGCAAGCGGTATTCAGCACATTTGACGCGTGCGACGGGCACGGCTTCATGCTTGGGAACACGCTTTTGATCGGAGGAAGCGAACGATGCAATTCAATGGACAAAACGTGCTGGTGGTCGGCGGAAGTTCCGGGATCGGCGAAGCGGCCGCGCGGGCCTTTGCGGCGGGCGGCGCACACGTGACGATCGCGTCGCGCGACGCGGCCAAACTGGCGGCGAGCGCAGCGAGGATCGGTCACGGCGTGCGAACCGGTGTGATGGACACGACCGACGACACGAGCGTACGTGCATTTTTCGATTCGGCGGGCGAATTCGACCACGTTGTCGTGTCGGCCGCGCAGACACCCACGGGGCCGGTGCGTGGTCTCTCGCTCGCCGATGCTTACGCGGCGATGGACAGCAAGTTCTGGGGAGCCTATCGCGTCGCGCGGGCCGTACGCATTCGGCAGGGCGGGTCGCTGACGTTCGTGTCGGGCTTCCTGAGCGTGCGGCCGAGCAAGACCTCGGTCCTGCAAGGCGCGATCAACGCGGCGCTAGAATCGCTGGCGCGGGGGCTTGCGCTCGAGCTGTCGCCCGTGCGAGTGAATACGGTATCCCCGGGCCTGATCGCGACGCCGCTCTGGTCGAAGCTCGATGCGCAGGCGCGGGACAGGATGTACGAAGGCGCCGCGGCGCGCCTGCCGGCCGGCCGTGTCGGTCAACCCGAGGACGTTGCGAACGCCGTGCTCTACCTCGCGTCGACCCCGTACGCGACCGGCTCGACGGTGCTGGTCGACGGTGGCGGTGCGATCGCGTAGCGGCCGGGTCGGTTGAGGACCTGGTCGATCGCCGCAGCCGGAAGTTCCTGAACGGACACGTATTACTGCGGGTGTCGCGCGAGCAGCGCCGATATCGTCGGCATGACGAGCGATCGTGCGTACGTGTCGATCGCACCGATTGCCGCTGTTTTGGCACCTGCCGACCATGCGATTGACCGGCGCGGCCGAGGTGGCGGGGATCGCGACGATCAATTGATTCGGATAACTGATCGGTTTTGCGAGACTGATCGTGTTCGGATGGTTGAGGGATTGCCATCACGATGAGACGGCGCCGACGTTGCTGCCGGCGCTCACCGTCATTTACCGAAGGGTATCGGCGCATTGAAGCGCAGCAGGCCGAGCGGACATGCCGTATCCGGACGGGACACCGATTTTTTGGTCTGGATTGAAAGTTTATTCATTTCAAGCCCCATTTTCAAAGCGGGGCCGCTTTCCGACAATGGGTTGAACGCGCACATATCTGCGTGACATTCCATACCCGTTCATTCGTCATCATGCATCGCGTTGCGGTGCGAGCGACGCGCTTGCGCGTCATGAGGAGATTGTCCATGGCAATTCAAGTCGATCACGTGGATCGTGATCCGGCCGGGCAGGCGCCCGATCAACTGACGCGCCGTTCGTTCCTGGCCAAGGCCGGAGCCGGCGCGGGCGCGTTTGCCGTCGGTGCGATGCTTCAATCCGCCCAGGCCGGTGCGCAAACGGGCAGCCCCCGATCGACCGCGGTAGCCGCGCCCGTACAGGGTGAATTCTGGCCGAACGGTGCACGGCTGGTCATTTCGATCTCGATGCAGTTCGAGGCGGGTGGACAGCCGCCGAAGGGTGCCGACAACCCGTTTCCGAAAGTCGATTTCCCGGCGAGCGTGCCCGCCGATCTTGCCGCGCAGGCGTGGTTTGCGTACGGGTATCGCGAAGGCATTCCCCGCATGTTGGATCTATGGGACCGTCACGACGTGAAGGTGACGAGTCACATGATCGGCGAGGCGGCGAAGCGGCATCCGCAGGTGGCGCGCGAAATCGTGGCGCGCGGCCACGAAGCGTCGGGCCATGGGCCGACGTGGAACTCGCAGTACGCGATGTCGCGACCGCAGGAACGCGAGTTTCTGATCCAGGCGCGATCGATGGTGGAGGAGGTGACGGGCCAACGTCCGATCGGCTACAACGCGAACTGGCTGCGACGCGGGCCGAACACGCTGTCGCTGCTGCAGGAGCTGGGCTACGTCTATCACATCGACGATACGAGCCGCGACGAGCCGTTCATCGAAAAGGTCAACGGCAAGGATTTCGTCGTGATTCCGTACACGCTGCGCAACAACGACATCCTGCTGGTGGAGGGGCGCAATTACTCGCCGGACAAGTTCCTAGAACAGATCAAGTTCGATTTTGATCAGCTGTACGAAGAAGCGGGAACGCGTCGGCGCATGATGTCGATCAGCGCGCATGACCGTATCAGCGGCACGCCGCAGATGACGCGCGCATGGGATGCGTTCCTGCGTTATGCGAAGAGCCATCCGGGCGTTGCGTTCATGCGCAAGGACGACATTGCGCGGTTCGTACTGCAAAGCCCGATTACGGTACGCGAAAGCGAGACGATCTAGCGGGCTGCCCGAGCGCCTTCGCACCGGTTCGATCGTGCGAAGGCGCTCGACGCCTCTTCACTTGTCGCCCGTCGTATCGGAGAAGCGGCGAAGCGGCGCTGACCCTGTGCGCGCATCCGGATGACCTGGTGGCCAATCCGACGATTCGTGCGGTTGATGATTTGCGGACGCATCGCGTCATTGCGTTTCGCACGCCGACCACGGGCCGCGACCGGCCGCTCGAGTTCGTCGAACACGGGCGAACGGTCGCGCGAGCCATCGAGTCCCGCTTCCGCATCAATCACGGTGAAGCGCTCGCCGAAGTGGCCGCGCCTGGCGCAGGCCTCGCACGGTTCCCCGAATTTCTCGCCAATGCCCACCTGCGCAGCGGCACGCTCGTGGCCGCCGCCGTGACGCTGATGGCGATTGCGGTGACCGCTTTCGCGTCCCGGCTTGATCGACGCGAGACCGCACAAGCGAATCGCACCGCCCGCTTCCCAGCCTGAATGACCCAAGTCGCACCACTGTCGGATCCAATCCGTTCATCGAGCATCGAGTACTCACTCAAGGAGCACGTCATGAAAACCCGCACCGTCCTTTCCGCCGTTTCCCGCATCGCGCTGGCCGCCGCCGCCGCCGCTGCTGCCGCGTTGCCTGCCGTCGCCGCGACCGGCGACGATCTCGTGCAGCCGAAAACGCTGATCGTCGACAAGAGCCTCTCGAAGCAGCAGGCCGAGCAACAGATCCGCGCGGCACGCCTTTACGATACCTTCTGGAGCACGGGCGACGAGGCCCAGGCCCGCGAGGCGCTGGCGGCCGATTTCACGGACCGCACCTTGCCCGCCGGTCGGCCGCAGGGCATCGCCGGGCCGCTGGCTGCATCGCAAGGCTTCCATCGCGCCGTGCCGGACGTCCACGCCGACGTCGAACAGATGATCGTCGCCGGCGATCGCGTCGTCACCCATCTGCACTTCACAGGTCACTTCACCGGCATCTTCAACGGCGTGCAGGGCAAGGGGCAGGTGGTCGACTTCATCGCCACGGACATCTATCGCATTCGTGACGGCAAGATCACTGACAACTGGCATCTCGAAGACAACCTGACGTTCCTGCAACAGCTCGGCTTGGTCGCCAGGTAAGCGGGTGGGGGCCGATCCTGCCGATCGGCCTTTTCCTCGTCCGTCCGCATCGCGTTACCATGCCCGGTCCGCGCGGCGCATCGCGCGGCACAACCCAACATTCCTTTCGCGCGACGCGACCATGGACAATCTCGGTGACATTCGCCTTTTCGTCGAAGCAGCAAGCCAGGGCAGTCTTTCTGCGGCCGGCAGAAAGCTCGGACTGTCCCCCGCAGCGGCGAGCGCCCGGCTCGTCAAGCTCGAGGGAGAACTCCACACGCAGCTGTTCGAGCGTTCGACCCGCAAGCTGCGCCTCACGGACGAAGGTCGTCTGTATCTCGTCCATTGCCAGCATGCGCTGCAAACGCTGGACGATGCGCGCGCGGCGTTGCAGGCCGGGCGTGCATCGGTGAGCGGGGCGTTGCGCGTATCGGCCACCTCCGATTTCGGGCGCACCGTGCTGCGTCGATGGCTCGACGCATTCAACGAACGTCATCCGAACGTCACGCTGACGCTCGTGCTCTCGGATTCGCTGTCGCACCTGCTGCAGGACGATATCGATCTCGCGATCCGGTTCGGCGTGCCGGCGGACAGCTCGATGGTCGCCAAGCGCATGGCCGACAATCGCCGCGCGCTTTGCGCGTCGCCCGACTACATCGCCGAGCACGGGATGCCGAACCATCCCGACGATTTGCGTGAGCATCGATGCATCGTCCTTTCTTCGGCGGCCGGCGCGGCGAACAACTGGCGTTTCGCGCGCGACGGGGAAACCGCGTCGTTCACCGCGCCGCTCGACCGTTCGCGTCAGACCAACGATGGTTCGCTTGCCCGCGAATGGGCGATCGAGGGGCGCGGAGTGGCCATGAAATCCATCTGGGACATCGGCGCCGATCTTCAGGCCGGGCGGCTCAAGTTGCTCCTGCAGGAATGGCGCTGCCCTGACGTGCCGGTGAACGCGCTGTTTCAACGAACGCCTTATATGGCGCCACGCGTGCGCGCATTGCTCGACTTTCTCGAGCAGCGGTTCTCAGAAGCTTCCGAAGCGCTGGCGCCGTTTCTGCGGTAGTTTCCAGCGATCGCAGGCTTGCTGCGTTCGTCGGGTCGGCGCTGCCCTGGCGGGCGCCGGCGGTGGTCGTGATGAAAAATACCCGACAACGTTCGGCTCGTCGCGGCAAGCGCGGCTACTCCATGGATACCGGAACGGGAGTGGGGCGGGCCGCGGGCATGCCGCTGTCATGACGCGCAGCGCCGACACCCCGGCCCGCGATGGCGCCGGATTCGGAATGTCAATCCAGCCCCGGGCTCCACGTATTGATGATCGTCGAGCGATTAACGTCGATTAGCGAATGGCAAAGCGGGTTGCCGGCGAGCCATTCGCACAATTATTGCCGTAGATAAACAGGTTTCTGTTCTCCGAATACACCTGGTAAATAATTGGATAAACTTCCTTCGCGTTGAACGAATAGATGCCGTCGTTAATGGTCACCAGCAGGTTGCCGGTGGCGTCGGTTTCGAGCTTGTCGATCTTGCCGGCTTTGCAAAGCGCCTGCGCGGACGCGCACGTGGAGGTGAGCAGCAGTGCTGAAAACAGCACGGTTGCAATCTTCTTCATGACTTTCCTTTGGTATTGAATGATATAAAGCGATTTGACGATATCGGTCACGCCCGGAAAGACGGATATGCCTTTCCGGATTGCTGATTCACAAATGCCGGGAAATCAACGGTGGCCAGACAAGGTGGAAACTTTGCGACCAAGCACGAATGAAGCGATTCGTGCTGCGCCTCCGTATCTCGTTGATCTTTGAATCACGGTGTTGCGGCGCACAACACAGACTATTTATTTGATTTTGAGGGCGCCAATCGTATTAATTTATCGTTAATCAAATTCGATAATTTTTTGTTTGAATTTTATTTTCCTGAATTCTTCGGGCTGTTGTTTTTGTTTTTGATTGTTTCGATATTCAAATAATCGGCGGCGAATATTGATTCGCGGGTTGATGGTGTGACGGGCATGGCAGGCAAAGCGCATGGGCGTTCATGAGGGGTCGAGCGTTCGGACGTATGGTTCGTCCGGTGCGCGAACTGCGCGGCGCACATCCGTCGATGCTGCAGTCGGCGCCGGCCGAGTTGAATCGCGCCGACCCGGAAAGACGCTACACTGCGCCAGTTCCCGAACACACCGGGAGCGCCAGGACACCGGGCCCACGGATTGCAAACACGTGACGATGTAATCGCCCGCCCCTGACACATTCGAACAAAGCACGAGAGAAAGAGAGGGCCCATGCTGACACGTCTTCGTATCGGACTCGATCGCGCGCGCGACCTGCGCGAAGCGGGTCGACCGTCTTCCATCCAGCCGCGGCCGCTGCCGAGCGAGCTGGTCGACCTGAGCGCGCAGCGCGCGACGTGGCGCGTCGTCGTTCCCGGCCAAGCCGACTGCTACATGGCGGCGACGCCCGCCGAAACGGAGCGCTTCGTCGTGCATCTCGACGCGCAGAAGTTCTACGGCCTGTGGCTCGGCACAAGCCCGGCGTTTCCGCAACCGAATTCGCAGGACTGCGTGCCGCGCCGCGTCATGCCGCTCGACAGCAAGTACGCGTCGGCCGCCGCCGCGTTCCGGGCCGGCCGCCTCGAACCGGTGGCGCTGCCGCCGGTCGGTTACTGGCTCGAGGGAAGCGGGTACGAAGTCGCGATGAGCAACGGCATGACGCGCACCTTCTGGCTGCTCGCCAACCGCGTGCGATCGTTTCCGGTCAGCGTCGACAACGCGACCTGGGCCACGATGCTGAACAACATGGCCGGCGTCGGCGTCGCGCCGATCGCGTACCGCGAACTGTTTTCCCGGCACGCGTAGGTCGTTCGCCGCGATCCGGCGCGCCGCGGCGGCGCCGGTTTGACACGCCGCGTTCGCGGCCATTAAAGTCGTATCGCGGGCCGGTGGGTCAAGCACACGCCCGGAACAGGCAGCCGATGTTCCAGGACTACGGGGCTACCCCGTGGATGAGATTGACACCCCGATGCGTCGCAAGGGGCCGGGTTGCGCGTGGCGTAACGCCTCCCCTCGCAGCACCAGTCACGTTGGCTCATCGTCCCGCCCATCTTTCTCCATGCATTCATCCCTGCGCGATACCACCCGCACGATTGCCGAGGCGATGCTCGCCGGGACGCCCGAGCGCGACGGCGTCCTCGCGCGGATGGCTGCCGTGCTCGGCGGCGCGCAGCCGTGGGCGCACGAATGCGCGGACGCCGCGCTCGCCCGCTTCGGCGCGAACTGGGACGACGTCGGCATCGACGTGCTTGCGGCGGTGCTGGCCGATGCGGCCGCGTTCGTGCGCGCCTGGTATCGCGAGGATCGGCCGTCCGTGATCCGCGTCGTCCGGCGTCCCCCCGTCCAGCGGCCATTGCCGGCGCCGCTCGCCGGCTGCGACGTGCCGCAATGGGCGACGCCCGGCGATCTTGCCGACTGGCTCGGCGTGAGTGCGTCGGCGCTCGACTGGCTGTCCGACCACTGGCGCGTCGACGCGCGCAGCAGCGCCACGCCGTTGCATCACTACACGTACGTCGCGCACGACAAGCGCAGCGGCGGCTGCCGCCTCGTCGAAATCCCGAAAGGCCGGCTGCGCGAAGCGCAGCGCCGCATCCTGCACGGGCTGCTCGATCGCATCGCGCCGCACGGCGCGGTACACGGCTTTCGCAAGGGGCACGGGATCGTGTCGTTCGCGGCGCCCCATGCGGATCGCGATGTCGTCGTCCGTTTCGACCTCGCGGATTTCTTCGTATCGATACGCGCCGCCCGCGTGCACGCGCTGTTCGTCACGCTCGGGTATCCGGCCGAAGTCGCGCGCACGCTCACCGGGCTGTGCACCAACCGCGTGCCGTCCGCCCGGCTGCTCGCGCCGGACCTGCGCGACCGGTTCGACTGGATCGGCCGCCAGCGTTATCGAGAGCGCCATCTGCCGCAGGGCGCGCCGACGTCGCCGGCGCTGGCGAACCTGAGCGCGTTCCGGTTCGACATGCGGCTCGCCGCGCTCGCGCGTTCGCTCGGCGCAACCTACACGCGCTATGCCGACGATCTCGCCTTCTCCGGCGGC
This sequence comes from Burkholderia sp. AU27893, assembly GCF_002223205.1. Classification (NCBI taxonomy): domain Bacteria; kingdom Pseudomonadati; phylum Pseudomonadota; class Betaproteobacteria; order Burkholderiales; family Burkholderiaceae; genus Burkholderia; species Burkholderia sp. AU27893. The sequence continues at coordinate 1,036,859 of NZ_NKFD01000005.1, read as the reverse complement.
GGCACGCTGGCGCGTGACGTCGAACGGCTGCAGGTCCGGGTCGCCGCAATCGCGCTCGAGGAAGGCTTTGCGCTGCAACTGCGCAAAACCCGCGTGATGCGGCGCGGCATGCGGCAACAACTGGCCGGCGTGGTCGTCAATCGTCATCCGAACCTGGCGCGCGATGAGTTCGATCTCCTGAAAGCCATCCTGACCAACTGCATCCGCAGCGGCCCCGCGTCGCAGAATCGCGATGCGCATCCGGATTTCCGCGCGCATCTCGCCGGGCGCGTCGCGCATGCGGCCGCGCTGAACGCGGCGCGCGGCGCGAAGCTGCGCGCGCTGTTCGACCGGATCGCATGGGACGCCGGCGACATCGGCCTGTAATCGGACGTATCCGCATCGACGCCTTCTGTAATACGACGCCGAGCACTGCTATCATTCGCGCCATGCCGCGCCAGTGCCATGGTGCGGCGCTTACTTGTCGCAGCCGTTCGCCGTGCCTTCTTACACGGCGGGCTGCGCGTTGCCGGCCGGTCCTGTCTCATCGATTGACGCGCGGCGTCGTTTAGTGCGTATCGCGCAAGCCATGCCGGCTCAGGCAATCGATGCACCCATTTGACAGCCCCCGTCGGCGGAACTTCGTGGTAGGTTCCGCCATCGGAGCTTTTTGCGAAAACATGCCCAAAGAGGATGAATACATGACCCAGGCCCTGCAGGAACTCGAAGCACAACTTCGGGACCTGAACATCAAGCTGTCGGATGCGAAGCAGAAGGAGAAGCAGGCCGCGCTCGCGGCATTCAAGGAACAGGTCGAGCTTTTGGGAATTTCGCAGCAGGAAGTGCTGAGCGCGCTCGGTTACATCGTCCAGCGAAAACGCAAGGCACCTGCCAAGTACTACGATCCGACGACCGGCCGCTCATGGTCGGGCCGCGGCCCGCGCCCGAAATGGCTCGAAGGCAAGGATCTCGCCGCACTCGCCGTCGACCGCGAGGCCAAGACCTGGTGGCCCGGCGACGATCAAGGCTGAAGCCGGCCGGGCCGCGAGGCCGCCCGGCGCCGACCGGTTCGCGCGAGCGGCCCGGCCGGTAACACTCCGCCATCATGCTGTCTTTCATCCGGTGTCCGGCCTGATCGCGACATCACCGGCTTCGCCGTCGACACCGGATCGCCGTTTTTCTCCTCCCGTTCATTCCCCGCCAATTCCCGCTCGCCGTCCTGCAAGCGGGCGCCGACGCGCGCGCGAACCCTCGTTACCGGGCGCTGCCGGCCCCGTCGCTCACGGGCACAGGCTTTAAAATGTCGCCGGACAATCGTGGCAGGACACCATGGCAGCAAACATAGAATCTTCGTCGCTCGAAGGCCCGCCGGCCCCGCGCGTGGAGCAGGTCGGCGCGTACGCGTGGAAAGCGCTGGCCGGATCGGCGATCGGCTATGCGATGGACGGCTTCGACCTGCTGATCCTCGGCTTCATGCTGCCGGCGATCACGGCGGCGCTGCATCTGACGCCCGGGCAGGGCGGCGCGCTGGTCACGTGGACGCTGATCGGCGCCGTCGCGGGCGGCATCCTGTTCGGTGCATTGAGCGACCGGTACGGGCGGGTGCGCGTGCTGACCTGGACGATCCTGCTGTTCGCGATCTTCACCGGGCTGTGCGCGTTCGCCCAGGGCTTCGAGGATCTGCTCGTGTACCGCACCATCGCGGGCATCGGCCTGGGCGGCGAGTTCGGGATCGGCATGGCGCTCGCGGCGGAAGCGTGGCCGGCCAGCAAGCGCGCACGCGTGTCGTGCTACGTCGCGCTCGGCTGGCAGGCCGGCGTATTGCTGGCGGCCCTGCTGACGCCGTTCCTGCTGCAGCACATCGGCTGGCGCGGAATGTTCGTGGTCGGCGTGCTGCCGGCGCTGCTCGCGTGGGCGATGCGCAACCGGCTGCACGAGCCTGAAGCGTTCGTGCGGCGCGCAGCGCAGCCGAAGGCCAACGCGTTCCGCCTGCTCGTCGCGGACGGCCGCACCGCGCGCACGAGCGTCGGCATCGTGATCCTGTGTTCGGTCCAGAACTTCGGCTACTACGGGATCATGATCTGGCTGCCGACCTTCCTGTCGAAACAGATGGGCTTCTCGCTGACGAAGTCGGGGCTGTGGACGGCGGCGACGGTCGTCGGGATGATGATCGGCGTCTGGGTGTTCGGGCAGCTGGCCGACCGCATCGGGCGCAAGCCGACGTTCCTGCTGTACCAGCTCGGCGCGGTCGTGACGGTCCTCGCGTATGCGCGGCTGTCGGACCCGACCGCGATGCTGTGGGCCGGTGCGCTGATGGGCATGTTCGTCAACGGGATGGTCGGCGGCTACGGGACGCTGATGTCGGAAGGCTATCCGACGGCCGCACGCGCCACCGCGCAGAACGTGCTGTGGAATATCGGCCGCGCGGTCGGCGGCTTCGGCCCGGTCGCGGTCGGCGCGCTGGCCGCGCACTACTCGTTCCAGACGGCCATCGCGCTGCTCGCCGGCCTCTACGTGCTCGACATGGTCGCGACGCTGTTCCTGATTCCCGAGCTCAAGGGCGTCGAGCTCGAATGAGCGCGGTCGGCGCGCGCAACACAAAGACTTCGTTGAAAATTTCGATGCAACAGAAGAACAAGACGATCGGCGTGATGGGCTCGGGCAAGGAGCCGTGGCTCGCGTTTTCGGAGCCGCTCGGCGCGTGGCTCGCGCAGGCCGGTTTCAACCTGCTGACGGGCGGCGGGCAGGGCGTGATGCTGGCGGTCGCGCGCGCGTTCGCCGGCGTGCCGGGGCGGGCCGGCCGGTCGATCGGCATCCTGCCGACGCAGGCCGATCCGCTCGCGGGCTTCGTGCCGCTCGACGGCTATCCGCATCCGTTCGTCGACATCCCGATCCTCACGCCTCTGCCGCGCCGTGAGCCGGGCGCCGCCCCGGAGACGCTCAACCGCAACTACGTGAACGTGCTGAGCAGCGACCTGATCGTTGCGCTGCCGGGCGGTCACGGCACGGCCGAGGAAATCGCGCTCGCGCGGCGCTGGCGCAAGCCGCTCATCTGCTTCGGGCCGGACGGTGCGTTTCGCGAGCTTGCGGCGGGGGCGACGTGCACGTCGTCGTTCGACGACGTGATCCGCTTCGTGGAGCACGCGTTTGCGGCGGAGCAGGCGCTGCGATAGTTCGCGCAACCGGTTCGACGACTGTCGTTGCGATGCGCGCGTGGCAGGTCGGCGCCCTGGCACGTGATGTCCCCGGTTTCGATGCGGCGGCGTGCCGCCGGCGCGCGGTTCAGCGCCCCGTCTTCAACTGCGCCCACAGCCGGTTCTGCAGCCGGCGAATCTCCGGCGGCATCGGCTTGAGCAGCGTCATCTTGCTCAGCACTTCGTCGGGCGGATAGACCGACGTATCGCGCGCGATCGCGGGCTTCACATACTGGCGCGCGGCCTTGTTCGCGGTCGGATAGAACACCGCGTTGGTGATGCCGGCGTTGACCTTCGGATCCTGCACGTAGTTGATCCACTTCAATGCGGCGTCGCGGTTCGGCGCGTCTTTCGGGATCACCATCATGTCGAACCACAGCAGCCCGCCTTCCTTCGGGTTCGCGAAGCCGATCTGGTATGGGCGCTTCGCTTCGGCGGCACGGCGGTGCGCGATGCCGACGTCGCCCGAATAGCCGAACGCCACGCACAGGTCGTTGTTCGCGAGATCGTTGATGTAGCCCGACGAGTTGAACTGCGTGATGTACGGGCGCACCTTCTTCAGCACGTCGTACGCGGCGCGGTAGTCGGCCGGGTTCGTGCTGTTCGGATCCTTGCCCATGTACTGCAGCGTGGCCGCGAACACGTCGACGGCCTGATCGAGGAACGACACGCCGCAGCTCTTCAGCTTCGCCATGTTGGCCGGATCGAACACCAGTGCCCAGCTGTCGACCGGCGCCTTGTCGCCGAGCGCCTTCTTCACGGCCTGCACGTTGTAGCCGATGCCGTCGGTGCCGTACGCCCACGGCACGCCATACTGGTTGCCCGGATCGGCATCGGCAACCATCTTCATCAGCAGCGGATCGAGGTTCGCGAGGTTCGGCAGCTTCGACTTGTCGAGCGGCTGGTAGACGCTCGCCTGGATCTGCTTGGCCATGTAGTTCGAGGTCGGCACGACGACGTCGTAGCCGGAATTGCCCGACATCAGTTTTGCCTGCAGCGTGTCGTCGCTGTCGTAGTTGTCGTATCGGACGTGCAGGCCCGTCTGCTTCTGGAAGGTCGGGATCGTGTCCGGCGCGATGTAGTCGGACCAGTTGTAGATGTTCAGTTCGCCGGCCGCGTGGGCGGTCGTGCCGGCAGCCGCGGCGGCAGACAGGATGGCGGCGGTTGCAACGGCGCGGCGAAGCGTGCGGATTCGCATGACGGAGTCTTCCATTTCGGTGCGCGCGTCGAGCCGCGAGGCGCGGGTCGTGGCGCGATGGTTCATTGGATGAAGCAGGCGTGCGCAAGCGTCGTTCGAAGGAAGCGAACGCGATGCGAGACGATCAGGAGTCCATTCGACTGCGCGCGCTGCATGTTCGCAAACGCAGCGCGAGCCGATCCCGTCACCGGTCGGGTGACACGGCCAATGGGTCGAACGGAGTCAGGGAACGGGGCGGGGCGCTAAGGCAGCAGCGAGGCCACGTCGTCGGTATGGATCGCGACGTATGCACGCGCGGCGACGGCGTTGTGGCGGCGAACGGAGCGGCGGGACAGGATGGTGTAGATCGACAGCGGCAGGCGAGGGCTTTGCCCGCCGCCACCGTCGTCGGAGGACGCGATCGCGGCGCGCAGGTTTCGCGCATCGCCTCGTCTCCACCGCACCAGCGGGCCACGGAATCTCACGATTACTCTCGACCGGGTTGTTGAAAGTATTGAACACCTGACGATTCGCCGGCGGCTGCCGTTTCAGGTTTCGGTCATCGCATGTGCCGCGCGGCGGCATCGGTTGCGTGACGCGAATTGAAAGCTTGGCGGACACCTGAATCGCCGAAACATGACGCTTCCATGAATCATCAGGTAAATCGCTGTAAGGATGTCTCGGGATTTTCCCTAGGGATTCGAAGGCCGATGAATGCGTCCGGGTGGGGTGGCGAGGGTGGATGACCGGCGCGCGTGAGGCCGCTTTGCCGGTCAAGACCGGCTCGAAGTGATGAGAATATTCGACGGTTTGCTGCCGCGATCGTTGGACATCACGGATGCGGACATGTCGGTCACGGCCGTTGGTTCTCCGATGGAAGTCGCAGCGTACCTCCGAATTGCCTTGCACACGCCGTTGCTCGTATTGCGGCATCCGTCGCGCATGTCGGATGGCCGCACGTGCGAATCCACGGTTTTCCCGATCCGCCCGGAGCGTTTCGATCTCGTTGTGCGAAGCGGAGTGGAAGCGAAGTTCGTCGGTTGAGGGACCGTCGCCCCGACGTTCTCCAAACTCAAGAGACGCCGGATTTCGAGGCCGATGGTTGAGTAATCCTCGCCTCAGGCACGTAGGGCAGCGGCATATCTTCCGATCAGATATCCATCGAAAAAATAACCATTTGGTACACGCATCGGCAGGCACTAAAGTCACGCATCCCGATGCCGGTGCAACACCGGCGATGTCGACGTTATCCGAGAAGTCTGCCAAATGAATCGCTTGAAGCTCTCAACGGTCCGCCGTGCCGCGGCCGCACTGTTCGTAATCGGCCTGTTGCCGGCCGTCCACGCGGCGCAACCGACGCTGCGCGTCGGCATCGACGCCGAGTCGTACCCGCCGTTCTTCTCGAAGGATGCCACCGGCGAGTGGAAGGGCTGGGAGGTCGACCTGCTCGACGCGGCATGCAGCAAGCTCAACGTACGCTGCGAACTCACCGACATCGCATGGGACGGGCTGATCCCCGCGCTGCAGAACCGCAAGATCGACGTGATCTGGTCGTCGATGACGATCACCGGCGAACGGCAGAAGGCGATCGACTTCAGTCGTGCATACTATGAGTCGCCGACCGTTTTCGTCGGCGCGAAAAGCGATCGGCGCCGCGTCGATTGCGCGGTGCCGGCCACCTTCAAGGATCGCGTGATCGGCGTGGAGGCGGGCACGAACTTCTCGGCGTTCCTCGATGCACGTTTCAAGCGCGACGCCCAGATCAAGGCGTTCGACAAATTCGACAACGCGCTCGCGGATCTGGTCTCGGGCCGGGTCGATTACGTGCAGGAAGCGAAGGGCTTGTTTACGGCCTTCCTGTCGTCGCGTGACGGCAAAGATTTCGAGGTCAAGGCCACCTGCGCGGACAACCCCGTGCTCGGTCTCGGCATCGGCGCGGGCGTGCGTCAAGGCGATGCATTGCGCGGCCGGTTGTCGACCGTGATCGCGCAACTGCAGCAGGACGGCACGTGGGATACGATCACCGCTCGCTATCCGAACCTGAAGGGTACGATCGAGAAGGGGCGCTGAGCCGATGACCGCGGACGATTCGCTGCTGGCATTGCTCGCGTTCGGCGACGGCGGTTACGGGCGGATCTTCGCCGGCGCGTTCGCACTGACGCTCGGCGTCGCGTCTGCGTCGTTCTGCGCCGGGACGCTGCTCGGCATCGCGGGCGCGCTCGGCAAGCTGTCGCGACACGCCCCGCTCGCATGGCTGGCACGGCTTTACACGACACTCGTGCGCGCGCTGCCCGAACTGTTGTGCCTGCTGCTCGCGTTCTATGCGGTCGCACCTGCGCTCGAGTCCGCGTTGCACGGCAGCGGCCTGGTGCCCGACGGCTTCGCGTTCGATCCGTTCATCGTGGCCGCGTTGTCGCTCGGTTTCATCCAGGGCGCCTATCTGACCGATATCTTCCGCGCGGCGCTCATCAACGTGCCGGCCGGGCAGATCGAGGCCGCGCACGCGTACGGCATGAGCCCGTGGCAAACCTTGACCCGCATCCGGCTTCCGGTTGCGGCGCGACTCGCGCTGCCCGGCGTCGGCAACGTGTGGCTGAACGCGACCAAGGATGCGTCGTTCATCAGCGTGCTCGGGTCTTTCACGGATCTGCTGAAGGCGAGCCAGCTCGCCGCCGGTGCGACGCGGCATTACGTCTTCTTTTACCTGGTCACGGCCGCGCTGTTCCTGTTGTTGAGCGTCGCGTCGACGGGCCTTTTCGCGATGCTCGAACGTTACGTGAATCGTGGTACGAGGCGCGCCTGCGCATGAATTTTTCGCTGACGTTCCTGCTCGACACGGTGATGCCGAAGCTGCTCGCCGCGGTGCCGACCACCCTGGCGTTGCTGCTGCTGTCGGGGATCGCCAGCATGGTGATCGGCATTCCGCTCGCGCTTGCGGCGGGTTCGCGCCACGCATCCTGCCGCTGGCCCGCGCGCGGCTGGATCATGCTGGTGCGCGGTACGCCGCTGCTGGTGCAGCTTTATCTGCTGTATTACGGCTTCGGCCAGATCGTCCCGCGCGAATGGATGCGCGACAGCTGGGCGTCGCCGCTGTTGCGCGACGCGTTCTGGTATGCGGTCGTCGCGTTGAGCGTGAACGAGGGCGCCTATGTCGCGACGATCCTGCGCGGCGCGATTGCCGGGGTGCCGGCCGGCGAAATCGAGGCCGGCTATGCGTACGGAATGACGCGGGCGGGTGTACTGCGCCGGATCGTCGGCCCGCGTGCGTGGCGACTCGCGCTGCCGGCGCTCACCGGCGAAGCGATCCTGCTGCTGAAGTCGACCGTCCTCGCGTCGACCGTCACGGTGTTCGACGTGATGGGGACGGCCAATACGCTTCGTTTCGAAACCTTGCGCGTTTATGAGCCGCTGGCCGGCGCGGCGATCGTCTATGTCGTGCTGGTCGCGCTGCTGACGATTCCGGCCGCCCGTCTCGAGATACACCTCAACCGCTACCTGACGCGCGAGCCCGACGATCGCACGCCCGCACGGCGCCGCGGCGCATCGTCCGGCGCGTGGGCGGCACCCAACTGATTCCAGCATTTGCACTGAACACGACGATGTCCGATCCTCGCCCCTTGCTGTTTTCCCTTTACGAACAGGCCAGCGTCGGCTGCGGCGGTGCGCCGAGCCTGTGGACCCATCCCGCCGACGAACGGCTGCGCGCGAATACGCTCGCGTTCTGGTCGAACCTCGCGCGCACGGCCGAGCAGGCCGATCTCGACATGCTGTTCTTCGCGGACGTGCTCGGCCTGTACGACGTCCATGGCGGGTCGGCCGACGCGGCGGTCCAGTGGGCGGTCGAGGCGCCCGCGAACGATCCGATGATGCTGATTCCGGCGCTCGTCGCGCAGACCGAGCGGCTCGCGTTCGGGGTGACCGCGAGCACGACGTATGAACATCCATTCGCGCTCGCGCGGCGCTTCAGCACGCTCGATCACCTGAGCAACGGCCGGATCGGCTGGAACATCGTGACCTCTTACCTGACGAGCGCGGCGCGCAACTTCGGGCTCGACCGGATGATCGGCCATGACGAACGCTACGCACGTGCGGAGGAGTTTCTCGACGTGGCCTACAAGCTGTGGGAAGGGAGCTGGGCGGACGACGCGGTCGTCGCCGACAAGCGCGAGCCGCGCTACGCGCGCGGCGACCGCGTGCGGCCGATCGCGCACGAAGGCACGCATTATCGCGTGCATGGCCCGCACGTCTGTGCGCCGTCGCCGCAGCGCTCGCCGGTGCTGATCCAGGCCGGCTGGTCCGGGCGGGGGCGCGAGTTCGCGGCGAAGCACGCGGAAGTGGTGTTCGTCGCGAAGTCGAATCCGCACGAGATTCGCGCGGGCCTCGATGAAATCCGGCGGCTGGCGGTCGAAAACGGCCGCGCAGCGGAGGATGTAAAGGCGCTCACGGTGCTGCGGATCGTGACGGCGCGTTCGTCGGCCGATGCGAAAGAGAAGTACCACGCGCTGCAGCAGCACTATCACCTGCAGGCTCAACTCGTCAGCTATGCGGGCGATACCGGCATCGACATCGATCGCTATGCGGACGACGAACCGTTGACGACGCAAACGGAAGGGCTCACGTCCTACGTGGTGCGGCCGGACGGCAGCGGCAAGCCGCTCACCGCCGGCGACGTGCGGCGCAAGTTCGCGAACGTCACGCGTGGCACCGACCTGATTCTCGTCGGCTCGCCTGACGAAGTCGCCGACCAGCTCGCGGAGCATGCGCGGCAATCGACGACGAGCGGCTACATGCTCAATCCATTGATCAGCCCGGGCACGCTCGACGATTTCGCCGAACTGATCGTGCCGGAACTGAAAAAGCGCGGCCTGTACCGAGCGACGCCGGCGAGCGGCACCTTCCGGTCACGGCTGAGTGGGCGGGACCGCCTGCCGGACACGGCCTATGGCGCTTCGTTTCGGTTTCCCGTGGCTGAAGCCGGCTGACCCGCCGATCAAGGCTGGACGACTTTCATCGGAGTGGCGTGACATGATCGATGACGACCTGTTCCTGCTGCAACCGCGTCGTGCCGACGAGGCTCGTCCGGCATGAGTCGCGCGACGAACGAGACGATGGACGTGACGCGCGACGATCGGCCCCATCGATCGACGTTACCGCCTGTCCTGAGCGCCACGGGCATCGCGAAACGCTTCGACGCGACCGTCGCGCTGGCGGCGCTCGACCTGTCGATCGGCGCCGGCGAAGTCGTCGCGCTGATGGGCGCGAACGGTGCGGGCAAGTCGACCTTCGTCAAGATCCTGAGCGGCGCGCTGCAAGCGGACGGCGGCACGCTGACGCTGCGCGGCGAACCCTATCGGCCGGTGTCGCCGCACGCGGCCAAGCGGCTCGGCGTCGCGACCGTGCACCAGTCGGTGGCCGACGCCGTCGTGCCGACGCTGTCGATCGCCGACAACCTGCTGCTCGACCGGCTGTGCGACCCGGCCTCGCCATGGCGCGCGCCGCCGGCCGCACGGCGCGCCGCGGCGCGATCGCTCGCCGCACGGGTCGGGCTCGACGTCGACCTGGCCGCACCGCTCGCCTCGCTGTCGCTGGCCGACCAGCAGCGCGTCACCTTGGCGCGTGCGCTGGCGGGGCAGCCGTCGTTGCTGATTCTCGACGAACCGACCGCGAGCCTGTCGGCCGCGGAGGCCGAGCGGCTGTTCGTGCTGGTGGACGCGTTGCGCCGCGATGGCGTCGCCATCCTGCTGGTGTCGCATCGGCTCGGCGATTTGCGCCGTATCGCCGATCGCGCGGCGATCGTCCGCGACGGCCGGATCGTCGCCGACCTGGCCGCACCGATCGATTTCGACGCGGCTGTGGAAACGATGATCGGCCGGCCGTTGCCGCGTACGCGTGAACCGGTGCCGGAGCGCGCCGGGCAGGCCGGAGCCGGCGCAGGTTCAGGTTCAGGCTCAGGCTCAGGCTCAGGCTCAGGCTCAGGCCCGGGCCCAGGCCCAGGCTTCAGCGTGCGGCAGATGCGGCTGACGCCGACCAGTACACCGTTCGACCTCGACGTGCAGCGCGGCGAGATCGTCGCGATCGCGGGCCCTGTCGGCGGCGGCAAGTCGCGCTTCGCGCGGACGATCTTCGGCGCGGTGCGGGCGGCGGCTGGCGAGATGACGCTCGACGGCCGGACATGGCGACCACGCTCGCCGGCTGACGCGATTCGCGCCGGCGTATTCCTGGCCGGCGAGGACCGGTGGCGTACGTCGCTGTTTCCCGACAGCGTTCCGTTCGCGTCGATCGCGGGCACGATCGGCTTTCCGTTCCTGTCGCGCTGGTTCGCGAGCGGCGCGGTGCGCCGAACGCGCGAACGCACGGCCGCCGAGGCGGCGATCGCGCGGTTCGGCATTCGCTGCGACGGGCCCGACGATCGCGTCGCCCACCTGTCCGGCGGCAACCAGCAGAAGGTCGTGCTCGCGCGCTGGCACGCCGAGCCGGCGCGGCTGTTGCTGCTCGACGAACCGTTCCAGGGCATCGATGCGGGCGCGCGCGCCGATATCGTCGATACGCTGCGGCGTCATGCGCATGAGCGCACGACGATCGTGTTCGTCAGCGATCTCGAGGAAGCGGCCGAGATCGCCGATCGTATCGTGCGGTTCGATCGCGCGACGCTCGATTGTTCGCCTCCCACTTCTTCCATCGTGCGTGCCTGCTCATGAAACCCGTGACTTCTTCCGCTGTCCGCCATGCCGCCTCCGCCGAACGGTCGTCGCGCGGCAGGCCGGCGCGCATCCGCGATGTGCTTGAACGGACGGGCATCCTGCTCGTGCTGGCCGTCCTCGTGGTTGTGTTCGCGCTCAGGGAGCCCGCGTTCCTGAACGTCGACAATCTGTTCAGCATCCTGCAGGCGGTGTCGATCGTCGCGTTGCTCGGCATCGGCGTGACGGTCACGCTCGCGGCCGGCGGCTTCGACCTGTCGGTCGGCAGCGTGGCCGCGACCGCGCAGATGGCTGCGAGCTACGTGCTGGTCGTCTGGCACGGCAGCGCATGGGCGGCCGTGCTCGCCTGCGTCGTGCTTGGCGTGGCCGCCGGCTTGTTCAACGGCTTGCTGATCACGCGGCTGCGCGTGCCCGACCAGCTCGCGACGCTCGGCACGCTGTTCCTGCTGGCCGGCCTGCAGTTGATCCCGACCGGCGGCCGTTCGCTCGCGACCGGCTCCGTGTTGCCCGACGGCACGGATGCGACGGGCGTGTTCCCCGACGCCTTTCTCGCGCTCGGCCGGCTGCGCGTGTTCGACGTCGTACCGCTGCCGGTCCTGCTGCTCGCGGCGGTGACGGTGCTGGCCTGCGTGACGATGGAAGCGACGCGCTGGGGCCGCGTGATCTATGCGATCGGCGGCAACGAAACGGCCGCGCGGCTGGCCGGCGCGCCGGCCGCGCGCTACCGCGTCGCCGCGTATGTCGTGTCGGGTGCGATCGCGTCGCTGGGCGGCGTGCTGATCGCCGCGCGGGTCGGCCGCGGCGACGTGAGCGCGGGCCACTCGCTGCTGCTCGATGCGGTGGCGGCTGCGCTGATCGGTTACGCGGTGTGGGGCGCGAAGCGGCCCAACGTATTCGGCACGGTCGTCGGGGCGGTGTTCGTCGGCGTGCTGCTCAACGGGCTCACGATGCTGAACGCACCCTACTACATGCAGGATTTCATCAAGGGCGTGCTGCTCGTGCTGGCCCTTGCATTCACGTTCGGCATCGGTCGCCGTACCGATGCCCGCGCGTGATGCGTGAGGTCGCCGAGACCAGGCTCGGGCACCTGCGGTTCGAATCATCTTCAGGCAAGACCGTTTGTTATCCAAAGTAATATCGATTGCCGAATCGGTCGGTTTGAATTCGCGTGGCGCGCTGATAGATTGAGCCGATATCGTCCTTGTTGGGAGACAGACACGCCATGCGCTCGTTGCTTCGCCGAAAGTCGCGTATCGAACTGAAACTCGGTGCACTCGTGCTGGGCACCGCGCTCGTGCTCGGTGCGCCCGCGGCCCACGCCGGTCCGCTCAAGGGGGCGCCTGCGCCGTTCGACAAGGGCGGCGTGAAGATCGCGCTCGTCAACTACCTGTCGACCGGCGATTTCTTCCAAGCCTACGAAGCCGGCGCGCAGAAGCAGGCACGCGCGCTCGGCGTCGATCTGCGCATCTACGAAGGCCGGCAGGACGCGGCCGAGCAGCGCGAGCAGATTCAGCAGGCGATCAGCATCGGCGTGTCGGCGATCATCGTCAATCACGGCTTGCCGGAATCGCTGAAGGACGTCGTTCAGCGCGCGCTCGACAAAGGCATCAAGGTCGTCGCGTTCGACGTCGATCTCGCCAATCCGAAGGTGCCGCAGATCGAGCAGAACGATCGCGACCTGGCGAACCTGCTGCTGGATCAGGCGGTGAAGGACAACGGCGACGCGTTCGCGGCAGGGTACGTGTACGTGGCCGGATTCGCGCCGCTCGACCGGCGCGATGCTGCGTGGCGCGATTTCAAGCGTGCGCACCCGAAGGTGCAGGAAAAGGCGCGCTGGGGCACCGTCGACAATCCGATCGCGCAATCCGTCGCGAACCAGGCGGCGGCCGTGTATCGCGCGAATCCCGACATTCGCGTCGTGTTCGCGCCGTACGACGAGTTCGCGCGCGGCGCAAAGCTCGCGGCGGACGAGGCCCGGCTCTCGTCGAAACTCCGCATCTACAGCGCGGACGTGTCGACGGCCGACATCGAGGCCATCCGCGCGCCGAACAGCGCGTGGGTCGCGACGGCCGCGACCAATCCGGCGGTCGTCGGCGCGGTGTCGGTGCGGGCCGCCGCGCTGCTGGTCGCAGGGCAGGACCCGGGCGCGCGCATCGCGGTGAAGCCGACGCTGATCACCCGCGACGATCTCGTGAAGAACGACATTCATACCGTGGCCGAACTCGCCGCGAAGTTTCCGGCGTTCCGCGCGAGCGGCGCGGCGACCGCCGCATGGATTCCGGCGGTCGACTGAGCGCCTCGGCACGTAGCGCGCGACGTTCACATTCTCGAGACGCGGACGCTGAAGGTGGCCGCGCACGCGCCCGGTCGCAGCGGCGTGCGCGGGATGCGGCTACTTGATGAGGTCGAAGGCCTGCTTTCTGCGACATCTGCGGATGATGGCGGAACTGCCGTGCCTGTCGTGGCCGGCAACGGAGGAACGGACGTTTTTGCATGCCCAGGCGATGACGGGAAAATCGCGCAAGCGGGGTTGCTTTTGCTGGCCATGATGTACTCGAAGTGATGGGACTATTCGACGGTTTGCCGCCCGGATCGCCACCGAACGATCATCGGAAAGCCAGTCGAAAGACCGGGGTGACAAGGTTTGTAAAGTCGGACAAAATGCGTCGGCCTGTCGTGCGTTGGTGAAAGTCGTTCCGAAAAAGACAACCATCCGATCATCCCGACTGGGGGCCCGCGTTATGTCCCATCCCGTGTTTCTCGAGAGCCCGCCGTGGCCGCGCATGCCTGAAGGGCGCAAAGGCGAATTGAACGCCTATTTCGCGGCCGGCGGCCCGTCGCTCGAAGCGAACGCGTTCATTCCGCTGTTCTGGCGCGTGCTGTTCGGGCCCGACGACGTGCGCTTCGCGTATCGCATCGACGATTTCGATCCGGAAGACCAGGCTGACGAACTCGACGAATATCTGGAAGGTGCGACGCCCGAGGAGCGCGACGCGCGCTATCCGTACCTGGTCACGACGAAGGCGAACGCGCTCGCGCGTGCGGCCGCACGCCGCGACACCCTCGTCGATCTGCTCGGCGAGCGCTACCGTGCGATCTACGATGCATTCGTCGACTACGTCGCCACCGCGTTCGGGGAATTCGTGCTGGTTCGCACGAGCGGATTGCCGGACGTGTGTGATACCACGGACGCATTTGCAACCGAACTTGCGCAGGTCGCGTTGCTGGAGCGGCAGAAGGATCCCGATGCGGGCCTGGCCCGCGAGATCCAGGAACTGCGCCGTGCGCCGGATGCCGACGCCGTCTGGCGAGTGACGGGATCGGGCGACGCGCATGCCGATGCGCATCCGTGGCCGAGCCGTGCGCTGGTCGAAGCGTTTCCCGCTTGCGCGCCGCGCGCGCGGCAGGCGGCACCGATTCCGCGCGATCCGTCCGACAAGCCACGCTACCGATCGAGAAACCGGCTGGACAATGTGCTCGAATGGGGCGCGGCCTGCATCTTTGCTGCCGCATTCATCGGGACGTGGATCACGACGAAGTCGATCTGGCTCGCGAGCGGGGTGACCGCCGTCGTTACCGCGATACTCGTCTGGGGCATCGCGCGCGTGCAGCGCATCAAGTGACGCGCCGGCCGCGCGCCGTGTGGTCGCTCGCGTGCAGTTTTCCTGCGCGTTCGTCTTTTACATCGAGAGTGAGGCGTTCATCCGGTTGCGGCGACGTGGTCTGCCGCGAATCCCGATGAGAAGGTCGTCCTGATTGTTGCCGATCGGCTCGTACGATTTTAATGAGCACATTTTCATTTTTTAGCGCATGCGTCGCCCTGGCCTTGGCCGTCGCGTGGTCGATCGTGTTTCTGACAAGCATGCTCAGGAAGAAAGCAATCGCCTGGGGTGACGTCAAGACGTGGATCAAGAACGTCTTCGATTCGCTCTTCGGGATGGGGTAGCGCGACGGAGCGGTCCCATCGACCCTCAGCCGCTCGACGGCCCCGGCCGGCTGAAACGTTGCTCGACCACCTCGGTTCCCCAATGCGTGCCCGCGGATTCACTGGTCAACGCAAAACCGAACGACTCGTACAGATGGCGCGCCGAGTCCAGCCCCTTGAACGTCCACAGATAGGTTTCGCGAAACCGCTGCGCGTCGACGAAGCGCATGGCTTCCGTCATGAGCCGGCGGCCGATGCCCGACCCGCGCAGCGCGTCGTTCACGATGAACCAGCGCAGGTGCGCGACGCCGGTTGCCGGGTCGCCGTCGATCGCGAGCGACGCGAGTGTCCGCCCGTCTTCCTGGCATAGCCAGAGCGCCTTGCCGTCGGCCGGCAGCGCACCGGCGAACTCGGCCAGCTCGGTCGCCACGCGTTTTTCGAAAAAGGCGCCGAAGCCCCAGTGTTCCGAATAAAAGCGCGCGTGGAGGCCCGCGATATCGCCGATGCAGCCCGGTTGGTAACCTTCGCGGATCGCCGGCGCGTCGAGTGCCGCGACGGGCGCTTTCGCGGCGTTGTCTTGCGCGAGCGCATCGGCATACATCGCGAGCGAGCGCAGCAGCGCCTGCTGGTCGGCGGGCACCATGCGGCGCAGCGCATTCGACACCTGGTCCGTCGCGAACGTGTCGATTCTCTTCTGGAGCTTTTTCCCTTCGGCGGTCAGGTACAGCTCGATCGCACGCGCATCGTCGCTCGACACGCGCCGCTCGACGATACCGGCCGCCTCGAGTCGCGCGAGTTGCCGGCTCGTGTTCGATTTGTCCAGCCGCAGGATGTTGCCCAGATCGCGGGCGTTGATGCCGGGCGCCATCCCGATCTCGAGGATCGCGTGGACGGCCGACGGCGCCCAGTCGCTGTCGGCCAGCGTCGCGCGCATGAAGCCGAGCTCGCGAACCAGTTTGCGGGAGAAGTCGCGCAGCTCGAGGATCGTGGCTTCGCGAGGCTTGGCGGGAGCGTCGATGAGGTCCATGGGCGGCCTGGAAAGGTTGCGGATCGCAATCAATAATAGTTGCGGGTCGCAACTTGATCAAGGCGGATTTTCATGGGGGCAGGTTGCGCGCCAGGAGGTGTTTCCAGGGGCCGGTGTCGCCGCGAACCGGGGCGGCGACGAGTGGTACTGACGCGGATGGCGGCGTGCCGCGAAGCGGACGCATACTGGGTGCATCCGGCCTGCCCGCCATGCGATCAAGGGCGTCGGCTGGCCATCGATCCGCGGCGGCGGACAACGGAGCGCACCATGAACCCTCTGAAGCCGATGACGATTGCGTTGCTTGCCGGATGCGGCATCAGCGCGGGCGCGGCCCACGCGGCCGGCAGCATGGATGCGCCGCCGTGCAGCGCGGCGCATGCGGCGGACCCGGGCGGTGTCGCCGCGATGCCGGGC
Source organism: Burkholderia sp. AU27893 (assembly GCF_002223205.1). Lineage (NCBI taxonomy): Bacteria > Pseudomonadati > Pseudomonadota > Betaproteobacteria > Burkholderiales > Burkholderiaceae > Burkholderia > Burkholderia sp. AU27893. The sequence continues at coordinate 1,020,445 of NZ_NKFD01000005.1, read as the reverse complement.
ACGTCGGTACGCAGCTTTTCGAGCGCCGGCTGCTCGGGCGCCGTGCTGCAGGGCGAGCGGGCCACCGCGACGGTCAACGGCGACCGGGTCGAGCTGCGGGACGGCATCGTCTATGTGAACGGCCGTTCGTACGGCGCCGTCACGCCCGCGCAGACGGTCGAATACGAAGCCGCGCACGACCGACGCACGCTGAAGGTCGACGGAGTCGTCCGCACGCCGGTGCGCTGACTCGTACGCAGTTCAGGCTCAGGCGGACGGCCACCGCATCGCGTTCATTCGACCAGCGTCAGCTGGCCGTCGCTGAGCCGCACCTCGCGCCCGACCCACGCCGCATCGACGCGCGGCAGCACGGCCGACGGCTTGCGCAGCTCGCGCAGCAGTGTCGCGCCGTGCGACAGCCGGCCGCCCATGCGCGCGATCACGGCGCGCGCGGCCTGGTACTGCGCGTGCCGGCCCGGATCGAGCGTGTCTTCCAGCAGGATGTCGTGGCCGAGCACGCCTTGCGTGTGGCCCGGATAGATCATGAAGCCGGCCGCCTCGTCGGTGCCTTCGCTGCCGTCCTGCCAGAAACTGCCGTTGCGTTCGCGGCGATCGGGATGCGGCGCGAACCACGTGTCGCGATCGGCGGCCGGCATCGCATGATGCAGGCGGAAGAACACGCGCATCAGGTTGTCGCGATACCACTCGCGCACCTGCAGATACCAGCCGCGCATGCCGGGCGCGCCGAGCGTGTGGAGCACGCGAACCGGCAGCGGCCAGTCGGGAAACGCCTGCAGCGGGAGGTCGGTAGGCATGGGCCGCGTGGTGCCCGGATCGGTTTCCCACGGCAGGCGATGCGGGCTGTCGTCGAGCTGGCCGTATGCAGTCGGCGGACGGCCCCACAGTGCGCCGCCGCTGCTGGCCAGCGACGACGCGATGCACAGGTTGCCCTGCACGACGAACACGTAGAAGCGCGTGAACCAGTCGGCCAGTTGCTGGCCGTCGGCATGTTGCTCGACGAGCGTCGCGAGTTCCTGGTCGAAGCGCTGCAAGCCGCGCTCGAGCGTCGGCAGGTGCCCGCGCGCGACACGCAGCATGCGCCAGAACACCGGCAGCGAACGCAGCAGCCGCAGCGGCCGCCAGCGCAGCGGCGGTGTCGCGCCGCCGATCTCGCCGCTGTAGTTGCCGGCCGACACGCCCCAGTCGGCGAGGCGGGCGAGGAACAGGTCGTTGTTGATGTACGACGCGCCGCCATAGAGCGCGGTAAATGGTTCGTTGTCCTGCAGTACGCGTGCATCCCAGCGCGCCATGATCGCCGGGATGCTGCCGGCCGCGCGTCGTTGCGCGTACTCGACCAGCCGGCTCGGCTGCGGCGGCAGGATCTCGGCGATGTTCGCGGCGGTCAGGTGGCGATGCCAGCCGTAGCTGCTGATCGGACGGTACTGCAGCAGCCACAGCTGCCGGCCGTCCCACGCCCATTCGACGTCGCCCGGCACGTAGTGGAACGCGCGCAGCACACGCTGCAGGAAGGCCCACAGCTGCGTCGCGCTCAAGCCGTGCGCGGTCGGGAACGTACCGCGCTGCCACGGCTCGCCAAGCCGCGACAGGATCGCGCGTTGCGGGCTGGCCTGCCCGTCGGCGAGTGTCTCGAGGTGGCCCTCCACCCATTCGACTTCGACTGCCAGATGCCGCACGAACGCGATGCCCGACAGCACGGGCGTGATGAAGCGCTGCACGACCGCTTCCTCGAGGCCGCCGTCGAGCAGCTCGGCCACGCGCGCGGCCGCTTGCGCGGCCGGTACGCGCAGGAACGTCGTATGCAGGCCGGCGTTCGCCGCATCGGCCTGGTCCTCACCGTGGCTCGACGAGCGGACCGCCCACTCGGCGTCGGGCTGGCTCGCGAGAAAGCCGGGCAGGCGCGGATCGTCGGCACGGGTCAGCGACAACGCGGGCGGCACGGGCAGGCCGGCCATCGTCGCCAGCGCCAGGCGCCCGCCCTTGGTATGCGCGACGAAACCGGCATCGCCCGCTTCGAGCCAGTGCACGAATGCCGCCGGCGCGTCGATCCACGGATAGTGTCCCCAGCCGGCCTGCAGCGTGACGGTGAGGTTGGCGCGCGCGAGGATCGCCGACCACGCGGCGGCCTGGCGCACGCCGAGCACGGTGTCCTGGTCGCCCCACACGAGTTCGATGCGATCGGCGACCCACTCGAGCAGCGGCAGCGCGGTATCGGCACGCACGAGATCCCAGTGCGGCAGGAACGCACGGCAGCGCGCATAGCCGGCGCCCATGCGGCGGTACTGTGCGCGTGTCCAGGTCAGGTTCGAGAACTTGCGGGCGAACAGCGTCGGGTAGTGCGCGAGCAGCCAGTGGATGGTCTTGCGCAGCGGCTTCGGCGCCATCAGTTTCGGCAGGCGGCGTTCCCACAGGAACGCGCCGACGGGTGCGAGCAGCACGCTGCGGCTGAAGTGGCCGGGGCGTCGCTGCAACGCGTGCAGCACCAGCAGCGCATTCACGCCGACCGCCATGATCGCGTGGCCCGCCTCGGTCATGTCGAGCAGCGCTTGTGCATAGGCGGCGAGATCCTCGCAGGGCGGCGCGGGGTTGTCGCCGAAGCCCGGCAGTTCCAGCGGCACTGGCTGGTAATGCCGGAAGTGGGGCAGCGCATCGTCCCACCAGTCGGCCGCGCTGCCGTTGCCGGCGAGGAGGTACAGGATCGGTTTGCTCATGGAGGCGTGGTCGGCGGGCGATCGTCGCAAGAGCGCGCGCGGTCGGGGCGGCGCCGTTTGCGGATGCCACGGGTCGTGTCCGTGTTGTCTTGTTCGCGTTGTGCCGGTGCGAGTGGAATGGAAGGGCGGCCCGCTCGGCTTGATGTTCGATTATTGCGGGCATTCTACGCGAGTCGAATTCATGCAATTCGCGATGCATTCGGCACGCTGATTTTTTATACGCGCTCGACAGGCATGACCGGATGTCGATTGGAAGAAATGAGCCGAAGCCGGTGCATGTTCCGGTTTGAAGCACGCACGTCACGCAACCGGGGAAAGTAGAATCAGGCCGCCGGATTTCACCGAGCCGGATTCGAGGAATGAAAATGAAAAGACGCTGGATTGCGGGAGCATTCGTTGCGCTCGCCGCAAGCGGGGCATGGGCCGAGACCTGGATCACGCTTGGCCCCGGCCCGGCCATCGCGCTCCATGTGGATCCCGCTTCCGTGGAGCGTCATACGCGCAATTCGTGGGTGACGGTCAAGATCGTATACGCCGAGCCGCGCCGTTACTCGGCGCCGTTTCCGGTGAAGCGCGTCGTATCCGATTGGTCGTTCGACTGCGAGAACAAGACCTGGGCGATGGGCAAGACCAGCATGGCCGGCGCGCAGCCGGGCGAGGTCTACATATCTCGCGAAAATTCGGATGATTACCGGTATGTCGAGCGCGACTCCATTCAGACGCTGGTCATGGATTACGTCTGCGGGAAACACGGATGATGGAAACGGCGTCCGCTCGCCGGTTCGGGTTTGACGGTTTTCAGTTGAAGTCGGGTCAAGCGGCGTTTGATCGCCGGGCCTGGCCGAGCGTTGTTTTCCCTCGCGCCCGGTATCGATTCGCTTGCCCGTGCCGGTGCGACGCCGCACCGGCACGGAGACGAATCAGTGCGTGGCGCTTGCCGCGACCGCATCGGCCGGGCTGCCCGGCGGCTGGCCCGTCTGCCGGCGCGAGCGGCCCGAGCTGAGGTACGCGGCGATCGAGTCCTGCGTGATCTCGCCGAGCCATGTGCCGTCGGGGTCGAGCACCGGCATCCACGACGCGCTGTACTGGTACATCTTCGACAGCACGATGCGCAGGTTGTCGTCCGCCGCGACGCCGGCCGGGAAGGGCGTCACGCGCTCACCGCACACGCCGCCATCGGTGCGCGCCGCGCGGCGCGTCACGTAGCCGAGCGCGCGGCTCGCGTCGTCGAGCACGGTCAGGTAGCGGGAGTCGGTTTCGTCCATCACGGCGAGCGCGTGCGCGAGCGGCGTATCGACCCGTGCCGTTTCGGGCTGCGTGGCGGCGTCGCCGGCCTTCACGAGCAGCAGGCGCTTGAGCGTGCTGTCCTGGCCCACGAACTGCGCGACGAATTCGTCGCGCGGGCGGGCGAGCAGTGTGTCGGGATGATCGTATTGCACGAGCTGGCCGCGCCGGAACACGGCGATGCGATCGCCCAGCTTGATCGCTTCGTCGATATCGTGGCTCACCATGATCACGGTCTTGTTCAGTTGCCGCTGCATCTGGAAAAACTCGTTCTGGATCGATTCGCGATTGATCGGATCGACCGCGCCGAACGGTTCGTCCATCAGCAGCACGGGCGGATCGGCGGCCAGCGCGCGAATCACGCCGATACGCTGCTGCTGCCCGCCCGACAGCTCGCGCGGATAGCGTTTCAGGTACAGCTTCGGATCGAGCGCGACCATCGCCATCAGGTCGCGCGCGCGTTCGGCGCAGCGCTTCTTGTCCCAGCCCAGCAGGCGCGGCACGACGGTGATGTTTTCCTCGATCGTCATGTTCGGGAACAACCCGATCTGCTGGATCACGTAGCCGATGTGGCGCCGCAGGTCGACCTCGTTCAGTTGCGCCGTATCCTCGCCGTTGATCAGGACGCGGCCGGACGTGGGGGCGATCAGCCGGTTGATCATCTTCAGCGTGGTGGTCTTGCCGCAGCCCGACGGGCCGAGGAACACGCAGATTTCCCCCTCGGCCACCGAGAGGCTCACGGCGTCGACGGCGCGCACGGCCTGGCCGTCCTTGCGCGTGAAGGTCTTGGTCAGTTTGTCGAGTTCGATCATGTCTTCTGCACTCCCTTCGGTGTCAATGCTCGCTGCAGCCTCTGCAGGAGCCGGTCGGCGACGATCGCGAGCAGGCTCACGAGCACCGCGCCCACCAGCAGTTTCATCATGCTGCTCTGGCCGATGGCGCGCAGGATCAGCGTGCCGAGCCCGCCCGCGCCGACCACGGCGGCGATCGTCATCACGCCGATGTTCATCACGACCGCGGTGCGCACGCCCGCGAGAATCACGGGCACCGCGAGCGGCAGGTCGACGAGCCGCAGGCGCTGCCACGACGTCATGCCGATGCCGGTGCCGGCTTCCTTGATGCCCGCATCCACGTTGTGCAGCGCGAGGTACGTGTTGCGCATGATCGGCAGCAGCGAGTACAGGAACACGGCGGTGATCGCGGGGGCGGCGCCGATCCCCTGGCCGAAGCGCGAGAAGAGCGGGATCATCAGGCCGAACAGCGCGATGGACGGCAGCGTGAGCACGATGGTCGCGACGCCGAGCAGCGGCCCGGCAAGCCAGTCATGGCGATTGATCAGGATGCCGAGCGGTACGCCGGCCACGATCGCGCAGCCTACGGCGATACCGACCAGCCAGATGTGCTGCAACGTGAGTTGCAGCAGTTCGGGCCAGCTCGACGCGAGATAGTCGAATACGTTCATCGGTTCTCCTTCATGGCAGCTTGTGCGTGCGCAGGAATGCGTCGGCGACGTCGCGCGGCGACTTGCCGTCGAGGTCGACTTCCTTGGCCATCGCCTGCATCACGTCGTTGTCGAGCGCGGCCGACAGCGCGTTGAGCTGCGTCGCAAGTTTCGGATTGCGATCGAGCGTGTCCTTGCGCACCACGGGCGTCGCGTTGTACGGCGGGAAGAAGTGCTTGTCGTCCTCGAGCGGCACGATGCCGAAGCCCTTCACGCGCCCGTCGGTCGTGTAGACGAGGCCGATCTTCAGCTGGTTGTTGTGCAGCGCCGTGTAGACGAGCCCCGGGTCCATCTGCTTGAGCTGCGCGCGGCTGAACTGCATGCCGTAGGCGGCGAGCAGCGGCTTCAGCCCGTCGGGGCGATTCGCGAATTCCGCGTCCATCCCGAACACGTAGTGCTTCGCGGCCGGGTCGGTCTTCAGGTGTTCGGCGAGCTGCGAGACGGTCCGGATGCCGGTGGCTTGCGCGAGCGGGCTGGGCAGGCCAATGGCGTAGGTGTCGTTGAGCGGCGACGCGTCGAGCCAGACGAGGCCGCGCGGCACGTCGAGCGCCTTGACGCGCCGGTACATTTCGTCGGGCGACAGCTTGTCGTTGATCTTGTTGTAGACGAGCGCGGCGGTGCCCGTGTAATCCCACATGAGATCGAACTGGCCGTTCTCCAGCGCGCTGCGCACGAGCGTGCTGCCGAGGCCCGAACGGACTTCCACGTCGTAGCCGCGCGCGCGCAGGTATTGCGCGGTGAGTTCCGCCAGCACGTATTGCTCGGTGAAGTTCTTCGCGCCCAGCACGAGCTTCGCCGCGCAGGCCGGTGCGCTCGCCGCGATGCACAACGCTGCCACGGTGCACAGGCGCGCGAGCGATCGAATGGTGCGATGGAGCGTCATGCGGCACCTCCGTGGCGGGCGAGCCAATGGCGGCTGCCGGCCGCGACGAGGCCGTCCAGCACGAGCGCGAGGATCGCGGTGAGCGACGCGCCGAGCAGCAGCAGCGGCTGGTTGTCGAGGTAGATGCCGGGGAAAATCAGCGAGCCGAGACTGTCCGCGCCGATCAGGTACGCGAGCGGGGCCGTGCCGACGTTGATCGCGAGCGCGGTGCGCACGCCGCCGACGATGATCGGCAGCGCATTGGGCAACTCCACGCGCACGAGCGATTGCCAGCCCGTCATGCCGATGCCCTTCGCGGCTTCGCGCAGCGCGGCCGGCACGTTCTTCATGCCTTCGTAGGCATTGCGCGTGATGGGCAGCAGCGATGCGAGGAACAGCGCGACGATCGCGGGCACGTTGCCGATGCCGAAGATGCCGAGCGCGATGGCGAGCACGGCGAGCGACGGGATCGTGTTGCCGATGTTGAAGACCTGCATGAAGCGCTCGGCCTGATGCTGGAAGCGCGGCCGGCTCAGCAGCACGCCGGCCGGCACGCCCACGGCAATCGCGAGCGACATCGAATAGACGACCAGCAGCATGTGCTGGCCCGCGTAGTACGCGAGATCGTCCGCGCGCTGGCGGAACGTGTCGGCACCGATGCCGCGCGCGAGCGCCCAGGCGATGGCGACGATGGCGATCAGGCTGCCCACCAGCTGGACAGTGCGTCGAGTCATGAAGATACACCCCCTCAATCTCGGTGCGGCACACGCACGGGCGCATGCCGCGTAGACGCCGGATGGCGCCGCGATGGAAGTTCGTGATCCCGGCATGGCCGCGATTTGAACTGACGGAAACAGTCATGCCGGCCGCAACGCGGTGCGACTGGCGGTCGAATGAACGCGATGCTGCGTTCGTCTGATTGTCATGTTCAGCCCGGCGGCGCCGTCATGGCGAGGCGCGTTCGAGCAGGGCACCGCCCCGTGAGGACGGCATGGATGCGGCGGGCGTGACACCTGCCGCTGGAGCCGGAGGCTCCCTTGACGTGGCGAAACGGATGCACGCGCAACGAATTGCGAAATGACATCACGTTGCACACGAGATCATGCATGTTGTGATGAAGTTGGGCTGAGTATAGAGTAATCGAATGATCGCGTCTACCTTGCGGGGCGATCGAGATTGCGTGCCGACGATCATGCGGTGGCGATGAAGCGGGGAAGGATCATGCGTACGGAAAATGATTCGAATTCCGAATCGATTGGCGGGGCGGTCAACTTGAAGCGGGTTTCGTGAACGCCCCAGCGTCGTGCTCGACCGTCACGCACCGCCGCGTATCCGCACGCAGTCATCCGCATGCAGTCCTGGCGGGTCCGGCCTATTCGCTGCCGTCCTGATCGGCGCGCGGCGCCCTGCCGGTCCAGCGTCGATACGCATGACGGAAACTGCGCGGTTCGCTGTAGCCGAGACGCTCCGCGATGGCCGCGACCGTCAGCTCGGGATCGTCGAGCATCCGCACTGCTTCATCGCGGCGCACGTCGTCGAGCAGCGACTGGAACGTGAGGCCATCCTTGTCGAGCCGCCGGCGCAGCGTGCGCTCCGTCAGGTGCAGGGCATCCGCGAGCGACGTCATCGACTTGAAGCGCGCGAGGTCGCGCGCCATCAGCTCCCTCGCGCGATCGGCGAAGCGCGTGCCGACCGACGCGGCCCACTGCCGTTCGAGCGCCTCGCACTGGCCATGCAGCGCATTGAAGCTGACTTCGTTCGCGAGCAGCGGCATCTCGGTGCCGTTCACCGACGTGAATACGAGCCGGTTGTCGCCCGCATTGAACACGACCTTGCAGCCGAAGTGGCGCGTGTAGTCGGCCGCATTGCGCGGCGTGCGGCGCGCGAGCTGCACCTGTTCGGGCCAGACCGGCTTGCCGACGAGATCGGACACGATCAGCCGCAGGCTCGACAGGCACATGTCGACCTGGAATACCTCGAGATCGGGTTCGCCGTTGTAGCGGCTGATCGTCACGCTCATGCCGTCCGCGTGCGTATCGATACGCACATCGAAATACAGCCCCATGAACAGCGGAAACTGGCCCATGCACCGGAATGCCTGCATCACCGAGCCGCTGATCAGCATCGCGTAGCCGGCGAGGCCGAGCGTCGACACGTGCAGCCGCGCGCCGATCGACAGCCCGATCGACGGCACGCCGCTGCACTGCAGCAGGTTGTGGAAGCAGCGTTGCTCCTGGCCGCGATTCACGTGCAGGGTCGGCGACGCGACTTCGTCCGCGCCGAGCCCCGTGCCTTCGAGCAGCGCGGCGCCGTCGATATGCCGCACGCGGCATTCGTCCAGTGCGACCGCGATCGCGTGGACGGTGGCGGGAATGTCCTCCTGACGCCCGGCCGGGCGCGCGAGGCCGAGCGACGAGCGCAGGCTGCGCTCGGCCCGGCTCTGGTGTGGATGGGGGCGGCTGTTCATGGTGCTGAAGGGGCGACGGGGTCGCGTAGAACATAGCGGGAATGTCCGCAAAACGCCAGTGCCGCACGGCAGCATGCATGGCTCGCCGGCGCGATACGCGGCGACGTGTCCGAAAATATCCCCTGATTACGTCCGCTTTTCTCATTCGTGGCCGATTTTTTGGCGCACCACACTTTCTCCCAGTCGTACGCCGCCGGCCGTGCCGGGCGAACGAGAGTTGAAGCCGTGAACGCCACCCACGTGAGGACAGCATGGACAACGACAGCCCAGGTCGATACGCATCAGCCGCCGCGACGCATGACTTCGGCGCGCACGCGATGCGAGGCGACGCGGACGAGCGCCGCAAGCCGCACCTGCTCGGGCTCGCGACGCTGGTGATCTTCGGCCTCGCGTACATGCTGCCGATGACGGTGTTCACGACCTACGGGATCGTTACGAGCGAGACCAACGGGCATCTCACGGCCGCGTACGCGGTCACGCTGGTCGCGATGCTGTTCACCGCGCGCAGCTACGGCCACATGGCGCGGCTGATGCCGAGCGCCGGGTCGGCCTATACGTTCGCGAGCCGCAACTTCGGCACGTCGGCCGGTTTCATGGTCGGCTGGGCGTTGCTGATGGACTACCTGTTCATCCCGATGATCAGCTACCTCGCGATCGGCATCTACATGAAGCAGATTTTCCCGGGTGTGCCGGCGAGCGTGTGGATCGTCGGGAGCATCGTGCTGATCACCGGGCTGAACATCGTCGGTATCCGGCTCGTCAATCGCGTGAACCTGATCCTGATCGCGAGCCAGCTCGTGTTCATCGCGATCTTCTTCATCGCTTCCGCGCGGGTCGCGTCGGGCGAAGGGCTGTCGATGGCCGTCGCGCTGCCGTCGTCGGGCGATGCGCGGGCCATCTTCGCCGGCTCCGCGATCCTGTGCCTGTCGTTCCTCGGTTTCGATGCGGTCACCACGCTGTCGGAGGAAACACGCGAGCCGAAGCGCACGGTGCCGCGCGCGATCCTGCTCTGCACGCTGGCGAGCGGCGTGCTGTTCATGCTGGTCGCGTACGTCGGGCAGGTGGTGGTTCCCGACTGGCACGCCTTCAAGGATCTCGATTCGGCCAGCCTCGAACTGATGCGACGCATCGGCGGCGGCACGCTGTCGGCGTTCTTCGTCGCGGTGTACGTGGCCGGCTGCTTCGCGAGCGCGATGGCGGGCCAGGCGAGCGTGACGCGCGTGCTGTTCGCGATGGGCCGCGACCGCGTGCTGCCGGAACGCGTCTTCGGTCACCTGCATGCACGGTTGCGCACGCCGGTGCGCGCGACGCTCGCGGTCGGCATCGTGTCGCTGTCCGCGCTGTTCATCACGCTCGATCTCGCGTCGACGATGATCAGCTTCGGTGCGCTCGTCGCGTTCGCGGTGGTGAACCTGTGCGTGATGCGCAGCTATCTGTGCCGGCCCGAGCATCGCCGCTTCGCGGGCTGGATCACGTTCGGCGTGATGCCGGCGATCGGCTTCGCGATGAACGTGTGGCTCTGGTCGGGCCTGTCGCGCCAGACGTTCTACGTCGGCACCGGCTGGCTCGTGCTCGGACTCTGCCAGCTCGTGTGGCTCACGCGCGGCTTCACGCGCCCGGCGCCGACGCTGTCGATGAATTGAATGACCGGTGGCCGTCCGGCCGCCGCCGGCTCTGAAACCCTGAAGGAGGAATCTTCCATGAACGTTGTTGACGTCAATCTCGATGCGGACCTGCAGGCCATCGGCAAACGCCACCTGTTGATGCATTTCACGCACGCCGATGCGTATCGCGACCACGCGCTCACCGTGTTCGACCGCGGCGAAGGCTGCTGGCTCGTCGACCGCAACGGCAAGCGTTACTTCGACGGGTTGGCCGGGCTGTACTGCGTGCAGGTCGGCTACAGCCACGGCGCGGAAATCGGCGACGCGATCCGCGAGCAGATGGTGCGGTTGCCGTTCGCGAGCAACTGGGGTGTGGGCCACGAGCCTGCGATCAAGCTTGCGCACAAGCTCGCGGCGCTCGCGCCGGACGGGCTGAACCGCGTGTTCTTTACGTCGAGCGGCTCGGAGTCGAACGAATCGGCGATCAAGCTGGTGCGCCAGTATCACCAGTCGCGCGGCGAGCCGCAGCGGCGCAAGTTCATCGCGCGGCGCGTCGCGTATCACGGCACGTCGTTCGGCGCGCTCGCGCTGAACGGGATGACGAACTTCCGCAAGCATTTCGAGCCGCTGATGTCGGGCGTGCGGCACGTGGGCAACACGAAGCGCTACGGCCGCCCCGCAGGCGAGACGGAAGCGCAGTTCACGCGCCACCTGCTCGACGAGGTCGAATCGCTGATCGTGCAGGAAGGGCCGGATACCGTCGCCGCGATCGTCGTCGAGCCGCTGCAGAACGCGGGCGGCAGCCTGACGCCGCCGGCCGGCTATGCGGCCGGGCTGCGCGACATCTGCGACCGGCACGGCGTGCTGCTCGTCGCCGACGAAGTGATCTGCGGGTTCGGCCGGCTCGGCGAATATTTCGGCTCCGCGCGCTACGGGCTGAAGCCGGACATCATCACGTTCGCGAAAGGCATCGCGTCGGGCTACGTGCCGCTCGGCGGCGTGATCGCGAGCGACGCGGTGGTCGATACGGTGCTCGACGGCCCGCAGCAGATGTTCCTGCATGGCGCGACCTATGGCGGCCACCCGGTCGCGTGCACGGCCGCGCTCGCGAACCTCGCGATCATGGAGCGCGAAGGCGTGCTCGAGAACGTCCGCAGCAACGAAGCGGTGTTCCGCCAGACGCTCGACGGCCTGCTCGAACTGCCGTGCGTCGGCGACGTGCGCGGCGACGGCTACCACTATTCGCTCGAACTCGTGACCGACAAGGCCGCGCGCCGCTGGGCGGCCGGCATCAGCGCGCAGGCGTTCGTGTCGACGCTGCTCGCCCCCGCGATCTTCGATGCTGGGCTGCTGTGCCGCGCGGGCGTCGATCACGAAGGCACGCCGATCGTGCAGTTCTCGCCGCCGCTCGTGATGTCGCGCGACGAGATCGTGTGGTTCGTCGCGAAGATCCGCGACATCCTCGTCGACACCTATGCGCGGGCGACGCGCTGAGCGCGGCGTCCTTCATTTCAGGAGTATTCGATGAGAACGTCACAACAGTCCTATATCGGCGGCCAGTGGCTCGATCCGGCCGATGCACGATCGATCGACGTGATCGATCCGAGCACGGCGCGGCCGTATGCGCAGCTCAGGATCGGCGATGCGGCCGACGTCGACCGCGCGGTCGGCGCGGCGAAGCAGGCCTTCGACCCGTATTCGCGCTGGCCGGTGGACGAGCGCGTCGCGCTGCTGCGGCGCGTGTTCGACATTTACCAGCGCCGCTACGAGGAGGTCGCGCAGACGATCAGCCAGGAGATGGGCGCACCGATCGCATTTGCGCGCGCAGCGCAGGCCGCGGTCGGCACCGCGCACCTCGAACAGACGATCCGCGCGTTGCAGTCGTTCCGCTTCAGCACGCAGACCGATTCGCTGCTGGTGTCGCACGAGCCGATCGGCGTATGTGTGCTGATCACGCCGTGGAACTGGCCGATCAACCAGATCGTGTGCAAGGTTGCGCCGGCGCTCGCGGCCGGCTGCACGATGGTGCTCAAGCCGAGCGAGATCGCGCCGTTCAGCGCGATCCTGTTCGCGGAGATCCTGCACGAAGCCGGCGTGCCGCCCGGCGTGTTCAACCTCGTGCACGGCTATGGGCATGACGTGGGCGACGCGCTGTCGCGGCACCCGGATGTCGACATGGTGTCGTTCACCGGTTCGACGCGCGCGGGCGTCGAGGTCGCGAAGGCGGCGGCCGATACCGTGAAGCGCGTGCATCAGGAGCTCGGCAGCAAGAGCCCGAACCTGATCCTCCCCGATGCAGATATCGAGGATGCGGTCACGCGCGGCGCGCGCAGCTGCTTCAGCAACAGCGGCCAGTCGTGCAATGCGCCGACGCGCATGCTCGTGCATGCCGATCATCTGGCGCTGGCCGAGCAGGCCGCGCGGCGGGAGGCGGAGCGCACGGTCGTCGGCGATCCGCGTTCGACGGAGACCGGTATCGGGCCGGTGGTCAGCCGCACTCAGTTCGACCGCATCCAGCACTTCATCCGGCTCGGGATCGAAGAAGGCGCGACGCTCGTCGCCGGCGGGCCGGGGCGTCCGGACGGGCTCGGTGACGGGTTCTACGTCCGGCCGACGGTATTCTCGAACGTCACGCCCGACATGATGATCGCGCGTGAGGAAATCTTCGGGCCGGTGCTGGCGATCATGACCTACCGGACCGAAGAAGAAGCCATCGCGCTCGCGAACGACTCGGTCTACGGGCTCGCGGCCTACGTGCAGTCGAAGGATATCGAGCGTGCGCGCAGGGTGGCGGCGCGGTTGCGGGTCGGCAACGTCCACATCAACTACCCGGCATGGAATCCGGCCGCGCCGTTCGGCGGCTACAAGCGTTCGGGCAACGGCCGCGAATATGCGGAGTTCGGCCTCGTCGAGTATCTGGAGACGAAGGGCACGACGGGGTACGCGTGAGCAACCGTACGATGCGGCGCCCGCCCGGGTGAATCGCGGCGCGCATGCGCGATTGCCTGCGCCGCTCGCGGCGGCCGGCCGCCACGGCCACGCATGGCGTCGGCAGTTACCGCGTGGCTGATACTTCCCGTGCGCTGCGAAGCACGCGGCGTCGCGCCGACGCCGCGCTCGCCGGCAATCAGTCCTCGTCGGGATCCGCTGCGCCCGCATCGGATCCCGCAACGGGCGCAGCGGCCCGCCGGCGGATCTCGGAATCGAGGATCAACCGCCCGCGCAGCTTGCCCTTCATCCGCTTCACATGCTTGGGCGCCTCGGTCATGTGCTCGACCATCAGCGCCCGGACGCGCTCGGCGTCGCGCTCGCGCGCGGCCTGCAGGATCGCCTTGTGGATCGACACGTTCGCTTCGCCGAAGCGCTTGTGCTCCACGAGCGGCGTATCGTTCCGGAACTCGATCAGCTGCCGGATCATCTCGTTGATCAGCTCGCAGCTGAAGCGCAGGAACGGGTTCGGGTTCGCGGCCGCGAGGATGTCGTGGAACGTCGTGTCCTCCTGGCGCTGGCGCAGCATGTGCCCGCGGTCGTGCACACCTGACGCGCCGTCGCAGCACGCGATGTTCGCCTCCAGCGCCGCGAAGTCGCGCTCGCCCAGATGCGGCACGGCACCGGCCGCCAGCTCGGGTTCGAGCAGCTTGCGCACGGTGTAGATGTCGTCGATCGTCACGTCCTTGAAGAACAGGTAGTTCTGCAGCAGCTGCAACGTGCGGTCGAGCGGCACCTCGACGACCATCCCGCCGCCGGACGGCCCCGTGGTGACCTTGATCAGCCCTTGCACCTCGAGCGACTTCAGCGCCTCGCGGATCGTGCTCTTGCTCACCGCATAGAGCTGCTGCAGCTCGGCTTCGCGCGGCAGGCGATCGCCCGGCTTCAGGTCCTTCTCGGTGATCAGCCGCTTGATCTCCTCGGCGACGAGGTCGGCCCGCTTCGGCTGCTTGATTTCGACCGCGAGGCCCGCCCTGGCTCGGTCCATGACCATCTTTACCACTCCTTTGTCTGACTGCGCGCCGCGTCATCGGCGACGATCCGTGCCGGCGCGGGTACGGAATTTTGCCTGATTGACACCAATTTTGATCAACTCTAGCATCAGGTTCATTCTATTTATCATGATAAATAGGATCAACCGGCGGCGCGCATCCTGCAGGGCGTGGGCACGGTTTGGCAGTCGGTCGCATCGCGTGTGTCCCCCTTTATCAGGAGCGTCAACTTGAATCGCCGAGAACTGTTGAAACTGGCCGCGCTGTCGGCCGTGCCGGGTGCGCTCGGCAGCATGTCGTCCCGCGCCGCGTTCGCGCAGGGTTCGTCCATCCAGCTCGCATGCCCGGTGCCGATGTCGGGGCCGTTCGCGGCCAACGGCAAGTACGCCGATCTCGGCATGCAGCTCATCGTTCAGCAGTACGGCAAGGTGCTTGGCGCGCCGCTCGCCTACACGGCGCTCGACACCGAGGGCAAGCCCGCGACCGCCGTGCGGCGCGTGCAGGAGATCGCGCAGCAGAAGGGCGTGCGTTTCTTCGCGGGCGGCATCCTGTCGTCCGAGTCGCTGGCGATGGGCAAGGAAGTCCAGAAGGCGGGCGGCGTGTTCATCACGACGGCCGGCGCGGACGAGATCACCGGCAAGGATTGCAATGCCGCGACGTTCCGCTGGTCGGTGCCGACCTTCGGCGCGATCGAGCAGACGGTGCGCCCGTTGACCCAGATGCTGCCGAAGGCGAAGCGCTGGTACACGATCACGCCGCAATACGTGTTCGGCGAGGGCCTGCTGTCGGCCGCGAAGGCGATCTTCAAGGAAAAGGGCATCGAGCATGTCGGCAACAGCTACCACTCGCTCGCCGAGAAGGAGTTCAGCGGCTACCTGACGAACGCGGCGGCCGCGCAGCCGGACGTGCTGCTGATCCTGAACTTCGGCTCGCAGTCGTCGGACACGCTGCGCCAGGCCGTCAGCTTCGGGATGAAGCGCAACTGCACGATCCTGCTCGCGTGGGCGTCGGGCCTCGAGCAGTTCGAGGCGCTCGGGCCCGACATCTGCGACGGCGTGTATTTCGGCGCGCAGTACTGGCACGGCATCGATTCGCCGCTGAACCGCGACCTCGTGAAGCGCGCGAACGCCACGTTCAAGGCGAACCCGAACTACAGCCTCGCGGGTTCCTATATCTGCTCGAAGATCCTGGTCGACGCGATGGTGAAGGCCGGCAGCGCCGATCCGAAGAAGGTGGTCGCGGCGATGGAGGGCATGAAGTACGACGGCCTCACCGGCCCGGAGGAAATCCGCAAGGGCGACCACCAGGTGCTGAAGAACTACTACCTGCTGAAGGGCAAGCCGAAGAGCCGGATGAAGAACGCGGACGACTACGCCGACATCGTCAGCTCAGGCCAGTCGTTCCTGCCGGTCGACAAGACGGGCTGCAAGCTCGTGTGACGCAGTGCATGCGTCCGCGGCCGTCGCGCGCCGCGGACGTCCGTTACCTTCCTTTCTGACACGGAAGCCATGAACGTCTATCTGCTGCAGATCGTCAACGGCATCGGCGTGGGCATGCTGTATTTCCTGCTCGCCGTCGGCCTGTCGATCGTGTTCGGCCTGCTGCGCTTCGTGAACTTCGCTCACGGCGCGTTCTACCTGCTCGGTGCGTATCTCTGCTACCAGGCGCTGCAATGGTCGGCGAATTTCTGGGTCGCGCTCGCGGTCGTGCCGCTCGTCGTCGGCGCGTTCGCGTGGAGCGTCGAAAAGCTCGTGCTGCGTCATGTGTACGCGCAGCAGCACGAATTCCACATCCTCGCGACGGTCGGGCTCGCGCTCGTGCTGCAGGAGTGCGCGATCCTCGCGTGGGGCCCGCTCGGCGACAACGTGCCGCCGCCCGACGCGCTGAACGGCGTCGTGATCTGGGGCGGCTTCGTCTACCCGAAATACCGGCTGTTCGTGATCGCGTTCACGGCCGTGCTCGCCGCGCTGCTGTGGTGGGTGCTCGAAGGCACGCGGCTCGGCAGCACGGTGCGCGCGGGCAGCGAATCGTCGGAGATGGTGTCGCTGCTCGGCATCAACGTGACACGCGTGTTCAGCCTCGTGTTCGCGCTCGGCGCGGCGACGGCCGCGCTCGCGGGCGTGCTCGCTGCACCGATCCGCGGCGTCGATCCGTTCATGGGCATCGAGGCGCTTGGCGTCGCGTTCGTCGTGGTCGTCGTCGGCGGGATGGGGAATTTTCTCGGGGCGCTGGTCGGCGGGCTGCTGGTCGGCATCGTGCAGAGCCTGATGAGCACGCTGTGGCCGGAAGGGGCACGGCTGATGATCTATGTCGCGATGGCGGCCGTGCTGCTGTTGCGTCCGAACGGGTTGCTGGGGAGGGCCGCATGATCGAATCGTCGAAACCGCTGCCGCCCGGGACGGCGGCCTCATCACGCCCGCAGCCGTGGCGCGGCGCATGGCAGCGACCGGAAGGCTGGCTCGCGGTGGCCGTCGTGTGCGCGCTGCCGGTTGCGCTGAGCTCGGGCTCGCTCGCGACCGAGGTGCTGGTGTTCGCGCTCGCCGCGCTCGGCTGCAACCTGCTGCTCGGCTACACGGGGCTGCTGTCGTTCGGGCAGGGCATCTTCTTCGGGCTCGGCAGCTATGCGGCGGGGCTGGTGCTGACGCACGGCGTCGCATCGGTGACTGCCGCGCTGGTTGCAGCCACCGTGCTCGGTGCCGCCGCGGCCGCGCTCGTCGGCTGGTTCTCGATCCGGCAGCGCGGCACTTACTTCGTGATGCTGACGCTCGCGTTCGGGCAGCTGTTCTACTTTCTCGCCTACACGACGCCGAACATCACGGGCGGCGACAACGGGCTGCTCGACATCCCGCGCCCCGCGTTGTCGCTGTTCGGGCATCCGCTCGTCTCGCTCGGTTCACCGTGGCGCTACTACGGCTTCGTCGCGGTGCTGTTCGTCACGGTGTTCTGGCTGCTGTTGCGCGTGTCGCGCTCCGTGTTCGGCCGCACGCTGCTCGCGATCCGCGACAACGAGGCGCGCGCGGCGGCGGCCGGCTACGACGTGAAGCGCTTCAAGCTTGCGGCGTTCGTGCTGTCGGGCGCGGTCACGGGTTTCGCCGGTGCGCTGCACGCGTTGATGACGGGCATCGCACCGCTGTCGAACATCGACTATCACACGAGCGAGATGATCCTCGTGATGACGGTGATCGGCGGCACGGGCAACCTGTTCGCGTCGGTGCTCGGCGCGGCATTCTACGTGCTGTTCGCGGACTGGCTGTCGACGCTGTGGCCGCGCTGGCTGCTGCTGCTCGGCCTCGTGCTGATCGCGGTCAGCCTGTTCATGCAGCGCGGGTTGTGGGGATTGGGTGAACGCGTCACGGCGTCGCTGCGGCGCGGCGGACGCACGGCGGCGACGACCGGGGAGCGGCAATGAGCGAAGCGATTCTCGAGGCGCGCGGCATCGTCAAGCGCTACGGCAAGTTCACGGCGCTGGGCGGCGTCGATCTGCGGATCATGCCGCGCACCGTGCATTCGGTGATCGGGCCGAACGGCGCCGGCAAGACGACACTGTTCCATACGTTGACGGGCACGCTGCCGATCACGTCGGGCTCGATCCTGTTCGACGGTCACGACGTGTCGCGCGAACCCGATCACAAGCGCGTGCGGCGCGGCATCGCGCGCTCGTTCCAGGTGACGAGCCTGTTTCCGAACCTGAGCGTGCGCGAGAACCTGCGCGTCGCCGCGCAGGGCGTCGAATCGCGGCGCGCGCTGAATCCGTGGGTGCCGCCGCGCGGTGCGCTTGCGCACGACGGCATCGTCGACGACGTGCTCGAGCGGCTCGGCCTGCAGCGCTTCGCCGATACGGCGGCCGGCGTGCTGTCGCACGGCCAGCAGCGCCGGCTCGAGGTCGGGATGGCGCTGGCGGCGCGACCGCGCGCGATCTTTCTCGACGAGCCGACATCGGGCATGGGGATCGACGATCTCGACGACATGAAGGCGCTGATCCGCGGCCTGCGCGACGACTACACGGTCGTGCTGATCGAACACAACATGGGCATCGTGATGGACATCTCGGACACGATCACGGTGATGCAGCAGGGCCGTGTGCTGGTCGAAGGCAAGCCGGACGCGATTCGCGGCGACGCGCGCGTGCGCAGCGCGTATCTCGGCAACATGATCACGGGAGGCCGCGCATGATGCTCGACGTGAAGGAAGTTCATGCCTGCTACGGCAAGAGCCACATCCTGCAGGGCATTTCGCTGAACGTGCACGAAGGCGAGACGGTGACGCTGCTCGGCCGCAACGGCGCGGGCAAGTCGACGACGCTCAAGACGATCGCGGGCGTCGTCGCGCCGACCGGCGGCACGGTGACGTTCGCGGGCCGGCCGGTGTCCGGGCAGCCCGCGCACCGGATCGCCGCGCGCGGCCTGTGTTTCGTGCCGGAGCATCGCGGCATTTTCCGCCTGCTGTCGGTCGAGGAGAACCTGCGGCTCGGTGCGCGCCGCGATTCACCGTGGCAGCTCGACGACATCTACCGGATCTTCCCGCGCCTGAAGGAGCGTCGCCGCAACGGCGGTGCGCAGTTGTCGGGCGGCGAGCAGCAGATGCTCGCGATCGGCCGCGCGCTGATGAACCACCCGCGGCTCTTGATGCTCGACGAGCCGGTCGAAGGGCTCGCGCCGGTGATCGTCGAGGAGATCGTCGAGCAACTGAAGCAGATCAAGGCGGCCGGCGTCGCGATCCTGCTCGTCGAACAGAACCTCGAAGTGTGCACGCAGCTCGCCGACCGCCACTTCGTGATCGAGCAGGGCGTGATCGTCTACGAAGGCAGCAACGCGGCGTTCGCGGCCGATCACGAGGTGAAGGACCGTTACCTGGGTGTCGGCGTCGCGTAAGCGCCGCGCCCTTTCAATGCGAGGAATTCCATCGATGCAAGTTCAGGATTCGACACCGGGCGTCGCGGCGTCCGGCTTGCGCGTCGACGGCGCGCGGCTATGGGACAGCCTGATGCGTCTCGCGCGGATCGGCGCGACCGACAAAGGAGGCGTGTGCCGCCTCGCGCTCACCGACCTCGATCGCGAGGCACGCGACCTGTTCGCCGCGTGGGCGAAGGAAATCGGCTGCACGGTACGCGTCGACGCGATCGGCAACATCTTCGCGCGGCGCGCGGGCGAATGCGACGACCTGCCGCCCGTGACGACGGGCAGCCACATCGACACGCAGCCGACCGGCGGCAAGTTCGACGGCAACTACGGCGTGCTCGCGGGCCTCGAAGTGCTGCGCACGCTCGACGATGCGGGTGTGCGCACGCGGGCGCCGCTCGAGGTCGTGGTGTGGACCAACGAGGAAGGGTCGCGCTTCGTGCCCGTGATGATGGGTTCCGGCGTGTTCGCGGGCGCGTTCACGCTCGACCATGCGCTCGCGCAATGCGACCGCGACGGCGTGTCGGTGCGCGACGCGCTGGCCGCGATCGGCTATGCGGGCGATGCGAACGACGGGCGCGGCGCGCATCCGGTTGGCGCATATTTCGAAGCGCATATCGAGCAGGGCCCGGTGCTGGAGGCGCACGACACGACGATCGGCGTGGTCGAGGGCGCGCTCGGGCAGTGCTGGTATGACGTGACCGTGCACGGCATGGAGGCGCACGCCGGCCCGACGCCGATGGCGCTGCGGCGTGACGCGCTGCTCGTCGCGTCCGATCTCGTGCGCAAGGTGAACGACATCGCGTGCGCGCATCCGCCGCATGGACGCGGCACGGTCGGCTGGGTCGACGTGTACCCGAATTCGCGTAACGTGATTCCGGGCCGCGTGACGCTGACCGTCGACCTGCGCGCAGCCGACGATGCGACGCTGGCGGAGATGGACGCGGAATTGCGCGCGACATGTGCCAACCTGGGGGCGGCAGCCGGAATGCAGATCGACATCGCGGCAGTGGTGTGCTTCCCGCCGCAGCCGTTCGATCCGGCGCTGGTCGAGCAGGTTCGTGCGGGCGCGCACGCGCTCGGGCTGTCGTCGATGAACGTGATCAGCGGCGCAGGCCACGACGCCGTGTATCTCGCACGCGTGGCGCCGACCGCGATGATCTTCGTGCCGTGCAAGGACGGAATCAGCCACAACGAGATCGAAGACGCCGATCCGGTCCACCTGGAAGCCGGCTGCAACGTGTTGCTGCACGCGATGCTCGGTGCCGCCGGGATCGCGGAGGGCCGCGCACGATGAAGATCCTGATCGCGCGGATGAACCATGAGACCAACACGTTCTCGCCGGTGCCGACGCCGCTTGCCGCGTTCGGCCGCAACGGCCCGGACTGGGGCGACGACGCCTATCGCGCGAATCGCGGGATGCGCACCGCGATGGCCGCGTTTCTCGACGCGGCCGAGCGTGAAGGCGCCGACATCGTGACGCCGGTATCAGCGGCCGCGAACCCGAGCGGACCGGTCGCGGCCGACGCGTATGCGGCGATCTGCGACGCGATCATCGCGGCGGCGCCCGGTTGCGATGCGGTGATGCTCGACCTGCACGGCGCGATGGTCGCCGAGCAGAGCGCGGACGGCGAAGGCGACCTGCTCGAGCGCGTGCGCGCAGCGCTGCCCGGCGTGCCGATCGCGGTCGCGCTCGACCTGCATGCGAACGTCACGCAGAAGATGGTCGATCACGCGGATGTGATCGTCAGCTTCAAGACTTACCCGCACGTCGATATGTACGAGACGGGCGAGCATGCGGCACGCGTGCTGTTCGACCGGCTGCACGGCCGCGCGCGGCCCGTGCTCGCGTGGCGACAGCCGCCGCTGATGACGTCGACGCTGCGCAGTGCGAGCGCGGAAGGCGCGATGCGGCGCGCGGTGGAGGCCGCACGCGCGGCCGAGGCCGACGGGATGCTCGCGGTCTCGGTGCTGCCCGGCTTCTCGCTCGCGGACATTCCCGCGCCGTGCATCAGCGTGGTGGTGGTGGCCGATGGCGACCGCGCCGCGGCCGACGCAGTGGCCGAGCGCATCGCGCGGCAGATCTGGGACGCGCGCGACGATTTCGTCTATCGCAGCGCGCCGCTCACCGAATCGGTTGCGCAGGCCGCTGCGCTCGCGCGCGGCGCGGATCGCCCTGTGCTGATGCTCGATCATGGCGACAACTGCATGTCGGGCGGCCCATGCGACACGATGGACCTGCTCGAGGCCGCGCTCGCGCACGGGCTCGGCGGCATCGTCAGCGGGCCGTTGTGCGATCCGCAAGCCGTCGCGGTGCTGATCGTCGCGGGTGTCGGCGCGACCGTCACGGTACCGGTCGGCAACCGCCTGCCGTCACACGGCGGCGTGCGGCGCGCGCCATTCCATGCGACCGGCATCGTGCGTGCGCTCACCGACGGCGAATACGTGATCACGGGGCCCACTTACACGGGGCAGCGCGCGTACATGGGCCGCACGGCCGTGCTCGACATCGGCGCGGCCACGCTCGTCATCACCGAGCGGACGCAGGAGCCGTGGGATCTCGGCGTGTTCGAGAGCGTCGGCGTCGATCCGCGCCGCGCGCGCTTCCTGC
This sequence comes from Burkholderia sp. AU27893, assembly GCF_002223205.1. Taxonomy (NCBI): domain Bacteria; kingdom Pseudomonadati; phylum Pseudomonadota; class Betaproteobacteria; order Burkholderiales; family Burkholderiaceae; genus Burkholderia; species Burkholderia sp. AU27893. The sequence continues at coordinate 998,530 of NZ_NKFD01000005.1, read as the reverse complement.
TGCTGAAGTCGCGGATGTATTGCCGGCCGGTATTCGTGCCGATCGCGGCCGCGCTGGTCGAGTGCGACAGCCGGGGCGTGACGGGTTCGGACTACGGGCTGTTCCATTACGAGCGGCTTGCGCGGCCCGTGTATCCGCTCGACGACGTGGGCGAATGGTCGTCGTCCGGCGCGCGACGGATGGCGTGACGGAAACCGACCGGGCGCGAGACACCGGCGTGACCGGCTTTCGGGCATCATGCGATGGCACCGACCCGTCGAGCAGCAGGGTCGATGCCATCCATTGTGTCCGCAACCGATCCGGAGAATCGACCGACATGCATTCGAATCCTATTCGCCCGCGCAGCGCGCGCCTGCTCGCCGCGCTGACCCTCGCCACGACGGCCGTTGCCGCCCACGCCGCCGACTGGATCGTGTCGGGCAACGACGGCAAGTACCAGCGCGTCGAGGGGCGCGACACCTATCTGGCGTCGCCGCCCGCCGACACGCTGACGCTGCTCGACGCCAGCACGTTCCCGCCGAAAGTCGCGCTGCAGGTCGACGTCGAGAACGGCATCCAGGGGCCGCCGCAGGCCGTCGCGATTACGCCCGACGCGAAGCTTGCGCTCGTCGGCGCGCCGACACGTTACGACACGGCCGCGAAGCAGCTCGTGTTCGACACGTTCCTGCAGGTCGTGAATCTCGACGCCGCGCCGCCGTCGATCACGCGCATCGAGCTCGGCACGCATCCGCAAGGGATCGCGATCGACCGCTCGGGCAAGCTCGCGCTGGTCGCGAACGTCGACGGCAGCGTGTCGATCCTGCGCATCGACGGCACGAACGTGACGCTCGACGGCAACCTGAAGATCGGCAAGAAGCGGCTGGCCGGGATCAGCTTCACCCATGACGGCAAGCATGCGCTCGTGTCGCTGCGCGACGAGCAGGGCATCGCGGTGCTGAACGTCGACGACGGCAAGGTGACCGACAGCGGGTCGCGCCTGAGCACCGGCGTCGCGCCTTACACGATCGACGTGTCGAGCGACAACCGCTGGGCCGTCGTCAGCAACGTCGGGCTCGCGGGGCTGCCGGGCTATACGGGCACGCTGGCGGGCGACGCCGATTCGGTCGCGCTGATCGACGTGTCGCGCGTGCCGTTCCGCACGGTCCAGTACCTGACGGTGCCGTCGTTGCCGGAAGGCGTCGCGATCTCGCCGAACGGCAAGTGGATCGCCGTGCAGGCGATGGACGGCTCGAACCTGACGGCCGACAACCCGGGCCGCCACAAGATCGGCAAGGTGCTGCTGTTCGAGATCCGTAACGGGCAGGCCGTGAAGGTGAGCGAATTGCCGGGCGGCGAAGCCGCGCAAGGCATCGTGTTCACCGCCGACAGCCGGCACGTGATCGTGCAGTTCAACGTCGAACGGCAGCTGGCGCTTTATTCGGTCGAAGGTGGCAAGCTGCGCGATACGGGCAAGCGGATCGCGCTGACGGGCGGGCCGTCTTCGTTGAGGACGTTGCCGCGCTGACGCGCACGGCCTCGACTCGTTCAGTTTCGCAGGTTCATGCGGCGCCCGGGTTCGCCGGGCGCCCGTCAAAGCACACCTCCTGTGCGCCGCCGTTGCAACGCAACAAATGGCGGAACTTTGTACCCAAAGCCACTTAACCCCGGATTGTTTAGTTAAACAAACTGAAAATTCGGGAAACTTCCTGTAGTGAATAAACAGTCGTTGCGGCACTGTAAGCCCGTGGGAAGCATGTGACGTTCCGGGAGTCAGGGCGGTGGAGGCGACGGTTGCGGCAGCAACGATCGTCGCCGGCTGCTCGCATGTGAAAGTCAGCGTGACGTCGCCTGGGGGGGCCAGCCGACGTCGCGCCGCGCGGCATCGATGTGCCGCGCAAGGCCGCAAGCCGGGCGGCGTGCCGGATGATCATCGGCGCCGGATCCATCGTTTTAATTAACGGTACTAAATGAAAATATGAAAAATCCACGACTCTTGCTCGTCGCCGCACTGGCTTGCGCGGCATTGGCCGCGTGCGGCGGCGACGACGTGAATAGTGTCCAGGCACCCAGCAGCGGCGCAGTCGACACGCCGTCGACCGTGCCGCCGACGGCGGGGCCGTCCCAACCGTCCCAACCGGATCAACCGGCCCCGCCGAAGCGCACCGACATGGCGTTGACGCAGTTCGTCAATCCGTTGATCGGCACGCAGGTCAATGCGGATTCCGGCTACGCGGGCAACGTGAGCCCGGGCGCGATGGTGCCGTTCGGGATGGTGAATTTCGGGCCGAACACGCCGCGCTACGACTTCAACGGCTCGGGCGGCTACCTGTCGTCGGGCGGGTCGGGCGGCACGATCGACTTCTTCAGCGTGACGCACCTGAGCGGTGTCGGGTGCCCGGGGCAGGGCACGGTCGCGATGCTGCCGACCGACGCGGCGACGGCCGTGGCATCGGGCGGCCGGCCGAACGGCATCGGATACCGCTACGCGGATGAAACGGCTGAACCCGGGTACTACAAGGTGCGTCTCGCGAACGGCATCGTGACGGAGCTGAGCGCGACCGCGCGCACTGGCATCGCGCGCTTCACGTACACGAGCAAGGACAAGGGCTTCTTCTCGATCGACGCGAAGCTGAACGGCAACAGCGACTCGGGCAGCACGAAGGTCACCGCGAACCACGTCGCGCTGGCGCTGGCGAGCGACGGCAAGTCGATGAGCGGGCAAGCCGTGGCGCCCGCGTTCTGCACGCCGTACGGCACGGTGTGGAATGCGCCCGTGTATTTCTACGCGACCTTCGACAAGCCGCTGCGCAAGCAGGCAGGCACCTCCGCGGTGAATACGGCCAGCAACGGCGCGGCGACGCTGCAGTTCGACCTGACCGACGCGGACCGGGCCGTCACCGTGAAAGTCGGGGTGTCGTCCGTCAGCGTCCAGAATGCGCAGGCGAACCTGAAGGCCGAGGGCGAGACGCTCGCATTCGACGACGCACGCAAGAATGCGTCCGGCCTGTGGAATGACCGCCTCAACACGATCCAGATCGACCAGGCCGCGACGCCCGCAGCGCTGAACGCGACGCAGAGGGCGAACCTGACGAAGTTCTACACCGCGCTCTATCGCGTGTTCGGCACGCCGACGCTCTACAGCGACACGAACGGCGAATTCCGCAGCATGCGCCAGCCCAGGAACGCGGATGGCAGCTATCCGAAGTCGGTCGACCAGACCGGCACCATTCCGCCGCGCGCGACGGCGAAGGTCAGTGATTACGCATTCCGGCGTGCCGACGGATCGCTGGGCGGCGCGGGCAACCACTACACGGGTTTTTCGCTGTGGGACACGCACCGGTCGCAGGCGCAGTTGCTGGCGCTGCTCGCACCGAAGGAGTCGAGCGACATGATGCAGTCGCTCGTCGTCGACGGGTTGCAGTGCGGTGCGTTCCCGCACTGGGTCGACGGCAGCGACGACTCCACGCCGATGGCGGGCGACAATGCGCTGAACGTGATTGCCGGCGCGTACAAGTTCGGCGCGACCGATTTCGACCTCGTATCGGCTGCCCGCCTGACGAAGCAGTCGGTGTTCGATCCGTCCAGCGCCTGCAACGACCGCACGAGCGCGGCGGGCCTCGCCAATTTCCTGACGGCCCACTACCTGTCGCAGGGCGATGACGGTCACTCGTCGTCGGCGACCATCGAGCGCGTGCTGAGCGACCGCTCGGCGGCTGCGTTCCTGCAGGCGCTGCCCGCGAGCGTGCTGAACGCGCCGTCGGTCGGGGTAACGCCGGACAACATCGGCACGCTGTACACGCGCGCCGGGTGGTGGCGCAACATCTTCGACTACACGAACAAGGTGATCGCCGCGCGCAATGCGCCGCCGGCCGGCTCGGCGCCCGGTACGCTGGGCACGCTCGTGCAGGGTTCGTTCCACGAATCGACGGAACCGAACTACTTCTGGACCTTCGCGCAGGACTGGAGCGCGCTGATCGATGCGATCGGCGGCAAGCAGGCGGCCGTCACGCGGCTAAACAACCTGTTCGCGATCACGACACCGTTCTCGACCGTGCCGTCCTCCAGCAGCCTGAACGGCGGCGAATCGTCGAACACCCTGTACATCGGCAACGAACCGTCGTTCCAGTCGCCGTGGGGGTACAACTGGGCCGGGCAGCCGAGCGGCGCACAGTACGTTCTCCCGATCATCATGTCGAAGGCGTTCACGACCGCTCGCGACGGGCTGCCGGGCAACGACGACATGGGCGCGACGTCGAGCTGGTACGTGTGGGCGGCGCTCGGGATGTTCCCGGTCATTCCGTCGGAGGCGGGGCTCGCGCTGTCCACGCCGCAGTTCAGCGGGATCACGGTGTGGTTCGGCAACGGCAAGACGCTCCGGCTCGAAAGCGACAAGCAGGTCGCGATGGACAGCGCGGGGCGCCCGTCGTTCGCGTATATCCAGTCGCTGAAGGTCAATGGCGCGGATTACGCGGGGTCATGGTTGCCGCTGGGCAAGATCGCCAATGGCGGGACGATGAACTACGCGCTGTCCGCGACGCCGACGCACTGGGCGGCCGCCGACAACCTGACGCCGCCGTCCGGGCCGAACGCGGACTACACGCAGATGACGGCCGGCGGGTCGGCAGCGGCGATGCGCATGCGCGAGGCCGGCGCGCGATAAGCCCAAGCGGGCACGACGCGCAGGGGCCACCCTGCGCGCCCGTCGAGACGACGCCATCCGGGAGCACGACACCATGCAATCGATATCGCGCCGGGAATTCCTGTCGTACAGCGCAGCGCTCGGCGGTTATTCGATCCGTCGACCGGCGCGCGTGTGCTGCCGGCGTTCTACAGCGACAACCACCTGAACCCGATCCCCGGCGGGAAGCGGCAGATCGCGATCGACCTGCCGCATGCGGGCGGCGCGCCGGTGTCGCGCATCGCGCTGCGCGTCGACGGGTGGCGGCTCGATCGCCCGAACTGCCGCCCTGGGGTCGCCGGCGTGCCGGTCGTGTTCAACGAGCGCGCGCCGACGGTGCCGACGTTCGCGGCCTGCTGACGGAGGCGTGGGTTGCGTGAAGGCGCGCCAAGCGGGAGCGAGCCGGTGACGCGCCGGGTCGAAAGCCCGCGGCGTTCGCTTCAGGCAGGCCGGCCGTGACGGATCGAGAAACGTGTCGAGCCCGCGCGCTTACGGGCGCAGCAGATCGAACCCGCCGAATACGACGACACCGCTCAATACGATCATCGCGACGGAGTGCTGGCCGAAGTAGAGAATCGCGGCGGCAAGCCACGTCGTGATGCAGAAGGCGCCGATGCGGGCCATCGTGGGTTCCTCGAATGCGTGATGAAGTGCGTGCGCGCCGCATGGTGCTCGCCGCTCGACAGGGCGAGCGGGGCACACCGGCGGACGAAAAAGGCGACCCCGCGCAGCCGCGACCGCGGCGCCGGCACGTGCCGCGTGCCGCGTGCCGCGCCCGGAAGGGCGGGAGTCGAAGCCGGCGGCGTTGCGCGCACGTGCCCGGAGGCGATCGGTGCGCGGATCCCGCTGGCGAAGCGGCGATTTTACCAGCGCCGCCGGGCCGTCAATCTGGCCCTTTCGTGGCTAAACCGGTCGATCTTCGGCTAAATCAGTCCGTCCCCGATACTCAAGTTTCGTGTGACGAATGCCGTAAACGAGTTGGAAGGCAGTTTCATCCCAGTCACGATTCGCTTACCGACATACGGACCGACACGATGCAGATCGATTTCTCCACGACCACACGCTCGCCGCTGGCGGACAGCAACCTGAACGCGAATGCTTCGTCCGGCGCTGCTGCGACGACGTCCGCCGCGCCCGCCGCAACGTCGTCCACCGATGGCGCGACGAGTACCTCGGGTGCTACGAGTGCGACCTCCACCGCCGGCACGAAGGATGCGACCGGCGCCACCGGCGAAACGCTCGGCGCATCGGGTGCGTCGTCGGACGACCCGGCGGTCAGCCAGTTGAAGGCGCTGATCGAGCGGCTGCAGAAGCAGCTCGCGGCACTCGAGCAGCAGATGGCGAGCGCGAGCCAGCGCGCGAAGGACGACCCGGCCGCGGCGATCGAACAGCAGTCGTTGAGCGCGCAAGCCAGCGCGATCTCGGGGGCGCTGTCGACCGCGATCTCGCAACTCGCGGCGGCGATCCAGAAATCGGGCGGCTCGCAGGCGGGCGGACTGGTGTCGACGCAGGCCTGACCGGTCGCGGCCAGGTCGGCCGCACGCATTACAATCGTGAGCACGTCTCCCTCGACAGGACGGCTGAACGATGCATGCGGAATTCAACGACGACGATCTCGCCCGCTTCGAGTCGCAAGGCGGCACGCCGCTGCCGGCGGCTGATGAACAAGGATGGCTGGAACACGACGGCGCGCGCATCTGGCACGCGTCGTTCGGCCATGGCCCGGCGGTCGTGCTGCTGCACGGCGGCCTCGGCCACAGCGGCAACTGGGGCAACCAGGTGCCGGCGCTGCTCGCGGCCGGCTACCGCGCGATCGTGATCGACAGCCGCGGCCACGGCCGCAGCACGCGCGACGACGAACCCTATTCCTACGAACGCATGGCCTCCGACGTGCTGGCGGTCCTCGACGCGCTGCACGTCGACCGTGCGCGCTTCGTCGGCTGGAGCGACGGTGCGTGCATCGCGCTCGTGCTGGCCGACCGCGCGCCGGAACGGGCGGCCGGCGTGTTCTTCTTCGCGTGCAACATGGACCCGGGCGGGACGAAGGAGATCGTGCCGAGCCCGCTGCTCGACCGCTGCTTCGCGCGGCACCGCAAGGACTACGCAGCATTGTCCGCGACGCCGGACCAGTTCGACGCGTTCGTCGCGGCGGTCAGCGAAATGATGCGCACGCAACCGGATTACCGCGCGCAGGATCTCGCGGCGATCGCCGTGCCGGTGACGATCGTGCTGGGCGAGCACGACGAATTCATCCGGCCCGAGCACGCGGCGTACCTGGCGCGCACGATTCCGGGCGCGACGCTGACGACCCTCCCCGGCGTGAGCCATTTCGCGCCGCTGCAGCGGCCCGAGCGGTTCAACGCGGCGATGCTGGCGTTTCTCGACCGGCTGCCGGGGTAATGCGTGGGACGACCACGGGCTGACCGTCCGGCCGAGATTCGGACGGCGCGCGCGGCCCGGCCGCGAGCGCGCGCATTTGCCGCCCGGGGTTCAGACCATCGCGTTGTCGGCGCCGGGAATCTCGTGCGCCTTGATCTGCTTGCGCTGCATCTTGAACCGCAGCCTCGAGAGCATGCCGTCCTCGTAGCTGATGCGCGTGATGGTGCGCACGAACTCGTCGTCCGGTGCGATCGCCTGGGCGCCCATGATCCAGCGCACCCCTTCGCGATAGTCGTAGAGCGACTTGTCGCCGATGTCGGCGAGGCAGAACGACAGCGTGGCCATCGCGGCCGGATGGCCCGCTTCGGCATGCTGGCGTAGTTCGTCGAGATAGCGATGGCGCGACGCATGATCCTCGATGTCGCTGATGAACATCAGCATGCTCTCGAGCGCATCCGTATGCCCCATCTCGTGCGCCTTGCGCGCGGCTTCGACGGCCTCGACCTGCATGCGCGCGCGCTCGGCCCGATCCGTGCTGGTCTGGCCGATGTGGTGGTACGTGTATCCCAGCTTGTAAGCGGCCACGTTGCCGCCGGCCTCCATCGACTCGCGGAAGAAGTGGGCGGCGCGGTACGGGTCGGCTTCGACATGCGTGCCGTCCCTGTAGAAGCAGCCGAGCAGGTAGCCGCATGAATTTCCGCCCGCCTCGTAGCCGAGCTGGCAGATTGCAAAGGCATCGGCCGGGCGCCGGTTTCCATCCTCCATCGCGGTGGCGAGCTGGTTCCATGCGAGCGAGCCGGGCTCGTTCAGGCGCGCGGCTTCCAGCCATGCAGCGCCGCGCGCGTCGTCCTGGGCGAAGCCGAACGTGCCGGTGCGATGCGCGTAGCCGCGCAGGATCATCGCCGCCGTGCAGGCGCGTGCGTCCGACGCACGCTGGATCGCGCCGGTCAGCCAGTCGCCATGCGGATCGAGGGCGAGCGTCAGTCGCAAACCCATCGCCATCGCGCGGTTGTCGTCGATAGGCTCGTTGCGTTCGGCTTCCTGCAGGCGGGCGTATGCCTGTTCGTCTTCGTTGCGCATGAAATGGCTGCGCGCGAGCCAGTGCAGCGTCTCCCAGCGGTGATACGGATGCAGCGCGGCGTTCGCGCGGGCGAGCGTCGCGGCCATCGCGCGGCGTACGGTGTCGTCGTCGTCATCCGAATCCAGCGTCTCGCCGTAATACTCGTCGCGCCAGATCTCGTGGCGCAGCCGGTCCTTCTCGACCGCGTCGAGGTGCGCGCACGCATCGGAATCGATGAAGGCGCGGACGTGATCGTGCGAGCCGCCCCAGCGCGGCTGCATGTACCAGATGAACGTGCGCATCGAGAAGTACTGGGTCGGGTGGATGTGCAGCGTCGCCTCCATCCAGTACCACTTTTCCTTGCGCAGCTTCTTGCCCTGGACGGGGCCGGGCAGCGCGTCGGGAAATTCCGCCGGGCAGGCGACCGGCTCGTCGGGATTCAGTCCCGAGCGCACGAGCATGCGCTGCAGTTCGGCGCGCGTGGCTTCGTCTTCGGCGCCGACGTTCAGGTGCAGTTCGGTGACGGGCCAGCGGCGCTCGCGTACGAGCTGCGTGAGCCACTCGGGCTCGCCGAACGACGACACGCTCGTGAAGATCACCTTCGGCGCGCTCCACATCGTCGGCGCGAGCACCAGCGCGCGCAGCGCGGCGACGATCGTCAGTGCCGCGCACGCATGTGCGCCGATCCAGCCGGCTTCGGTCACCGTCTCGGCCCAGCCGCCGCCGCGATACTCGTACGCCCAGTGGTGCCAGTAGTGCGCTTCGCACAGCCACGCATGGGCGGAGCGTGGATTCGCGGCCTGCCATGCGCGCAGGCGCGCGAGGCCTTCCGCGCCAGCTTCGATGCAGGGTTGCACGTCGGCCGGCAGTGCGTCGACGTACCGCGCTTCGGCGGTGCGGTCGGTGAAGCTCGCGGCGAGCGCGGCATCGAGCTGCGTGTCGAGCGCGGCAAACTCGCCTGCGCGCAGCAGCGCGTCGACGTCGCAGATGAACCAGCGGGATTTCGCGGGCGGAATCAGGTCGGCGGGAACGGAGGACATGTCGGTGTCGGCGGTCATGACGAAACGGGTTGGGGGTCGAAGATGCGGTAGCGCTTCCACGGCAGCGAAAGCCAGTTTCCGGACGGATTGCGCAGGTGCTCGCGCACTTCCTGGGTCGCACGCGACGACGCGGGGCCGTCCTGGCCGCTGCCGCGCAGCCAGTGCTGGCGCGCGCGTGCATACGCGAGCCCGAAGTCTTCCCAGCTGTCGAAGCTGTCCTGCGCGCGCTGGGCATTGAGCAGCAATACCACCCACGCATGCTGTTCGGACGCCCAGCCGAGCAATGCGATGCAGCGCACGAGAAACGCGGTACGCGCGCAATCGAACGCCAGCGCATCGCGCACGCGGCCTTCGGCGGCGAGCTGTTCGTAGAAGCCTTCGTGCGAGCGGCCGACGCCGCGTATCCAGCCGGCGAGGATGGCCGGCACGCGCTGCACGACCTGCCACTCGGGCAGGTCGGCCGGCAGGTCGAGTTCGCGCCGCAACTGGGCGGCGAGCTTGTCGCGCTGCGCGTCGGGCAGTGCGTACACGAGCGCGTCGCAATCGCAGCGCAGCCCGTTGCGGATCAGCAGGATGTCGGCGAGTGCAAGCGACCAGCGGCGGCGGTTCGGCGGCGCCTGCTCGGCCAGTGATTGGGCGAGCTTGACGGCGGCGGTCTGCCGGACCGTGACCGCGGCGTCGGCGCCCGCGACCTGGTCGGCGTCGACTTCGCGCACCATCCGCGCCGCGACCCGGACCGACCGCCACACGTACCACACGACCCACAGCACGGCTGCGCCGATCAGCCATTTCAGCATGGCGCGCTCCCGTCTGCCGGTGCAGGCAACGCGAACGTCGCGCACAGCGCGGGATCGATCGCGATGCCTTCGATCTCGAACGCGGTGGTGACCGGCGGTGCGCTGCCGGGCGCTTGCGTGGCCGGCAGCGCATCGGCCGGCAATGCGTGGCGCGCGGCCGCTGCAACGGCCGGATCGATTTGCCGCAGCTGGCCGAGCGCATGGGGCGCGTTGCGCAGCAGCAGCCATTGGAGTACCGCTGGCGGCTGCGGGAAATGCTCGATCAGGTGGAAGTTCTCGCTCATCACGCTCAGCAGATGGTCGGGCGAGCGCACGTCGGTGACGAAAGTCCATTCGCCGGTGCCCGCGCCCGGCGTGTCCGGTTCGAACACGAGCCCCATGCCTTCGCAATCGGGATGCCGTTCGCCGCGCGGCGCGAGCGCGCGCAGGAACTGGCGGACGTCGTCGGCGTAGCGGCGCACCGGATGGCGGTTCTGCTTGCCCTTGATCTGGTCGATGCGCAGGCCGTTGCCGGTCACCTGCAGGCTGATCGTCACGTGCGGCTGGTTGCCCGCGCCGCGCAGCGTGAACAGGCGCAGCCGGCCCTCCTGCGCGGCTTGCGCGTACTGTTCGCCGTAGCCGCCGCGCAGCCGGCGGCGATCCGCGAACTGGCCCAGGCAGTGCTGCATGTAGTACGACTCGTAGGCGAGTTCCTCGCGCAGCGCCGCGTGGTCGCCCGCGAATTCGAACACGATCCCGTTCGGCGTGCGCAGCACCTCACGCAGCGCGAGGCCGCTGCTCGGCACCCAGCCCTTGTCGCGACGCGCCTGCATGCGCTGGTGCTCGCGCTCCCACATGTCGAGCGCCATGGTGCACGTGATGCGCTGCAGCTTCTGCGCGAGCCGCGTGCCGGCGCGCGAGCGCAGGAATTCGACCAGCACGCGCTCGCGGTCGGTCAGCAGCATGTGCTCGGGATCGATGAAGTAGAGCGGCTTGGGTTCGACGGCCGGCAGCGGCGCCGGATCGGCGGCCGCGCCGGAGGCCGGTTGCGGACGGAACCGGCGCACGAGCCAGTCGGGCGCCGGCCGGTCGGCGCCGGCGAGCGAGCGGTAGTCGGCAAGCGAATCGAGCGGCTGCGCCTGCTCGAACGCGCCGACGACCCAGCGGAAGAAGTGGTTGCCGAGCCACGCGCGGATGTCGGCCGGATCGCCGCGCTCGGCGCTGCGGCGGGCGATGGCCGCCTTGATGTCGGGCGCATTGACGACATCGCGCGGCCGATAGGCGGACGCGGCCACGGTTTCGGTCACGGGGTTGCTCTCCGGTCAGGCAGGGCGTGCGCGGGCCTTGCGCGCGGGACCCTGGCGGTTCTTTCGGCTGGCGGGCGATGCAGCGAACGGGCGCGCACGTGGCGCGCGGCGGCGTGGCGTGTACCCGCTGCGGAGCGGTCGATGCGTGAAAATCACGCGACCGGGCGACAGCCCATGACGCGGGAGCAGGCGATCAGCGAATGGCGATTCATTGGTTCTCTCAGGATGGATCTTATTTTTTGCTTCCGCGAGTCTACTGCGATCCGCGCGGGTGAATCAATCGCGCGATGCGCCAGCGCATCGGGATCTGACAAGACTTATCTCTTTTTCACCGATTTTCGATGCGGTGCGATTCGTCCGCCGGATTGCATGCTGTTAAAACCGACAGGTTTTTCCGGCAAAACGACGAGCGGTTCGGCAATGGCATCACGCCAAAGCAGTCCTTCGCGTATCTCATAAGATTTTCTTTAGTCTCGCGCAACATATCGTCGATTGTTGGCGGCCGATCGACAGCGGATAGTCCTGCTTCGGCTGGCCGGCCACTGCGACTACCGCACGGCACGGCCGGATCCGTTGTCCACGCAACCATCAGAACTCGAAGGAACCGCAACCATGCGATTCAACGCGACACGCTTCGCCGCGACCCTGTTCGTCGCCGCGTGCGCTACCGCCACGGCCGGCCGCGCGGCCGCCGTCACCCAGGACGAACTCCGCGACACCGTCACCCGCCACATCGCGCCGCTGATGAAGCAGTACGCGATTCCCGGCATGGCGATCGGCGTTGTAGCCGACGGCAAGCCCTACGTGTTCGACTACGGCGTGATGTCGACGCAATCGGGCAAGCCCGTCACCGGCGATACGCTGTTCGAAATCGGCTCCGTCAGCAAGACGCTGACCGCGACACTCGCGGCCGATGCGCAGGAGGGCGGCGAACTGTCGCTGGCCGACCCGGTGGGCAAATACCTTCCCGCGCTGCAGGGCAAGCCGTTCGGTGTCGTGACGCTGCGCGATCTCGGCACGCACACGTCCGGCGGCCTGCCCGTGCAGGTGCCGGACAGCATCCGCGACGACGCGGGCCTGATCCGCTATCTCGACGCGTGGCGGCCCGCGCACGCGCCGGGTACGTACCGCACGTATTCGAACGTGTCGGTCGGCATGCTCGGGTGGCTCACCGCGAAGGCGATGCACAAGGATTTCGCGGTGCTGATGGAGCAGCGGCTCTTTCCCGCGCTCGGGATGACGCACACGTACATCAACGTGCCCGACGCGCGCCAGGCCGACTATGCGCAGGGCTATACGCAGGACGGCAAGCCGATCAGGATGACGGGCGGCATGCTGTGGAAGCCGGCCTACGGCGTGCGGACCACGGCGGCCGACCTGCTGCGCTTCGTGCAGGCGAACATGGGGCTGATCGAAACCGCGCCGCGCCTGCAGCGCGCGCTCGAACGCACGCATACCGGCTATTTCCGCGCGGGGCCGCTGACGCAGGACCTGATCTGGGAGCAGTACCCGTATCCGGTCGCGCTGCCGACGCTGCTCGAAGGCAACTCGATGAAGATGCTGCGCGACGGGTTGCCGGCCGCCGCGATCAAGCCGCCGCTCGCGCCGAACGCGAATACGTGGATCAACAAGACGGGCTCGACCAACGGCTTCAGTACCTATGTCGCGTTCGTCCCGTCGAAGCGGATCGCGATCGTGATGCTCGCGAACCGCAGCTATCCGAACGAGGACCGCGTGAAGGCCGCGTACGGGATCCTCGGCGCGCTCGACGGCGGGCGGTAACGTTTCCGACGCCGGGGCCGGGGCGGCTCATTCCTGCGGCTGCGCTTCGTACGCGACGAAGATCTTCCGCGTGTGCTCGACGACTTCCCACGTGCCGCGAAAGCCCGGCGGAATGACGAAGCGATGGCCGGCGCGCAGGGTTTTCGCGTTGCCTTCCTCGTCGGTGATCACCGACGTGCCTGCCAGGATCTCGCAGTATTCCGCTTCGGTATATGCGACCCGCCAGCGGCCGGGCGTGCTTTCCCAGATGCCGGTCGAGAAACGGCCGCACGGGCTCGTGAAGCCGGGCGTGAGCGTCTGCAGCGGGTCGCCCGCCAGCAGCTTCTCGGGCGGCACGCGGTATTGCACGGGTTCGCCATTGGGGGTGAGGGCATCGGTGATGGTGGAAATGTCGAGCACGGCTGGCATCCTTCGTCGTCGTGAAATGAACGCGCCGACGACGCGTTCGCATGATTCCATATTGGCCGGCAGCTTCGTCAGTTGCCGGTTTTCAGTTGTTGCCACAGGCGGTTCTCGAGTCGCGCGATGTCGGCGGAACGCGGCTTCGAGAGTGTCATCCTGTCGAGCACCTCGGCGGACAGGTACACGTTCGGATCGTGCGCGACGGCCGGCGTCACGTACTGATGGGCCGCCTTGTTCGCGCTCGGGTAGTAGATCTCGTTGGTGATGTCCGCGTTGACCTTCGGGTCCTCGATGTAGTTGATCCATTGCAATGCGGCCTCGGGATGCGGCGCATCCTTCGGAATCGCCATCACGTCGAACCACAGGATGCCACCTTCCTTCGGGTTCGCATAACGAATCTCGTAGCCGCGTTTCGCCGCGATCGCTTCGCGGCGCGCGACGCTGACGTCGCCCGACCAGCCCAGCACGACACATACGTCGTTGTTCGCGAGATCGTTGTTGTAACCCGACGAATTGAACTGCGTGATGTACGGGCGCACCTTCTTCAGCATGTCGAACGCCGCGTGGTAGTCGGCCGGGTTCTTGCTGTTCGGATCCTTGCCGATGTACTGGAGCGCGGCGGCGAACACGTCGTCCGGCGCATCGAGGAACGACACGCCGCAGCCCTTCAGCTTCGCCACGTTGGCCGGATCGAACACCAATGCCCAGCTGTCGAGCGGCGCGCCGTCGCCGAGTGCCTTCCTGACCGCCTGCACGTTATAGCCGATACCGTCGGTGCCATAGGCCCACGGCACGCCGTACTGGTTGCCCGGATCGGATTCCGCGATCTTCTTCATCAGTTCGGGATCGAGGTTGGCGAGATTCGGCAGCTTCGACTTGTCGAGTTTCTGGTAGACGCCGGCCTGGATCTGCTTGGCCATGTAGTTCGAGGTCGGCACGACGATGTCGTAGCCGGAACTGCCGGCCAGCAGCTTCGATTGCAGCGTGTCGTCGCTGTCGTAGACGTCGTAGCGCACGTGCACGCCCGTTTGCTTCTGGAAATCGGGGATCGTGGTTTTCGCGATGTACTCGGACCAGTTGTAGACGTTCAGTTCGGCATCGGAAGCCTGGGCGGGTGTCGCCGACAGCGGCGCGAAACAGGCGGCGGCTGCGATCGCAACCGGGAAGGCGAGACGGAAAGCGCGGACGATCATGGTCACTCCCTTTCGAAACGAGGGCGGCGCACGGCATCGCGCACGCGCGCCGCGGGTCGGTCGACGAGGCTCGCGGCGGCTCGCCGTGCTGCGTGCGCGCACCGGCGGGCCTCACCGAATCTCGGGGATGACTGTATGCGGCGGCTGTTGGCGTGTCTGTCCATGAAATCCGTACAGCGGGTCTGCGGCATGCACCGGAAACCCGCGCGCGGGAATTGGCAGCGCACTTTTGGCGTGGTAACGGTAGGCGTCCCGTTCTCCCGTACATCGTATGACCGACCATGACGCCGATACGACGATCGATATCCAGCTGGGCCAGCTCGTCTTCATGTCCGAGGCGCTGTCGGCCGTGGCCGCCGCGATCGGCTCGCCGGATTTCGTCGCGGTCGTGTTCGAGAACCTGACGCGCATCGTCGATTGCGATTCCATTCATCTCGATTACGAGGACGAGTCGCTGCACGATCGCCGGGTCGGCTGGATCGGCAGCTACGGCACCTATCCGGACCAGATCGAGCGCACGATGACGCGCTATTACCGCGATTTCGCGCGAATCGACACGACGTTCGACTGCATCCGCGGTGAACGCGACACGCAGCTGCTGCAGCTCTCGACGCTGCGGCTGAACCCCGAGATCCGCCGCGCCTTTTACGACTCCGAGGACATCCACGACGAGTGCGTGGTCACGTATCGTGTGGACGAGCTGACCTATGCGCTGTCGGTGTGCCGCGCGCGACGACTGCCGGCGTTTTCGCTGAAGGAGCTGAGCATCGTCCGGCATGTCGCGCTGATCGTGTTGCCGCTGGCGGTCGCGCATCGGCGCATCGTCGGCGATCGCCAGGCCGATGCGGACGCGGCTGCGCCGCGCGCGCAGGAAAGCGGTGCCGCACGGCGCTTGAACGACGTGTTCGGGAAGCTCACGTCTCGCGAATCGGAGGTGTGTGCGCGGCTCATTCGCGGCAGGAAGACGCAGGACATCGCGCTCGAACTCGGCATCCAGCCGTCGTCGATCGATACCTACGCGCGGCGCGCGTTTGCCAAGCTCGGCATCGAATCACGCCGCCAGCTGCTGAACCTGCTGCTGGATCATGACGTGCTCGATGCGTCGTCGGCCCGGAAGGGTGTTGCGTGATCGCGCGCGACGATAGCGCGGCCCGATACACGAGGAGAGCCAATTGAGCATCGCATGGGATGGAATCACGGGCGTCGGCGTGCTCGACGACGCGCAGGTCGCGAGCCGGCACGCGTTGGCCGACGCGGCGCGCAACGGCGACTGGGCGACGATGCTCGACTGCATTGCAAAGGAGCACAAGCTCGTCAACGCGACACGGCTTGGCGGGCAGTCGCTTTATACCCCGCTGCACCAGGCTGCATACAACGGTGCGCCGAAAGAAGTCGTCACCGAACTGTTGCAGCTCGGCGCATGGCGCATGCTGCGCGATGCACAGGGTGCGCGCCCGGTCGATCTAGCCGAGCAGCGCGGGCATCGGCACCTGATCGATCTGCTGACACCGCAGCCGCGACGCTTCGTGCCCGCCGAAACGCTGCGCGACATCCAGCGCCACTTCCACGAGATGATGCTCGGCCGCATCGCACACCTGCGCGTCGACGCGCTGCGCCTGCCCGAACTCGAGCCGCTGCTTGAACTCGACGCGCAGGCCGGACGCGTATGGTTCGCGGTGCCGGGCATGTATGGCGGGTTCGACTATGCACTGCACGCCGACGGCGCCGCGGCCGTACTCGTGTCGACGAGCTGGAGCCGCGTGGTCGACGGCTCGGGCCAGCGGCACGAGATCACGGCGCACGGCTGCACGCTGGTCGAAGAGGGTTTCGTGTGACGGCCTTGCGCCGTCACGTTACCGCTCAGGCGACCACCGTGGCCGCCGCCTTGACTGCCGTCGCACCGTGCGCGGCCGCCGCCCGCGCCGCCGCCGCGCCCGCCAGCCGCCGATAGCGCGCGAGCGCCCACAGCGGGAAGTACGCGGTATAGCCGTGATACTTCAGGTAGAAGATGCGCGGAAAGCCCGGCGCATTGTGCGAGCGGTGCCACCAGAAGCCGTCTTCCTGCTGGACCGACTGCAGATACGCGATGCCGCGCTTCACCGAATCGGATTCGCAGTCGCCGAACGCCATCTGCGCGAGCAGCGCCCACGCGGTGAAGTTCGACGTGCTCTCGCCGCCATTGGTGCCGCCCAGCTTCGGGTCGATGTAGCTGTCGTTCGTCTCGCCCCAGCCGCCGTCCGCATGCTGGCGCGAGCGCAGCCATTCGATCGCGCGTGCGATATACGGCTGCGACTTGTCCTCGCCGGCGAGCGCGAGGCCGGCCAGCACGCTCCACGTCCCGTAGATGTAGTTCGTGCCCCAGCGGCCCCACCAGCTGCCGTCGGGTTGCTGCGTGCGCTTCACGTAGTCGATGCAGCGCGCGACCGACTCGCGTTCGTCCGCACGTTTCGTCACGCCGAAGCACAGCAGCACGCGGCCCGACACGTCCTCGGTCGGCGGATCGAGCAGCGCGCCGTGGTCGGCGAACGGGATCGCGTTCAGGTACATGCGGTCGCAGTCGGCGTCGAATGCCGCGAAGCCGCCGTTGCGCGATTGCAGCCCGCGCATCCAGTCGAGCGCGCGCGCGACGCGCGCCGCATACGGGTTCGTGCCGTCCGCGTTGGCATGCGTGCGGCCGCGGCGATCGAGCATCGCGGTGACGACCGCCGTATCGTCGATGTCGGGGTAGTACGGGTTCGCGTACTGGAACGCCCATCCGCCCGGCTGGACCTCGGCGGGCGCGTTCTCGATCCAGTCGCCGCGCAGGTCGTTCACCTGGCGTTCGGCCAGCCAGTCGTATGCGCGTGCGATGCGTTCGTCGAGTGCGCGCCGTGCGTCGCCCGGCTCGCCGTCTTCCGCCACCGCCACGCCGCGCGCCTGCTCGAGCGCCATCGTGCTCCACGCGGTGTCCCACACCGGCGACAGGCACGGCTGGCAGTACATGCTGCCGTCCGGCCGCGTGACCAGCAGCTTCTCCAGCGCGTTGTCGCAATCGCGCCGCAGCGGATGGTCGTCCGGGTAGCCGAGCACCTGCATCATCTGGTTGGCATACACGATCGGCGGGAAAATGCCGCCGAGCCCGTCCTCGCCGTTCATGCGCTCTGCGCACCACGCCTCGGCATGACGGATCGCGCGCTGCCGCAGCCCCTTCGGCATCAGCGGCTCGACGTGGCGCACCGTGCGGTCGAGCGCGAGGAACAGCCTGCGCATGCCGCGCGCGGGCGGGAAGTACTGGCGTTCCTCGTCCGGCGGCGTGACGAACAGCTCGCGGATCGAGACGTTGCGCGGATTGCGCGCGCGCGCCTTCAGCGAGCACAGCACGAGCAGCGGCACCATCGTCGTGCGCGCCCAGTACGCGACCTTGTACATCGAGATCGGCACCCACTTCGGGAACAGCACGAACTCGATCGGCATGAACGGCGTCGCGCGCCACGGCACCTGGCCGAACGTCGCGAGCAGGATGCGCGTGAACACGTTCGCGCGGGCCGCGCCGCCGAGCTTCAGGATCGCGTCGCGCGCGCGGACCATGTGCGGCGCATGTTCGCTGTCGCCGGCCGCCTTCAGTGCGAAGTACGCCTTCACGCTGCACGACACGTCCGGATCGCCGTCGACGTACAGATCCCATGCGCCGTGCGTGTCGAGTCGCTGGATCGCGCGCAGGTAGCGCGCCATCTTCTCCTGGCGCACGTCGTCGATCTTGTCCATGAAATGCATCATCAGGATGTATTCCGCGGTGATCGTCGCGTCGGATTCAAGTTCGAAACACCAGCTGCCGTCGGGCTGCTGGAGACGCACGAGGGCGTCGCGTCCACGGGCGATCGCGGTGTCGAGCGCGGACCAGGGGGAGGGGGTGGCTGTAGTCATGCGGCGGATCATACCATCCGGCCGGAATGTTTATATCGAGACGCCGGGTGCTACCATCCGCACCATGAAAAAACACCTCGAACCCGCGCCGCACGATGCGTCCGTGCCCGTCGAACCGGCTGGAACGGCCGGTGCGCGGGCGCCTGAAGCCGCAGCGGCGCCGGCCGTCCCCACCGCCGGCGTGCGCCGGAAAAAAGCGCCGGATCAGGTGCGTGCGCAGTTGCTGGCGGCTGCATCGGAAATCGCGACACATCACGGCGTGGCCGCGTTGACGCTCGATGCAGTGGCCGAGCGGGCCGGCGTGACGAAAGGCGCGCTGCAGTATCACTTCGCGAACAAGCAGGGGCTGCTGGATGCGCTGTTCGGCCAGGCGACCGAGCGGTTCGCCGCGCAGATGGCCGCGCGGGTGGCAGCGGATGCCGAGGGCGCCGGCGCGGTGGCGCGGGCCTACATGCACGCGGTGCTCGACGAGTCGCATGCGGTCGCGAGTACCGACGTGCTGCGCGTGCTGGTCGCGTCGATGATTACCGACCAGGACACGCGCGCGCGCTGGTCGGTGCCGATGCGGGAATGGACGCGGCCCGACCCCGTGCCGCTCGAGCAGGCCGCGACGCTGATGATCTGCCGGCTCGCCGCCGACGGGCTGTGGATTTCGAAACTGCTCGACAGCCTCGAGATCTCCGCCGAATTGCGCGCGGAGATCGGGCGGCAGCTCGATGCGATGAGCCGTGGCGTGTTTCCGAAGGGGCGCGACGGGGCCGGGTGATGCGTGCTGCCGGCGTCGGACGACTGCGCCGCGAACCGGGCCAGCGCGATGGCCGTTGTCGAGGCACTGGGTGCGCATACCGAAGCGGTTGCCGACGGTAATGCGATCACGGTCCGCAATGACAGCTGCCCGGTCGGGAGCGCCGTGCGTCGCAAACGAGCCGGCGCCAGGCTGTTCATCGTCGATTGAAGCGGCAGCGGGTTCCCGCGCAGCGTCTCGTCGCCCCTTTACCGACAGAAGGCGCCCGGCGCACAATACCCGCCGGAAATCTCTTCGGAGGCTGCCCGACATGGCCAGGTTCCAGCCCGATGGATGGCACACCGTCACGCCCCGCATCGTCGTGCCGGATCCGCAAAACCTGATCGAGTTCATCCGGACGGTATTTCACGCACAGGGCGAGTACCGCCCGGGGTTGCCCGCGGAAATCAGGATCGGTGATTCCGTCGTGATGATCAGCGGGGAAGATGGCCTGCGTGAGCCGATCCCGGCATTCCTGTACGTGTATGTCGAGGATGCCGACCTGACCTATCGGCGGGCGCTCGCAGCGGGTGCGACCATGCTCGAAATCCCCGCCGACATGCCGTACGGCGACCGGCGGGCGATGGTGAAGGATCCGTGGGGGAATCGATGGCAGATCGCGACGCATCTGCGCGACCTGTCGGTTGACGAGATTCGGTCGAGGCTGACGAACGGCGGCTAGATGCCCGTTGGGGTACGTCGAAGTGATCAGGATGCCTTTCTTCCCGCCCAGGTGATCGCCGGCACGGCTTCGCACCCCCATCACGTACCGCTTCGCCCCCGCCCCTGTCGCAATCGTCCAGATCCACGTCGCGTATCGGTAAAACCTCCCTGTTCCCCCCGCCGTTAACCCGTTCGCAGCCCATGCGCCCCGTGTTGCGACACGGCGCGCGTCTTTCGTGATCCGGAATCCACATCCGCCGCTGGCCGCGCCCGGCCCGCGCAAGGGAACGTCATGCGAAAACAACTCACTATCCGTGGTGGCCTCGTCGCGACCATCGCCGGCTATACCGTGCTGCTCGTGCTGGTGGTCGGCGCGAGCATCGCGGCCCTCTATATGGGCAACGGTTCGCTCGAGGCGATGTACCGCGACGACACCGCGTCGCTGCTGCACCTGAAGACCAGCTCCGAGCGCATGCTCGTGCTGCGCGAACGCATGAGCGACGTCGCGCAGATCATCAGCGCCGGCCACTCAGCCAAGGACGAGATCGCGAAACTCCGCACGCTCCTCAAGCAGAGCAACGACGAACTGGATGCCTATGCGGGCCTGCACGCGCGCAACGCCGACGAGCAGGCGCTGTTCGACACGCTGCAGAATCGCCGTCGGGCGTTGCTCGACGGCGTGTTCCTGAAGGCGCTCTCGCAGCTCGACGGCGACGACGGCTTCGGTTTCCTCGACACGCAGCGTACCGCGCCGCCCGAGCTGTTCGCCGCCTACCAGGAGGCGATCGATGCGCTCGAAGCGTTCCAGGTCGCACGTGAAAAAGCGCGCTATGACGCGGCCGGCGTGCAGTTCCACCGGATCGTGTGGGGGATGGCGGCGGTCGCGGCCTTCGCACTCGTCGTCGGCGTCCTTGCGCAGCGCGTGCTCGCGAAGGCGATCATCGAGCCGATCAAGCTCGCGGTCGGCCAGTTCGAGAAGATCTCGACAGGCGACCTGACCGGAACGGTCGTCGTGCCCGGCGAGAACGAGATGGCCTATCTGCTGCATGCGCTGAAGCGGATGCAGGACGGCCTCGTCGTCACCGTGAACCAGGTGCGCGCGAGCACCGAGACGATCGTCGGCGACGTCCGCACGATCGCGAGCGGCAACGTCGACCTGTCGGCGCGCACCGAGCAGCAGGCCGTCTCGCTGCAACAGGCGGCGGCGAGCGTCGAGCAGCTGACGGCAGCCGTGCGCCAGAACGCGGACAACGCGCGCGATGCGCGTACCTATGTCGAAGGCGCGGCCGGCATCGCGTCGCGCGGCGGCGAGGCGATGCAGCGCGTGGTCGAGACGATGTCGGCGATTTCGCTCAGCTCCACGCGGATCTCCGGGATCGTCGGCGTGATCGAAAGCATCGCATTCCAGACCAACATCCTTGCATTGAATGCTGCCGTCGAAGCCGCGCGCGCCGGCGAGCAGGGGCGCGGCTTCGCGGTCGTCGCGACGGAAGTTCGCGGGCTCGCGCAGCGCTGCGCGTCGGCGGCGAAGGAGATCCGCGAATTGATCGGCCATTCCGCGCAGCGCGTCGAAGACGGCAGCGGCCTCGTCGCGCTGGCCGGTTCGGCGATGGCCGAGCTCGTCGCGGCGGTCGAGCGCGTCAACATGATCATGAGCGAAACCGGCCAGGCGTTCGAGGAGCAAGCGTCGGGCATCGAGCAGGTGAACGCCGCGGTCATCCAGATGGAGCAGACGATGCAGCGCAATGCCGCGCTGGTCGAGGAGGCCGCGGCCGCCGCGCTGTCGCTCGACGAACAGGGCTCGCGGCTGAGTGCGGCGGTTGCGCAGTTCCGTCTGCGTGACGAAGCCCTCGCCTGATGCGCCGATGCCGGTGGCGGTGCTGGATCGTCGGGTCGGACGGATGGTCGACGCGGTGCATCGGCGTCGACGCGGCACATTTCCGGTGCGGACGTCTTGACTGCAGAAGTCGACGCGATCCATGCACCGGCACGGTGAAGCATGACGATCGGAGACGATTGCCGAACGCGATGCGATGGGGTCTGCGTTCAGGGCCCACGAGGCAGCACCGCGTCGCCGCAATCCTTGCCGGTCAAGGCGGACGGGGAATTTCACCAACGTTCTCCACAGGGTTATGCACGGAAATTGTGGATAACTCGAGGGGATGAACGACAGCCGAAAATTGCCGAGCGCGTGTGCCGCAATGCGACATCACTTCCTGCGAATTGCTTTGCTGGATTGATCGTTTCGTGGCAATCGGGGAAGGGAATAGCATGAAGCTCCCTCTCGATTGGCCGCGGTATGCGCGGCCGGTCATTGCGACCGTATCGGCCCGACATGACGACACTGAACGACTATCTCGAACAAAAGCGCGACGCGTGGCTCGCGAAAAAAGAAGCTGCCCGCAACAATCCCGAACTCAAGGCGACCCCGCTGAAAGCGACCGTGCGCGCGTTGGGCCGCAGTGGCGTGCGGGAGATCCGCATTCGCGACTTCCAGGTGATCAGCGACAGCCCGCCCGACTTCGCGGGCTACAACCTCGGGCCGGCGTCGCCGGAGCTGCAGCTCGGCGTGCTCGGCAGTTGCCTGACGCACATCACGCTGATCCAGGCCGCGGAGCGCGGCCTGAAAATCGACTCGATCGAGGTCGAGGTGACCGGCGACCAGCATCCGCTCGCGCAGCAGCCGGGGTTCGAGCATGTGCCGGTGTTTCCGCACAACATCCGCTATACGCTCGATATCGTGTCGCCCGAACCGCCGGAGACGATTCGTGCGTTGCATCAGGCGGTCGAGGCCATCTGCCCGATCTTCAACCTGCTGAGACTGCCGCAGACGATCGACGGCGAGGTGAGGCATACGCAAGGTTGAAGTGCGCCGGTGGATTGCATCATGTCACCTCGCTGAGAGGTGAGCAGGCGCGCGATACCTCGCGCACCCTGGCGGCGCTCCTATACGACTGCGATCCTGCCGCACCGGTATTCGATGACGGATGCGTCGTTCCGGTGCAGAGCGCGTGCCGAATCGGGGCCGGGCGACGCCGGTCGTGAATCGGCCGTCGCGAAGTCAGGCTTCGGAGGACTGAAGGTCGCGCGTTCGGCGCGTCGTCTCGTCGGCACGATCCTGAAGCTGTTGGAACGCGTCCAGCAGCCGCGCGCGCAGCACGGCCAGCGTCGGGTCGCGCCGATCGCGCGGCCGGGCGACCCCGACGTGGATCTCGTCGTCGATGCGGCCCGGATTGGGCGCGAGCATCAGCACGCGATCGCCGAGATACAGCGCTTCATCCAGATCGTGCGTGACGACGATCGCGGCCGTCCGGTGCCGCGCGACGACATCGAGCAGCAGCGTCTGCAGCCGCATCCGGGTGATCGCATCGACCGCGCTGAACGGTTCGTCGAGCAGCAGCAGGTCGGGCTCGCCGAACAGCCCGCGCGCGATCGCCGCGCGCTGCGCCATCCCGCCCGACAACGTGGCCGGCAGTTGCCGGGCGACCCCGGCCAGGCCGACTTCGTCGAGCAGCCGTGCGACGGCCGGCTCGCGCCCGCCGCGCGGGCCGGCCGCAAAGCCGACGTTGTCCGCGATTGACAGCCACGGCAGCAGCCGCGGCTCCTGGAAGATCACGCCGGCGCGCGGGGACGGGCCGTCGAGTGCGACGCCGCCCAGCTTCACACTGCCGCGGTAATCGGTGTCGAGGCCGGCGACGATTCGCAGCAGCGTGCTCTTGCCGCAACCGCTCGGACCGACCACGCAGACGATTTCGCCGCGCGCGACCTGCAGCGGGACGTCGGCGAGGATCGTGCGATCGCCGTAAAGCTTGCGGGTGATGCGCACGTCGAGCAGCGGAGTCGCGGAGCGCGCCGCCGTGGGTACGGAAGAACGGGTGCTCATAGCGACCCCGTACGTGGCGTGGTGTCGAATGCGTCGCGCCAGCCGAGCCAGCGCGACTCGATGCGCGCCATCGCGCCGTCGGTCAGCTTGCCGAGCAGCGCCAGCAACAGGATCGCCCCGAACACGAGATCCGGGCGCCCCGTTTCGCGGCCGTCGCTCAACAGGAAGCCGAGCCCGCGCGTGGCCGCGATCAACTCCGCGGCGACCATGAACATCCACGCGAGACTGAGGCCGGTGCGCAAGCCGGTGACGATCTGCGGCAGCGCGGCCGGCAGCAGGATGCGGCGGAACAGCGCGAACGGGCCGAGCCGGTACACCGCGCCGAGTTCGACGAGCTTGCGGTCGACGTCGCGAATGCCGGCGACCACCGCGAGGTGGACCGGGAAGAACGCGCCGATGGCGATCAGCGTGATCTTCGGTGCTTCGTCGATGCCGAGCCACAGCAGCAACACCGGCACCCACGCGAGCGACGGAATCGCGCGCAGCGCCTGGAACGTCGGTTCGAACAGCGCGTCGATCCGGCGGCTCAGGCCCATCGCCGCGCCGACGACGAGCGCGAGTCCCGCGCCCGCCGCAAATCCCGCCGCGACCCGCAGCGTACTCGCGCCGACATGGCGCGCCACGCGTGTGACGCCGAGGCGGGCGAGCGTGTCGAGAATCTCGCTCGGTGCGGGGACAAGATGATTCGGCAGCCAGCCCTGCCGCACGACGACCTCCAGCAACGCGAGCGCCGCGAACGGCAGCGCGAGGCCCGCGATCCGCCACCGGCGAAGCGGATCGCGCCGGCCGGCGGTTGGCGAAGCGGGGCGGCGGGGCGCGAGCGTGTCGTCGCGGGCGGCGGTGTCGGTCATGGGCGGCAGCTCAGCGCGATGCGTCGACGAGCGGGCGCGCAAACGACGGATCGATCAGCGTATCGACGATCTTCGCGGGATCGACGCCGGGCTTGGTCAGCTGTTCGGCCGTCAACACGGGGGCGGCCGCCTTCAGCGCCGCGCGCTGGGTGTCGCCCGGAACGGGATCGCTGAAGTCGTTGCGCTGCAGCTGCAGCTTCGCCACCGGCAGCGACACCTTCGATTCGTCGGCGACGATCTGCGCGGTGTCGGCCGGATGCGCGAAGATCCACTGGCGCGCGCGATCGTAGACCTTCAGCACGCGCGTGACCGCCTGCGGGTACTGGCTGGCGAACGCGTCGCGGACGTTCAGGAACCCATAGGTGTTGAACGCGACATTGCGATAGAGCAGGCGCGCGCCGTCGTCGAGCTGCGCCGCGGCCATGTGCGGATCGAGGCCGGCCCACGCATCGACCTGGCCGTTCGCGAGCGCGGTGCGCCCGTCCGGATGCTGCAGGTTGACGATTTCGACGTCGTCGCGGGTCAGGCCGACCGTGTGCAGCGCGCGTAGCGTGAACAGGAACGGATCGGTGCCGCGCGTCGCGGCGATCTTCTTGCCCTTCAGGTCCGCGAGCGAGCGGATCGGCGAATCCTTGCGGACCACCAGCGCGGTCCACTCGGGGCGGGAGAACACGTAGACCGTATGGATCGGGTTGCCGTTCGCGCGCGCGAGCACCGACGCGAGGCCCGCGGCGGACCCGAAATCGACCGCACCGCTGTTCAGGTATTCGAGCGCACGATTGCTGCCGAGGCTCAGCACCCAGCGAATCGACGTGCGGTCGGCCTTGAATTCGTCCTCGAGCCAGCCGAAGTGGCGGATCACCAGGCTCTCCGGCGAGTAGTACGCATAGTCGACGCGGATCTCCGCGGGCGTCGCGGCGCGTGCATGCACCGAAACGAGGCTGGCGAACGCGGCAACGACGAGGGCCGCGGATTGCCACGCGCGGGACCAGGACAGCTTCATCGGGGATTCTCCGGAAGGGCGGCAAGGTGCCGCGAACAGGCAGGGTGACCGGTCAATGTAGCGAAGCATCGGCGCTCCGTGAACGAAGAAATCCGCGATTGAACATGCACGCTGCTGCTAAGCGTGGACGGCGAGCAACTTTATGACGCGGGCCGATTAATTTATCGATTTATATCGCTTGGGATAACGGAATCGGGAGAACAGAATGCGTGCTGCCGGAACGTGATGGCGTCGCGTGGTGGGAAGCGCTCGGCTGCCTGGGTTCTCTGCGGGCCGCGATTGAATACGCCCGACTTCCGGCTCCATGCGGACCTCGCCGGTCATGCGGCGAAAAACTAAGGAATGCGATGAGTTCGATCGATCTGAACGCCGTGACACCGGTATCCTCGCCCATTCGCTCGGCAAGCGACGTCGCGCGGCTGATCAACACGGTGGACAGCTCGGTCAGCCATGCCCGGATGATCGTGCTGCTGGCGCTGGGCGGCGTGTTTCTCGATGCGTACGACCTGACGACGTTGTCCTACGGGATCGACGACGTGGCGCGCGAGTTCGGCCTGACGCCGGCGCTGACCGGGCTGGTCGGGTCGGCGATCATGATCGGCACGATCTTCGGCAGCCTGATCGGCGGATGGCTGACCGACAAGATCGGCCGCTATCAGGTGTTCATGGCCGACATGCTGTTTTTCGTGGTCGCGGCAATCGCGGCCGGGCTGGCGCCGAACGTCTGGGTGCTGATCGGCGCGCGCTTCGTGATGGGGCTCGGTGTCGGCATCGACCTGCCCGTCGCGATGGCGTTTCTCGCGGAATTCTCGAAGTTCAATGGGCGCGGCAACAAGGCGTCGCGGCTCGCGGCGTGGTGCCCGATGTGGTACGTGGCGTCGTCGGTCTGCTTCCTGCTGATCTTCGGGCTGTATTTCCTGTTGCCCGCCGAGCATGCGGGGTGGCTGTGGCGCGCGTCGCTGATCTTCGGCGCGGTGCCCGCCCTGATCATCATTCTGTTCAGGAACCGGTTCATGAACGAATCGCCGCTGTGGGCCGCGAACCAGGGCGACCTGGTCAACGCCGCGCGGATTCTGCGCGAGTCGTACGGGATTCATGCGCACGAAGCGGAAGATGCCCGGCGCGCACCGAGCCAGCCGCCCGTGCGCATTCGCGTGCTGTTCCAGCGCCCGTACCTGGGGCGCACGATCGTCGCCAGCGTGATGAACCTGTGCATCCCGTTCGAATACACGGCGATCGCGTTCTTCCTGCCGTCGATCCTGTCGCAGTTTCTCGGCGCGGGCGTGTTCGAAACGATCGCGGCGTCGCTGGCGCTGAATGTGCTGTTTGCGTTCACCGGCGGCTTGCTGGGCATGCGTCTCGCCCATCGCCATGCGTCGCGCCATGTCGCGATCGCGGGCTTCGCGCTCCAGTTCGTCGCGCTCGTGGCGCTCGCGCTGGCAGGGCATCCGCATGGCGCAGTCGCGATCGGCTTCGTGCTGCTGATGCTCGGCACCTGGCTGTTCGCCGAAGGGTTCGGGCCCGGCGCGCAGATGATGATCTATCCGACGCTGTCGTATCCGGCGGCGATCCGCGGCACCGGCGTCGGTTTCGGGCGTTCGCTGTGCGGCATCGGCCAGGCGCTCGCGCTGTTCGTGCTGCCGATCCTGCAGGCGCGGCTCGGCACGGACATGTTCTGGGTGGTCGCGATCAGCGCCGCCACGCCGATCGTGTTCCTGTTGATCGTGCGTTACGAGCCGACGGCGCGGGATATCGATGACGAGGAGGGCATTGCCTGAACGCAACCGGGCGCGCAACCACCGGTATCCCGTGTTCCGGTATCGGAACACGTGGATCGCGACGCCACGCCATCTGTTCATGCCACCGGTAACGCGCGAAGGATCTGATCGACGCATTGCTCGACGGACTTGAACGCTGTATCGATCTGCAGGTGCGGTCGGTCCCACGCGGCGTAATCGCGATCAACGACTTCCTGCCAGGTGGGCAACACGAGCCCTGCAATGGTGGACTGCCGTGTTTCGACACGCTGTCGATGCTGCTGCCGATCGGAACATACGATCTCGATTTCGAACTCGGGAACACCGATGCGCGCCGCGATGTTCCTGAATGCGTTTCGCGTCACCTCGAGCGGGTTGACGGAATCTGCGACGACGGTGGTTCCGATCGCCAGATTATCGGCCGCCACGCTGTAGCAGACCGCATAGCCGGCGCCGCCCATTTCAGCGCCCTCGTCCAGAACGCCCGAAGTCCGAATCGCTTGCTCGATGGAGTCGACGCGAAGATAGACCGCTCCCAGGCGAACGGCAAGTCGGCTCGCAAGCGTACTCTTCCCGGTGCCGGGCAAGCCGCTGAAAGTGATCAACATGAGCTTGCCCTTTCTTGTCGACGTGCGTGGGTCCACGCCGACTTCCCGGTCAATGCCGTCGTTTTGCATCCGGCCTCAAATGCACGCCGGAGGGAGGAGGGCGCTCGCACGCGCGGCGTGTCGGGCGAGCGTCGTGGTGCACGGGGCACCCGGGCGTCGTGAAGCCGGCCCGCACGCTGGCCGACGAGGCGTCACATTGAAGTCACCCTCAGGCAGCCACCCGCTCCGCATCGCGCTTGACCTGCTCGATGTCGCGATACTGCGCGGCCGGATGTTCGTCCGGCAGCCGCGCCGACCCGCCGAACAGTTTCTCGCGCAGCGTGCCCGGCGCATAGCCGGTCGGATACACGCCGCGCCGCTGCAGTTCGGGGACGAGATAACGCACGACGTCCTCGAAGGTTTCGTGCGCCACCGCATACGCGAGGTTGAAGCCGTCCACGTCGGTGGCGGCGACCCATTCCTGCAGGATGTCCGCGACGGTTTGCGCCGACCCGACGAACACCGGCCCCAGGCCGCCGATGCCGCCCCAGGCTGCCAGTTCCTCGATCGTCCACGCGGTGTCACCGCCCGCGAGGTGCTCGACCGCCGACACGATCGCGTTCGTTTCGACGCGTCGGACGGGATCGTTCGGCGCGTACTGGCCGAAGTCGATGCCGGTCCAGCCGGACATGAACACCAGCGAGCCGTCGTACGACACATACTTGCGATACTCGTCGAACTTGGCCTGCGCCTTCTCGTCGGTTTCGTCGACGATCACGGTGACGAGGTTGTAGATCAGGACCTTGCTCGCATCGCGCCCGGCGGCCGTGGCCTGCGCGCGCACGTCGGCCACGTAGCGCGCGAGCTGCGGGCGGGTCGGCGCGGCGACGAACACGCATTCCGCGTGCTGCGCGGCGAACGCCTTGCCGGGGCCGGACGCGCCGGCCTGGAACAGCACCGGCGTGCGCTGCGGCGACGGCTCGCACAGGTGGTAGCCGGGCACGTCGAAGAAGCGGCCCTTGTGGCCGATCTCGTGCACCTTCTCCGGATGCGTGAACACGCGGCCGTCGCGATCGCGCACGACGGCGCCGTCTTCCCAGCTGCCTTCGAACAGCTTGTACAGCACCTCGA
This sequence comes from Burkholderia sp. AU27893, assembly GCF_002223205.1. Taxonomy (NCBI): domain Bacteria; kingdom Pseudomonadati; phylum Pseudomonadota; class Betaproteobacteria; order Burkholderiales; family Burkholderiaceae; genus Burkholderia; species Burkholderia sp. AU27893. The sequence goes on along the minus strand of NZ_NKFD01000005.1, from coordinate 969,372 downwards.
CGTATTCGGCCGCGACCGCATAGCGGTCGTCGTGCGTGCGCAGGCCGTTGTCGCCGACGTTCTTCGCGCCGCTTTCAAGGTAGGACGTGACGATATTCCACGCGAGCCGGCCCTTCGTGTGATGGTCGGCGGTCGACAGCCGGCGCGCGAACGTGTACGGGTGCTCGAACGTCGTCGACGCGGTGATGCCGATGCCGAGATGTTCGGTCGCCATCGCGATCGGCGCGGCGAGCTGCAGCGGATCGTTGACCGGGATTTGCGCGGCCTGGTGCAGCGCGTGGTAATTGCTGCCCTTGTAGACGTCGTAGTAGCCGATTACGTCCGCGATGAAGATCGCGTCGAAAATCCCGCGTTCGAGCACGCGGGCGAGGTCGGTCCAGTAGTCGAGATCCTTGTATTGCCACGACCGGTCGCGCGGATGGGCCCACAGCCCGGGCGACTGGTGGCCGACACAGTTCATCTCGAACGCATTGAAGCGGATGGTCTTGCTCATTGGGCGGCTCCTGTTTCTGCATGCGTGCTCGCGTCCGTACCCGCCCCCGGGCCGTTGCCGATCTGCCAGACGAACGGCGGCGTGCGCCCGTTGATGACCCAGTCGCCGACGATCCGCGCCTTATAGACGAGCGGATTGTGCGACGACACGGTGCGCGCGTTGCGCCAGTGACGATCGAGCGCCGTCGTGCTGCGGGTCGCCGACGCGCCGAGCGCATCGAACAGGCGCGTCGCCGCGCGCAGCACGAGGTCCGACACGACGAGCTGGCTTTGCGCGGATTCGATCTCGGCCGCGACGTTCGCATCGTGCTCGGCCGCCTCGTCGCCATCGAAGTGCGCTTCGTAGGCCCGTTGCAGCGGCTGCGCGGCGCGCAGCGCGAGCGCGTCGGCCGCATAGGCCCACGACGCGATCTCGCCGATCACCTGTTGCAGCTGCGCGTCGTCGGCCGCGCGCGGGGCGTTGCCGTGGCTGTACACGCGGGTGCGGCGGCGCACCAGGTCGCCCGCGTCGCGCACGATCGCGTGGCCGATGCCGGCCAGCGTCGCGACGTGGAAGAGCTGGTAGAACGCCGTCTGGTACTTGAAGCGTCGCGCGAAGTCGATCACGTCCCGTGCGTCGACCGCCGCGTCTTCGAAGCGCGTGGTGCCGCTGCCGGTCGTCGTCTGGCCGAAGCCGTCCCAGTCGTCTTCGCGGATCACGCCGGGCTGCGCGGTCGAGACGGCGACGATCACGTCGCGGCCGTCGTCCGCGCGTTGCGCGAACACGTCGATCCAGTCGGCGAACAGGCTGCCGGTGCTGTAGAACTTCCGGCCGTTCAGCACGAGCCGGCCATTCTTTTCGGATACCTTCGTGATGGTCTGGCCGAGCGCCACGTCGCCGGTTTCCGTCCATGCATTGCCGACGAGCTGGCCGCTCGCGAAGCGGTCGAACCAGATCTGGCGATCGGCGCCGGGCGGCGCGTTCAGCCAGTCCTCGACGAATGCGAAGTGCCCGCGCAATGCCTGCGGCAGATTGGAATCGGCAGTCGCGAGTTCGGTCAGCAGCCGGAACAGCTGCGGCAGGGACGCGCCGGCGCCGCCATCGCGCACCGGCAGCCGCACGGCGCCGAAACCGGCGGCCTTCAGCCAGCCGATCGCCTCGTGCGGCAGCTCGCGGCGGCGTTCGCGTTCCGCGGTGCCGGCCGCGATGCGTTCGAAGATGGGCCTGAAGCGGCTGGCAAGCGCGTCATAGTCGGTGCCGGTGGAAAGTTCGGTTGCTGGGGGAGACGAAGTCATGCGGTGATCCTTGAAAGGCAGGGCCGTCGATGCCGGCAGGCTAGGGCCTGTTCACGCTAATAACGGGCTTGCGCTGGCCACCAGAAGGGCCGAGCGCGAGGATTGCGACGAAGCGAATACTCAACGTATTCGCGAGGAGCATGACGCGGCGATCGGCCCTTCTGGTGGCCAGCCCCACGAATGAATTTTTCCGAACAGGGGAACGCGCCTTGCCGGCCGTATTGCGGCGTCGATCGTCGCTTGTTTGGCTCGGCCAAACGGCGCTCCTCACTCCTTGCACTACGTCCGGCAAGGTGCGTTCGCAAGCCCGTTATTAGCGTGAACAGGCCCTAGTATAGGAAGCCGGCTTCGGACGATCCAATAACGGATTCATACATCGTTATCGTCAGCGGGCATTACGCGGGCGAGGCGGCGTGGCGTCGATGCCAGGGCGTCGATATCGTCGCTGACGCGCGGTTTGTTGCAGCCCGCACACCGTATCGTTTGTCATGCGAAGGAATATCGTTGTGCGAATCGCTCGGTTTGCCGGCGTGCGGGGCGCTGCTAGATTGAATGCTTCCGTCAATCAGCAGGAGAGCCCGATGTCAGAGACGAGCGCCACGATCCAGGAACGGCCGGTCGAAACGCAACCGCAAGCGGCGCACGTGATCGCCGACGACGCGCAGGCCATCGCGGCCGCGCATGCGCTTGCGAAGCGGCTTGCGGAAGGGGCGGCCGAGCGCGACCGGGAGCGCCGGCTGCCGCGTGACGAGATCGAATGGTTCTCGCAGTCGGGACTGTGGGCCATCACCGTGCCGAAGGCATACGGCGGCGCGGGCGTGTCGCACGTGACGCTGACGGAGGTGGTGAAGATCGTCGCGGCGGCCGATCCGTCGCTCGGGCAGTTGCCGCAGAATCATTTCGGGCTGGTCGACGTGATCGCGCTGACCGGCACCGACGCGCAGAAGCGTCACCTGTTCTCGGAAGTGCTGAGCGGCAAGCGGTTCGGCAACGGCTTTTCCGAAAAGGGCACGAAGCACGTCCTCGACCTGAAGACACGCGTGCGGCGGGACGGCGACGATTACGTCGTCGACGGCACCAAGTTCTATTCAACCGGCGCGCTGTTCGCGCACTACGTGCCGGTGCTCGGCCTCGACGACACGGGCCACGCGTGGCTCGCGTACATTCGCCAGCCCGCGCCGGGGCTGACCGTGATCGATGACTGGTCGGGGTTCGGGCAACGGACCACCGCGAGCGGCACCGTCGTGCTCGACAACGTGCGCGTGCCGGCGTCGCATGTACTGCCGGCGCAGCGCGTGTCGGATCTGCCGACGCTGAACGGCCCGCTGTCGCAGATCATCCAGGCCGCGATCGACGCGGGCATCGCGAAGGCCGCGATCGACGATACGCTGGCGTTCGTGCGCTCGCGCACGCGGCCGTGGGTCGACAGCGGCGTCGAGCGGGCGGCCGACGATCCGCTGACGATTCGCGAGGTCGGCCATCTGCACATCCAGCTGCATGCGGCGGAGGCGCTGCTCGAGCGCGCGGCGCGTACGCTCGACGAAATCGCGGCGCGCGGCGACGTGACCGAGGACGATGTCGCGCGTGCATCGGTGGCGGCGGGCGAGGCGAAGGTGCTGACGACGGAGATCGCGCTGCTCGCGGGCGAGAAGCTGTTCGAGCTGGCCGGCACGCAGTCGACGCTGGCCGAGCACAACCTCGACCGGCACTGGCGCAATGCACGCACGCATACGCTGCACGATCCGGTGCGCTGGAAATATCACCTCGTCGGCAACTACTACCTGAACGGTGTGCGGCCGGCGCGCCATGCGTGGAATTGAACGCGTGACGATCGTGGTGACATGGCCCGGTGACGGGTGAGTGCGTCACCGCGGTCGAACGCATCCGCGTGTTCACGATCGAAACCGGCAATGCTTGCGTCGAAACTCGATTGCCGGGTATCGGGCAGATGAATGCTGCATGGAGGGCGTCATTGCCCCGGCGCGGCGACACCACGAAGCAGCCGTATCGGCTGCATGAGCGGGCTTACCGAGGCGATTCCGGCAACGTGTAGTCGAAGCGGTACGAATGCAGGCCGTTGTCGATGGAGATGATCATCGAGCCGGCGAGCCCCAGCAATTCTCCGGTGCCGGAATCGGGCACGACGGTGATCGACTGCTGCGGCTGCCCGCGGGTCATGGTGGAGCTGTGCTGCAGGACGAAACTGCCGTGGCGGCCGCCCAGCGCACCTTGCACGGTTTTCATCGCCACATAGCCGGCGGAGCCCTGGACGCTGCTTCGAAACGCGAGCATCTCTCCGTGGCTGACGGCTTCCAGGTCGCCGTGATACTGCTTGTCCAGCGACATGCGGCCGAGCCCGGTCTGTTCCGCGACGGCGCTCAGGGATTCCGGATTCAGCTTCACTTCAAACGGACCATTGGCCAGCAGTGTCATTGCAGCGCTCCTCGTCGAATTGGCAACCCGCACTATAAGTCAAGCGGGCTCCACCGGAGGTAACGGTTTGCCTGACAGGCCGGAATCGACGGCGGGTTGGATTGCGGATCGTATGCCGCGCGGCGCTTGCGGCGATGTCGCGGGCCGGATGGGCAGCGCGTTGGTTGACCCGGCCGATCCGCACGCATCGGCACGAGCGCTCGACGACACGCGACACGCGATTCGCGATCGATCACTTCCGCACGAAACTGCTGCGGCTTTCAACCGGGTTTCAGACCGTCACCGGTACGCGTCTGGCGATCATCCGCCGTGATCGATTGCCACGCTTTCTCGACGCGTTTTCCGACGAAATCTGACTGTGCCGATGCGGCCTTCAGATCCCGACGTCGTCTGATGCGCACGGCTCGATGCGGATGACGGTCGCGGTACGACAGTAGAGCAGGATCCCGAAGCCGGTCGACGGATTCAGGTCGATCTGGATGCGGCCATCGTCGCAGTGAGAAAACCGCAGATCGTAAATCCACGACGGGAGCGCGACATTTTCCGTCGCGAACTCGGTTCCCTCTACGTCCTCGAACAGGAACGTAATCCGGCAAGGCGTTTGCGGCCCCTTCCATGCCGGATGGTCTTGCCCGGCATGACGGATCGTGAGTTCCATATCCGTTTGCCATCCACCGTTCACGTTGACCCGACGCAGCGTGATGGCCAGCACCCCGGCATCGTGAAATTTCGGCCAGTAGCCGTAGATGCTGCGTATCAACCACGCGTGCCCGACCGCGCTCTCGTCCGTCTCCTTGCGGTTTCTGTATTGATCCGATTCCCACGACTCGGGCAAGTCCTCCACCATCGCTTCGAGCTGCTTGACCAGGTACCGTTCCGCTTCTTCGAGCGAGCCCCGGAAATCGAGCGTGGTCGCCGCGCAGCCGATGCGGCCGTGGTGTGCCGCCTGCACGATCTCGTAGCCGACGGTGATCGCGCCATCGCTCTGCGGGCTCAGGTAGTAGCCGATGTCATAAGTCAGCCGGCGCGCGTTCTGCCGAACGTAGTGGAGCGTGTTGGGGTAGTTCGACTGAAGCGGCATGCTGTTCTCTCGGTATGGTTGGCTAGCAGTCCATGGGCGCCGTGCTTGCGACAGGCGCGGCACGCGCGCTCGCGGTGGCCGATCCCCGGCCTGCCGGCCTGCTCGATCGAGCGGCGATGCCGGAACTGTCGGCGCTCTGCCGGCGGCTGTCAATCGTCCCTCGAGGGACGGAGGCGGAAAGGGTCGGGGTCGAGGGGAAGCGTGATGATCGACCGGCGTGGCCGGCAATACCACCTTGAAAAGCGCGACGTCAAACGTGACGAAGACTCAACGGTTCCATGGTTTCGAATCGTCGCGACCATGTCGGTGCGCAACGCGATGCTTCAATCGTCACCTGCCTGATAAAGCGCCTGCACCTGCGCCAACTCGTCGATGAACTGATCCTTGAGCGCTTGCGGCCCGAGGATCTTCACGTGTGCGCCGAACCCCAGCAGTTTCCGCGCGCCGTGCTCGATCGATTCGATCGGCATCAGGAACGCCTTCCATCCCGGCGGCACCTCCGTGTTGCCTTCTTCCGGCGCGACCGGCTCGGCCTTGATCCGCGCGTTGGCCAGCCAGGTTTCGCCGCGCGGCGACACGGCGATATGGGCGGTCAGCCGATTGAGGTCGGCTTCGTACCGGCTCATCGCGTCGCGCCAGTGCGTCGCGAGGTCGAATCGCGCGGGCCGCTTGAAGCGGCGGCGCGATGCATCGAGTTCGAGGATATTCGCGAGCCGGAACGTGAGTGCGCCGGGCTTGCCGGCCACCTTGGCAACCAGGTACCACGCGCCGCCCTTGAGTACCAGGCCGAGCGGGTCGAGTGCGCGGCGGGACACGCCGCGCCAGCTCTGGTATTTCACGTCGATACGATATGAACCCCACACGGCATCGGCCACTTCACGCAGGAAGGCCGGCGTTTCCTGCGCGCGGTACCAGTCGACGGTGTCGACGTGCAGCCGGCTGGCAACGCGATCGGCATGCTCGCGGGAGCCGGGCGGCAGGCTCGCGATCATCTTCAGACGCGCGGAAGTCGCCATGCCGTCGAGGCCCAGTTCTCGCGCCGGCCCGGGCAAGCCCGCCAGAATCAGCGCGTGCGCTTCGTGCTCGGTGAGCCCGGTGAGATCGGTACGCCAGCCGTCGCTCAACTGAAAGCCGCCGTTGCGGCCGCGATCGCCCCAGATCGGCACGCCGGCCGTGGAGAGCTGGTCGATGTCGCGCAGGATCGTGCGCTCGGACACTTCCAATGCTTCGGCGAGCGCCGGTGCGGTCATCCGGCCGCGCGCTTGCAGCATCATCATGATCGACAACAGGCGGCTCGCTTTCATGAGCGACACGTTACCTCAAATACCTGACATGAGGTGTCATGTTTTCGGGCTTATGCTTTTGCGCATTCCCGATCCGTTTCATCGACGCGGGTGACGCAGCATGACATCACGAGGGATCAAACGATGAAGATCATTTCCGGGCCACTGAGCATGTTTGGGGCGAAGGTCGAAATCGCGGCGCACGAGAAGGGCATCGAGTTCGAACTGGTGATGGTGCCGTTCAGCCAGCGTCGCGGCTACGATCCCAAGCATCCGGACGTGCTGCGGATCAACCCGAAGCGGCAAGTGCCGGTGCTGATCGACGGCGATCTGGAACTCTTCGATTCCACGCAGATATTCGAGTATCTCGAGGATCTGCAGCCCGATCCCGCGCTATGGCCGGCGCATCCGGCGGCGCGCGCGATCGCACGTCAGCTCGAGCACTGCAGCGACGAAATCTATTTTCCGCATGTCGTCAGGCTGATGGGGCTGGAGGAGACACCGGACGATCCGGCGGCACAGGCTGCGCGCGCCGCGGCGGCCGAATACTATCGGCGCATGGAGCACGTGCTGGCGGATCGCGCGTTTCTGGCCGGAACGTATTCCTATGCCGACATCGCGTTCTACATGGCGCAGCTGTTCGGCGCGCGCAAGGGCGCACCGATGACGGACGAAACGCCCCGCCTGCTCGCGTGGCGTGAACGGTTGACGGCACGCCCCGCCGTGCGCAAGGTCGCCGGTGCGATGGCCGGCTATCTTGCGTCGATCGGTGAAGCCGTTCCCGACTTTCTTCGCGGGCTCGACTAGCCGCGTTCGAGCGCGGGCAGGAGGCGGCCTTCAGATGCAAGGGCAACTGAAGGCCGCACGGGCACCGTCGGTGTTCAGCCGCGGATGAACGCGAGCAGATCGGCGTTGATCGTCTCGGCGTTGGACGTGGGCATGCCATGCGGGAAGCCGGCATACGTCTTCAGCGTGCTGTTCCTCGCCAGCTTCGCCGACAGGAGCCCGGAATCCGCATACGGGACGATCTGGTCGTCGTCGCCATGCATCACGAGCACGGGGATCGTGGTGCTTTTCAGGTCTTCGGTGAAGTCGGTCTGCGAGAACGCGACGATGCCGTCGTAGTGGGCTTTCGCGCTGCCCATCATGCCCTGCCGCCACCAGTTCCAGATGACGCCTTGCGATGGCTTCGCGCCGTCGCGGTTGTAGCCGTAGAACGGGCCGGCCGGCACGTCGTAGTAGAACTGCGCGCGGTTTGCCGCGAGTTGCGCCTGGAGGTTGTCGAACACGTCTTTCGGCAGGCCGCCCGGATTGCTGTCCGTCTTGACCATCAGCGGAGGAACGGCGCTGATCAGCACGGCCTTGGCCACGCGGTCCTCGCCGTGACGGGCGACGTAGTGGATCACCTCGCCGCCGCCGGTCGAATGGCCGACATGAACGGCGCCTTGCACGCCGAGGTGATTCACGACCGCGGCGACGTCGTCCGCGTAGTGATCCATGTCATGACCGTCCCAGACCTGGCTGGAGCGCCCGTGGCCGCGACGGTCGTGTGCGATCACGCGATAGCCCTGTGCCAGGAAGAAGAGCATTTGCGCATCCCAGTCGTCGGCGCTGAGCGGCCAGCCATGATGAAAGAAGATGACCTGCGCGTCGCGCGGCCCCCAGTCCTTGTAGAAGATGTCGACGCCATCCTGCGTTGTGACGTATCCCATGTCTGCTCCTGTTCGGTGGGCGATATCGATCCGTGACGGTCCTGCCGGTCGCGAGCGTCGCCGGGCCGGCGCTGCGCATGCGGTGGCATCCGCGGCCCGCCTGCCTTGGCGATGCGCTTACTCTAGGTTTAAAGTTAGGTTTAATGTCAACACGCTGGAGAGGCAGGTATGCGAATCGGGGAGCTCGCGAAGCTCAGTGGCCTGACGGCCTCGCGGATCCGTTTCTACGAGGCTGAAGGGTTGCTCACGGCCGTCGAGCGCGGTGCGAATGGTTATCGGGACTACGGCGAAGACGCCGTGTGGATGCTCGAGATCATCGCCGGCGCGCAGAGCGCCGGGTTCTCGCTGGACCAGATCCGCCATCTGCTGCCGTTGAAAGCGGGCAACTGGCAGCATGACGGGCTGGTGGAGGCGCTCGAACGGAAAGTCGCCGAGATCGACGCGATGCAGAAGCGCCTCGAGGAGAACAAGGCGCAACTGCGCGTCGCGATCGACAGCATCAAGAACCGGCCGACCGAACTGACCTGCTCGGAGCGTACGCGCTGGGTGATGGACCGGTTGCGCAATCCGGGCGAGGTGTCGACACCCGGCAAGGGTCGTCGCACGACCGCCAAATGATCCGGCACAGGCATGCTGAGCGCCTGCCGGTCGCCCGGATGCAATCCGACGTGCCCCTCTACTCGGAGCCTTGACCTTAAAGTTGACTTAAATCTTAGAGTGCTTGCTGACGGCGGTGAGTCAGCGGGCATCGGGTGTTGCCTGCCACGGTCGATCATCGACGAGAGGCAACGAACATGGACAGGCGTTTTACACAGGTCGAATTCGGTCCGCACAAGGTCGACGTGCCCGAAGGCGGGTACTACGACCGGTTCCGGATGAACCCTGACCTCGACGAGGTGGCGCGCGATCCCGCGGCGGGGAACATCGATTTTTTCCGTCGGATTCCGAAGCGTCAGGTCGCGTCGCGGGTCGGCCCGACCTGGGCGCCGAATTTCTACTACCGTTCCAGCAGCATTCAACTGCTGTTCCTGGCACCGCTCGAACGCCTGCGGACCACGCTGCCGGTGCCGCTCGAGCCGCTGCGCGCGCTCCCCGGGTACGGGCTGGTCGCGCTGACCTTCTTCTCGTATTCGGTGTGCGACAACGATCCGTACGACGAAGTGTCGGTCGCGGTGGTGATCCGCCGTCCCGGCGCGACCGGGTCGCACGCGCTCGAGCTGCTCGATTCGATGCGGCGCCGGAGCTTCTTCGCGCACGTGCTCGCGCTGCCGGTCACCACGGAAATCGCGCGGGTGCGCGGCGTGCACGGCTATCAACTGCCCAAGTGGCTCGCCGATATCGACGTGAACCTCGGCGCCACCGCCAGCGCCCGCATTGCCGGCCCGGGCGGCCGGCCGGACCTGAGCCTGAGCGTGCCGATGCCCGCGCTGACGAACGTCGCGTCGCAGTCGCACATGGGCACGTCGACGATGATCAACCGCATCGACGGCGAATGGCACCAGACGTTGGTGCAGACGAATGCGCTATCGTTCGCCCAGCGCCTGCTGCCGCGCAACGTCGAGCTCGTGCGGCACGGCGGCCCGCTGAGCCAGTTGCTCGACGGACTGGGCGCGTCGACCATCCTGCGTCTCGACGTGGTGAAGGACGCGCAACTGGTGCTGAACCTGCCGACCCCGTTGAAGGCCTTCGATGAACCCGGAAAACCACGCTGACGCCACGCCACTTCACGGCACGCCCGCGCCGAAGGAATCGCCCATGACCCGTCCGACCCACGATCTCGTCGTATTCGGCGCCACCAGTTTCGTCGGGCAGATCCTCGCCCGCTACCTGGCCGAGTACCTGTCAGGCAGAGGCGAAACGCTGCGCTGGGCCATTGCCGGCCGCTCCGAAGCGAAGCTCAGGCAGGTCAGGGATACGCTGGGCGCGGCAGGGCAGTCGGTGCCGATCATCGTCGCCGACGCGGCCGACGAAGCGCAGCTTCGCGTGCTCTGCGCGCAGACGCGGGTGGTCGTGTCCACCGTCGGCCCCTACGCGCTTTACGGGGAGCCGCTGGTCAGGGTCTGCGCGGAAACCGGCACCGACTACTGCGACCTCACCGGCGAGACGCAATGGATTAAACGGATGATCGACAGGTACGAGCCGGCGGCCCGACAATCCGGCGCGCGCATCGTCCATTGCTGCGGCTTCGATTCGGTGCCGTCGGACATGGGCGTGTTCTTCCTGCAGCAACAGGCGCGACAGCAGTGGGGCGTGCCGGCCGAGCAGGTGAAGATGCGGGTGAAAACGCTGAAGGGCGGCGCGTCGGGCGGCACGGTGGCGAGCGTGATCAACGTCGTCCGGGAAGCGGCGGCCGATCCGGCGTTGCGCCGGGAACTGCTCGATCCGTATTCGCTGTGCCCGAACGGGCATGGCTTCACGATGCGCCAGCAGGCGGTGCGATCCGCCGCATTCGATCGCGACTTCGACGCATGGATCGCGCCCTTCGTGATGGCGGCGATCAACGAGCGCGTCGTGCATCGCTCCAATGCGCTTGCCGGCAACGCGTACGGCAGCCGCTTCACGTATGACGAAGCGGTGATGACGGGCACGGGCCTGAAGGGCCGCCTGACCGCGGTGACGATGGTGGCCGGTCTCGGTGCGTTCATGGTGGGTGTCGTCATCAAGCCGGTGCGCAGCCTGATGGAGCGCTTCCTGCTGCCGAAACCCGGCGAGGGGCCGAGTGCCGCGGCGCAGCTGGCCGGCCGCTACGATCTGCGCTTCTTCGGCCGCACCGACGACGGGAAGACCCTGCGCGTGAAAGTCACCGGCGACCGCGATCCCGGCTACGGCTCAACGGGAAAAATGCTCGGCCAGGCCGCGATCAGTCTCGCGCAGGATTGCGTCGGCGACGGCGTCAAGACTGGCCGCGGCGGCGGCTTCTGGACGCCCGCGACGATGTTCGACGCGCGCTACGTCGAGCGCCTGGAGCGCCATGCGGGGCTGCGTTTCGAAGTGATTTGAGCGCGCATCGTCCGCGCGCCATTCGACAGGAAGCCGATAAAGATCGGATTGCGAATCAACATCGGGAGGCAGCTGACAGTCACGACGACACAGATGGCACAGATGGCCGGACACGATCCGGCCGAGGAGTATCGGAACATGAAGATCGGGGAACTGGCGGAACGCACCGGCCTGACCCCTTCGCGCATCCGCTTTTACGAACGCATCGGTCTGTTGACGCTCGTCGAGCGCGAAGCGAACGGCTATCGCACGTATCCGCAGGAAGCGGTGACGGTGCTCGACCTGATCACGGCCGCGCAGAAGGCGGATTTCAGTCTCGACGAGATTCGCACGCTGATGCCGGCCGACCTCGCGCGGTGGCCCTGCGCTTCGTTGCTGGACGCGCTGTGCGCCAAGGTGCGGGACATCGAGGCGCTGGAGGCGCGGCTCGCGCAAAGCAAGGCGCAGATCGTGGCACTGATCGCCGACATCGCCGCGAAACCGGAGTCGGTCGATTGTGCAACCCATGCGAAGCGGTTACTTTCGCGCATCCCCTCGGGGCATGCGGTGGAGGGTGGCGGGGCTGCGAATGCCGCCGCGGATCTCGATGAAGCGGTTGTGCGCCGCCGGTCGCCCCGCACCTAGCGGCACCGCGCCGGCGCATCCCGTCACAGCAACGCGACGACCTGTTCCGCGGTCGCTTTCGCCGATTGCGGATTCTGGCCGGTCACGAGCCGGCCGTCGACGACGACGTTCGACGTGAACGGTAGCAGCGCCTTCTCGTAGCGCGCGCCACGCAGCTGCATCTGCTCCTCGACGTTGTAGGGCACTTTCTTCGCGACGCCGGCCAGGATTTCCTCGACCCACGAATAGCCGGTGATCCGGCGGCCGGCCACCAGCAGCGAGCCGTCCGACAGCTTGGTATTCAGCAGTCCGCAGTAGCCGTGGCAGACCGACGACACGATACCGCCGCGCTCGTAGATCTCGCGCGTGAGCCGCTGCAGCCCCGCATCGTCCGGGTAGTCCCACATCACCGCATGGCCGCCGGTGAAGTAGATCGCATCGAAATCGGCCGGATCGATCTCGTCGGGGCGCGCGGTGGTGGCCAGCAGCGCTTCATTGGCCTTGTCGGCGCGCCACGCTTTCGTGGCGGCGTCGGCGTGCGGCCATTTGAGCGAGCGTGGCTCGAGCGGCGACACGCCGCCCTTGGGGCTCACGAGCCGCTGCTCATAGCCTTTCGCCGCGAAGATGTGATGGGCATGGGTCAGCTCGGACAGCCACAGGCCGGTCGGTTGCGACGGATCGGCGTAGTGCGCGACGTTGCTGACCACGTGAAGGATGCGCTTGCTCATGATGCGGTTCCCTTTCATCGGCCACGGGCGGACGTCGTCGACGCGCCGCCGGATTGTCGGATGGCAGTACCCATACCCATGGCCTCGATACGCTGCCGAGGCAAACCATAACCTTTAAGTGAAGTTGAAGGTCAAGGCCTTTTCGTCTTCGCTGACCGCGCGGGGCTGGCGGGTAGCACGAGACCGTCCAGCAAGGTGGTCAGCGCATCTTCGATCGCGTGATCGCCGACCTTCTCGCGCACCAGCCGCCCGTCGATCGCCAGCATCGTCAGGCCATGCAGATGCGCCCAGCAGGCGGTCGCCTGACCGAGCGCCGGGCGCGGGCGGATCGTGCCGGCGCGCTGGCCGCGTTCCAGGATGTCGACGACCAGCAGGAACGGCGCCTGCACGCGCGGATCGAGATGGATGTCCGTGGGCTCGCCGGCATCCGCGGCAAACATCAGTCGATAGAGATCGGGGTTGCGCTGCCCGAAAGCGAGGTGGGCGTAAGCGAGCGCGCGCAGCACGTCCGGTGCGTCCGCTGCGGGATCGACGGACGCGGCGAGGTCGTCGTTCAGCCGATCGAAGCCGATCAGCGCGAGCTCGTGCAGCAACGCGGCCTTGTCCGGGAAATGCCGGTACGGCGCCGAGTGGCTGACGTTCGCGCGCCGTGCGATCTCGCGCAGCGTGAACTGCCAGCCCTGTTGTTCCTGCAGCGTGTCGAGCGCCGTTTCGATGATCGCGCGCCGCAGATCCCCATGGTGATAAGTCTTTTGCCCGGCGTCCGCAGCCCCATCCGACGACATCGCGTTGCTCCTATGTTGACAGGGAACACATTGTGAGCCTATGATCCGCCGCATGCAAGTTGACAGTGTCTACATCGACGCAACCTCGTGAGGTGCACCATGGCCGTTTCCGCAGAATCCAGCTCGAGCGTCGACCCGGCGGCGTTGCTGGCCCGCCAGCGCAACGCGTTCGTGAGCGAGGGGCCGCCGAGCGTGCAGCAGCGCAAGGCGCGGCTCGCGCGGCTGCGTGCCGTGGTGCTTGCATATCGCAGCGAAGTGGAGGAGGCGGTCAGCGCCGATTTCGGGCACCGCTCGCGACACGAGACCGCGATCATGGAACTGGTCGGCGTGATCCAGGCGATCGACTACCTGACGCGCAACCTGCGCCGCTTCATGAAGCCGCAACGTCGGCACGTCGGGATCTTTTACCGGGCCGGGCAGGCGCACGTGGAGTACCAGCCGCTGGGTGTCATCGGCGTGATGGCGCCGTGGAATTACCCGTTCGCGCTCACGTTCATTCCGCTGGCCACCGCGCTGGCCGCGGGCAACCGCGCGATGCTCAAGCCGTCGGAACTGACACCGCGCACGAGCGAGGTGATGCGCCGGATGCTCGCGGAAACCTTCTCGAGCGAGGAAGTCGCGGTCGTGCTCGGCGGCCCGGAAGTCGGCGCCACCTTCAGCGGCTTGCCGTTCGATCATCTGCTGTTCACCGGCAGCACGCAGGTGGGCCGCAAGATCATGAAGGCGGCCAGCGACAACCTGGTGCCGGTGACGCTCGAACTCGGCGGCAAGAGCCCGGCGATCGTCGCGAGAGGGCACGTCAATGGCCGGACGATGTCGAGCATCGTGTTCGGCAAGCTGTCGAACGGCGGGCAGACCTGCGTCGCGCCCGACTACGCGCTGGTGCATGAAGACGACCTGGACGCGTTCGTCGCGCAATACGATGCGGCCGTCGCGCGCTTCTATCCGGGCGGGCCGACCAGCCCCGACTACACGTCGATCGTCAGCGACCGGCATTTCGATCGCCTGAAAAGCCTCGTCGACGAAGCGCGCAGCAAGGGCGCGCGCGTGATCGAGGCGGGCGTGAACCCGCAGCAGGCGGCTACCCGCAAGCGGACGCTCGCGCCCACGCTGATCGTCGGGGCCGGCGACGATACGACCGTCATGCAGGAAGAAATCTTCGGGCCGATCCTGCCGGTGCGCACGTATCGCACGATCGACGAAGTCGTCGACTACGTGAATGCGCGTCCGCGGCCGCTTGCGCTGTACTACTTCGGTGCGCAGGACAGCGACTGCGAGTCGTTGCTCAAGCGCACCACGTCGGGCAACGTCGGCATCAACAACACGCTCCTGCATGTCGCGCAGGAAGACTTGCCGTTCGGCGGCGTTGGCCCGAGCGGGATGGGCGCGTATCACGGCATCGAGGGATTCCGCGCGATGAGCCATGCGAAGGGCGTGTTCGTGCTGGGGCGCTGGAACCTGCCGAGCCTGCTGCGTGCGCCGTTCGGCAAGCTCGCGGATCTGTCGCTGGCGGCGCTGCTCGGGCGTAGCCGGGAACCGGCGGGCGTGCGGGCGGGATTGAGCGCGAAGCGCTGAGGCCGATGATCGACGACGCACCATGACCGGCGCGCGGCTGCTTCGCATGCAGCGCGCCGGTGTGGTCGACGGCGCGGCGCGTCAGCGCCCGCCGCGCGCGATGGCGAGCGCGACGCCGAAGCCCACGAGCAGGCAGCCGAAGGTGCGGTCGATCCAGTGCCGCAGCGCCAGCAGGCGATCGCGGACGGCCGTCGCGGAGAAGCACAGGGCCACCAGGCTGAACCAGCCGGCATGCGCGACGGCGATGAACGCGCCGTAGCCGATCTGCACGATCAACGGCGTGTCGGGCCGCACGGCCTGCATGAACAGGCTGACGATGAACACCGTGGTCTTGGGGTTCAGCGCATTCGTCAGGAAGCCGGTGCGCAGCGCGGCCAGGTCGGACAGCGGTGCGGCCGGTGCATCCGCCTGCCCGTTGCCGGCCTTCGTCATGAGCATCTTCGCGCCGAGGTAGATCAGGTAGATCGCGCCGACCAGCTTGACCGCATTGAAGAGCCACAGCGACTGGCGGATCAGCAGGCCGACGCCCAGCAGCGTGTAGCTCACGTGAACCGTCACGCCGAGCCCGATACCCAGCGCGGTGAGCACGCCCGAGCGGCGCGACAGCATCAGGCTGTTGCGCGTGACCATCGCGAAGTCCGGCCCCGGGCTGATCACGGCCAGTAGGGTGATGGTGACTACAACTATCAGTTCGGTCATCGTCTTGTCCTTGCGATTGATGGCTTGATGGCGCAATCTTATGGGCTACGTTCCAGCGGGAAAAGCGATGATTTCTGACCAAAATGGTGAGATTGACTCACCATCGGTTCGCACGAACCTGCCATCGCTGATGGCGTTGCGTTGCTTCGAGGCGGCGGCGCGTCACGAGAATTTCAGCCGTGCGGCCGACGAGCTGTGCCTGACCCATGGCGCGGTCAGCCGCGCGGTGCGACTGCTCGAGGACGACCTGGGCGTCGCGCTGTTCCAGCGGCGTAGCCGTCGCGTGTTCCTGACCGATGCGGGCCGCAAGCTGGCGCAGGCCGTCCACGACGGGCTGGGGCTGATGCGTCACGCCGCGCAGGCATTGCGTACCGAGGCTGCCCGGGCACGGCGCTGGGTGCTGTCGTGCGAACCGACGCTTCTGATGCGCTGGCTGATTCCGCGCTGGCCGGATTTTCAGGCGCGACATGCGGGCGTCGACATCCATCTGGCTGCCGCAGGCGGTCCGTTCTCATTCGACAGCGGCATCGACATGGCGATTCGGCGCAATGACTTTGCGTGGCCGGCGGGTTATCACGCGCAGCGGCTGTTCGCGGAGCAGGTGGGGCCGGTCTGCCGGCCGGATAAGGTCGATGCGTGGTTTTCCGCGCGTCGTGGCAGTCGTGCGTTGAAGGCGGATGTTCCGCGACTGCACACGCGGACACGGCCGGACGCGTGGAAGGAATGGGCGGTGGCGGCGAATCAGCCGGCCGCGGGCGGGCGCGGGCAGACGTTCGACCATTTCTATTTCAGTCTGCAGGCGGCGGTTGCGGGGCTCGGTGTCGCGATCGGCCCGTGGCACCTCGTTCGCGATGACATCGAAAGCGGGGTGCTGGTCGCGCCGATGGGGTTCGTCGAGGATGGTTCGCACTACTGCTTGTTGACGCCGGAGCCGGTGGTGGCGGGGAGTGCGCAGGCGGAGGTGCTGGGGTGGTTGACGGCGATGGTTTGATCGACGGAGGTCGGCGATGCGCACGATCGGCGGCCGCCGACCGGCTCGGGCGGGTCGGCGGTGAGACGACCGGTGACGCGGGCTCGACTATCCCTTCGTCGCGGCCTGGCCCTGATACGGTTCGCAGCCTTTCCGTTCGGCCTCGGACGGTCCGCCACGCTGGGCCGTGTCCATCCAGCCCAGGTTGAACTGGGTGCTGCTGTAACGGCATTGCAGCGTCGGCTGCCCGGATACGGTCCTGCTCTCCACTGTCCGGGTATCCAGCGTGAGCGGCGCCGAAGGAAACGTGACATCGGCCAGCCCGATCTGGTGCGCGGGATATTTGATCTTGTATTTGTCGATCCACGATTCCGCCGCTTTGCCGGATACGACGCGATAGCCAGTGGGTGCTGTTGCGGGCGACACGTAATAGAGCGCCATCGGTTGATTCAGGCGTGCATCGTCGCTCGCTTCAAAGCGAAACAGTTTGCTGGGAATGAACAGGTCGGTGGGGTTGTCGGTTCTGTCCGGTTTGAATTTGGGTTGGTCGATGAAGATCCATTGGTGAGTGTCGTCATAGATCACCAGTTTCACGTTCAGGTCTTGCGGGTAGGCGAGCGTGTTGAATTCCTCGATCTTGACGTAGCGGGTGGTGTTGGCGGCCGCGTCGTAGTTTCTGTGATCGGTCAGATTTTTCGGAATCGAAAACACGATTTCCGGATAGGTGTCAAACGAGCCCATCAGGCGATATTGCGTGCCGGGCACATACGCCGAGAGCGGGCGGCGCATGGGTACATTCATGCCCTGGATTCGCCAACTGACTGAGCGCGCATCCAGAAGGTTCTTCCATTCAGGTGGCGTCCCGCGCTTCAACGCAACCAGATTCTGCCGGCGGCACGCGTTCGGTGGATCGTCGCATCCCTGATACAGGTAAAGGCTGATGCCTTCGTTTTCGAGCGTCAGCCACGGCTGCGGGTCGTCGGAAAAGTGATAAACCTGGTTGTACGCATGTGTTTGCACATTCGGCACGATCATGGGCGGGCAACCCGCCAGCAACGCGCAAATCGGCGCCAGTGCAAGCCATCCGGATAGTCTTGAGCGACTTGATTCGACCGTTGTTGGTATTTTTCTCATGGGGCTCTGTCGTGATGGATTCGGTTTTCTTGCGCGCGACGCTTGTTTCTCTTGTAGTCCGCCGCTTCTCCGGCTTTGCATTGCCAAGCGCCGAATGGTCGCGAGCCATTCTACTTCACCCTGAATGGCCTCGATGCGCTTGCCGCTGAGCGACACGGACATCCAGCCGATTCCCGTCGCGGCCAGTGCATGACGTCGCATCGACGTCCGAACCGGCGGCGTGGCGATGGCACAATCTCCACACGTGTGCGCCGACGAGTGGCCACGACAGACGAGCGTCCCCGTGCCGCATCGGGTGATGCGTCACTTCAGGGAGCGGCCTAGGGACGACGAATTGCAGGCGTTAATGGCGGCCCGGCGAGAAGCCGGGGAGCCGGAAGGCCAGCCACCGGGGTGGAAGGACAATCTGGTTCTGTTGCACGGCACGTTAGCCAGCGTGACGAAACAGCGCGCGGCTGCCCCGTCTCGTTTTCCGCCGCCGCCGCCGCCGGGCGTCGTGGGTGCGACCGCGATTGCCGCGACGTTGATGGACATGGGAACCCACGCGCAGGTCATGGTCGATGCGACCGACGCATCGAGCTGGAAAAACGAAGCGGACTGGGTCGCGTTCGAGATGGACGGAAATCATTTCCACGGCGTGCTGTGGATGATGCCGATGCACGGTGGCGACAAGGTCAAGGTCGTGGCCGAAAAAATTGGCGAGAACCGCTATTTCGCCTATGCGGTCCAGCGCGATTCGGACGCCGTGGTCGCGATCTACCCGAATGCGGTCATGGGGACGAAGGCGCGTGGCCGATTCGAACGGAAAGGCACGCTGGGGTTCTTCGTATTCGTCGAGTCGATCATGGCCGTCTTCCTGGGGATCGATTTCATCCGTGGGGAAGGCCGTATCGGAGACTTTGCGATCATGCTGGGCGGCGTACTCTTCGCCGGTGCCCTGGTCATGATGCTCTTTCACCTCCTGGGGAAATGGAGGTTCCGCAACAGCATCGAGGATGAACTGGCCGAGCGCATCTTCCACGCATTCGGCTGGCCCGATCCGCCGAATTTCAATTTGCAAAAGGTCTCTCGATGGCCGAATCGGGCGCGGCCGACCGCGGATTTTCCGACCTCGCATCCGTACTGGTATTTCAACCTGTGCTACTTCAGGTACGAGCCCGCGCGGCCGGCCTGATATCGCATCGCTGGCTGCCGTGACGGCCGTCACGACTGCACGGAAGGCTCGTGCGGTGCGAAGGTCCTGCCCGTCACGGCGGCGATGAAGTCGATCGCCGCGCGAATCGACGGCGAATGCCTGAGATCGGCATGCACGACCAGCCAGATGTCGCGGGCGTACGGTTCCCCGTCGAACGGCAAGCGCTGCAACCCCGGATCGTCATCGCCCATGAATACGGGCAGGCCCGCCACGCCGATGCCCGTCCGGGCCGCGACCTGCTGCGTCGTGATATCGCTGACTTCGCACGCGATGCGGCGACCTCGAGCGATCGACTCGAGCCATTTCTGATGCGGCATTTCCGCGAATTGCGCGTCGTAGCAGATGAACGCCCAATCGTCAGGCGTCGACGCGTGCGCGTAGTCGCGACTCGCATAGAGCCCGAAAGCCATCTCGCCCAGCTTGCGCGTCACGTTTTGCGGCTCCTCGGGGCGGAACAGGCGCACGGCGATATCCGCTTCACGGCGGGCGAGCGAGACGCTTTGCGCCTGGCTGGCCATCGACAGCCGAATGCCCGGATGCATTTGCGCGAACGCATACAAATGATTCGCGTAGAAATTGTTGGCGAGCACGGGCGGCACGCTGATCGTCACGGTGCCGTGCATCGGCAGGTGTTCCGTGAGCGCGAGGCGCTCGATCGCAAACGCGTGCTCCTCCATTTTCCCGGCGAATTCGAGGATCTGCCGGCCGGCGGCGGTCGGCCGGCACGCGCGCGGCAACCTGTCGATCACGCGCATCTTCAATTCCGATTCGAGTGCGGCCAGGCGACGGCTGACTGTCGCGTGGTCGACGTTCAATCGCCGGGCGGCCGCGGAAAGACTCCCCGCTTGAGCGACGGCCACGAAGTAACGCAGGTTTTCCCAGTCGAACATCGGTGCATTTTCTCCAGGGTGCTGTGCTGTTTTGCGGAATATTCGCACAGAAGGCGATCCTCTACGCTTCAATCCTCCGAATGCGAAGGATTGCCGATGCAGACCTCATCCACCCCTCATCCGCGGCGGGTTCAAACGGCGGCGTGCCTCGGTTATGCGGTCGTCCTGATCGACGTCAGCGTCGTCAACGTTGCGCTCGATGCGTTGCGAACGGCGTTTGGCGCCGCGCTCACCGACCTGCAATGGGTCGTCAACGCGTATGCGCTCGTGTTCGCGGCGACCCTGCTGATGGCGGGTGCGCTCGGCGACCGGCTGGGGGCAAAGCGCATGTTCATTGCCGGTTACGCGATCTTCGCGCTGTCGTCGATCGGCTGCGGCACCGCGCATGCCATCGGCGCGTTGATCGCCTGGCGTCTCGTTCAGGGGATCGGCGCCGCGCTGCTGGTGCCGAACTCGTTGGCCGTGCTGCGTCTCGCCTTCGACGACGCGGCAGCGCGTAGCCGCGCGATCGGCTGGTGGGGCGCCGGCGGCGGCATCGCGCTGGCTGCGGGGCCGCTGGCCGGCGGGTTGCTCATCGCTACCGTCGGCTGGCGCAGCATTTTCCTGGTCAACGTGCCGGTCGGCATCGCCGGTATCTGGATGACGTGGCGGTTCGCGCCCGACACGCAAGCGCAGGGCGGCAGGCGCCTCGATCTCCCCGCGCAACTGACCGGTGCGCTTGCGCTGGCGGCGCTCACGTTCGCATCGACCGAGATCAGTGCGCTGGGGTGGCGCAGTCCGGTCATCGTGAGTGCGTTCGCGTTGTGCGTTGCGTTGGGCGTCGCGTTCGTCCGGCTGGAAGCGCGCAATCCGGACGCGATGCTGCCGGCCGCGTTGTGGCAGGACCGGATCGTCCGCAGCTCGATCGTGATCGGCGCGATCGCGAACCTGGTCTTCTACGGCATCGTCTTTACATTGAGCCTGCTGTTTCAGTCGGTCTGGCATATGACCCCCGTGCGCGCAGGTGTCGCGTTTCTGCCGATGATGGGGGTGCTGATGATCATGAGTATCGTCGCCGGGCGGCTGACCGGCAGGCTGGGCGCGCGCACGCTGGCGACGGCCGGGTTGTCGATTTCGGCGGTCGGTTATCTGGCGATGTGGCCGGCGATTGCTGCGCATTCCAGCGGGTTGCTTGCGATCCCGATGCTGCTTGCAGGCGGCGGCATCGCGTTGACGATACCGACCATCATGGACGCGGCGCTCGCGGCGGTGAGCGGCGCGCAGTCAGGTGTGGCGTCGGGGTTGTTGAATACGGCGCGACAGGTGGGCGGCGTGATGGGCGTCGCGTTGTTCGGCTGCTTCGTTCGTGAGGCAGGGGGCGTGGCGTTTGTCCTTGGAATGGAGCGGGCATTGATCGTTTCGGCTCTGTTGCTGGTGGTGGGCGCGGTGATGGCCTGGCGGAATCTGGGGCAGGCGGCGGCGCGCGGGATTCGGGCTCGCGGGGCGAGCCCTCAACGTCAGTGACCTACCCGATAAACGCCGCCACGCACACGCCTCCTCCCATCCCGGCATTCCGCACGTCAAACCGATCACGGGCATCAAGTCGTCGTCGGCTTCTTGAGATCGTCGAGGCACGGGATGCCTGCCTTCCGCTTGGGACGGAGAAATTTGGGCACCGAGCTGCCTTGCCCGACGCCCGCCTGGCTTTGAATGACCTTCGGCTTCAAGGTGGCCGTCTTCGCCTTGTGCGGCAACCGGCAACCGCCGGCCGGCAGGTCGGCGTACGGATCGTCTTCCACTGGCGCCGCCGCGGCCGGCATCACGGGCGCGGTCGACGCGACCAGCATCGGCGCGAACGGCAACGCGCGCATCCGCTCGCCGGTCAGGACGAACGCGCCGTTGGCGACCGCCGGTGCGATCGGCGGCACGCCGGCCTCGCTCAACCCGGTCGGATGCGCGTCCGACGGGACGAAGAACACATCCACCGGCGCCGCTTCCTGCATCCGCACCGGCGAGTAGTCGGCGAAGCCGGCGTTGCGGGCCGCACCATGCTCGACGTCGATCGCG
Organism: Burkholderia sp. AU27893; assembly: GCF_002223205.1. Classification (NCBI taxonomy): domain Bacteria; kingdom Pseudomonadati; phylum Pseudomonadota; class Betaproteobacteria; order Burkholderiales; family Burkholderiaceae; genus Burkholderia; species Burkholderia sp. AU27893. The sequence goes on along the minus strand of NZ_NKFD01000005.1, from coordinate 947,471 downwards.
AAACCCGGCTTGGTCGTCGCGAGGCCGAACAGCGCACCGCCCTGGATCTGCGCTTCCGCGCCGGTCGGGTTCACGATGCGGCCGGCATGCACGCCGGCCGTCACGCGGTGCACGCGCGGTTGCTGGGCTTCGATCGACACCTCGGTGACATACGCGACGACCGTGCCGGCGGTTTCGTGCATCGCGACGCCCCACGCGTGCCCGGCGGGCAGCGTGCGCGCGCCGTAGCCCGACTTGTCGACGGCCAGTGCGAGCGCCTGGCGATGGCGCGTGTGCTCGGGGCCGGACAGCCGCGCCATCCGGTACGCGACCGGATCCTGGCGGGCCGCGTGCGCGAGTTCGTCGACGAGCGTCTCCATCACGAACGCCGTATGCGTATTGCCGCCCGAGCGCCATGACTGGACCGGCACGTCGACGTCCGGCTGATGGACCGAGACCTGCATCGGGAAACCGTATGGGCTGTTCGCCACGCCTTCGGTGAGGTCGGGATCGGTGCCGCTTTTGCGAATCGTCGTGCGCTCGAGCGGCGAACCCTTCAGCACCGACTGGCCGACGACGACGTGCTGCCAGTCCCGCACCGCGCCGCTGCCGTCGACGCCGATGTCGACCCGATGCAGCACCATCGGGCGGTAATAGCCGCCGCGCAGGTCGTCTTCGCGCGTCCAGATGGTCTTGACCGGGCCCAGGTGGCCGGCTGCCAGGTACGCGGCGGACACATGGGCGGCCTCGACCACGTAGTCCGACGTGGGCGTCGAGCGCCGGCCGTAGTCACCGCCCGACATCATCGTGAAGATCTGGACTTTCTCGGGCGCGACACCGAGTGCCTTCGCGACCGCGGCGCGATCGGTCGTCTGCATCGACGAACCGCCCCAGATCTTGATCCCGCACGCGCAACTCGGCGGGCCGACGTCGACCGTGCAACTGAGCGGTTCCATCGGCGCATGAGCCAGGTACGGAAATTCGTAGTCCTGCCGGATGCGCGTGGCCGCCGGCGGCGCGTTGCCGGCATCGGCCGTGCGCACCACGGTGCCGGGCGTGCCGGCGAGCTGCTTGTATGCCTGCATCTGTTCGGCGGACGTGACGGTCGAACCGGTGTCCTTCCACGTGACCTGCAGCGCATCGCGACCGAGCCTGGCAGGCCAGTAGCCGTTCGCGATCACGGCCACGCCGGTGCCGCCGCGATCGGTCGGGATTTCGACGACCTCGACCACCCCCTTGACGGCCCGGGCCGCCGCCGCGTTGTAGCTTGCAACCTGTCCGCCGAAGCGCGGCGGGCGCGCGACCACGGCCACCATCATGTCCGGCAGGCGCCAGTCCATTCCGTACTTGAGCGTTCCGTCGAGCACGGCGCGCGAATCGACGCGCGGGGTCGGCTTGCCGATGATGCGAAACTGGTCGGGCGACTTCAGCGGCACGTGCGGCGGCACCGGCATCGCCATCGCGTCCGCCGCGAGTTCGCCGTAGGTCGCGGTGTGGCTGCCGGACGTCACGACGCCCTGCGCGGTGCGGCACGTGGCCGGATCGACGTTCCAGCGCCGGGCGGCCGCGGCGACGAGCATCGCGCGCGCGGACGCGCCGAGTTCGCGGTATTGCGTAAACGAATGGTTGATCGACGTCGAGCCGCCCGTCATCTGGATCCCGGTCACCGGATCCTTGTACGGTTCGCCCGCCGGCGCGAGCACGGTGCGCACGTTGCGCCAGTCGGCATCGAGCTCGTCGGCCAGCGCCATCGGCAGCGCGGTGCTGACGCCCTGGCCGGACTCGGTCCGGTTGACGGCCACCGTCACCGTGTTGTCCGGCGCGATGATCAGGAATGCTTGAGGCGGCGAGGTCCGAAGGGTCATGCCGGCTTGGGCGCCGGCGCGCGTCGGCGTGATGCCGAGCGCGAGACAGCCGCTCGCCGCCATCGTGAGTTTCAGGAAGTCGCGCCGGCCGAGCATCGGAGCACCGGCTCCGGTGACGGTCGAAGCGTCGGAGGCAGCGGCGGGGGCGGGGGTGTTCGCCGGGCGCCCGGCAGTGCGGATACGCATGGTCACAGTCTCCCGGCGGTCTCAGGCAAGCGCACCGGCCGCGTCGTGAATCGCGGCGCGGATGCGCTGGTAGGTGGCGCAACGGCACAGGTTGCCGGCCATCGCGCGATCGATGTCGGCATCGGTCGGCGCCTTGTTGCCGCGCAGCAGCCCTGCCGCACTCATCATCTGGCCGCTCTGGCAATAGCCGCATTGCGCGACGTCGTGGCGGACCCACGCGTCGAGGACGGCCTTGCCGATCGCATCGTCGGCGAGGTGTTCGGACGTCGTGATGCGCGCACTTCCTACCGACGACAGCGCGAGCGTGCAGCTACGCACGGCCCGACCGTCGACGTGCACGGTGCACGCGCCGCAGTCGCCGGTGCCGCAGCCGAACTTGGTGCCGGTCAGGCCGAGGTTGTCGCGCAGCACCCAGAGCATCGGCGTCGACGGATCGGCATCGACGTCCGCCGCCCGGTTGTTGATGTTCAACGTCACCATCGTGAAGTCCTCCCTTGGACACCGCGTTATCGTTCGCGAGACAAAACCGCAATGCGACGGATGTGAACCAATTAAAGCAGATTCGAGAAAAAATCAGCATCTCGAAAATCGGCTTTTTTGCCTTTCTTAATAATTCAGGCTAATTAGTTAAAATATAAAATTTACAAACAGTATACGAATGTGCGAATGTCGCAGAAAGAATGTTGAGTTTTGACAAAAACTCGCTGGCCCCATGGAAAACGTTTGCGAGTCGAGCCTATATTGGACTCGCGATCAAGGCGGGGAGTGCGAATCGAACGGTGGAGACAGGTGATTCCATATATGAAACAACAGTTCCCCGATTGAATGCCGGAGGGAGATTCCGGCGTTTGTTTTCGTGGCGAAAGACTAGCCACGCGGGCACTTTGGGCGCGTTCGCCGTTTGACCCATATATAGAAGTGCGTAATCAGCGGGGGTTCTCCGGCCGCGTTTTGATCTGCCGGAAACAGCGATTTCTAATAAGTGGAAGATTTACCGGTCAGGGGGATTAAAAGTAAAAAATGCTGATTAAATAATGCCAGTTGATTAATTCTCGCCAGTTGTCAATCCGGTCATCCGTTTTGGTTTGATGACGGGGCGGCATTTATCCAGAAAAATCGAATAACGCATTCCGGTATTTCCTTTCCGTATTCCCAATTGCGGGAAGGATTCGGGTCGTCGATTCTCTTTATGGGAAGGTGTGATTATGCGTATGCGCATGGGTTCGAATAAAAAGCGCGCGGATGCACGTCCGAAATTCCTCGTTCCGACCGGCATGCTGGTCGCGCTGGTCGGCGCCGGGGTCATTCCCGCAGAAGCATTGGCCGCCTGCACCGGAACACCCACCGTCACCTGTACCGGCGCGACCTCGAGTTACGCGAACGGCACGAACGGCCTCAACGTCACGGTCGCCCAGGGCGCGACCGTTTCGGTGGTGCCGTTGTTCGGCGGGACTGCGATGTCGCTGACGGGCAGCGGCGTCACGCTGACCAACAACGGAACGATCGACCCCTCCCTGGCCGGCCTGAGCGTCGTGTCGAACGGCACGGTCGTCGGCAATGTGCTGTCCCCGAGCACGGTCAACGTCACGAACGCGAGCACCGGCGTGATGATGGGCTCGACCAGCGGGTTGCTGGGCAACGGGCCGGCATTGACCGTCTACAACGGCATCGGCGGGACGACGAACATCACGAATGCCGGCACGATCGGCACGACCGGCATTCTCGGCTTCACCGCAGGCCCGGCCGCGCAGGTGGTCACGACGTCGGGGGGCGCGCAGGTCAATTTCACCAACGCGAGCGGCGGCGCGATCAATGGCTCCGTGGTGCTGGCCCCGAGCGGACTGGCCGGCACCGGCAATACGTTCACCAATGCGGGAACCGTCACGGGGAACGTGTCGCTCGGCGCGGCCGTCGGTACGTCGAATACGTTCAATGCGCTGACCGGATCGTCGGTCGGCCTCGGTGTCGATGCGGGCCTCGGCGGCAACAACACGCTCAACCTGCAGCTGAACACGGCCACCGGCAGCGCGGCGAACGGCACCGTCGCGGTCGATACGTTCGGCAATTTCACCCATCTCGGCGTCCAGGGCGGCACGTGGCACATCAACGGCGCATCGACCGCGTCGGACGCGTCGCTGACCGGCGGCACCGCGATCCTCAACAATAGCGGCGGGCTGGGGACGGGAACGATCGTCGCCGGCGGCGGCACCCTCGAGGCCGGCGCGGCCGGCGTGAACCTGCTCAACAACGTGGCGCTCGGCACGGCGTTGACGGTCGACGGCGCAACGGGCCTCGCGCTGTCGGGGGCGCTGAGCGGCGGCGGTGCGCTGAACGCGAGCGGGACCGGCACGCTGACGCTGAACGGCGCCAATTCATTCACCGGCGGAACGAATCTGACGGGCGGCGGCGGGATCGTCGTCGGCACCGGCACGGCGCTCGGCACCGGCACGCTGAACGTGACGGGCGCGGGCGGCACGCTCGGCACGAGCGTCGGCGGCACGGTGCTCGGCAATGCGGTGAATCTGGATACCGGCGTCACGCTGGGCCTGAACGGTTCCGCCAACCTCGGCCTGGGCGGCGCGATCGGCGGCAGCGGCAGCCTCGCGCAAACCGGCTCGGGCACCACGACGCTGCTTGGCCTCAACACGTTTGGGGGCGGCACGACGCTGAGCGGCGGCGGGCTGATCGCGGGCAACGGTGCTGCGCTCGGCACCGGCGCGCTGCATGTGAGCGGCGCGGGCGGCTCGCTCGGCACGAGCGTCGGCGGCACGCTGCTGGGCAACGCGGTGAACCTCGACGCCGGCGCGGCGCTCGGCCTGAACGGCGGGGCCAACCTGAGCCTCGGCGGCGTGATCGGTGGTGGCGGCAGTCTCGCGCAAACCGGCGCGGGCACGACGACGCTGCTCGGCGCGAACACGTTTACCGGCGGCACGACGCTGGGCGGGGGCGGTCTCGTCGCCGGCAACGGCGCGGCATTGGGCACGGGGGCGCTGAACGTGACCGGCGCGGGCGGTTCGCTCGCGACCAACGCGAGCGGCACGCTGCTCGGCAATGCGGTGAATCTCGGCGCGGGCGCGACGCTCGGCCTGAACGGCGCGGCCGACCTGAGCCTCGGCGGCACGATCGGCGGCAGCGGCAGTCTCGCGCAAACCGGCGCGGGCACGACGACGCTGCTCGGCACGAACACGTTCTCGGGCGGCACGACGCTCGGCGCGGGCGGGCTCGTCGCCGGCAACGGCGCGGCGCTCGGCACGGGGGCGCTGAACGTGACCGGCACGGGTGGTTCGCTCGCGACCAACGCGAGCGGCACGGTGCTCGGCAATGCGGTGAACCTCGGCGCGGGCGCGACACTCGGCCTGAACGGCGCGGCCGACCTGGGCCTGAGCGGCACGATCGCCGGTGCCGGTGGCCTGGCGCTCGGCGGCGCGGGCGCCACGACGCTGTCCGGCGCGAACACGTTCACCGGCGGCGCGAGCCTGACGGGCGGCGGCAGCCTGATCGTCGAAGGCAACACGGCGCTCGGCATCGGCGGCGCGCTGAACGTGAGCGGCCTCGGCGGCTCGCTGAGCGCGGACCTGGCCGCCGGCGCGGCACTCGCGAACACGATCAACCTGAACGGAGCGTCGCTGACGCTGAACGGCGCGCACGACCTCGGCCTGAACGGCACGATCAACGGCACCGGCGGGCTCGTACTGAGCGGGTCGGGGAAGACGACGCTGTCCGGCGCGAATACCTTCGGCGGCGGCACGACGCTGAGCGCCGGCACGCTGCTCGCCGGCAACAACGCGGCGCTCGGCACCGGTGCGCTGAATGTCGCGGGCGCGGGCGGTGCGCTCGGCGCGAGCGTGAACGGCACGGTATTGGGCAACGCGGTGAACCTCGGCGCGGGTGCGACGCTGGCGCTGAGCGGCGCGAACGATCTCGGCCTGAGCGGCGTGATCGCCGGCAACGGCGGGATCGCGCAAACCGGCAGCGGAACGACGACGCTGCTCGGTGCCAATACGTTCTCGGGCGGTACGACGCTGAGCGGCGGCGGGCTCCTCGCCGGCAATGGCGGCGCGCTGGGGACGGGCGCGCTGAACGTGACGGGTGCGGGCGGCTCGCTCGGCGCGACGGTCGGCGGCACGGTGCTGGGCAATGCAATCCAGCTCGGCGCGGGCGCCGCACTGACGGTGGGCGGCGTGAACGACCTCGGGCTGGGCGGGATCATTTCGGGCACCGGCGGCCTCAACGTCAGCGGCCCGGGCACGACGACGCTGACCGCGGCCGAGACGTTCACCGGCGGCACCACGATCGGCAGCGGCACGCTGGCAATCGGCGCGGGCGGCAGCCTTGCCGCGTCGAGCCCGGTCAACCTGACCGGCGCGGGCGCGCACTTCAGCGTGGCGGGTGCGACCACGCCGCAGTCGATCGGCACGCTGTCGGGCGTCGCGGGTTCGGCGATCGACCTCGGGGCGAACCACCTGACGCTGGCCGGCAGCGGCAGCGGCGTCTTCGCCGGCAACATCGGCGGCGCGGGCGGGCTGACGCTGTCGGGTACCGGCTCGCAAGCACTGACGGGCAACAACACGTTCACGGGCGGCACGGCGCTGACCGGCGGCAGCCTGGTGGTCGGCAGCGCCACGGCGCTCGGCCTGGGCGCCCTCGACGTCAACGGCTCGGCGTCGCTTGGCGCGAGCGTGCCGGGCGTGACGCTCGGCAATGCAGTCAATCTCGGCACCGGCGTCACGCTGGGGCTGAACGGCGCGACCGACCTGGGCCTGGGCGGCACGATCGCCGGGAACGGCAGCCTTGCGCAAACCGGCACGGGCACGACGACGCTCACCGGCACGAACACGTTCTCGGGCGGCACGACGCTGAGCGCCGGCGGGCTCATCGCGGGCAACGGCGCGGCGCTGGGTACGGGTGCGCTGAACGTGACAGGCGCGGGCGGCACGCTGGCGACGAACGTCGCCGGCACTTTGCTCGGCAATGCGGTGAATCTCGGCGCGGGCGCGACGCTCGGCCTGAACGGCTCGGCGGATCTGAGCCTGGGCGGCGTGATTGCCGGCAACGGCGGGATCGCGCAAACCGGCAGCGGCACGACGACGCTGCTCGGTGCGAACACGTTCTCGGGCGGCACGACGCTGAGCGGCGGCGGGCTGATCGCCGGCAACGGCGCGGCGCTCGGCACGGGGGCGCTGAACGTGGCGGGCGCGGGCGGCACGCTCGGCACGAGCGTCGGCGGCACCGTGCTCGGCAACGCAGTGAATCTCGGCACGGGCGCGACGCTGACCGTTGGCGGTCCGAACAATCTCGGGCTGGGCGGCGCGATCTCCGGCGGCGGCAACCTGTCGGTGAACGGCCCGGCGACGACGACGCTCACGGGGCTCGGCTCGTACACCGGCAACACGACGATCGGCAATGGCAGCACGCTCGCGGTGGGCGCGGGCGGCGGCCTGTCGGCGGCCAGTCTGTTCGACCTGGCCGGCGCGGGCGCGACGCTCGACCTGAACGCGGCCACGTCGCCGCAGGCGACGGGCGGGCTGGCCGGCGTGGCCGGCTCGGCGGTGAACCTCGGCGGCAACACGTTGACGCTGGGCGGCGCGGGCAACCATACCTTCGGCGGCACGATCGGCGGCACGGGCGGGCTGGCGCTGTCCGGCACCGGCACCGAGACGCTGACGGGTATCAATACCTACACCGGCGCGACGACGATCAACAGCGGCACGCTGGCGATCGGCGCGGGCGGCAGCCTGTCCGCAGGAGGCGCGGTGAATCTGGCCGGCGCGGGCGCGACGTTCGACCTCAGCGGCGCGACGTTGCCGCAGGTGACAGGCGCGCTGTCGGGCGTGGCCGGTTCGACGGTGAACCTCGGCGGCAACGGGTTGACGCTCGGCGGCTCGGGCAACGCGACGTTCGGCGGCACGATCGCCGGCGCGGGCGGCAGCCTGACGCTGGGCGGCACGGGCGCGGAGACGCTGACAGGCAACAACACCTATTCAGGCGGGACGAACCTGACCGGCGGCGGCACGCTGATCGCAGGCAGCAACACGGCGCTCGGCACCGGCGCGCTGAACCTCGCCGGTGCGGGCGGCTCGCTGGCGGCGAACGTCCCCGGCATCGTGCTCGGCAATGCGGTGAATCTCGGCGCAGGCGCGACGCTGGGCCTGAACGGTGCGGCCGACCTGAGCCTCGGCGGGCTTATCTCCGGCGGCGGCAGTCTCGCGCAAACCGGCAGCGGGACGACGACGCTCACGGGCGCCAACACCTATACGGGCGGCACGACGCTGAGCGGTGGCGGTTTGTCCGTCGGCAGCAGCACGGCGCTCGGCACGGGCACGGTCCACGTGAGCGGCACCGGCGGCGCGCTCAACGCGAGCACGGCCAACATCCTGCTCGCCAACGGGTTCGACCTCGGCGGCGGTTCGACCCTGAACCTCGGCGGTATCAACGACTTCGGCCTCAGCGGCATCATTTCCGGTGCGGGCGGCGTGGCGCAGTCGGGCACGGGCACGACCACGCTCGGCGGCTCGAACACCTACAGCGGCGGCACGACGCTGAACAGCGGCGGGCTGAGCGTGGGCAGCAATACGGCGCTCGGCACCGGCGCGCTGAACGTGAACGGCAACGGCACGCTGAACGCCAGCGTGAGCGGCACGACGCTCGGCAACGCGGTGAATCTCGGCGCGGGCGCGACGCTCGGCCTGAACGGCGCGAACAACCTCGGCCTGAGCGGCACGATTGCCGGCGACGGCAGCCTCGCGCAAACCGGCTCGGGCACGACGACGCTGACGGGCCCGAACACGTACACGGGCGGCACGACGCTGAGCGGCGGCGGGCTCATTGCCGGCAACGGCAGCGCACTGGGTACCGGTGCGTTGAACGTCTCGGGTGCGGGTGGCTCGCTCGGCACGAACGTGGCGGGCACGACGCTGGGCAACACGGTGAATCTCGGCGCGGGTTCGACGCTGACGGTTGGCGGTGCGAACGATCTTGGCCTCGGCGGCGCGATTTCCGGCAGCGGTGGCCTGTCGGTGAGCGGCCCGTCAACGACGACGCTCACGGGTTCGAACACGTACACGGGCAACACGACGATCGGCGGCGGCAGCACGCTGGCGGTGGGCGCGGGCGGCGGCCTGTCCGCGGGCAGCGCGCTCAACCTCTCCGGCTCGGGCGCGACGCTGGACCTGAGCGCGGCGACCTCGCCGCAGACGAGCGGGATGCTGTCGGGCGTCGCCGGCACGAACGTCAATCTCGGCGGCAATACGCTGACGCTCGCCGGTGCCGGCAACGGCAACTATGCCGGCACGATCGGCGGGTCCGGCGGGCTGACGATGTCCGGTTCGGGCACCGAAACGTTGACCGGCACCAACACGTACACCGGTGCGACGACGATCAACAGCGGCACGCTGGCCATCGGTGCGGGCGGCAGCCTGTCGGCGAGCAGCCCGGTCAACCTGGCCGGTGCGGGCGCCACGTTCGACGTGAGCGGCGCGACCACGCCGCAGACGACGGGCACGCTGTCGGGCGTGGCCGGTTCGACGGTGAACCTCGGCGGCAACAACCTGACGCTGGGCGGCACGGGCAACGGCACGTACGGCGGCACGATCGCCGGTGCGGGCGGCAGCCTGACGCTGTCGGGCAGCGGCACCGAGACGCTGACGGGCAACAACACGTATTCGGGCGGCACGAACCTGACCGGCGGCGGCACGCTGCTCGCGGGCAGCAGCTCGGCGCTCGGCACGGGCGCATTGAACACGAGCGGCGCGGGCGGCACGCTCGGCACGAGCGTGGCCGGCACGACGATCACCAACGCGATCAATCTCGGCACGGGCTCGACGCTGACGGTTGGCGGTGCGAACAATCTCGGCCTCGGCGGCGCGATTGCCGGCAGCGGCAACCTGTCGGTGACCGGCCCGGCAACGACGACGCTCACCGGTACCGGCACGTACACGGGCAACACGACGATCGGCAGCGGCAGCACGCTCGCGGTGGGCGCGGGCGGCAGCCTGTCGGGGGGCAGCGCGGTCAACCTGTCGGGCACGGGGGCGACGCTCGACGTCAGCGCGGCCACGACGCCGCAGACGACGGGCACGCTGTCGGGCGTATCGGGCACGACGGTGAACCTCGGCGGCAACACGCTGACGCTGAACGGTTCGGGCAACGGCACGTTCGGCGGCACCGTGGGCGGCACGGGCGGGCTGACGCTGTCGGGCACGGGCACCGAAACGCTGACCGGCAACAACACGTACACGGGCGCAACGACGATCGGCGGCGGCAGCACGCTGGCGATCGGCGCGGGCGGCAGCCTGTCGGCGAGCAGCCCGGTCAACCTGACTGGTGCGGGCGCCACGTTCGACGTGAGCGGCGCGACGACTCCGCAGACGACCGGCACGCTGTCGGGCGTGGCCGGTTCGACGGTGAACCTCGGCGGCAACAACCTGACGCTGGGCGGCACCGGCAACGGCACGTACGGCGGCGCGATCACCGGCGCGGGCGGCAGCCTGACGCTGTCGGGCAGCGGCACCGAGACGCTGAAGGGCAACAACACGTACACGGGCGGCACGAGCCTGACCGGCGGCGGCACGCTGGTCGCGGGCAGCAATACGGCACTCGGCACGGGCGCGCTGAACACGAGCGGCGCGGGCGGCACGCTGACGGCGAGCACGCCCGGCACGACGCTGGGCAACACGGTGAACCTGGGCGCGGGTTCGACGCTGACGGTCGGCGGCGCGAACGGTCTCGACCTGGGCGGTGCGATCTCGGGCAGCGGCAACCTGGCGGTCACGGGCCCGTCGACGACGACGCTGTCCGGTGCGAACACCTACACGGGCGGCACGACGATCGGCGGCGGCAGCACGCTGGCGGTGGGCGCGGGCGGCAACCTGTCGTCGGGCAGCGCGATCGACCTGTCGGGCACCGGGGCGACGCTGGACCTGAGCGCGGCAACCTCGCCGCAGACGACGGGCGCGCTGTCCGGCGGAACGGGCACGAACGTGAACCTCGGCGGCAATACGCTGACGCTCGGCGGGTCGGGCAGCGGCACGTATGCGGGTGTGATCGGCGGCACGGGTGGACTGACGCTGTCGGGCACCGGCACCGAAACGCTGACGGGCAGCAACACGTACACGGGGGCGACGACGATCAACAGCGGCACGCTGGCGATCAGCGGTAACGGCAGCCTGTCGTCGAGCAGCCCGGTCAGCCTGACGACGTCCGGCGCGACGCTCGACCTGAGCGGCGCCACGTCGCCGCAAGCGACTGGCGCGATCTCGGGCGTGGCGGGTTCGACGGTGAACCTCGGCGCCAATGACCTGACGCTCGGCGGCACGGGCAGCGGCACCTATGCGGGCAACATCGCGGGCACCGGCGGCGTGACGATGACCGGCACGGGCACCGAAACGCTGACGGGGGCCAACACCTATACCGGCGCGACGACGATCAACAGCGGCACGCTGGCGATCGGCGCGGGCGGCAGCCTGTCGGCGACGACGCCGGTGAGCCTGACGGGTGCGGGCGCAACCTTCGACCTGAGCGGCGCGACCACGCCGCAAACGACCGGCACGTTGTCGGGCGTGGCGGGTTCGACGGTGAACCTCGGTGCCAACAACCTGACGCTCGGCGGGTCGGGCAGCGGCACTTACAGCGGCACGATCGCCGGCAACGGCGGCAGCCTGACGCTCGGCGGCACGGGCACCGAAACGCTGACGGGCAACAACACGTATTCGGGCGGCACGAACCTGACCGGTGGCGGCACGCTGATCGCCGGCAGCGGTTCGGCACTCGGCACGGGGGCGCTGAACACGAGCGGCGCGGGCGGCACGCTCGGCACCAGCGTGGCCGGCACGACGCTCGGCAACGCGGTGAATCTCGGTGCGGGTTCGACGCTGACGGTCGGTGGGGCGAACAACCTGGGCCTCGGCGGCGCGATCTCGGGTAGCGGCAATCTCGCCGTGACCGGCCCGTCGACGACGACGCTCACCGGCGCGAGCTCGTACACGGGCGGCACGACGATCGGCAACGGCAGCACGCTGGCCGTGGGCGCGGGCGGCAGCCTGTCGTCTGGCAGCGCGGTCGATCTGGCGGGGGCGGGGGCCACGCTGGACCTGAGCGCGGCTACGGCACCGCAGTCGACGGGCGCGTTGTCGGGCGTAGCGGGTTCGACGGTGAACCTCGGCGGCAATGCGCTGACGCTCGGCGGCACGGGTAGCGGCACGTATGGCGGCACGATCGCCGGCAACGGCGGCAGCCTGACGCTGGGCGGCACGGGCACCGAGACGCTGACGGGCAACAACACGTATTCGGGCGGCACGAACCTGACCGGCGGCGGCACGCTGCTCGCCGGCAACGGTTCGGCGCTCGGCACGGGGGCGCTGAACACGAGCGGCGCGGGCGGCACGCTCGGCACGAGCGTCGCAGGCACGACACTGACGAACGCGCTCAATCTCGGCACGGGTTCGACGCTGACGGTTGGCGGTGCGAACAATCTGGGTCTGGGCGGCGCGATCTCGGGTAGCGGCAACCTGGCCGTGACCGGACCGTCGACGACGACGCTCTCCGGTACGAGCACCTACACGGGCAACACGACGATCGGCAACGGCAGCACGCTGGCGGTGGGCGCGGGCGGCAGCCTGTCGTCGGGCAGCGCAGTCGATCTGTCCGGCACGGGCGCGACGCTCGATCTGAGCGCGGCCACGACGCCGCAGTCGACGGGCGCGTTGTCGGGCGTCGCCGGGTCGGCGGTGAACCTCGGCGGCAATACGCTGACGCTCGGCGGGTCGGGCAGCGGCACGTTCGGTGGGACGGTCGGCGGGACGGGCGGGTTGACGATGGCCGGCACGGGGACGGAAACGCTGACGGGCAGCAACACGTACACCGGTGCGACGACGATCAACAGCGGCACGCTGGCGATCGGCGCAGGCGGCAGCCTGTCGGCGAGCAGTCCGCTGAGCCTGACCGGTGCGGGCGCAACCTTCGACGTTAGCGGCGCGACGACGCCGCAAACGACGAGCGCGCTGTCGGGCGTGGCCGGTTCGACCGTGAACCTCGGCGGCAACAACCTGACGCTCGGCGGGTCGGGCAGCGGCACGTACGGCGGCACGATCGCCGGCACGGGCGGCAGCCTGACGCTGGGCGGCACGGGCACCGAGACGCTCACCGGTTCGAACACGTATTCGGGCGGCACGAACCTGACCGGTGGCGGCACGCTGGTCGCGGGCAGCAATACGGCGCTCGGGACCGGCGCGTTGAACACCGGCGGCGCAGGCGGCACGCTGGCAGCCGGCACGCCGGGCACGACCCTGGCCAATGCGGTGAACCTCGGGACGGGTTCCACGCTGACGGTAAGCGGCCCGAACAGCCTCGGCCTGACCGGCGCGATTTCGGGTAACGGCACTCTGTCGGTCACGGGCCCGGCGACGACGACGCTGTCGGGTGCCAACACCTACACCGGCGGCACGAGCGTCACGGGCGGCGGCACGCTGGTCGCCGGCACGCCGACGGCACTCGGCAGCGGCTCGCTGAGCGTCGGCGGCAACGGCGCCACGCTCGGCACTAGTGTGGCCGACACGACGCTCGGCAACGCGGTGAATCTCGGCACGGGGTCGACGCTGACGGTCGGCGGCGCCAACAACCTCGGCTTGAGCGGGCCGATTTCGGGCGGCGGCAACCTGGCGGTCAGCGGCCCGTCGACGACGACGCTCACCGGTGCCAGCACCTACACGGGCGGCACGACGATCGGCAGCGGCAGCACGCTGGCGGTCGGCGGCAGCGGCGGGCTGTCGTCCGGCAGCGCGGTGACGCTGGCCGGCACCGGCGCGACGCTCGACGTGGCTCACGCGAGCAGCCCGCAGACGACGAGTGCCTTGTCGGGCACGGCGGGTTCGACCGTGAATCTCGGCGGCAACACGCTCACGGTGGCCGGCCCGGCAGGCGGCGCCTTCGGCGGCACGATCGCGGGCACCGGCGGCTTCGCGGTGCAGGGCGGCGGCACGCAGACGCTGAGCGGCGCCAATACTTACACGGGCGGCACGACGATCGGCAGCGGCAGCACGCTGGCGCTCACCGGGGCCGGCACCCTTGCGCCGACCAGCCCGATGATCCTCGCGGGCAGCGGCGCGACGCTGAACCTGGCGGGCTCGGCTGCGCCGCAGTCGATCGGCACGCTGTCGGGCGCGACGGGCTCGAACGTGAACCTCGGCAATACGCCGCTGACGGTCAACACCGCGGGCACCAGCACGTTCGCGGGCACGCTGTCGGGCACCGGGCCGCTGACGCTGGCCGGCACGGGCGCCCAGCTGCTGAGCGGCACGAACACGTTGTCCGGGCCGACGACCGTGGCCGGCGGCACGCTCGCTGTCACCGGTTCGCTGGCCAGCTCGCCGGTGACCGTCGGCAACGGCGCGACCGTCACCGGGACCGGCACGATCGGCGGCCTCGTCGTGTCGGGCGGCGGGACCGCGTCGGTCATGCAGCTCGGGCAGCCGCTGAAGGTGGCGGGCAATGCGACGTTCCAGCCCGGTTCGACGCTGCAGGTCGGCGCCACGCCGCAGCAGAGCGGCGGCCTCGACGTCACCGGCACCACGACGCTCAACGGCGGGTCGGTGCAGGTCGTCGCGGCGACCGGGCAGTACCAGCCGGGCAAGCTCTACACCATCGTGAACGCGGGCGCGGGCGTGCAAGGGCAGTTCAGCGCGGTGAACTCGACGTATGCGTTCCTCACGCCGACGCTCACGTACAACCCGGCGCAGGTGCTGATGTCGCTGACACCGAACGGCACGCCGTTCTCATCGGTGGCGACGACGCCGGACGGACAGTCGGTGGCCGGTGCGATCGGCACGCTCGGCGCCGGCAATCCGCTGTTCGACACCGTGCTGACGTCGGATGCGCCGACTGCCAACCGCGCGTTCGCGCAGCTTGACGGCGATCTGCATCCGAGCACGAGAAGCGTGCTGCTGTCCGACAGCCGCTACGTGCGCGACGCGGTGCTCGATCGCGCGCGTCTCGGCTCGCAGCCCGGCGGCGCATTGTGCGGCTGCGAGGCGCCGGTGTCGGCGGACGATCACGCGGCGTCGCTCGACCGGCGTCTGGCGTCGGAGAACGGCTGTACACCGGCCAAGTCGTTCAAGCCGGCGGTGTGGGGCCGGCTGTACGGCTCGCATAGCCGGTTCGACGGCGACGGCGTCGCGTCGGTCGATCGCAACCTGTATGGCTTCGTCGTCGGCACGGATGCGGAGGTCAGCAGCCACTGGCGCGTCGGTATCGCGGGCGGCGCGTCGCGCACCGTGCTCAATGCCGACCAGAACCAGTCGGCGAAGGTGAACGGCGAGACGATCGCGCTGTACGCCAGCGGCCGGTACGACGCGTGGAACGTGCGCGGCGGCCTCGCGCAGTCGTGGTACCGCGTGCATAGCGAGCGCAATCCGTCGTTCGGCGGTTTCTCCGACCACGACACCGCCAGCTACGACGCGAACGCGACGCAGGTGTTCACCGAGATCGGTTACTCGACCGCCATCCGCAACGTCGCACTCGAACCGTTCGTCGGACTCGCGTATGCGAGCCTGCATACCGGCAGCTTCAGGGAGAACGGTGGCGCGGCTGCCCTGCAGGGCGATTCCAGCACGACCGGCCTCGGCTTCTCGACGCTCGGCGTACGGGCCTCGACCGATGTCGCGGTCACGACGAAGGGCAAGGTCACCGCGTTCGGGACCGTCGGCTGGCGGCATGCGTTCGGCAATACGCAGCCGGGTTCGACGCTGGCGTTCGCGAGCGGCGGTTCACCGTTCAGCGTGGTCGGCGTGCCGGTCGCGCGCGATGCCGCGGTGCTCGAGGTCGGGGTCGATGCGGCCGTCACGAAGAACCTGTCGCTGGGGTTGTCGTATAGCGGCCAGATCGGTGGAAGCTTCAGCGACCACGCGCTGTACGGCAATCTGCTGTGGAAGTTTTAAGGGGGAGGCCGCTCGCGATGTCGTTGTCGTGAGCGGCCGATGGTGGATCGATGGTTTCATGGTTGGTGGTTCGATTCGCATGACCGATGTTTCGTGGTGCATATCAATTGGCATGAAGTGTTTGTCGCGATGTTTGCCATTCCGCTGCACCGGCCTGTTCAAACCCGTTTCAACACGTGTCGTATCGGGCGATCCGCAAACGATTCGCGCCACCTTCGGGCGGCAGGTCCAGGCGTCGTCGTTCGAGCTGTTCCGCGGTTGTTCAACCGAAATGAGGGTCTTCATGAAAACGAAAATGAACGTGAAATTGACAGGCATCGCCTTGTCGGTCGCGGCTTTGTTCAGCGTGGCCGCCAGCGCGTCGGAGGCGGTGGTCGTGACGTCCGTGCCGGGAAGCCTGGGTAATGCCGATGGCGTGATCGTCGGAGGCGGTTCGTCGGCGGCCGGGGGGCTCGTCGGCACCGTCGCGGGTTGGGGGGGCGCGATCGTCTCGGTTGGCAGCCCGACGAATGCCGGCGGTATCGCGATCGGGGCGGCAGGGTCGGCGGCGGGGAGTGCGGCCATCAATCTGGGTGACGGATTGCTCGCGCCGGTCGCGGGCGTGGCCGGTTCTCTGACGGGGGCACTCGGCGGGATTGGTGGCGGTGGCGGTGGCGCTACGGGCGGCATCGGGGGTGTGCTCGGTACGGTCACCGGTGTGCTGGGTGGCGTGGGCGGCAGTGGTGGTTCGACGGGCGGTCTTGGCGGTGTGGTTGGTACGGTGACGGGAGCCTTGGGTGGCATCGGCGGGGCTGGTGGTGCAACGGGGGGCTTGGGTGGCGTCGTTGGCACGGTAGCCAACGCGGCAACCGGTGCGGTTGGCACGGTCACTGGCGCACTGGGTGGCGTGGGTGGAAGCGGTGGTTCGACTGGTGGTCTCGGCGGCGTGGTTGGCACGGTGACGGGCGCGTTGGGCGGCGTCGGCGGGTCGGGTGGTGCGACGGGTGGTCTGGGCGGGGTCGTTGGCACGGTAGCCAACGCGGCAACCGGTGCGGTTGGCACGGTCACTGGCGCGTTGGGTGGCGTGGGTGGAAGCGGTGGATCGACTGGTGGTCTCGGCGGCGTGGTTGGCACGGTGACAGGAGCGTTGGGTGGCGTTGGCGGCAGCGGCGATCCGACTGGTGGGCTCGGCGGTGTGGTCGGCACGGTGACGGGAGCTTTGGGTGGTATTGGCGGGACCGGTGGTGCAATGGGTGGCCTGGGTGGTGTCGTTGGCACGGTAGCCAACGCGGCGACTGGTGCGGTTGGCACGGTCACTGGCGCGTTGGGTGGCGTGGGTGGAAGCGGTGGTTCGACTGGTGGCCTCGGTGGCGTGGTTGGCACGGTAGCTAACGCGGCAACCGGCGCAGTCGGCACGGTGACTGGAGCCTTGGGCGGCATTGGCGGGACTGGTGGCGCAACGGGTGGTCTGGGCGGTGTCGTTGGGACGGTAGCCAATGCGGCAACCGGTGCAGTCGGCACGTTGACGGGTGCGCTGGGTGGCGTCGGCGGCAGCGGTGGATCGACCGGCGGCCTCGGCGGTGTGGTCGGCACGGTGACGGGAGCCTTGGGCGGCATTGGCGGGACTGGTGGCGCAACGGGTGGTCTGGGCGGTGTGGTCGGTACGGTGACTGGCGCGTTGGGCGGTATCGGCGGGACCGGTGGTGCAACGGGCGGCCTGGGTGGTGTCGTTGGCACGGTAGCCAATACGGCAACTGGTGCAGTCGGCACGTTGACGGGTGCGCTGGGTGGCGTGGGTGGCAGCGGCGGTTCGACTGGTGGTCTCGGTGACGTGGTTGGCACGGTGACGGGAGCTTTGGGTGGCATTGGCGGGACGGGCGGCGCAACAGGTGGTCTGGGTAGCGTCATTGGCACCGTAGCCAATACGGCAACCGGTGCGGTTGGCACGGTCACCGGTGCGCTGGGTGGCGTGGGCGGCGGTGATCCGACTGGTGGCCTCGGCGGTGTGGTTGGCACGGTGACGGGTGCTTTGGGCGGCATCGGCGGGGCGGGTGGCGCGACAGGCGGCCTGGGTGGTGTCGTTGGCACGGTAGCCAATGCGGCAACTGGTGCGGTTGGCGCGGTCACCGGTGCACTGAATGGTGTCGGCGGCACAGGGGGGGCGGCCGGTGGCCTCGGCGGTGTGGTCGGTACGGTAACCGGGGCCTTGGGCGGCATCGGGGGGACGGGTGGCGCAACGGGTGGTCTGGGTGGCGTCATTGGCACCGTAGCCAATACGGCGACCGGTGCGGTCGGCACGTTGACGGGTGCGCTGGGCGGTGTTGGCGGCAGCGGTGGATCGACTGGTGGCCTCGGCGGTGTGGTTGGCACGGTGACGGGCGCCTTGGGCGGCATCGGAGGGACTGGTGGAGCAACGGGTGGTCTGGGTGGTGTCGTTGGCACGGTAGCCAACACGGCAACCGGTGCGGTCGGCACGTTGACGGGTGCGCTGGGCGGTGTCGGCGGCACAGGGGGGGCGGCCGGTGGCCTCGGCGGTGTGGTCGGTACGGTAACCGGGGCCTTGGGCGGCATCGGGGGGACGGGTGGCGCAACGGGTGGTCTGGGTGGCGTCATTGGCACGGTAGCCAACACGGCAACCGGCGCGATCGGCACGTTGACGGGTGCCCTGGGTGGCGTTGGCGGCAGTGGTGGTGCGGTAGGCGGCCTGGGCGGCGTCGTTGGCACGGTAGCCAATGCGGCGACCGGCGCGATCGGTACCGTAACGGGCACCTTGGGTGGCATCGGCGGGGCGGGTGGCGCAACGGGTGGTCTGGGCGGTGTCGTTGGCACGGTAGCCAATACGGCGACCGGCGCGATCGGTACCGTAACGGGCACCTTGGGTGGCATCGGCGGGACTGGCGGTGCGACGGGTGGCCTGGGTGGCGTCGTCGGCACGGTAGCCAACACGGCAACCGGAGCAGTCGGCACGTTGACGGGGGCACTGGGTGGCGTTGGCGGAAGCGGTGGTGCGATTGGCGGCCTGGGCGGCGTCGTGGGCACGGTCGCCAACACCGGCACGGGAGTCGTCAACGCGGTCACCGGTGTCGCGGGCAATGGTGGCGCGCTGATCACGCCGATCACCAGCATCGTCGGCACCCTCGGCACCCTCGGCGGATCGCTGCCGATCGGTGCGGCCAACGGCGCAATCGGTGCGGCGTCGGGCGCGGTAACCGGAATCGCCGGCAGCGGCACGGCGGCGATCACGCCGATCGCATCGGCCGTCACGTCGCTGATCGGACCTGCAACGAGCGGCGTCGGCGGCGTCATCGGTTCCGGAACCGGCGTCCTCAACGGCGCAAGCGGTGCAGCCGGATCCCTCGCGACGGTGACGACCGGCGTCGCGGGCACGCTGGCGAACACCGTAACCGGTACGACCGGCGCGATCGCCGGCACGTTGCCGGCACTGAGTGTCGCACTCAACGGCGGCACGGCAGCGGGTGCAGTCGGAGGTGCGACCAATGCAGTCGGCACGCTCGTCTCCGGCGGCGCGACGATCGTCGACGCGGCGGTGCATTCTGTCGGTTCGGCAGTCGGCTCGGTGGCCGGCGTAGTCCCGGCACTGGCTGTCTCGCTGAACGGCAATTCCGGGCAAGGGGGCGGCGCTGTGACGGGTGGCGGTCTGCTGGCACCGGTGACGGCGCTCGTCAGTTCGCTCACCGTTCCGGTGGTCAAGAAGTAGGCAACGTCGCTTCCGCGGCCGCCGCATGGATTGGGCGGCCGCTACGTTTCATGTTCGACACGATCGACGGTCGCAGGATGGCGGTCTCATCATTTGCGACGCCTCATCTCCATTCCCCCTTTTGAACAACCTGTCGAGGGCGTCATCCGCAACGCAGCTGACGGGACGTGGGCTCATCCCGGAATGGCACATGAACGCTGACTCTTGAACGTGGCGATCCAGGCAATGACATTGCGTCGATGTTGAATAGCCAACGTTCCGAATTAGATAGGGGGCGCGCCAGCGTCCTGTACCCCCTCATTGCATTGGGAATCCCGTGTCCCGAATAACCGCAATGCATTCAGTGGGAAATTCGCTTCGGTTTCCGATACGAATTGTTTCGCCGACGCCGCTTCGAGCGTTGCGTCCGTGCCGACGTCCGGCGTAGAAGACGCGTATCCGCGCGATACCCACCTGAATGGCGATGTCCCGCGGCCATTTCAGGAGCGACGCGATATCACGGTAGAGAACGTCTGCCACTCCCGCCTGGCGCGCCCGTTTCGCTCGAGACCTTTGTCCGACGGCTCGGTTTTTCCATCACTTCATCCCGGTGCCAATTCCTATCAGGGAAATCCCGGTAGTCTGCAAGGGTATCAAACGCGATTAACTTATATCAAACAAATTTTGACGACGATTTATGTTCCTGATATGGTTTTTCGCACCTGCAAAGCGCGTCCCGGTTTCGTGGGTGATCGGCGAAAAGTTCGCGTGCTTCTCCAGCGGCTGAACCGGACGCTCGACCAGCCTGCGACGGCGGTCGACATTTCCATGCCGCTTGTTGTCGTGGGTGGAGCGTGGCCCGGTTTCGTCTTCGCCGACCTCGCTCGTGGGTATGGCGTGCGTGTGGAACGTGACGACCCAATGCTTCTTCGAATTGCCATCGAAGAAACGTTCGGTTCCGCGCGGTGATCCGCTCGAGTGTTTCGGTTTCGCGGATTCGACCCGTCTGTTCGTCCGGATGGCGAATTCGATAGCAGCTGGAGCGACAACGGCAGCAACGCAGCGGCTTCGTCCCGGCGGGACGTCGCGGTGGCTCCAATCGAGGGAATGCCGGATAGGTCGAGATGCGAGGCGCCTTCCCGCATGAAATTTTGAGGATAACGAAATGATCGAGACGAATATGCCGATCTGGAGAACATGACGCCGGCTGTTGCAACCTGAGACGACGCGCAGGCCGTGCGCCGTCATCTGCATTCGAATACAACAAAACCCGTTTCAAACAATCCCGCAACCACTCCTGACAGTGAAATACAGATGAAAAACAAGAAAATCAAGGTCAGCGTTATCGCTGTTGCCGCCTTCGCCGCATCGTCGGCAGCAATGGCACAGTCGTCGATCACCCTGTATGGCATGCTCGATGCAGGTATTGGCTACACGTCGAACATCAATGGCCACAAGCGGTTCGGCCTCGATGGTGGTGCCGCAGGTTCGAACAAGTGGGGCCTCAGGGGGACGGAGGATCTCGGTGGCGGCCTCAAGGCGATCTTCAAGATCGAAAACGGCTTCAACATTGGTACGGGCGGCATAGGCGGCCAGGGGCCCATCGGTTCCACGCGTTCGTTGTTCAACCGCCAGGCATACGTATCGCTCGCTTCCGATCAGTACGGTACCGTGCGCCTGGGGCGCCAGCTCGACGCCGTGACGGAAATGGTTCAGGTGCTGACGGGCGACGCCATTTCGGCATCGACGTTCTCGACCCCGGGCGACGTGGACAACAACGACAACACGACGAACCAGAACAGCGCGGTGAAGTACATTTCGCCGCTCATCCATGGCTTCCAGGCCGAAGGCGCGTACTCGTTCGGCGGCGTGGCCGGTTCGATGGGTTCGGGCCAATCGTGGTCGGTGGCGGCGAATTATGCTCAGGGCGGTCTGACGGTCGCCGGCGGCTATTTCCATGCGGCAAACCAGGGTGAGAACGGGTGGATGAACGCAACGGCGCAACCGAGTTTCGGCGGTGCGCTGGGCTATCCGAGTTCGGGCTACAACGGCGGCAATGCATTCAAGAGCGCGGGCATCGCGCAAGTCGCCACGCAATATCAGATTGGTCCGTACACGGCCGGCTTGCGCTACTCGAACGCGCAGTACCAGGGCAACGCCGGCCAGCCGTCGATCCACTTCAACGTACTGGGCGCGCTCCTGCAGTATCAGGTAACGCCGGCGCTGTCGCTGGCGACCGGGTACACGTATGTCTACGGCTCCGCGGCCACGCCCGCGCTGGCTGCCGAGGGCCGCACGATGGCGTCGATCAACCAGGTGTCGCTGGGTGCGACGTACTCGCTGTCGAAGAGCACCGCGCTGTACGCGATGGGCGGGTACGTTCATGCCAAGGGCGCGCAGGCTTCCGTCGCGGACTTCGGCAACACCGCATCGGGTGGCAACCAGGTTCAAGTCAACATCGGTATGTACCACGGCTTCTGATCGCCGGCGTGGAAGTCCGGAGTAGTGGCTGCACTACTCCGGCAAACGCATTCTTCCGGCAGCCCCCCCCTCGAGCGGGTGTCGCGAGCTGAAAATTCCCCTCATCGATCGTTCGTTTTGCAGACAGTGACGAAGTTGCTGCATGGCGGGACGTTCATCCCGTAGCCGCATTGCGTTCAACGGCGAATGACGGTTGCTGGGGTTTCCAACGATCAACGGGCCACTTCAGGCGAATATCATCCGCCGCGTCGCGCTCAGATTCCCATCCGCTCCGCGACACCGTCCCGATCGACGAACTTGTGTTTCAGTCCGGCCGCGACGTGCATGACCAGCAGCAAGCCCAGCGTCAGCACCAGCGCGCGATGCAACGTATCGGTCAGGAGTCGCAGCGGTTCGTCGCGGCCTACAAGCACCGGCAATTCCGTGATGCCGAAGAAACTGACCGGATGGGCGCCAGCGAGGCGGTGCACGTAGCCGGTCAGCGGCACGAGACACAGCAGCAGGTACAGCACGCCGTGCAGTGCACCGGCGATTCGCGCCTGCCAGGCCGGAACACTGGCAGGCAGCGGCGGCGGCGTATGCGTTGCACGCCACGCGAGGCGCGGCACGGTCAGCATGAAGATCAGGCTGCCGATCGACGCGTGATAGAACAGGATCCCGTTGAACTGAGTCGAGTTGTGCGGAAAGGTATCCATGTAGATCCCGATCATCAGGTTCAACAGAATCAAGATGGCGATCGACCAGTGCATGGCGATCGCGAAGCGTGTGTAGGCGACGTGGTTGGGCTGCGACATTGCGGTCTCTCCGTTTCGGTTGGGCGTCGTGCACCGGCTCGTTCGGCGTGGTGCGCGGCCTGACGCCCCGATATACCGGAGCCGGCTTGGTTTTATTCCCGCGGCACGGATCGATCGCCATTCCTTTCATGTGGAAGGCAATCGAGATGTATTGAAAGGAATCGGGTGCCCTTGGCGGCATCGCATCGGCCGCAATACTCGCGACGTATGAGGTGCGGCTCGTCCCGGCGCGCCCCTCACTGATGTCCGACGGCCATGCCAACGGTCGCTTTCCGTCACGGCATCCCTCTTTCCGCGATCGTGCGCGCGATCGTTGCGACGGACCCGCAGACATCGATGCCGAAACGGTAACGCCGTCAGCCTGTAACGTCCGCTCCAGACATGCCGAACAGCCGGGCGACGACCGAACGCAGCCAGCGATTGCCGGCCTCCTGATGGTAGCGCGCGTGCCAGTGTTGCCGAACGGCGAAGCCTTCGACGGGAATGGGGCAGGGATGTACCGAAAGATCGCTGGCCTGAGCCAGCGTCTCGCCGATATGGCGCGGCAAGGTCGTGATCAGATCGGTGGTCTGCACAATGGCGCCGAGCCCCAGAAAACCGGGCAATTCAAGCACCACCTGCCGTTCAATGCGCTCGCGCACGAGCGCCTGCTCGAGCAGCGCCGTGCCCGTTCCCCCCGTGATCGCCACATGGCCTTCGGTGCGATACGCCTTGACGCCGAGCCGCTTGCGAATGCGCGGATGATGGCGATTCGCCAGGCACACCCAATCCTGCTCGTATAGCTGTTGCTGATAAATGCCGCCGCTCAGCCACGGCACGTATCCGATCGCAAGATCGGCCTCGCCTGATTCGAGCGCGCGTTCCGTGTTGCCGTCGATCCGCGCGGCTTCCAGGCGCACGGCAGGCGCTTGCTCGCGCACGTAGGCGAGCAGACGCGGCAGAAGCGTCACGTGACTCGCATCGGTCATGCAGATGCGAAAACGTCGCTGTGCGGTCGCCGGATCGAAGGCGATTTCCCACGCCGAGAAGCGCCGCAACGATTCGAGAATCTCCCGACACGGGCCGATCAGCGCATCGGCTTGCGGGGTGGGCGCCATGCCGCCGGGCGTCCGGATAAAGAGCGGATCGTGCAAATGCTCGCGCAACCGCGCGAGCCAGATGCTGACGGTCGGCTGGCTCTGACCGAGTTGTTCGGCCACGCGCGTGACGCTGCGCGTGTCGTAGAGCAGGTCGAACAGTTGCAGCAGCTTGAGGTCGGGCAGATCGGTCGGAATCATCGCAGGTCTATGTTATTGCGTGATGCAATGATGTCATTGTATCCATTGTATTGCGACATGATGCGGCGGCTCCTATCGTGACGTCACACGTTAAGGAGACGCACTTGAAAATTGCCATTCTGGGTGCCGGCGCGCTGGGCTGCGCGATTGGCGCGACGCTCACCGAAGGCGGCCACGAGACCTGGCTGATCGACCGCTCGCCCGATCATGTCAATGCGATGCGGGCCCACGGCCTGCGCGTCGATGACGCAAGCGGCACGCGCCAGGTGCAAGTCCGCGCGACCACCCGGCCGGACGAAGCAGGGGTGGCCGAGGTCGTGATCGTGCTCGTCAAATCGTTCCACACCGATGCGGCGATTCGCGGCGCGCAAGCGCTGGTGGGACCTGAAACGCTGGTGCTGTCACTGCAAAACGGCCTCGGTCACGAAGACATTCTTGCCGACGTGGTGGGCCGCGAACGCGTGCTCGCGGGCAAGACCTATGTGGGGGGCGTACTGCGCGGCATCGGGCATATCGAGTCGGGCGTCGCGGGCAAGCACACCATCATCGGCGAACTGGACGGGCGCGTGACGGATCGCGTTCGACGTATTGCCGACGCATTCAGCCACGCGGGCCTCGACACGCAGGTCAGCGACAACATCGTCGGCACCATGTGGGACAAACTGCTCGTGAACGTCGCGACGGGCGCGCTGACCGGCATCACGTCGCTGACTTACGGCCAGCTTTATGACGAGCCGCTGCTCAAGGCCACTTCGCTGGCGGCCGTCGCGGAAGCGATCGCGGCCGCGAAGGCGGCAGGCGTCACCCTGTCGATGAACGATCCGGAGCAGGCGTGGTCGCTTGCCGCCGAGGGTTTGCCCGCGGCGTTCAAGACGTCGATGCTGCAAAGCCTCGAAAAAGGTTCCGTGACCGAAATCGACTTCATCAACGGCTCGGTCGTGCGCTGGGGCGCGCGTTTCGGTGTGCCGACGCCGGTCAACGCCACGCTGGTTGCGTGCATCAAGGGCATCGAGCGCGCGATGGCCGACCGCCGGAAAGCGGAGGCGCAAGCATGAGCCAACCGAAAGCCTATCTCGAACACGTCGCCGTCTTCGTGCGCGACATCCACTGGCACATCCGTTTTTTCGAGGAGGTGTTCGGCATGACGATGCGCGAGGTCGACGGCACGACCGAAGCGCCGCGCCAGTACTGGACGCTCGGTGGCATGCAGTTCATCCACCAGCCGGATTTTTCGGGCCCAGAAGGAAGGCTTGGCCATCTCGGCATCATGTGCGAGGACGTCGAAGCGTCGCTCGCCGCCGCCCGCCGCCACGACGTGCAGCCCATGCCGCAAGGGGCGAACTGGCTGCGTTTGCCCGATGGTCTCGCCATCGAATTCATTCAGGCGAAACCCGCGCGCTGCGTGGGGCAGGCGCTCGCCATCAATCCGCGCGCGGAGGCATGACATGACCATCGTCGAAAAATACTGGGACGACGCACGCGAAGGCGACGAATGCGTGAGCCCGAGCTACACCGTCACGAAGGAACGCATTCTCGCGTACGCCGATCTCACCGGCGATCACACCCCTGTGCACGTCGATGAAGCGTATGCGAACGCGAGCCACTTTGGCTGCCTCGTTGCGCATGGATTGTTTGGTCTTTCGATTGCCGATGGCCTGAAAACCCGGAGCGATTATCGCTTTGTGCCGGGCATGTCGCTGGGCTGGAGCTGGGACTTCGTTCTGCCGATCAAGGTCGATGACGTGTTGCACGTGAAGTTTCGCATCGGCGCGATGCGCCCGAGCAAGAGCCGCCCGGATTGGGGCATCGTGACGCTTCCTTCGGAGCTGATCAATCAGCACGGCGAAGTCGTGCAGCGAGGCGAGCATCGCCTGATGGTGCCGCGCCGGCCGGGAGCCGAACGATGAAACAGGCGCGTCCACTCGAAGGAATTCGTGTCGTCGACTACAGCCACTTTCTCGCGGGGCCGTACGTAGGGCGTTGCCTCGCGGCGCTGGGTGCGGAAGTGATCAAGGTCGAGCGACCCGGCAGCGGCGACGCGGGACGCCAGCACGCAACCGTGCTTGACGATCGCTCAAGCGGCTATTTTCTGCAGCTCAATATGGGCAAGCGCGGCGTCAGCGTGAACATGAAGGACCCGCGCGGAAAGGCCTTCATGGAGCGGCTCTGCGATTCGGCCGACGTATTCGTGGAGAATTATCGGCCCGGCGCGCTCGACAAACTCGGGCTCGGCTACGAAGCGCTTTCCGCGCGCAATCCGGGGCTGGTCTACTGCTCCATTTCCGCGTATGGACACACGGGGCCGGACGCCCATCGCGCGGGTTTCGGACTGATCGCCGAGGCCAAGAGCGGCATCATGCAGATGGTCGGCACACCGGGCGACCGCCCACCGCTGCTGCGTATTTCGCTCGGGGACATGTACACGGGCATTCACGCGGTCGCGGCCATCAATGCGGCACTGCTCGGCCGCGTGAAAAGCGGGCGAGGGCAGCATATCGACATGGCACTTTACGACACGCTCGTCTCGATGCACGAATATGCGGTCCAGTGCTACACGCTTGCCGATGTGCTTCCAGAACAGACGGGGCACGACATGCCCGGCTCGACGCTGTATGGGGTGTTTCGCGCGATCGATGGCGATCTGGTGATCGCCGCGCAGGTGGACGATGCGTGGAAGCGCTTCGCGTCGCTGATCGAAGCGAGCGGCGGGCCGCGCGGCTTCGGCACCGACGAGCGATTTCACCATAGCGTGGGTCGCAATACTCATCGGCTGGACATTCTCGGCGTGGTCGAGCCGTGGGTCGCCGCGCGCACGGTGACGCAGATTCTCGAACTGCTCGACGGCATCGATGTGCCTTGCGCGAAGGTGCAACGTATCGACGAAGTGATTGCCGATCCGCAAATCCAGGCCCGCGGCATGATGGTCGAACAGGAGCATCCGCGTTACGGCACGCTGCGCCTGCCGAATCTGCCGTTCCGGTTTTCCGAGTGCGATACCACGATCCGCGAGGTTGCCCCCGATCTGGGGCAGCACAATAGCGAAGTCGCGCAATCGCTGGGTTTCACGCCCGCCGAGATCGATGCGATGCAAACCGACGGCGTGCTGTTCGACAAGTGAGGCGACGATGAGCGATACCTATGCGGTGATCGGCAATCCGATCGGCCATACGAAATCCCCGCTGATTCATGGTCTTTTCGCCGAAGCGACGCAACAGGCGATGCACTACACGGCCATCGAGGGGCCGCGCGAACCGGATGACGCGTTCGCGGGAGCGGTGCGGAAATTTATCGCGGCCGGCGGCAAGGGCATGAACATCACGGCGCCGTTCAAGCTTGCGGCATTCGACATGGCCGATGAGCGCAGCGAGCGCGCGACGCTCGCAGGCGCGGCGAACGCGTTCAAGTTCGAAGGCGGCCGGATTCTCGCAGACAACTTCGACGGCATCGGCCTGCTGCGTGATATCGAGGTGAATCTTCACACGCCGTTCGCGGGCAAGCGTGTGTTGCTGCTCGGTGCCGGCGGCGCGGCCCGCGGTGCGTTGCTTCCCTTCCTGGGCGCGCGCCCCGCACAACTGGTGGTGGCGAATCGTCATGTCGAGAAAGCGCAAGCGCTGGCATCGCAATTGGCTTCGTATGGCCCGATAACGGCGTGCGCTTACGGGGAACTCGAGCGCATGGGGCGTTTCGATCTGGTGGTCAACGCGACGTCCGCGAGTCTGACAGGCGATTTGCCGCCCGTGCCGCCCGGCGTTTTCAGCGCGCACGGCACGGCTTATGAACTGGCCTATGGCAAGCGCCTCACGCCGTTCTTGCGACTGGCGCGCGATGCGGGGGTCGCCGGTGTCGCCGATGGTGTCGGCATGCTGGTGGAGCAGGCGGCGGAAGCCTTTGCGTGGTGGCGCGGCGTGCGCCCCGAGACGCAAGCCGTGATCGACCTGCTTACCGTTCCGCTGGATCGGGTGTGAACGGGAGACGGTATGAAAGCATGCTGATGTAGACGGCCTCGATCACGACACGTTCGGCGGCATGCGAAACGCTATGATGCGCTTTCCGGCGAAACGAGTCGGCGTCAATGGTGATCGTTGGACTGAGGTGAATATTCCCCGTCACTCGATGCGCGATTCTTTCCCCGGCGATCATCGACGAGGCCACCCCATGCAACTTCAAACCGGCAATCTTTTCACCACCGACGGCCAGCGCGGTAAAGATGAACAAATCGACCGCCTCGTCACCGGGCAGCGTCTGAACGTAGAGCGAATCGTGTCGATGGGGCACGCGAGCCCCGATGGCTTTTGGTATGACGACTCGCGCGCCGAATGGGTCGTATTGCTATCGGGCGCAGCCGTACTCGAATTCGAAGAAGGCCCGACGCGCCATGAAATGCATCCCGGCGACTACGTGCTGATCGAGCCGCATTGCCGACATCGCGTTGCGTGGACGCACGAAACAACGCAATCCGTCTGGCTTGCGATTTATTACGAACGTTGAATCAGGAAAGTTCGGGCGACACGAAATCCGGCGCGTAGCGTGCAACCACGCGCGGGATGGCGCAAATCTTCACCACACCGGAACGGCTTTTAAATGCCGCCGGTATCGATGCCCAAATAGCAGGGCGGCGCGCTAGCGGGCGCCGGTGCGCGTCGAGAATCCTATTCCTGGATCAGGAATCGATTGCGATTCTTCGCGTCCTTGATCCATGCGGGCGCGCGACCGCGGCCCGACCAGGTTGCCCCGGTCTTCGGGTCGCGATACTTTGCCTGCACGGGGGCGGCCGCTTGCTTGGCCGGTCGACCACGACGCGTACCGAAAATGTCTTTCTCGGTAATGCCGAATTCCGCAACCTTGGTGCGGATGTCGTCGACGATCGCCTGGAATTCCGCGGCACGTGCAGCTTCGGCTTTCTCGGCCAAAGCTTCCATTTGAGCTTTCAATTCCTTGTACGTTGCCATGTATCACTCTTCAGGTTGAGTACACATATGATAGCGGTTTCAGCGGAAAATTTTGAGCAAATTCGCTTCGACTACGAGATTTGTCATCGATAAAGCCATGCTGGACTGCTTCGAACACCTGAAAAGTGTGTCATGTATGAGAAAACATAGAGGATTACCCGGAAACTTTTAACGGCGGCGGCACGTCGCTTTGATCGTTCACGGCGGCATTTCTTCCTCGAGACAAGTGGGCGAGAATTAATTGTTCTTTACATTTTTCTGAAGTATCGGGGAATTCACCAATGAACAGAGACGATAAGCTGACGCAGGTCGCCGCCGAATTCGGCTTCAATCCGGACGAGGAAATCAGGATCGGCGGAAAGTACACGCCCATTCTGGTCGACGGGAACACGGCCTACATTGCCGGCCAGATTCCGCGGATCGGCGACGTGGTGCATTTCGTGGGCGTAGTGGGGGAATCCGTTTCGCTCGACGAAGGTCGCCGTGCCGCCGGCGTATCGGTGCTGCGTGCGCTGTCGCTGATCAGGAAGCACTGCGGCACGCTCGACGCGATAGCGACCGTGCCGCGCATCACCGTGTATGTGCGAAGCGCGCCCGGCTTCACGATGCAAAGCGAAGTCGCCGACGGCGCATCCGACATGCTGTACGCAGTGCTTGGCGACGCAGGCGTCCATACGCGTACGTCGGTCGGTGTGCTGCAATTGCCCAAAGGGGCTTCCGTGGAAGTGGATTTCATTTTCGGGTTGAAGCATCGCGATGTCGGTATCTGACTTCAGCGAAACCTGCCTTGCGAGTGTGTAGTTGCGCGAAACATTCCTATAGCCGATGCACGACATGCCTGCTGGTGAAAGCACGCGCCAGCAATACGGAAAGCAAAGCACGCAATTACCTCCAAAGGACTTCGACAGCCTGCTCGCCGATGAGGATCTCGCGAAGCTCAGGCGGCGTTCGATATCTGCAATTTGAAGGTGCGCGGCGAATTGGGCGAATGGGCTGTGTTGTCGCTCGACCCGTGTCCAGGGAATCTCGCACGCCGATTTGTTGAGCCGGGCGCGCAGGTCGCCCGCGGTCCACGGCGCAGCGCTGCATGCTCGCCTCGTGCCTGCCGGCTAGTCATGCGTCGGACGCGCGTCGTCGAGTTAGTCAACTGATCGCGATTTTGTCTTCGGCCGGCAACCGCATGCCTTCCGCGCACCGCCCGACGACCGGAAAATTCCGGAAACACCGCCCCGCCAATATCGCCCCGTATCTCCATTTTGGGAGATGTCATTGCCCAACAGTCAGCCTACGATTGACCACAGGGCATCGGGGCCGGAAGTCGTCGGAGCAATCGGACAGGCGCCCCATTCCGTATCGAAATCAGCAAATGCCCGTGCGGTTTACTGACACAGCTTCTGCGTACGATGGCGACTGACGTGTGCGGTGAATGCTTTACACCGCAACACGATGGCGCGTTGATGACGGAAGGCCTGCTGTCGTATTTCGGGGAATTTCAATCAATATGCTGGCACGAGACTATGCGGAACGAGAGCTCTCTCACATTCAGAGAATGGTGGCTCTCCTGGACAGCGAGACGAGCGCTGACGATGTGTCGATGTCGGGTGCGGGGCGCGTGCGGCATCCGAGCTACTGGCGCGGGCGAATCGAGGAGCTGCTGTCGGCGCCCGACGTGCCGCGCCACGTCAGAACGCTCAGCGAAGCGGTGCTCGCGAAGATCAACGCGATGGAAATGCGGTTTTCGACGATGAAGTAAGTACATCGTCGGATACGGCGCGGGCATGCGCTTCATCGTGTCGTCGACCGGATGGCCGGTCGCTTATTCGAGCGCGATCACGTCGAGCAGCGCCGCACGAAATGCGGCCATCTCCGCGCCGGTGCCGATCGACACGCGAAGATACGCCGGCGGGCCGGACTCCCGAATCAGGACCCCGTGGCGCAGGAGGCCGCTCCAGATCCGGTGCCGATCCGCAAACTCGCCGAACATCACGAAGTTGGCATCGGAATCGGCCACCGTGAGGCCCAGGCCACGCAGCCACTCGACGGTCGAATCGCGCTCGGCCTTGATCGCGTCGACTTGCGACAGCATCTCGTCGCGCGCGACCAGCGCAGCGCAGGCCGCCGCCTGGGTGAACGCGGACAGGTGGTAGGGCAATCGAACCCGCTTCAGCGCGTCGACGATCGCCGGCGCGCACGCGCAATACCCGACGCGGCCGCCCGCGAACTTGAACGCCTTGCTCAGCGTGCGGGTGACGATGAGCCGGGGATGCTCCGGCAGCAGCGTCACCGCGCTGGGGACGCCGTGACGCCGGAATTCCGCATAGGCTTCGTCGACGACGACCATGCCCGGCGCGACGTCGAGTATCGCGCGGATATCGTCGACCGGCAGCGCGGTGCCGGTCGGGTTGTTCGGCGACGTCAGCAGGATGACGCTCGGCTGGTGCGCGCGAATGCTGTCGAGGGCCTGATCCCGATCCAGCGCGAAATCCCGGGTGCGCGGCAAGGTATGCAGGCGCGTGAAAGTCGTGCGGCAGTATTCGTCATACATAGGATACGCGGGCGTGAAGGCCAGCGCCGATCGGCCGGGGCCGCCGAATGCCTGCAGGATCTGCTGGATCACTTCGTTCGAACCGTTGGCCGCCCAGACGCTCGATGCGTCGACCGTCACGCCGGTGTCGTGCGTCAGATACGCCGCCAGATGCGCGCGTAGCTCGGCGAAGTCGCGGTCGGGATAGCGGTTCGCCGCGCGCGCGGCGTCGGCCACCGCGGTCGCGATGCGCGCGACGAGCGCGGCCGACGGCGGATAGGGGTTCTCGTTGACGTTCAGGCAGACCGGCACATCGAGCTGCGGCGCCCCGTACGCATGCTGCAACTTGAGACCCTCGCGGAGCGGTAAATCCGACAAGGCGATGTCTTTCCACGGCTGTTGCATTGAAAACACTCCGTACGGGTTCGATTGATCGGCGCGGCCCGTTTTCAAGGCCGCAAAAAACAAAAAAGGCGCCGGAGGCGCCTTGGTCGTCGTCTTGATCGGGCATTCACCCGATGCAATTGCTAGATGCGAAACGAGCCACGGCGCAACAGCGGGCGTCCGTGGTGATGGTGCAGCGAGAGCGTGGTGTTTCGAATCGTCATGCGCTGCATCATGGCATACCGTGATCCGGATGAAAAGCGGGCGGCACCGTGCATGCCGGAATAACGGCCATTACGTCTGACGATAAACGCTAACAAACGTGGTATTTCGATCAAACGCGAACGAGTGATTTAAACGTGGGCGCCGATTGACTAAGATGCGCAGAAGACGTTCGACAAAAACGCACGGCGCGGGGTGGCCAGATGCCAATGAACGGGTTGATTCCATCCGCATGGATCGATGACGTCTACGCTGCGGCGCTGGGCGATCAACGATGGGAAACGGTGCTGGACGGGCTGCGATCGTGCGTCGGCGTGCGCATGGTCACGCTGCTGTCTTTCGACGACGCGGCGCGGGTGCCGGCGATCGAGCAGGCGGCGGGTGACGACGCGTCATGGGTCGCCGCGTGTCATCACACCTACAACACCGAGTTCTATCGGTACGACCCGGTCGTGCCGGTCGCCGCCGACTGGCCGGCGGGCCGCTGGTTCGAGGACGTCAAGCACCTTTCCGCGCATCAGCGCGCGCACAGCGCGTTCTATCAGGAATTCCTTCACCCTTTCGGGCTCGGCAGCATCTCGGGCCTGTACATCCATCGCAGCGAGGGCTCCGGCGCATTCCTCAGCGTCCAGGGCGGCCTCGAATCGCAGGGGCTGTCCGACGATCAGCGCCACGCGATCGAAAACATGGGGATGCACATCAGCCGCGCGCTGCAGATCCAGGCGCGGATCGGCGAGCTCGAGGCGCGCGTGGCCGCCGCCGAATCGGCGCTCGATGCGCTTCCGGTGCCGGTGTTCCTGCTCGGCGCGCAGCGTGAGTTGCGCTACACGAATCGCGCGGCCGATCAGCTGATCGCGGCGGAACCGGCGCTGCGGGTCGTGAACGGGCGATTCGCGCCGGAAGGCTGCGTCGACGATGCGCAATGGCGGCAAGCGCACGCGCGCGGTGGGCTGTTGTTACGGCGCACAACGGGCGAACCGTTGCCGCTGGCGCTGATGCCGGTGCCCGAGCAATCGCGCCTGATGCGCGAGCGGCCGGGCGTCGCGACGCTGATGACGGCCGCCGACCTGCGTTCGCCGTCGGCCCGTGCGCAGCGGCTGCGCGTGTTCTACGGGCTGTCGTCGGCCGAGGCTGATCTTGCGGTGCTGCTGTGTTGCGATGGGCTGTCGCCGCAGGAATGCGCCGGGTTGCGCGGCGTGTCGATCGGGACGATCCGCACGCAGATCAAATCGATCTATGGGAAGACGGCGGTGGCGCGGGCGGCGCAGTTGACGTCGCTGGTTATGCAGACGTGAGGGGGCGGGCGTCGGATTTCGTGCTATCGGTTTGCTACGGCGCCAACGTAGTGGCATTTCGTTGTACGCGGTTGACTGCAGCCGCCCCCCTTGCGGTCGTCGGTTTCTTGCGAAGCGGCCATGCATCGGCGAAAACTCCAGGGCAGCGCAGCGTGTACCATGCACGTTCGTGGACACAGGACGGGTCGCGATGGAAAGCCTTATAACGAGTTCAGGCCGTGCCACGCTGTCGACGCAAGTCATCGGTAGCGGAGAACCGATTGTGTTTTTGCACGCTCGCGTCGCGGATCGCCGGATGTGGGCCCACCAGATGCGCGAAATTGGCGCTAGCCACCAAGCTATCGCCTATGATCGACGCGGATTTGGAGAAACAGTTGCCGAAGCAGAGGACCACTCTGCTGTTGGAGATTTGATCGCGGTTCTGGAGTCGGTCGCACGCGGGTTCCCTGCGATACTTGTTGCCTGTTCTCAAGGCGGAGGCATTGCGCTCGATGCGGCGCTTCGGTATCCGTCGCATGTCCGCGGTCTCGTTCTTATCGCACCGAACGTCACCGGTGCGCCGAAAATCACTCATGCAGCGCGGGTTGAAGAGTTGGTCACGCGTCTCGCGGCGGCTGAAGCGAAGCATGATATTAAAGAGGCCATCGCGATTCGCCGGACGCTCTGGCTTGATGGTCCACTTCAACCTGAGGGGCGCGTGACGGGTGAAGCTCGCAAATTGTTTGATGAGGTGAACGTTGTTGCGCTCGGTTTGCCGCCAACGGGTACGAACACCGATGTACCGATCGCTTACGGGCGGTTAGGCGAAATATCAGTGCCGACGTTGGTGGCGTGTGGGGATCTGGACCTGGTCGGTATTCAGGAAAGAAGTCGTTACGTCGCGGCTAACGTAGCCTGCGGGACGTTCCACCAAATATCAGGGACCGCGCATTTGCCGTCCCTCGAATGGCCACAGGAAGTCACGAGCATGATCGCGGGTTTCATCGATCAATTGTAGAGGCCGGCAAGAGCGGGGGCAGCGAAAACGCCAACGAAGAATTTCCGGAGGCGTATGAAGCGATTTTCGATGAGCTAGATAGTTTTATCGATTGACTGTTGATGGCCCACAAGCGCCCCCTCGTCGGGCCGCTTACACACCGAAGAGCGCCAACCCTGTCAGTACGACGCCGATCGCGGCAGCCCCCATCGACAGGTGTTGCATCCATTTCCGCCGCGTGAGAATCGTAATCGCAGCAAGCGCGATCGAGATCTGGATGATGGTAGTGGCCTGCGCCCAACGATGATGCCGGTGTAGCCGCTCCTCGCTTGCAGCGTTGCTCTTCACGACTTCTTGCTCGAGCGCTTCGGCGCGCTTGCGGATCGGCTCCTTCTCTTCGCGATACCGCGCCGCGTCTGCTTCGAAACGCTTTCTTTGCGGCGACGCTTCCTGGCTCAACGCCGCTCCGAGCTCGGCTAGATTCTGCTTCTCGCCCTTTGCCTGGTAATAGCCCCACAGGTTAGCTGCCTCGGTTTTCTGGATCGCGGCCTCGTTCTTGTGCAGCAACGCTAAATTCTCTTCCGCCCCGCTCTGATATGCGGAAATCGCGCCGACGCAGGCGAGGACAGCAGTCGTCACGGCGATGCGCGCCGCTCCGTGGCTTTCTTCATGCGCCGCAGGGTGCTCTACTGCATGATCGTGCGGGCCGTGAACTTCGAAATCTTCTGGCATGACAAGAACGTTCGCATGAGTTGAAGGGCTTGTACGCGGTTCCCACGCACGTGAGGAGCGTGTAGCACAAGTGGTGGCACTATCGCTGGGTCGCAGCTCAATTGGGGCAGTCCGTTCGTGCGAAAGTATGGACGAACAGACATGGTCTGCGGAACCTCACGCGATTTGAACGCCGACTCCCGCCAAAAGGGCTACGGTTCGACATTGTGCATGAATTGCCACTTCCCCAGTATGGGTCGACAGCAGTCGACCCGGAAACGACATTCGTCGCGGCTCTTTCAACGGCCCTTCGTCGCCGGCAAGCGGTCGTTCGTACGACATGCGACGAACTGCAAAGCAGTTGGTTAGTTGCGGCACATGCAAAGCTCGAACTCGTGTCCGTCCGGGCTGCTCAATACGATGCTTTTCATAGACTCGACCTTCAATCCGTCCAACACGACGGAGGCTCCGTTTTCCGTAGCCCGCTTCACGAATTCGTGAAGCGCATTTTCTTCGAACTCAAAGACAGGCACGGAGCTGCTACCTTTTATCTCATCTCCGAAATCGTTTAACAAAAGGCCCAGTCTGCTTGTGCCGACCATGAATTCAGTCCACTTGCCGGACTGCTTAAGCGGTTCATATCCGAGAAGTCGCTCCCAGAAGGAAGTGGACTTCCCCATATCACTCACCTTCAAATACACGGTACGAAGCTTCATGACGTATCCCCGATATGGATTCCAACTGAATGTATCAGACGCCAAAATAATTGGCTCACAGCAGCGTCCGCCAGACTCATGCAGTGATTGACGCTTGCGCATCATGCAACAGGCATGACCGTCCATACGCGGACGTGCGATTGTTACGTCGGAACGTCGCTTCCTATCTCCTTTCAATTGAAGGGAGATCCAGTCTGAACTCGGTATCAGCGGGCGCTGTCCGACCCGTTCCTGCCCTTCGGCCTTTGAGGGGCTCAGCGGCCGCTTTGGGTACGATTTCTCCGCGTACAAGCGGGCACCCACAGTCATGGGGAGCGGTTGTCTGTGGTGGCTCAGTTCGCTGGAGAGGGTTGTCTGCGCTCTCGCTTTCCCTCGCATATGCCGAGCGTAAATACGGCAAGCACGCCACTCGCGATCGCAAGCGGCCACATTAATGCGTCGTTTCCGAACGTCTTCATCGCAGCACTAGCGACGAGCGGCCCGACGATCGAGCTGGCCGTGAACGCTAGCGACACTAGCCGCATGTTCCTTACGAGCGCAGTCTTCTCGCTGCGTGCAGCCGCGTACATGCCCAGTGTGATGAACGCGCTATTCATGCCTCCGACTACGAGGCCGCTCGCCGGAAACAACCACGTCATTGGCGTGGCGAGCGCGAAGGTGACGAGTGCCAGCGTGCTCGTCATCGCACACACGATCACCGTGAATCCCAGACCAGCGCGGTCAGCCAGCCAGCCGACTGGAAATTGCAGCAGCATCCCGCCCAGGCCGAGGCAAGACAGCAGCAGGGTTGCCTGTGTGCCGCTCATTCCACGCGCACCGGCGTAGAGTGGGAAGAGACCATATAGCGCGCCGTCGATGATTCCACCAACAGCCACCACTACCATGCCGAGGCATACAAGTGCGCTCACTGGCCCGGTCGGGACGCCTCCGTGAGCGGTCGCCTCACGTGCAATGAGATTTGGCGGATGCCCCGATGCGGTCAACCAGAGTGGGATAGCTGCCGCAGATGTAAATGACAGGCCGGCGACAACCGTCGCGGAACCGTCTGGACCGCACCAAGCGGCCAGTGCCGGCGCGATTACGCCAGCTGTCGCAATGAGCGTCTCATGTACGCCGACCACCCGGCCACTCAACTCCTCGGGAACGAGACTATACAGACACGACTCGTTAGCGATCCAGCGCAGGCCAATGCCCAGTCCGGTCAGGATGCCTGGCACGATCCAGAGCGGCCACGACAACCAGGCGATGGACGAAAACGCAACGATACTGGCCGCGAGGCCGAGCGATACCGTTCGCCTTGCGCCGATGCGAGCAATCAGCACCGGGGCCGCCGCCAGACCCACGAGCATGCCAGCCCATTGCGACGCTGCGAAGAGGCCAGCGCGCTGCGCGTCGAGGCCTTGATGAGCGAGCCAGACCGGCAGCACGATGAAGCCAATGCCGAACTGCCCGATCTGCGCGAGCATCGACACGGCGGTCAGTGCGGCGATGGCTGACCAAGGCACCCCTGCTGAAGGTTTCATGGCGCACTCCGGGCCGGCATGGGTAACCCCTCTTCGCGGCATTCAACCGGGCAGCCTGCCTTGAGGCATGGCCCGTCGTCGCAAAAGCGACATAGCTGCATCGCTTGGGCAGGGTCGCGCGTCTCGTGCCAGAGCATCTTGATCATCAGGTTTTCGAGCACTCGGCGCTCATCGCTATCGAGATGGCCCACGATGCGCATCAGGATATTTTCGCGCGCGCTCTGCAAACGCTTTACTTCCCGTCGGCCACTGGCAGTCAGCGCCAGCGCGACGGAACGTTTATCGACACCGGCTCGCTTCTCAACGAGGCCGGCATCGACCAGGCCGGCTACGGCGCGCACAGCTGCGGGATGCGATAGTGCGACGGCATCGCGCAATAGTTCGATAGAGGCGTCTGGATATTGGCCGATTGCATTGAGCATCGCCCGCGCAGTGGGGCCGGCGAGAGCTGGAAGGGAGTGCAGCGCGAACATCTCGTCCGTGACGAGCACGGCGAGTGCGCCGAGTAGATTTTCCGTACGCTGTGTCATAGGGCACCCCAATACATGCATCATGCACATATGCAGTCTGCACATATTTGAGTGAAAACACAAGGGCGGCAGGTTTAGATGCAGCCAATTGCGCGTCCGCGCACCGAATGACTTTGACCGCTGTGGAAGAGCCATCTGGATGACCAAAGAGCAATATCGGCGATCGGCTGCTCCGGGCCGGCCGCCGCCCCCGGCGTTGCGAGCCAAGCCAGCTACTTCGACTGGGTCGAAAGTCGGAAAAGCATGGTGTTGGCCGTGCGCCCTACGCGAACATGCGACCTATTAGGTACGACTCCGGACGTCGACATCGCGAGGTGTTGTCGGCAATGCGTAGGGCAGTCGCAGTAGCTTAGGCACGCAGAGTCGCGAACCCGTCGCGCCGGTCGCGATTACTCCGGCGCCCTACGGCGGGGTAGACGAGGGCGCCTGCCCCTGCCCGGATTCCCTGTCGTTCATTCCGGTCGTGCCGCACGCGGCGGTGCATGGCCGGCGTGTGCTCCTGTCATCGCACCGATCTGCCGGTGCTGTGATCAGTCATCCTACGACAACTGAAAACGAAGCGAAAGTTTGGTTTCCGGTGCCGATGGAGGCGATCAGCTGACCACCCAGCTCAAACACACGCCCGTTCCCGGAAAACGTTTCGCGCAAACTCGCCTAAACAGAGAAAACGATTCCCTGAAACCTGCCCGAAACCCCTCATGGGGATAGCTCTACGGGTATGCACCAAGTGAGTTAAACGATTAACCGACGTACATTCGCGTCAACACGTCATACGACGTATGACTCAGCGGTCAGCGAGCACGGCGCCGAAGCATGCGCACACCGACGGATCGCCGCGCCACAAAGAGCACAACCATCAAGGAGACTGACGATGAAGCACCGATTCAACCGCTCCCGTATCGCCCTGGCCGTCGCGCTGATGGCCGGCTTCGCGATGTCCGCGCAGGCGCGCGTGTTCCGCTCGGCGGACGTGCATGGCGACAACTTCCCGACCAACATGGCCGTGAAGTTCATGGGCGACGAACTGTCGAAGCAGACGGGCGGCAAGGATTCGATCAAGGTGTTCGGCAACAGCGCGCTCGGCTCGGAGAAGGACACGGTCGACCAGGTGCGGATCGGCGCGATCGACATGGCGCGCGTGAACGGCGCGTCGTTCAACGAGATCGTGCCGGAATCGCTGATCCCGTCGTTCCCCTTCCTGTTCCGCGACGTCGATCATTTCCGCAAGGCGATGTACGGGCCGGCCGGCCAGAAGATCCTCGACGCGTTCACCGCGAAGGGGATGATCGCGCTGACGTTCTACGAGAGCGGCGCGCGCTCGATCTACGCGAAGCGTCCGGTGCGCTCGCCGGCGGACATGAAGGGGCTGAAGGTGCGCGTGCAACCGTCGGACCTGATGGTCGACGAAATCAAGGCGATGGGCGGCACGCCGACGCCGATGCCGTTCGCCGAGGTGTACACGGGCCTGAAGACGGGCCTCGTCGATGCAGCCGAAAACAACATGCCGTCGTACGAGGAAACCAAGCACTACGAAGTGGCGCCCGACTACTCGGAGACGCAGCACGCGATGACGCCGGAAGTGCTGGTGTTCTCGAAGAAGGTCTGGGACACGCTGTCGCCGCAGGAGCAGGCGGCGATCAGGAAAGCGGCGGCCGATTCGGTGCCGTACTACCAGAACCTGTGGACCGCGCGCGAGGCGTCCGCGCAGCAGCTGGTGACGAAGGGCGGCGCGAAGATCCTGCCGGCCGCGCAGATCGACCGCGCGGCGTTCGTGAAGGCGATGCAGCCGCTGTGGACCAAGTATGAGAAGACGCCGCAGATGAAGCAGATCGTCGACGAGATCGAGGCCACCAAGTGACACGCCGCACTTCCCTGAACGGCGCAACCGCCGCGGGCGGCGGGGCCGCCGCCCCGGACGGCGCAACAGCGCCACGCCGGCATGCCGCGCCGCTGTTGCGTTGCGTGAACGACGTGCTGTTCCGCGTGCTGGCCGTGATCGCGTCGGCGTGTCTCGCGGTGCTGACGGTGCTGGTGTTTTACGCGGTCGTGATGCGCTACGTGTTCGAGAACGCACCGGATTTCGTGGAGCCGATCGCGCTGCTGCTCGTGATCGTGATCGCGATGTTCGGGGCGGCGATGAAGGTGCGCGACGGCGGCCATATCGGCCTCGATTCGCTGGTGCGCCGGCTGTCGCCGACGGCGCGCACGGTGGTCATCGCGATCCAGCACCTGAGCCTGATCGCGTTCGCGATCATGATCATGATCGGCTGCGGCAGCATGGCCGCCGAGACGATGGGCGACCGCATCCCGATCATCGGGCTGCCCGAAGGCGTGCGCTACCTGATCGCGATGCCCGCGGCGATCGCCATCATCCTCTTCTCGCTCGAGCACCTGCTCGCGCTTCGTCGTTCTACGCCGGGACAATAACGCCATGGAACTCGCGATCCTGTCCGTCAGTTTTCTGATTTTCCTCGTGCTCGGCGTGCCCGTGTCGTTCGCGCTCGGCATCGCCTGCGTACTGACCTACATGGTCGAAGGCTTGCCGATCGCGACCGCGATGCAGGCGATGATCTCGGGGATGAATGCGTTCTCGTTTCTCGCGGTGCCGTTCTTCATCTTCTCCGGCGAACTGATGCTGCATGGCGGCATCGCGGACCGGATCCTGCGCTTCGCGCAGGCGACCGTCGGCCACTTCCGCGGCGGCCTCGGGATGGCGAACGTCGTCGCCTGTACGCTGTTCGGCGGCGTGTCGGGCTCGCCGACCGCCGATACGTCGGCGATGGGCGGCGTGGTGATTCCGCTGATGAAGCGCGAAGGCTACAGCGCCGCGTACGCGGTCAACGTGACGACGCATGCGTCGCTCGCCGGCGCGCTGATGCCGACGTCGACCAACATGATCATCTACGCGTTCGCCGCGCAGGGCATCACCGGGATGCTGCACGGCCAGCCGGTGAGCGGCGTGTCGATCGGCGACCTGCTGTTCTCGGGGCTGCTGCCGGTGTTGTGGGTGATGGGCTTCGTGCTGGCCGCCGCGTACTGGCAGGCCGTGCGTCACGGCTATCCGCGCCGTGAAGACGGCTCGTCCGCGCTGCCTGCGTTCCCCGGCTGGTATGCGGTGCTGCGCAGCTTCGTCGGCGCGGTGCCCGGGCTGATGGTGATCGCGATCATCCTCGTGTGCGTCGCGAAGGGGATTGCCACCGCGACCGAAGCGGCCGCGATCGCCGTCGTGTACTCGCTCGTGCTGACCGCGGTGGTCTACCGGACGCTGACGGCCGAGAAGCTGCGCCGCGCGCTGTCGCATGCGGCGCGCACGACGGGCGTCGTGCTGCTGCTGATCGCGGTGTCCAACATGCTGCGCTTCCAGATGTCGTACCTGGAGATCCCGGATGCGATCGAAGGGCTGCTGAAGCAGTCGACCGCCGCGCCGTGGCTGATGCTGCTGTACATCAACATCATCCAGGTGTTCCTCGGCACGTTCGTCGACATGGCCGCGCACATCCTGATCACGACGCCGCTGTTCCTGCCGATCGCGATGGCGTGCGGCGTCGGGCCGGTGCAGTTCGGGATCATGCTGCTGCTGAACTGCTCGCTCGGCCTCGTGCATCCGCCGATCGGCTCGGTGCAGTTCGTCGGCTGCGCGATCGGCAACGTGTCGATCGGCGAGACCACTAAGATGGCGTGGCCGTATTACCTCGCGATCTTCAGTGCGATCAACATCGTCACGTACCTGCCGTTCTTCTCGACGTGGCTGCCTAGCCTGATCAGCGGGCACGCGGTGTTCTGATCAGCTGTTTCACCTGCAGCGGCGCCGGACGACTCGGGTTGTCCGGCGCCGCTATCGCGTTGAACGTTCCCTTCACGCAGAACTGACGCGCGGCACGAGCTTGCAAGAGGTCGGTTACTTCAGAGCGGAGTCGGGCGCTTCGCACGGGAAGCCGAGTTGCGCGGCTTCGGAACGGTTGACGACCCGTTGTCCCGCGGACGGATCGGGGTAGTCCGGAGGTGCGTATCGAAATTGCTCCTGCATGCCCGGCATTAACCGTTGAACGTCAAAAATCAATACAAAATGCTTTCTCTTATATTCAATAATGTAATTATTTGCGTTGTTGACACGGTTTCCGTTCGCGAATAGATTTAAAAGCAAGTCTTACAAGTACACGAATGAAATGACTGCGCCGAGGGGAAAATGAAAATTATCGATCGTCCGGGGAATCGAGGCTCCAGGGCTGCGCAGCGGCCGAGGCGGAGAAAATCGCACGGCATTGCGCCATTGCGATCGACCGGATCGAGTTGATCCGCTAGACGTCTTGCTTTCACCCGGGGCGCTTCGCACCTGTCATCCAGCTTGTATCGAGCCGACCGCGTGCTGCGATTGCAGCGATGACGCGGGCATCGCTCGGCAGGCCGGTTTCGCGAAGCGGACGCCGCGTGCATTCGCGCCGGTAGGCCCGGATTGAAGCCCCCGCCGCCCAGTGCCGTCACGGCCGGACTCACATCTCGTCAAACGCATGAAACGCCCAACGTTGAAAGCCTGCATCGTCGGCACCTGGCAGGATGCCTGGCGCGCGGTCGGCCAGATGCCGGACCAGCACGTGCTTATGCTGGTCGTATTGGTGGCCATTTTTTTTGTGGAGCATTTCGCGATGCGTGCCGCCAGCACGCGCTATCCCGATCACGCCGTGTTGAGCGCGCTGCTGAAGGTGCGCGGCTTCAAGTCCCTCGTTGGGAATGCGTCGAATTTTGCCAATGCGTTGCTGGCCGTGCCATTGATGCGCTATGTGCTACTTGGGAATGCTTCGAGCGCGCGGAACGTGTCCGGGAAAACCTATATCCGATACTTTCTCCACTGGGTGCTGTACGTGTCCGTGCAGTCGTTGATCACGTGGTTCATATTCACGATCCACACGAGCCCCAGGCCGCTGGTAGCCTTGGCGGGGTTGATCACCACCCTTGTGCTGACCGTGGCGTTGGCGCATTTCCTGTTCTGCTACCTGCTGATTTTCCCCCGTGTTGCACTGGAGTTGCCGCTGC
Organism: Burkholderia sp. AU27893; assembly: GCF_002223205.1. Lineage (NCBI taxonomy): Bacteria > Pseudomonadati > Pseudomonadota > Betaproteobacteria > Burkholderiales > Burkholderiaceae > Burkholderia > Burkholderia sp. AU27893. The sequence continues at coordinate 904,424 of NZ_NKFD01000005.1, read as the reverse complement.
AGTGGAAGGCTGTGTGGTCCGACATGAAAGGCCAGCGATGGAGCGCCTTCCTTATTTTCATGATTGCGGGTTTCCTGCCGCCTTTCCTGTTGGAGGCACCGATTTTCAGCGTGCCGCTTCTCCATGCTGCGCCCTTGCCCATCCAGGTGGTCGTCAAGGCCACGCTCAAGATCGTCGAAATTTCTCTGGGCGCCGCGGCGACCGCGTGGATTTATCGCCGGTGCGTATGGCGGTCCGATGACGGTTCGGAGGGTCTGACGGGCGACGGCAAACCCGTCACTGAAGCGATGCCCGAGCGTGGCGTCAGATCCTTCTGGCAGCTCGATCGTTCGACGGCATCGTTGAGCCAGGATAGAAGTCGGCAGGCCAGCAGCGATCGCACGCTGGAAGGTTTTCTCGCCCGCAACACCGAATGGCTCCTGCCGTTGGGGCTGTACGGGATGCTCGTCCTATTGAGCAATTCTGGCGGGCCGCTGCCGATCGGCGTGCGTCTGATCACCGGTCTCGTCGCCGTGTTCCTCCTGGGAAAGGCCTGCTACAAGGCGGCACGCGCGTCGTCGCCGTTCGCGACGGTCGTCGCTGGGATCATCATGGCGACGCTCGCGTGGCTGTTCTATGCGCACGGGGCGCAGGCGGTTTACATGCTGCCTTACCCCTTCGGGCAAAGCACGGTTCATCTCCATCGTCACGGGTTCTGACGTCCGGCTCGCGGATGCAGGCCACGGTGTCGGTCTTCCGGATTGCGCGGACCGGGTGAGCTTCAGCCTGGGGCGGCATTGAGCGGGATATCCGCGGCAGCGGCGATGCACGCGCAGGAAACGATGATCGCGGGAGGGTGGAGGCCCGCGATCATCGCCGCATCGCGACCGATCAGTCCTGCTGCCAGCCCGGATCGATGCCGTCGCCGGCCGCGCCATCGCCCGACCGGTCGTCACGCCAATCTTCCAGCTCGCGCCACAGCGCCGGGCGCGCATGATCGCGCGGCGGCAGCTTGATGACGTACGCCACGCCTCGCACGTTGACCACGACGCCCGAGTCGGGCAGCGTGGTCGGGATGCCGGACAAAGGCGGTTCGTCATCCGGTTCGGAAACGGTACCCAGGCCGGGCGGGTGTCGAAGGATCATGCGAATTCTCCGTGGCGCCGCTTGACGGCGCATCAATAGCGGACACGCCCGATCAGACCCAGCGGGTCGACGGCGTGCTGGATGGCGGCGGCGACCTGCCGTTGTGCGGCCGGCACATGCTTGCGGTAGTACGCGACGTTGACCGGCCCGATGCCATGCTCGGCGCTGAAGCAGCCGCCGGCCCGCACGACACGGTCGTACAGCGCGCCGCGCAGCGCCACCTGCTGCAGCGGCCCGTAGCGTTCCGCACTGGCGTGCGGGATCGACACGACGAGATGGCAGCCGCCGTCGCCGAAATGCCCGAACGTGTGACAACGCAGCGACGGATGCACGGCCGCGATCCACTGCTCGGCGTCGGCGACGAACGCGGCCAGCGCGCCGCGCGGAAACGACACGTCGAACGACAGCGGGATGCCGTCCTGCGCCACCGCGGCCGGCAGCGCATCGCGGATCCGCCAGAACCGTTCGGCCGGTGCGCAGGCCGCATCGAGCACCACGTGCTCGCCCGCCAGCGTGTCGAGCGTCGCGATCGTGCGTTCCTCGAGCAGTGCATCGAGCCCCGGCATGCCGGTCGCGATCTCGACGAGCGCATAGCACGCGGCAGCGTCGGCTTCGAACGGAACACGCGACGCCGGATACGCGGCTGCGACGCAGCCGACGGCCGCCGCGGACATGAATTCGAATGCCGACAGCATCTCGCCGAATGCACGTTCGAACGCGAGCAGGCCGGCGAGCGCCGCGTCGTACGATGCGAACGCGACGAACGCCGCGCACGACGACCGTTCGACAGGCGCGAGCGCGAACGACACGGCCGTCACGAGCCCGTTGGCGCCGTTCGCGCCGATGAAGCATTGCGTGACGTCGAAGCCCGCGTTGCGCTTGCGCAGCGGCGCGAGCGCGTCGATCACGGTGCCCGCCGCGTCGGCGAGCACGACTTCGACGCCGAGCACGTTGCGGCGCACGTCGCCGTACTTGATCAGGCGGCTGCCGCCCGCGTTCGCGCCGACGAGGCCGCCGGCCGTGGGATCGCTGCCGAGATCGATCGGCAGGCAGAGGCCGGCTTCGGCCGCCACGCGGTTGATGTCGGACAGCCGCGCGCCGGCCTCGACCGTGATGCTGCGATTCGCCGCGTCGAACACGCGCACCGCGCGCATCCGGTCGAACGACACCACGCATTGCGTGCCGCTGCGATCGGGCACGGCCGCGCCGACGAGCCCGCTGCGCGCGCCCTGCGCGACCAGCGCGATGCGGTGCGCGACGGCGACTCGGGCGAGTGCGCTCGTGTCGGCGGTCGACGCGGGCCGAGCGATGCCGAGCGCGATGCCGCCGTGCAGTGTCACATCGGTTTCATACGATGAACACGCGTCACGAGTTGCCCCGTCGAGCCAGCCGTCGCCGAGCGTCGCGGCGAGCGCGTGCCGCTGCGCGGCGCGGTCGGGCAGCGCGCTCATCGTCAGCCGGCCCGCACGAGCTGCTTGCGCAGCCGGCCGCGCACGACGACCAGCGCGATCAGCGGCACGACGCCGCCCCACAACGGGCTGTGGCGCATCGTGATCGACACCGCGAGCGCGACGACGGTCACTGCGAGCAGCACGATCGACAGCGAACGTGCGCGCGCATGGTCGACGAACGTGCCGTCGACGAACCCGCCGTCCGACCACGCGGTATGCACGATGCCGACGACCAGCACGCAGACGAGCATCGCGGCCGGCCCGAGTTCCTCGCCCCACAAACGGCTACCTGTCGGCGACACGAGCGCGAGCACCGCGCCGATCACGAGGAACAGGTCGACGCCGATCGCGATGCTGTTGCGGTCCGCGCGGCGGATCAGCCACGCGCCGTGCACGAGCGCGAGCACGCCGCCGATCAGGAACGCGTGCGTCCAGCGCACGTCCGGCTGCTCGGGGCCGAGCCGGCCGTAGAACAGGAACACGATCGCCGGCAGGAAGTTGCTCGCGTGCAGCAGGTAGTCGGTGATGGGATTGCTCGATTTCATCGGGGGATTCTCCTTCGTCGAAACGTCGAAACAGCGAAACTGCGAAACAGCGGGCGACGCGTCAAGCGTCGTGCCAGCGGAACAGCCGCGCGGCGGCGAACAGGAACAGCGCCGTGCTCACGGTCATGCCGAGCAGTTGCGGCGCGAGCTGCGCATACGGGGCGCCGTCGACCAGCGCGCCGCGCAGCGCGACCGCGAACTGGTTGGTCGGCAGGAACGCGAGCACCGCCTTCAGCCAGGCCGGCGCGTCGTGCATCGGGATCGTCAGGTCGCTGAAGAACAGCAGCGGGTAGTAGGTGACGTTGCACGCGAGTTCGGCGGCGGCGAGCGACCTCGCGCGGCTCGCGAGCAGCACGCCGATGCTGAGCACCATCGCCGCGCCGAGCAGCACGATCGGCAATGCGCGCAGCCCGTCGGGCGTCGCGATCGGCAGCGCGATGCCGAACGCGACGCGCGCGACGGTCAGCAGCACGAGCGCCGACAGCGCCATCATGATCATCCGCGCGACGATCAGCGCGGCGAGGAACACGCCGCGCGAGACCGGGAAACACACGTACAGCTTGAACGTATTGCGTTCGCGCAGCGACGCGATCGCGGTCGTCGTCGAGTTGAGGCCGATCGCCATGAACGCCATCACGAGAATGCCGGTCGCGAAGAATGCGCCATAGTCGAACGGGCGGCGCGCGGGCGCCGCGTTCTCGAAGCGCGCTTGCGCGGCCGGCAGCCCGAACCGCTGCGCGGCGCAGCGCGCGAGCGCGATCTCGACGACGCGCGACGCGGCCTTGACCGCGAGCGAGCCGTTGAAGTCGTAGCGGATCGTGGCCGGTGTGCGCTCGTCGTTGCCGAGCACGACGGTCACGCGATCGGCCGCCGCGCCGCGGCCGTCGAAGGTCGCCTTCACCGTGTCGCTGTGCGTGAGGCTGTCGACGATCTGCGCTTCGCAGGCGCGGCTGTACGGGGTCGCGCCGCCGGGGACGGCGAACGCGATGTCCGCGGTGCCGAGCGACCCCGAGCCGCCGAACGCGAACAGCATCACGCTCAGCAGGAACACCGGGAACACGAGTGTCCAGAACAGCGACGAGCGGCTGCGCAGATAGCCGAGCAGCTCGTTGCGCACGAGAATCAGGAACACCTTAGTCATGGGTGGGGCCCTCGGTACAGAGGCGCAGCAGGTCGCCCGGCGTGCTCGGCGCGAGCGCGAGATGCTGGATGCCCTGTTCGCCGACGATGCGGTGCACGTTCGGATGCAGTGTCGCATCGCCGAACACCTCGACGACGTGCGCGGCCGACACGCGTACGCCGGTCACGCCGGGCAGCGCCGCGAGCCGCTTGCGCAGCGCGCGTGCGTCGGCTTCGTCGCGGCAATGCAGGACTGCGCGCGCCTCGCCGACGAGCTCGGCGCGCAGCGCGTCCTTGTCGCCCTGGTAGCGCACGCCGCCATCGCGCACCCACACGAGATCGTCGACGACGGCCAGCTCTTCCTCGGCGTGGCAGATCATCGCGATGCTCGTGCCGCGCGCGCGGTGGCGCAGCAGGTCGATCACGACGCCCGCGTAGCGGCGGTCGAGGCCGGTGAACGGCTCGTCGAGTACGGCGAGTTCGGGCCGGTGCGCGAGCGCGACGTAGAGATCGATGCGCTGGCGCTGCCCCTTCGAGAGCGCGCGGCACGGCTTGTCGAGCAGTTCGGCGATGCCGAGCGCATCCGTGACCGCGGCGTCCGCACGCACGTACATCGCGCGGTGCAGCGCGACGATCTCCGATACGCGGAGATGGTCGGGATATTCGACCTTCTGCAATTGCGCGCCGATGCGCCGCAGCGATGGCGTATCGCGCATGAAGCGCGCGGCCGGCACGTCGAGCACGCGCACGTCGGTGCCGCCGCGCCGGAAGCCGAGCAGCGTTTCGAGCAGCGTGGTCTTGCCGGAGCCGTTCGGCCCGACGATCGCGGTGACGGCACCGAGCCGGAACCGCACCTGCCGCGCGGAGAAATGAAAATCGCCGGCCGCGACGTCGATCGCGCGCGCGCCGAGCGCAGCACCCGGCGCGTGGGCATCGGGCAGCGGCTGCGTGCCGGCACGCAGCGGCCGGTCGAACGCGGTGTGCGGGCCGAACAGCGCGCGCACGGAGGCGAGGAACGAATCGCTCATCGTCGGCTTCCTGTCAGTCGAACAGCATGACCTGCGTGTCGCGCGCGCCCCGGTACGGGTTGCGGCCGTGCGCGACCAGCATGTTGTCGACGACGAGCACGTCGCCGGCCTGCCACGGGAACGCGCGCTCCTCGTCGTCGAACGCGTCGTAGATCGCGACGAGATCGTCGAACGGCATCGGCGATCCGTCGCCATAGCGGATCTCGTACGGGAACGCCGCGCGCCCGCCGTACATGCGTTGCAGGTAGCGGTAGCTGAGCTCGCCCATCGAACGCGGATTCGGGTGCTGCGCGGTTGCCTGGTTGAACCACACGGTTTCGCCGGTGCGCGGATGCGTGCGCAGCGCGCTGCCGACGTGCGACACCGTCACGCTGCCGTCGTCGAGCCAGCGGCAGCCGACGCCGCGTTCCGCGCAGAGCCGCACGACCTCGTCGCGCTCGGTCGTGCCGAACGCGTCGTCCCACGGTCGGTGGTATTCGGCGAACGGCATGCCCGGATGGGCGGCGAGGCTGTCCGCGCGCGCGCCGGGCGCCGCGAAATTGCGCAGGTACATCACGCCGCGTTCGGCGAACCGTTCGCGCAGCGCGGCCGGCACGCGCGCCGTCACGCGGCGCATGTCGCAGATCGGCGTCTCGCCGCCCGCGTCGGCCGGCTGCCGGCAATAGAACGCGACGAGGCGCGGGAACGCGGGCATGTAGGCCATCTCCTGGTGCAGCCCGATCTTGAACGGCGGCGGCATGCGGGTCGACTCGTACACCTGGCCGTCGATCTGCTTGCGCGGCGCGGCGCCCGCCGTGTAGCCGTTCGCGTGCGGCGGATACAGCGCGCCGAGCTGGCCGAACGCGGCGGTGTCGGGTACCGCGAAGCCGCGCCACAACAGCGCGCCGCACGCGTCGAGCAGCGTGTCGATCGTGTCGAGCCGCGAGCGGTACCACGCGACGAACATCTCCGGCGAGGTCGCGAGTTCGGCGCTGCGCGGCGTCACGCACAGCGGCAGCGTCGCGCCGGGCGCGACCGCCGCGCAGTGCACGTCGTCGGCGCCGAGCCGCGCGGCGGCGTGCGCGGCGAGGAAGGCGAGGTCGGTCATCACTCAGGCCAGCGCCGGTTTCTTCAGCAGGATCTCGAAGCCGAGCGCGCCGAGCCCGGCGCTCGGGCTGTAGATCGACGCGACTGCCGCGAGACCGGCTTCGGCGACGAGCGCATGCGCTTCGTCGAGCGTGATCTTTTCCTCGACATGGGTCGGCGGATAGTCGGCGGCGGCGCGCATCTCGGTGAAGCGGTCGAGCAGGTGCTGCGGCGCGTCGCGGCGCATGTCGTGCACGAGCGCGATGCCGCCCGGCTCCAGCACGCGATACATCTCGGTGAGGCTCAATGCCTTGTCCGGCAGGTGGTGCAGCGTCGCGCGGCCGACGGCCATCGTCAGCGTGCCGTCGTCGAACGGCAGCGCGAGCGCATCGCCGACGCGCATCTCGATCGTGTCGTCGAGGTCGAGTTCGTGGATGCGCGGGCGGCCTTCGTCGAGCATCGCCGGATCGAGGTCGATGCCGACGTAGCGCCAGCCGCGCATCGCCGGGTCGGTCGCGAGCCGCACCGGCACGACGCCGGTGGCCGTGCCGATGTCGGCGATCACGCCGGGCGTCATCCCGCGGGCGAGCTGGCGGATGCGGCTGATGAACAGCAGGTCCCACGGTTCGAGCGTTTCAGTGGCGAAGCGATCGTAGTCGTTCGCCGGGCGCAGGTTCTTGAGCAGCATGACGTTCCTTTTGCAGAAGGGTGCCGAAGGGATAAAGGGTTCACAGCCAGCCGACCGGCACGGCGGCCAGCAGCCGTCGCGCGGTCGCGCTGTTGACGCCGAAAGCCGGGCGGCGGCGCCGCTCGACCGCATGCGCGGCCATCGCCGCGATGCGCGCGCCGAGCCCGACGCCGACGCCCCACGACGGCGCGGCGACACCGAGTTCGAGCAACGTCGCGGCCGTCAGGAAATCGATGTTCGGGCGCAACGCGCGGCGGGCGTCGGCTTGCGCGCAGCATGCGTCGAACAGCGTCACGTACGCGCCGTCGAAGCCTTGCGCCGCGAATTGCGCGCGCATGTGCGGCGGACGCGGATCCGCGACGAACAGCGGATGGCCGAAGCCGTACAGCGTGCGTTTCGCGTCGAGCGTGGCGTCGATCGCCGCGCGCCCGGTTGCGTCGAGCGCGGCAGGCGGTGCGCCGGTGCCGCCCGGCACCGACTGCACGAGCGCGGCGAGCCACTGCATCGCTTCGAGCGCCGCGCCGACGTGCGACGGCCCGCTCGCGAGGAAACCGGACGCGATCGCCTGCGTGAGCGTGACGCCGGTGCCGATCGCGACCCGCGGCGCGAGCACGGTCGGCGTGATGTAGCCGAAGCCCGCGTGCCACGCGACGAGCAGCATGTCCATCGCCGCTTGCGCCGCTGCGTCGTTACGCGCCGCGCCGGTCAGCACGAGCATGCGTTGCGCCTGGCTCGACGTGCCGGCGAGCGATGCGCCGATCGCGTCGTCGCGTGCGGCGAACGGGCGGCCTTCGATCGCCGCGTGCAGCAGGAACGGCGCGGCGGCCGCGCAGAGCAGCATCGTGTCGAGATCGGCGTCGTCCGGCGCGTCGCCGTGCATGCGGGCCGTCACGTCGTCGAAGCCACGCAGCAGGCCGGACGCCGCGGCAAACACCGGCGCGACACCCGCCGCGCCGAGATCCGCAGCGACGGATTGCGCGGCACTACCGGGTGCCAGTGCATCGGCGAACGCCGCGAGCCGCGCGCCGATTGCCGCTTCGTGTGCGCGATGTGCGGCGCTGCCGGGCGCGACGTCGAACCACAGGTGCGCGAGCGCGCCTTCGAACGTCGTCGCGCCGATCAGCGCGTTCAGGTCGAGATCGCGCACGCGCAGCGCTTCGGGTTCGAGCGTCGCGCCGTCGATGTCGGTGCCGCGATGGCGCGTCGCGGGGCGGCCGAGCAGGTTGCGCGGCGCGTCGCCCGCCGGGATGGTCGTACCGGAATCGAGCGTCGTCTCCATGTCATTCCACCTGCGCGAGTTCGTCGCTGCTGACGCTGATCGCCGCATGCGCCATCGCGGCGATCACGGCCGCATGCTGGTCGACCACGGGCAGCACGTTCGCGAAGTAGTAGCGCGCGCTTTTCAGCTTGCCGCGATAGAACGCGAGTTCGGCCGGCGTATCGGCGGTGTCCGGCGCGTCGAGCCGGCGCGCGGCGATCGTCGCCGATTCGAGCAGCACCCATGCCGACGTGACGACGCCGAACATCTCGAGAAAGCGCGTGTAGAACTGGCTGCTGCGGTGCGTGTGACCGTCCTGCACGTCGCGCGCGATGTCGTCGAGCGCGGTGGCGATCCGGTCGGCGCCCGTGCGCAGCGCATCGAACAGCGGGCGCAGCTCCGCATGCGTGCCGGTGTGATGCTGGCGTGCGAGGAACACGTCGAGTTCGTCGCGGTAGTACTGGATCAGCCGCGAATGGCGGCCGAAGCCGAGCTTGTCGCGCACGAGGTCCTGCGCCTGGATGTAGTTCGTCCCTTCCCAGATCGACAGGATCTTCACGTCGCGCGCGTTCTGTTCGACGGGGCTCGCATCGGTATAGCCGAGCCCGCCGTGCACCTGGATCGCGGTTTCGCAGATCCGCCATGCCTGGTCGGAGATGAACGCCTTGCAGATCGGCGTCAGCAGCAGCTGCAGCTTGCGGTGGCGCTCGATCTCGGCCGGGTCGGCGTCGGGCGTCGCTTCGAGCATCGCCGCGCGCGTGGCGGTCGCGGCGAGCTTGCCGAGCAGGCCGCGGCAGCCGTCGACGCGGCTCTTCATGTCGACCAGCATGCGCTGCACGTCCGCGTGCTCGACGATCGCCACGCGCGCGGCGTTCGTGTTCGACGCGCGCTCGATCGGCCGGCCCTGCAGCCGGCGGCCCGCATACTCGACCGCATGCAGGTACGCGCTCGACGCGACGCCGACACCGAACATCCCGGTGCTCATCCGTGCCTGGTTCATCAGCGGCATCAGCTGCAGCAGGCCGACGTTGCGCCGGCCGCCGAGCAGCCAGCCTTTGGTCGTGCCGTTCGAACCGAATACGAGGTGCGTGTTCGCGCAGCCCTTGAGCCCCATCTTGCGCGGCAGCCCGATGCAGTCGACATGGTTCGACTGCAGCTCGCCGGTTTCCTCGTCCGGCCAGAAGCGCGGCACGACGAGGCACGACAGCGAGAACGAGTCCGGCGACGCGGTGTCGATGCGGCCGAGCACGAAATACAGCGTGTTCTCGGTCAGCTCGTGCATGCCGGCCGAGATGTAGACCTTCTCGCCGTCGATCGCGTAGAGGTCGCGTTCGAGCGGCGTCGCGCGCAGCGCAACCGCGGTGAGGTCGGTGCCGGCCTGCGGTTCGGTCGCGCAGAAGCAGGCATCCCAGCGGTACGCCTCGAGTGGCGCGATCAGCGCCTTCTGATGCGGCGTGCCGTGCATCTGCAACAGCTTGATCGCAGGGCGCGTGAAGCCGCCGTACGTCATGAACGACGGGTTCGCGCCCATGAACATCTCGTAGATCATCTGCGTGACGATCGGCGGCAGCCCGTGCGCGGTGCCGAACAGCGTGTTCGACCATTCGTCGCGAAAGCGCGCCCACAGCGCGTGGAAATGCGACGGAATGCGCACCTGGCCGTCGTCGAGCAGCGTGCAGCCCTCGACGTCCGCCTGCTGGTAGCTGCGCCCGAGGTCGAGCGCGAAATCGCGTGCGCGTTCGAGCAGCGCATCGATCGACGCGCGGTCGTGCGTGCCGTACAGGCCGTGTTCCGCGAGGAACCGCTTGTCGGCCTCGAACAGTTCCCACAGAAAGAAGCGCAGTTCGCGCAGGCTCACCTTGTAGGCGCTCATCACGCGTCTCCTTCGATATCGAGCGCGGCATCGAGGCCGCCGGCGAGGTCGACGACGGCTGCCGCCGCCGCGCCGTGCAGTGCCGCATCCCACACGAGCACCGTGCGGCGTTCGCCTTCGTCGAGCGCGCCGGCGAGCCGGATCAGCGCAGCGGCCGATTCGGCCGACGACAGGTGGCCGGCAGCCTCGTGCTGGATGCGGGCGGCGACCGGGATCGACGCGGCGTCGGCCACGCGCGCCGCGAAGCCGGGATCGAAGCCGGGCGGCACGCACCAGTCGACCTGGCCGGCGCGCAGCCCGGCCAGGTCGAGCGCGCGGCGGATCGCACGCGCGGCGACCGGCGCGAGCGTGTCGCGCAACGTGCCGGGCGCGTCGGCCCACGGATCGGCGATCGACGGCCCGAATTCCATCGCGACGGACCGCACGCCGCCCCAGTCCGCCGGCTCGGGCGCCGGGCCGGCGCGCGACACGAGCAGCGCGGCGGCCGCGTCGCCGTAGCCGACCAGGTCGCCGAACTGGCGGAAGAACGGGTAGAGCCACTTGTCGCTGAGGATCACGAGCGCCTGGTCACCCTCGTCGAGGAGCCCGTCGAGCAGCATCAGCGCCGAATACCAGCCGAGCGTGCCGTTCTGGCCGAGCGCGAACGGCGTCACGCGCTGCAGCCCGAGCTCGTACTGCATGCGGCCGACGACCGAATCGCCGATCCCTTCGTTGAGCGCGCAGCTCGCGACGATCACGTGGGTCGTGCGGGCCAGTTGCCCGGAGCCGAGCTGGTCGCGCAGGTCGAGCGCCGCGTCGGCGGCGAGATCGGCGAGGCTGCGCCCGGGCGGCGCGACCCGGAGCGTGGGCCGGCCGCCCGGCGCGAGGCGTGTGCTTTCGTCGGGCGTCAGTGCGCCCATTCCGCGCGGCCGCGCGAAGCGCGCCTGCGGCAGCAGCAGGTGCCGGTAGCCGGGATGGCGTTCCTGCGCCTGGATCGCGCTGAACACGACGGCGGGCGGCAGTACCACGACGCCGCCCGACAGGGCCAGCGTGCCGGGCTCGGCGATGCGGCGCGCGCCGAGGCAGGTTTCATCGAGCGTCGACAGGGTCATGCGGCGGTCTCCTCGTTCGTGGGCGCGAACGCGTCGCGATACTGGTTTTTCAGCGCGGGCCGGTCGATCTTGCCGTTCGGGTTGCGCGGCAACGCCGGCAGCGGCTCGACGACGAGCGGGCTCATGTAGGTCGGCAACGCGTCGCGGCACGCGCGTGCGATGTCGGCGCGGCAGGCGTCGGCGTCGAGCGTCGACACGACGCATGCGGCGATCGCCTCGCCGAGAGACGCATGCGGCACACCGAACACGGCGGCTTCGCGGATATGGGGCAGTGCGAACAGCACGTCTTCGACCTCGGTCGGGCTCACGCGATAACCGGACGTCTTGATCATGTCGTCGCCGCGTGCGACGAAATACAGGTAGCCATCCGCGTCGCGGCGCACGATGTCGCCGGACCACACGGCGACGTCGGGGCGCGGGATCTCGCCGTGCCGGCGCGGCAGCGGACGAAAGCGCTGCGCGGTCAGCTCGGGCCGATTCCAGTAGCCGAGCGTGACGAAGGCGCCGCGATGCACGAGTTCGCCGGGTTCGTCGGCCACGCATTCGCTGCCGTCCGCGCGCAGCACGAGGATCTCGGCGTTCGGTACCGCCTTGCCGATCGACGTCGGCCGCAATGCCGCGTCGGCCGGCGGCAGGTAGGTCGAGCGGAATGCTTCGGTCAGCCCGTACATCAGGTACGGCGACGCGTTCGTGAACACCGCCTGCAGGCGGTGCAGCAGCGGCGTCGCCAGATGGCCGCCGGTGTTCGCGAAGCGGCGGATCCGCGTGCGCGCCGTGTCGCTCCAGCCCGCGGACGCCAGCTGCATCCATAACGGCGGCACGCCGGTGATCGACGTCACGCCGAACGCGTCGCAATGGCGCGGCACTTCGGCTGGCTGCAGGAAGTCGAGCGGCGCATAGCACGCGCCGGCGGCCAGCGCGGTCGTGAGCTGGCTCAGGCCCGCGTCGAAGCTGAGCGGCAGCACGCCGAGCACGACGTCGTCGTCAGCCAGCCCCTGGTACGCGGCGACGCTGAACGCGCCCGACACGAGGTTGCGATGCGACACGACCACGCCTTTCGGCTTGCCGGTCGAGCCGGACGTGTAGAGCAGGGCGGCCGGATCGTCGTCCACCGGCCGGCCGGCGGGGGCCGGTGCCGGCGTGTCGGTGCCGGGCGCGTGGATCGCGTCGGCCAGTTCCTCGATCAGCATCGCGCGTGCGCCGACGAGCGCGGCGAGCGCCGGCAGGCGTTTCAACCGCTGCGCGCCGGTCATGAACAGCGCCGCGCCGCTGTCGGCGACGATGTGTTCGATCTGCGCTTCCTTCAACTGCGGATTGACCGGCACGAAGATCGCGCCGAGCGCGTTGGCCGCGAGCATCGCGACCACGGTTTCGATGCGCTTCGGCGCGTAGATGGCGACGCGCTCGCCGGGCTGCACACCGCGCGACGCGAGCGCGGCGGCCGCGCGGCGGACCGCGCGTGCGAGCTGTTCGTAGGTCATCGTGCCGCCGCCGTCGGCATACGCGGGATGCTGCGGCCAGCGTGCGGCGCCGTGTTCGAGCAGGTCGGCGACGCTGATCAGGGCGTTCATGATCGGCTTCTCTCTCAGGTGGGTCTAGGCAGGCCGCACGTACACGTGCGCGGCTTCGTGGGACAGGAAATGCGCCATCGAGTACGTGCGGTGATACGCGCCGCAGCGCGCGAACACGGCGATGTCGCCGACCTGCGGCGGCGCGCCCGTGTCGTCGCGGCCGATCACGTCCGCGCGGCTGCAGGTGCTGCCGACATAGATCGTCGGCACGCCGCGCTCAGGCGGGGCGGGCTTGCGGCGCACGAGCGACGGCGCGGCCAGCCGGCGCATCACCGATTCGGTCTGCGCGAGCAGGAACGCGTGCGACAGCCCGCCGTCGCAGACGGCGATCGTGCGGTCCTGCCAAGTCTTGACCGCGACGACGCGCGTCGCGAACACGCCCGCATCGGCGAAGATCGCGCGGCCGGATTCATGTGCGAGCGAGTACTGGCCGGCCAGCGGCGCGAGCGCAGTCGCATAGCGTTCGAACGCGGCATCGCCCGGGTGATCGTCGGCAAAACCGCCGCCGAGGCTCAGCGACGCGAGCGGCGCGCCGTTGGCGGGCGCGAGATCGCGGGCGAGCGCCGCGAGCCGCTCGGGCAGCACGAGTGTGTCGGGCTGCGTCGCGTCCTGGCGGATGAACGAATGCGGGCCGGAGAACACGTGCAGCCCGGCCACCGGCAAACCGGCGGCGACGAGCGTGCGCACCGCGTCGTGCGCCTCGTTCGGCGTCATCCCGAAGTGGTCGTGCCACAGCGCGCGCGCATCGTCGCCGGCCAGCGCGCCGGCATTCACGCGCAGCAGCACGGCGCCCGGCGTGCTGCCGCCGGCCGCCGCCTCGCGCGCCAGCGGCACGAAGCGCGCGACCGCGTCGGGGTTGTCGAGCACGAAATGGCAGCGCGACGCGAGCCCGGCGCGCATGAACATCTCGTCCATCGACGGGTTGTTCAGGTAGCGCGGCGTCTTGATCCGGCCGATCACCGCGTCGAGTTCGCCGCGGCTCGCGAGCTCGACGCCATCCTCGTACGCATGCGCGCAGCGGGCGAGCATGTCCTGGTTCGGGTTCGCCTTCAGCGACACGATCAGCCGCGTGCCGAGCCGCGCCTTCAGCGACCGGTAGCGCGCGATCGCGACTTCCGGCTCGTACACGTAGCACGGCGTGCGCAGGTCGGCGATCCACGCGTGGTCGCCGGCGGGTGGAAGCGGGCGCTCAGGCGTCATGGCGGCCCACCGGATGGAGCGTGGCGGCCGCGTACGCGCCGCAGTTCGACTGCATCACGCCGAGCACGCGCTGGCCGCGCGCGACCGCGTCGAGCCCGACGTCGGCCAGGTTGATCGGGAAATCCGAACAGCACGCGTGGCCGCGCGCATGGATGTTTTCCGCATAGAGCCGCTCGGCCGGCACGCGCATCGCGCGGCACAGCGCGTTCCAGCCCGGCAGGTCGGCGTTGTGCGGGAGCACGAGTTCGTACGCGTCGAGCGCGTACGGCTCGAGCGCGACCGCCGCGTCGATCGCCTTGCGGGTGTACGGCCACTCCATCATGATCAGGTCGGCCTCGTTCGCAGCGACGGTGTCCGAGCCGCGATGCCATTTCGCATGCGTCTCGATCGCGACGCCGCCGAGCCGGTTCTTCGTGCTGTTGCGCGCGATCAGCATCGCGGCCGCGCCATCGCACTGCACGCCCGTCATCTGGCGCATCCGGTAATCCTCGCCGTACACGCGGTCGGACGACACGACGAGCGCCGCGTCGAGCTGCGGATAGCGGCGCATCAGCGCGCGCACCGTCTCGATGCCGGCCGCGACCGACACGCAGTTCAGCTGTGCAACCGAGCCGAGCCACAACGGCTCGATGCCGAGCTGCGCGGCCAGCTCGTGCGGCAGGCTGCGCGGCGCCGGCGGCACGCTGAACTGCTGCGTGTGCACGTGCACGATCGCGCCGATGTCGGACGGATGCACGCGCGCGGTGTCGAGCAGGCGGCCGGCCGCCGCGATCGCGAGATCGGTCTCGCTCGTGTCGAGCGCCATGTGGAAATAGCGGCTGCCCGACTGCGCGATCGCCGCGGCCCGCTGCGCCGGGTAGTCGCGCTCGGCGGCCCAGGCCTCGATGTCGACGGGCAGGCCCGGCAGCTCGTAGGCCACCGCGTCGATGCCGATCCAGAAATCGCGTGACGCTTGGGAGGAGGTCGTCGTCATGGTTCAGTTGAGCGGCATCGCCGCGTAGTCGAGGACGTCGAGTTTTTCGAAGGTCGCCTGCACGGTCGGCGTGAGCAGGCCCATCTCGCGGATCGTCGGCACCAGGCGGCGGAAGATCGAGCGGCGGATCGAGCTGGAGACCGGCGACTCGCGCACCATCGCGCTGCATTCGCGCTTCGACAGCCCCATCGGTTCCCAGATGTCGTCCGCGCACAGGTGCTCGTACAGCACGGCCGCGCCTTCGCAGACGAACTCCTCGCGCTCGCGCAGTTCGACCGCGCTCATCTCCGCGTACACGCGGCACAGCGTGATCCGGCCGACCGCGAAGTGACGCGATTCGTCGCGCTGGATCCGCACGAACAGGTCCTTGATGAACGGATCGGTGCTGTACGCGACCACGCTCTGGAAGATCGACAGCGCGATGCCCTCGACGAGCACCTGCATCCCGAGGTTCGTCATGTCGAGCGCGCTGCTCGTGATCGTGTCGTGCAGCAGCCCCTTCAGCGAACGGCTCATCGGGTAGCTGACGTCGAGCTTCTCGTTGACGAGCTTCGCGTACGCCTCGACGTGCCGCGCTTCGTCCATCATCTGCGCGGCCGCGCACAGCCGCGCGCTCAGGCCGTTCTCGGCCGACGCGAGCTTCGATGCGCAGATCAGCGCGGCCTGCTCGCCGTGCAGGATCTGCGACAGCAGCCAGCCCTGCGCGTGATGGCGCACTTCGCGCTTGTCGGCGTCCGACAGCTTGCCCCAGAGCTCGGTGCCGTAGATCAGCAGCGTCGGGTCGGGCATGCCGAGCGGGTTCGCCGGATCGAGATCGTGGCTCCAGTCGACGTCGGTCGCGACGTCCCACTGCGCGGCCTTCGCCTTTTCGTACAACCGGTTCAGCGCCTCTTCGCGCAGTGCGTAGTCGTTCGACATCAGGGCGTCGACGGGCATCGACCAGCGGATGTCGGCCGTGTCCTGCATTACGGTGAGCGTGTCAGTCATTTCAAGGTCTCCCCGGCCGCGCGGCGGCGCCGGAATGATGGGCGGAATCGGTAAGCGTCATGGCGGCGGCGCGCGGCGCGGCCGGGTGCGGGTCGAGGCGGATCGCGTACGACGGCCACGAGCCGCGCAGCTGCGCGTCGAACGCGTCGGCGAGCCGCGCCGGCCAGATCGCGCAGCACACGCGGTTGTCGCCGGCGAACTCCGCATCGCGCAGGATCCGGTCGCCGATCCACACGACCGGGGCGCCGCGCGCGGCATCGCGCAATGCTTCGTCGTACAGGTGCACGCCGAGCAGCACGTGCGGCGCGAGCAGTTCGGCCGGCAGCGCGCCGAAGTACGGCGCGCAGACTTCGATGAACACTCGGGCGTCCGGGTGCACGTCGGTGCGGATGCGTGCCGTGATTTCGGAAAGGAATGCGAAGTACTGGACGTGATCGAGCAGCACGCGGCGATCGCCGCCGAGTGCATCGCCAGCGTCATAGACGTCGCCGGCCGACTCGGCGAGCGCGGCACGCGCATAGTCGGCCGGCGTGTCGAGCGGCATCCGGTACGCGCTCGCGGCAACCGCGACCGGCTGCCGCGCGTCGCGCTCGATCCGGTAGGTGAAGTGAACGGGTCGCACCATGTCACGCCTCGTCATCGAGAGAGAACGTCGCGTCCGGCGCGAACGCGACGTCGGCGATCGCGTAATAGCCGTTCAGCGCGAGCGAGCAGACGGCCGCGCGGCGCGGCGTGTCGCCGTCGCGATGCGCGAGCAGCACCGACAGCCACGGATCGCTGCCGAACGCATGACCGAACACCCCGTGCCCGTCCGGCAGCAGCGGCGTCTTGCCGACCGACGCGAGCAGCGCACGGCGCGACGTCGCGGGAAAGAACGGCAGCGCCGCGTGCAAGCCGGGGCGGGCCGCGCAGAAGGTGCGGATGTCGCGGCCCAGCCGCACGACCGCGCTGGCCGGCGGCGCGGCCTCGGCCAGCACCGACGGCGCCGACGATGCCGCTTCGCGGCCGACATCGACGAGTAGCGAGCACACGCCGAAGCCCGAGCGGCCCCACGCGGGGTTGCCGTGCCAGTACGTGAAGCCGTGCACGTCGATGTCGACGATCTGCAGCAGCAGCGTGCGCGGCCCGGTTTCGGCCGCGGTCGCGAGCGAGCGGCGCAATACGTAGCCCCAGCCCGCGCATTCGTACGAGCAGGTCATCCAGTCGGGCGTGTAGTCGTTCGCGCCGGCCAGTGCCTGCGCGAACACGCGATGCTGCGGCGAATCGTTCATCAGCAGCATCGACAGGATCGTCGAGCTGACCACGTAGTCGTCCGCGCCGACCGCGCCGCACAGCCGCTCGCGTTCGGCGCACGCGAGCGTGCCGATCGCGCGGGCCGTGTCGTCGAGCGGCACGGCCGCGCCGTCGCGCGACGGCGCGACGCGCCGGTACGCGAGCGCCTGCACGGTCAGCGCGGTGGCCGGGGCCGGCTGGGCGGCGGGGGCCGCCACGGTCGCAAGGGGCGCGAGCATCGTCGTGTCAGGCGGCGTGCTGCTGGCGGCGCAGCTGCGCGTCGAGCTGCTGCAGCGTCGTGTACTGCGTGATGTTCAGCGCTTCCGGGTCGATCGAACCGTAGAGCTGTTCGCAGAACACGATCAGCTCGACGATGTTCAGCGAATCGATGCCGAGTTCGCCGATGCCGGCGTCGGTGTCGACGGTCTCGACGTTGAGGATCTTCGCGACTTCGCGGGACAGGATGTCGAGCGCGTCGGCCGGAACGTTCTGGGTCGTCATGAGAGGAGCTCCTGATAATGAAGTGGGTTGATCGGGATCGATCGGCCTGTCGCGTGGGTCAACTGCCGGCTTCGCAGCGCAGGCTCTTGCGAAGCTCGTGATAACAACGGTACGAACTGCCTTCCATCTTCGAAAACGCCAGCAGGTCGCGCTGGTCGTCGAAAGTCGCCACCCTGCCGTCGCGCACGAGCGCGGTCAGGAATTCGTTCGACAGCAGCTTGATCGCGAGCACGCGCTGCACCTTGCCGAAGCTGTAGTGCGCGTCGTCGGTCTGGCTGCGTGCGGCGTCCGCGATGAACCGGTGGACGGCGCGTGCGTCGGCGTCGAGCTCGACGCGGCCCGTTTGCGCTAGCCAGCCGACGTGCGCCATCAGCGCGCGGACGAAGTAGGGGCGCACGACGGTCAGGTACTTGTTGAACACGGTCGGGCCGCCGATGCGCAGGCGGTCTTCGGCATGCGCGCGCACCTGGCCGCCGACGTTCGCGAGCTGCAGGTTGCCGGCGAGGAACGGCGCACCGCAGGTCGTGCGTTTCAGCTTGCGGTACTCGTCGGGCCATACGAGGTAGGCGGCCGGGAACATCACGCCCGGCAAGCGCGCGGCGACCACGGCCATGCAGTCGCGATGCGCTTCGATGCCCCACACCTTGTCGACGGTGAGCGCGAGGCCGTTGTCGTCGCTGCGCACGGCCGTGCGCCATGCGGCGAGCGTCGGGCCGCCGCCGTCGCTCATCAGGAATGCAAAGTTGTGGCCGCTGTCGATGCAGTCGCACGCACGACGGTTCTGGTCGTCCGAGAAGAACAGCCCGAACATGATGCGGATGAACGCGCGCATGAACGGCTTGAACAGGTGATGAAACCCTTCGCTGCTGATTTGTTCGAGCAGCGCTTCGGTGAGCGGCGCTTCCTCGTGCCGCAGCGGCGTCGACGCGGACGAGTCGGGCAGCACGTCCGGCGTGGCCGCATGCAGCGCGATCACCATCTCGCTGTCGAGCAGCCGCACGGCAGCCGCTTCGACCAGCCGGGCCGCCGCGCGCGGCGGCGTGCCGAGCGACGCGATCGTGTCGAAGTGGCGCAGCACCGGATACGCGGCCTGGTCGGCCACGCGCAGCAGCAGCAGCAGCGGCGCGGGCGCGAGCGGAGCGGCGGACGAAGCGGGAGCGGAAAGCGTGGACATGGGGCTGGGTTCCTGTCAGAAGCGCACGCGCACGGCGGCGTCGATACGGGTGCCGAGACCGACCATCCGGTACTCGGAGTTGCTGTCGGAGAACGCGCGGGTGACCGCGACATCGACGCTCACGCGCTTGTTCACGTCGGCGACGACCTGCGCGATCGCGAGCAGGCCCTTGTCCTGCGGCGAATAGACGCCGCGCAGCGAATACTCGACGCGGCCGATCTTCTTGCCGAGCCGGGCGAACAGGTAGTCGCGCAGGTTGCCGTCGACGCTCACGAAATTGGCCGTGCCGCCGAGGCCGCTTAACGCGGCGCCGGGCGCGACGGGCAGCAGCGCGTTGTTCGCGCGAACCGCGTTGACCATCTGGCGCCACTGGTTCGCGTCGTAGCGCGCCTCGTCGTGCGACCACTCGACGATCAGCGAGAAGTTGCCGGGCAGTGCGCTCTGCATGCCGACCGCGCTGCGCCACATGATCTGGCGATCGTTGCGGCGATCGACCGCGTCGTACGCGGCCGACGAATCGAGCGGTGTGCCGTTCGCGATGAAGGCGGGCAGCGGACGCGTCGTGCCGCGCTCGAGCCACGCGCTCGCATAGACGGTGTTCGAGCGCGCGACGTCGAACGACAGCGTCGCGCCGGCGCCGCCGTGGCCCGCATGCCGGCCCGCGAGCAACGCGGCCGAGCCGCCCGACCAGTTGTACGCGCCGCGCACGAGCTGCGTCGCGCCCTGCACGTCGCGGTTGTCGACGTCGCTGCGCAGCGTGCGGTTTTCCCCGGCGATGAACTGCAGCGTGGTCTGTTCGCCGGCCCATTTCGCTTCGACGAGCGGCGTGCCTTCGACATCGCCGTAGCGGTCGTAGATGTCGGCCGTCGCGGCCCGCTTCTGGAAGAAGCCGAGCGGGAAGAACGCCTGCGACGTATCGAGCGGATCGATCCGCTTGCCGGCGGTGAGCGTGATGCCGTTGTCGAATGCGCAGCGCACGCCGGCCTCGTTGAAGCGGGTGGCCTGCGCGCCGAGCGAGTGGTTGCTGGCCACGGCACGCGCGTTCATGAACAGGTTCTCGCCGTCAATGCGCGCGAGCAGGCCCGCCTCCTGCAGGTTGCGCGGCTGGTCGCCGATCAGGTTGCCCAGCAGCGCGTGCCCGTCCATGCTGTCGATGGTGCGTGCGTACGCGATGCCGTTCAGCGTGCTCAACTGTTCCATCAGCGATTCTCCGTGCGCGAGCGTGCAGCCGAGCGCAAGCGGGACGGCGAGCGCGGCGGCGGGCCAGAGTCGGCCGGATGATGGAGGGCGGCAGTCACGATGGGCGTCGACATGGGTGTGGTTGTCACTGGCCATCGGCAAGCGTGTCGGGGTTGAACCAGCCCGACGGAATCTTGCGCGGCTGGCCGTCGAGGATGTCGACGACGCTCGCGCGCTGCTTTTCGATCTCGTTGCGATACGTGATCTTGCGGATCACCTTGCGCCCGTTCGCGTCGACCGGTGCGGAGAAATCCGCGCTGCGGAACAGCAGGCCGCTCGCGAGGAAGAACTGCGCGCGCACCGGCACGTCGGTGTCGGGCGTGACCCACAGCTTGATCGTCGGGTAGACGTTGTCGGGATCGGTCGCGGTCAGGTCGAGCTCGGTGGCCGGCTTGCCGGCGATCGTCGTCGCGCCCGGCGCGGCCGATGCGCGATAGCTGTCCGCCCAGTGCGTGCGCGTGATGTCGCTGATCACGACCTCGCCCTGCAGCCGCTGCATTCCGTTGATGCGCACCGCGCTGCGTGTGTTCGGCACGTAGAACCAGTGGCCGCGCGTCGTCGCGAGGTATTTCTGGCCGTCGTTCTCGCCGCTGCGCGTCAGCGCGAGCGTGTCGCCGTTGCCGCGCGTGTAGACGAGATAGCGCGTCGCGTCGCCGGACTGGCCGCCCACTTCGTTCGTGATCTGGATGTTCGTCTGCGTATCGGCGGCCGTGCTGCGGTACGCGTCGGCACGGGCAAGCATGGTCTGGGCGGTCGGGGCGTCGGCGGCATGCACGAGCGGCGCGCACGCGACGAGCGCGGCGGCCAGGTGGCGAATGCGAATCATGGGGCGAGTCCTTCGAGGATGTTGCGTTTGGCGAGGCCGAGCGTCGCGAGCAGCGCGGCGGCCACCCCGAGCACGACGAACGCGCCTTCGACAGCGGCCACGGCGGCCGGCGAGACCGTGAATTCGAGCAGGATCGACTTCACGCGGCCCGGCGGCGGCGGAAGGTGGATCTGCGCGTGATTGAGCGCGACCATCGTCAGCAGCGCCACCGCGATGCCGGCGGCCGCGCCCAGCAGGCCGAGGAAGGCGGTCTCCTGGATCAGTACGCCGCGCACCGTCGCGGCCGGCACGCCGAGCGCACGCAGCGTCGAGATCTCGCGGCGGCGCTCGACGATGCTCATCAGGATCCAGTTGCTCATCGACAGCAGGATCGTCAGGCAGAGAATCGCACCGAACACCGAGAACTGGTTCTTGTACAGCGCGACGACCTGGTGATAGAGCGACACGAGCTGGTCCCAGGTCTTCACGTCGAGCGCCGGCAGCGCGGCGCGCAGCGTCGCCGCGGCGGCCGGCGTGTGCGCGGTGTCGGACAGGAACACCGCGATGCGCGACGCGCGGTCGGTGCGCAGCAGCGCCTGTGCGGCCGTGAACGTCACGTTGACGATCCGCTCGTCGACGTCCTTGTTGCCGGTGCTCATCACGCCGACGATCTGCGCATCGGTCGCGTTGATGCCTCCGTGCGCGGTCGACGCCATCAACTGCACGACCGAGCCGACGTGTACGCCGAGCTTGCGCGCGAGTTCCGCGCCGACGACCACTTCGGTGCCGGCATTCGTCGGCGACAGGTAGCGGCCCGACAGCACCGTGTGATAGTCGAAGAAGCCGGGGGGCTCGCGGTTCGGCTCGATGCCTTCGCCGACGAAGCCGTAGCTCAGATCGCCGTTCGAGATCAGCCCGTCGAAGTCGATGCCGCGCGCGGTGGTCGCGACACCGGGCAGCGCCGCGATCGCGCGCGTGGCGGTGGCCTGCTCGTCGGCGGTCAGCCCGTACTGCAGCGGCCGTTCGCCGATCAGGTCGAGATAGCCGTGGTGCAGCACCTGCACGTGGCCGACGCCGCTGTCGATCGACCCTTCGCGCACCGCGTCGAAGGTCGCGATCACGTAGCCGAGCGCAAGGCTCGACGCGAACGCGGCGACGCCGATCATCGCCATCGTCAGCACGGTGCGGCGCTTGTTGCGCCAGAGGTTACGCCACGCAAACGTCGACCAGTTCACGATTCACTCCCGGTACGCCGTCGCGCATCTCGATGCGGCGCGGCAGGTGCGCGCACAGACGATCGTCGTGCGACGCAATCAGAAAGGCGGTGCCCAGTGTGCGGTTGGTGTCGAGGATCAGCTCGGCCACCGCCCGTGCATTGGTGCTGTCGAGGCTGGCGGTCGGCTCGTCCGCGATCACGATCGCCGGCTCCTTGGCGAGCGCGCGGGCCAGCGCGACCCGTTGCTGTTCGCCGCCGGACAACTCGCCGGGGCGATGGCGTTCGCGCGCGGCGAGTCCCACCGCGTCGAGCATCGCGCGGGCGCGCTCGCGCCGTGTGCGCGGCGTGCCCCACGCGAAGCAGCCGAGTTCGACGTTCTCGAGCGCGGACATCACCGGAATCAGGTTGAACTGCTGGAACACGAAGCCGATGCGCTCGCGGCGAATCCGTTCGAGCGTGTCCGGCGCATCGTCGATCCGCCGGCCTTCGAGCCAGCGTTCGCCGCTGCTCGGCACGTCGAGAAAGCCGGCGAGGTTGAGCAGCGTGCTCTTGCCGCTACCCGACGGGCCGACGAGCGCGACGACGTCGCGCCGGCCGATCGAGATCGTCGCGCCGCGTACCGCGACGACGCGGCCCGCGCCCTCGTACACGCGCGAGACGTCGCGCAGTTCGAGCACCGGCGTGAGCGTGGCGGGCGTCATGCGTACGCTCCCTGGCCGGCTTCGGCGGCGGCCGTCGCGTGAATCACGGACAGCGCGCCGCTCGCATAGAGGTCGCGGCATTTCAGGCGCTGCAGCTTGCCGCTCGTCGTGCGCGGCAGCGAGCCGGGTTCGACGAAGCACAGATCCTGCGCGGCGAAGCCGATCCGCGATGCGAGCAGCTGCTGGCACTCGGCGCGCGTCTGCGGCGTCGCGTCGACGGGCCGCGCCTCGATCGCGACGACCAGCCGCTCGGTGCCCGTCTCGGGATCGGGCAGCCCGAACGCGATGCAGGTGCTCTTGCGCAGCGTGCGATGGGCGGCCAGCGCTTCCTCGATTTCATGCGGGAAGTAGTTGCTGCCGCGAATGATGATGACTTCCTTCTTGCGCCCGAGGATATGCAGCTGGCCGTCCGCGACGTAGCCGATGTCGCCGGTGCGGAACCAGCCGTCGGCCGTCAGCGGCGCGGCGATCGAGCCATCGTCGGGATTCAGGTAGCCGAGCATCAACGACGTGCCGCGGATCGCGACTTCGCCGACCGCGCGGTTCGCCAGCGCGTGGTCGCCGTCGTCGAGGATCCGGAACGCCATGCCCTCGATCGGCGTACCCATCGCGAGCACGGTTTCGGTGTCGGCGTCGGCGTCCGCGCCATCGTTCGCGGCGGCCGGTTGCGCGTCGCGGCGCTCGATCAGCGCGCGACGGTCGAGCGTGTCGGCGATCACGTACGGCGCGCCGTCAACGCTGCCGTCGTGCCACGCACGATGCATCGATACCGCGAGCGTCGATTCGGCCATCCCGTAGCACGGCTGCAGTGCCGATGCCGCGAGGCCGTACGGCGCGAACGTCGCGGCGAAGTCGCGCAGCGTCGCGTCGTCCACGCGTTCGCCGCCGATGAAGATGTTGCGGCACGCGGACAGATCGACGCCCTCCATCGCGGCGGCGTTGAAACGGCGTACGCAGTAGCGCAATGCGAAGGTCGGCACCGACGTCGTCGTCGCGCGCGCCGACGCGATGCGCTTCAACCAGCCGAGCGGATTCCGGATGAAGCTGTTCGGCTGCATCATCAGCAGCGGCGCACGGTAATGCAGGTTCGACAGCAGCGTGAGCAGCCCCATGTCGTGATAGAGCGGCAGCCACGACGCGGTGCCGTCGCCGGCCGCGACGTCGAAACGCACCGACCCGCCGATGCCGAGCACGTTCGCGATCACGTTCTCGTGGCTGAGCACCGCGGCTTTCGGATGCGACGTCGAGCCGGACGTGAGCTGGACATGATGCGGATCGCGGCCATGCTTCGCGCTGATCAGCGCACGCGCACCGGCATCCGCGACGAGCGACAGCGTGTCGAGATCGACGACGCGCGTGGACGCAGCGGGAAACGCGTCGTCGCGCCAGGCGGCCGACTGCGCATCGGCGGCGATGACGAGGCGCGGCCGGTACAGCTCGCAGGCGACGTCGATCACCTGCCGCCCGGCGGTGGCGCGGCGCGCGGGAACCGGCACGGTGCAGGGCAGTGCGCCCGTCATCACGCAGGCCATCATCGCGGCCGCGTGCTCGACCGATGCGGGCAACGCCAGCATCACCATGTCGTTCTCGCGCACGTCGAGTTCGCGCAGTGCGCCGGCCTGGCGAAACACTTCTTCAGCGAAGCGCCGGTACGTGATGCTCGCCTCGTTGCCGGCGTCGTCGACGAACGTCATGCGATGCATGGCGCCCGGGACGTCCTCGAGCGATTCGATGAGGCGATGAATGGTGGATGCGCACTTCGTCACGAGGATTCTCCCCTTGAGGAACACGGCCGCTCGCGCCACGGTGCCGGCGGCGCCGTTCGTCGAGTGAGGGGGATTCTTGCCGGATCGACATGGCACGACAAACGGAATATTTGCAGGCTATGCATGAGCGGCACGCATCCACTCGGCACGGCCATGGGTATCCGCGCGAGCCCGTGCGAGGTGAATGGTCGGTACGCATTCGACCGGTCGTCTAGTTCACGATGTGGTGCGCTCATGCGCGGGCGTCATGCAATGCGTTCGGAAAATTCGTTTGTCCGAAGCATCGACTCACAGAAGAATTGCAACCCGGCAGCGCGCCAGTGTCGCCGCGTCATCGTGCCGGGCAGGGTCCGGCCAAGGAGAGCATTTTGTCCGTCACCTCATCGCTTCTCGCTCGTCAGAAACCGGTTGCAGACATGAAGAGCCGCCCGAGCGGCGTCGTCTTCTCGCTGAAGCTCGCGGTCTACGTCGCACTCATCGCGCACGGCATGCTGTTCGCGCTGTCGACGGTGGTGGTCCTGAAGATCGTCGGCATCCTGCTGATCGGCGCGATGTACGCGCACGGGGTCGAGCTGCAGCACCAGGCGCTGCATTACCAGGGATTCAGGAGCAAGCGGCTCAACATGGTGTTCGGCGTGCTGCTCGGCATGCCGATGCTCGTGTCGTTCCATGCGTACCAGGATAGCCACCTGCGCCATCACCGGCTGCTCGGCACGCCCGAGAACAAGGAGTTCTTCGACTACGGCGACCAATACGGTGCGAGCCCCGTCGTCAATCTCGGCCTGTGGGCGTGGCGGCTGTCGATGGCCGCGCACTATATCCAGTTCGCGAAGAACGTCGCGAAGCTCGTCGTGCCGGGCGCAAGCTTCGGCGACAACCCGCTCGTGTCGCGCGCGATCCGCCGCGATCACCTGCTGATGGTCGCAGCGATCGCGCTGCTGGCCGGCGTGTCGTTCGCGCTGCACACGTGGTTCGCCGTGTGGGTGTGGGTCGTGCCGCTCGTGTTCGTGGCCGCGCCCGTGCATGCGCTGGTCGAGATGCCCGAGCATTACCGCTGCGACCTGACGAGCACCGATCCGTTCCGCAACACGCGGACGATCGAGAGCAACGCATTCATGACGTGGTTCACGAACGGCAACAACTATCACGTCGAGCATCACATGATGCCGAACCTGCCGATCGAGCGACTGCACGATCTGCATGGCGCGATCGGGCCGCGCATCCGCTACTACCACCGCACCTATCGGCAGTTCTATTACGCGCTGCTGCGCGGCAGGCTGTCGCCGCGCACGGTGGACGACGACGCGGACGACCATGCTTCCGACGCCGAAGCGACGGCGCCGGCGTCCACGCAATCGGCATGACCGGGCCGGTGCCGGGCCCGAATGCCTTTCAACGACGGTGACGACGATGCTTTATCCGGAACTTTTCAGGTCGCTGGAAGCGGTGCGCTGGGACATGGAGAAGGACATTCCGTGGGACACGTTCGACGCTTCGCTGCTCACCGACGAGCAGGCCGAGACGATCAGGATGAACGCGATCACCGAATGGTCGGCGCTGCCCGCGACGGAAATGTTCCTGCGCGACAACCGGCACGACAGCGACTTTTCCGCGTTCATGAGCGTGTGGTTCTTCGAGGAGCAGAAGCATTCGCTCGTGCTGATGGAATACCTGCGCCGCTTCCGGCCGGACAGGGTGCCGACCGAAGCGGAACTGCACGCGGTGCGCTTCGAATTCGACCCGGCGCCGCCGCTCGAGACGCTGATGCTGCACTTCTGCGGCGAGATCCGCCTGAACCACTGGTACCGCTGCGCGGCCGACTGGCACACCGAGCCGGTCATCAAGCAGATCTACGAAACGATCTCGCGCGACGAAGCGCGCCATGGCGGCGCATACCTGCGCTATATGAAGAAGGCGCTGAACGATTGCGGCGACGTCGCGCGTGCCGCGTTCGCGAAGATCGGCGTGCTGATGGCGTCGGCGCGACGCACCGAAAAGCCGCTGCACCCGACCAACCTGCACGTGAACCAGGCGCTGTTCCCGCGCGACACCGTGCAGTCGCGCCTGCCGGATCCGGAATGGCTCGAGCGCTGGCTCGACGAGCAGATCCGCTTCGACGGCGAATGGGAAAAGAAGGTCGTCGAGCGGATCCTGCACAACCTGTCGATCCTGTTCGAGCGCCCGTTCGCGACCGCGCAGGAACTGAACCGCTATCGCCGCGAAGTGACCGCGCGAACGCCACGCGTGACGGACGGCGTGGCGGACACCGTATAGCGACGCGCATCCCGTCCGGTAAAGGGCGGAACCGATTCCGGACGACAAGATGGCGTCATCCACGCGGGTTGCCGTTTCCGGGCGGCGGAATATTCATTACCGGACATAATTGGTTCATCAATTTACGGCAATTGAATGGCGCAATTCAATTTCATGCGTTTAGTATGTTTTTATAAACATGAAATCACGGATTTAAATGGTATTCCTTGTGTATGTTGAGGTGCGGTTTCTTTTCGTAATACGGTAAATGAATAAAATCGTTTGGTGATTGAAATGCAATTGTAGGAATTCGGAGGAGCGTCTGCCATAGCATCCGTATGGTTGTCCGAACGTCGGTTTGCACCCGTAATATGCTGTTTTTATGCGACTTTGTAGGACATCCTTCGCGCCATTTCGGTCGGTGGGTGATTTACAAAATCACTACTTTATAATGGTAATGTAAGGCTATTTGGCCGATGAAAATCGATAGATAAATACGAGTGTCACGATTGAAAATAAGAATGATCCGCATCCATGCTTCAATATAAAATCGTTTCCGAATCCAAAAAGGAGAAACGAGTCAGGGAGACGAACGGCGACTTGCCTGTCGGTGGGTGCAACTTTGAGGCGGCGGTATGGCTAATGTGAGATTGGCAAAGCGATTGAGAAGTATGCCTTCGCTGGATTTCCTGAGAGGCTTCGAATGCGCGGCGCGTCATTTGAGCTTTACGCGTGCCGGGCAGGAACTGAACGTCACGCAATCCGCCGTGAGCCGGCAGGTCAAGGCGCTCGAGGAGCAGCTCCGGATCGAGCTCTTTCACCGGCACATTCGTTCCCTGACGCTGACCGACAAGGGGCGCGAGCTGTACGACGCGATCTCGTTCGCGTTGTCCGACCTGGAATCGGTGATCGGCAAGCTGTCGTCGAGCGTGGGCCAGCGCGCGATCTCGTTGTCGACCACCGTCTCGTTCGCGGCGCTGTGGCTGATTCCGCGCCTCGGTTCGTTCCGCGCCAGCTACCCCGACATCGACGTACGCGTCTCGGCCACGAGCGAAATTGAAGATCTTAAACGCAAACGTTTGCACCTCGCCGTGCGATATGCAGGGCCGTATACGTCGACGGACGAGACGGACGTGCTGTTTCGCGAGCGCGTCGTCGCGGTCTGTAGCCCGAGCCTGATGCCGGCGCCGGGCGACGCCGCGTCGATGAAGCCGGAGGATCTCGACAAGCACGTGCTGCTGCATCTCGACGATCCGCGCGGCGAGTGGCCGTGGCACGGATGGAGCCATCTGCTGAAGGAGCTGGGCGTGCCGCGCCTGCGGCCCGCCGGCGCGCTGCATTTCAGCCAGTACGACCAGCTGGTGCAGGCCGCAGTCGACGGGCACGGCATCGCGATCGGGCGGCGGCCGCTGGTCGACGGGCTGCTGAAGCAGGGCCGGCTGGTCGAGCTGTTCCCGCACTGCACGGTCGCATCGGGCAGCTACGTGCTGGTGCAGAACCCGGATGCATGCAACGAGTTCGATATCGCGGTGCTGACCAACTGGCTGCTCGAACAGGCGAGTCATCCGCTCGCATCGGACCAGGAAACGGCCGGCAGCAACGTGGTACCGATGTATCGCGTCGGATAGTACGGTCGCGTCACGCTGGCGCGCATGCGTGTCGAAGGGGCATGCGGCAGGGTCGACGCGCACGCAGGTGCGAACCGTCATGCGCCGCGCTTGCAACCTGTGCGATGATGCGCCGCTTCGCCTTCGTTGCAGCACGCCGCCGAGCGCGGCGCCCGGTTCCGGGCCGCTGCCGATCGCACCGACACCGGAGACGACATGCCCGCAGTGAACATTCATGGCAGCACCCTGCATTACCAGGATCACGGTACCGGCTTCCCGGTGCTGCTCGGGCACAGCTATCTGTGGGATGCGGCGATGTGGGCGCCGCAGATCGACGCGCTGTCGCGCCGGTATCGCGTCATCGTGCCGGACCTGTGGGGGCACGGTGCATCGGGCGTACTGCCGGAAGGCACGCAGACGCTCGACGATCTCGCTGCGCAGGCGAGTGCGCTGCTCGACGCGCTGGGGATCGAACAGTGCGCGCTCGTCGGGCTCAGTGTCGGCGGCATGTGGGGCGCGCGGCTCGCATTGCGCGAACCGCAGCGCGTGCGCTCGCTCGTGCTGATGGATGCGTCGCTCGAGGCCGAGCCCGAGGCGACGCGGCTGCGCTACTTCGGAATGCTTGACGCCATCGCCGCCGCGGGCCGTATCGCGTCGCCGCTGCTCGATGCGATCGTGCCGCTGTTCTTCCGGCCGGATGTCAATCTGGCGGGCCCGGTGCCATCCGCGTTTCGCGACGCGCTGGCGAACCTGCCGGCCGACCGGTTGCGGCAATCGATCGTTCCGCTCGGCCGGCTGATCTTCGGCCGGCCCGACACGCTGCCGGCACTCGCCGAACTGGACGCCGAACGCACGCTGCTGATGTGCGGCGCGGGCGACATGGCGCGCCCGCCGTCGGAAACCGTGAAGATGGCGAGCGTGATCGGCTGCACCCATGCGCTGGTGCCGGACGCCGGCCACATTTCGAATCTGGAAAATCCCGCGTTCGTCACGCGCATGCTGCTCGACTGGTTCGACGCGCAGCGGCTGTCGGCAGGCTGACGCGCAGCGCGCTGCCACCGTGCGAACCTGTTGTATCAACGAGTTCAAGGAAACGGGCGCAACCCGTTATCGGTCATGCGCTCCGCACCCAATTGAAAACGACACGGGTTCCGGGCAGTGCCGGTCGTACCGAAACGGGCGTCGGCACGATGTGAGCAGTCATCTCCCCGCGCGCCGACGTGCGCTGCCGAGCAACGCCACGAACGCCGCTTCATCCACGCGCAAGCCGCGCGGCGTCCGCCGGACCGCGAGCGCGGCGAGCGTGCCCGCCTCGAACGCGTCGAGCACCACCGGATGGATGTAGCAGCGCCGGCACACGGCTGGCGTGTTGCGCAATAGCTCGGCCACCGCGCGCACGGTCTCGACGATCTGCTTGCGCGCGTGCGTGACGCCGCGATGCTCGATGCGCCGCAACAACCCGAGCGCATGCACGCTGCCGGCCCAGGTCCGGTAGTCTTTCGCGGTGAAATCCGCGCCGCCGGCCTCGCGCAGGTAGTCGTTCACGTCGGACGACCCGACCGGACGGTGTACGCCGTCGTCGTCCACATACTGGAACAGCTCGTGCCCGGGCAACTCCGCGCAGCGCCGCACGATCCGGGCGACCCGGGCGTCGTCGACCGTCACGTCGTGTTCGATCCCGCTCTTGCCGGCGAAGCGCAGCCGCACCTGGCCGGGCTGAATTTTCACATGTCGCTTGCGCAGTGTCGTCAGCCCGTACGAGCCGTTTTCGCGCGCGTATTCCGCGTTGCCGATCCGCGCGAGCGTCGTGTCGAGCAAGCGGACGATCGTCGCCACGACCTTGTCGCGCGGCATGCCCGGCAACGCCAGATCGCGCGTGACGCGCGCGCGGATGCGCGGCAGCGCACGCGCGAACGCGGCCATCCGCGCGTACTTGTTCGCGTCTCGCGTCTCGCGCCACAGCGGGTGATAGCGATACTGCTTGCGCCCGCGTGCATCGCGGCCGGTTGCCTGAAGATGACCGCGCGGGTCCATGCAGATCCACACGTCGGTGTACGCGGGTGGAATCGCCAGCGCATTGATACGGGCGATTTCGTCGGCATCGCGCACTCGCACACCGTCCGGCCCGTAATACGCGAAGCCGTTGCGGAGCGGCCGGCGCGTATAGCCGGGGCGACGGTCGTCGACATGACGCAGCGGCCCGGCGGGCATGCGTGCATTCGGCTGCGACGGGGCGCGCTGCTTCATGCTGCACCGCGTCGATCGACGTCGGTGCCCATCCGCGTATCGTCGGGCTGCGTTCCGCTCGGACATCCTGCGCGCACGGTTTTCTCCTGTTTATGCGTACGTTCCGGCGTCGCGCAGCAAGAACCGTGCGCCATTCCTTGCACGCGCGAGGAGGCCCGGCGCAAGCGCGCGCCGGACGGGCGTTCGGGCGTTTGTTACCGCTGCATGGACGAAATGACGCAACGGCTTCGCCCGGCCAAGATGACTGCGGCCCGGTGCCGGCATCGGGCGGATCGTGTCGAGGCCGTGTCCCGTTCAACGAACCTCGACGCTCCCGCGCAGATCGTCGATGTCGGCTGGAACGAGCGTTTGACGATGCCGCGAGGCCACGCGCCGGTGGTGCGCGTGGCGCGTGCAAAGGCCGTGCAAAGGCCGTGCAAAACGCGGCCAAGGCCGGCTAGAACGGGCCCGCCCACCTGCTTAGGTGTTTATACGTATGCCGAATCCGATATCGTCCCAATCCAATATTTCATTAGAAGGTTATCGGACTTGTTTCTAGACTGATGCGGGGCATGCAGACCGGGCCGGCGCGAAGCCCCCGGCCGGCTTACAACCCCGATCCGCGCCTGCGCCACGCAGAAACAGAACAGCGCAGCGGCACACAACGACATCATCGGAGACGAACCATGACATTCATCAGGAAGCTGGCGGCGGGCGCGATCGTTGCCGCGGCGACGGTGCTGGCCGGCGGCGCGCACGCGCAGCAGAAACCGATCACGCTCGGCTTCTCGCAGGTCGGCGCGGAAAGCGCGTGGCGTACCGCGAACACCGTGTCGGTGAAGGGCGCGGCAAAGGACGCCGGCATCAACCTGAAATTCTCCGACGCGCAACAGAAGCAGGAGAACCAGATTCGCGCGATCCGCTCGTTCATCGCGCAGAAGGTCGACGTGATCGCGTTCTCGCCCGTCGTCGAATCGGGCTGGGAGCCCGTGCTGACAGAAGCGAAAGCCGCACACATCCCGGTGATCCTGACCGACCGCGGGGTCGACGTGAAGGACCCGTCGCTGTACGTGACGATGATCGGCTCGGACTTCCTCGAGGAAGGGCGGCGCGCCGGCCACTGGATGGAAGAGCGCTACAAGAACGACCCCGGTCCGATCAATATCGTCGAGCTGCAGGGCACGGTCGGCTCGGCGCCGGCCAACGACCGGCGGGCCGGCCTGCTCGAAGTGATCAAGAGCAATCCTAAGTTCAAGGTGATCGCGTCGCAAAGCGGCGACTTCACGCTGGCGGGCGGCAAGCAGGTGATGGAAGCGTTCGCGAAGACCTACGGCAAGCAGATCAACGTCGTCTATGCGCACAACGACGACATGGCGCTCGGCGCGATCCAGGCGATGGAAGAGGCGGGCATCAAGCCCGGCAAGGACGTGAGCGTCGTGTCGTTCGACGCGACGAAGGGCGGCTTCCAGGCGATGGTGGCCGGCAAGATCAACGTCGACGTCGAATGCAGCCCGCTGCTCGGCCCGCAGTTGATGACCGCGGTGAAGGACGTGGTCGCCGGCAAGCAACTGCCCAAGCGCATCGTGACGAACGAGACCGTGTTCCCGATGAACGTCGCGGCCCAGGTGCTACCGACCCGCAAGTACTGAGCCACATACGACGATCCGGCGCGGGCGGCGGCGTGGCGGCCGCCCGGGCGCCAACCGCTTCGAGGGAGGATGCATGGAGAGTGCGCCGGTGGTCGAGATGATCGGCATCGACAAGTCGTTTCCGGGCGTGAACGCGCTGCAGCGCGTGAACTTCCGGCTGTTTCCGGGCGAGATCCACGCGCTGATGGGCCAGAACGGCGCGGGCAAGTCGACGCTGATCAACGTGCTCACCGGCGTGCATGCGCACGATGCGGGCGAGATTCGCGTCGGCGGCGCGCCGGTGAATTTTGCCGCGCCGCGCGAAGCCGAGGCGGCCGGCATCCAGACGCTCTACCAGGAAGTGAACCTGTGCGCGAACCTGTCGGTCGCGGAGAACATCTTCGCGGGCCGGCAGCCGATGCGGCGCGGCGCGATCGACTGGAACACGATCCATGCCCGCTCGCGTGCGGCGCTGGCCGAACTCGACCTGGCGCTCGACGTCACGCGCTCGCTCGACGCGTATCCGATCGCCGTGCAGCAGATGGTCGCGATCGCACGGGCAGTATCGGTCGACGCGCGCGTGCTGATCCTCGACGAGCCGACGTCGAGCCTCGACGACGGCGAGGTCGCGCGGCTGTTCGACGTGCTGCGCCGGCTGAAGGCATCGGGCATCGCGATCCTGTTCGTCACGCACTTTCTCGAGCAGACCTACGCGGTGTCCGACCGGATCACCGTGATGCGCAACGGCGAGCGCGAAGGCGAGTATCTCGCGCGCGACCTGCCGGTCGACGTGCTGGTCGCGAAGATGACCGGCCGCGAACGGATGTCCGACACGCTGCAGGCGGGCGCGGCGGCGGTCGAACGCACCGCCGGCGACGCGGAACCGTTCCTGTCGATGCAGCAGGTCGGCCGGCGCGGAATGATGAGCCCGCTCGATCTCGACGTGCGGCCCGGCGAGATCGTCGGGCTGGCCGGCTTGCTCGGCTCGGGGCGCACCGAAACCGCGCAGCTGGCATTCGCCGCGGAGCGCGCCGACACCGGCGCGATCGAAGTCGACGGCGCGCGCACGCGGCTCGCGTCGCCGCACGACGCGGTCCGGCACGGCATCGCGTATTGCCCGGAGGATCGCAAGAAGGAGGGGATCGTCGCCGCGCTGTCGATCCGCGAGAACATCATTCTCGCGCTGCAGGCGCGGCGCGGCTGGTGGCGGCTGATCGGGCGCGCGCGGCAGCGCGAGCTCGCCGATACGTACATCGCGCGTCTCGGCATCAAGGCGCGTGATGCGGAGCAGCCGATCGGGCTGCTGTCGGGCGGCAACCAGCAGAAGGTGCTGCTCGCGCGCTGGCTCGCGACGGAACCGAAGCTGCTGATCCTCGACGAGCCGACGCGCGGCATCGACGTCGCCGCGAAATTCGACATCATGGAGCGCGTGCTCGCGCTGTGCGCGCAAGGGCTCGCGATCCTGTTCATTTCGTCGGAGATCAGCGAAGTCGTGCGTGTCAGCCACCGGATCGCGGTGCTGCGCGACCGGCGCAAGGTCGCCGAACTGACCGGCGCCGACGCATCCGAGGAGCAGGTGTACCGGCTGATCGCGGGAGGCCAGTCATGACGCAGCTCCGCACGTTGTTCCGTCATTCGCTCGTGTGGCCGGTGCTGACGCTCGCGCTGCTGTTCGCGCTCGACGTCGCGTATCGCCCGGGCTTCCTGTCGATCACGCTGCTCGATGGTCACCTGTTCGGCGCGCCGATCGACATCCTGAACCGCGCGGCGCCGCTCGTGATCGTGTCGCTCGGGATGACGCTCGTGATCGCGACCCGCGGGATCGACATCTCGGTCGGCGCGATCGTCGCGATCGCAGGGGCAGCCGCGGCGATCGTGCTCGACGCGGACCCGTCGCGAATCGGCGTGGCGCTGGCCGCCGCGCTCGGCGTCGGGCTGCTGGCCGGCGCATGGAACGGGCTGCTGGTGGCGTTCGTCGGGATGCAGCCGATCATCGCGACGCTGATCCTGATGGTGGCCGGCCGCGGCGTCGCGCAACTGCTGACGGGCGGCCAGATCATCCCGATCGGCGCGCCCGGCTACCTCGCGCTCGGCGGCGGCTATCTCGCGGCCGTGCCGTGCGCGGTGTGGATCGCGCTGGCGACGATCGCCGCGACCGCGCTGCTGGTGAACCGCACGGCGCTCGGGCTGTTCATCCGTGCGATCGGCGTGAACCCGGTCGCGACCCGGCTCGTCGGGCTGCGCTCGGGGGCGATCGTGTTCGGCGTGTATCTGTTTTCAGGCGTGATGTCGGCGCTCGCGGGCATCCTGGCCAGCTCGAACGTGCGCAGCGCCGACGGCAACAACGCGGGGCTGCTGCTCGAACTCGACGCGATCCTCGCGGTGACGCTCGGCGGCACGTCGCTGCTCGGCGGCCGCTTCAGCCTTGCCGGCTCGGTGCTCGGCGCGCTGATCATCCAGACGTTGACCTACACGACCTATTCGATCGGCGTGCCGCCGGAGGCGACGCTCGTCGTCAAGGCGGTGGTCGTGATCGTCGTGACGCTGATCCAGTCGGAGGCCGCCCGTGCGTCGGTCGTCCGGCACGCGTCGCGGCTGCTGTCTTCCGCGCGTTCGCGCGCGACTTCCGGAGCGACGCCGCGATGAACCGATTCCTTGGCCGGCTCGCCGACCCGCGCACGCTGCCGATCGTCGTGACGATCGTGCTGTTCGCCGCGCTGTTCGGCTTCGGGTCCGTGACCTACACGGGCTTCTTCTCGATGCAGGTGCTGACCGGGCTGCTCGTCGACAACGCGTTCCTGCTGATCGTCGCGCTCGGGATGACGTTCGTGATCGTGTCGGGCGGGATCGACCTGTCGGTCGGCTCGGTCGTCGCGCTGACGACGATCTTCTGCGCGGTCGGCGCCGAGCGGCTGCACTGGCCCGTGTGGGTGATCGTGCCGCTGGTGCTCGCGTTCGGTGCGCTGTACGGCGCGGCGATGGGTGCGTTGATCCATTATTTCCGGCTGCAGCCGTTCATCGTCACGCTGGCCGGGATGTTTCTCGCGCGCGGCGCGTGCTTCCTGATCACGACGCAGTCGATCACGATCAACGAGCCGGTGTTTCATGCGATCGCGGGCTTCAGCGTGCCGGTGGGCGGCGGCACGCTGAGCGCGGGCGCGTTGATCGCGCTCGCGACGCTGGCCGGCGCGATCTACGTCGCGCATTTCACGCGCTTCGGCCGCAACGTCTACGCGATCGGCGGCAACGAGCGTTCGGCGCTGCTGATGGGGCTGCCGGTCGCGCGCACGAAGGTCGGCGTGTACGCGCTGAGCGGCTTCTGTTCGGCGCTCGGCGGCGTCGTGTTCACGCTGTACGTGCTGTCGGGTTACGGGTTGCAGGCCCAGGGGATGGAACTCGACGCGATCGCCGCGACCGTGATCGGCGGCACGCTGCTCACCGGCGGGGTGGGCTATGTGCTCGGCTCGGTGTTCGGTGTCGGCATCCTCGGCACGATCCAGGTGCTGATCACGTTCGACGGCACGTTGAGTTCGTGGTGGACGCGGATCGTGATCGGCGCGCTGCTGTGCGTGTTCTGCGTGCTGCAACGGGTGATCGAACGGCACGCCGCGCGGCGGCGTACGGGCGGCACGGGGCTTGGGGCGCCGCGGCCGAAACGCAGCCCCGCACCGGCGCGGCCGGCATCGCCCGACGAGGATGCCGCGCTGGTTTCGACGATGCGGCGGCTGTAGCGCACGCATTGGCCGGCAGGGGGCGGCAGCGGCACGCAGCAACCTG
Source organism: Burkholderia sp. AU27893 (assembly GCF_002223205.1). Classification (NCBI taxonomy): domain Bacteria; kingdom Pseudomonadati; phylum Pseudomonadota; class Betaproteobacteria; order Burkholderiales; family Burkholderiaceae; genus Burkholderia; species Burkholderia sp. AU27893. Next base: position 868,285 of record NZ_NKFD01000005.1, on the reverse strand, counting down.
GCGCGACGGTAGCCGGTGTCGATGCGCGGGCGGTCGCATCCGGCGGCCGGCCGGTGCCCGATCGGCGCGTGCGCGCCGCGGCGGCCCGTGCCGTCAGGCCGGGCCGGCCGCGTCGGCTTCGGCGTCGAACGCCGTCGCGGCGCGGCGCGCCTGTTTCAGCGAGCCGGCCAGTGTCCCGATCGCGTCGAGGTCCAGTGCATCGAGGTGTTCGCGCACGTCGCGCACGAAGGCCGCGTAATCCGGCTCGTCCGCATACGGGCCGAGCCATGCCTCGATATCGGTCAGCTGCCCGTTGGCGGCCAGCAGGATCAGCTGGTCGAGCGCATCGTCGGGCGGGCACGGCATCGTGGGCGCGGTGTCATCCGGCTCGGCCTCGCCGTCCGGATGAAACCGCCTGACGAGCTCCGACACCGGCACGAGCGCGTGCCCGACGGCCGGCGCGACGATCGCGAACGAGAATGCCGTGCCGACGCCCGGCTGGCTGGCGACGGCCAGCTCGCCCCCCATCGCGCCGACGATGCGCTGCGCGATGAACAGGCCGAGCCCGGTGCCGCCGTTCACGGCCTGCACCTGCTGGTACGCGCGGAAGATGTCGCGGTTGCCGCTGATGTCGATCCCGATGCCCGTATCGGCCACTTCGAACAGCAGGCGCCAGGTATCGCCTTCGCGCGCGGCATGAATCGACAGCGTGACCGTGCCGCCGCGCGTGAACTTCGATGCGTTGGACAGCAGGTTGAGCAGCACCTGCTGCAGCCGCATGCCGTCGATCGACACCGTGCGCGGCAGCGGCGTGGCCGGCCGGTAGACGAACCGGTTGTCCTGCTGCGCGCACAGCGCGAGCGCATAGTGGCCGATGTCGTCGAGCAGGCCGGGCAGGTCGGTCGTGTCGGGCGTCACGCCGAGCGGCTGCAGCTCGGCCTTCGTGAACGCGAGCAGTTCGTCGATCAGCGTGAGCTGGTAGCGAATGCTGCGGTCGATCGACCGGATCAGCCGCGCCTGGCCGCGCGTCGCGCCTTGCAGCAGCAGCTTCGCGTAGCCGTTGATCGTGGACAGCGGCGCGCGCAGGTCGTGGCTGACGTAGCCGAGCGTCTCGATCTTCTGCTGCATGTGGGTCGTCACCTGTTGCAGCGCGTCGTTGAGCGCGAGCGTGCGGCGTGCGACTTCGTCGCGCAGGCGATCCTGTTCGGTGAGCTGCCAGTGTTCGAGCCGCTTCCTCGCCTCGGTACGCTGGCGGCCGACGTGATGAATCCATGCGGCCAGCACCAGCAGGTGCGTGGCGAGCCCGACGACCGCGGTGACGGGGTTCGGGAAGATGTCGGATTTCAGCCAGGCAAGCACCGGCGGCAGCGTGTTCATGCCGTCGAGCACGCGAATCAGCATGTTGAAGGTGGCGATCGCGATGGCGATCAGCATCACACGGCCGGTGGGCGTCCGGCGGATCGCGAGCAGCAACGCGAGGCTGATGTTGACGATCGCGAGCACGGCGTTCAGCCGCAGGCAGAACCACGTGAACGTCAGCAGGTCGCCGCACGCGGCGCCGATCATGCCGACCCCTTCGAGCGCGAGGAACGCCATGTAGATCGCGCGCATCGGCAGCTTCGCCTGCTCGCGCCGGGCGACCATCAGGATGAAGACGACGAAGCACGACACGGCCAGGTACGCGAAGATCACTTCGCCGCGCGCCGACCATTCACGCAGCGCAGGCGGCAACGCCATCGCCAGATAGCCGCGGTACGCCGCTTCGAACAGCGTCGTGCCCAGCGCCACCGCGGCCAGCACGTGAAACACGCCGCTGCGCGAAAAGAACCCGATCAGCAGCGCGCACCACATCAGCGCGAGCAGCCCGCCGAAGAAGCCGAAGTCCCACATCGTCGCGCGCCGTTCCAGCGCATCCCACGCCGCACGCGTGAACGCCGCCGGCGCGAGCCGCATTTCCTTGCGCGACGTGACGCGGATCAGCACGGGGACGCTTTCGCCGGCACGTAACGTGACGTCGAGCGCCGGGTAGCGCGATGACGGTCGGGCGTCACTACCGGCGCCGGCGGCCGGGAAGCGGCTGTCGAGCGTCCACCCGCCGTTCCGGCCGAGATAGAAGTCCGCCTGGTCGACGCGGGCGTCGCGAATCACCAGCACCAGCGGGCGCGCGGCGCTGTCGCGGTTGGTCAGCGTGGCGCGGATCCACCACGCCGATCGCGAGAACTCGACGTTGAACGACGACGTGCCGGCCACCGGCGTGCCATGCGCCGGATCGGCGAGCCGTGCGGCGACCTGAGCGGCGGACATCGTCGTGCTCGCGTCCTCGAAGACCGACACGGCGTCCAGTTGCGCGGGGTTCGGCGTCGACGCGGCGTGCGCCGCCGCGCAGGTGACGGCCATCGCGAGCAGGAGCAGCAGCACCGCGCGACATCCGACAGCCCATGCCGCGTGGCGCCTACCCATCGTGATGGTGCGCCCCGGGTGCGGCGGGCGGGGCATTGACCGCATGGCGCTGGCGCCGCCAGTCGGACGGCGTGATGCCGAAGCGTTCGCGGAAGGCGGTGGCGAAGTTGCCGGGCGTCGAAAAGCCGATTTCCTCGGCGATGTCGCCGATCCCCATCGACGTCTCCGCGAGAAAGTGCATTGCGGCGCGCAGGCGCGTGTCGCGCAGATATTCGAACACGGTCTGGCCGAGATGATCGCGGAACACGCGGGACAGGCGCTTCTCGTGCGTGCCGACCTGTCTGGCGAGATCCTCGAGCGCCGGCGGATGGCGCAGGTCGCGCAGCAGGACTTCGGACGCCGCGCGCACGAGGGCCGTCTCCGGGTTGTCGGGCAGCTCGGGCAGATGTGCGAACGGCTGGCTGCGCCGCGCGCGTTTCAGGTGATTGCGGATCCGGGCCAGCACTTCCGTCGGCTCGAACGGCTTGATGATGTAGTCGATCGCACCGGTTTCGAGGCCCGCGATGCGATCCTCGAGATCGCCCGCGGCCGTCAGGATGATGACCGGGATCGATTGCGTCGACGGCGTCGACGCCAGCAGCCGGCACGCCGCGAAGCCGTCCATGCGCGGCATGCGGACATCCATCAGGATCAGGTCGGGCGCGATCGCCTGCGCACGGTGATACGCCTGTAGCCCGTCGAACGCGACGCTGATCCGGCACCGGGCGGCACGCAGGATTTCCGTGAGGAGCCGCAGGTCGTTCGGGCGATCGTCGACGACAAGAATATGTGCGTCAGCAAGATCCGGCGTGGGACGAGGCGACGCCGGACTGGACGAGCGGGATGGCATGGTTGCGGAGGCGGTGGAAGGGTGGCCGGTCAGATGACGTGCATCGCGGTCTGCACGATTGTTGCGAAAAATTATATGCCGACAACAGGTCACATTGTGAGGATTCCGTGTGGTCCGTGGGGGCTTGTGCGGCGGGGTGTTGCGTGTTTGCCGCCACCGCGTCCGGCCGGAAGAAACGGAAGTGGAAAAACATGCCGAATCGGCTTTTAATAATCGGTCTTTATTGCCGGATCAATTTGGAATAATTGGAATGGACAGGCGCGGGTGAATCAGCTTGACATGCGTTCCGAAGTCGATGCCTTCTATGTGAAAAGAATGAAGAAATTGTGGATTGCACGATTAATTTTTTTCTGATGTTGGTTCGAAATCGTGTTAGTCGTGAAGGCGCATTTTGCGTCGGAATGTATGAATGTAAATGCTGTCTGCTCGGGAAAAGGATTTTTCCGCTCGGGAAAAGGTTCGTTCTGAAGGATGCCAGCAAACTAGCTCCGGCGCGGCTGGAATCGGTTCTTTCAAACGGTCGGAATCGCGCGGATCGCACGCCGAATTCTATTCCGAGGCATGCGATACCAATGAGACATTGATCGATGTCAGATCCCATGATGTGGGGCTGCATCGGCGAACGAATAACTGGCACGAGGGTAATGCAGATTCCGTTCTTCGCCGAATACGTTGCTATATAAGAGAAATCGGTGAGTTCTGGAATGCGGTTGGGAATGACGCACCGGTCGAGACGAAATCGTCAAGGAAATTCGATCGATTAATTCGGTGCAGGGGTCGTCCGGCAAGTCGTCGATGCCGTTCCGGGATTCCGGAAATGCGTTTGAATGCGGGACGAAAAAGGGTGAGTGGCTGCGCGTGGGCCGTCCGAGGGTTCGATCCATCGGGGGACGGTCGCGCGCGGCGCGCTCTCGAACCAGGCGGGTACGAAAACGATGAACACAACAGGCATGACAGGCCAACGCACCGGTTCGCATGAGCCGGCGGCGCATGCTTCAGTCCCGGGGATCGCACGTCGCCATCCTCCTCCTGAATGAAACAGGGCGGGCCGCCCCGGGGTGCGGGCCGGCTTCCACCCATCCGGCGTCTGAATGACGCTTTCCCATGAGATACGAGGTCGTCGCGGGTTCGGCGCGATGGCGCGCGCGTGCGCGGATGAACCGCACGCCCAGCGTCGAGCCGCCGGGCTTGCCGTGTCGGCTTCCATGATTCGATAACCGGCGATCGTCGCCTCGCCTCGTGTCGACCGGCACGGGCGGCGCGCGATTGCGTGATCGCGATACCCATCGCGCGTGGCGTGCAGCGTTACCCGGCTGTTTAGTTAGTGATCCAAAGTGAGTGGCGAACGTCGCGAGGTGGACGGGAATGTGTAGAGGACATTCACGCCGGCTGCCGTGTTCGCCGTTGCGTCATCCAGCACATGAGAACCGAGGGAAGACAAGATGAACAAGACGTTCAAGTCGATCTGGAACGAAGCATTGGGAGCCTGGGTTGCGGCTTCGGAGCTTGATCGCGCGCGCGGCAAGCGCGTTGCGTCGTCGCGTGGCACGCCGGAGCGCGACATCGAAGGAGCAGCCGCGGTTCGCGCAGGCGCGACCTCGGCCCCGTCGCTCAGGCGGCTCACCATGCTGATGGCGTCCGCGTATCTCGCGCTGTTCCATGCCGGTGCGCATGCGCAGTACAACCCGGATGGCGGGACGGCCACCGGCGGCGTCTCGTCGATCGCGATCGGCGTCGGGTCGAGTGCCGCGCAGACGAACTCCACCGCGTTGGGCAACCTGTCGACGGCGCAGGGCGTGTCGGCCACGGCGCTTGGCCCCGGCGCGCATGCGATGGCCGACGGTTCGACGGCCGTCGGCATCAATGCGCAGGCGACCGGCGTCAACAGCGCGTCGATGGGTGTGCAGGCGATCGGTTCGGGCGACTACTCGGTTGCCATCGGCAACCTGTCGAGCGCGACGCAAAGCGGGGCGGTGGCGATGGGCAGCGGGGCGGCCGCGACCGGCGTGGCCGCCATCGGGCTCGGCAACAATGCGCTGGCTTCCGGCCAGTACGCGGCCGCGCTCGGCCTCGGGGCGAGTGCGGTCGGGGTCCAGAGCGTCGCGCTCGGCTACGCGTCGCACGCGACCGATACGGGCACGATCGCGATCGGTAACCAGGCGACGAGTTCGGGCGGAGCCGGGGTGGCCGTCGGTAGCGGCGCACTGGTGACGGGCAATTCCGGTGTCGCGATGGGCGTCAACAGCGGCGCGAAAGGCACGACCTCGATCGCGATCGGCTGGGGCGGGGTCGCCGGCTCACCGGGCTCGGGCACGCAATCGCTCGGCACCAGCTCGATCGCGCTGGGCTCGAATGCGACGGCTGGCGCCGATACCTCGATGGCGCTCGGCACGAGCGCGAAGGCGACGGGTATCAGTTCGATTTCGATGGGCGTCCAGTCGAGCGCGACGCAGCAGTTCGCGACCGCGCTCGGAAATACCGCGCTGGCGACCGGTGTGTCGGCGAGCGCGCTGGGGGCCGGTGCGACGGCGTCGGCCACGAATGCAACGGCCGTCGGCATCAACAGCGTCGCGGCGGCGGGGTCGACCGTGGCGATCGGCGATTCGAACTCGGTTGCGGCGGCGGCGGGGGCGGGCTCGATTGCCGGCGGCAACAACTCGAAGGTGCTGGGCGGGATCGGCGCGGTCGCGCTGGGCCTGGGGCAGACGGTCAGCGGCAACGGTGCGGTGGCGATCGGGGACCCGAGCACCGCGATCGGCACCGGCGCGGTCACGGCCGGGTCGAACAACACGGCGAACGGCGACGGCGCGGTCGCGATCGGCAATTCGAACATCGCGCAGGGCACCGGTTCGCTCGCGCTCGGCAACACGTCGACGGCGGCGGCGGCCGGTGCGCTGGCGTTCGGCGCGTCGGCCGTGGCGAACAATGCAGGCGACGTCGCGCTCGGCTCGGGTTCGACGACGGCCGCGCCGAACCCGACCGCAAGCGCGACGATCGGCGGCGTGACGTATACGTTCAAGGGCACGAATCCGACCAGCGTCGTCAGTGTCGGTGCTGCGGGTACCGAGCGCCAGATCACCAATGTCGCGGCCGGGCGCATCAGTTCGGCGAGCACGGATGCGATCAACGGGTCGCAGCTCGATGCGACGAATCAGGCGGTGAATTCGCTGTCGACGTCGACGGCGTCGAGTGTCGGTTCGTTGTCGACGGGGGTGTCGTCGCTGTCGACCGGGTTGTCGTCGGCCAACAGCTCGATCACGTCGCTGTCGACGGGATTGAGTTCGACCAATAGCGCGGTGACGTCGTTGTCGACCTCGACGTCGACGGGCATCAGCTCGCTGTCGACGGGATTGAGTTCGACCAACAGCTCGGTGACGTCGTTGTCAACGTCCACGTCGACCGGGTTGTCGTCGGCCAATAGCGCGATCACGTCGTTGTCGACTTCGACGTCGACGGGCATCAGCTCACTGTCGACCGGGTTGAGTTCGACCAATAGCTCGGTGACGTCGCTGTCAACATCCACGTCGACCGGTTTGTCGTCGGCCAACAGCGCGATCACGTCGTTGTCGACGTCGACCTCGACGGGCATCAGTTCGCTGTCGACGGGCCTGAGTTCGACCAACAGCGCCGTGACGTCATTGTCGACGTCCACGTCGACCGGCCTGTCGTCGGCCAATAGTGCGATCACGTCACTGTCCACGTCGACCTCGACCGGCCTGAGTTCGACCAATAGCTCGTTGACGTCGCTGTCGACGTCGACATCAACGGGTATCAGCTCGCTGTCCACCGGCTTGAGTTCGACGAACAGCTCCGTCACGTCGCTGTCCACGTCGACCTCGACCGGCATCAGTTCGCTGTCGACGGGATTGAGTTCGACCAATAGCGCGGTGACGTCGCTGTCCACGTCCACGTCAACGGGCATCAGCTCGCTGTCCACCGGCTTGAGTTCGACGAACAGCACGGTGACGTCGTTGTCGACGTCCACGTCGACGGGCATCAGCTCGTTGTCCACCGGCCTGAGTTCGACGAACAGCGCGGTGACGTCGCTGTCGACGTCCACCTCGACGGTGGTCGGTTCGCTGTCCACCGGCCTGAGCTCGACGAACAGCACCGTCACGTCGCTGTCGACCGCGACCTCGACGAGCATCGGTTCGCTGTCGACCGGGCTCAGTTCGACGACGAGCTCGATCGCGTCGCTGTCGACGTCGACCTCGACGACCGTCGGCTCGCTGTCCACCGGGCTGTCGAGCACCAACAGCAACCTGACGTCGCTGTCCACCGCGACGTCGACGGGCCTCGGCTCGCTGTCCACCGGCCTCAGCTCGATCGCCAGCAACAACACCAACCTCGGCAACAGCACGGCGGGCGCGATCGGCGGCGGGGCCACCTACGATCCGACGACCGGCACGATTTCGGCTCCGTCGTACGTGACGTACAACAGCGACGGTTCGACGACGATCAACAACAACGTCGGCTCGGCGATCGACAACATCAACGCGCACGGCATCAAGTATTTCCACGCGAACTCGACCGCGCCGGACAGCCAGGCGATCGGGCTCGACAGCGTCGCGATCGGCCCGAATGCGATCTCGAAGGTGGACGGCAGCATCGCGCTCGGTGCGGGATCGGTATCCGACCGCGCGACGACGCCGGCATCGGGCATCCTCCGCAACGGCACCGCATCGATCCCGTTCAACACGACGGACCAGACGCTGCTCGGCGCGGTATCGGTCGGCGACGCGACCGGCAAGACGTATCGCCAGATCACCAACGTCGCGGACGGCACCGGGCAGCAGGATGCGGTGACCGTGCGGCAGCTGGCCGGCGCGTTGCAGTCGTTCGCGGTCACGGGCCAGAAGTATTTCCACGCGAATTCGACGGCGGCCGACTCGCTCGCCGTCGGCGCGGAATCGGTCGCGGTGGGGCCGACGACGGTCGTCAACGGCGATAACGGCGTGGGCATCGGCAACGGCGCGATCGTCGACCAGACCGCGCCTGGCGGCGTCGCGATCGGGCAGGCGGCGAGTGCCGCGCAGGCCGACGCGCTCGCGCTCGGCAGCGGCGCGACGGCGCTGGGCGCGCAGTCGGTCGCCCAAGGCGCGAATGCGAAGGCGGTCAGCGTGGGCAGCGTCGCGCTGGGTTCCGGCGCGCTCGGCAACGCGACCGATGCGCTCGCGCTGGGCGCCGGTGCGTCCGCGACGTACGCGAACAGCGTGGCATTGGGCGCGGGTTCGCTGACGACGGTCGGCGCGCTGACGAACTACGTCGCGTACGGCCTGAGCAGCCCGCAATCGTCGGCCGGCGAAGTGAACATCGGCAACCGGCAGATCACGGGCCTCGCGGCCGGCAAGAACGGCACGGATGCGGTGAACGTGTCGCAGCTCGACTCGGTCGCGAACCAGCTGACGACGCTGATCGACCAGCGCACGACCAACCTCGGCGGCCAGTACACGACGAACCCGAACGGCGCGAACGTGCCGCCGGGCTCGACCGGCCCGAATTCGTCGGCGGGTGGGTCGGGTGCGGTGGCATCGGGCTCGAACAGCACGGCGGTCGGCAACAATGCGCTCGCATCGGGCAACGGCTCCACCGCCTTCGGCGTGGGCTCGACGGCGTCGGGCAGCAATTCGGCCGCGATCGGCACGGGCAGCAACGACGGCGGGCGTTCGAACGTCGTCGCGGTCGGCTCGGCGGAATCGGCGCGCCAGGTGGTCAACGTCGCGGCCGGTACGCAGGGCACGGATGCGGTGAACGTGAACCAGCTGAACGCGGTGTCGAACCAGTTCACGCAGTCGCTGAACACCGTCAACAACCAGCTCACGCAGATGCAGCAGCAGATCCAGCAGACCGATTCGATGGCACGCGAGGGGATCGCGGCCACCGCCGCGATGGCGTCGATCCCGCACATGGACCGCGACTCGAACTTCGCGATGGGGGTCGGTACGGCGACGTTCCAGGGGCAGAAGGCGATGGCGGTCGGCGTGCAGGCGCGTGTCACGGAAAACCTGAAGGCGACGCTGAACGGCGGTTTCGCCGGCAGCCAGCGCGTCGTCGGCGCGGGCATGCTGTATCAGTGGAAGTAATCGCGCGCAGCGGTTCGCGCCGGCATGCAGTGCCGGGGCGGACCGCGTCGAACGCACACGCACGCGGAGGCGGCTGCGCCATTGCACCGCCCGCGTTGCGCCCCTCGCATTTTCGGAGTCCTCAAGTGAAAAACATTCATCTTGCACTGCTGGCGTCCGTCGTTTCCCTCGCGGCCTGTTCGAGCGCATCGGGGCCGACGTACAACGCATACGAACTTCAGCCGCGCGACGGCATCCGGACGTTCCGTGTCGACTGTCACGGCATCCTGTCGAGCGCCAATACCTGCATGAAGGTCGCGACGCGCATGTGCGGCAACGAGGCCGTGCGCAAGGTCGATTCCACGACGCCGTACCGCGACGGCGCCGATCCGCACTCGATCGTGTTCCAGTGCGGTGCGGCACCCGCGCCGGTGGCCGCGGCGGCCGCGCCGGCGCCCGCCGCGGTCGAGAAGGTGAGCCTGACCGGCGATGCGTACTTCGCGACCGACTCCGCCGTGCTGACGTCCGCCGCCACCGCCGCGCTCGACAGTCTGCTGAGCCAGCAGGGCGACCGGCATTTCTCTCGTGTGGAAGTGGACGGTTATACCGACGCGACCGGCTCGGATGCCCACAACCAGGCACTGTCGAAGCGTCGCGCCGATGCGGTCGCCGGGTATCTGCGCGAACACGGGCTGAAGGCGGATTCGGTCGCGGCGACGGGGCATGGAGAAACCAACCCGGCGGCGTCGAACGAGACCACCGAAGGGCGGGCGCGCAATCGCCGGGTGGAAATCTCGTTGCAGAAGTAGGGCGTCGCCATCGGCTTGACGCAGGCGTGGCCGTCGAGAACCGACGGCGCGCTTGCGGCAGCGATGCCGTCCGGGGGCGCAGGCGGTCGAGTCAAGCAATGCGTCGCGACGGGGGGGGCGGTGCCGCCATCGCCTGGACGACGACGCGGCACGATGGCCCGCGGGCCGGTTGGCGGGCGCCGATGTCGTGGGTTCATCGGCGTCTGCCAACACGGCGCGGCGCGGGGCTCCGTGCAAATCGGATCAGAGCGACTGCGACCGGGGTGCGAGGCTGCAATTGTCGCGTGGCTGAAACGGGTTCGATCGCAGCAAGGGTCGACAAGTACGAAGGGTAGAAAACGACCCTAACCCGTCATCCGATTCCGAGCGCCGCCAATGCCCGCCGACAAGCAACTTCCATCAACCGCCGCATTGCTTTCACCCACCGACTTCGCCGAGCAGAATTCGGCTCGTCAGTCGTACGGAGCCCAAAGCCAGCACCTATCGGCCGGGGCGGGCTTTGCGCTCGGTGGAACGATCCTCGATCCGGTTTGCCTGGATGGCCGGACTTACGATGACTTGCCGCGTCCCGCAGCAAGGTTCGCATCGATCCACGATGCCACGTCGGTGACCGGAATGGCGTGGCGCTGGTTGAACGTCCCATGCTTGTCCCATGCGACACCTCGGCCCTGAGCAAAAGCCGCACGATACTTGCGCATCATGTTGTTCGGGTCGCGCGCCAGCTCATCCAGCAAATACTGCTCGCTCCACACCGCACGGCTGAACGGTCGGCCGAGGCCCGCTTGCAACTTGTCGGCAACCTCCGCGTAAGTCACGGTGTCGCCGGCCAGATACACGATTTCGTTCCGGATACGGGGCTGCGCGAACACGATCGCGGCGGTCAGCGCACCGATATCGTCGGGCGTCGTCAGCGTCACGGCGGTGTCGAGGCTGCCCAGCGCGTGGACGGCGTCGTTTTGCAGGTCGACGACACCGAATTCCGGCTCGAACAGGTAGCTCATGAACATGCCGGTCGAGATGATGACCCACTCGGTCTCGTGCTGACTGCGCAGCAATTCGCGCACGTCCAGCTGGGCGTCGAAGATGTCCTGCGGACTGCCGCGGCCGATCACGTCGAAATCGACCCCGAACTGCCACGGGAAGTACCGCGGGATGCGCGCCTGCAACGCAGCCCGCGCCAACTTCATCGGCGTGTCGATTCCGGCAGTAATGCCCGCGCAACCGATTACCGTGTCATATCGTGCGAACAGGGCCGCGAGCTCGTCGATGGAGTGCTTCACGAAATCGCCTACGACGATCTCGATCCCGAGATCCCGAATCTCCGCGATATCGTGCCGCTTGGCCGGTACGCTGGATTCGACGGCGCTCGCGCGCAGCAGCACGCTGATCTTCGTGCCTGCGATGTCCTTCGCTCGACGCGCCAGATGGCGTAGTACCGGGAGGCCGAGTTCGCCTGCACCGAGCACGAGAATGTTTTGAGACGTTGCGTTAGGATCTGTCTGGTTCATCGTTTAGCCTGCTGAGGAATGCGGTGCACGCAGTCTAGCGGCGCATGGACGTGGATGAAAGAAGGTACACGCGTGATACTGGGAGCCAGAGAGTTGGATCGAGACGAACTTCTCCAATATTCGCAGACCGTATGCGACGGCCTGCGAGACGATGATGACGGGCTGCGGCGGGAGGTGCTCGCCCACGCCGGAAGTCGTTGGTCGCTCGGTGTCGTCCACACGCTCGGCGTGTATGGCAGGCTGCGCCACGCCGAAATCGGCAGGCGCATGCACGGGGTGACTCAGCGGATGTTGACGCGCACGCTGCGACAACTCGAACGTGACGGCCTGGTGCTCCGTCACGATTTCGAGGAAGTGCCCCCTAGAGTCGAATACGAGTTATCCGATACGGGCATGGATCTGCTCGTTCGCATGGTCCCGCTGTGGACCTGGATCGTCGAGAATGCGGACCGCTTCCGGGAAGCGAGGCGGAGTTTCGACAGCCAGCACCGCGACGAGAACGCGTAGCTTGCCGGTCGTCGATTCGCATTCCATACGTTCGTGACGGGAAGCAGGACTGGAGCCTCCGGGTCAGCGGCTTGTCGTTGCCGCGCAGGAAGTGCCGCGCTTCGATTACGCGTATTTGTCGCCTACCGTACTGCGAATCGGATGGGTGTCGTAGACGATGATCATCCGCTCGATGCGCCCATCGTCGTCGAATTCGAAAACATCGACGCACTCGAAACGCACCGCGGACCCATCTTTCAGCGCCCAGTCATAGACGAAGTAGCCGGTCGCACGTCGAGCCCCCGTCGTGCTGACGCAGATGTCGATGGGCGTTATTTTGCTCGCTCCGGACGCGGCATTGACCTTCGCGAAGAAGGGCGCGGCGTTCATCCAGCCGAGAAACGGCGAGAAGACCTGGGCGTCCGGCGTGAACAACGCACAGATCGCCGCGACGTCGCCACGCTCCAGCTCCGCGAGATAGTTGCGAACCTGCCGGGTGTATAGTGCTTCCGACGATGAGACCATCTTTTTTCTCCGATCATTCGTTGACGACGCCGCGCATTCGAACAGACGCGCATCCGGTACAGGCAAGATAGCGATGCACCGATGACCGAACAATCGAAAAATCCGCAACCCGGGTATGCAACGCATGCATATCCATTGGGCGACCTGACGCGGCCGCTGCCGCCGCTGACGGCGTTCCAGTCATTCGTCGCCGCGGCACGACTCGGGAGCATCAGCAAAGCCGCCGACCATCTGTGTCGAACGCAGGGCGCGGTGAGCCGTCAGGTCCAGCAACTGGAATCGCACTACCGGTGTGCACTTTTCGTGCGCCATGCGTCAGGGTTGACGCTGACGGCGGAAGGAAGCGAACTGTTGACCGTGGCCGTCGGCGTACTCACGCAACTGGTTCAGCATGCGGACGTTCACGCCAGGACAGCGCCCGTCGTCACGCTGCGGTTGCCCTCCACGTTCGCGCTTCGCTGGTTGCTCCCACGGCTGGCAGACATCAATCACGCGTTGCCTGGAACAGAATTTCGCATCTCCACTTCGGCGGACGACACGCCGGATTTCACGACCCCTGACGTCGACGCCATCGTTGTGCGTGGAACCGGGCAGTGGCCGGGTATGGACGCGGTTCCGTTGTTTGACGAGCAACTCACACCGATGTGTACACGCGCAATGGCCGCATCGCTTGGCTCGGCCGCCGACCTTGCTCATGTCACATTGCTCCATCCCGGACACGGCCACGAGGAGTGGCGATGCTGGCTGGAAAGCGTTGGGGCACGGCAAATCGACGCGAGCCGCGGACTCGTTTTCGATACCCTCGAATTGACGCTCTCCGCTGCGGCGGAAGGGCATGGCGTGGCAATCGGCGATCCCCGGATGGCGAGGGACCGCCTGCAGGCGGGGACACTGACGACACCTTTTGCCGACGTGGCGCAAAACGGCTTGTCGTACTACGTCGTCTATCCATCCCAACGAGCCGCACAGTCCAAGATTCGCGCGCTCGCTGACGTCTTGTTTCGGCTTGCGCAGGATGACTGAGGGTTATCGGGGAAAGCACCCTGTACCGCGGGTTCGCCGTTGGCAGGTGACGCGAGCGCGAACACGGCCCATGCCGGCGTTCCAATCTTCGATGACCACGTGACGCATTGCCAATCGGGCAGCCTGTCGAGCCCGCACGTCTGATCTGCCGCAAGCGCGCAGCGATTATGGCTCCCGCGTTCCCAATGGCGAGTACACTGACAATGCCCTGGAAGCAGGAGAATGCGATGATCGACGCTGGCCCCCAAAGCACCTTTCGCGGACTGCCGCTGACCGTGGAGCAGGACGCGGAAGTGCGGCACTACATCAAGGATCGAACTCGGCGTGGGCTGCCATGGGACACGTCGGAGCTGAGCGCGATGCTCAAGGACATGCTGCATCCCCCGGGCGACGGTGATGGCGATGACGATCGCGAAGGCGACGGTGATTTTGCCTCACCGGCAGACGAAGCGAGAGCGGCCGCCGAGCGCGCGACGGCCTCGGTCGACGAAGCGATGGATCCGATCGAGGCGAATGAGGAATGGCATGCGGCCATGGAGTCGGAGGGCATGAAAGGGCCCAGACGATAACGCGGAGCAGCGACGCGCGAATTCCCGCAGCGCCGCATACGAGGCGCGCGCGCCGGATGCCGGGTATTTCAGGGAAGGCGCATAGCGTCGGACCGTACACGGCGGAGTTGCCGACGCGTGCGGCGATCCCGGCGTGAGAGCCCCGACACACAATCGATCCGTCGCCAGGTCATTCCGGGCACAGCCCATCGCGCCAACGGAATGGCGAGCCGCATCGCGTCGCCGGGCGCCCGGCAGCGGGCGCCCTGTCAGTGCCTGATCACGCAGACGGCCACGATTTCGTATCCGGGGTCGGCATGCACGTGCGCCGCCTTTTCCGCTTCTTCATACGAACCAAACGACGTGGCATCCTCAACCGCCGGTGCCATGCCGATATCGCCATCCTCGGCGGTGCAGAGGAACTGCTCGCCGGTCTTCACGACGTAGACGGACAACATGATTCCCTCCATCGTGTGCAGGGGGAATTCCAGTCTAGCAGGCGAGAAAAGGGGCGCAGGCGGTTCGCCGAGTCCTTTTCGCGAGATCTGCGACTGGACCGAAAAGCCGGGCACAATACCCGCATGCAAAATCCAGACCTCGAACAACTCGTCACCGTCACCATGCCCTTCGGGAAATACAAGGGCCGGCTGATTGCCGACCTGCCCGGGCCTTACCTCAACTGGCTGGCGCGCGAAGGGTTTCCGCGCGGCGAAATCGGCCGGCAGCTCGCGCTGATGCACGAGATCGACCACAACGGCCTGCGGGACTTGCTGGCGCCGTTGCGAAAGCGCGGATAGCGCCCATCGCGGGCGAATGTGCCGGCCCCCGCATCGTTCGTCCGTGATCGACAACGACCACCGCGCATCCACCCCACCGGCCACGCCTGGCCGAACGCTCACATGCGACCCCGTCCGCGGCTTGCATGTCCCTGGCGTGTCGCCGAGGCTGACATAGAATAGAAAACAGTCCCTTGGACGCGTTGATGGCAAGAAAAGGGGTGCCAACATGAGACGCCTTTATTTCCTCGTACCCGATACCCAGATGGCGAAGGCCATCGTCGACGATCTATTGCGCGCACGCATCGTCTGGCGCCATATCCACGTTCTCGCCGACCACAGCGTCACACTCGATCAGTTACCCGAAGCATCGTTGCTGCAAAGCAGCGACGTCGTGCATGCACTCGAGCGCGGCGTCGCGCTCGGCGGCGCGGCCGGTGCGCTGATCGGCCTCGTCGCGCTCGTCTTTCCGCCGGCGGAGCTCGTGATCGCGGGCGGCGCCGTCGTCGGCCTGACGCTGGCCGGCGCGGGTTTCGGGGCGTGGACCGCCGCGATGATCGGCATCGCCGAGCCGAACGCGCGACTCCAGCGATTTCGCGAGGCCATCCAGGCAGGCCAGATCCTGATCATGGCCGACGTGCCGGCATTGCGAGAGCAGGAAATCGAAGAAATGGTCGCCCAGCATTTTCCGAAGGCAGACCTGGAGGGCGCCGAACCTACGTCACCGATCTTCCCCTGACACGCGACAGCCAAGCGGCCTGCCCGACAACCGCGTCGATTGACGCGTTTCGCCGAGCGCACAGCCGCGGCCGCGGGCCGCGCGGGGAGCGGGGCGTGCGCTCGTTGCGCAGGCAACTCATGTCCGCCATGCCGAAGCGCGCAAGAGACGCGGGGCCGACGCGCGTGATGCCTGGGGGAATCGAAGTGCCAACGTCGAACCGTCGGCAAGGAGGCCGTATGGAACTGCACATTCAATCGCACCATTGGGCGCGTCGTACGCCCGACTGGGTCGCCGCTGCCGTGGCCGGCCTCGCGGGCGGCGCGCTGGTGATCGCGCTGGAATTCGTCTGGTCGACGCTGGTGCTCGGCTCGAGCCCGTGGCAACCGACCCACAAGATCGCGGCGATGGTGATGGGCCGTAGCGCGCTCGGCCAGATGACGCAATTCAACCTCGAAATCGTGGCGATGGCGCTGCTGCTGCACTACGTGCTCGGCGCGATCATGGGGATGATGCTCGCCGCGATCATGGCGCCTTTCCGCTTCGATTCGAGCGTGGGGATGGAAGCCGTCATCGGGCTGGCGTTCGGGATCGTCGCGTATGGGTGGAACTTCTACGTGATGACGGCCGTGTTCCCGTGGTTCGTCTCCGAGCGCGGTTCCGGGCCGTTGCTGGCCAACCTGTTGTTCGGCGTGGTGGCGGCCATCACCTACGGCAGGCTGGAGCGATTGCGCAAGCAGAACGTGGACGACTGACCCATCGCGCTTCCCGCCGCGCCGCGCTTGACCACGCGGCGCCCACGGGAAACACGGAACCGGGTGTCGGCGGCGCCGGCGAGTGAGATGCAGCGAGGCGGCCCATGGCCCTTGCGATTGCCCTGGTCCTGATCATCGTGTTGGCGGTGGGGTTTCACTTTGCCAGTCCGTGGTGGATCACGCCGATTGCGTCGAACTGGGTGCGCATGGACGACATGCTGACGATCACGCTCGTCATCACCGGCGCATTCTTCATCGCCATCAACCTGTTCATCGTGGTCGCCCTGGTGCGCTATCGCCACCGCAGCGGGCACCGCGCGGCCTACGAACCGCACAACCGGAAACTGGAATGGTGGCTGATCGGCCTGACCATCGTCGGCGTCGCGGCGTTGCTGGCGCCGGGCCTGTTCGTCTACGCGGACTACATCCGGCCGCCGCGCAACGCGTTGCAGATGGAAGTGCTCGGCCAGCAATGGCAATGGCGCTTTCGCTTCGCCGGGCCCGGCGGCAAGCTGGGGACGACCGACGTGCGCTACATCAGCAACGACAACCCGTTCGGCCTGAACCCCGCCGACCCGAACGGCCGCGACAACTACCTGATCGACGGTCCCGAGGTGCACCTGCCGCTCAACCGGCCGGTCCAGGTCCTGACCCGGTCGCGCGACGTGCTGCACGACTTCTACGTCCCGCCGTTCCGCGCGCGGATGAACATGGTGCCGGGCATGGTGACCACCTTCTGGTTCACGCCGACCCAGGCAGGGCGCTACGACATCCTGTGCGCGCAGCTCTGCGGGATCGGGCATTCCGGCATGCGCGGCATGGTGGTGGTGGAAGACGAAGCCGCGTTCTCGCGCTGGCTGGCGCAGCAGACCACGTTCGCGCAGCAGCAGATGGCCCACGTGCAGGCTGCCCCCGCCGCCGCGGGCGGCAGCGCGCAGGCGCTGGCCAACCTGGGCAAGACGCTCGCGGCGGCCAAGGGCTGCGTCGCCTGCCATACCGTGGACGGCAGCCCGCTCGTGGGCCCGACCTGGAAGGGCCTGTACGGCAAGACCGAAACGATGGCCGACGGCAGCACCGCGAAGGTGGACGAAGCCTATCTGCGCGCGTTCATCCGCAATCCGACGGCCCGCGTCGTGAAGGGCTTCTCGCCGATCATGCCGCACTTCGACCTGAGCGAGCAGGAACTGAGCGCGCTGGTGGCCTATATCGAGGCGCAAGGCGGGACGCCCGCCGGCACCGCGGCCCAGCCCTAGCGGAACGGACGAAGCAGACGGAGCAGACGCCATGACCTACGCGCACACCGACCACGGTCCGCACAGCTTCTGGACCCGCTATGTGTGGAGCCAGGACCACAAGGTCATCGCCGTGCAGTACGCGCTGACGGCCATCGCGATCGGCCTGGTCGGCCTCGTCCTGTCGGACCTGATGCGGCTGCAGCTCGGCTTTCCGGGCAAGTTCGCGTTCATCGACGCGAACCACTACTACCAGTTCGTCACGATGCACGGGATGATCATGGTGATCTACCTGCTGACGGCGCTGTTCCTGGGCGGCTTCGGCAACTACCTGATCCCGCTGATGCTGGGCGCGCGCGACATGGTATTCCCGTTTCTCAACATGCTGAGCTACTGGGTCTACCTGCTGGCGGTGCTGGTGCTGGTGGCGAGCTTCTTCGTGCCGGGCGGGCCGACCGGCGCGGGCTGGACGCTGTATCCGCCGCAGGCGATCCTGCCGGGCACGCCGGGCGTGGAATGGGGCATCGTGCTGATGCTCGTGTCGCTGGCGATCTTCATCGTCGCGGCCACGATGGGCGGCCTGAACTACGTGACCACCACGCTGCAGGCACGCACGCGCGGCATGACGCTGATGCGCATGCCGCTCACCGTGTGGGGCATCTTCATCGCGACCGTCATGGCGCTGCTGGCGTTTCCGGCGCTGTTCGTGTCGGCGGTGATGATGCTGTTCGACCGCACGCTCGGCACCAGTTTCTTCGTCCCGGCCGTGGTGTCGATGGGGCAGACGCTCAAGCATGCGGGCGGCAGCCCGCTGCTGTTCCAGCACCTGTTCTGGTTCTTCGGGCACCCGGAGGTCTACATCGTCGCGCTGCCGGCCTTCGGCATCGCGTCGGATCTCATCAGCACGCATGCGCGCAAGAGCATCTTCGGCTACCGGATGATGGTGTGGGCGATCGTCATCATCGGCGCGCTGAGCTTCGTGGTCTGGGCGCACCACATGTTCATCGCCGGCATGAACCCGTACTTCGGCTTCTTCTTCGCCACCACGACGCTCATCATCGCCGTCCCGACCGCCCTCAAGGTCTACAACTGGGTGTTGACGCTGTGGCGCGGCGATATCCACCTGACCGTGCCGATGCTGTTCGCGATCGGCTTCATCAGCACCTTCGTGCTGGGCGGGCTCACCGGGCTGTACCTCGGCAACGTGAGCGTGGACATCCCGCTGTCGAACACGTATTTCGTGGTCGCGCACTTCCATATGGTGATGGCCGTGTCGCCGATCCTCGTGGTGTTCGGCGGCCTGTATCACTGGTACCCGAAGGTGACGGGCCGCCTGCTCGACGACACGCTCGGGCGTGCGCACTTCTGGATCACCTTCGTCGGCACCTACGCGATCTACTTCCCGATGCACTATCTCGGCATCCTCGGCATGCCGCGGCGGTATTACGCGTATCAGGGCTACAGCTTCATTCCGCATTCGGCGCAGACGCTCAACACGTTCATCACGATCGTCGCGTTGATCGTCGCGGCGGCACAGCTGCTGTTCCTGTTCAACCTCGCGTGGAGCCTTCGCCACGGGCGGCGTGCGGACGGCAACCCGTGGCGGGCCACCACGCTCGAATGGCAGACGCCGCAAACGCCGCCCGTACACGGCAACTGGGGGCCGACGCTTCCCGTCGTCTACCGCTGGGCATACGAATACAGTCCGCCGGGGCAGGAGGAAGACTTCGTGCCGCAGAATCAGCCGCCGGCGACGGCGCCTGAATCCAAAGCGGCCCATCCGACGCTGCACCCGGGCGAGGCACACGAATGACCACGCTGCCGCGCCCCTTCGTTCCCGATGCGCCACCCGGCTTGCCGAATGCGGGCGGCACCGGCCTGACCGTGTTCATGGCGGTGGCGACGACGCTGTTCTCGCTGCTGCTGTTCGCCTATGCGATGCGCATGCGCGAACCCGACTGGCAGCCGATCCCGCATCCGGCGCTGCTATGGTGGAACACCGGCGCGCTGGCGCTGGCCAGCCTCGCGATGCAGCGCGCCCGCCGGATCGGCCCGTCCCGTACGGTGTGGCTGTTAGCCGGCGGCGTACTGGCGGCCGTGTTCGTGATCGGACAACTGGTTGCGTGGCACATGCTGTCGGCAGCCGGGGAGACGGTCACCGTCAATCCGTCCAACAGCTTCCTCTACCTGCTCACCGGCCTGCACGGATTGCATGTGCTGGGCGGGCTGGTGGCGTGGGGCGTGACGATCGCGACGCTCCGGCGCGCGGACCCGTTCCGGGCCCAACGGGCCATCGCGCTGTGCGCGCGCTACTGGCATTTCCTGCTCGCGGTGTGGCTCGTGCTGCTGGCGGCGATGCAGTGGCTGACTCCCGGGATCGTCGCCGCCATCTGTGGGCCGCTATACGGAGCAGCGCCATGAAAGCGCCCACGATCCACACCGAATCCCCTGCCGAATCGTCTGCGGTGCCGACCGCCGACGTGCGGCCCGACGGCTGGCGCGGCATCGTCACCGACTGGTCGTCCGACCGCGAAGCCTTCAGGGTGCCGTGGGGCAAGGCGATGATGTGGATCTTCCTGCTGTCGGACACCTTCGTCTTCAGCAGCTTCCTGATCGGCTACATGACGGTGCGCATGTCGACCACCGCGCCGTGGCCCGATACCGCGAAGGTGTTCGGGCTCAGCGTGGGCGGCGTGGAAGTGCCGCTGCTGCTGATCGCGATCATGACGTTCACGCTGATCAGCAGCAGCGGCACGATGGCGATGGCCGTCAACTTCGGCTACCGGCGCAACGCACGGCCCGCTGCCGCGCTGTTGCTGGCCACCGCGCTGCTGGGCGCGACCTTCGTGTCGCTGCAGGCGTTCGAATGGAGCAACCTGATCTTCCGTGAAGGGATCCGCCCGTGGGGCAATCCGCTGGGCGCGGCGCAGTTCGGCGCGTGCTTCTTCACGATCACCGGGTTCCACGGCTTTCACGTGACCTGCGGCGTGATCTACCTGCTGCTGATCGCGCGCAAGATCCTGCAGCCGGGATTCACCGAACACGGCAACTTCCAGATCGTCGAGATCGCCGGGCTGTACTGGCACTTCGTCGACCTGGTGTGGGTGTTCATCTTCGCGCTGTTCTATTTGTGGTGAGGCAGCCATGGACCACACCGATCCCGCCGATCGATCCGACGCCGCGCACGGCCAGCAGCATCCGATCGGCCTCTACCTGAAGATCTGGGGCCTGCTGTTCGTGCTGAGCACGTTGTCGTACCTGGTCGACTACTTCAACGTGCAGGGCCTGATGCGCTGGGTGCTGATCGTCGTGCTGATGATCGCGAAGGCCGGGCTGATCGTGTCGATCTTCATGCACATGATGTGGGAGCGGCTGGCGCTCGTGTACGCGATCCTGATCCCGCCGCTGACCCTGCTGGTGCTCATGGTGCTGATGGCGGCCGAAGCGCATCACACGTTCGGGATGCGGGAGCTGTTCTTTCGCTGATTCCAGCGTCGATCGTGCGTCGGCGTGATGGGCGCGATGCCTGCGCGATCGACGGGCGCTGTTTCGGAGCGGGCGGCGTTTCGTCATCGGGAAATGGCGCATTCCGGACATCCGTTCACGCGAACCTGAAGGGAGGATCCATGAAATTTTCTCGTCGACGTTTCATTGCAGTCACCACCGTGCTGGCCTCCGCGCTCGCCGTTGGACGCCGCGCGACGGCGGCGGATGCCGGTGCCGGTGTCGTGCAGGAAACCGATGCCAATGCCCAGGCGCTCGGCTACAAGGCGGATGCCGGCCGGGTCGATCATGCGAAGTACCCGAAATTCCAGGCAGGCGAGGCCTGTGCGAATTGTCAGTTCTTCCAGGGCAAGGCCGGCGCCACGACGGGGGCGTGCGCGATTTTCGGCGGCAAGCAGGTCAGTGCGAAAGGCTGGTGCAACGGTTATACGAAGAAGGCGTAGCCAGGGAGGGATGGGCTGGCGGACGTGCAGCTGAACGCCGTCGTCGCCGGGGTTGTCGCCCGCGGATATCGTCGCCGTCGGCGAGCCCGCAGAACGGCGACGTCCAGATCGGCCACGGGCGCCATGGCAAACGTCGACGCGATGCGCCGAATCGAACACATACAATGTGAGCGTCCGCCGGCCTGCGCGTCACCCTGACTCTGGTGACACGCAGGCCGATCCCACCGCGATCCTCCAAGGCCGATATGGAAATCAAATGGATCGAGGATTTCCTCGCCCTCGCTCAATATCAAAGCTTTTCCCGGGCGGCGGAGTTCCGCAACGTCACGCAGTCGGGCTTCAGTCGCCGCATCCAGTCGCTCGAACAGTGGATCGGGGCCGAACTGATCGACCGTAGCAGCTTTCCACCGGTGCTGACGCCGGCGGGCCGCCTGTTTCGCGAGACGGCCGAAGATGTGCTCAGCCGCCTGTTCGACACACGCGCGATCATCCGCACCGAGCAGCGGATCGCCGGCAAGAGCCTGCAGATCGCCGCGGGCCACACGATCGCGCTGAGTTTCCTGCCGGCGTGGCTCAAGGCGCTCGCGCCGCATTTCGGTGAAGTGCGGGCGCGTGTCATTCCGACCAATGTCCACGATTCGATCCTGATGCTCGTCAACGGCAACTGCGAGCTCATGTTTGCGTATCACCACCCGGAACTGCCGCTCCATCTCGATCCGGTGAAATACGAACATCTGACCGTGGGCCTCGATACGCTGATGCCGGCATGCAGGCCCGACCGTCGATCGGCGCCGGCCTTTCGTCTTCCCGGGACGAAGCTGCATCCGCTGCCGCTGATTTCCTATACGGAAACCAGCTACTTCGGGCGATGCCTCGCGCTGCTGCTCGGTCGCGCACCGGATGCGCCGGCCTTGCAACTGCACTACGAATCCGACATGGCCGAGGTGCTGAAGAAACTCGTGCTGGAAGGCGAGGGTGTCGCGTGGCTGCCCCGGAGCGCGATCGCGGCGGAACTGGCGGCCGGCGAACTCGTGCCGGCCGGGCCGGCGGCGTGGAACCTCGACGTCGAACTGCGCGCGTATCGCGACGTGTCCAACCGGAGTGAATTCCTGGACACGCTCTGGCAGCACCTGCGCGCGGCGCCTTCGCGGCTCGGCTGAATCAGGGTTTTCCCGCCTTATGCGGCGCTCGCATACCGCCATGTTGCACCGGCATCACGGTTTTATCGACGATCCCTACCATTCGTTCCAACGGCAGATGTGATGCGTGACCCGCAGCGCGCTGCCTGCATCGCAGCGGCGGCCCGCCTTCCGGCGGCCGGGTGCCACCACGGACGGATGGACATGAAAAATCGCCTTACCTTAAGCATCGCAGTCGGCATGATTCTCGGGGTCGTCGCCGGCTATCTCTGCCACACCCACATCGCGGACCCGGGCGCGCTCAAGACGACTGCCGGTTATTTCTCGACCGTCACCGACATCTTCCTGCGCCTGATCAAGATGATCATCGCGCCGCTGGTGTTCGTGACGCTCGTGTCGGGCCTGGCCGGCATGGACAGCGGCGAGGACGTCGGGCGCATCGGCCTGCGCTCGATCGGGTGGTTCATCTGCGCGTCGCTGATTTCGCTGAGCCTGGGCCTCGTCATGGCCAATGCGCTGCAGCCGGGCGCAGGCCTGAATCTCACGGCAACCGCCGGCGAGGTCAATACCGGCTTGAATACGGCCGCGCTGAACGCCCGGGACGTGATCACGCATGCGTTCCCGACCAGCCTGCTCGACGCGATGGCGCGCAACGACATCCTGCAGATCCTGGTGTTCTCGGTCTTTCTCGGCGTTGCGCTGAGTGCGCTGAAGCACGACAGGCGCGTCGGCGTCGTGATCCAGTCGATCAACGGAATGGTGCCGGTGATGCTGCGCCTGACGAACTACGTGATGCGCGCGGCGCCGCTCGGCGTATTCGGCGCGATCGCGTCGTCGGTCACGTTGCGCGGGCTCGACGTGATCTACACGTATGGAAAGCTGATCGGCGCGTTCTATCTCGGCTTGCTCGTCCTCTGGACGATCCTGATCGGCGCCGGCTATGCGTTTCTCGGGCGGCGCGTCGTGAGCCTGCTGAAGGCCGTGCGCGAACCGGCGCTGATCGCCTTCTCGACCGCGAGCAGCGAGGCCGCCTATCCGCGCCTGACCGAGCAGCTCGAGCGGTTCGGCGTCGACAAGAAGGTGGTGGGTTTCACGTTGCCGCTGGGTTACGCATTCAACCTCGACGGTTCGATGATGTACCAGGCGTTTGCCGCCATCTTCATCGCCCAGGCGTTCGGCGTGCACATGCCGCTGTCGGAGCAGGTATTCATGCTGCTGGTGCTGATGTTGAGCAGCAAGGGCATGGCGAGCGTGCCGCGCGGCTCGGTGGTCGTGGTCGCGGCGGTCGCGCCGATGTTCCATCTGCCGGTGGCCGGCGTCGCGATGGTTCTCGCGATCGACCAGATCCTCGACATGGGGCGCACGATGACGAACGTGATCGGCAACAGCGTCGCGACGGCCGTGATCGCGAAGTGGGAGGGCCGGCGAGCCGTGAAGTCGAACGGCGCCGTATTCGACGAGCCGGAGCTGAATGCATGAGGGAGACCGATACCGTGAACGTCCGCCGAAAATTCGGCGTGGTCGGCGGCCTCGGGCCGCTGGGGAGTGCCGACGTGTTCTTCAAGATGGTGAAGGCGACGCCTGCGTCGTCCGACGCTGAGCATGTCGAAGCGATTTTCGAGCAATACCCGTTCAATGGCGCGGGGTCGGGCAGTGCCGCGACCATCGAACGCAAGCTGTACGTGTTCGACATGATCCGGGCGTTCGAGGCGCGCGGCGTGACGACGGTCGTGCTCCCGTGTTTCCTGAGCCACACGTTCATCGACGAGCTGAAGGCGAATACGAAGCTGCCGATCGTGGATATCGTCGAAGCCGTTCGCAGCCACGTGCAACGCAAGTATCCCGACGCAACGCGCATCGGCGTGCTCGCGTCCGATTACGTGCGGGACAAGCGGCTCTTCGATGCGTATTTCCCGTCGCCGACATTCGACATCGTCCATCCGCGTACGCACGAGGGCATCGATCTCGTGACGGAAGCCGTCTACGGTGCCGACGGCATCAAGCGCGGCACGCTTCGAGGTCGGCCGGTCGAACTGTTGCGCCGCGCCTGCGAGGACCTGGTCGATCGGGGCGTGCAGGTCATCGTTCCGGGGCTGACCGAGATTGCGCTGGTCGCGGATGAAATCGGGCCGTTGCCGGTGCCGTTGATCGATTCGAATCTCGCCTACGCGCAGTACGCGGTATCGGCGCCGCACGGCTCCCGTGCATCGACGTTCAAGATCGGCGTGGTCGGCGGCGTGGGTCCGGCCGCGACAGTCGATTTCCTGGACAAGATCGTTCGAAACACACCGGCGTCGCGCGATCAGGACCATATCAAGCTGCTGGTCGAACAGAATCCGCAAATCCCCGATCGAACCGAGAATCTGGTGGGTGCCGGCGTGGACCCGACGATCGCCTTGTACGCGACCTGCAAGAAGCTCGAGGACGGCGATGCGGACGTCATCGCGATTCCGTGCAATACCGCGCACGCATTCGTCGAGCGAATTCAGCCGTATCTCGACGTCCCGATCGTCAACATGCTGACCGTCACGGTCGCTTACTTGCGCGACACCTACCCGGCGCTACGCGACGTCGGTGTACTGGCGACGTCCGGCACGATCGAAAGCGGTGTGTATGAAAGGGCGCTGGCGCAGCAAGGACTCCGGCAAGTCGCGCCCGCCCCGGCCTTGCAGGCGCGCGTGATGGAAGCGATCTACGGAAAGGCGGGTGTCAAGGCCGGCTTCACGGCCGGACAGTGCAAGGAAGATATCGACGCTGCCGTCGACGCGTTGATTGCCGACGGCGTGAACGTGATCGTGCTCGGATGTACCGAGCTGCCGATCCTGCTGCCGGGGGGTGAATACGTCGCGCGAAACGGTGGGCGGGCGACGCTGGTCGACCCGACCGACGTGCTGGCGCGCGCGTGCGTTGCCCGCGCGATGGTGGCGGCGGGCTGAGCGGGTTCCGTGTGACGCATCGCGACCGGATTCGTGGACGCGGATCATCACGCACGAAGCGGCTCGCGTGACCGTCCATCGCGAGCCCGACGACGCCGGCCGTCCCGCTCCGCGCGACCGACAAGCCTCGTGATCCTGGGCGTTTTCCGCTTCCTTCCGGCGGGCTTCGGCGTTCGTGAGCATGACGACCGCCGTGCCTTCCACCACGACGAGCCGGTTCACTTTGCAGCAGGTTTCCAGCACGACCCGGCGCCGGTTCGCGAGGATCTCCTTGACCGTCACGGTCGCGCGAACCGCCTTCATCGGTGGCTGCATGGAGATACCGTATCGTGTCAGCCGAAATCGAGCCGTATCTGAGGCGATCGCTTGCCCGCGCTTTCGTCCGGTACGTCACCTCCGCCGCACGTCGACTCGAGTCAATGATGAAGCAACGGGAACGCCACGAGCCCGATGACGGCGGCAGCGGTCACGATCACCGGTTCCTGGAGCTTCTTGAAGCGCCACAGCAAAAGCACGGTTGCAACGGCGAGCAGTGCAGTCGGGATATCGACGATCGATCGCTTCGCGATGACGAGAACGGAGCCGGTGATCGCGCCGACGGCCGCCGCCGTGATGCCGTTCACGAACGCCTTGACGCCCGGCCGGTGCCCGTATTTCTTCACGTAAGGCGCGGGGATGACCGTGAACAGATAGCAAGGCAGGAACGTGCCGAGCGAAGCGACGAGTGCGCCCGGGAATCCCGCGACCAGATACCCGATGAAGCCGACGGTGATCACGACCGGGCCGGGCGTGATCATCGCGACCGCGACGGCATCCACGAACTGCTTGTCGTTCAGCCAGTGATGCTCGGTGACGACACCGCCATAGAGGAACGGCACGATCGCGAGCCCGGAGCCGAACACGAACGCGCCCGCCTTCATGACGAAGGCGCCGATCTGAACGAGCTGCGGCAAATCGATGCCGCTCAGCATCCCGCTGGCCGCGGGAAGATTGGCAGCCGCAACGGCATTCATGCCGCCCTTGTGCAGCCACTTCGGTGGAGCACGCCACAGCCAGCCGATCAGGCCGGCAGCGACGAACAGCCACGCGATTTCCGATTCCGTGATGAAGGTCACCGCAGCCAAGGTCAGGAAGATCGCCCAAAGGAGCTTGTCGTTGCCGACGGTCTTGGTCGTGAGCTTGTACGCGCTCATCGCGATGATGCCGACCACCGCGGCGCCGACGCCGTAGAAGACGGCCTGCATCCACGGCAGCCCGCCGAAATGCGCATACGCGAACCCGAGCGCGACCACCATCAGGAACGACGGCAGCACGAACGCGAAACCGACGAGCGTCGCGCCGAGGAGGCGGTAGTGGACGAAGCCGAGATAGATCGCCAACTGGGCCGCCATCGGCCCCGGTGCGAGCTGGGCCAGCGTGAGGCCTTCCTTGTAGTCGGCCTCCGTGATCCAGCCGCGACGCTCGACCAGGTCGCGACGCATGTAGCCCGCGAGCGCGACCGGCCCGCCGAAACCGAATGTGCCCAGACGCAGCATGTAGGCGACCAGTTCGCCCAGTGAGTAGGCCGGTTCGGTGGCGGCGATGGTAGTCGTCATGATCTGGCCGTGGTTGGGTTCTTGCCGTTCGTCGTGAAGTGCGCGTACAGGGCGTCGAGCACGGCGCCCATCTGCTCGAGCAACTGATCGTCGTTCTCCGTGCGCTGGCGCGTGCCGGCCATCACGGCCTCGAAGCCCACCGCTTCAGGCGCGGCGGGGCCGCCTACGTCGAGTGCATGCACGATCCCGCCGAGCCGCATCAGCGCGGCGTCGTTTTCGAGCCCGAAACTGGCGAGTAGCACCTCGAATGTCACGCGCTCGCCGACGTGCGTGAACGTCGCACCGTCGAAATCGAAGCCGAGCGCGTCGGCCGGGCAATCCGCCGGCGACGCAAGCCAGATGAAGCGGGCGCGCGCGTCGATGAATCGCTGGATCAACCATGCGCTCGCGACGCGATCGACCCACATCCGCTGCCGCGTCGCCCACGTGCGACCCTGGTACTCGCCAATCGTCAGCGGACGAATGGCGCGATCCGCGGCGTGCGGCTCGCCCGGCGACAGCACGGTGTCGACCCGCGTGACGAAATCCTGCAGCGCGACTTCGGCGCGGGTGGCCGAATCGCCCGGGAAATAGTCGATCGCCCGGATGGCGTCGAACTCCTTGCGCAGGCGACGCAGCAGGCGGGTGAGTTCCGTGGGGGACTGCCCGGCCAGGGTCTTGCGCGCATCGATGAGGGTTCGCGTGAAGGTCGTGTAGTCGGCGTCGCGGTCGAACAGCGCGCGGAATTCCTGTTCCTGTGACGTGTCGAGACTGGGCGCACGCAGCAGGTAGGCCGTGCCGCCGCTGTCGGCGATCGCGTCCGCGA
This sequence comes from Burkholderia sp. AU27893, assembly GCF_002223205.1. Classification (NCBI taxonomy): domain Bacteria; kingdom Pseudomonadati; phylum Pseudomonadota; class Betaproteobacteria; order Burkholderiales; family Burkholderiaceae; genus Burkholderia; species Burkholderia sp. AU27893. Next base: position 840,153 of record NZ_NKFD01000005.1, on the reverse strand, counting down.
GCTCGCGCAGGGTCGCCTCGTGCTCTGCGGTGTACGGCAGCAGGTAGATGCCGTCGCGCAGCACCGCGCATCCCTTCGCCTTCAGCGCACGCCAGAACCGCATGCGGGCCGTCGCGTTTTCTGTCGGAAGGGTCAGAACGAGGAGTGACCAGATCGATAAAGTGTTCATGTAGAAAATGCTACTAATACGTCACAACTTCTACAAGTTAACTTTTCGAGCGCTGCACGCAGGGGGGCTGCACCAGTCATCAGTCAGCCGGAGACGGGGGGATTGAAATGGTTGGCGGGACGCGCCCATGACCGCTGCGCACCGGCATGCCGCGGGCCGCCTGTTCGGCAAAGGCGTCTCGCTTCCTCGCCAGCCGCCTGCCCATGACGGCGCCAGGGTCGTCATGGAAAACTGTATGAATATACAGTATAGTGTCCGTCGAAATCGAGTCGCACGGGTACAACCTTGCGGCCCGTGCGCCGCGCCTGCGGGCATCCGCCGCAGCGTTCCGGCACCGTGAACTCTGGCTAACTCATTCAGACGGGCAGGCAAATTGTCATCCAGCAATCTGATCCGCATTCGCGGAGCACGTCAGCACAACCTCAAGAACCTCGATCTCGACCTGCGTACCGGCGAGATGACGGTCGTGACCGGCCCGTCGGGCTCCGGCAAGTCCAGCCTCGTGTTCGACACGCTATACGCGGAAGGCCAGCGGCGCTACGTCGAAACCTTCAGCGCGTACGCGCGGCAGTTCCTCGACCGGATGGATCGTCCGCAGGTCGAGCGTGTCGACGGCGTGCCGCCGGCCATCGCGATCGACCAGACCAACCCGGTCCGCAGTTCGCGCTCCACCGTCGGCACGATGACCGAGCTGAACGATCACCTGAAGCTGCTGTATGCGCGCGCGGCCGAGCTGTTCGACCGCAAGACCGCGCGGCAGGTGCGGCACGACACCCCCGAGACGATCTACGCGGAGCTCGTCGCGCGCACGCGAGCCGACGATCCGCGCGTCGTCGTCACGTTCCCGGTCGAGCTGCCGGAAGCGGTGTCCGATGAGGAAATCGCGCAGTGGCTGTCGGCGAGCGGCTATACGCGCGTGCAGGCGCAGCGCGAGGTTGCGTCGCCCACCGGGCCGCGCAAGGTGCTCGACGTGGTGGCCGACCGCTTCCGCGTGCAGGGCGCCGATAAGGTGCGCGTGGTCGAGGCGATCGAGGCGTCGCTGAAGCGCGGCGGCGGGCGCGTGAACGTCTATGTGCTGCCGGCCGACGCCGAGCACGCGGTTGCCGAGCCGCAGGTATGGCGCTTCTCCACCGGGCTCCACGATCCCGACAGCGACCTGCGCTACGCGGAGCCGCAGGCGGCGCTGTTCTCGTTCAATTCGGCATACGGCGCATGCGAAACCTGCCGCGGCTTCGGCCGCGTGATCGGCGTCGATCTCGGCCTCGTGATCCCCGACGCGCGCAAGACGCTGCGCGGCGGCGCGATCAAGCCGATGCAGACCCCCGCCTGGAAGGAGTGCCAGGACGACCTGATGCGCTACGCGGCAAAAGCCGGCATTCCGCGCGACACGCCGTGGTCCGAACTGTCGGACGCCGAGCGCGACTGGGTCGTCAACGGGTCGCCGGACTGGAACGGCAAGTGGCAGAGCCAGTGGTACGGCGTGAAACGCTTCTTCGGCTATCTCGAGTCGAAAGCGTACAAGATGCATATCCGCGTGCTGCTGTCGAAATACCGCAGCTACACGCCGTGCGACGTGTGCGGCGGCGCGCGCCTGAAGACGGAATCGCTGCAATGGCGGCTCGGCTCGAAGGAAAACGCCGACGGCGTGCTCGCGCCGGCCGGCCGTTTCATGCCGCGCGGCGTCGACTGGAGCCGCGCGCAGCTCGAAGCGCTGCCGGGCCTGACCGTGCACGACCTGATGCTGCTGCCGATCGAGCGCATCCGCCGCTTCTTCGATGACATCACGCTGCCGAGCGCGCTGCTCGACGATGCGCTGAAGCTGCTGCTCGCCGAGGTGCGCACGCGCCTGAAATATCTTTGCGACGTGGGGCTCGGCTACCTGACGCTCGACCGGCAGAGCCGCACACTGTCGGGCGGCGAGGTGCAGCGGATCAACCTGACGACGGCGCTCGGCACGTCGCTCACGAAAACCCTGTTCGTGCTCGACGAACCGAGTATCGGCCTGCATCCGCGCGACCTCACGCGGATCGTCGAGGCGATGCAGCGGCTGCGCGACGCGGGCAACACGCTGGTCGTCGTCGAACACGATCCGTCGGTGATGCTCGCGGCCGACCGGCTGATCGACATGGGGCCCGGCCCGGGCGAGCGCGGCGGCACGATCGTCTACGACGGTACGCCTGCCGATATCCGCTCCGCGCGCACGCTGACGGGCGAGTATCTCGGCGGCCGCAAGCATGTCGCGCATGCGTCGAACTGGGCGCGCCGGGTGGTCGACGCGAACACGCCGCGCATCGTGCTCGAAGGCGCGAGCGAACACAACCTGCGCGACGTGACCGTCGAGATCCCGCTGCAGCGGCTCGTCTGCGTGACGGGCGTGTCGGGCTCCGGCAAGTCCACGCTGCTGCAGGACGTGCTCTATCCGGCGATGGCGCGGCACCACGGCAAGGCGACCGAGTCGCCGGGCGCGTACCGCGGCCTCACGGGCGCCGACCAGGTCGGCGACGTCGTGTTCGTCGACCAGTCGCCGATCGGCAAGACCACGCGGTCGAACCCGGCGAGCTACGTCGGCGCGTTCGACGAGATCCGCAAGCTGTTCGCGAAGGCGCCGCTCGCGCTGCAACGCGGCTATGGCGCCGGCACGTTCAGCTTCAACTCGGGCGACGGCCGGTGCCCGACCTGCGGCGGCTCGGGCTTCGAGCACATCGAGATGCAGTTCCTGAGCGACGTCTACCTGCGCTGCCCGGATTGCGACGGCAGCCGCTACCGCGCCGAGATTCTCGAAGTGCGCATCGAGCGCAACGGCCGCGCGCTGAGCATCGCCGACGTGCTCGACCTCACCGTCAGCGAAGCGGCCGCGTTCTTCGCGACCGACGCCGAGGTGCTGCGCGTGCTGCAGCCGATCGTCGACGTCGGCCTCGAATACGTGAAGCTCGGCCAGCCGGTGCCGACGCTGTCGGGCGGCGAAGCGCAGCGGCTGAAGCTGGCTGGGTTCCTCGCCGAATCGGCGGCGGCCGTCAACGGGCGCCGGGTCGTCACGGAAGAAGCGCGCATCGCGCGGGCGAAGCTGTTCATGTTCGACGAGCCGACCACCGGGCTGCACTTCGACGACATCGCGAAGCTGATGCAGGCGTTCGGCAAGCTGCTCGCGGCCGGCCATTCGCTGATCGTGATCGAGCACAACCTCGACGTGATTCGTGCGGCCGACTGGCTGATCGATCTCGGCCCGGAAGGCGGCGACGGCGGCGGCCTCGTGCTGTGCGCGGGTACGCCCGACGACGTGAAGGCCTGTGCCGAATCGCATACCGGCGTGGCGCTGCTGCAGTACGACCGCGCAATGGATGCCGAGCTGGCGCTCGCCGACGAAGGCAAGCCGCTGCAGGCCGTGCTGAACGCGGCGCGCGAGCGGCGTGCGATCGAAGGCGAAGACGTCGTGCGGATCGTCAATGCGCGCGAACACAACCTGAAGGCGCTCGACGTCGACATCCCGCACGGCAAGTTCAACGTGATCACCGGCGTATCGGGTTCCGGCAAGTCGACGCTCGCGTTCGACATCCTGTTCCATGAAGGGCAGCGCCGCTATCTCGAATCGCTGAATGCGTATGCACGCTCGATCGTGCAGCCGGCCGGCCGCCCCGAAGTCGATGCGGTGTACGGCATTCCGCCGACCGTCGCGATCGAGCAGCGGCTGTCGCGCGGCGGGCGCAAGAGCACGGTCGCGACCACGTCCGAGGTCTGGCACTTCCTGCGGCTGCTGTATGTGAAGCTTGGCCTGCAGCATTGCATCCACGACGGCACGCCGGTCACGTCGCAGTCCGTCGAATCGATCGCCGCGCAATTGCTGCGCGATCATCGCGGCGAGCACGTCGGGCTGCTCGCGCCGCTCGTCGTCAACCGCAAGGGCGTGTATACGGATCTCGCGAAGTGGGCGAAGGCGCGTGGCAGCACCCATCTGCGCGTCGACGGCGAGTTCGTGCCGGTCGATCCGTGGCCGAAGCTCGACCGCTTCCGCGAGCATACGATCGAGCTGCCGGTGGCCGATATCGTCGTGTCGCCGGACAACGAGGCCGAACTGCGGCGCGTGCTCGACGAGACGCTCGAGCTCGGCAAGGGCGTGATGCATCTGCTCGCGCCGCTCGACGGGCTGCACGATGCGATGCAGAACGATCATTCGACCGCACGCGTCGGCACGGTCAAGGTGCTGTCGGTCAAGCGCGCGTGCCCGGTGTGCGGCACGAGCTACCCGGAGCTGGACCCGCGGATGTTCTCGTACAACAGCAAGCACGGCTGGTGCACGACCTGCGTCGGCACCGGCGTCACGCTCACGCGCGAACAGCGCGCCGCGTATGACGACACGGTGCTCGCCGGCGATGATCGTGGCCGCGAGCAGACGCTGCCGTCCGACGAGCAGGAACCGGAAGGCGTCGGCAACGAGCCGTGCCCGGATTGCCATGGCACGCGGCTGAACCCGTCCGCGCGCGCGGTCACGTTCGACGCGCATCCGATCGTCGAGGTCGCGCAATGGACGGTGTCCGACACGCGGCGCTGGATCGACGGGCTGGAACTGACGGGGCGCGACGCGCAGATCGCGCGCGACATCGTCAGCGAGATCGGCAGCCGCCTCGCGTTTCTCGAGGAAGTCGGGCTCGGTTACCTGAGCCTCGATCGCGCGGCGCCGAGCCTGTCGGGCGGCGAAGCGCAGCGCATCCGGCTCGCCGCGCAGCTCGGCAGCAACCTGCAGGGGGTCTGCTACGTGCTCGACGAACCGACGATCGGCCTGCATCCGCGCGACAACCAGATCCTGCTGGACGCGCTGCGCAAGCTCGGCGACAAGGGCAATACGCTCGTCGTCGTCGAGCATGACGAGGACACGATCCGCCGCGCCGATCACATCATCGACGTCGGCCCGGGCGCCGGCAAGCGCGGCGGCACGCTGGTCGCGCAGGGCGCGGTCGCGGATCTGGCCGCGCAGTCCGATTCGGTCACGGGGCGCCTGCTCGCGCAGCCGATGACGCACCCGCTGCAGCCGCGCCGCAGCGTGAGCCTGCCGGGCAAGAAAGGCGGCGCCGCCGTGCCGGAGGCCTGGCTGACCGTGCATGGCGCACGGCTGCACAACCTGCGTGACGTCACGGTCGGCATTCCGCTTGCGCGGCTCGTCGCGGTGACGGGCGTGAGCGGCTCGGGCAAGTCGACGCTCGCGCGCGACGTGCTGATGACGAACCTGCTCGACGCGGTGGGCCGCTCGGTGCTATCGTCGCCGGCCACGCGCCGCGCGCGCAAGGCCGCGCAGCACGACGCACCGGCCGCCAACCGTCGTTCGAGCGTGCTCGCGCGCAGCGCGCCGCGGCCGTCGCTGAACGTCACGCATGCGTGGCAGGGCTGCGAGTCGTTGAGCGGCTGGGAGCAGATCGATCGCGTGCTGGAAGTCGACCAGACGCCGATCGGCAAGACGCCGCGCTCGTGCCCGGCCACCTATATCGGCGTGTGGGACACGATCCGCAAGCTGTTCGCCGATACGCTGGAAGCGCGGGCGCGCGGCTACACGGCGTCGCGCTTCTCGTTCAATACCGGCGACGGGCGCTGCCCCGCATGCGAAGGGCAAGGCGTGCGCACGATCGGGATGAGCTTCCTGCCCGACGTGAAGGTGCCGTGCGACGTGTGCCACGGGCAGCGCTTCAACCCGGAGACGCTCGCCGTCACGTGGCGCGGACGGAACATCGGCGACGTGCTGACGATGGAGATCGACGAGGCGGTGGAATTCTTCGCGCCGATTTCGAACATCGCGCATCCGCTGCAGCTGATGAAGGATGTCGGGCTCGGCTACCTGACGCTCGGCCAGCCGTCGCCGACGCTGTCGGGCGGCGAGGCGCAGCGCATCAAGCTCGTCACCGAGCTGACGAAGGTGCGCGACGACATCACGCGGCGCGGCCAGAAGGCGCCGCACACGCTGTACGTGCTCGACGAACCGACGGTCGGCCTGCACATGGCCGACGTCGCGAAGCTGATTCGCGTGCTGCACCGGCTCGTCGATGCGGGGCACAGCGTCGTCGTGATCGAGCATGACCTCGACGTGATTGCCGAGGCCGACTGGATCATCGACCTCGGGCCGGAGGGCGGCGTGGGCGGCGGCACGATCGTCGCGGCGGCGCCGCCGGAAGCGCTCGCGCAGGTGAGCGCAAGCCACACGGGGCAGGCGCTCAAGCCGGTGCTGGCGCGAACGAGGTCGGACGAAGGGGAAGCCGAGCGCGAAGGAGAAGCGCGGGTAGGGTGAGCACGACGCTGCGTCTCGACGGCCCCGGCGGCGGGCGATGATTTCCCCCAGCTGACTTGCCATCGGCCGGGGGCGCACCGCGATCCGGCTCATGCACCCCTCGTCGAGGGGTGTTTTCTTTTGGTGCTGCGACACGCGCCCGGCCGACGGGGTGCGTCCATTGTTAATCCGGCTCGAATAGAGAGTTGGAAGCAGGGGGCTAAGAGAAAGCGCGCCCGATGGTTAGGATGAGTGCCGTTGTCCGGCGGACGATCTTCGGATCGTCCCATCATTCTCGAACGCATCAGGAGTGCAATCTTGGCGACCTATATCGTCTTCACGCATGAAAGCACGCACGATCAGCAGGAACTCGATCTTTACCAGGACAAGGTCGGCGCGACGACCGCCGGCCACCCGTTGAAGGTGCTGGCCGCGTATGGCCCGCAGGAAACGCTCGAGGGCGAAGGCCCGGAAGGGGTGGTGATCGTCGAGTTTCCGTCCAGGGACGCCGCGCACGCGTGGTATGGCAGCCCGGCATATCAGGCCATCGTTCCGCATCGCTTCAAGGGCGCACGCTTTCGGGTCGTGCTGGTCGAAGGCGTCTAACCGGGGGCGAGCCGCTTGTCGATCGTCGCGGCGACTCCGCTTTCGGCGGGACCGTCGTGTCGCTGTTCACGGGCGAGGGCCTCCCGCCCGACGGCTTCCCGGCAGCGCCGTCACGCAAAGGTATCGAAGTGCGAGGCGTCGGCGCCGGATCTCGTCGGCACCTCGGACGGAATCCTGGAGCGGCTGCTGGCCGATCCGGTGGTCGGCCAGGTGCGGGAGTTGCGCGTCGAACTGCCCTACAACCTGCCGTTCGAGAATTATCTGCAGATTCTCGACGATGTCATCACGCATATCGCGCCGGCACGCGGGTGGCGGCCCGCCGATCGGCGCGAACCGGTTGCGGCCTGAGCGGCGGCGCGGATGCGGGCCGATGGAGCGCGCCGCGTAGTCGCGATCGATTATTTCCGCGTACCGGCGATGATCGCCTCGGCCGCCCGGATCACCGGGAGATCGACCATCCGGCCGTCCAGGCTGAACGCGGCGCCGCCGTGCTTCGCGGCTGCGTCGATCACGCGGCGCGCCCACGCCTGCTCGTCTTCCGAATAACCCATCGCATCGTTTACGCCGGCGACCTGCGCCGGGTGGATGCACAGCTTGCCGCCGAAACCGAACGCGCGCGCACGCCGCGCATCGGCCGTCAGACGCTCGGCATCGTCGGTGCGCGTGGTCACGCCGTCGATTGGCGCGGGCAACTGCGCGCGACGGGACGCGGCCACGATCGCATTGCGCGCAAAGGCCAGCTCCGGCTCGTCGGGCGTCGCGCGCATGCCGAGGTCGAGCTGGAAATCCAGATGCCCGAACGCGACACGCACGACCTGTGGGTCGCACGCCAGCGCATCGGCCGCGTCGAGCCCGGCGAGCGATTCGATCAGCGCAACGAGTTGCGCATGCTCGCCGAGCTGCGCCGCAACCTTGCGCAGCGCGCCCGCATCCTCGGACTTCGGCAGCATCACGACCACGCCTTCCGCGACCCAGTCGCTCAGCAGCGCGAGGTCCGCGTCGTGCCACGGCGTGCCGACCGCGTTCACACGCACGACGGTGCGCGCACGCTGCTCGGCCGTCAGCAGCGGCAGGTGCTGCGCGAGTTGCGCGCGTGCGTCGTCCTTGCTGTCGGGGCTGACCGCATCCTCGAGGTCGACGATGATGCAGTCGGCGCCCGAGTCGAGCGCCTTCGCAAAGCGCTCGGGGCGGGTGGCCGGCACGAACAGCAGACTGCGCGCGTGATGGGCGGGCGAAAGGGGCTTGGACATGGCTCAGATCACGCCGGCGGCGCGCAGTTGTTCGATATCGGCGTCGGTGCGCCCGAGTTCGCGCAGGATGGCCGCGCTGTGTTCGCCCAGCGCGGGCACCGCGTCCATGCGCACGTCGAAGCTGTCGATCGTGGCGGGCGGCAGCAGCGCCTGCAGTTCGCCGGCCGGCGAGTCGATCGTGCGAAAGCGCTCGCGTGCGTGCAGTTGCGGATGCGTCCAGAGATCGCCGATCTGGTTCACGGCGGCATTCGCGATCTGTGCTTCGTCGAGCCGCGCGATCACGTCCTGCGCGGTGAGTGCGGAAAACGCCTGTTCGATCACGGCCTTCAGTTCCGCGCGGTGCTCCGAGCGGTGCACGTTGGCGTCGAAGCGCGGATCGGTCGCGAGCGCCGGGTCGCGCAGCACGACATCGCAGAACGCTTTCCATTCGCGCTCGTTCTGCAGGCCGAGCATCACGACCCGGCCGTCGCCGGCCTTGAACGGGCCATACGGATAGATGGTCGCATGCGCGGCGCCGTTGCGGCCCGGCTGCTGCTGGCCGTCGTAGGCGTAGTACATCGGGAAGCCCATCCACTCGGCCAGCGCCTCGAGCATCGAAATTTCCACGTGCGAGCCCATGCCCGTGACGCCGCGCTGCAGGAGCGCGCTGAGGATGCCCGTGTACGCGTACATGCCCGCCGCGATGTCGGCGATCGAGTTGCCGGCTTTGCAGGGCTCGTCGGCCGTGCCGGTGATCGACAGGAACGCCGCCTCGCTCTGGATCAGCAGGTCGTACGCTTTCTTGTCGCGGTAGGGGCCGTCGGCGCCATAGCCGGAGATGTCGCAGACGATCAGCCGCGGGTGCTTCGCGTGCAGCGCATCGAACGACAGGCCCATGCGCGCGGCCGCGCCGGGCGCGAGGTTCTGCACCAGCACGTCGGCCTGGGCCACGAGTTCGCCCAGCACCTTCTGTGCGGCCGGTTGCTTCAGGTCCAGCGTGAGGCTTTCCTTCGACCGGTTGGTCCACACGAAGTGCGACGCGAGACCGCGGGTGCGGTGATCGTACGCCCGCGCGAAATCGCCCACGCCGGGGCGCTCCACCTTGATGACGCGCGCGCCGAGATCGGCGAGCTGGCGCGTGCAGAACGGCGCGGCAATCGCGTGTTCGAGCGTGACGACGGTCATCCCGCTCAGCGGGCCGGGTTGAGCTTTGCGAGCTTGCATGATCGGATCGTTATTCCAGTTCGGCGCTGGCCTGCATGGCCAGCTGCCCTTGCGGGCCGCGCGCCCATAGGCGCGCGGCAGGTCCTTCGAGCTTGCCGTTCACCGTGAACGGCGCGGTGTCGAACAGCGGGCTGACGGCCTTGAAGTCAAAGGTGCGGACGGTCTTGCCGGGGTGCGTGCGGCGCAGTTCCTCCAGCAGCAGCATCGCGATCAACGGGCCGTGCACCACGAGGCCCGGATAGCCTTCTTCCTGCATCGCGTAAGGCCGGTCGTAGTGAATCCGGTGGCCGTTGAAGGTGAGCGCGGAAAAGCGCATCAGCAGCACCGGATCGGGCGTGACGATGCGCGAATACTGCTCGTCGGTCGGCGCGGGTGCCGGCTGCGGTGCCGGTGCGCCGGCACCGGCAGGGGGCGGCGCGTCGCGATACACGATGTCCTGTTCCTCGCGGATCGCCATGCCTTGCGCGTCGCCGATCTCATGCAACACAGTCACGAACACGAGCCGGCCGCTGCGGCCGGACTTGCTCTGCACGCTCAGGATCGTCGACCGGCGCTGCACGGGCGCATCGACGGCCAGCGGGCGCAGGAACTGCAGCCGTCCGCCGGCCCACATGCGGCGTGGCAGCGTGACGGGCGGCAGGAAGCCGCCGCGCTGCGGGTGACCGTCGACGCCGATGTTCGACTGACGCTCGCCCGGCAGGAAGTACAGCCAGTGCCACAGCGGCGGCAGCGTCGCGGGGAGTTCGGATGGGTTCGCGTAGTCCAGCGTCGCCTGCAGCAGGCGGATGGGTGCCTGGGTAATCCGGTCGGCGCAGTCAATACTGCGGCCGACCCACGCGTCGAAGGATTCGGGAGGCTCGCCACTCATGGTGTTTCGTGCTCGATGATGGAAGTGTCCGGCAGGCAGCCGGCGCCTGTATTTCCGGTGCCGGCTCCCCTGGCCGTCACCATGCGTTGACCCGTTCTGGCACGGCCGCGAACAGATCGGCTTCGAGGCTGTAGTCGATCACGATGAAGATATGTGCTTCGGAATCCTTGTTGATCGCGACGATTACCGTCGATTCCTTCACGCCGGCCAAACACTGGATCGCCACCGAGATACCGACTGCGACGTACCGCTGCGGCGCGACGATCTTGCCGTTCTGGCCGATCGGGGACGAGCATCTTCATGGAGAGGAATCCTTCCGGAATCAGTAGGAACGGGGGAGCTGCAGCACGTGCTCGGCCACATGCCCGAGGATCATGTTGGTGGAAATCGGCGCAACTTGGTAAAGGCGCGTTTCGCGGAACTTGCGCTCCACGTCGTATTCGCACGCGAAGCCGAAGCCGCCGTGCGTCTGCAGGCACGCATTGGCCGCTTCCCAGCTTGCCTTCGCCGCCAGGTACTTGGCCATGTTGGCCTCGACCCCGGCGTTCTGGCGCGCGTCGATCTTCTCGCACGCGCGCCAGCGCATCAGGTTCGCGGCCTCCAGCTCGATGAACGATTCGGCGAGCGGAAACTGGATGCCCTGGTTCTGCCCGATCGGGCGGCCGAACACCTTGCGCTCGACCGCGTAGTCGCGCGCTTTCTCGAGGAACCAGTAGCCGTCGCCGATGCACTCGGCCGCGATCAGCGTGCGCTCGGCGTTCAGGCCGTCGAAGATCACCTTCAACCCCTTACCTTCGGTGCCGAGCAGCGCGTCTTCCGGCAGCTCCAGGTTGTCGAAGAACAGCTCGTTGGTCTCGTGATTGACCATGTTGAGGATGGGGCGCACCGTGAGGCCGTTGCCGATCGCCTTGTCCAGCTCGACGATGAAGCACGACAACCCGTCGCTCTTCTTCTGAACCTGGTCGAGCGGCGTGGTGCGCGCGAGCAGGATCAGCAGGTCGCTGTGCTGAACCCGCGAGATCCACACCTTCTGGCCGTTGATGACCCAGCGGCCGTCCTTCTTCACCGCCGTGGTCTTGAGCTTGGTGGTGTCGCTGCCGGTGGTGGGCTCGGTCACGCCCATCGACTGCACGCGCAGTTCGCCCGCCGCGATGCGCGGCAGGTAGCGCTGCTTCTGCGCGTCGGTGCCGCTGAACACGATGGTGTTCATCACGTACATCTGGCCGTGGCACGCGCCCGAATTACCGCCGGAGCGGTTGATCTCTTCCATGATGACCGACGCCTCGGCCATCGACAGCCCCGGGCCGCCGTATTCCTGCGGAATCAGCGCGGCCAGCCAGCCGGCCTGCGTGAGGGCCGTGACGAACGCTTCGGGGTAGCCGCGCGCCTCGTCGATCTTGCGGTGGTAGTCGGCCGGAAACTGATTGCACAGGCCGCGTACCGCGTCGCGGATTGCCTGGTACGGGTCGGGGGCGGAGAAAACGGAGGCGCTCATGAATCGTGTCTCGTCATTGGCATGGGTCGAGTCCATAATAAGTTTTGATGGATTTCTTAAACAATAGAATTTCCTGATCGTCGAATCAGTTTTTGGTATCGAGGTATCCGCGATGGATCTCAAGCAATTGCGCGCGTTCGTCACCGTGGCCGAAACGGGCAACGTCACCCGGGCATCGAGCCTGTTGAATCTCGTGCAGCCGGCCGTGTCGCGCCAACTGCGCCTGCTCGAGGAAGACATGGGGACGGAACTGTTCGACCGTAGCCGCCACGGCATGCAGCTCACGCCGTCGGGCAAGACGATGCTCGAATACGCACGCCGCATCCTCAACGAGGTGGCGCGGGCCAAGGCCGAGATCCAGCCGACCGACGGGCCGGTGGCGGGCATCGTGAGCATCGGGCTGCTGGCCAGCACGTCGGACCTGCTGGCCACGCGGCTGGCGGGCGAGGTGGCGCGGCGCTACCCGCACATCCGGCTGCGGCTCACGATCGGCTACGCGGGCCACCTGCAGGACTGGCTTGAAGCGGGCGATGTCGATGCGGCGCTGCTGTACGGGCAGAAGGAGACGCCCGCGCTGCACGTCAAGGCATTGATCGACGAGAGTCTGTGGGCCGTCGCGGCGCCGTCGGCCAAGCTGTCGCGCAAGCGGCCGGTGTCGCTCGAGCGGGTCGCGCGCGAGTCGTTCATCCTGCCTTCCGCGCCGCAGGGCCTGCGCGCCGCGATCGAGCACGCGGCGGCCGAGGCCGGCGTGACGTTGCAGGTGTTCGCCGAAACCAATGCGCTGAGCGTGCAGAAGGAACTGGTCGCGCGGGGCCACGGCTGGACGATCCTGCCGGCCGTTGGCGTGACGCAGGAGGTCGAGCACGGCATCCTGAGCGCGGCGCCGCTCGCGTCGCCGGGCGTCCGGCGCACGATCGTGCTCGCGGCGCCCAGCAGCCGGCAGGCGACCGCACCCGTTCGCTGCGTGGTCGGTGTGCTGCTCGATTGCGTGAAGGCGACGTTCGACCAGGGCGACTGGCCCGATGCGCGCTGGCTGGGCTAGGGTGAGCGTGTTGTCGAGGTGAGCCGCCTCGGATGCGGTCTTACCCCGGCGGGACAGGCCGGCGCGCCGAAGCGGCCGGCCACCCGCGCACCGGGTGTGCCGGGCCGGGAGAGCGGGGGAAAGGCCCGTTTGACGGGCCCGGATGCAGTCGAGCGTGCGCCGTCAGCGAGTCGGATTCCGTCGATCGAGATGGGTGTTCAACGTTGCCTGAACGCGTTCTCGCGCCTGGGTGTTGATCCTGGCATCCAGCAGCATGATCACGGCGGCGACCAGGAAAATCACCAGGCTGACCGTCACGACGATACCGGCCAGCCACGGGGCGGGGAGATTGGCGAGGGTCGCCGTCGCGTCGCTGCCTCGTTCGAAACTGGCCGCTGCCATGCCGCAATAGTGCATCCCGCACACGGCCACGCCCATGACGATGGCCGAACCGATCTGGCGGGTTCGGCCGAATGTGCTCGGCCTGCGCAGGTCGAAGGCCAGCAACAAGGCGGCGCCGCTTGCCAGGATCGCGATGATGACGGACAGCACGACCAGCCAGGGCTGGTATCGAATACCGGCGCAGATGCTCATGGCCTGCATGCCGAGATAATGCATGCCGGCGACGCCGAGCCCCATGACGATTGCGCTGACGATGAGTTGCGGCCAGTGCAGGGCGAAGCGGGCGAGCGGGACGAAGCCGACCGTCGAAGCCGCAATCGCGATCAGCAAGGAAGCGACGGTGGTGGGAATATCGTATCCGACAGCCACCGGCAGGTGAAATGCCAGCATGGCGACGAAATGCATCGACCAGATGCCGAGCCCCATGATGCACCCGCCGAACGCGATCCAGGGCCAGATCGAACGATTCCCGATGAGATTCAGGCGGTCGGAGATATTGAGTGCCGTGAACGATGCGAGGATCGAAAGCAGGCAGGAAAGGACGACGAGCGTCGGGTCGTAGGTGCCGGACATGATCGTTATTCTCGGTTATAGGCTTTTTGGTCGTTTGAGGGCGCCCTGTTTTTGCGAGTGCGCCATCCCCTCGTGTGTCCCGCAAATATACCGAAACCCGGCATCGAATCAAGGGCGCCGCTGCCGACTTAGGGGGGGCGTCGGGGCGACGAACATCCCGGGATCGTGCCGGTTTTTCGGTTCTGGGCGGACCGGATCGAATGCGCCGTGCGCGCATGGGTCGCGCGGGGGTAGTCCGGCTGGCCGCCGTCCGCGCCGGCCTCATCACGACGTCGCCGATCTGCGATAATGTCGGCCGCCTTGGCGGACGGCAGCGTACGATTTCGTTGCCCGCCCGCCGTGAATTCGTAACAGGAGAGTCCCGTGCGCGACATCATCGACGGCTTCCTGCGCTTTCAGCGCGAGGTCTATCCGCAACGTGTCGAGCTGTTCAAGCAGCTCGCCACCGCCCAAAATCCCAAGGCGCTGTTCGTGACGTGCTCGGACAGCCGCGTGGTGCCCGAGCTGCTGACGCAGCGCGAGCCCGGCGAGCTGTTCGTGATTCGCAACGCCGGCAACATCGTCCCGTCGTACGGACCGGAACCGGGCGGCGTGTCGGCGACCGTCGAGTATGCGGTCGCCGTGCTCGGCGTGCGGGACATCGTCATTTGCGGGCACTCGGATTGCGGCGCGATGGGCGCGATCTCACGGTGTACGTGTCTCGACCATATGCCGGCTGTCGCGAACTGGTTGCGCCATTCCGATGCCGCGAAAGCCATCAATGCCGCGCATCAGTTCGACTCCCCTCGGGACAAGCTCGACGGTCTGGTGCGCGAGAACGTGATCGCGCAGCTCGCCAACCTGCGCACGCATCCGTCGGTCGCGCTCGCGCTCGAGCAAGGACGCATGAATCTGCACGGTTGGGTCTACGACATCGAGATGGGGCGCATCGACGCACTCGACGGCACCACGCGCCGCTTCGTCCCGTTGAGCGAGTCGCCGGCCACGGTGGCGGTCAAGTCGTACTGAGCGCCGGCGCTTCGTTCCGGCCGGTCGTATCCACCCTGCCGAGTCGGACAATCGATAGCGCCGATCTGCGGTCCGATCTGTATCGGCAGTCGCGAAGGTCGGTTCCGCCCATGCTCGACGTCTTCATCTCGATCACGGCTTCTTGCACCCGACGCGGCCGCGCGGAGTCGGGCGGCCGCAAGGCGGGGCGATCGCAGCTGTAGATCGCTGCGTGACGCCCCGTGCCGTCACGCTTGCGGCGCGACGGATGCGCCCGAGATGCGATGCCGCCGCAGCGAATCCGCGACGAAGCCCGACGCCTTCATTTCCTCGACGAACGCATTCAATGCCGCCGCGGCCGCTTCGCCGCGGCTCTTCGGCACGCCCATGGCCTGCCGGATCACCATGAACCGCTCGTCGAGCAGGCGCAGGCCGGGCGTTTTAGCGGCGTCGGCCTCGAGCTGCTGCTTCACGCCTGCGGCCACTTCCAGTTGCTGTTCGACGAAGGTCTGCACGACGGCTTGCGACGTCGGCGCACGCACGATCTGCGCGGCCTTCAGTTCGCGCGTGAGGAACAGGTCGTAGGCGCTGCCCTTGCCGACGGTCACGCGGTTGTCGGGCTGGTCGACGTCCGCGTTCGTGCGGATCGGCGACGCGTCCCGCACGAGATAGAACCCTTCGATCAGCACATACGGCGCCGTGAACGCGACCGTTTCGCCCCGCAGCGGATCGACCGCGAAGAAGCCGAAGTCGGCGCGCTCGTCGGTCAGCGCCTGTACCGATTTGCCGGCAGTGTCGAACACGACCAGTTCCAGCTCGGCCGACAGGCGCTCGGCGAACGCGCGCGCAAGGTCGATCGACACGCCGAACGGTTCGCCCGTCGCCGGGTCGCGGTTCGCGAGGATCGGGTTGCCGAGGTTGATCGACGCGCGCAGCTTGCCGGTCGGCGTGAACGCGGAGAGGACGGAAGGGGCGAGGGGCATGGGAGGCTCGTGGCAGTCTTAGGGGCAGGGTGTGGCGCGCGGCGATGCGCAACCGCGCGTCGGCATCGAGCTTATCACCTGGCTTTCGTCATCGAGCGGCGTCGGGCGGCGCAAGCGTGCCTTCGGCGCCCATCTGGAGCCGCGAGACAGGTGCGTTCCCGTCATCGTGCAGCCCCGACAGCGATGGACGGGCAATGGAATTGCGTGGCCGCGAGAGGCGATTTGAAGCGGGAAGAGGGCGCGATTTGCTTGCTTCGCGCCAGCGGCGGCTGCCGGCTGGCTGTGGCGTCGTTCCCCGTCGACGCCGTCCCGCCGGGCGCAGTGGGCCTTGATTCGCCCGGCAACCGCTAGAATTGCGGTTTTAGTCTGGAATACGTCCATGTCTTTTGCCTCGCTCGGCCTGATCGATCCCTTGCTGCGTAACCTGCAGGACCTCAATTACCAGGCCCCGACGCCGGTGCAGGCCAAGGCGATTCCTGCCGTGCTCGGTGGCAAGGACGTGATGGCGGGCGCCCAGACCGGCACGGGCAAGACGGCCGGGTTTGCGCTGCCGCTGCTGCAGCGGCTGGTGCAACACGGCCCGGCGGTGTCCAGCAACCGCGCACGTGTGCTGGTGCTGGTGCCCACGCGTGAACTGGCTGAACAGGTGCTGCAAAGCTTCATCGCGTACGGCAAGGGCCTCGATTTGCGGTTTCTGGCCGCTTACGGCGGCGTGAGCATCAATCCGCAGATGATGAAGTTGCGCAAGGGCGTGGACGTGCTCGTGGCCACGCCGGGCCGTTTGCTGGACCTCAATCGCCAGAACGCGGTGCAGTTCGATCAGGTGCAGACGCTGGTGCTGGACGAAGCCGACCGGATGCTGGATCTCGGCTTTGCGCGCGAACTCAACGCCGTCTTTGCCGCGCTGCCCGCGCAGCGTCAGACGCTGCTGTTCTCGGCCACGTTTACCGACGATATCCGCGCGATGGCGGCGACGATTCTGCGCAGTCCGGTCAACATCAGCGTCAGTCCGCCCAATGCCACGGCCAGCAAGATCAAGCAGTGGGTGGTGACGGTGGACAAGCGGAACAAGCCCGATCTTTTCATGCACCTCGTGGCCGAGAACAAGTGGGAGCATGCGCTGGTGTTCGTCAAGACGCGCAACGGCGTGGATTACCTGGCGGCGATGCTGGACGAAGCGGGCTATGCGGTCGACACCATTCACGGCGACAAGCCGCAACCGGCGCGCCTGCGTGCGCTGGAGCGCTTCAAGACGGGCGAAGTCCAGATGCTGGTGGCCACCGACGTGGCGGCGCGCGGGCTGGATATCGACGACCTGCCGCTGGTGATCAACGTGGATCTGCCGATCGTGGCGCAAGACTACGTGCACCGCATCGGCCGTACCGGCCGCGCGGGCGCCAGTGGCGTGGCGGTGTCCCTTGTGTGTGCGGATGAGGCGCCGCAACTGGCCGCGATCGAAGCGCTGATCAAGCAAACGCTGCGCCGTGAAGAAGAACCGGGTTTCGAGGCCGAACACCGCGTGCCGGAAACCAGCGCGACGGGCGAGATCATCAAGAAACCCAAAAAGCCCAAGAAGCCGAAAGTGCCGCACGCTGCGTCGGCGGCCATGCCGGTGTCGGGTAAGAAGCCGCGTCCGCAAGGTGGCGAGAACAAGCGCAAGGCTGCGGCGCCGCACGCGAAGCCGGCCGGTAACGGACCGGACTACACCATCGGCAGCCCGTTCAGCGTGCAGAAGCCGCGTGGCAAATCTGCCGGCAAGCCGGCCGCGGGCGCGCGCAAGCCGGCTGGCAAACCCGCTGGTGCCCGCGGGAAACGTCCGTCCTGATTGCAAAGGCAGATCGAGAGACGGGACGGATGGCCGGGAAAACCGTTCGACTGCGTGTTGCGGCAACAGCGGGTGCGAGCACCGCTGGCGAAGGCTGGAACCTGCAATCCGCCGCCGCAGCCTTGCGGAATTCTGTCCCGCTATGGGATCGGCTTTACTGCCATTCACCGGGATGACAGATCACCCAACCCGGAAGGTAGCTATCCATGTCCGTATGACCCCAGCACCAGTTGTGCTGGTGAAGGGTCTTCATCAGGTGTTCGCGTTGTGCGCAGGCGCTTCCCGGCGCATATTGCCCGTCAGGCAACAACTTCGGTGCCGGACCGTTCCGGCATTGGTCATTGGCGACTTCTTCCTGACGCATCAGTGCCTGGACGGCAGAGGGAATGGTGCGGGCCAACGTGGCCTTGTATTCGATGCAGGCTGGCGCCTTGGGATCGTTGGGCTTGCGGGCACATTGGGACTGAAGCTTGTCGATGCTTCTCGATACGTCGGGTGGATACGTCTCGGCGTGCGCTGCAGCAAGACATCCGGCCATCAACAGACAGGCGGCAAGTGATCTGATCAAAATCATTTCGCGTATGACACGATGCATCGGGTAGCTCGGGAACGGGCGAATTATGGCATGTGCGCGCGGTCCGGATTCGAGGGGCCTGCCCGGGTGCGGCCCGTGCGATGATGTGCAATGACTGACTTGAGAGATGAAATGACGACACCATTCGACGAGGCGACAACGGCGGCGATCGCCGCGTTTGCCCAATTGGATTTCTACACGGCTTCGCAGGCGATGCGCGCCGAGGCGGACTACGACCACGAACGGGACCAGTGGATCTCGCGCTATATCGACGAGCACGGCGGCGGCGCGGACGATGCCGAATACGACGCGTTGCACGCGCGGGCCCAGGCAACCCCGGAATACGCGCAGTTCATCGACGCGGCTCGACAGGAAATCCTCGAATACTTCGGGGTGACCGACGAGCAACTGGACTGGATGGTCGTGCTGCGCGATGACGACAGCGATGAGCTTTGGGCGGAAGTCAACCGGCAGCGGAGCGCGCTGGGAACGGGTGAAGTGCGCGGGGATCTCTGATCGTTGTTTGCCATCGGGGTCGCAGTTCGCGCTGCGTGCGGGGCTGGAGTCAGGTCGATCGCGAGACCGTTTCAACGATACGTATGACGGCTCCGGCCGTGGCGACGGCATGGATGGGAATGCATCATGTCAACCGAGTGGAATCACCGCGTCAGACTGTTTGTCCAGCGTTTCTGGCAGCCGACCAGTGCGTGCATGACGTGCATGCCGGGGAGCTGGGGAAATATCATGAGCCTCGCCCACTGGACTATCGCATTTCAGACGGGGCTGCTTACTGGACTCCTTGCTGTACTTCTGACGTTCACGCCTGTGTCAAAACTCTACGCGAATCGATACGGCAATGCGCTGGTCGTTGGCGTCCTGACCACGTTGGGCGACGCCTACTCGCACACGAGTCACTACCGCATCCCCTACGTCGAGCACATCGTGACGGGTGCCATTTCAGGTGTCTTGACGCTTGCGGCGTCATATCTCTTCGAAGACCGCGCGCGACGCGTTCGGGCGATGTGGGCTCGGATTGTCGGACAGCCTGTCCGCTGACTTTCCGAACCCACCGGACCCAACGGAAAGCGATTCCCCGGTGAAGCTACACTTCATGAACTGCCGCCCCGGAAAGCCGCGCTGATGGGCGAGCGCGACGTGCACCGGCGACCAGACCCCCGTGGCCGAAACAGCAACCGTCGGTTTTCGCTCACGTCAATCCGTCCATCGCGCCGATCTGGCAATATGCATCGACAGACCTCAGCCAGGGCACCCCATGCACATCGCGATTCTGACCTTCCAGGGCTTCAACGAACTCGATTCCCTCATCGCGCTGGGCGTACTCAATCGAATCAAGAAGCCCGACTGGCGGGTGACGCTGTCATGCCCGGAGCATTTCGTCACATCGATGAACGGTGTGACCGTGCAGGCGCAGTCGACGTTGGCGGACGCACGCGCGGCGGATGCCGTCATCGTCGGGAGCGGTATTCAAACCCGGGAGGTCGTCAACGACGCGACGTTGATGGAGCAACTGAATCTCGATCCGACCCGGCAACTGATTGGCGCCCAATGTTCGGGCACGCTCGTTCTGGCAAAACTCGGCCTCCTCGACAACATCCCGGCGTGCACGGACCTCACGACCAAACCGTGGGTCGTCGAGGCGGGCGTCGAAGTCCTCAATCAGCCATTCTTCGCACAAGGTAATGTCGCAACGGCAGGTGGCTGCTTTGCTTCGCAGTATCTGGCGGCATGGATCATTGCGCGCCTGGAGGGCGAGGAAGCCGCACGGAGCGCACTGCACTACGTGGCGCCGGTGGGGGAGAAGGAGGAATACGTTGCTCGCGCGTTGACGAACATCACGCCTTACCTGCCGTAGCGCGCAAAAAAATGGCGCTGCCTCCATCGCGGTGAGCCGGGTTCAGCGGCAACGTCGGGTTCTCGACAGCGGCTTCACCCAGGTGCCCGGCTGCCACGTCGTTCGGCTGCGGGGTGGAAGAGGGCGCGAGAATGTTCGCTGACCCGTTCAGGCAGAGCCATTCAGTGACGCCGGCTTGCAACGGATCGGACTCCACCAGCCAGTTCGTATGACAAAGACGGCAGCGATACTGTCGTACGACGATTGCAGGCCGACCTAGCGGCCGCAATTTCGATGGCTTGTGCAATTCCACCAGTCCGCGATGGGCGACGGGATCGGAAGTCGCGTGCATGGTCGTGCAGGCTTCGCAAGGCATGGAGGTCATGCCTTTCAGGAACGCGTTGGATCGGTGAAGCGCTTCTTCGCGCATGGCTCAAATCGTCCGCTGATTGCAACGTGATCGGCAGTGCGTCCGTCCGGTGTTCAATTCAAGCAAATCCGCCATCGTGGTGTGCGTCGATTGTCGGTCGTGACGGATATTCTGGTGCGGCATCGAAGGAACGCTCTCCTTCTCCGTGGCGCGAATGCGGGCGATTGCGCATCTCATCCGGACTCCTCAGTTTGAAATCGGCTTACCGGACGCATCCTTGATTTTCGCTTTCCATTGCGTGCGGATTTCGGACACCACCGATTCGGGAAGCGAGATGTAGTCCAACTCGGTGGCGGCCTGGTTGCCGTTGTGGAATGCCCAGTCGAAGAACTTCAGCGTTTCCGCACCTTGTGCCGGTTTCTCTTGCGTTGCATGCAGCAGCACGAACGTCGCGCCGACGACCGGCCACGCGTCCTTGCCCGGCTCGTCCGTCAGGATCTGATAGAACGACTTCGACCAGTTCGCGCCTGCAGCAGCGGCCTTGAACGTTTCCGTCTTCGGCTCGACCACCGTGCCCGTCGAGTTCTTCAGTGCGGTGTAGACCATGTTGTTCTTCTTCGCATACGCCCATTCGACGTAGCCGACCGCGCCCGGCAGGCGCTGCACGAACGCTGCGACGCCGTCGTTGCCCTTGCCGCCCGTGCCCGTCGGCCAGTTGACCGTCGTGCCTTCGCCGACCTTCGACTTCCATTCGCCGTTGACCTTCGACAGGTAGTTCGTCCAGATGAAGCTCGTGCCCGAGCCATCAGCGCGGCGAACCACGGCGATGTCCGTGTCCGGCAGCTTGACCTTCGGATTCAGCGCGGCGATTGCCGGGTCGTTCCACTTCTTGATCTTGCCGAGGTAGATGTCGCCGAGCACCGGCCCCGACAGCGTCAGTTCGCCGGACTTCACGCCCGGCACGTTGACGACCGGCACCACGCCGCCGACCACCGTCGGGAACTGGAACAGGCCGGCCTTCGCGAGCTCGTCGTCCTTCAGCGGAGCGTCCGAACCGGCAAAGTCGACCGTCTTCGCATTGATCTGCTTCAGGCCGCCCGACGAGCCGATGCCTTGATAGTTGACCTTGCCGCCGCCCGCCTTCTTGTACGCGTCTGCCCACTTTGCGTAGATCGGTGCTGCAAACGTGCTGCCTGCGCCGGTGATATCTGCCGCGTGAGCATGGAGGGCAACAAGCACCAGGGTGCAGGGCATCAAGATCCGGATGTTCACGTAACGTCTCCTGTCTGCTATCGGCATGTCGGCCCGCAAGCAGGCCTCGGTTGAGAAGTCTGACGGGTCGGGTCGGGGCTGTCGGCCGCCTTTCGGCAACGCTTGTCGATTGACCGCGGCAATGAACGTCTCGCGATTGCTTTCGGGCGCGTCGCGCCATTGCATGAGTGCAGCAGCCTGCGTGCCGATTTTTTTCGTATGACGTTCGCCGGGAGCTTGATTGCAACGCACCGCAACCGGGGCCGCAGGCAGCGACCGGCTGGGCTGGATCGTCACCGACGATCGGGTAGGTCAGACGAAGGGCGAAGTCCGTCATCGTGCGCGGTAAATGGTCCCGCAACGAAGAGTGATAGGAGTATTGCAGTTGGCTGTGAAAATTCAAGGAAGGCGCAATGGCCCGATCCGCCGGATTCAATGCACGTCACGGGCGACGATGGAGGCCAACGCCCGATCGCCATCGCGTTGTGCGGTGTCTTCAGTGGAAAAGATGTCGGTACTGAATGCGATCAGTTTGAAGCCGGATCCCGCGGAGCGAGGAACCGTGATGCCCCAGTGCCAGCCGCCATCTTGCTGGAACACGTGGAGCGCAGGGGGTGCTGGGTTCAATGCTGGTGAAGAAGTCGTCATCGCGTGCTCTCCCGTCATGGGACGACTGCGGGCAACTACATCGGACGCGCGAACCCAGTCTACGAGCACTTTTGCTGCGGCGCAATATTCGAGTTTTACGAAAATGCCCATGTGTGAAACGCCACAATTTTGAAATACAAATATGCAACGTCGGCGATGGCTGGCATATTGATGTGACGATTGGGATTTTCCGGAGGCTTCATGGATCGCAGTTCGCTTGTGTGGGCGGGGGTGCCGCATAGCAGCGATGGCGTCGTGTTTCAGGTTCGGGTCGGCAACGGCCTTCAGCGTTTTCATATCGCTCGATCGATTCTCGAGAAGGCGTGCGACCTCGAGCGACTGGCGTCTGACGCACGACAGCTCGAATGCTTTTACGAGCATCTGACGCCGATCCTGGCAGTCGCGCGGAAGACGCGCTCAAAGGCGAAGGCCGATACGGTTTCGCTGAATGTTTCGGATTTTGTTCGAACGGGGAGCGCTCGGGGCGAGCAGGGGGCTTGGGCGGTGATGCGCTGAGCGCCGCAAGGCGGTTGAGAAGAGCGGCGGCGTTCCCGGTCTTGAAACGGACGGGCGTGGGGCTTGGCGTGCGTCCCGCGTTGCGTCTCGTCACGTGCGGCGCAGGGTCTGCTGCAGTGTTGGCAGGATGTTTTTTGCGGGCTTCCGCGTAGTCTCGTGCTTGAGCTTCGCGATGAAAGGACGTCGCTCGATGACCGAATACCCATGAATGAAAAGCGCTGGCCGGTGAACTGGCCAGCAAAATGGTCCTGGCGATCCGAGGTTGAGTGTGCCAGAACCAAAGGCACTGAACGGCGTGCGCTCAGCCGGACGAACATGTCAAACGATCGGCCCCGAAAGTCGGGGCTTATCCGGCTCGACCTTGCGCAATAATCTGTGATCGCAGTTTAGGCTGGGCTAACGGATGCGACCAGACGTGCACGCGCGCTCGGAAACTTGAAGGCATCGCAGGGCTGCTGCGGTACTGTCCATGTTGCGATCATCGCGGCGGTCGGCAGATAGTCGGGATCGGCTGACGCGACGCCGGCCCACATGCCGGGAGACACCTGTCTGCCGTGGAGATAAAAATGCAGCTCCCGGCCGGCGCGATCGCAAATGCACCTGATTCTCTCGACCGATTGGCCCAAGGCTCTAATCCGTGCGATCTGGTTGCGATCCAGCTCGAACAGGGCACTCACCACGCCGTCACAATCGCCGATGCCAATCATGTTGCTGTCATCAGTCAATGCCCATGTCGGATGCGGCGTGCCTAGGCGCAGCATGAAATACTCTGCGGACTCTGAACCAACCATACTGTTTCTCCTGCAAAAGATCTGTCGTTCTGCGAACTGAAGATCAACGAAACCGAACGTTCATCCAATCCCTGTTCACTTCGCCGTACCAATGGGCGGGCGCAACAGTGAAGCGCCCTGTGCCCGCCGCTTCCCAAACCCTACACGCTCGCCTGACGCGTCACGGATTCGGCGGCGATACCGTCCTCCGAACCGGAAAGTCTCACCGCGACAGCCGCCGCCGCCGTGCTCCCGTAGACGTTGAGGGCGGTTCTTCCCATGTCGAAAAACGCGTCGACGCCCAACAGCAGCAGCACCGCATCGGCCGGCAACCCGATCGACGTCAGCACGATGGTGATGGCGACGATCGCCCCGGACGGCACATTGGCGGCTCCGTCGATGGTGATGATCGTCAAAATCAAAATCGTGATCACCAGCGGCCAGGACCAGGCGAGATGATAGGCGTCGGCCAGATAGCCGACCGCAAGGGCCGTGTAGAGGACCGCGCCGTCGCGATTGAAAATATAGGCGAGCGGCAAAATCGTGGACGCCACGCCGTGGGGAACGCCGAATTCGACCAGCTTCTTCAGGTGCAACGGGTAGGTAATTTCGGAGGACCGCGTCGTGAAACCCAGGATCAGCGGCTCCTTCACTTTCCTGAGAACGGCGAGAGGCGACTGACCGGCGACGCGGATGACGACGGTGAGTACCACCGCCAGCACCGCCATGCCGAGATAGGCCACGCCCAGGAGCTCGACGAGCGAGTGCACGCCGCTGAAACCCTTGGCCGACAACAGCTGCGCGATCGCGGCGAAGATCGCGAGCGGCGACCATGCGATCACCCACTGGGTCATCTTGAACAGGCCGGACAGCAGCGCCTCGAAAACGGCAATCGCGGGCTCGGCACGCTCCGGGGCAGCCGCCAATGCGGCACCGAGAATGACGCCGAAAACGAGTACCGGGAGAGAATTCCCGGCAGCGAGCGCAGCGACGATGTTCGCGGGGATCAAGTCAACGAGAAATTTCGTCCAGTCGATGCTGGATGCGAGTGCTGCGGGCATCGATCCGGACGGAGTGAGGCTCGCACCGAGACCCGGCCGAAATGCGAAGTTGAGTAGCAGGCCGAGCGACGCAGCCAGGCCAGTCATCACAACGAAGAAGACGATGCTGGCGAGTGCGACCTTTCCGAGCCGTTCGCGCAGTCGGCCCGCACGAAAGACACCGACCGTGACCGACAGGAAGATCAACGGCATGACGACCATCTTGATCGCATGGCCGAACATCGCGCTGAGAAAGCCCAGTTTCCCGGCAAAGCCAGGAGCAAATACGCCGCAAGCGACGCCCAGGACGAGCCCGCCAAGCATTTGCAGCGGGAGGGAAAGGCCCTTATTTTTCGTGTTCATGCCGCGCCTTGAGTAGTTTTATCCGTGCGGGCGTACCGTCAACGATGTGATTCCACATATGCTGACGCGCAAGCTCGCCGTCGTTCGCTTCGATTGCGTGAAAGATTTTCAGGTGCTCGATCGTGCCGCGCCGAACGGTTTCGGCATCGCTACGCGGAAGTTCGTTTAGCGCCAAGGTTTGGGCGCGCAACAAACTATACGCGGACGAGATTCGGAAGTTCCTTGCTGCAGCAAATAACGCTTGATGAAAGACCCAACCGACGCGTTGCTCGAGCATGATGTCCGCGACGTCCTGGTCAATCAGCACCTGCATTTTCTCTGCCGCGTCGCGAAGGTCTGCCGTTACGCCCGACTTGGCTGCAAGAAACGCGGCTGTACTCTCGAGGGCCAGCCGCATTTCAAAAATTTCGCGGAGATCGCTCGTAGTCGGCGAGGCGATATAGGTCCCACTCTTTTCGATCACGACGACCAGCCCTTCGGACTCGAGCAAATGCAATGCGCTGCGCACCGGCATTTGGCCGAAACCGAGTTCGTCCGACAGGCCTCGATGCGATACTTTCTGTCCAGGCGCAAGGCGGCCGTCAAAGATCCTCGATCGGATCTCGTCGTAGGCAAGCTCCGCATCTGTCGAGACTTTCGACGTCATCTGTGATCGCAGTTAGCGTATGATTGAAAAAGAGATAACGGATAGAAAATTACCCTTACTGGTAACGCCCGGCAACTGATAATTTTGCGAGTGGGTATGCTGAAAGCGAACCGGAAGATTATTTGCGTCCAGAAGCGAGCC
Source organism: Burkholderia sp. AU27893 (assembly GCF_002223205.1). Classification (NCBI taxonomy): domain Bacteria; kingdom Pseudomonadati; phylum Pseudomonadota; class Betaproteobacteria; order Burkholderiales; family Burkholderiaceae; genus Burkholderia; species Burkholderia sp. AU27893. The sequence goes on along the minus strand of NZ_NKFD01000005.1, from coordinate 814,353 downwards.
GACAATTAGATGACTTCACAAGATGTGCGCTTTACCATCTGCGCCGTTCGCGCGGAAGAAACCTATCCCCTCAGGGCCGCGATCTTGATGGCCGGAGATGAAGAAGGGAGTGCGTTACCCGGAGACCTCGCCCCGACGACCATGCACTTTGCCGTGCGTGATAACGACGGCATTGTGGCTGTGGCGTCGGTGTGTCAAGAAGGACAATCCGGTGTTTTGAATGCTGAAGCCTGGCGCCTTCGCGGAATGGCCGTCCATCCATCGGTGCGTGGTCTGGGATTCGGACGCCTGCTGGTCAATCTATCCATTCGTTATGTCCGCGAACAGCGTGGATTATTGCTCTGGTGTACGGCGCGGGAATCGGCATACCCATTTTATGAAATGCTCGGCTTTAATCGCGATCCGAAACCGATTTCAATGAAGGGGCGCGACGACATGAGGTTCTATCTCATGCAGCGCCCGATCGGGGGTTGATTTTCGGTTGCTAACGACGTCTGACGACTAGATGGTTTATGCGTGGTCTAGTCCAGTGCCATTCGACATCTCAATCTCAGTGCCTCTTCATGGCACGTTGGCCGCTGGGTTTGTCGCGCCGCAAAATCGCTCATTGATACACGATCTGCGCTGCAAGGTCACGCTTGATCGATGTCGCCATTCTTCCGAGCTCGGGATATTCGTCCGGCTGCAAATACGGCACTTTCGATGTCAAATCAAGCGTCCGGATCACGTTGATGGTTCTGCCTTCCATCGCATAGGACGACGTATAAGTCCCGAACGACGAAGTAACGGTGACGGGCTTGGGCAGGCTCAACACTTTCATCGAGGCCGGCAATTCCAGTTTCGTGATTTCGCTGAAGTGTCCTGCCTTGAACAGGAACGGAGTTTTGCGCCTGGCCGAACCTACCCCGTCAATGGCACTGGATATCGTGTTGAGGCCGCCCAATCCTCTTGGGACGCGCATCGCGCCGGGGCCGGGGAGAGCGGTGTAGTCCGGTAGTTCGAACACACTGGAAAACGAAAACGCCATCCAGAGATCATTGATGTCGCCATGGATGTAGCGGCCGGTGCCGTCCAACCCGCTCGCAGTCAGAAACGCCTGCGCAAACACCGGTTCCGAACCCGCCGGTAGCCGGGAGAATATGGAGCGCGCGACCCAGTCGTATTCGCCGCCGTTCTTGACTTCGCTATCGCCACGAACGGTGCCGAGTTTGTCGAGTGCGACGTGCGTAATGACCGTCACCGTGTCGGCATCGGGGCGTGCAACGGGAAGGACGACCAAGCGAGACTGCTCATTGCCGACGCCGGTCAACAACGCCTGCTTTCCCTGCTCGTTGAAAGGAAGCGTGCCGAATCGCGCCGTGCCCGCGGTCGAGTCAAGGTAGATATCGAACTCGGGAACGTAGGTGATCGCGTGATTGAACACAGCCAACGGACTGGCGGCCGAAGGCAGCCAATAGCGGCTGTCCGCGTTCACGAGCACCGTGTCGCTCGCGATGCCTTTGGCTGCCAGCAGCGCCTGCAGCAGCGTCGTATGGTCCTTGCAGTCGCCATAGCGTGCATGCAGGACGTCTTGTGCGCTATGCGGAACGACGCCGCCGAAACCGAGGAACACTGCGACGTAGCGGATGTTTCGGCTGACCCATTGATAGAGCGCATCTGCCTGATCGCGCCGACCGGCGATTCCCTTCGTGACCTCGTCGGCCAGCGTTTGCACGTCGGGCGTAATGGTCGCCTGCGGCTGCGCACGGGCGGCGTATGCCTGCCCGAGCGCCGCGTAACCCGGGAACGTCGTGACCACGATCCGCGGGCTGCGATCCTCGATGCTCGGCGCATTGGCTTCGAGTGGCTGCGCAGTTGCACCTTTTATCGTCCAGCGCCATGTCTGCCGGCCGTCGGCATCCGCTGCAACCCGTCCGCCCTGCATATCGACCACATCGGTATACAGTTTCATTGAGGATGGCGCATTGATCGTAATGCTGGCGCTTTGGATCGGCTTGTTGTTCGGAAACGTGTCGTCGGCCGAGAAATTGCCGGGGAAAAGCGGCGTGACCTGCGTCTCGCGCGTGTGCATGGTCACGGTCGCGCCAGGTTCTACGCCGGGAAAGACGATCGTCTTGACGAGGTTGTCGTCGAAGGTGGCGGCGTGGACGCTCGACGCGCTTTGACGAGTGAAAATTGCATTGGACGGGACGTCGATCCGTACGCCGTCGCGCGTGGTGGTGTAAGCCTCGATCACGTCGAACTTCTGCAACTCGGGGCTATATCGATACGAAACCTGACCGTACGACCTGACGCCCTGTTCCGTTTCTATCCGGATCGACCTGGATTGGTCACGAATCGACGAACTGTCGCGATTCACCGTGTAGACCGTGTCGTCGGACAAGACGGTTGCGGGTGGCGAGAAATCAGCGGAAAAAGCGGCAGCAGCGTGCATGGCGACTACCGCCACCGCGAGGTGTGACAGTCGCATGCAGCCGATTGAAATGGATCGGCCGTCTCGTGCAATCAGCATGTGGATTGCCCTCGTGGTTTCTTATCTTCCTCTTGCGAGGAGGGAAGCAAGAAACTACCACGACGACGAGCATGCCGCTACGAATCGCGGTGCGCGTGCGAAATTGACTTGCGCGCGTCTTGTCTGCATCGACAGGAAGTTGTCGGTTGATTGCAAGCCATGTCGCCAGCATCCGCGACATGTCGTAGCCGGGTACACTCAGTGCCGCCAAAACGGCGAGACGGGTTCATCGGCGCGCAATCGGAAGAGTCAGTACGTCTTCTGCAAGAAGCGTTCGCCACGCCCGATCTCGGCAGCCTCGATGTCGTCTCGCGAGCGTTGGCGCCTCGATTCCCATGCAGCAACAGGAGAACCCGATGATCAAAGTCAGTGTCATGTACCCGTACGCCGCAGGCGCACGATTCGATCATGCTTACTACCGCGACAAGCACATGCCAATGGTGAAGCAGCGGCTCGGTGCGGCATGTCTGTACTACACGGTCGACAAGGGCATCGCAGGCGGTGCTCCGGGCACTGAGCCTGTCTACGTGGCCAAGTGCGACTTCGTCTGCACGTCTGTCGAAGCCTTCCAGGCGGCGCGCGACCCGCACGCGCAGGAGATCATGGCCGACATCGCCAATTACACGGATATACAGCCCGTGCTTCAAATCAGTGAGGTGGTCGTAGAGCGTTCGGAAGTCTGACCAAGGCTCGGATGTCGCCACGCACCGCATCCGCTGATGGCGTACCCCCGCAACGGGGCGATGCTTATGCGGCCATTCCGCCGTTGTATCGAAGCCTGGGCCTTTCCAGGTCGCCTGTCGGATCCCACGGTCCGCGCCTGCAAGCAGGAAGTTGACCGTTCGCAGTAGGATAGGGCTCTGCTATGCGCAGATCACGAGCGTCGACAACGCGCCTTTGCCGACCGACGTCCAGGGTTTTCCAATGAACGCGATACACCGCGATTCCTGCGGCTCGCCATCAATTTGATCCATTGAAGGATGAAGACATGAGCACGATTTACGATATTCCCGTCAACGCCATCGACGGCGCGCAAACAACCCTGCGCGCGTACGAAGGAAAAGTGCTGCTGGTGGTGAACGTGGCGTCCAAATGCGGGCTGACGCCGCAATACGAAGGTCTGGAGGCGCTCTACGAAGGCAAGCGCGCGGAGGGTCTCGAAGTGCTGGCGTTCCCCGCCAACAACTTCAAGGGGCAGGAGCCGGGCACCGATGCGGAGATCCAGTCGTTCTGCACCGGCACCTTCGGCGTGAAGTTTCCGTTGTTCTCGAAAATCTCCGTGATCGGCGACGACAAGCATCCGCTCTATCGCTCGCTCACCCAGGCGCAGCCGCAGGCGAACGGTGACGGCCCGTTCCGTGCGCGCCTCGAAGGCTACGGCATCCAACCGAACCCGGCGCCCGAGGTGCTGTGGAACTTCGAGAAGTTTCTCGTGAGCCGCACGGGCGAAGTGGTCGCGCGTTTCTCGCCCGATACGACCGCGGACGACCCGAAGCTGGTCGCCGCCATCGACGCGGAGCTGGCCAAGGCCGCGTAAGCCGGCGCGCGTGACGCGTGCCGTGCCGGAGGATTGCCTGACCTGCACCCGTGGTCGAGGGTGCCAGGACGGGGCACTCCAACACCATGTCTGCCGACTTGCCACTCGCACATTGAAAACCGGAACGCGACGGCGTGCCTGCCTCGACTGGCGAACCGGAGAATGCGTCAGACCGACAAGTCGTTCAACGGCCTGTCGACGTTGCACGACACCGTTCGGGAATTGGGCCATTGACCGATAACTTAGCGCTTGCCGAGATCCCCCGCCGCAGGCGCCTGCGCCCAGTCGAGCGCGAAGTCGGCAACCTCCTCCCAGCCTTTCTCGCCGCAGGTGTAGTGGCTGCGGCCGTCGAACAGCTTGTACGCCGAGATCGCCCGCGAACCCTTCGCATTCCTTTCGAAATTCTCGCGCTGAACAGCAGGCGGCAGGATGTTGTCGTTGCCGCCGGCGATAAAGAGCAGCGGTGCGCGCTCGTCGTTCGCGAAGTTGTAGCGCGTCGGGGCATTCGGGTTGACGTTCGCGAACGCGCCTTGAAACAGGATCCGCCCCGACACGGGCACCGCGTAGCGGTCATAGACCTTCTTCGATTCCTCGAGGCTCAGGTTGTTCGTGAACGCGTAGTGAAACGCTTGCTCGGTGATGGGCACCGCGCGATGCACGTTGGCCGGGTTGCGCAGGACCGGGAACGCCGCCTTGATCTGGCTGAACGGCAGCGCCCATACACCTTTCACCCCGGCGCCGTCGATCGAGACGCCGGCCGAGCCGTAGCCCGCGTCGAGAAGAAGCTGGGCGAACGCGCCGCCGAACGAATGCCCCATGATGATCGGCTTGGTGTCGAGTGCGGCGATGGTTCGGGCCAGGTGGTCGAAGATCTCGCGCACGCCGAGATTCACCAGCGGCGACGGGTCGCGACGCAGCGCCTCGACGCCGGCCGTGCCCGGCTGGACGCCCGGATACCCCGGCGTGATGACGCGCATGCCGCGCTGCTCGTAGCGCGTGACCCAATGTTCCCACGACAACGGTGTCATCCACAGACCGTGAATCAGTACAACCGTGTCGGTACGCGTTTCCGGATTCATATCCCTGCTCCTTTGATCGCTGAATGACGAACGTCACGCCCACGACACCTCGGTATTTCCGGAGCCGTCTGCCCCGTGCTTGCCAGCAACGAAACAAGGGGTACTACGCGATTGCCGTATGCCAGGCACCTCGAGAATAGTCTTTGACACCGGCGTCATTCAGCGTGAATGATGTGCCCATCATAAAGACCATCCGGGTACGCGACATGGCCAAGAAGCCGGAATTCTTTGCTCAAACGCCGACGACGCTGGACGATGGGGCAGATCCGTTCGCCTTCAAGCGGGATGCCTTTTCCGACGTGCTGGAGCTGATCCGCATCCGCGGCAATACGGTCTTCACGTGCGCGGCCTCGGCGCCTTTCGGGTTGCGCTTTCCTGCCGGCAAGTATCGTCTGCACATCATCCGTAGCGGCAGCGTGGCGATCGAAGTGGAGGGGCTCGACGAGCGCTATCACGCGTCGCAGGGAGACCTGGTCATGCTGATGCATGGCCACGGCCATGTCATCTCCGACCGGCCGGGCCGCTCCGCGAGTCTCGTCACGGATCTCGCGCCAAAGTACTACGATCGCGAGCGCCTGACGATCGGGAGCGGCGACACCACGTGGCTGTGCGGCGATTTCGGATTCGACGGCGTGCTGTCGCAACGGTTGCTGTCCGTGCTGCCGCCGGTGCTGGTGTTGAAGGGGTTGCGGGAGCGGCCGTTCGAGTGGCTGGAGCTGAGCTGCCATTTCATTCTCGACGAGGCGTTGAGCCCGCGCGCGGGCGCCGCCGCGATGATCTCCCGATTGCTGGACGTCATCTTCGTCCAGTTGCTGCGCACCTGGGCGACGGAGGGCTCGGCAGGGCACGGGTGGCTGTCCGGCGCGATCGACAGCCGGATCAACCCGGCGATGTCGGCCATTCATGCCGATCCCGGGCGGGCGTGGAGCGTGAGTGATCTTGCCGAGTTGTCGAATCTGTCGCGGTCGGCTTTTGCGGACCGGTTCCAGCGTGTCGTGGGGCAGGCGCCGTTGAGCTATCTCACGACCTGGCGCCTGGATCGGGCGGCGGAGTTGTTGCGGTACAGCCGTGCGCCGATTTCGGATATTGCCGGGCGGGTTGGGTATACGTCGGAAGCGGCGTTCAGTCGCGCGTTTCGAGGGCGGTACGAGATGTCGCCGATGCAGTGGCGGAAGGTGAATGCGGAGTAGGGTGGGTCTGACGGCCATCCCGGCCCGGCAGATGCCGGCGGTTAGACATACGGACAATCGATCACGACGTAAACGACGTATTTCCCTCATTTCCGGCTGAATGGCGCTATTTGAGGGTTCCTCGTAAAATGCGACTTTACTGGATTTTCAGTTAACGACTTCGTCATGCGTCGAATCGGATTCTTCGTTTGCCGTGGCTACGATGCGCTCGATCTGGGCGGGCCGCTGTCGGCCTTCAACCAGGTCGCCACGGCCGCGGGCCACGCGCCCTATGATCTCCACGTCATCTCGCAGTCCGGCGGCCCGGTGCCGGGCAATACGGGCCTGTCGGTCGACACGAAGCCGATCGGAAGGCGCACGTTCGACACCGTCATTTTCGTGGGCGGCGACATCGATCCGATGCAGACGCCGGAGAACATTGCCGCCGCCAAAAAACTGGGCGCCAAGGCTGCGCGGGTCGCAAGCGTGTGTACGGGGGCGTTTCTGCTCGCGGAAACCGGCTTGCTGGACGGCGTGAGGGTGACGACGCACTGGCGATACGCGGCTCAATTGCAGTCGCGCTTCCCGCGCGCCAAGGTCGAGGGCGATAGCATTTATATCGAGGAGGGGCGCATCTGGACGTCGGCGGGCATTGCGTCCGGCATCGACCTGGCGCTCGGCCTGATTGAAAAAGATCTGGGCGCGGAGGTTGCGCGCGCTGTCTCCCGGCTTTTGGTGGTTCCGTATCGTCGGCCGGGCGGTCAGTCCCAATTCTCGGCGATGTCGCAGATGGAGCCGGAATCGGATCGCATCCGCATCGCGCTGAATTTTGCGCGGGAACACCTGGCGGAAGCGTTGCCTGTCGAGCGGCTCGCCGAGGCCGCACGTTTGAGCTTGCGGCAGTTCGGGCGCGCATTTCGCCGGGAAACCGGAGAAACACCGGCGAAGGCGGTCGAGCGTTTGCGTGTCGAAGCGGCGCGGCTGCGCCTGCAGGGGGGCAGCGAACCGATCGAACAGATTGCGCTGGCGGTCGGGTTCACCGACCCGGAGCGGATGCGGCGGGCCTTCATCAAACTGCATGGGCACCCGCCGCAAGCGATTCGACGCGAGAGCCGAGCGAACGGCGCGCGCTGATCGACCATCCGCAGCCGGCCGATCCGCGCGCTGCCGGGCCGAGGTCCCTCTCACGGTCTAGCGGCGCGTTGGGTAGATCGCCAAGCGTTTCACCAGACGCTCAATGGCCATCCGCCGTCAGCGGGCCGTCATCGTTCCACATGTCGCGATGCAACTTCCACGCGCCGCCCTCTTTCAGAAAGACGAGCGTCTGCTTGCCGCGGAATTTGAGTTGTCCGTCGTGGTCGCGGACCTCCACATCCGACACCTCTGTCACGACCCGGTCGTTACCGTAGAACTCGTCATTGCTGAACGATACGGTGGCGGGCTTTGATCCGGTATACCCCTTGGTGAAGTACCCGACGATCGCGTTGCGTCCCGTGATCTTGTTGCCTTCGGGCGGCAAGAGCGTGCCGTCGCGGGTGTAGAGGCGGCCGATCGCCTCGTAATCCCCTCGCGCAAAGGCATCCGCCCACCGCGCATTCTCGGCCTTGATGGCCGCTTCGGGCGGACGTGGCGAACCACCGGCAGTCGCGGGCGCGGCGAACGCGAAGAAAGTGACGCAGGCCGCAAGGGCAGCCGTGAAAATACGGGTCTGTTGCATCGAGTGATTTCCGTGTATGGTTTTAATGTAAAGGACTGCGAAAGTTATAGAATGAAACAGGCAATGTCGGTCGCAGTGTTCATCGCAGTCTTTCGATGGATTGGCCCACATTGCCTGCAAGCGATTCAACGAACGCCCGGGACGCGTGCGAGCCCCCTGGATGCACCGGGCAGCTTCTTGTCGACCATCGCGATGACTTCCGGCCGCGCCTCTCTCGGATGGCCGGAGTGGAACGGCGGCGCGGGATCATATTCGATCACGAGCTGCGTGAGTTCGGCGGCCTGTTGACCGCGCAGCTTCGCCGCCACGCGAAGGGCGAAGTCGATGCCTGCCGTCACGCCGCCGCCGCTCATGAACCGGCCGTTGTCGTCTTCGACGAAGCGATCGGGCACGGGAATGGCGCCGTATTCGGCCAGCTTGTTGACGAAGGCCCAGTGGCAGGCGCTTCGCTTGCCGTTGAGAACGCCCGTTGCGGCCAGCACGAGCGATCCGTTGCAGACCGACGTCACATGCTTGGCACTTTCTGCCAGGCGCCGGATCTGCGCCTGATACGCGGGGCGCATCGGCGCCGACAGGTTCGACCCGCCAGGGACCAGCAGCACGTCCGTCTTGTCGATATCGGCCAGCCGCTCGGTCTTGCCGTACACGACGCCGAATTCGAGCGTCACGTTGCCGCCATCGAGGCTCGCGTAGCGAACGTTCGTATTCGGTAGCCGATGGAAGACCTCGCTGGGGCCGGCGAAGTCGAGCAGCGTGCCGCCGTCGTAATTGACGATCAGGATATCGAGCGGACCGCTCGGGGCAAGTGCGCCGTCGCTGCCGGTCTGTGCAAGCGCAGAGGGGGCGTTTCCAAGCAGGGCGCCGCCGCCGAGGACGGCGCCGAGCGTCGCGATGCTGCCGAACTTGAGCACATCGCGGCGGGAACGGCCGGCTCGGGTGAGTGGCGATCCGGAAGTATTGCTTTCGCTACTGTCGGTCAAGATTATTTCTCCTTGCGGGCGGCCCTGCTAAGAGTGCTACCAGGCTGGGCCGCATGAAATGGCCGCCGCGACTCAAAGCGTGGCGGACGTGAGGTCAGATAGGTAGATGAGCCGCGATGACACGCAGGGCGCCGGAATCGGGCGCCGCAGGCTCAAAGCTGCGAGGCGCCGCCGTCGACGACCAGTTCGGTGCCGACGACGTATGCGGATTCGTCGCTGGCGAGATAGAGCGCGGCGTTGGCGATGTCCTCGACGTTGCCCATGCGGCCCACCGGAATGGCGTCGGCGAACTCGGCCTTGCGATTGCGAACCCATTCGTCCGGCATGCCCCACTTGGTCAGCAGCGGTGTGTCGATCGCACCGGGCGCGATTGCGTTGAAGCGGATTTTCCGGTCGAGAAACTCGTAGGACCAACTGCGGGCAAGCGATCGCACGGCGGCCTTCGCGGCTGCGGTCAACGAGATGCCATGCTTGCCGGTCTGCGCGACGAACGAGGTGTTGAGAATGAAGGACGAGCCCGCTCGCAAGTGCGGCAGCACCGCCTGAAGCGTGAACACCACGCCTTTGACGTTGATGTCCATGATCTCGTCGTAGAGCGCGTCGTCGATATCGTTGACTGCGGACGGGAACGCCCAGCCGGCGTTCGCGAACACGATATCCAGGCCGCCGAACTGCTCGCCGACTTCAGCGGCAATCGCCCGCATGTCGTTGATCGAACGCACGTCGCCCTTGAGAACGAGCGCATGCTCGCCGAGCTCGGCCCTCACGCGCTCGAACACCGCCTCGTCGCGGCCCGTCACCGCGACGCGGGCGCCTTCCGCAATGAAACGCTTCGCGGTGGCAAGACCGATGCCACTGGTACCACCGGTGATTAACGCCGACTTGTCTTTAAGCCTCATCTTCTGCTCCTTTCTACGTCGTGATTGATCGGGCCGAAAGCGCAAGACGCGATGGCGTTTGTGCTTTTCCCTGCTCGATCTTCACGTGCAGTATGGAACGCGAAGCGGATGGCGCAAAGGTCGTATAACCCTCAAAAAACGCCATATGGATCAAACGCGTGACTCATGCATGTCGGCGTGAGGTGGCGGTATCGCACATCCGTACACGTGTGGCTTCAGCCCTCGTTCTCGTAAAGCAAGCCATACCCACTGCTCGTCCGCTTGATACGTGCGAACCCGAGTTCCCCCAGATGCATCCCCGCGATCAGCAGGCCGTCCGCGCTGACCTGATCGAGAAGGCGTGACCGTGTCGATGCTGCCAGCGACGCATCGTGATCGAACGCAATCGAGACGTCCGGCCGCTGAATCTGGATATGCGGGAAATGCACCACGTCCCCCCACACAAGCAGGCCTTGATCGCGGGATTCGAGGACATATCCGGTGTGCCCATCGGTGTGTCCCGGCAGCGGCAGCGCGCGGATGCCGGGGAGCACGTGTCCGTCTTCGAACAGGCGAAGTCGGTCGTCATAGGCATCGAATACCTGACGCGCCTTCGCAAAATTGCCGCGAGCCCGCTCACTCGCGCGACTGAGATTTCCGTCGTCCTGCCAGAACTTGACCTCTCGCTGATGCACGACCAGCTCCGCATGCGGAAACGCGGCCTGTCCTGCATCATTCACCAGCCCACCGACGTGATCGGGATGCGCATGGGTCAGCAGGATGGTGTCGATCGCAGCGGGTTCGATGCCGGCAAGCACCAGGTTCGTTTTAAGCTGGCCGCCCCATTGCTTGAACCCGCCAGCCCCACCGTCGATGAGAATGGTGCGGCCCGCTCCGCGTACGACGTAGCAATTGATATGAACGACCGCCGGTTCTTTCTGTCCGGCATCACGCTGCATTTTTGATGCGTCATCCGAATCGATATTCGACAGGAAGTCGAGACTGGCAGTGAGATATCCATCGCTGATGGCGGTAATCGTGAAATCCCCGACTTGCTGAACAGGAAAGGTAAGGGCGGACATCGTGTTGCTCCGAATCGGCTAGTTGCGGGCGTGAATGGTCGATGCGGTGTAACCAAAGCACCGAATGCGCGCGGTGAGGCCGGTGCGGCGAACGATCGCCTGATCCAGCGCGTCCATGAACCGGTTCATGACATCCGGCGTGCGCGGCGTGCCGACGCGATACCGGATCTCGGCGAAGACGGGATGTCCGTGCCCGTGCCGAACCGCCAGGAAAATGACATGGACGTTCTTGAGTTCAGCCTCGAGCACCTGCGTGCAGAGTTCGACGCAATCGCGCGACAGCGCGGCAAGGCTTTCATCAGCCGGCATCCGCGTCGCATCGATCGAGAAAGTGACGTTCGGCATCGCGGTCTACTCCTGTGCAATCGAAAGGGCGCGTGTGCTCGTCAACTGCGCCGTCATCGGCGCGTAAAGGTGAATGCTTTCCGGGAGCACCTCGACAAGCTGCGCACTGCTCCGTGGCACGACGGCGAGCCAGCGGCGCGCCGGACACTGCTCCAGCGCAACGGCCTGCATGGCCAGCGGTGGGAGGCCCAATCGAATCAGCGAGTCGGGGCCGCCGGCGCTCAGGGCGAGAAGTTCACCGTCCGTTACCGCCGGCGCGAAGCCGATATCGCCGTAGAGGTTCCGGTGCCAGTCGGTGATGTGTCGTTGCCACTTCGCGAAATTGCCGCCGCCTTTGCGGCGATATTCATCGCCGGTCAGGACATCGAGGCCGTCGATCGTGTGGATCGCCAGATAAACCGGGCAACCGCCGGTGATCGCCTTGAACCGCTGCGACGTGTGAAACCCCGTGACCGAGATCAGCGCGGGCAGCTTTTCAAGGCTGTAGAAGTCGTTCCATTCGGCTTCGCTGTCGAGGTCGGCGAAGCTGCATTCCACGGTATAGATCATGGGATCGTCCTTTGGGCAGGAGGCACATTCATCTGGGGAGGTGTGATGGTCAGTGCGGTAACGTAATGCTAAGCTCGCCGTTTCGCGGCATAAAACGAAATAAAGTCAGCCTTCAGTGACATTTGCTCAAGCTGACGGTGAACACACTCCGACCAACGAGACGTCCATGTCCCGCAAGATCCCTAGCAATTCCGCGCTCCAGGCGTTTGAAGCCGCGGCCCGACACGGCAGCTTTGCCCGAGCCGCCGAGGAACTGGCGCGGACCGAAGGCGCCGTCAGTCGCCAGATCGGCCGGCTGGAGGCGTTCCTGGGCGTCACGCTGTTCGAGCGGATCGGCAACCGGGTACGGCTGGCGCCGAACGGTGCGCGATACGCGGTGCAGGTTCGCGAGATTCTGGATCGGCTCGAACGGGACAGCCTGTACCTGATGGGGCAGCCGATCGAAGGCGCGAGCCTCGATATCGCCGCCATCCCAACCTTCGCGACGCGCTGGCTGATCCCGCGGCTGAAACGCTTTCAGGACCGGCATCCGAACATCACCGTGCATATCGCCGAGCGGATGGAGCCGTTCCTGCTGGCCGGGAGCGGTTTCGACGCAGCGATTCATTTCGAGCATCCGGCATGGGCGGGGATGCATCCGCATCCGCTGCTGGAGGAAGTGCTGGTGCCCGTCTGCAGTCCGGCGCTGCTCGCCGGCGCCGGGGCGAACCCGTCGCTGGACGCACTGCCGCGTCTTCATCGGCGACAGAATCCCGACGCGTGGCAGGCCTATGCGCAGGCGGCCGGCATCGTGCTGACCAATTCGGCGGTGGGCGCGCGCTACGACCTCCATTCGATGCTGATCGAAGCGGCGCTGGCCGGCCTGGGTGTCGCGCTGGTGCCGCGCCTGTACATCGACGCGGAGCTCGAGCAGGGGCGACTGGTTGCGCCTTGGCCGGAGGGCAAGACGGTGACGAAAAACTTCTGCCTCGTGCTACCCGAACCGATCGAGCTGGCCGACGGGCCGTTGCGGGCCTTCGCGACCTGGATGCTGGATGAAGCGCGGGGATCGGAGCCGGGCGGTGGTGCGTGACGGGCACAGGTGAATGTGCCGGCCTGCGCAACTGGCGCATGGCGCAACGCCTAAACCTGGCAGGATGCACAGTGCAATATTGGTAAGCGAGACGGGATGCGTTGATGCTCGCCGCGCCGAGAGGGCTTAATCCGGCAAAAGTGCCCCGCTGATGCGCCCCGGAACTTGGTCCTGTCCCGCGATCATTGCAATCCGCTGGCCGGCAAGTACAAAGTGGACATGCATTCGGGCGACGAGAATGCCGTCGATGCTTGCTCGCACCACCGTGCGTGACTCGGCCTGGCCGTTCGTCAAAGCTGTTATCGCGCCGATCTCCGCTCCTCTGGCGACGAAACTGCCGACGGGCGCGCTCCACGTGACGATCCCTGTTCGCGTTGCCTTCAGGTGATCGACCGCCTCGAGCGCAGATATGACAGGAGGCTCGCGGTGCGCCGGTGGTCGGCCGTCGACGACGAAACCCTCGATTCTCAGGAAGTCGATTAGCGCGCCTGCGTCGCAAGCGGCGAGTGTGTCGGACACGTCCCGCTGGCCCCGTAGTTCGACGACCGCGGCGAAACCCTGTCGCGATCCGCATTGCAGGCCGCATCGCCGGAGAGCAGACCATGCGTCGTGAAACGACTGGTCGAACGTGCTGCCACCGGCGCTGTCCTCGAGAAGCAACACGGGAGCATTCAGGCACCGAGATAGCGAGACCGCACGTTGTTCGTGCGCCCAGTTGCCGTACACGTGCATCACGGCAGTTTTGTCGCAGTGCAGATCCAGAACCATGTCGTGCGCAAATGCGCGCCACAGCAAGATCGTTTTCAGATACGCGACCGGATCGCTTCCCTGTTCGGCAGGCCTGGCCATTTCCATCAACCGGTATTTCGCGTCGTCGCGATTCGTCGGGTAGCTTCCGCCTGTGAATTGCCGCACGACTTCCGAACCGATATCGGGGAAGCGGCGATCGAAATTGCCGCTGCCCGCCCAGTCGAACCGACCGGTCAGCGTTCCGCCGACGAACTGTTGCATGCCGACCGGATTGGCCCATGTCATGACGGTGACGCGCCCGGCCAATGCCCGATCGAATTCGAGCGATTCCAACCTTGCCAGAAGATGCTGGATCACGAGAAGCCCCGGCACTTCACCGGCATGCAAGGCCGCCTGGAAATAGACGGAATGTTCCGCATCCTTCGGGCCGAACGTGTACTCGCGCAGTGTCATCCGCGTCCCGGGCGAGAGATCGGGAAGCGGGAGATCCATGATTTCCATGTTTGGTCCTGGCCTGAGACGAATGGGATGTGTGTCGACGAGCGGTCAGAAATCCAGCAGCAAATTGCCGGGATCGCGACCGACGAGCGGGACGTCGCCGGCAATCAGTGCCGCGCGTTGTCCCGGACGCACGAGTTTCTGGAGTTGACGCACAACCATCACGCCGTCAATCGGGCTGACAACCGGAACGCGCGAATTGATCTCCGGACCGTCGAGTCGAACGATCTCGGCAAACGTCTCGCCCGCCGCGATCCGGTCCCCAGGGGCGCGCCGATACACGATCACGCCGGCACAAGGGCAACGAACGTGGGCCGCGCCTTCCAGCGGAAACGCTTCGGGTGACGCGAGTCCTGCGCAGTCGTCGAACGGGTCGGGAAAAGACAGGACACCTTCGGATTCGGCGAAGCGCAGCAATCTTGTGGCATCGGTCGACGCGAGCGCGTCGTTGACGTCCGACTGGCCGCGCAATTCGATCGTCGCGGAAAAGCCGCTCGCCTCGCCATCGAACAGGCCTGCCCGCTGCAGTTCGCCCCATGCGCCCGAATGGCTCTGATCGAACGCGCCCCCTCCGGCGCCGGCGGGTTCCAGCAGAACGACCGGGGCGTCGACCCACCACGCCACCTTCATTGCGCGTTCACGCTGGAGCGTCGATGCGTAGACGTGGGCGATGGCATCGGTGTCGCAGTGAAGGTCGATGACGATGTCATGCTCGATCGCCAGCCTGGCCAATTCAAGCTTCATCGCGGCCGCCGGGCTCATTGCGTTGCCGCCGTCCAGCAGGCCGCGAAAGAAACGCTTCCACTCGGAACGCTTGAGGCTCGATGCATCGTCTTCGCGCAAACGCTGTGCGACGGCTCGCCCGAGTGCTGGGAAGTTCCTGTTGAAGTTCTCACCGTTCTCGAAATCGAAGCGCCCGACGACAGGGCCAAAGAGCCGCTGCGACAGACCGATCGGATTGGCAAACGGGACGACCGTGACGCAACCTTCGATGCGCCCGTCCCGGTCCAGCGCGTGCAGTGCCTCGAGCATGTGTTGCAGGACAAGCAGGCCGGGATGCTCGTCCGCATGCAGGCCGGCATGGAAATAGATGCTGCGGCCGTGATCGATATTGCCGAACCGTGCGCCGTCAGGCTGAGCGCAACCCCTGGCGCCGGCGACGGCAGGGGAATCTCGATGCGTCGATAGGTCATGCGTGGTTTCCTCTCGTGTGGTTCGGTGCCGTGGGAGAGCGGGCACCGACCGGGTGCTCGTTCGTCGATCCCCGGCTGGATCCGGGTTCCATGATCGAAAAATGGATTTTTCAGTCTACTATGGACATTTGAGTTTAGGAAGCGGATACTTTGGGCAGGTTGTCCCACAGGAATGTCGGGTCGCAGTGGAATTCGCGATCGGGCAACAGGCGGAAGCCGCCTGCAACGGAGATGTCGCGCCGGATGAAGTGCTGACCTACTCGTTTTCTATACACGCGGCCGATGGCAGACCGCGCAATCCATATCAAAGGAACGGACTGACATGAAAATCAAGGAATTCGGTGTCGAGCGCTGGATGGATCTCTACGAGCACCACTGCGCGTACAACCTTGCGGAAACGTGTGTCGAATCGCTGACCGTCGACCAGCTACTCACGCTGACGGGTCGTCAGGAGTCCGTACTCGACGACCTGCGGCCGATGAAGCTGACGTACGGCGCGATCGAAGGGACATCCCGGCTGCGCGAGGCGATCGCTCGCACGTATTCGAAGCAGTCGGCGGCGAACGTGATCGTGACGCACGGTGCAATCGGCGGGAATGCATTGATCTACGAAACGCTCGTCGAACCCGGCGACACCGTCGTTTCAGTCATGCCGACTTATCAGCAGCACTACTCGATTCCGGAGAGCTATGGCGCAAACGTCAAGGTCCTGAAGCTCCGCGAAGAGAACGGCTTCTTGCCGGATCTTTCCGAACTCGAGTCGCTCGTCGACGGAAAAACGCGCCTCATCGCCATCAACAACCCGAACAACCCGACAGGATCGCTGATGGACGAAGCCTTTCTGAGCAAGGTCGCGGAGATCGCTCGCCGTTGCGATGCCCATGTCCTCTGCGACGAGGTGTATCGCGGCACGGATCAGCAGGGCAGCGGGTATAGCGCGTCGATCGCGGACCTCTACGAAAAGGGCATCAGCACGGCCAGCATGTCGAAGACCTATTCGCTTGCGGGGTTGCGTCTGGGCTGGATTGCCGGTCCGACGGACCTGATTCGGGCAGTCGCCGTCCATCGCGACTACAACACCATCAGCGTGGGGATGATCGACGACTACTTCGCCACCCTCGCGCTCGAGCACCGCGATGCGATCATGCAGCGCAATCTCGATATCGTCCGCACCAATCTCGCGATCCTCGAGGCGTGGGTCGACCGGGAGCCCGCGATTTCCTGGATCAAGCCGAAATCGGGCACGACTGCGCTGCTGAAATATGCGTTCGACATGCCGTCGCGTGAGTTCTGTGTTGAATTGCTGGAGGCGACGGGTGTGATGTTCACGCCGGGGAGCGCGCTCGAGATGGAAGGTTACGTCCGGATCGGTTATGCAAACCACCGCGATGTCCTCGAGAAGGGGCTGGCACGCGTATCGGATTACCTGCGTACGAAGGCAAGCTGACGGGCACGGGTATCGACCCGCGGATACCGGTGCCGAGGCGGCGCCGGATCCTTCATTCGAGCCCGACTAAAAAGTACATGACGATCAATCGACGTCGACGGCAAGGCGGTCGGTCATTCCGGTCTCTTGCCTGAAGACGCGACGTGCTCGCTGCACCGATCGTTGCATGGACCTAACCTGGTGTGAGGAGACGGTGATGAGGAAGCAAGGTGTTCGAGCGGTGTTCGCGGTTGCGCTTGCGGCGATGGCGATGTGGGGAGAAGGGGTTCAAGCGGAAGACGTCAAGACCATTCGGTTCGGCCTGGAAGCCGCGTACCCCCCGTTCGAATCAAAGGCGACGTCCGGACAGCTCGAGGGCTTCGACATCGACCTCGGGAATGCGCTCTGCGCACAACTGAAGGCGAAATGCGTGTGGGTGGAGAATGCCTACGACGGCTTGATTCCCGCGTTGCAGGCGCGCAAGTTCGACGCAATCGATTCGGCGATGAACATCAACGCGAAACGGGCCGAACAGGTGGATTTCACGGTGCCGCTGTATCTGACGCCGGCCCAGCTCGTCGCGCGCAAGGGCAGCACGCTGCGGCCGACGCCCGAGGCACTCGCGGGGCATAGCGTCGGCGTGCTCCAGGGGTCGATCCAGGAACAGTATGCGAAGCAGATGTGGGCGCCGAAGCATGTGAGCGTCCAGAGCTATCAGACCCAGGACGAGGTGTATGCGGACCTGGTGATGGGGCGTATCGACGCGACGTTCGTGGACGCGACGGCGGCGAGCCTCGGGTTCCTGAGCAAACCGAACGGAAAGGATTTCGCATTCGCCGGGAACCCCGTCAATGATGCGAAAATCATCGGCACGGGTGTCGGCATTGCGGTGCGCAAGGGCGACCACTCGCTTCGCGAGGCGCTCAATGGGGCATTTGCCGAACTCAAGCGCAACGGCACCTATCAGCAGCTTCTGAAAAAGTATTTTACGGTGGACCTGGCAGTGCATTGACCGGAGACGGACGTGTACTGCGTCAGGTCTGCATCGATTCGGAAAAACAGACATGAGCAGAGCACCATCGCCCGCCAACGGATCCACCGGCAAGACGGGCGATCGAACCAGGACGAGCGCGACGAAGCGCGGCAAACGGCAGGCGGGTACGGGGCAGGTTGCCCCGCACCATGCGGTTGCCGATGCGATCGCGCTACTGTTCCAGCCTTATACGGAAGTCGTGCTGCACGACCTCTCGACGCAAACGGTCGCATACGTTGCGAACAATTTGTCCAAGCGGGAGGTGGGCGACGATTCGGCACTCGAGGAAATCGGTTTCGACGAACAGGAGAATGTGATCGGCCCGTACGAAAAGCTCGGCTGGGACGGTCGCAAGATCCGCTCGATCAGTGCCGTGTTGCGGACCGAGTCGGGTGAGCCTGTCGGGGTCATGTGCATCAATTTTCACCAGGCCGCGCTCGATCAGGCAAAGCAGGCACTCGAACTATTGCTGTCGAGCGCGGTGCTGCAGCCGCAACCGGAGAAGCTGTTCCGCGACGATTGGCAGGATCGGGTGAATGTCTTCCTCGATCACTGGCTGCAGGAGCGCAAGCTCACGTTGTCGATGCTGACACGAGAGCATAAGCGTGAACTCGTCGCGGCGTTGTATGCGGAAGGCGCATTCAACGGAAAGAGCGCCGCGAACTATGTCGCAAAGGTCCTGGCGTTGGGGCGCGCGACGATCTTCAACTATCTGAAGGAGCTCAGAGGTGAAGGGTGACGGAGCGTTTGTTTGACCGGATCGAGGAAGCACATCGCGCGATTCGCCCTCAGGCGGCGGTGACGTCCCTGGCGTTCAGCCCGATGCTGTCCGCGGTCTCCGGGCGTCGCGGATATCTAAAGTGCGAGCACCTGCAACATGCAGGCTCGTTCAAGTTTCGCGGCGCCACGAACCCGGTGCGGCTCCCGGATGCGAAGACGCGGCGAAACGGCAAGACCCCTGGGGCTTCACCGGGAGCGTTTCCATCGGTATTCCCCTGTCCTGACGAAAATCAGTTCGACGAGTCAGTCAGCATTCTCCATTAAACTCGCCAGCACCGAAGCGCGTCGGCCACACGGATTATGTCGTTGGCGCGCGACAAATGGCATTGTTCCGGTAAGCAAGGGCATTCTCGATGAAACCGATTCCGGTGCTCGTGTGCCGATCGCCGATTATTCACGTTTCAAACGGATTCACGCGCCGGCGGCCCGTGCCGCGCGGTTCCGGCCGGTGAGCGCGAGGGTGCCCGCCCCGTCGTGTCCAGACAGGGGATTCATGGATTGAATGCGCGCCGATTCAAAAGATAAATTTTGGAAAGACTCTGGCACGGGATATGCTTGACGGGTTTTATCCGCTCGGAACCTGCGCCGGATATTCGTCAGCATAATCAGGCAAGAGCACGAACTGGTTTGCCCTGACAACACCATCGATTAGAGGATCGATCGTTTGTGAAATTCGCGCGGGAGTGCCAAGCTGCGCGCGGAGCAAGGTCGTACACGGATTGAGTTGGGTGACGTGAAACGCAGGCCGTAATTCCTCGCGACGGCCACTACTGACAGTTCAGGATATGACATTACAGATTGGGGTCCCTCTGGAGACGGCCCACGAGGAGCGGCGCGTAGCGACCGTTCCCGACGTGGTCGAAAAGCTGATCAAGCTCGGGTTCTCGGTGGCCGTGCAAAGCGGCGCCGGCACCGGCGCGAACTTCAGCGACGACGACTACCGCACGGCCGGCGCCGAAGTCGTGCCCACGGCCGCCGATCTATGGGGCCGCAGCGACATCGTCCTCAAGGTGCGCCCGCCGAGCAGCGACGAAGTCGCGCTGATGCGCGAGGGCGGCACGCTGATCGGCTTCGTCTGGCCGGCCCAGAACCCTGAACTGATGCAGCAGCTGGCCGCGAAGCGGGCCACGGTGCTGGCAATCGATTCGCTGCCGCGCACGCTGTCGCGCGCGCAGAAGATGGACGCGCTCACGTCGATGGCCGGCGTGAGCGGCTACCGCGCCGTCATCGAGGCGGCCCATGCATTCGGCCGCTACTTCAACGGGCAGATCACGGCCGCGGGCAAGGTGCCGCCGGCCAAGGTGTTCATCGCCGGCGCCGGCGTCGCCGGCCTCGCGGCGATCGGCACGGCCGCGGGCCTCGGCGCGATCGTGCGCGCCAACGACACGCGCGCGGAAGTGGCCGACCAGGTCAAGTCGCTGGGCGGGGAATTCGTTAAGGTCGACTACGAGGAAGAAGGCTCGGGCGGCGGCGGCTACGCGAAGGTGATGAGCGAAGGCTTCCAGCAGGCGCAGCGCGCGATGTACGCGCAGCAGGCCAAGGAGGCGGACATCATCATCACCACCGCGCTGATTCCCGGCAAGCCGGCGCCGAAGCTGATCACGGCCGAGATGGTGCAGTCGATGAAGCCGGGCAGCGTGATCGTCGACATGGCCGGCGAACAAGGCGGCAACTGCGAACTGACGGTGCCGGGCGAAGCCGTGGTGCGTCATGGCGTGACCATCGTCGGCTACACGGATCTCGCGTCGCGCCTGGCACGACAGTCGTCGACGCTGTATGCGACCAACCTGCTGCGCGTGGTCGAGGAGCTGTGCAAGGGCAAGGACGGCACGATCAACGTCGACTTCAGCGACGACGCGATCCGCGGCCTCACGGTCATCAAGGAAGGCAACGTCACGTGGCCGCCGCCGCCGATCCAGCAGCCGGCCGCCGCCCCGAAGCCCGCCACGCCGCCGGTCGCGGCCACCGCGTCCAAGGGCCACGGCCACGGCAGCGGCGCGCCGATGTCGGCGAAGTCGCTCGCCATCACGTTCGCGGTCGGCGCCCTGTTGTTCCTGCTGGTCGGCCAGTTCGCACCGGCCACGTTCCTGGCGCACTTCACGGTGTTCGTGCTGGCCTGCTTCGTCGGCTACATGGTGATCTGGAACGTCACGCCGTCGCTGCATACGCCGCTGATGAGCGTCACCAATGCGATCTCGTCGATCATCGCGATCGGCGCGCTGGTGCAGGTCGCGCCGCCGTTGGGCGACGCGGCGGCGGAGGGCCGTCCGTCCGGGCTGATCCTGGGCCTGGCGGTGGGCGCGCTGACGCTCACGGCCGTCAACATGTTCGGCGGCTTCGCGGTGACGCGTCGCATGCTGGCGATGTTCCGCAAGTAAGGAGACGATAACAATGACTTCCAATCTGACTACCGTCTCCTATATCGGCGCGGCCATCCTTTTCATTCTCAGCCTCGGCGGGCTGGCCAATCCCGAGACCGCACGGCGCGGCAACCTGCTCGGCATGATCGGCATGCTGATCGCCGTGCTCGCTACGGTGCTCGGCCCGCGCGTGTCGGCCGAGGGCATTCCGTACATCGTGGCTGCGCTGGTCGTCGGCGGCGCGGTGGGGCTCTATGCCGCGAAGAAGGTGCAGATGACGCAGATGCCCGAACTGGTTGCGCTGATGCACAGCCTGGTCGGCCTGGCGGCGTGCCTGGTGGGCTTCGCGAGCTACATCGATACGTCGGTGCAGTACACGGGTGCGGAGCACGCGATCCACGAAGTGGAAATTTATGTCGGCATCCTGATCGGTGCGGTGACCTTCGCGGGCTCGGTGATCGCGTTCGGCAAGCTCTCCGGCAAGATCGGCGGCAAGCCGTTGCTGCTGCCGGCCCGGCACTGGCTCAACCTGGCCGCGCTGGTGGTGGTGATCGTGTTCGGTCGCGCGTTCCTGCATGCGGAGACGGTCCAGGACGGCATGACGCCGCTCATCGTGATGACGGTGGTGTCGCTGCTGTTCGGCGTGCACATGGTGATGGCGATCGGCGGCGCGGACATGCCCGTCGTGGTGTCGATGCTCAACAGCTACTCGGGCTGGGCGGCGGCGGCTACCGGCTTCATGCTCGGCAACGACCTGCTGATCGTGATCGGTGCGCTGGTGGGCTCGTCGGGGGCGATCCTGTCGTACATCATGTGCCGCGCGATGAACCGCAACTTCATCAGCGTGATTGCCGGCGGCTTCGGCACCGGCAGCGGTGCGCCCGCGGCGGCCGGCGGCAGTGCGCAGCCGGCCGGCGAAGTGGTGGCGGTGAGCGCGCTGGAGACGGCCGAGCTGCTGCGCGATGCGAAGAGCGTGATCATCGTGCCGGGGTACGGGATGGCCGTGGCGCAAGCGCAGCACACCGTGCATGAACTCACGAAGGTGCTGCGCGAGAAGGGCGTCGACGTGCGTTTCGCGATCCATCCGGTGGCCGGGCGCATGCCGGGGCACATGAACGTGCTGCTCGCCGAGGCGAAGGTGCCTTACGACATCGTGATGGAGATGGACGAGATCAACGGCGATTTCCCCGAAGCCGACGTGTCGATGGTGATCGGCGCGAACGACATCGTGAACCCGGCAGCGCAGGAAGATCCGGCCAGCCCGATCGCCGGCATGCCGGTGCTCGAGGTGTGGAAGGCGAAGACGTCGATCGTGATGAAGCGCAGCATGGCGTCCGGCTATGCGGGCGTCGACAATCCGCTGTTCTACAAGGACAACAACCGGATGCTGTTCGGCGACGCGAAGAAGATGCTGGACGAGGTGTTCGGCGCGTTGAAGGCCTGACGGTGCGCATGGCCCGGTGCGAACGATCGCCGGCTGCGGTGTTGGGCAGTCGGTTGATCGGGGCCCGGCGCGCCGGGTAGGCGCATCGCGACGGTCACGGAAGTGCGGGGCGGGTGGGTCCGTTTCGCACTTCCTTCCATAAAGTGACGGCGATCGATTGTCGATGCGCCGATCTCCCTCCGCCAGCCACCACGCTGGATCCTTCCCCGCGATTGCGCCCGCGACGCTACCGTCTATCCAGCGAATCCAAGCTCCGCAAAAGTGACGACCCTTGCGTCACAGGCGCGCGCCAGCGCCGGATCGTAAGTCGAAAAAAAGACGGCACGATCTGCAGCCAGCGTCTTGAACAGATCGATCAGCACCGCACGCGACGCGGCATCGAGCCCGCTGTCCGGATCGTCGGCGATCACGACGGCGGGCGCGCCGAGCGTCGTCGCCGTCAGGAACAGTTTCTTGCGCGTGCCGAACGACATCTGCTCGAAGCGCTTCTCAAGATGCGGGCCGAGCCCGAATCGATCGGCCAGATCGAGCGTGCGGGCGTCGACGACGGTCTTCCTGCCGGCCGCCACGAGATCGAGAAACGCGCGCCCGGTCTGGAGCGGATAGGCGAGGCAATCGTCAGGCACGTATGCCAGCGCGGATTTTGCATCGTGCGGCGCGGTGCGCAGCGAATGGCCGCCGATCCACACCTCGCCCTCGTCCGCGTCGAGCGTGCCCGCGAGCATGGCGAGCAACGTCGATTTGCCACTGCCGGTTTCGTCGCACAGCGCGACGCATCCGGCGCCGGATGCGTAGTGGAGTCCGTTGAAGATGACGCGCTTGTCGTAGCGCTTGCCGATATTGTCGAAGCGGAGCATGGGTCGGTAGTCAAACGAAAATTCGCCGGGTGAGCGCGACCGACCTCACGGTCGGCAGCAGGCCCGGCAACACGGATGGTCGGGACGCGTAGCGTGGCGGCCGATAGTGTAATGCGACACGCGACGCGCCCGCGGCCACGTGCCGGCAGTGAAGAACGGCAGCGGGCGATTCCTACTTGCTCTCGTCCAGCGCATCGTTCCAAATCTTCGCGCCCTGCTGATGTGAAGCGATGCCGTTGAAGAATGAGTCGATGGCGGCGCCGATATCAAAGTCATCACACTTGTCCCACAAGATGAGTTTGGGCTTGTGTACACGGAAGTTGCCGCTGCTCTTCGGTGTGTAGGCCACCGCAATGGCCGCCTTTGCCCACGGGAAAGCGTAGGAACGCGCTTCCAAAATGATCGCGTCAACCTTTTTGCCCTCTGGCGTCGCGATCCGGCCGTCGTATGCCAGCACACCGTCATTTGCATTGAACGGGTCGCTCTCGAGCTGCTTTCGGCCGTGCTCGACTGCCTCGCCTACGTCATCGAACACCAGCCGCTCGAATTTCCGCTGACCATCGTCAGTCTGAAATGCCATCATCGGGACAAGGCCATCTGCGTCGGAGATACACCAGACGGCATGCGCAGCAACAAAACCAGCGAGTTCAAAGGCGGTGAGCATGTTGGTGGGGCGGATAGGTTGGGGGTTGGGCGCTCATGTGACTGCGAAAGGTTGCCTTGGCGGCCCGAGTTCGCCCGCGGCCCGCAAGGGTGCACTCGACGTCGGCCATCGAGTCAGTTGCAGGCGATCTCGGCCAACAGCCAATTGTAGAACGGTGCCGCCTGCAAGCAAATTCAGGCGCATCCCCCAGGATTGGGCGATCGTTTCCCAACCCGCACGTGCTGTTACGCCGAAAGTCGAGGCGCGCGCGTCATACGGCTCGGGTATGCTGGGTGAATGCCGTTCGGACGACCGACCCGCACGGCAAAACTGCACACAATCACCGCGATTGCATCGCAATCACCGGCCGCACCGGGCCGATTTCAACTTCGGAACAGGAACTCGACATGGCAGAACTGGACAACGCGCTGTACGAACGGATCGGCGCGCTGAGCGACGCGGGCGATGCATTGATGGAAGACGGCGACTACGAAGGCGCGCTCGAGAAATTCTGGGCTGGATTCGACCTGCTTCCCGAACCCAAGACCAACTGGGAAGCCGGCACCTGGTTGATGGCCGCCATCGGCGACGTGAATTTCCATCAAGCGAACTACGCGGCCGGACGCGACAATCTCGCCCAGTCGATGCATTTCCCCAACGCGATCGGCAACCCGTTCCTGCACCTGAGGCTGGGTCAGTGCCAGTTCGAGCTGGGCGATCTCGACCGCGCGGCCGACGAGTTGATGCGCGCCTATGCGAGCGGCGGGCCGGAGCTGTTCGAGGACGAGGACGGCAAGTACCTGCGATTCCTGGCGACGCGGGCCGAAGGCATCGAGACGCCCTGACGCGCGTGGTTCGTGCCGCCGGCCGGCGGGCGGCGCGAGAAGACTCCGACGCCGGCGCGTGATGCCAGGCGCCTTCTCCGTACAAGCGCAACCCGCCCATGAACCTGACCTTTCCCCTCGCCACCCGATCCGACGCCGACACGCTGGTTGCCATCCGCATCGCCGCGATGCGCGACAGCCTCGAGCGCATCGGCCGCTTCGATCCGCAGCGTGCACGCGACCGGTTTCTCGCATCGTTCGATCCGGCGCTATGCCGCTTCATCGAAGTCGACGGCGTGAACGCGGGCTTCTTCGTGGTCCGGCCGCAGGAAGATCACTGGCTGCTCGACCATCTGTACATCGTGCCCGGGCAGCAGGGTAGAGGCATCGGCGCGGCCGTGCTGCGCCGGATCTTTGCCGATGCTGACACGCAGCGCATGCCCGTTCGCGTCGGCGCGCTGCGCGGCAGCGATTCGAACCGCTTCTATGCCCGGCACGGCTTTGCAAAGGCCGATGAAGCGGAGTGGGACATCTACTACGTGCGCGAACCGGGCTCGGCAACGGGGTAGATCGCATGCGGCCGCGCACGGCGGCAATGCGTGTGTGGTGCGATCCGGGCGAGCACATCAGCGTTTTCCCGGATACGGAATGCGAGGCGCATGCCGATGATGCAGGGAGACTATAAATACATGATCCGAGGCCATCATGACGACATCTGCAACAAACGGACTGAATGCGGTATCGCCTGAAACGACCGGGGCGGCAGCGACATCCGACGATGCGGGTGGCGTGCCGTCGATCCTGCTGGTCGACGACGAGCCGAGCGTGCTGTCGGCGCTCAGGCGCGTGTTCCGGCCCGCCGGCTACGCGATCCTGACCGCGGAAAGCGGCGAGGCGGCGCTCGAGGTCCTGGCGTCGACCGAAGTCGACCTGATCGTGTCCGACATGCGGATGCCGGGCATGAGCGGCGCGGAGTTCCTGGCCCGCGCACGGTCGCTCTACCCGGACACGATGCGCATCTTGCTGACCGGCTATGCGGAAATCGCGTCGGTCGTGCAGGCCGTCAACGACGGCGGCGTCTATCGCTACCTGAACAAGCCGTGGGACGATCACGACCTGCTGCTGACGCTCGAACAGGCGCTGGAGCAACGGCGCCTGCGGCGTGAAGCGGCCCGGCTGGCCGCGCTGACGGAAGCGCAGAACGAAGCGCTGCGCCGGTTCAACACGGAACTCGAAACGCAGGTGCGCGCACGCACGGAGGAACTCGGCCAGACCGTGATGTTCCTCGAAGCCGCGGAACGCGACCTGAAAAGCAGCTTCACCGCGATGGTCCAGGTCTGCGCGAGCATGATCGAGATCCGCTGCGGGTCGGCCAGCGGTCATGCGATGCGGGTCGGCGAGATCGCGCGGCGGCTGGCGCTGACCTCCGGGATGAGCGAGCTGCATGCGCAGGATGTCTATTTCGCGGGGCTGCTGCACGGCATCGGCAAGTTGTCGCTGCCGGACGAGTTGCTGCGCAAGCCGCTCGCGAAGATGACGGCGGAAGAGCACGGCCTGTTTCTGCAGCATCCGCTGCGCGCGCAGATGGTGCTGACACCGGTCGCGCAACTGCACAAGGTCGCGTCGATCGTGCTGCACCAGTACGAGCGCTTCAACGGGCGCGGCACGCCGGACGGCCTGGCGGGCGACGCGATCCCGCTCGGCTCGCGAATCCTGGCGATCGCGCGCGATTTCGAAGGGCTGCGCAATGGCGACATCGGGGCGCCGCATTCGGTCGAGCAGGCGCTCGACGCGTTGCGCTCGCAGGCCGGCGTGCGTTACGACCCGCGGATCGTCGACGGCCTGATCGAGCTGATGCGGGATCCGGCGAGCCTCGGCATCGCGGCGTCGGTCGCGGAGATCAAGTCCGCGCAGCTGCGCGAAGGGATGCAGCTCGCCGACGATCTGCGCACGCATCGCGGCGTGCTGCTGATGACCAAGGGCAGCGTGATGTCGGCGCACCAGATCGAGCTCGTGCGCCGCTTCGAGACGCGCGAGGGGACGTCGTTCGACATCCTCGTGCTGGCCGGCCAGGCCGCGGCGAAGCCGGCGCCGGGCGCGCCGACTGCGGGCGCGGCGCCGGCCTGAGCCCGGCCGCGCGGCCTGATGGCCGCGGTGCACGACGGCGCGCCGCGGCAACGCACTCTCTTCGATTCGGGCGCTCGATCATGTACGGCACCTACCATCTCCCGCTCGTTCTGCTGTCGCTCGCGATCGCGACGCTGGCCTCCTATACGACACTCGACCTGGCCGCCTTCATTGCGCTG
This sequence comes from Burkholderia sp. AU27893, assembly GCF_002223205.1. Taxonomy (NCBI): domain Bacteria; kingdom Pseudomonadati; phylum Pseudomonadota; class Betaproteobacteria; order Burkholderiales; family Burkholderiaceae; genus Burkholderia; species Burkholderia sp. AU27893. Next base: position 787,319 of record NZ_NKFD01000005.1, on the reverse strand, counting down.
CTCGACAACCCGAAGCTCAAGCATGCGTGGCTGGGCGGCGGCGCGGTGGCCATGGGCACCGGCATCTGGTCGATGCATTTCGTCGGCATGCTTGCGTTTTCGCTGCCGATTCCGCTCGGCTACGCATGGCCGGATACGGCCGCGTCGCTGGCGATTGCCGTGCTCGTGTCGTACTTCGCGCTGACCGTCGTCACGCGCGCACGGCTGGGCTGGCGGCGGCTGCTCGTGGGCGGCGTACTGATGGGCGCCGGGATCGCCGGCATGCATTACGCGGGGATGGCCGCGATGCGCATGGAGCCGGGCATCCGCTACGATGCCGCGCTGTTCGCCGCGTCGATCGGCATCGCGGTGATCGCGTCGACGGCCGCGTTGTGGATCGCACAGGCGTTGCGCGCGCAGCAGGCGCGCCATGCGACCGCCCAGCGGGTCGGTGCGGCCTTCATCATGGGTGTCGGCATCACCGGCATGCACTACACGGCGATGGCGGCCGCGCATTTCGCGCCGGACGCGCGGTGCGGGGCCGCGAACGGGGTCGATACGCCGTGGCTCGCGACGACGGTCGCGCTGTTCACGACGGGAACGCTGGTCGTCACGCTGTTGTTGACCCGATTCGATGCGCGCACAACCTTTTTGCGCGGGATGACCGATACGCTCGAGCGGCTCGTGCGCTTGCGCACCGTCGAACTGGAACGCGCGCTGCATCGCTACGAGCAGACGACGGCGATGCTGCAGCGCACGCGCGAGAACATGGCGACCGAGATCGACGAACGCAAGGCCGCGCAGGCGCGGCTCGAACAGGAGAAGGACGAGCAGCGGCGCCTGCTGCACGCGCTCGAGGAAACCCACGTGCAACTGCTGCAGTCGGAAAAGCTCGCGTCGATCGGTCAGCTCGCGGCCGGTGTCGCGCACGAGATCAACAATCCGATCGGCTTCGTCAGTGCGAACCTCAACACGTTGAAGACATGGGTGCGTAGCCTGCTCGACGTGATCGCCGCGCATGAAGCCGCGCTGCCGCAGCTCGATCCGGCCGCGCGCGACGCGCTGGCGGCGACGGGCCGCGCGGCGGATCTGGACTACGTGCGCGGCGAGATCGGGACGCTGATCGACGAATCGATCGATGGCGCGCTGCGCGTGCGGCGCATCGTGCAGGACCTGCGCGATTTCTCGCGCCCGGCCAGCGACGAATGGAGCGTGGTCGATCTCCGTGCGGGCCTGGAAAGCACGCTCAACGTCGTCCACAACGAACTCAAGTACAAGGCCGACATCGTGCGCGATTACGGCGACGTGCCGCAGGTCGAATGCCTGCCGTCGCAGTTGAACCAGGTGTTCATGAACCTGCTGGTGAACGCGGCGCACGCGATTCCCGAGCGCGGCGTGATCACGATCCGCACGTCGAGCGACGGCGAGCAGGTGTCGATCGCGATCAGCGACACCGGGACGGGCATGACGCCCGACGTCGTCCGGCGGATCTTCGATCCGTTCTTCACGACGAAGCCGGTCGGGCAGGGCACGGGGCTGGGCTTGTCGGTCTCGCACGGCATCGTCAAGCGCCATCGCGGCACCATCGACGTGACGAGCGAGCCGGGGCGGGGCACGACGTTCTGCGTCCGGATACCGATCCGGCGCGCCGGCGATCGCGAAAACACGGCGGAGCTGGCGCACCGGGCGTGATCGCGTGACGGCGTCGCGCGCCACGGGCCGGCGCGGTGGTTGCACGTCAGCGCAGCCGCTTGCGGTGTTGGCGACGAAAGAAATGCCAGAACATCGCGGTGGCGTCCGGCCCCGTGGCGGAGTGAAACGGCTCGCGCGGGTCGCCGCCGCTCCACGCATGCGGCAGCCGGCGGACGATGCAGACCCTGACGACGAGACGCCCGGCCTTCAGGTAGTCGACATAGTCGGCATCGTCGCGCGCATAAGTGCGTTGCTCGCCCACCCGTATCGCGCCGTGCTCGTCGACGAGCCGGTTGAGCCGCGCGAACGCGATGCCGAGCTGCGTCGCGTTCCGGTCGGTCACGACCGTATCGAGTGCGCCGTGCATGACGAGGGCCGGCATGCCGGGATAGGACGCGACGTCGGCGCAGGCCTCGACCGCGCGGATCGGGTCGTCGCGCAGGCCGCGACGCATCAGGTTCATCGCCGCCAACGTCGACGACGGCGGGGCGATGGCCGGGCCGGAGTGCAGGCCGACGGCCGCGAAGCGGTCGGGATACCGGATCGCCAGTGCCGCGGCGAGCCCGGCTCCGGCGGACATGCCGGCCAGATAGATCCGGTCGCGGTCGAAGCCGTGCTGTCGCACGATGGCGTCGACCAGCGACGTGATGGCCGCGGCTTCCGACTCCGTCGCGTCGCCATGCCAGTGCCAGCAGCGGTGCGCATGCGCGGTCTTGGCTTGCTCGGGGAACAGCACGGCGAACCCCGAGCGCTCGGCGAGACGGCACATGCGTGTGCCCGCGGCAAACGATTCGGCACTCTGCTTGCAGCCGTGCAGCATGACGACGACCGGCATGCCGGCTGTCGTCGCCGGTGCGGTGGGGAGATACAGCGCGTAGGCGAGATGGTTCACGTAGCGGCCGGCGCTCGGGCCGGCGGAATGAAACGAGCGGAGCCACGTGCCGGGCGCCTTGTCCGCCGGGGCACGAGCGGGATGCGCGGTGCCGGTGCGTCGGGCGGGACGCACGGTGGCGGCCGGCCGGGCGACCGGCTTGACCGCCCGCTTGGCGGCCGGCCGCGGCTTGCTCGTGCGCTTCGTCGGACGCGCGCCGGCCGCGACGGAGAGCAGTTCGAGGGGCCGTAACCAGAGGCTGGTTTTTTTCCTGGGCATGTGCAGTTTCGTGCCGGCGGCCGACCGTGGCAGGAAGACGCGGCCGACTCCGCCGTCGCGTTGACAATCGAAAGGAGGCGCGGAGCAAGGATCGTGCTGCCGCCCGCGTGCACATCGAAACCGGTCGGCCGGTCGAATGCAACGGAACGCGGGTTGCTGCGTACGCGTGGCGATTCGAGTCGGCCATCGGCGATGCTAACCGCCCGATGTGACGCGCCGGCGAATCGAAGCGGGCTTCGACCCTGTCGCGCGCGCGGCTAGCGCCGATCCAGCAGTGTATCGCTCAATACGCTGAACGCCGCGCCCGGCAACTCGTGCAGATGCTCGACCACGCTGCTGACCGGATAGAAGGTTTCGACCGCATCGTCGAGGATCCCGACACCGATCAGTTCGACGCGCCGCTCGCGCAGCGCATCGACGCGGGCGCGCAGGTCGGTGCGCAGGATCGCCGGGTTGCCGTCGCCGGTGGCCGGATAGCCGTCCGACAGCACCATCAGGATTCGCCGCCGCGCCCGCTTCGCCAGCAGCCGCTCGGCGGCCCAGCTCAACGCCTCGCCGTCGGGATTCTCGTGGCCGCATTCGATGCACGCGAGGCCGCTCGGATTGTCGGAATCGAACCGCTTGTAGACGCGCAGGTCGAGCCGTTCGACGAACCGGTTATAGCCGTACGTGTCGCGGCCCGCGTCGATCCAGCGCTGGTAGTGCGCGCGCATCGCGCCATCCTCGACGGAGCTGTAGCCGAGCACTTCGCATGCAAAACCGAGCTGCGTCAGCGCATCGCACAGCGCCGCCGCGCACAGCGTGGCGAGTTCGATCTTCCTGCCGGCCATCGACCCGCTGCAATCGATCAGCAGGCTCACGGCCGCGTCGCGCCCGGGTGCGGCGCGCCGGACGCGGAATGGCGTGCGATAGCCGGGCGACGTGACGAGGCGGGCGAGCGACATCCGGTCGAGCTCGCCGCGTTCCTGTTCGCGTTTCCAACGCGTCTGCTCGTCCACTTTCAACGCGCGTTCGAGTTTCAGCTTGAGCGGCTCGGTCTGCGCGCGGGCCGCGCTTCGCAGGCGGTGCCAGCGCGCCGGTTCGCCGTTGCCGGTGAAGTCCGTCACCGTGTCGAACGCGGTGGTCAGCGGGACCGACAGCAGCGGCCGGTTGTCCGCGGACAAGCGGATCGTGCCGGGCGGCATCGCGTCGCCCGGCGTCGGTGCTTCGGTGGACGATGCCGTGTCGGCGATCGCCCCGGCGCCCGATTCGGCGGAAACGGGCGCACGGGAGTCGTCCGGCGCGTGCTGTCCGTCCGACTCGAATTCGGCGGCGATGCTGTCGCTGTCGATCGTGCTGCCCGGATCGGCCGTGAACATCATGTTGTTCGCACCGGCCGACGCCAGCGCACGCACGCGTTCGACGATCCGGTGCGCGGCGCGGATGCTGTCGGCGGTCGAGGTGGCTGCGCGCGCTGCGTCGACGAGATCGCCTGATGCGGCCATCGTCGCGTCGAGCGACGGCACGCGCTCGATGGCAGGCAGCGGTTCGTCCCAGAGCGCCCGTTCGATGCGCCATACCAGCCTGTCGCGCCACGCCATGCGCGGCCACCGATGGAGCGTGTCGGCGGCCGTCGTCGCGCGCATCCGCCGCAGGAACGTCATCGCGCCGGGATAGAGCGCAGCGAGGCGGCTGGCCGCGCGCCGGTCGTCGATCGCCTGCGCGATGGCCCGCACCACGGGCGACGCCAGGGCGGCAAGGTCATCGATCGCACTGAAACGGACGCGCGCCGCGTAGAGGTCGACGAGGCCGGTGATCGCATCGTCGTCGACGTCGACGTCGTCGTCGCCGGCAAGCAGCGTGTCGGGCAGCACCAGCAGGTCGCGCTGCGCGCTGGGCCCGTGGCGCGCGAACCGCACCTCGATGCCGTGCCGTTGCGCGAGCGTGCGGGCCAGCCGGGTCAGGTGGAGCGACCGCGCGTCGTCGTCCCGGTCCATCGCGTCAGGCCTCGACGTCGATGTAGTGGCGAATGATGCTGCGGATCAGGTCGGCGTCTTCCGTGCCGACCTTCGCATAGATCGTCGGCCCGGCGGCCGATTCGGGATCGCCGGTGCGCAGCATCAGCTCGGCCCAGTCGATCAGGCGCCGCGTCGAGAACGCGCTGGCCAGATCCTCGCGGACGAACGCGGCGCGGCAGTCGGCCGCGATGGCCGCGAGCGTGTCGGCCATCGCCGCGGTCATGGCCGGCCCGAACGTGCGCTGCAGCACGCGCGCCTCGTCGGGCGGCGGCAGGTAGTCGAGGCGGTAGACGCGCCAGCGGTCGAGAAACGCCTCGTTCATCACGTTGGCGCCCTGGTACAGATGGCGGAACTGCCCCATCGCGCCCACCGCATTGGCGGTCGCGAACAGCCGGAACGACGGATGCGGGACGACGATCTCGTTGCCCTTCTCCTTCAGCAACAAGCGGCCGGCCGGTTCGAGCACGGCGGTCAGCACCGCGAGGATCGCCGGTTCCGCGAAGTCGATCTCGTCGACGATGAGCCACAGCCCATCACGCATCGCGGTCGGCAGCACGCCGTCGACCCAGATCGTCTCGCCGCCCTTGACGGTCCAGAACCCGACGAAGTCGCCGACCGTCGTCTGCCCGTTCATGTTCGAGCGCAGCACGCCGTGGCCGGTCAGCGCGGCGGCCTGCTCGATGAGGCTCGTCTTGCCCGTGCCGGTGTGGCCGATCAGCAGGATGCGCCGGTTCTCGACGATGTCTTCCAGCACGTTCGTCACGCGCGCGGTGAACAGGTAGGCCGGGTTCGGCGGCGGCACGAGCGGCCCGCCCGGGCCGCGCGGCATCGGCACGCCGCCCACCTGCGCGACGTGGGCCGCAGCGCCGGTTGCCGCCGGTCGCGACGCGTGCGCGCTTCGCAGCGCCTGCATGAACGCGCCGCGATGAGCGGGCGCCCCGCGATCGCCGGCTTCACGCCGGACGAAGCCCTCCTGGATCCACTTGTGCAGCTTCGCATCGAGGTTGTCCGCATCGACGACCGTATCGATCGAGGTGCTGCCGTCAGGCCGATGATGCTGGATGCGGTACAGGTGCGCGCGTTCGGCGCGGCTGACGATCCATTGCCCGGCGGACGGGTCCGCCGGTTGACGATAGACGCCGAGTACCGACGGGGCGGAAGAGGTGGAATCAGCGGGTGCGTTCATGGTGGCGAGCGAGAGTGGGCGGCTGGCGCTTCATGCCTGCGATGCATCGCGTCGATTGTATATTTTTGCCGTGAACGGCGACATTCGCGCGGGAATCGATTCGCTGCGATCCGGGGCGGAGCAGGCGGCGGGTCGTTGCGCCAAATCGGGGGCGCGCCGTGGGCAATGCGCTGCAGCACGATCTTTCGGCTTCCTTGCTACGCCTCGAACCACGTTTGCCGTGCTGATTCGTCGGCAGCGGAACGGCTCGTTGGTAGGGGGCGGCCACGTCCATGCATGCGAAGGTCGATCGCCCCGCTCCGCCTTGCGCCGATCTCCCGGGTTTTTCACGAAGACCACCCGTCATGTCGAATCGCGGGCCGCCACACCTTGATCAATCGGGTGGAATGTCAGTACCGTAGCAGGCTTGATCGTCGGGCTACCATCGCGTGTCGCTGGGCAGCCCGGCATGACATCCCATTGCGCGCCGGCTGATGACGCTGGCGAAGGAGTGTTGAACGTGACGTCGACAGGCGTGGACAAGATGAGGATCCGTCGTGCCAGCGCACTCGATGCCCCGGCCGTGCTGGCGATCTTCGACGACGTGATTGCGTGGTTCGTCTCCATCGGCAACGACGGGCAATGGGGCCGCGAGCCGTGGTCGACGCAACCCCGGCGTATCGCGCTCGTGACCGACGCCTGCGGGCTGCCCGACGCGTGGGTCGCAGAGGCTCAGGACGGCCGCGTCCTCGGCGCATTGATCCTCGGCGAGTCGATGCCCTACGTGCCGCCCGCGACCGAGCCGGAAATCTACGTGCGCGTGCTGGTGGCATCGCGCGATGCGCGGGCGCGGGGTATCGGCCGGCGCCTGATGGCCTTCGCGGACGAGCGTGCCCGCGCGGCCGGGGTGGCGCGCTTGCGGGTGGACTGCTATGGCGGGGGGACCGGCGCGCTGGTGCGTTTCTACGAGTCGTGCGGCTATGAGCGAATTTCACCCTTCGACGTGGACGGGTGGCCGGGGCAGTTGCTGGGGCGTCGTTTGTGACGGTGCCTGACCGAAGCCACGCGGCACGGCGGCTTGCGGTCGAGCCCGGGAAGGCATCGAGTCGATCGTCTTACGCCTGGCCGGAAACGGTGGGCTGCCCGACGGGCTGCCCGTGGGCCGACGAACCGGAATGCGCGGGCGCACCCTCCACACCGTGCGCGACCGGCAGCGCCACCCGCACATAAAGAAACGCACGCCGCTCGCGATCGGGTAGCACCTGCGGCCCGTAGCTGATCGTGACCGTGCCGTCGCGAATCTCACCCGCCTGCGCGAAACGCCACGCACGGGGATCGCTGTCGAGCAGGAATTCGGCGCGCGCATACGCATGCGGTTCGAACAGCACGGGAATCTCCACCGGGCGTCCGTCGAGCTTGTCGAGCAACGCTTCGACCACGTTGAAGCCATAGCCGTCGCGCACGATGTCGCAAATGAAGCTGCCCGCGATGCGCGGATTCAGTTCGATCACGTGCGGCACGCCGTCGTGCACGATGCAGTCCAGGTGCACCGGCCCCCAGGTCAGCCCGGCGGCCGCCGTGGCGCGCGACCCGACGTCGATCAGTGCGCGCAGCGTGTCCGCATCGAGGTCGAGTTCGGACGTATAGCCGCGCTCGAGAAAGCCCGCCCCGTGCCGTTTCAGCTTGCGCAGCGCGCCGACGTACCGGCCGTCGAAAAACTCGACGCAGTATTCGCTGCCGCTCAGGAATTCCTCGATCACGACGCGCTCGGTCGCGCGCGCCTGCGCGTCGGCTTGCCCGGCGGCGAGGGCGTCGAGCTGCGCACGAACCTCGGCGATGCTCTCGCAGCGCCGCACGCCGTCGCTCGCCGAGCCTTCCGACGGCTTGACGACGACCGGGAAACGCAGCGGGTCGGCCGCGGCCGCGAGCGCCGCCGGCGCGGCCAGCGTGCCCGTGACGAATTGCGCGGCCGGGATGCCGTGCGCGGCGAGCAGCGCCTTCTGGTTCGACTTCGACACCGCGTGCGCGACGTGGCGCGCATCGGGGCCGGGCAGGCCGAGCGCATCGGCGACCCACGCGGCGGTGCGCGCGTAGGTGTCGTGCGCGGTCGTCACGCGCAGCGTGTCGAGCGCGTCCGGATAGCGCGTGCGCAGCCAGCCGGCGAGCTGGCCGGCATCGGGTTCGAGGTTGATCGTCTCGACGCCCGCCGGAAAGACGCCGTCGAGACGGTGCCCGGGGGCGGTGATCACAGTCACGGCCACTTGCCGCGCAAGCGCGCCACGCACGAGCGCGAGGCTGCTGCCGGTGGCGCGGGCGCCGATCACGATGAGTCGCTTCATGCTGGATCCTTGATCGAAGGCGGAAGAAGGGAACGGCATCGCGTGCCGGCTAGCGCGCACGGCGGCGCAGGCGCTGTGCTTCGAGGCGCGGCAGCAGATGCTGGACGACGCGCGGCAGCGTGTAGATCGGCAACTGCGCGCAGGTGAACACGAGCGCCATGGTGGGCGTCGCGGCGAGCCCGAGCGCGGCCCACATCAGCCCGACGTTGCGATTGGCGACGATCAGCGCGACATTGAGCCGCGTGCGGACATCGCCGGGCGTGAGCCCGTACGCGATGACCTGGAAGCCCGCGTTGACGGCGAACGCGAGGGCGATCGCGGTCAATGCGCGGTGCGGCGCGTCGACGATCGATTGCTGCATGCCGGCCATCGTGCCGAGCGCGAACACCAGCAGTGCGACGACGACCGTCGCATCGATCGGCGTCGCATAGCGGTCGAGCCGTGAGCCGGCGAAGCGCCGCACGAGCAGCGCGACGCCCTCGGCGCTGCCGATCAGCAGCGCGAGCCGCCACGCGAGTGTCAAAGGGGAAATCGACACGGCCGCATCGTGGCTGAACCAGGCCGTCAGCAGCGGCGCGGTGAGCGGCACGAACACCATCGACGCGAGGGTCGCGACGAGCGCGACGCTGGCGTCGAGCGACAGCATCCGCGCGATCGTCGACGTGCCGCTCGACGGCGGCGCGCAGTACGCGATCACCAGCGCGACGACCCAGTCGTACGGCATGCCGGCGAGCCGCGCGGCGATGCCGAGCGCGACCGGGCACGCGATCATCGTCGCGGCGGGCAGCAGCAACGACACGGCCGGCCGCCGCGCGACCGCGCGCACCGCGCTGGGCTCGACGCGCAGCAGCGTGCCGAGCACGAACAGGAACACGGTGACGGGCATCAGCGGCCGCGCGAGATCCGCGAGCGGCGGCACCAGCAGCCCGAGGCCGACGCCGCACGCGAGCACGGTCGGGCCGCGCCGCACCAGCGCGGCGATCAGCGTGCGCACGGGCACGCCTCGGAGCGACGGCGGACGGTCGTGCGACCTGGGCAGGCGGAGAAGGGCATGCGGATTCCTCGGGAGCGGGCCGTCGGGCACCGGGTATCCGCAAGGCTAATCCGGAATTTTGGCGAAGTAAAATGATATTACCGCGATCAGTAACAAGAGAAAGTGATATGAACATCCCTCTGCTCGAAACCTTCCGGGCCGTCGTTCAGGAAGGCAGCGCGCTGCGCGCGGCCGAACGGCTCGGCTGCACGCAGTCGAACGTCACCGCGCGGCTGCGCCTGCTCGAAGCGTCGCTCGACGCGCCGCTGTTCGACCGGCACGGCAAGCGGCTGGTGCTGAACGACGCGGGGCGCCGGCTGATCCCGTATTGCGATCGCATCCTGCGCCTCGTCGACGAAGCGACGCAGGTGGTGCGCGAAGCACCGGTCGCGCGCAGCTTCCGGCTCGGCTCGATGGAAAGCACGGCGGCCACGCGGCTGCCGGCGCTCGCCGCTGCGCTGAAGGCGCGCGACCCGGCGCTCGGCCTGGCGGTGCAGATCGGCAGCGAACCGGATCTGGCCGACGCGCTGTTGCGCGGCCGGATCGACGCCGCGCTCACCGCGCGCGCGGTCGTGCGCCCCGGGTTGCGCTACGAGCCGGCGTTCGCCGAAGAGATGGTGCTGGTGAGCGCGACCACGGCCACGCGGCGGCAGGTGCTGGCCGACCACCCGGTGCGACTGCTCGCGTTTCACGACGGCTGCCCGTATCGCGCGGTCGCGGAGCACTGGCTGAAGGCGCGCGGCATCGCGATCGAGTCGGTGGCGTCGTTCGGCACGTTCGGCGCGATCCTCGGCTGCGTGGCGGCCGGCATGGGCGTTGCGATCCTGCCGAAGCGGATCACGACCGAGCACGTGGCGCGCAAGGAACTCCGGGCGCATGCGTTCGACGATCTCGACAGTGTGACGACCTATCTCGTCACGTCCGAAGCAGCGCCCGAGCTGCCCGAGCTCGAGACATTGCGCGCGGTGCTGGGGCGGCAGGCGGGGGCGTTGCTCGGGCGCTAGCGGCGCGCGCCTCGACGCGCCGCACCGCACCGCGCGGCGCCGATCGCGCTACGCCGGCACGACCGCCCGTTCATCCGCGAAGAATTCAGCCTCGATCTCGCGAATCCGCCGGCAATCCTCCAGCAGCCGCTCGAACGTCGGGCTGTAAAGGCCGACCGTGCCGAGCGCCGTCTGCAGGTCGGTCGTCACGCGTAGCGTGTCGCCCACCTTCGCCCATTGCTTGAGCCCGACGAACGACGGCAGCGCCTGGATCGCCTGCCACGTGAAGTCCTGCCGCAGCACGCCGTTGCGCGACGACAGCAGCAGCACGTGCCCGCAGTAACCGCGAAAATCCGTCGGCGCGTTGACGTCACCGAACAGCCGTTCCGGGTGCAGCACGGCCTCCACGGCAGCCGACACATGATTCTCGCCGCTGACCGCGCTCGTCAGCCGCGGATCGAGGCTGCCGTGCAGCCGCGCGTTCAGCTCGACGATCGTCGGGCCGTCGACGGTGTCGAACAGTTCGAGATGGGTCGGCCCGAAGCGCACGTCCAGCGCGTCGAGCACGGCGGCCGCGTAGTCGAGCAGCGGCGCGTAGCGCGGATCGGCGTGATTCAGCACCAGCATCTTGTCGAGCCGCGGCGCATGCGTGCGGTCGCGGTGCACTTCCCACAGGCTGACCACCCGGTGGCGGCCTTCGAACGACACCGAATCGACGATGTATTCCTGCCCCTCCGAATAGCTCTGGATCACGATGTCGTCGTTCGGCTGGTTGTACAGCGAACGGGTGGCCAGCACGTCGCGCGCGGCGGCCTCGACCTGGTCGAGCGTCCGGCAGATCTTCACGCCGGTCACGCCCGCGCTGCGCGCCGGCTTCACCACGAGCGGCAGCTTGCCGTATGCGCGCGCCCATTCGAGGGCGGCGTCGACCGACGTGCTGTGGAAATGAGCCGGCGCACGCAGGCCGGCCTGGCGAATGCGCTCGTTCATCGCGTACTTGTCGCGCCGCGCGGCCGACGTCGCGAGCGGATTGCGCGTCGGCACGTCGAGCCGTTCGGCGAGCGTGTCGGCCAGCTCCAGCGCCGCGTCGAGGCCGTGCAGCACCGCGCCGATCCGCAGGTCGCTCAACTGCGCGAGCGTCGCGTCGATATCGCCGTGATGCTGGACCTGGCGGATATAGTCGGACGGGACGAACTGGTTCCGGTAGATCTCCGGCAGATCGGGGTCGCTGATCACGTGCGCGCAACGGATGCCATAGGCGCGGAACGCGGGCGCCAGATAGGCGGCGGTCGACGCGCCGTCGACGATCAGGACGGTATCGATGAAACGATGCGGCATGGATTCCTCGCTGGGCTGGGGGATCGGTTGGAGGGGGCACGGGCTCAGGCCCGCGGGCCGCTATCGGGCGCATCGCCGGGCCAGCGCGCGGCCAGCACGATGCAGAGGGCGACGAGCACGGCCGCGACCGCGAACCCGCGCGCCGCGCCGGCCACGATCGCCGCGCCCTGGCCCGCGACCAGTGCGCCGAGCGCCGCGACGCCGACGGCTGCGCCCACCTGGCGCGCGGTATTGAGGATCGCCGACGCGGTGGCCGCGCGGCCGGCCTCGACGCTGCCGAGCATCGTCGACGTCAGCGCGGGAATCGCGATGCCGCCGCCGATCGCCATCGCCGCGAGCCCAGGCGCCAGCAGCGCATACGGCGTGTGCGCGCCGAGCGTCTGCCACAGCCATACGTAGCCCGCGAGCGACACGGCGAGACCGACGATGACGGTCGCGCGGAAGCCATGGCGGACGGCGAGACGCGCGCTCGCGATGTTGGCGAGCATGATGATCGTGAGCGGCGCGAGCGCGAGCCCCGATTCGGTCGCGGTGAAGCCGCGCGCGTTCTGGAAATAGAGGCTCAGCGAGAAGATCAGCCCGTAGAACGCGGCATTCGTGATCGCGCCGATCGCGAGCACGCCCGGCACGCGCGCGATCCGGAAGAAGGCGAGCTGCAGCATCGGCGCGGCCACGCGCCGTTCGATCGCGACGAACAGCGCGCCGAGCACGACCGACGCGGCCAGCGCACCGGCCGCATACGGATCGCGAACCCCCTGCGCGCCGGCCCGGATGATCCCGCCCGTCAGCAGCGCGAGCACGAGCACCGCGACGATCTGGCCGGCCGGATCGAACAGCCGCGTGCGCGCGGCGGCCGAATCGCGCACATGGCGCAGCGTGAGCCACAGGCCGCCTGCGCAGATCGGCAGATTGATGAAGAAGATCGCACGCCAGCCGAGCGAGTCGATCAGCAGGCCGCCGAGCGTCGGACCGGCCGCGCTGATCGCGCCGCCCGTCGCGCTCCACCACGCGACGGCCCGCACCCGGGCGGCGGCATCGTTGGCACACGCATGCGTGATGAGCGCGAGCGACGTGGGCAGGATCATCGCCGCGCCCACGCCCTGCGCGACGCGCGCGGCGATCAGCGCGGCCAGCGACGGCGCGAGCGCGCAGCCGAGCGATGCCAGCAGGAACAGCGCGAGGCCGTATGCGAACAGCCGGCGGCTGCCGAAGCGGTCGGCCAGCGTGCCGGACGTCAGCAGCAGCGCGGCGAACGACAGCGTGTACGCATCGACGATCCATTGCAGCCCGTGGACGCTCGATCCGAACGAATGGCCGAGGCTCGGAATTGCGACGTTGACCACGGTCACGTCGAGCTGGACGATCGCGAAGCCGAGGCTCGCGGCCGCGACGGTCGGGAAGATCGCGCGCAGCGACGTGCGGTGCGGCGGCACGCCGGCGGCCAGCGTGCGCTCGAGTGCCGGTGCGCGATCGCTCATCGGGCCCTCCGCACCGCGTGGCAGGTGGGGCGGCACGCAGCCAACGGCGCGTCGTTTCCGGGCGTACTGCGCAGTAGATGGAATCGGTTCATCGAACGGGTATCCGTGGGGCGGAGGAAAGGCGCCGGCTGCCGATCGACGGCCGGCGCTTCGTCGAATCCGACAGAAAACTAGCATCGACCCGTTAGCGAATACAAATAATAACCGGCGATTATTTAACAACCATTCGTGTTAAGCGATGGTGCGAGCGACGCGGCCCGCCGCTCGCCGCGTTGCTGAACTTATATCGAAAATTTTTGTTTGCAATCGAATTAATATCATTTCGAAATGCAATGACGGTCTCCTAGTCTTGTCGAGCGCCGGGCCCCGAGGATGGCCACGCGCGGCGGTAGTGCCATACCGCTTATCGACCTCCGATCTTTATACGAGAGACCTATGACCTATCTCGCAGATGAACGCATCGTTTTGACGGCAGCGGAATCCAGTCATATCCGCACGACGCTCGGCGCACTGCCCTATGATCCGGCGGGCGGCGCGGGCTACATCAGCGCGGTGCGCAAGCTTGCCTACACCGCGTTTCCCGACCGGGTCGTCGACGCGTTCGATCGCGCGAAGGCGCCCACCGCCGATGCGCACGGCTCGATCGAGATCGACAACCTGCCGATCGACGACGACGTGACGGGCAGCCCGCGGTTCGAGGAAACCGGCCGCTCGTTCAAGGCCGGCGTGTTGAGCGAGAACGTGCTGGTCGCGTTGAGCACGCTGGCCGGCGAGCCGTATTCGATTGCGCACGAAGGCCGCGAGCTCGTGAACAACCTCACGCCGCACAAGGCGACCGCGCGCGACTATACGGGCCTGGGCTCCGAGGTCGAGCTCGATTTTCATATCGAGAACGCCGCGCAGGCGCACATGCCGGAAGGCGACACGTCGCCGTTCGCATTGCTGCTGCTCGGCGTGCGCAGCGAAGCCGGCGGCGGCCCGTACACGCGGCTCGCCGATGCGCGTCGCGCGCTGCAGCTGCTGTCGCCCGACGATATCGCGCAACTCTACGGCGAGCACTACATCATCCGCGTGCCGTACCGGTGGCGCGGGGCGGCGCCGACGCCGCGCGACAACACCGACCTGAGCGCGGTGCTGTCGGGGCCGCTCGAGGCGCCGCGCGTGACGGTCGCGTTCTATCCGGACATGGTGCTGGCGGTCAACACGCGCGCGCAGGAGGCGCTGGCCAACCTGTATCGCGCGGTGCGCGAGGTGTCGTTCGGCGTGCAGATTCAACCGGGCAAGCTGGTGCTGATCAACAATCATTTCACGCTGCATTCGCGCGACCGTTTCGATCCGCAATACGACGAGAACGACCGGGCATTCCGCTGGGTACAGCGCGTGTTCGTCGCGCGCAGCCTGTGGAACTTCCGCGCATTCACGCCGCTGCAGGCGCGCGTGTTCGATCCGAAGGCGCTGTATGCGGGCGAGTCGCAAGCAACGCGCCCGGCGCCGGTTGCGCAACCGGTGACGCAACGCGCGGCCGCGGCCGAACTCGAAGCGACGCCCGCCTGAGCGGGCCGCGAACGCCAGGCGGCGACGGACGGTGGAAATCGTTCTGTTCCGCCCGCGTTCCGCGCCCGCACCATCAAAAAATAAAGGAATCCGGAAGACATGAGAAGAACAGCATTCCCCGTTGCGCACGTCGTTCGCGTGCTGGCCGCCGTCCTGATCGGCAGCAGCATGGCCGCGCAGGCCGCAACGTTCGACCTGAGTCCCGAGCAGCCCGGCCGGCTGCGCGGCAGCTTGAACCCGGCAGTCGAGCAGGCGTTGCCGGCCGGCTTCCGGTTTGCGGAAGCGAACACATTGACGATCGGCATCGCGCCGAACCTGCCGCCGCTCAGCACCTATGCGACCGATGCGCGAACGGTGGTCGGCTTCGATCCCGATCTCGCGCAGCTCGTGGCGGACAGCATCGGCCGCAAGCTGAAGCTCGTGCCGCTGTCGTGGGCCGACTGGCCGCTCGCGCTGCAGTCCGGCAAGGTCGACGCGGTGATCTCGAACGTGACGGTGACCGAACAGCGCAAGGAGAAATTCGACTTCTCGACCTACCGGAAGGATCAGCTCGGCTTCTACGTGAAGAACGGCAGCCGGATCGCCGCGATCCGCGAGCCGAAAGATGTTGCCGGGTTGCGCGTCGTGACCGATTCGGGCACGAACCAGGAAAAGATCCTGCTCGAGTGGAACCGGCAGAACGTCGCGCACGGCCTCGCACCGGTCGAGATCCAGTATTACGCGGATGCGGCCGAGCGCTGGGTCGCGCTGCAGTCGGGGCGCGTCGACACGATCTTCAGCGTGAATTCGATGCTCGCGTACCAGGCGTCGCTGCGCGGCGATGCGAAGCTGATCGGCACGGTGAGCGGCGGCTGGCCGCGCACCGCGGATATCGCGATCACGACGCGCAAGGGCAGCGGCCTCGCCGATCCGCTGACGGTCGCGATCAATGCGCTGATCGCGAACGGCAGCTACCGGAAGGTGCTCGGCCGCTGGAGCCTCGACGCCGAAGCGATCGAGCGGTCGCAGACCAATCCGCCGGGGCTGCCGCGCACCTGAACCGCCCACGTGCCGATTGCCGCGACGCTCACGTGATCGGCCACTGCAGGATCACGATGCCGTCGTTGTAGTCGGCATCGGTGCCGTCCTCGGCGCCCAGCCAGCCGAGCCAGACGGAGTCGCCCGCGGACAGCGGCGCGAGGCGCGCATCGGTCGCGGATGGCCTGCCGTTGGCCGACGCGTCGATCCGGATCTTGCCGCCCTTCGAGTTCAGCGTGAACATCCTGACGCCGTCCTCGCTGTTGCCGACGAACGATGCGGCCGGTTCCGGCGCATCGTCGACGAAGAGTTTCAGGTCCTGCCGGTCGGCGGCATTCGCGTAGAAGATCGCCTTGAACGCCGTATTCGGCGGCAGCGTGAAATGACCATTGCGATCCGACGACGGCTTGAAACCGGGCTGCTTCGTGTCCGGCCCGCTCCCCGCGATCTCGATCGACGTTTCCCAGCGGAAATAGCCCGATACGTTGCCGTCGCGGTCGTATACGCCGAAGTCGGCCGTACACGTGGTGGCGCCCGCGGCCAGCACGTCGCTGCGCCAGTAGTGGTCCTTCATCGGATGGCACGGCGGATGCAGCAGGTCGTCGGCATCCGGCACGGGCGTGGCCGCGTCGCGCACTTCGGGTTCGATCGGCGCGACGATGCCCGCCTCCTTCAACGTGAACCGGACGAACAGCACGCTCACCTCGGCGCGCAGGGCCAGCGCGGTTTCGCGCAGGCGCAGCTGGTCGCCCGGCGACAGGCCGGTAAAGAGGCGGCTGTCGTTGTGGCCGAGCTGCGCGCCGCCGCCGGGGCTCACCACATAGAGGTGCCGGCCGTCGATCACGGTCGGTGCGGCCGGGTCCCGGCTTGCCTCCGGGTAGGCCGACAGCAACGTGACGGCGTCGACGATCACCAGCACATCGCAACGAAGACCAGACATGAGCGCTTCCTCCGCAACAAGGGGATGACGCGGGCAGCCGCCGCGCGGCCGCCCGCCTGCCGCGATCAGTTATGGATCGAGATGAACGGATCCCAGGAGAAGCAGCCCTGGCTCTGACAGTTGCGATCGATGATCTGGAACTGGAAGTGGTACGTCACGCGGCCGACTTTCAGGCATTCCGATGACCAGTAGTAGTTCGCGACCTTCTGGCAGGTCGGCACCTCGGGCTTGCTGGTGTTCGGCACCGGAATGGACGCCTCCGCGACGCGCGGCGTCGGCGTCGAGATCAGTTCGTTGCCGACGTTGCCGACGAACTTGTAGAACACGACCTGGTTCTCGAAGCCCAGCGACAGGCTCGTTTCACGCCAGCGGATCAGGTCGCCGACCTGCGCCTTCAGGTCGAGTTCGCCGCCCGCCTGCCCGG
This sequence comes from Burkholderia sp. AU27893, assembly GCF_002223205.1. Taxonomy (NCBI): domain Bacteria; kingdom Pseudomonadati; phylum Pseudomonadota; class Betaproteobacteria; order Burkholderiales; family Burkholderiaceae; genus Burkholderia; species Burkholderia sp. AU27893. The sequence continues at coordinate 770,230 of NZ_NKFD01000005.1, read as the reverse complement.
AGATGACGTTGTCCTGGTTGGTCACCATATAGACATAGCGCCAGTCGATCAGCGTCGGTGCGGCCGGGTTTTTGCTGGGATTCGGATATTTTTTGAGAATGGTTTCGGTATCGAATGAGACGAGCACATCGGTGACGCGTGACATAGAAGCTCCCGTTTGAATGAATGGGACTTATTGTTGCGCGAATTTCTTCGTGCGGCCGCCATCGCCTTGTCCTGCAAGGCTTCGTGCCGATCAAGGCACGTGCAGGCGAGATGGCGAATGCAGATTATCCCGTTCGGTTAATTCCGGAAGCTGTAAAGGTAAACAGGGTATTAATATTATTTCGGACGGTAATTTTAAAATCGGATTCAATCGGCTCGATGCGTTACATAAATATAGCGACATTGAACCTGTTAATGGAGCGGCCGATTAATTCCGGGCGTGGCGGAAAGGGAGCGGGATGGCTTACCGGTAGGTCCACAGCCGGTGCAGCGCGAACGTGGTCGGCGGAACCAGCAGCGCGATCGCGACGATGCTCATCCCGCGCGAGCTTCCGAGCGCTTCGGCCGCCCGCGCGAGCAGCATCGTTTCGACGAAACCGGCCAGCGTGACCGCGAGAAAGCGCAGCGCGTTGCGCGTGCGCACCGTCGACGAGAAGCTCCACAGCGTATTCGCGAGATACGAGAAGGCCGTCGCGCAGAGGAAGGCGATCGCGTTCGCCGTCACCAGCGTCGCATCGAACCGCGCGAACAGCGCCGCGGCCACCAGCGTGTGGATCGCGGTCGAGCCGAGCCCGGACACGCCGAAGCGCACGAGCCGCGTGCGCTCGGCCTGGAGCAGGGCGATCATGGCCGTAGGCACGGGTCAGCGTGCGCCGATCCGCGCACGGGTCGGCTGCACGCGCCGGCGGGCGATCTGGCGGCGCGCATCGCGCGCGACCGGGAGTTCGATCACCTTGCCGTGCGCCTGGTAGCGGCGGCGGATCAGGTAGACGGGCCGCTGCTTCGACTCGTCGTAGATCCGCCCGACGTATTCGCCGACGACCCCGATCCCGATGAGCTCGATCCCGCCGATGAACAGCGTGACCGAGATCAGCGATGCATAGCCGAGCACCGGATTGCCGAACAGCAGCGTGCGGACGATGATGAACGCGCCGTACAGGAACGCGAGCGTGGCGATGCCGACGCCGATGTAGGTCCAGCTGCGCAGCGGCACGGTGCTGAAGCTGGTGATGCCTTCCAGCGCGAAATTCCACAGCTTCCAGCCGGAGAACTTCGAGTGCCCGGCGCTGCGCGCGTCGCGCTGGTATTCGACGATCACGGTGCGGTAGCCGACCCATGCGAACAGCCCCTTCATGAAGCGATGCCGCTCGGGCAGGTTGCGCAGCGCGTGCACGACCTTGCGGTCCATCAGCCGGAAATCGCCGACGTTCTCCGGCAGCTTCACGTCCGACAGCAGGTTGTGCACGCGATAGTAGATCGCGGCCGCCGTGCGCTTCGCGAACGAATCGCACGCGCGGTTGCTGCGCTTCGCGGCGACGACTTCCGCGCCGTCGCGCCAATGCTCGATCATCACGGGGATCAGGCTCGGCGGATCCTGCAGGTCGGCGTCGAGCGGGATCACCGCGTCGCCGAGCGCTTCGTCGAGGCCGGCCGTGAGCGCCGCTTCCTTGCCGAAGTTGCGGGTGAGATCGATCACGCGCACGCGCCGCTCGGCGCTGCTGATCCGGATCAGCCGGTCGAGCGTGTCGTCGCGGCTGCCGTCGTTCACGCAGACGATCTCGAAACGGATCGCGTCGATGGACGTCATCAGCGGCATCACGACGTCGAAAAAGTGCTCGACGGCCTCGCCTTCGTTATAGAACGGCACGACCAGCGAGATGAGCGGTGTATAGAGTGGTTCCCGCATGGTGATTCCCCTTGTGATGTCGTTTCACCGATGCGCGCCGATGGTCGGTCGGCCGGTGCGGCGCATTCCGTACGCCGGGCGGTGGTGCGTTCTGGCCTGATGGGTGAACGCGGTTTCGGTCGAGTTGTCGTGGGTGTCCGGCATCGACGGCACGTCGTGTCGTTCCCGGGCGATCCGGCTGACGAGCAGCGCGAGCGACGCCAGCGTGACGAGCGGCATGAACTGGAACGACAGATGCGGCACGACCGCGAGGCCCGCGAGCGGCATCAGCCACAGCAGCAGCAGCCATTCGCGATCGAAGCGGCGCCAGCCGTGCGTCCACGCATAGCGCGCGTACCACGCGATCACGATGCCGTACCAGGTCAGGTCGTAGTCGTACAGATAGGGGCTGACGAGCAGGCAGGCGCAGGCGAGGGTCGCGGCGCGCAGTGCGTACGAGCAGGCGCCGCGCCACGCGTAGATGACGGCGAGGGCCGCGGTCGCGGCAGACAGCAGCTGGAGGCAGGTGGCGACGGAGGCGGGCCAGCCTGCCATTGCGGCCAGCGCGAACACGGTCGGCATTCGCGCGAGCTTCGCATGGCCGGCGCTGACGACCTGGTACACGCCGTGCATCCCGTGTGCGAATGCGATCCACGAATCGACGCCGAACGCGAGCGTGGCGAGCACGACACAGGCGGCAATCGTCGCCGCCCATGCGGCCAGTGCACGCCACTGGCCGGCACACAGCAACGCGAGCGGGAACAGGATGGCCATCTGCGGCTTCATCATCAGCATGCCGAAGCAGATCCCGGCCCATACGGGGCGGCGATTCAGGAGCAGCAGGCCCAGGCCGCCGAGCGTCGCGGTAAACAGGCTGGTTTGCCCGACGACGAGGGTCACGAATGCGGCGGGGAAGGCCAGCGCGCACAGCCACGCGGTGCCGCGCTGCACGGTCGATTGAATGACGACGGCGAACAGCACGTACGTGACGCCAAGCCAGAGCGCGACCGCCAGCGTGTACGGAAGCCAGCCAAGCGGCAGGACCAGCAGCAGCATGGAGGGCGGATAAAGCCACAGAAGTGCGCCATCCTCGAGATTCATGCTCGGTACGGCGAGTTGCTGGACCGCAAACAACGCATTGAAATGCCAGACGTCGGCGGCGCGCCCGTGCGCGGCGAGCCAGGCCGCGCTCCAGATCGCGGAGAAATCCTGCGACAGCGGCACCAGTGCGGCGCCGTGCTGCAGGACCAGCCGCGCAATGTAGATACCGATGAACAGGAGTTCGGTCAGCAACACGCCGAAGGCATAGATGCGCACGCGATCGCGATTGAGCCAGTGAGGATAGCGGCGCGGGCCGGCGATCGGGAGTTCGGGATGCGCAGCCATTGAAGGATGGGCATGGCGAACGAAAAGGGGCGTCTTCATTGCGAATCCCGGGGCGAGCGCCGGGCCGCGCGGCGAACGACGACGAACAGCACGGCAAGCAGGACGATCGGGCCGATCTGCGGCAGCTTCATCAACCGGTTCAGCATCTCGAAGATCGGCAGCAGCCACGCGAGCACGATCACGGCCTGGTCGCCGGGCAGCCAGCCTTCATCGAAACCATGGGCGATCAGGCAGAAGATCGCGATGCCGAGCCAGGTCAGTTCGTAGTGCCACAGATAGGGCGTAATCAACAAGGTGGCGACGGAGAGTACGGCGCTCCTCAAGCGCAGGTCGGGCGTGCGGCGCCACACGTCGACGGTCGCCGCGATGGCGAGCAGCGCGATTGCCGCTTGCGCGGCGAGTGCGGTCGGCACAGAGACGCCGGCGAGCCGCAGCGCGGCGAACGGTGTCGGCGACGCCAGCCAGTACGACGGCAGCATGAAATGCTGGTCGCGCACCGTCGCCACGGCCTGGCCGAGTCCATGCAGTGCGCCGGTACCGGTGAGCGCGACCCCGGCCGCCGCGAACAGCATCGCGGTGATGGCCGCGGTCCCGAACGCGCGCCACGCCCGCGCCGAGATCAGCGCGAACGGGAACACCACGGCGAGTTGCGGCTTGATCGCGAGCAGCCCGATCAACACGCCGGCCACGACCGGACGCTTGCCGAGCAGATGCAGCGCGAGTGCGGCGAGGCCGGCGGTCAGGATGCTGTTCTGGCCGAACAGCGCCGACATGCACACGGCCGAATACGCGGCCACGACCAGCGCCGCGGCACGCGGCACGGGAAGATGCGCGCGCAATCCCGACAACCGCGAGATGGCGAACGCGTAGCATAAAAGACTGCCCGCGGAAAAGAGGAAGTAAGCGGGCAGGAAAGGCACAAGGGCAACCGGCGCGATGAACAGCAACATCGTCGGCGGATAGAGCCAGGGAAGCGGCCGATGCTGCAGATACGCACCGAAGTGCGCGGTCTCGGCCTGCAGGAAGGAGGAAGCGTCGTAGGCCGATGGGGCATGGCCTTGCAACACGAGATGCGATGCGGTCCAGAAGACCGAGAAGTCCATGCCCGGACGGGTCACGTCGCTCGAGGTAAAGCCGTCGGTCACGACACCCCACACGATCACCAGGGCGACGAAGAGCATCAGCATGATGCAGCTGTACGGGACGATGCGGTCGGCTGTCAGCCATTGAGCACGGCGTATGGCGCGAACGCGCGTCCCACGATTGGCTGTGTACATGATTCCCCGTCTGTGTGTAGAGGCTGCCTGGCTTTGTGCAGCCGTTCGATGTGGTCGTGCCTGCGGATCGATTCGCGCTCAAATGGCGCTGTCCGGTGAATTCATTGTTGAAGAAAAAATCGCGTGATGCAAACCACCCGCTGAAAGCCGGGGTTTGGATTTCTCGGGACAGCGCGTAAATACCGGATTTTCAGGTATGAGAAATGCGCAAATCCGGATTTCATGTTTCTGCTTTGAAACATTCGGGCATTTTGACCGGCTCCGAATCGCGGCGGTCGCGGGCAACGCAGGCCACTTCGCGCGTTCGGGAAAATCCCGAGCAGAAATTTTTGCTCCTTGTCGCAGCGCGGCGGCGGGCATTCCGGCTTACAACGCTTGCGAAAAAACATAGATCAATTTTGAAACATTTTGCGTATCGAGCCCCGGGCCGGGCCGCACCGGCATCGCCGGAACCCTTGCTGCGCCTCGATTTCGCTCAAGGTGGCCTGCTCTTTGCGTAAGCGTTGGCACGGCAGTCGACGAGGTGACGACCGGGCGGTTCCGGCAAAAGGACAGAAGGAACCGGCTTCGGAATCGCCTGCGGAAAGGAAGGCCGGAGCGCGTCGGGGAACACGCAGCTCCAGGTCGATTCACTTCGCAAGCATTCGTCGAATGACCGTTGTGACCCGGTGTCTTCAGGGCAACAAGAAATCGGCATGACCGAATACGGGGAATAAAAATGAAAGACCACAGCGCACCGCGGCTCGCAAGCCGCGTTAAAGACATATTGCAGCTTTGCCGGGAGTTTGTTTCCCGTTCAACCGGATTCCATGCGTCGAACGGCCGTCGTGCCGTTCGGGTCGATCGGGTCGTCCGGTTCATCCGGCCGGTCGCGCCGTACACGACTCTCTCGCCTTCTGCCTCGCTGATACCCGTTCGCACGGACAGGGGTGTGCACCCCCGTTCCCGCAGCTGAGCGGCGCGTTCCATTTTTCTCGAGTAGTGCCGGTGGTGCCCGTCCCGACGTCGTGAACGACGAAGGGTAATTCATAGCAGTCCGAAAGGAGATTACGGATGAAACGAGTCATCGAAAAGATCGCCTGGTTCGATCGGGATCAGGACGGCGTGACGGCCATCGAATACGGCCTGATCGCTGCACTGATCGCGCTCGGCCTCGTCGTCGCGTTGACGGCGATCGGTACGGACCTGTCGACCGTGTTCAGCACGATCACCGCGAAGCTGGACTCGGCGGTCACAGCACTTTGAAGGACGGTACGACGAACGGTGCATCCGAATCGCGCGTCGGCACCACACGGCATCAACACACCACCTCGATGTACCGATGCACGGTCATCCGACCAGCCGGCACGCGAGGGCTTTGAAAGTCACCACGCAAGGAGAACACCATGTCCAAGTTCATTCAACAAGCCGCCCGTTTCGTTCGCGATGAAGACGGCGTGACCGCCATCGAATACGGCCTGATCGCCGCGCTGATCGCCGTCGGCATCATCGTCGCCGTCACCGCGGTCGGCACGCAGCTCAAGACCGTGTTCACCACGATCGCTGCCGACCTGACCGCGGCCGTTTGAGGCCGCTGGAAAGCAGAGCGTGCGGACGGCTCGGCCGGTGCAGCGTTCGAGCCGCTCCCACGCATCTGATCACCCGGAACCGGAGACCATCATGCGAACCAGCGCGCGTGTCGCAAGCCTCGAGATCGGCGACGAGCAGGGCGTGGCGTCGATCGAGTATGCGTTCCTCGCCGCGACGTTCGTCGTCGCGTTGCTGGGCAGCGCAGTCACGCTGACGGGCTCGCTTGCCGATACGTACGCAGTGATCGCAACGGCCGTCATGGCTGCCGCGGCCACCGCACTGGCGATGGTGTCCTGATCCTTCGATTCGCTTCGCGAGGTTCGCCATGCTACCCGTTGCGCCGCCTTACCCGATTCCGCTGTGCGTGACGCTGCTCGCGGTCGCCGCGGCCGGCACGGATCTCGCCGCCCGCCGCATTCCGAATCCGCTCGTCGTGCTCGGCCTCGCCGGCGCGCTGGTCGCCCAGTGCCTGCTGCACGGTGTCCTGGCAGGCGCACTCGGCTGGCTTGCCGGCGCGGCGACCGGTTTCGCGCTGCTGCTGCCGTTCTACCTGTTGCGCGGGATGGCCGCCGGCGACGTGAAGCTGATGCTCGCGATCGGTGCGTGGGTCGGCGCGCAGATGACGGTGTACATCGTGCTGGCCACCTTCGTGGCCGGCGGGGTCGGTGCACTCGCGGTCGTGCTGCTGCGCGGGCGGATGCGCCAGATGTGGACGAATGTCCGCGCGCTGCTCGCGCGGCATGCGCGAGGCACGCGTGCGGAGGCCGCCGACGGCCCCGCGGCAATCACGTCGGTCGGCTCGCTGCCGTATGGCGTGGCGATCGCGGCCGGCACGCTGGGCATGCTGTTCGCGTCGTACGCGTGACGCGACGCATCCGCAACGAGGATGGAGCGACCATGAACACGAACCCTACCGAACCGAGACGCGACGCGCAGGTGGCCCGTCTGCCCGATCCGCTGCCGTCGCGGGAGGCGCATACGAAGCTGGGCGCGCAGCCGCCGGGGGCGCCGCGCACGCTCGAGGAAACGGGCCTGAGCAAGACGTTCGTTGCCGGGCTCGTGCTGAAGTCGACGCTGATGCTCGGCCGCCCGACCTACGGCGACCTGGTCGAGCGGCACTGCCTGCCGCTCGCGGTACTCGACGACGTCTTTGCGTTCCTGGTGCGCGAGCGCCTCGTCGAACTCACGCATCGCGGGGCGACCGATCTCGACGTGACGTTCCGCCTGACCGATGCGGGCCGGGTGAGTGCGCTCGAGGAGCAGGCGCGCAACGGTTACAGCGGGCCCGCGCCGGTGACGCTCGACGCATATCTCGCCTGCGTGGCCGCGCATTCGGTACGCATGCTGCACATCGGCCAGAACGACGTGTGGGCCGCGTTCGAAGGCATCGTGATCGACACGTCGGTGCTCGACGCGGCGGCCGCCGCACTGAATGCGGGCCGTCCGCTGCTGATCCATGGCCCGGCCGGCAGCGGCAAGACCTTTCTCGCCGAGCGGCTCGGCTCGCTGATGCACGGCTACGTGCCGGTGCCGCATGCGATCTGCGTGGCCGGTGAAGTGATTCAGGTCTACGACCCGCTCGTGCATGTCGACGCGGCGTCGCAACCCGGCGGCCAGGCGGTCGATCGCCGCTGGCGCCTGTGCGAGCGGCCGGTCGTGATGTCCGGCGGCGAACTGACGCTCGACGAGCTCGACCTGCGCCGCGACCCGGTTGCCGGCTTCTACCAGGCGCCGCCGCACATGAAGGCGAACATGGGCATGTACGTCGTCGACGATCTCGGCCGCCAGCGCGTCGAGCCGCGCGACCTGCTCAATCGCTGGCTGCGCCCGCTCGATCGCGGCGTCGATTTACTGACGCTCGAATCCGGCAACCGCTTCGTGATGCCGTTCGACGTCTGGCCGGTGTTCTCGAGCAACCTGTCGCCGGAGCAACTGGGCGACGACGCGTTCCTGCGCCGCCTCGGCTCGAAGCTGCACGTCGGTGCGCTGTCGATCGACGACTACCGAGCCGTGTACCACGCGGCCTGCGCATCGCTCGGTCTCGTCTCGGCGAGCGATGCGTTCGACTATCTGCTGCATCGGCTGCATCTGCCGACCGGCAAGGCGTTTCTCGCCTGCTTCCCGGCGGACCTGCTGCGTCTCGTCGCCGCCGGCGCGCGTTACCGCGGCGATCCGCCCGAAGTGACCCACGACGCGCTGTACGACGCCTGGGCGAGCTATTTCGGCACGGTGCCTGAACGGGACGGCGGCCATCCGCCACCCGTCGAGCGCGGCGGGCGCACCTACGTCGCCGGTTGAGCGGTTTCTTTCACGATTCGTCGAGGAGCATTGCCATGAAAAACAGTCGAGCAATCCTGATGCTGGTCGTCGCGATGGTCGCGGGTCTTGCCGCGGTGGTGTTCGCGTCCCACTGGCTGATGCAGACATCCACGAGCGCGGTCACGCCGGTTGCGGTGGCGGCCACCGACCTGAACCTGGGCGAACCGCTCGGGCCGAACCAGATCCGCATGGTGAGCTGGCCGTCGGGCAGCGTGCCGACCGGCGCGTTCACCGATACCAAGGCGCTCGAAGGGCGCGTGGTCCGCACCAGCCTGTCGCGCGACGAGCCGGTGATCGAGTCGAAGCTCGCGCCGGTCGGCACGAAGGGCGGGCTGTCCGCGGTCATCGCCGACGGCAGCCGCGCGATCACCGTGCGCGTGAACGACGTGGTCGGCGTCGCGGGCTTCGCGTTGCCGGGCAACTACGTCGACGTGATCGTCAACACGCAGGAACAACAGGGCAAGACCGACGGGCAGAGCATCTCGAAGATCGTGCTCGAGCACATCCTCGTGCTCGCCGTCGCGCAGCAGGTGAGCCGCGACGACACGGCGCCGAAGGTCGTCAACGCGGTGACGCTGGAAGTCACGCCCGACCAGGCCGAACGGCTCGACCTCGCGCGCAGCGTCGGCACGCTGTCGCTCGTGCTGCGCAACCAGGTCGACCAGAAGACGCTGAACACCGACGGGGCGACCAAGCTGACGCTGCTCGGCAAGGAGCCCGCACCGGAAGCGCCGCCGGCACCGGCCCGTGTGAAGACGGTGCGCGTGCACGTCGCATCGCACGCGGGGCCGGAAGTGCGGCGCGACTGCGTCGGCGTGCTGACGGGCGTGAGGGGCAGCGTCGAATGCTTCTGATGCAGCGGCACGCATCCAGATAAACAGAACGGCCGTCAGCGAGACACGGCGGCCTTGGAAGTCGATAACCGGCGCAGCGCCGGTCTCTCGGGGGATCAGACGAAATGAAGACCAAACCGCAATGCACCGGGTCCGGCCCGCTGCGTACACGCGTCGCACGGGGCACGATGATGGCCGCGATCCTCTGTTCGGGATGGCTGACCGTCTACGGCGCACTGGCTCAGGAAGGCGTCGAAGCGGGCGCACTGACGAAGGGCGGCGCCGGCGCGCCGGCCACCCTCGGCAAGGGGCCGATGCAGATGACGATCAGCATGGGGCCGGTGGCGGCCGCCGCACCCGCCGCGTCGGCGGGGCCGCTGCGCGGGCCGAACTGCGTCGGCGCCGTGCGTGATTCGACCAGTGTCAGCGTGCCGCTCGGCAAGTCGCTGCTGGTGCCGATGCCGGAGCCGGTGCGCAATCGGACGATCGGCAATCCGGCCGTCGCACAGGCGACGATGGTGTCGCCGCAGACGCTGTACATCCTCGGGCTGTCGGTCGGCACGACGAACATGATCGTGCAGGGCCGGAGCGGTGCATGCCGCGTGATCGACGTGGCCGTCGGTGCGGATGCCGGCGGCCTGCAGGCGTCGCTGCAGCAGCTGATGCCGAACGAGCGCGATATCCGCGTGACGACCGCGGCCGGCACGATCGTGCTGTCGGGCACCGTGTCGAGCTCGCAGGCCGCGCAGCAGGCCGTGCAGATCGCGCATGCCTACGGCGACGGCGCCGGCGGCGGCGATCCGGCCGCGGGCGCGGGCGGCAAGCAAAGCGGCGGCGGTGTGCTGAACATGCTGGCCGTCACGTCGCCGCAGCAGGTGATGCTCGAGGTGAAGGTGGCCGAGGTGTCGAAGACGCTGATGAACCAGATGGGCAGCGCGCTCAACATCCAGGGCGGATTCGGCTCGTGGAGCGGCGCGCTGGTCAGCAACCTGCTCGCCGGGGTGGCGAGCGGGGTCGCGTTCAGCAAGGCGAACAACAAGCCGTTCAACCTCGCGGCCGACGCGCAGAACACCGACAACCTGGTCAAGATCCTCGCGGAACCGAATCTCGTGACGATCAGCGGCCAGGAAGCGACCTTCCTCGCCGGCGGCAAGATCTTCATCCCGATCCCGCAGAGCAGCGGCAACGGCACGTCGTCGATCACGCTGCAGGAAGAGGAATTCGGCGTCGCGCTGAAGTTCACGCCGACCGTGCTGGCGAACGGCCGGATCAGCCTGAAGGTGGCCCCGGAAGTGTCGGAGCTTTCGCAGACGGGCGTCACGTTGAGCGCGGCCAACATCGGCGGTACGTCGATCCTGCCGCTGATCACGACGCGGCGAGCATCGACGACGGTCCAGATGAGCGACGGCGAATCGTTCGCGATCGGCGGGCTGATCAAGGACAACGTGACGGGCGCGCTGAAGGCGATCCCGGGCGTGGGCGAAGTGCCGGTGCTCGGCGCGTTGTTCCGCAGCACGTCGTTCCAGCAGGACCGCACCGAGCTGATCTTCCTGATCACGCCGCACCTCGTGAAGCCGTTGCAGACCGCCGACGTGCCGCTGCCGACCGACAGCTTCTCGAAGCCGAACGAAGCCGACGTGTATGCGACGGGCAACATGGAAGGCCGTGGCGGGGTTCGCAAGCCGGCTGCGCAACCGTCGAACGGCGCGGCAGACGCCCAGCAGGCACCGGCTCAAGCGCCCGCACCGGCGCCGCAATCGGACGCGCCGGCCGGCCCGACCGCCGTGCTGCCCGCTCCGCGCGCGCCGCAAGGGTCGGACGCGCAGCCGCCGGTACCGGCCGAACCGCAGAAGGCGCCTGCGCCAGCCGCGGTGTCGCAATCCGACGCAGCCGGCGCGGCCCGCATCGCGTCCATCGAAGCCGCCGCCGCGCGTCTGGCGGCGACCGGCCCCGACGCATCGGCCCAGCCGGCTGCGCCGGCGCGACCGAAGCACCGGATTCCGGCGGCTGCCCACGCGCAGATCGCGCGCTCGGAACCCGAGTCCACCGATCGTTGATGCCATTCCAAGGGGACACTCATGAAATCCGCCTACCTCGTATTCGTGCGCCGCGCGGCGCTCGCCGCACCGCTCGCGTTCGCGCTTGCCGGCTGCATGTCGTCCACGCCGGTGTGGGACACCCGCTTCGGCCAATCGGTCCGCGCCGTGACGCAGGCCCAGATCATCGATCCGCATGCCGTCGAACACGCGGCCGCGACGACGGTGGTCAGCGGCAGCGCGGCCGCGTCGGCGCTCGACAACTACGACAAGTCGTTCAAGCAGATCGATCCGCCCGCCAATGCGTTCGTGATCGGCGTCGGCAAGGCCACCCAGTAACGACGGCACGCTCAGGGAGAACGCCATGAACCGCGCAGTTCGTCGTCCGAAAGTCATGCGTCGCAGCCTGCATCGCCAGCGCGGTGCCGTCGCGATCGTCGTCGGTCTCGCACTGGCGGTGATGATCGGGTTCGTCGGTCTCGCGCTGGATCTCGGCAAGCTGTACGTCACGCGCAGCGAACTGCAGAACAGCGCCGATGCGTGCGCGCTGTCGGCTGCGCGTGACCTGACCGGGGCCATCAGCCTGTCGGTGGCCGAGGCCGACGGCATTGCCGCCGGCCACCTGAACTTCGTGTTCTTCCAGAACCAGTCGGTGCAGATGTCGACGAATGCGAACGTCACGTTCAGCGATTCGCTCACCGACCCGTTCGTGACGAAGGGCTCGGTCACGACGCCGGCGAACATCAAGTACGTGCAGTGCACCGCGGCGCTGAGCAACATCGCGAACTGGTTCATCGAGGTGCTGAACGTGCTGCCGGGCACGAAGCTCGCGAACGCGGCGACCGTGTCCGCCAGTGCGATCGCGACGGTGGGCGGCGGGCAGACGACCTGCGCGATTCCGGTGTTCGTGTGTCGCGGCCCGTCTGATCCGGTCTACAAGGTCGGCGACTGGATCGCGTCGCCGTCCGGGTCGTCGTCGACGTACGGGCCCGGCAACTTCGGCTGGGCGGCGCTCGACGGCTCGACGAACGAACCGACCCTCGCGAGCGAGCTGTCGGGCAACACCTGCAACATCACGAGCCCGCCGGATCTCGCCACCACTGGCCTGAAGTCGGCGTCGCTGCGGGCCTGGAACACGCGCTTCGGCATCTATACGAACGGCGCGAACGGCTCGAGCGGCCAGCCCGACTTCACCGGCTATGCGTATGTCGGCCCGAACTACGGGCCGCCCGGAACGGCGGGCATCAAGGGCGACGCGTACACGCAGTTCGTGGCCGACCGCGCAGCCTTCAAGTCCTACCAGGGCGACGGCGCGCCGCCTTCGGGCAGCGGGATCAACACCAACGGCACCGCGACGGCGAGCAACTACCAGACTTACGGCAGCGACCGCCGTGTCGCGCTTGCGCCGGAAGGCGACTGTTCGACGCTGAAGGGCAGCAGCGGCAAGGTGCACGTCACGCAATGGGATTGCGTGCTGATGCTCGATCCGCTGCCGTTCAGCGCGGGCAGCGGCGCTATCGTCGCGCATCTCGAGTACCTCGGCTCGTCGGTCTCCGGCAACAACCCGTGCGCGACGCACGGCTTGCCGGGCAGCGGCAGCGCGTCCGGGACCCAGGTCCCGATGCTCGTTCAATAGCGGAGAGCGGATCATGAACAAGCCCCCGTCTCGCCGTTCGCGCACCCGTGGCGTCGTCGCCGTGGAATTCGCGATCGTGCTGATGCCGATGATCCTGCTCGCGACCGGCGTGGCCGAGTTCGGCCGCGCGATCTACCAGTACGAGACGCTGACCAAGGCGACGCGCGATGCGGCGCGCTACCTGTCGGTCTGGCTGCCGACCGATAGCGCGTACCCGGTGTCGGCGGCGCAGTGCCTGGTCGTCTACGGCAGCACGACGTGCGGCGCGGCCGGCACCGAGCTGGTGCCGGGGCTCAAGACGTCGATGGTGACGATCTGCGACGCGCAGCGCACGACCGGCTGCAGCGACCCGTCCGACCCGTCGCAGTTCGCGAACCTGCCGACCTACGACGCGAACAACAACGCGGCGAGCGGCACGGCATCGGGCGCGATCAACGTCGTCGAGGTGAAGATCAAGGGCTACAGGTATCAGCCGATCCCCGTGTACCCAGGGCTCTCGTCGATCACGTTCGGCAACATCGTCACCGTGATGAGGCAGGTGTCATGAACGCGCGCCATTTCCCGCTGTCGCGCCGGCGCGGCCAGCGCGGCTCGGCACTCGTCGAGTTCGGGCTGATCGCATCGGCCCTGGTCATGCTGCTGATCGGCATCTTCGAATTCGGCCGCGTGCTGTTCTACTGGAACACCGCGAGCGAAGCCGTGCGCCTCGGCGCACGCACGGCGGTGGTGTGCGACGTCAATGCCGCCGGCGTCGCGAAGCGCGTGACCGCGCTGCTGCCACTGCTGTCGAGTGCGAACGTGTCGGTGAACTACACCCCGGCCAACTGCACCGTGAACACGTGTTCGTTCGTGACCGTGAGCGTCACGAACGTCACCGTCAAGACGATGATCCCGTTCGTGAACGTCACGGTGACGATGCCGCCGTTCACGACGACACTGCCGCGAGAAAGCCTGACCTCCTCGACCGGCGGCGCCAACTGCAATTGATCGAACAGGCGAGGCACACGACATGATCAACATCCTCGTAGCGTCCGACGACACCGCGCGACTCACGCAGATCGCGCGCCTCGTGGCCGACTGCGGACGCTATCGTGCAACGCGCGCGACCGGGCGCCCATCGCAGATCGAACATCGCACCGACGGGCTCGACGCGTTCGACATCCTGCTGGTGGACGGTACGTCGTTCGACGCGCCCGAGCGGGCGGCGATCGAGCGGATCTGCCGTGCGCATGCCGGGCTGACCTGCATCCTCGTGACGGCCGACACGTCGCCGCACGTGCTGCTCGACGCGATGCGCGCAGGCGCACGCGACGTGCTGCAGTGGCCGCTCGACACACAGGTGCTCGGCAATGCGCTCGAACGCGCGGCCGCGCAAAGCACGCGGCGCGACACCGACGATACGCGGATCGTGTCGTTCATGTCGTGCAAGGGGGGCGCCGGCACGAGCTTCGTGGCAAGCAATCTCGCATTCGAAATCGCGGAAGGCTTCAAGCGCCGCGTGCTGCTGATCGACCTGAACCAGCAGTTCGCCGACGCGGCGTTCCTCGTCAGCGACGAAACCCCGCCGTCGACGCTGCCGCAGCTGTGCGCGCAGATCGAACGGCTCGACAGCGCGTTTCTCGATGCGAGCGTCGCGCACGTGACGGAAAACTTCCACGTGCTCGCCGGCGCCGGCGACCCGGTCAAGGCCGCCGAGATGCGCGAGGACGCGCTCGAATGGATCCTGGGCGTCGCCGCGCCGCGTTACGACTTCGTGATCTTCGACGTCGGCGTCTGCATCAATCCGCTGTCGATGGTCGCGCTGGATCGCAGCGACCAGATCGAGCTCGTGCTGCAGCCCGCGATGCCGCACGTGCGGGCCGGGCGCCGGCTGCTGGAGATCCTCGTGTCGCTCGGCTACTCGACCGACCAGATGCGCCTGATCGTGAACCGCGCGACGCGCGCGAGCGACCGCACCCGGGCGGCGCTCGAGGAAGTGCTCGGCCTGCACGCGGCCTGCACGATTCCCGACGATGCCGACACCGTGCTCGACGCGATCAACCAGGGCCATCCGGTGTCGCGGGTCGCGTGCGGCACGGGGGTCGTCCGTGCGTTGCAAGGGTATGCGAAGCAACTCGTCGAAGGGGAGGTGCGCGCGGGGCACGGCGCAACGCACAGCGAACCGCTGATGTCCCGGCTGTTCGGCCGCAAGGCCACGCCGAAGCTCAAGTCCATGTAAGTCTTTCGGGGAACCATCATGTCATTGCGCGAACAGATGTCGTTGCAGCGGGCCCAGCCGCCACTGGCGACGGGCAGCGAACCGACCGGCCCGGCCCATTCGTCCGTGCGCGACGCATACCAGAAGCTGCGCCGCGAAATCCACCTGGCCGTGCTCGAACGTGTCGAGCTCGAGCGGCTGTCGCGGATGCCGCAGGAATCGGTCCGCACGGAGATCGGCCTGCTGATCACGCGCATCCTCGACGACGAACGGATGCCGGCGAACGACATCGAACGGCGGCAGCTCGCGATCGACGTGTACGACGAGATGTTCGGTTTCGGCCCGCTCGAAGCGCTGCTGCGCGACCCGACCGTTTCCGACATCCTCGTGAACACGTACCGGCAGGTCTATGTCGAGCGCTTCGGCCAGCTCGAACTGACCGACGTGACGTTCTACGACGACGCGCACCTGATGAAGGTGATCGAGAAGATCGTGTCGCGCGTCGGGCGCCGCATCGACGAATCGAGCCCGATGGTCGATGCGCGGCTGCC
The DNA here is from genome assembly GCF_002223205.1 of Burkholderia sp. AU27893. Classification (NCBI taxonomy): domain Bacteria; kingdom Pseudomonadati; phylum Pseudomonadota; class Betaproteobacteria; order Burkholderiales; family Burkholderiaceae; genus Burkholderia; species Burkholderia sp. AU27893. Next base: position 754,556 of record NZ_NKFD01000005.1, on the reverse strand, counting down.
TGACGGCTCGCGCGTGAACGCGATCATCCCGCCGTCCGCGATCGACGGGCCGCTGATGTCGATCCGGCGTTTCGCGGTCAATCCGCTGAAGATGGACGACCTCGTGCGCTACCACAGCCTGACGCCGCCGATGGCCGAGCTGCTCGACGCGCTGTCGCGCGCGAAGGTGAACGTGCTGGTGTCGGGCGGCACCGGCAGCGGCAAGACGACGCTGCTCAACATCCTGTCGGGCTTCATTCCGCGCAACGAGCGGATCGTGACGATCGAGGACGCCGCCGAACTGCAACTGCAGCAGCCGCACGTGCTGCGGCTCGAAACGCGACCGCCGAACATCGAGGGCAAGGGCGAGATTACGCAGCGCACGCTGGTGCGCAACGCGCTGCGGATGCGCCCGGACCGGATCATCCTCGGCGAAGTGCGCGGCGCCGAAGCGCTCGACATGCTCAACGCGATGAACACCGGCCACGAAGGCTCGCTCGCGACGATCCACGCGAACACACCGCGCGATGCGCTGACGCGGCTCGAGAACATGGTCAGCATCTCCGGCCTGACGTTGCCGCCGAAGACGATGCGCCAGCAGATCACGTCGGCGATCTCGGTGGTCGTGCAGGCCGCGCGGCTGACCGACGGCAGGCGCAAGATCGTCAGCATCCAGGAGCTCACCGGGATGGAGGGCGACATCATCAACATGCAGGAGATCTTCACGTTCAAGCGCACGGGCGTGGACCGCGACGGTACGGTACGCGGCCACTTCTGCGCGACGGGCGTGCGGCCGAAGTTCGTCGAGCGGCTGCAGGCATTCGGCATCAACCTGCCGGATTCGCTGTACGACCCGTCTCAGCGGTACGAGACGAACTGACGACAGGGCGCTGGCTGCCGGGGAGGCCTCATGAACACGATCTTCTACGCCTTTGTGATTCTCACGTTCGTCGCGGTCGTGCTGACGATCGAAGGCGCCTATCAATGGTGGAACGCGCGGCATGGCGCCGCCGCGCGCCGGATCGAGTCGCGCATTCGCGCGATGTCGGCCGGCGGCAACGTGCAGCAGGAGCGGTTGTCGATCCTGAAGAAGCGGATGCTCGACGAGTCGAAGCCGTTCGATCAGTTGCTGCTGCGCGTACCGCGCGTGCATGCGCTCGATCTCATGATCCAGCAGTCGGGCCTCGACTGGACGCTGCCGAAGCTGATCGTGCTCAGCGCGGTGTTTCCGGCGCTCGCGTGGCTGGCGCTGAGCTTCGCCACGTTGCCGCAACTGGCCGCGTTGCCGATCGCGCTGTTTGCCGGTTGCCTGCCGATGATGTACGTGATGCGCTGCCGCCGGCGGCGCATGCGCAAGCTCGAACGGCAACTGCCGGACATCTGCGACATGATCGCGCGCGCGCTGCGCTCCGGCCATGCGTTCACGAGCACGCTCGGGATGGTGAGCGAGGAGTTTCCCGATCCGATGGGCGGCGAGTTCCGGGTCACGTTCGACGAGGTCAACTACGGCGTGTCGCTGCACGACGCGCTGATGAACCTCGCGACACGCGTGCCGGTGCAGGATCTGCGCTACTTCGTGATCGCGGTGCTGATCCAGCGCGAGACCGGCGGCAACCTGGCCGAACTGCTCGACAGCATCTCCGCGCTGATCCGCGAGCGCTTCAAGCTGTTCGACAAGGTGCGCGTGCTGTCGGCGGAAGGGCGGCTATCCGCATGGATCCTCGGGCTGTTGCCGTTCGGCACTGCGGGGATGATCGCACTGGTGAACCGCGAGTTCCTGTCGGTGCTCTGGCAGGATCCGGCAGGGATCAGGATGGTCGGCGTGATGCTGGTGTCGATGGTCTTCGGTCTGCTCTGGATCCGCCGCATTGTCCGGATTCGCGTCTGACGCGCGAACCGAATCACGAACCGTTGCGAGGGTGTCATGCAAAACCTGAGCGTTGTCCACGCCGTGATGCTGGGCGGCTTGTTCCTCTTCGTGGCCGGCGGCGCGCTCGCCGCGATGCTGCTGTTCGCGCCGCGTAATATCCAGCGGCGTATCCAGCAGGCCGGCGGTGGTGGCGCCGGCGTCGCGTCCGGCGACGGCGACGACATGGCGTCGCGCTGGGTCGCGAAGCTGGTGGAATTGTCCACGCCGATCTCGAAGCTGTCGGTGCCGAAGGAGGGCTGGGAGAGTTCGCCGCTGCGTATCCGGCTCATGAATGCCGGCTGGCGCAACCAGAGCGCGGCCGCGCTGTACTTTACCGCCAAGACGGTACTCGCGCTCGCGCTGCCGTGCGCGGTGCTGCTGGTGCTGATCACGACCCGGCTCGGCGACGAGCGCGCCATCCTGTCGGTGATCCTCGTCGTGCTGGCCGGGATCGGCTATTACATCCCGAACATCGTGCTGTCGCAGCGGATCAAGGTGCGCCAGCAGAAGATCTTCGAGGATTTCCCGGACGCGCTCGATCTGCTGACGGTGTGCGTCGAAGCGGGGCTGGGGCTCGACGCCGCACTGATGAAGGTGAGCGAGGAACTGCGCTTCAGCAGCGAAGTGGTATCGGGAGAGCTCGACCTGCTGCTGCTCGAGATGCGCTCCGGCTTCACGAAGGAAACGGCGCTGCGCAATCTCGCGCTGCGCACCGGCGTCGAGGATATCGAGTCGTTCTGCGCGATGCTGATCCAGGCCGATCGTTTCGGCACGGCCATCAGCGAATCGCTGCGCGTGCTGTCGGACCTGCTTCGCACTCGACGCCGGATGCGCGCGGAAGAGCGGGCCGCGAAGATCGCGCTGAAGCTGCTGTTTCCGCTGATCTTCTGCATCTTTCCGTCGTTGATGCTGGTGCTGCTCGGGCCGGCGATGATCCACGTCTATCGCGTGCTGCTGCCGACGTTCGTCGGGATGTCGCCGTGAGCGGCGAACCGGCGTCATGCCGGGGCAACGGGATCGTCTGAATCGTCGATCAAGGTGTTGCGTGCCGCGTGGCCACCCCCGCCGGCCGGCACGATAACAGGCTTCATGGAGGCTCCCTCCCCAGGCGGCGCCGCGAGACAGGTTGACCATAGCGGCGTCAAGGCATCCTGGACCCATGGTCGGCCATGGAACGAGCCGTAGTCCACCGCCTCAGCGGCTGCCCCCTACTGCTAACCTGCATGCCGGCGAAGTTTGCCGGCATCGCGTTGTGCGCTCGATTGAAACGGCACGGCGATACCTCGCCTGATATTGAAAGACGGCAATGATCCGCGGGATTGTTGACTCCGTCGTTCATGGCAGTGGCTTCCCATTCGCTTTTTGCGCACCGCTGCGCGCCATCCGAAAATCTCCTTGAAATACCCGGTTCGAATTTCTACATTATTGAAAATCATGCCTGCATCACGGTACTGACGAAGCAAACGTTACACGTGCCGCAAATACCGAACAACAACACTTGAAAATCAAGCGACTGCCCGACAATACGGAAAACAGGCCAGTCACGCACGATCAAGGCCGGGGGAAACATGAACAAGCAAGCAATGGCAAGCAGGCGGCCTGACGCTTCATCCAGCAGACATCCGCGCTCCCGGGGCGCCCGCGCGAATCCGCCGCGCACGTTCCCCGGTCCGCTTCCCCCCGATTCCTGACCACCGGCACGCGACCGCGTCCGCAAGACCGATTCCGCGCCGACATCCCGCACGACGAAGCACACGCGAAGCGGCCCGCACACGGCCGGCGTCGTGTCGCGCGTCGGCGGCGCCGGCACGACTATTCGAACGAGGGACCCAGCATGGCCATCGATGTGCCTGTGACACGCCGGACCTTTCTGAAGCTGGCCGGGAGCGGCGCGCTCGTCGCGATCTCGATCACCCATTTGCCGGCGCTGGCGCTCGGCGCCGCCGGGCAGGCGGACGACGATGCGGCCGGGCCGAGCTGGGCGCCGGTGCCCGGCAAGGCGCGCTGGCGCATCGACGGCATCCCGAAGGTCACGGGCCAGAAGATCTACGCACGTGACTTCAAGTCGCGCGACTTCGCCGGCTGGCCGCAGCAGGAGAACTGGCTCTATGCGTTGCGGTGCGATCGGGTCGACGCCGTGTACGAAGGCTATGACCTCGGGGTGCTGCCGGCCGAATTGCGACCGATCGCCGTCGTCGACAACGCGCTGCTGAGCGCGCGCCGGATTCCGCTGGCACCCGAGGCCGATCCGATCGCGAACCAGGACATCTACTGGCTCGCGCGCACCGGCCACCCGGCGGATTGCTACGGACAACCGGCCGCGCTGCTGGTGTTCGAGAACTTCGATGTCTATCGTCGCGCGAAGAAGCTGCTCGATTTCAACCGCGGCGTGATCCGCTACGGCGCGCCGGTCACGCGCCCGACGGCCGCGCAGGCCGTGCCGTTTTCCCCCGTGACGATCTACGTGCGCGATGACGAACGCGGCTTCAACTACGTCGACAACTACCAGACCGACGGCAGCGGCAAGCCGACCGCCGAATACCTGAAGCAACGCGAGGAGGCGGTCGCCAACATCGACGCGACGATCGCCCGCAACGCGGCCGCCGGCGCGTGGATCGGCGTGCGTGCGACCGGCAACGAAGGATTCGAGACACCGGCGATGGACCCGATGTTCATGGAGCCCGAAGCGGGGCTCGCATGGTACGACGCGTCCAGCGCGAAAATGAGCCTCGTGCTCGGTACGCAGTCGGCGAACGACGATGCGACCGGCGCACTCGCGCTGTTCCAGGGCAGCGACGTCGCGGCCAAGGAGGCCCACGTGATCGCGTGCTATCCGGGCGGCGGCTTCGGCGGGCGCGACAAGTCCTATTTCCCGCTCTATCTCGCGCTCGCCGCGCCGTTCGCGAAGGGTGCGCTGCGTTGGCAGCAGTCGCGCTACGAGCAGTTCCAGGTCGGGTTGAAGCGCTGCGAAACGCAGTTCTCCGAATCGCTGTGGTTCAACCGGCGCGGCAAGCTCGAAGCGATCACGTGCGATTTCCTGATGAACGGCGGCGGCAAGAAGAACCTGTCGCCGTACGTCGCGCAGCTCGCCGCGCTGAGCGCGATGAGCTGCTACGAGATTCCGCGCGCACGCGCGCAGGCGGCCTCGACTTACACGCGGGAAGTGTTCGGCGGATCGCAGCGCGGCTTCGGCGGCCCGCAGGCGTTCATGGCGGTCGAGACGCTGATGGACGAGGCCGCGCGCCGGCTCGGGCTCTCGCCGTTCGCGATTCGTCGCGCCAATTTTCTCGGCAGCACGCCCGGGCTCGGCAAGGGGCGCGCGATCACGGGCGCGCCGATCCTGTTCGACCTGCAGCTCGACGCGCTGCTCGACCGGCTCGAACAGCACCCGCTGTGGCGCGATCGCGAGCGTACCCGCGCGGAACGCGGTGCGCGCCATCTGCGCTACGGCGTGGGACTCGCGATGGCGAACGAAGCCTACGGCACCTCCGGCGACGGCATGTTCGGGATGGTGCAGATCCTGCCCGACAGCCGGCTGCGGGTAGTCACGCCGTACACCGACATGGGTAACGGCGCGGCCACGACGCTGGGGCTCGCGCCGTCGGAATTTCTCGGGCAGAACGCGCAGACGATCGCCATGAGCGAGATCGGGCCGTTCAATGCACTCGGGCTCACGCGTTCGAGCAACCCGTCGGCCAATCCGAAGACGGTGCGCTACACGTACGGTTCGTCGAGCGCCTGTCTCGGTGCCTTTCACCAGTATCACGCGGTGAAGGGGGCGGCACAGGCCTTGTTCCTGCAAAGCGTGCTGCCGGCTGCCCGTGCGTGGTGGGGCGTGCCCGTGTGGGCCGAGGACGTGCGGTGGGCCAATGGTGCGCTCGTCGCGAACGGCCTCGCGCCGATTTCGTGGGCGGCGCTGCTCGGCACCATCACGAAGCTGGGCCTGCAGACGGTGGCGGCCGTACATGCGAGCTATGCCGGCTACTTCTGGAAGGGTACCTATCCGTTCGCGTCGGGCAGTGCGCAAATCGACTACGACTATGTGGCGGTCGGCCTCGATCCCTACTTCCTGACGCCGTTGTACCGCACGCTGCAGGCGCCGCCGGTCGACACGAGCCTCTACGGGCGCACGACCTATGCGCCATCGGCGTCGCTCGTCGGCGTGTCCGTCGATCCGGCGAACGGGCGCGTGAAGGTCGAGCGCGTGGTATCGGCGGTGAGCGTCGGGCGGCAACTGTCGCCGGAGCTCGTCGAAGGACAGTCGCAGGGCGCGGTCGCGATGGGGATCGGCAACGTGCTGACCGAGACGTGTCCGCTGGGTCCCGACGGCCCGGGCGGCGGCCGATGGAACCTCGACCGCTACGAGGTGACGCGCCTGCCCGACATCCCCGAGCAGGAGCTGATCGCGCTGCCGCCGCCCGGCAACGATCCCGCGAATGCGCGCGGCATCGCGGAAGCGGTGATGTGCCCGATCGCGCCGGCGCTGCTCAACGCGCTGGCGATGGCGACCGGGAAGCGGTTCAGGGTCACGCCGGTCACGCCAGACAAGATTCGGGAGGCATTGCAATGAGCGATCCGGTCCGCATGGTCGTGAACGGCCAGCCCGTCGAGGCCCCCGCCGCCGACGCCGACATGAACCTCATCGACTTCCTGCATGAACGACAGGACCTGACCGGCACGAAGCTGTGCTGCGGCATCGGCGTGTGCCGGGCGTGCACGGTCGGCGTGCGCAACACGCCTGACGCGCCGATGGAGAAGACGCTGTCGTGCTCGACGCCGGTCAGCGCGATGGCCGGCATGCACGTGTACACGATCGAAGGGCTCGCGCAGGACGGCACGCTGTCGCCGCTGCAGCAGAGTTTTCTCGAATCGTTCGCGTTCCAGTGCGGCTACTGCGCGTCCGGATTCCTGATGGCCGCGACCGCGATGCTCGATCATCTGCGCGCGCAGCCGGTACCCGCCGCCGAGCTGGACGCGATGATCGAAACGTGGGTGGGCGGCAACCTGTGTCGTTGCACCGGCTACGTCAAGTACATCGAGGCCATTCGCAAGGTGGCGATGCGCTACACGAAGGAGGCGGCATGACGATCAGGACCTGCATCGCGGCGCTGGCGATGCTGCTGGCCGCGCCCGCCTCGTTTGCCGCGGAAGGCGCCGATGCCTCCCTGCACGAATACGCGCAGCAATGCACCGACGAAATCGGCGAGATTCCCGCGTTCGACTGCAACAGCGGGACGGACGTGCCGATTACCGTCAACGGCAGCGTGCCCGCGCGGTACACGGCTCACATGACCTGCGATCGGCCGGCGCTGTTGCCGTACGATGCGCCGACCTCCGGGCAATGCACGCCTTACTCGAAGATCCTCGACCTGTCTCACGGCGACACGCAGATCTCGGCGTTTTGCCGTCGCAAGCAGATCCGCGAGAACCGCAGCCCGTATTACGACGAAGTCGACATCGTGCTGCACCACGTGCGCAACGGCAAGACCTGCTGGTTTCACGCGGACAAGGGCGGCACGGGCGGCATGGACGCGTCGCGCGTGCCGCCGCCGAACGAGAAGACCCCGCCGCCCGGCCGTCCGTCCGCCGCGGAATTCTGGTGGAAACCGGCTGCGACCGCGACGAAGCGCTGCGTGTCGTGCCACGATGCGAGCCCGGTCATGTACAGCCCGTGGATCGGGCAGGTATGGAATCGCGTGCCAACCGATCCGTGGGGCAAGTACGTCAATCTCGGTGCCGACTTCGCATCATGGACGTCGCACGCGATCAGCACGCCCGGTAACACCTGCATCGGCTGCCACCGGATCGGCGACCAGAACAGTTGCAAGATCTACGTGCCGCTCGCCGCCGGGTTGCTGCCGCCGCCGAAAGGCAGCAACCAGCTGGCGAGCAGCTATCCGCTGACGCACTGGATGCCGATCGACAACAACCGCAGCCGCGACGAATGGAACGCGGCCAACGTGAAGTCGGTGAGCGACCTGCTCGAGTGCTGTTCGGCCCGGGGCAAGAACGATCCGAAGTGCTCGTTCACGCCGGCGGCGCAGGCGGCGAAGTAGGGGGCCAACGAGCGGCACCCTCCGCATGCCCGCATGCTGGAGAACGAGTCGGCGGCGGGCCGGCATCTGCCCTGAATCCCGGACGATGCGCCGCGCCCGATTTCGCCGGCGCACGTCGCACGTAATGTGTCGGAAAGGTTCCACCCACACGACTGTCTCATCCGCCGAGCCAATCGCATCGATGCCTTGAGTTTCATCATCCGCCGCGCTACATTGCCGCTCGCAGCATTCCGCACGGACTCCTGCGCATCCTGTAACGCGTACGTAAGGAATCCCCGATGGGGCAACAGGCGGAAGGCAACGACGACATTCCCGGCAGCCCGGCCGGCCGCGACGCAGTCGCGCCGGTCGCAGGCGCCGCCGCGTTGCTGGTCGCCACGCTCGGCGCGCTGGGCGCCGTCGACTTCCTGCCCGCCGACCTGCGCTGGTGCGCACCGCTTGCCAGCGCCTGGTGCAACGTACTCGTCGTCGCGATCGGCGTGCTGCTCGCCGGCCGCGCACGCCGCCATCCTCCCGACATATCGGCCGCCACGCTGCTCGGCGACTGGCTGCGCGATGCATTCAGCCGCAAGCACGAGCCGGGACACGACGCCAACCCGTGGCCGGCGATCGCCGCCGCGATCGACTGGCGGCCGTGGGCCGTAGCCGCGGGCGGCGTGCTCTCCGTCGCGCTTGCCGCGCTCGCGTGGCAGCCGCCGTCGCCCGGGATGCTGGTGCGCGCGATGGCTGCGCCCGAGCCGACGCTCGCGGCCGGCGCGGCCTGCATCGTGCTCGCCTTCCTCACACTCGTCGCCGAACGCCACCATGCGGCGGCCGCCAGCCGTTCGGCAGTGTCCGCGTCGCTCACGCGGGTGCTGCGCGTCGCGCTCGTCACCGCGCTCGCGGGTGCGCTGGCCGCTGCATGGTTCGCATTCCGGCACCGCACCGCAGACGGGCTCGTGCAGGCGATCGCGCTGCTCAATGCAGCTGTTGCCGCCGAACTGGCGCTGCGCGGCGTGCTGTCGTGGTTTGCGGTGCCGCGCGGCGCCATCGTGCCGACCAGCGCGATCGCCGGGCTGCTGAGCCGGCGCCCGTCGCCGTTCGCGTCGCTCGGCGCCGAGCTGCGCCATCGTTACGGCATCGACCTGCGGCAGAGCTGGGGCTGGCGCAGCTTCGTGCGGCTGCTGCCCGGCGCGTTCGCCGCCACCGTCGCGTGTGCATGGCTGCTCACCGCCGTCGTCGTCCTGAACCCGGAGCAGCGCGCGGTCTATGAGCGCTTCGGCGCGCCGGTCGCCGTCTGGCAGCCGGGCCTGCACGTCGGCCTGCCCTGGCCGTTCGGGCGCACGCGCATCGTCGACAACGGCGCGGTGCACCAGGTCGCGATCGCGGGCAACGCGAACGACGGCAGCGCCGATACGTCGCCCGTGCCGGCCGACGGCCCGACACCCGAACGCCTCGACCGCCTGTGGGATGTGCCGCATCCGTGGGAAACCACCCAGGTGATCGCCGGCGCGAACGGCGACCGCCAGAACTTCCAGATCGTCAACGCCGACGTGCGGGTGGACTACCGGCTCGGCCTGACCGATGCCGACGCGCGCGCGGCGCTCTATCGCACGATCGACCCGGAAATCACGGTGCGCACGAGCGCCAATCGCGAACTCGTGCACTACCTCGCGTCGCATACGCTCGAAGCGCTGCTCGAAACCAACCAGGCCGCGATGGCCGATCAGTTGAAGCGCGCGATCCAGCAGCAGCTCGACCGGCTGCAAAGCGGCGTCGACGTGATCGCGGTCGTGATCGAGAGCGTGCATCCGCCGACCGGCGCAGCCGCCGCGTTCCACGACGTGCAGGCCGCGCAGATCCGCGCGCAGGGCAGCGTCGCGCAGGCGCGCGGCTTCGCGGCCGGCCTGCTCGGCAACGCGCAGCAGCAGGCGCTCGAACGGGTCGCGCACGCCGAAGCGCAGGCCGGCGACACGGTGTCGTCGGCGCGCGTGCAGCAGATCGATTTCGACGCCGACCTGGTGGCATACCGGCTCGGCGGCCCTGCGTTTCCGTTCGAGTATTACCTCGACCGGCTGCAACGCGGCCTGCGCGACGCGCGCATGACGATCATCGACGACCGGCTGGCCGACGGCACGCGGGCGACCGTCGATCTTCGCAATACGCCTGCCGGCGATCTCGCCGGCATCCATTGACATGTCGCGGCGATTTCCGCACGGACGGCGCGACACGGCAACCAGCCGTGTCGCCGCACCGCACGCGGGCGACGCCGCACCCGGGGCGACATCGTGAGTCTGTTTCATTCGCACGCGCATGATCATGCGCACCACGGCCATGGCCACGGCCACCACCATCACGTGCATCACGGTGCGCCGCAGCCGCCCGGCGCGTTTCGCCTGCGCGTGGCGGTCGCGGTGCTGTGCGTGCTCGTCGCGCTCGCGGTCGCGAGCTTCGTGCAGGTGCGTGCCGGCGAGGCGTCGGTGATCACGCGCTTCGGGCGGCCTGTGCGCGTGCTGCTCGAACCCGGGCTCGCGTGGCGCCTGCCTGCGCCGATCGATGCGGTGACGCCCGTCGACCTGCGCCTGCACACCACGTCGAGCGGCCTGCAGGACGTCGGCACCCGCGACGGGCTGCGCATCATCGTCGAGGCGTACGTCGCGTGGCGCGTGCCGGCCGATGCGCGCGACATCGGGCGCTTCATGCGCGCGGTCGGCAACGAGCCGGACGAAGCGGCGCGGCAGATCCGCTCGCTCGTCGGCTCCGCGCTGCAGACGACGTCCGCCGGATACGATCTCGCGTCGCTCGTGAACACCGATCCGGCCCAGGTGAAGATCGGCGAGTTCGAAGATGCGCTGCGCCGGCAGATCGATGCGCAGCTTTATGCGGCTTATGGCGTGCGTGTTGCCCAGGTCGGGCTCGAACGGCTCACGCTGCCGGCCGTCACGCTTGCCGCGACGGTCGACCGGATGAGCGCGGAACGCGAGACGGTGGCCGCGCAGCGTACCGCGGAGGGCAATCGCGAGGCCGCGCAGATCCGTTCCGACGCCGAGCGCGACGCGCGCATCGCGCTGGCCGACGCGAACGTGAAAGCGGCCGGTATCGAAGCGCAATCGCGCAAGGATGCGGCCGACATCTACGGCAAGAGCTATGCGGGCAACCCGCATCTGTACACGATGCTGCGGTCGCTCGACACGCTGAACGCGGTGGTCGGCACCAATACGAACCTGATCCTGCGTACCGACGCCGCGCCGTTCCGCGTGCTCGTGCAGGGCCCGGGCGACGCGTCGGGGCAGGCCGCGCCGGCGCCCAACGCGCACAAGGCCGCGCGATGAGCGAGCCGTCCGCACCGCCGCTCGGGCCGGGCGCGCAGGCCGTGCGCCTGTCGTTCTGGTTCGTCGCCGCGCTCGCGGTGCTCGCCGCCTGCGCGTGGGCCGGCTCGAACATCCGGCGGATTCCGGCAGACAGCCGCGCGGTCGTGATGCGGTTCGGCGCGCTCGTGCGCACCCAGGACGCCGGGCTCGTGATCGCGTGGCCGCAGCCGTTCGAATCGGTCCTGCTCGTGCCGGGTGCCGCCCGCGTGCTCGAGCAGCGGATCCGCTCGCTCGACCGCGATCCGCGGGCGCTCGCGCTGTCCGCGAAGGGCGTCGCGCGGTTGTCCGACGCGCTGGCCGGTTCCGGCTACGTGCTGACGGGCGACGGCGGCGCGGTCGCGTTGAGCGCGGTGCTCTATTACCGGGTCAGCGATCCGTACGCGTACGTGCTGCAGCAGGCTCGCCTCGACGCGGCGCTCGAGCGGATCGTGTCCGCGTCGGCCGTCGAAGTTGCGGCGACCCGCGATCTCGACGCGATCCTGGTCGCGCGGCCCGAGCAACTGGCCGCCGACCGGCAGATGGCCGCGCGTCGCGAACGGTTGCGCGGCGATCTCGCCGATGCGATCGCGCGGCACCTGCGTGCACTCGACGCGGCGCACGCGGGGCTCGGCGTCGAAGTCGCGCGCGTCGACGTGCAGCCCGCGTTTCCCGGTGCGGCCGCCGATGCGTTCAACGCGGTGCTGACGTCGCTGCAGGTCGCCGAGCGGACCATCGCCGAAGCCCGCACCGCCGCCGAACAGCGGCGCCAGGATGCGCAGCAGGACGCCGACCGCATCGTCCAGGATGCGCAGGCCCACGCGGCCGAGCGTGTCGCGACCGCGCAGACCGATACGCTCGACATCCGGCAGCTCGACGCGACGCTCCGCGAGAACGGCGATCCGGGGCTGCTGGCGCGGCTGTATCGCGATCGCGTGCAGCGTGTGCTGTCGAAAGCCGGACGCGTGACGACGATCGATCCGCACGATACCTCGAACCTGATCCTGCCCGGAAACGCCCGATGAATTCGCTCGCCGAACCGGCCACGCAGCCGGACGCCGCGCCTGCCGGCACGACCGCCTACGCGCTGTCCTCCGACGAGCGCCGCACGATCACGCGGCAGATCGCGCTGGCGCTGCTCGCGGGCGGCCTGCTCGTGCTGTCGTTCGCATGGCGCATGCTGTCGGCCGGCGGCGACACGCTTGCACAACTGCTCGCCGCGCTCGCGTCGCTGATCGTCGCGGGGCCGGTGTTCGCGAGTGCGTGGCACAGCCTGCGCGCGCCGAGCCTGCACGGCGTGACCGATCGCCTGATCGCACTCGCGATGCTGGCCGCGTGGGCGATCGGCGACATGACGACGGCCGCGCTGCTGCCGATCGTGATGACGTTCGGCCATGCACTGGAAGAGCGCAGCGTGCTCGGTTCGCAGGAGGCGATCCGCGCGCTCGGCCGGCTGACGGCCGGCCGCGTGCGGCGCATCGGTGCCGACGGCCGTATCGTCGAAGTCGCGTACGACGCGCTGCGTGCGGGCGACCGCATCGAAGTGGTGGCCGGCGCGCGCATTCCGGTCGACGGCGTGGTGGTGGCGGGCACGTCGAGCGTCGACAACGGGCCGATCACCGGCGAATCCGTACCGCACGACGTCGAGGCAGGCAGCGCCGTGTATGGCGGCGCATTGAATCTCGATGGCGTGCTGCGCATCGACGTCACGCACACGGGCAAGGATTCGACGCTCGGCAAGATCATCGCGTTGATGCAGCACGCGGAACAGGCGAAACCGCCCGTCACGCAGGTGCTCGAGCGGCACATGGGCGCGTATCTCGCGCTCGTGCTGCTGATCGCGGCGATCGTCTGGTTCACGTCCGCGAATGCCTCGGCGATGCTCGCGGTGATCGTGGCGGCGTGCCCGTGCGCGCTGGTGCTCGCCGCACCGTCCACGGCCATCGCGGGAATCGCGGTTGGCGCGCGGCACGGCATCCTGTTTCGCAATGCCGCGTTTCTCGACAAGATCGCCGAAGTCGATTCGCTCGTGATCGACAAGACGGGCACGCTCACCCGCGGGGAATTGCAGGTGCGACAGGTGTGGTTGCAGCCCGGCGTCGACGGCGCGCACGCGCGGGCGCTGGCCGCGCGGCTCGGCGAGAGCAGCGCGCATCCGGCGAGCCGCGCGCTCGTTCGCGATGCCGCCGCGTCCGGCCTCATCGGCGCAGCGGTTGCGCCGTTCGAACGCACGCGGGAATTGCGCGGGCTCGGTGTCGTCGCCGACACGCCGGACGGCACGGCGGTACTCGGCCGGCCCGCGCTGCTCGCCGACCATGCCGGTGACCTGCCGTCGCCCCCGGAAGGATTCGACGGGCCGCTCGTCGGCCTCGTGCTCGACGGGCGGCTGCTCGCGTGGTTCGGTTTCGCGGATACCTTGCGGCCCGACGCGCGCGACGCGCTCGCCGAACTGCGGACGCTGGGCCTTGGGCGGCAGACGCTGCTGACGGGCGACCTCGAGCGCGTGGCCAGCAAGGTCGCGGCCGAGACGGGCATCGAGACGGTGGTCGCGCAGGCGCTGCCGCACGACAAGCTCGACTACGTGATGCGCGAGATCGGCGCGGGGCTGCATCCGCTCGTCGTCGGCGACGGGCTGAACGACGTGCTGGCGATCAAGGCCGGCTCGACGAGCATCGCAATGGGCGAGCGTGGCGTCGACATCGCGATCGCATCGGCCGATGTCGTGCTGCTGGGCGACGACCTGAAGCGGATTCCGACCTGCATCCGCCTTGGCCGGCAATGCCGTCGCACGGCGACGACCAATGCGGCGATCGGCCTCGCGTGGACGCTCGCGGTGATCGCGCTCGCCGCGACCGGCATGCTCGGCGCGGTATGGGCGGCGATCCTGCACAACGTCGGCACGTTCATCGTGATTGCGAACGCCGGGCGGCTGCTGCGGATCGACGAGGACGTGCACGGCGTGTGAGCGGTGGAGGGGGGTACGCCGTCGCCGGTCGCGGTCGTCACTGAAAGTGATGCACGTACCGCAGCACCATCCGCGTGCCCTGCGGCCGGTTGCGCGCATAGGTCTCGAAGTATGCGTTGAACATCAGATGATCCTGCGGCGAGAAGCTAACCATCGCCCCCGGGCCGATCGCGAACACGGCTTCTCGCGTGCCCGGCACGTCCTGCCCGTTTTCCTTCATGTCGGTGGTCTGGCGCAGCCAGTAGCCGTTCAGTCCCAGCCGCAGGCCGGGACGCACTTCATACTCGGTCGCGAAGTTCGCGTGGATCGCCTGGCCGGCCTGCGTCGACGACACGTCCGGGCCGAGCGACGTGGGCGGCTGATGGTTGGTCGCGTTCCACAGATAATGCAGCCGCCACGACACGGTCCATTTGGGCGTGAGCCACAGCGTCGCCGCCCAGTACGGATCGAACGACCAGACATGGCTGCCGGGATTGATCGCGCGCGAAGGATCGTACGCGCCGGTCGGCGCGATGAACTGGAACTCCACGCGCTGCGCGAAGCGCGGGCCTTGCGCGCCCATCACCGGGTCGAACTGGATGAACGGGCCGATCAGCAGGTCGCCGAAGCCGGCGCGTGCATTCAGCGCGACGTTGCCGATGCCGTCGTCGGTTCGCGCGGACGCGATCCACGGCAGGATCACGTCGAGGCCGGGATGCATGCCCGCGAACGTCCGCGGCGACTGATAGACGAGCTGGCTCAGCCCGGCGAACAGGTCGATGTCCTGCTTCGGCAACCCGACCTTGTTGCCCGCATTGTCGTTGACGCGGCCGGCCGTGTAGTACTGCAGGTACTGCGTGCCGTACCAGCCGGCGCCGGCCGGCGGCATCCCGTCGAGGAAGCTGGTCATGCCGAGGTTGACCGCCGGCAGGTCCGCCGCGCCGGCCGGCACGCTTGCGGCCATGCCGGCGATCGTGAGGCCTGCGACGACGAGCACGCGAGAGCCGAGTTTCATGTTCACCACCTCCTGGTATATTGATTTGTATAACTAATCAAATGGCGCGAAAAAGATCGGGATGATCGGCGATCGCGCGATACTGGCCCGCGTGGAACACCAGCGGTGCACGGCCGAACGTGTCGAACTGCTCGATCTGGCCGATGAAGAGCAGGTGATCGCCGCCTTCGTAATGGCCGACGTTGCGGCACACGAAGCGCGCGCTCGCGCCGTCGAGGCAGGGCACGCCGCCGGTTTCCGAATCGACGTGAAGCACGCCGTCGAACTTGTCGGCGCTGGGCGTCGCGAAGCGGCGCGACAGGTCGATCTGGTCGTGCGCGAGGACGTTGATCGCGAAATGGGTGGCCGCGACGAAATCCGGGCGGCTCGGCGCGACCTTGCGCAGGCTCCACAGCACCAGCGGCGGATTGAGCGACAGCGACGAGAACGAATTGGCGGTGAGGCCCACCTTGCGTCCGTCGGCCGCGCACGTGGTGATCACGGTCACGCCGGTCGGGAATTGCCCGAACGCGGCGCGCAACTGCAGCGGGTCGAGGGCCGGGCGATCGGTAGCGGTCGTTTCCATGTCGGTCACTCCGCACTCACGCTGTGTTCGCGGATCATCGCCGCGCAGGCCGACGGCTCGAACCACCACGGCGAGAACCGGCGCGGATCGTCGAAGCCGTCGACGATCGCCGCGGCGAGCGACGGCAACTGGCCGGCCGCGCCGAGCAGTTCGAGGATGTGCGGCGGTGGCGGCGTGAGCAGCGAGTTGGTCCAGCGCACGACGTGCTGCGCATACGCCCAGTAGCCTTCGAAGGTCTGCTGCATCCAGTCTTCACCGAACGGCGCGGCATCGCGTGCAACGATCGCATCGAAATACGCTTTCGCGCATTTCGCGGCGTTGTTCGATCCCTGGCCGGTGATCGGATCGTTGACGACCACCGCATCGGCCATCCCGAACACCGTGCGGCCCGACGGCAGCCGGAAGAACGGCTTGCGCACCGTCGGCGTGAAGCGCCCGGCGAGCGTGCCGTTCGGATCGGTGAGCTCGACGTCGCGGCAGCGCTCGAATTCCCACGGTACGTACTGCTGCAGGAACGACAGGCTGCGGTCCAGATGCTGGTCGGGCGTCTTCACGTCGGCCCAGCAGTCGAGCGGGCCGCCCGGAATGCCTTCGAACACCATGATTTCGCACGGGCCCGTCGTGGTCAGCGCGGGGAACACGAAGTACTCGCCGATGCCCGGCAGCAGGTTGAAGCGCACGCGCGAATACGGCTGGCTCGGCGTCATCCCTTTCACGTAGGTGAGGGCCAGCGCGCGTTGCGGGCGGTCGAACGCGCTGCGTGCGTCGTCGCGGCCGAGCAGGTTGACGATCTCGCCCTTGCCGGCCGCGAGCAGCACGAGGTCGTGGCTGCGCGCCAGTTCCTCGAGTTCGGGCACGCCGACGTCGGCAATGCGCACGTCCGCGCCCCGGCGCTTCACGCCGTCGAGCCAGTCGGCCATCTTCACGCGCTGGTCGACCGATTGCGCATAGCGCGTCAGCCGCGACGACCAGTCGATCACCTTGCGGCCGTTGCCGTCCGGATGCGGCACCGCGATGCCGATCCCTTCGACGGACGGGCACGCTTCCTCCCACGCGTTCAGGCCGAGATCGCGCTCGATCTGCAACGACGTGTGGAACATGCACTGGCTCGACATGACCTTGCCGGTGCGGATCTGTTCGGCGTCGCGGTTGGTCGCGAGCGTGACGTGATAACCCTGGTCGAGCAGGGCGAAGGCGAGTTGCAGGCCGGACTGGCCGGCGCCGACGATGGCGATGCGTCTCATGGATGTGTCCTTGGTTGGCCGGATGCCGGCCGGAATCGAAATGATGGCGGGAAGCGGCGGTGACGAACGGTCACTCCGCGAGACGCGGAATGGCCGGCACCGCCTGTTCGGGGCCCATCGCGGCATAGCCGCCATCCACCGCGTAGTCGGCGCCGGTCACGAAGCTCGCCGCGTCGCTGCACAGGAACGTCACGACGTGCGCGACCTCGGACGGATCGCCGACCCGGCCGAGCAGGTGGAACGGCGCGGCGACGCGATCCGTCTTCGCGCGGTCGCCGTGCGTCAGCTCGTCCATCACGCGCGACCACGTCCAGCCCGGCGACACCGAGTTGACGCGAATGCGGTCGGGCGCGAGATCCATCGCCATGCTGCGCGTGAGCTGGCGGATCGCCGCCTTGGACGTCGGGTACAGCCAGCGGCCGGTTTGCGCGCACTGCGCCGAGATCGAGCTGAAGTTGACGATCGCGCCGCCGCCGCGCCGGACCATCTGCGGATGTACGGCCTTCGCGAGCATCGCCGCCGACACGACGTTGACGTCCATCGCGGCGAGCCAGTCGTTGCGGGTCGCCTGGATGCCGTTGTCGACGTAGCTGCACGCGAGGTTGACGAGCACGTCGATCGCGCCGAACCGCTCGACGATGGCCGCGACCGCATGCGCGATCGCGCGATCGTCGGTGATGTCGAGCGCGACGAACATCGCTCGCTCGCCGAGCGAATCGGCCACGCGCGCGCCGTTCTGCGCATCGAGATCGAGGATCGCGACGCACGCACCGGCGCGGCTCAGGTCCTGCGCGACCGCGGCGCCGATCAGCGTGGCGCCGCCGGTGACGATCGCGACTTTGCCAGCAAGGGCAGTCATGGGGTGTCTCCGGAAATCGTTGGGTGAGGGAGGGGCCGCGTCAATGCGCACCCGCCGATGGTTCGCTGTCCTGCCAACGGCGCATCAGGCCGTTCGACGGCACGGTTTCGTCGAGCAGCTTGCGGGCCGTTTCGGCGCCCGCGACCGGCAGGCCGGCCGGATCGAGCAGGCCGATCTGCACGAGCACGCTCGCCTGGTCCCAGTAGATGTGCTCGTGATAGAGCTTGTCGCCGCGAAACTTGACGATCGCGACGAGCGGAATCTCGACGCGCTTGCCGGTCGGCGCGACGCCCGGCAGCATCCAGTCGATCTCGGTGGTGTGCGTGAAGCAGAACAGCAGCTCGTCGACGATCTGGCTCGCGCCGACCGTGCGCGAGATCGGCGTGATCGTCGTGTCCGGCGGATTCGCGTGTACGAAATGATGCGTGTAGAAGCGCTTGAGCGCGTCGTAGCCGACGCCGCCCGTCAGCGTCGGAATATGGTTGACGTACGGCTCGGCAACCATCGTCGCCATCGTGGCATCGACGTTGCGCGTGTCGAACTCGTGTTGCAGATGCGCTTCCCACAGTGTGGACAGGTCGTAGTGCGGGCCGAGCGCGGCACGGAACGCGGCGATCGCGCGCTGATGGGCCATGCTCGCGGCGGCCTTGTCGAAATGATCGCCGCCGGCGCGTGCGAACGCGTGATCGACACCCGGATACACATAGACTTCGACGCCGTGGCGCCCGGCGAGCGCTCCGGCGATGCGCTGCTGCGCGTCGGGCGGGCAGAAGCGGTCCTGCCCCGCGATCTGCAGCACGAGCCGGCCGTGCAGGTGCGACGCCTCGTCGAGCGCCTGCTCGATGCCCACGCCGTAGTAGCTGACCGCCGCGGCCACGCCCGGCAGCCGGCACGCGGCGAGATACGCGAGCTTGCCGCCGAGGCAGTAGCCGAGCACGCCGGCTTCGCCGGTGCATTCCGGTAACTGCTTGAGTGCGTCCAGCGCAGCGCCGACATCCTCGACGCCCTTGTTCTCGTCGTATTCCTGATAAAGCGCCATCGCGCGCTCCATGTCGGCGGCTGTGTAACCGAGTTCGATCCCCGGCGCCTGGCGCCAGAACAGGTCGGGCACGAGCACCGTATAGCCTTCCTCCGCGTAATAGTCGGCCGCTTCCCGCATCGTCGCGTTCGCGCCGAAGATCTCGTGACACAGCACGATGCCGGGCCCGGTGCCGCCGGCCGGCGTGCTCAGGTACGCGCGAAACGTGCCGCCGTCCGGCGACGGAATCTCGATGTGACGTCCTTGCATATGTCCCTCCATTCCAGTTCTTTGCTGCGACGGGCCCAGTATTGGCGGACGAAATGGGCACTTCTATCCGCTTTCTTCGGCCGGTATCCGCGAATTCCGGAAACCTGTTGCACCGGCCGCCGCGCGTGGGCAGGCGCGCGGCTGACTGCGGGTATGTGCGGATGCGGAAGCCCCGCACAGTTTTCTACGATGCGCGAACGGTCCGCTTCTTGCGTCATGTGGGCGGGACTCGCGTGCTTGGGCGGCCGGACTGTCCGGATACTCCGGACGCTATCCGGATCGTGCGGCGGATGCCCCCATACCGGGAACGCATGCACGGCGCGAGTGCAACGGAGCATGACGGGAGAACTTCGATGGCGCAATTTTCCGAAACGGGCTGGCTGCCGGATACGGCCTGTTTCAATCACGACAACTTGCTGCTGCAGTCGAACGACGTCGACGAGGTGCGCGCACGCGTCGCCGATGTCTTCAAGCCGCACCGGCTCACGCCGACCGGCGAATCGCGCGCGCTGCACAGCTGCATGCATCACGCGCGCTGGGGCAACCTATCGTTGAACCTGCTCGATTATGGCGGCGGCGTCAGCATCGAGCCCGGCCCGCTCGAGCACTTCTTCCTGTTGCAGATCCCGTTGCGCGGCGACGCGGAGATCGAGTGCGGATCGGCGCGTTTCGTGTCGTCGCCCGGCACCGCGTCGCTGATTTCGCCGACGCTGCCGCTGAAGATGCGCTGGGGCGACGCGTGTCCGCAAGTCATCCTGCGGATCGAGCGCGAAGTGATGGAGCGCCACGCGCAGCGGCATTTCGGCGACGACCGGCGCGCGCCGGTCGAATTCGAGCCGGAATTCAGCCTGTCGTCGTCGCAGGGCGCGTGTCTGATGCAGATGCTGCCGATCCTCGCCGGCGCGATCGCGACGGACGCGCATCCGCTGCGTCATCCGCTCGCGTTCGAGCAGCTCGAATCGACGCTGCTCAACCTGCTGCTGCACGGCCACCCGAACAGCGCGCGCAACGGCACGCGGCACCTGCCGGTGGCGATCGCGCCGTTCTACGTGCGGCGCGTCGAGGACTACATCCGTGCGCATCTCGACGAGCCGCTGACGATCGAACGGCTCGCCGAACTCGCCGGCGTCAGCCCGAGCACGCTGTTCGCCGGCTTTCGCCATCGCCACGGCACCACGCCGATGGGCTTCGTGCGGCAGTTGCGGCTGCAACATGTGCGCGAGGAACTGCTGGCCGACGCGTCGCCGGGGCTCGCGTCGGTGACGGACATCGCGCTGAAATGGGGCTTCGCGCACCTCGGGCGGTTCGCGATCGAGTACAAGCGGGCGTTCGGCGAGTCGCCGTCGGCGACGCTCAGGATGCGGCGCGGGCGCGCCTAGGGCCCGTTCACGCTAATAACGGGCTTGCGCTGGCCCCCAGAAGGGCCGAGCGCAAGGAATGCGACGAAGCGAATACTCGACGTATTCGCAAGGAGCATGACGCGGCGATCGGCCCTTCTGGGGGCCAGCCCCACGAGAGCATTTTTCCAAACAGGGGAACGTGCCTTTCCGCCCGCATTGCGGCGTCGTTCGTCGTTGCAATAGCTACGGCTATTGCGCCTCCTCTCTCCTTGCACTGCGGGCGGAAAGGCACGTTCGCAAGCCCGTTATTAGCGTGAACAGGCCCTAGCGGCTCGCGCGGCAGCCCGCTCGCCGACCCGCTACGGCAGCGGCACGCCCCAGACTGCCGTCACGTCCCCGCCGAGCCGCCATTCGGTGAACGGGCGGCGCGGCGCGATGATCGCCGGCAGCCGCGCGTCGTGAAAGCGCGCGTAGTACGGCTCGACCCAGCTCAGTTCATCGCGGAACGTCCACGGAAACAGATCCTGCCTGACCGGCGTGATGGCCGTGAAGCTGGCGGGATCGTCGACCGCGTTGATGACCAGGTTCGCCAGGCGGCCGATCGCGCCGTCGTTTTCCCGATAGAGATCGATATGGCGCCGCTGCACGAGTTCCGCCGCGAACACGAGCGGGAGCAGCGCGAACGTGTGATAGTGCAGCGCGCGGTTGCCGCGTTTGACTTCGCGTGCCAGCGAACCGTTGGGGCCGATGTCGCGGATGCCTTCGCGTACCCGCAGCAGCCCCGAATCGACGAGGCTCGCGTTGCCGGTCACGGTGCCGATGGCGATCAGGTCGAGTCCGGCCCAGTACACGAGGTTGTTGTGCAGATGGTTGATCGCTTGCGCATCGCGGGTGGCGATCGCGATGCGTTCGAGCCACGGATCGATCGCGTCGAACCGCGCGCGGTTCGCGTCGCGCACGTCGCGCGGCATGCGCAGGATCACCATCGCGAAGTCGGTGCCGGCCCACGAACGCTCGTAGTCGCCCTGGTAACCGGTGATCCGGCCCATCAGCGCATCGGCCCGCGCCCAGCTTTCCAGCAGGCTCACGGCGCATGACCAGTCCCCCTTGTCCGCCGACGCATTGAGCCGTGAAATGAAATCGCGCATCGGCTTGACCGCGCGCGCATAGCCGGCGGCGTCGTCATAGTAGCCGGGCGGATCGATCGTCGTGACGGCGGCCGGGATGTCACAGGCGCGCGCCGGCGGCATGGCGCAGCACAGTGCGCTCACCGCGAGCCACGCGGCGAGCAGGGGGCGAGTCGACAGGCGGCGCATACGGTCCTCGGTGGTGACGTGACGGTGACGCGGCAAACACGGAAGCCGAACCGGGGCGGACACCCTCGCGATGCAGGACGCGCGGCCGCCAAGGCACGACGAACCCCGGTGACGCGCGCGGGCCGTACAGCCCGCGGCCGTTTCCCGTGGCGCACGCAGTCTAGCGTCCCCATCTTTCATCCGCCTTGCCCGGCGCCGGCCGACGACGCACTTTCTTTTTCGAGACTGCGCCACGTTCGCCCGGTATCATCGCTGCGCTCGCGACCGACGCCATGGGCCAGCGCATGCCGACTCGCGCGCAACCAGCATCGCCAGGAAGACAACGCAGGGCGGACGCCGACGGCGCGTCGCGCCGCGATCGGGCCGAATCGGCCACCAGCACGACGGAGCAAGGAACGATGGTAACGGGGACGGGCGCGGCGCGACGCGCGAGGGCGATCGCGGCCGGGAGCGTGTGGGTCGTGGCGGCGACGGGCGGCGCACACGCGCAGGCATCGGGTGCGGCAGTCACGCCGCCGGCCGGCGCGGCGGCGGCCGTGCTGCCGACGATCGATGTGACCGGGACGGCCGACGGCGCGTCGAGCGGGCTCGTCGGGCTGCGCACCACGGCCGGCACGAAGACCGACACGCCGGTGGCCGAGATCCCGCAAACGATCAATCTCGTGACCGCGCAGCAGATCGAGATGACCGGCGCGACCGACCTGAACCAGGCGCTGCGCTACGTGCCGGGATTCGCGACGTTCGGCGCCGACAGCCGCACCGACTGGTATGCGGCGTTGCGCGGCTTCACGCCGACGCTGTACGTCGACGGCGTCGCCGCGCCGAATACGCCGGTGATCGCGAACTGGCGCGTCGACCCGTACACGATCGACTCGATCGCCGTGCTGCGCGGGCCGACCTCGGTGCTGTACGGCGCGGGCGAACCCGGCGCGATCGTCGATGCGCACACGAAGCTCGCCGACGGCGAGCGCATCCGCGAAGCCGGCGTGCAGATCGGCAACGACGCGCGCAAGCAGTTCATGCTCGATGTCGGCGATACGCTCGACCCGGACGGCCGCTATGCGTACCGCTTCGTCGGCGTGGCACGCGACGGCAACGCGGTCACCGGCCCGAACGGCGACCGGCGCGTCGCGCTGGCGCCGTCGTTCCGATGGCGGCCGACCGCCGATACGTCACTGACGCTCTCGGCGACGTTCCTGCAGGACGGCAGCGATATTTCGTCGAACTTCCTGCCCGCGTCGGGCACCGTGTTGCCGAACCCGAACGGCCGCCTGTCGCAGGATATCTACATGGGCGCGCCCGGGTTCAACGACTACCGGAAGAAGCAGTGGTCGCTCGGCTACGCGCTGGAGCATCGCGTGAATGCGATCTGGTCGCTGCACCAGGACGTGCGCTGGTCGCACCTGTCGCTCGACGACGCGACGGTGTTCGGTATCGGCTACGTGCCCCGCAGCAGCATCGACATGATGCGTTACGCGGGGCTGTTCCAGCTCAACTACAGCCGCTTCGACATCGACAACCACGCGCAGGCGCGCTTCGGCACGGGGCCGCTCGAACATACGCTGCTGCTCGGCGCGCAATATGACCGGCAGACGGCGACCCAGAGCGTGTGGCTCGCGCTGGCGCCGTCGCTCAACCTGTATCACCCCGTCTACCGGCCCGTCACGGACGCGATTTTCTCCGGCCCGACGTCGCTCGGCCACGTCGACCAGTACACGGCGATGAACACGTTCGGCGTGTATGCGCAGGACCAGATCCGCTGGCAGCGCTGGACACTGACGCTCGGCGGCCGCGAGGATTTCGTCAATGCGCGGTTCGACGACCGGACGGCCGGCACGCAGGCGCAGCAGGACGTCAGTGCGTTCTCCGGGCGCGTCGGGCTCACCTATCAGGGCGACGCCGGGTTGTCGCCGTACGTGAGCTATTCGACGTCGTTCGATCCCGTCATCGGCGTCAGAATGTACGGCGGCGGCACGCCGAAGCCGACGCGCGGCAAGCAGACGGAAGCCGGGCTGCGCTGGCAGCCGCCCGGCAGGAACCTGCTGCTGAGTGCGGCCGTCTACCAGATCGACCAGACCAACGTCGCGACGCCGACACCGGTGAGTCTCGACCCGACCGGCACGACGTCCGTGCAGACCGGCAAGGTGCGCTCGCGCGGGATCGAGCTGAGCGCGCTCGGCAAGGTCACCCGCGAGTTGTCGATCGTCGCGTCGTATGTGTATCAGGACGTCAAGAACGTGCAGGCGAACGACGCGTCGCTGAACCACTGGCCGGTGGCGGTGCCGCTGCCGCGGCAGATGGCGTCGATGTGGGCCGACTGGACCTGGCGCACGGGTGTCCTGTCGGGCGTCGGCGTCGGCGGCGGCGTGCGCTACCAGAGCGCATCGGCCGGCGCACCCGACAACTCGCTGACCGTGCCGAGCGTGACGCTGGCCGACCTGGCGCTGCACTACGAGATGCCGCACTGGCGGTTCGCGCTGAACGTCGCGAACCTGTTCGACCGGCGCTATGTCAGCGGCTGCCAGTCGTACGCCGTCTGCGTGTTCGGCAACGAGCGGACCGTGCTGGCCACCGCGAAATACAACTGGTAATCGCGTACGCGCGGAACGGCCCTACGCGTCGCGTTGCGGCTCCCGGCGCACGGTGCGTTCGCCGGCGTGACGCTGGCGCCGCCACTCGGTCGGCGTGAGGCCGAAACGTTCGCGGAATGCGGTCGCGAAATTCGCCGGCGTGGAAAAGCCGATCTCCTTCGCGATGCTGGCGATGCTGAGCGACGTCGAATCCAGCAGATCCTGCGCGATTCGCAGCCGCTCGTGCCGCAGATACTCGAATACCGTCTGGCCGAGGTTGTCGCGAAACGCGCGTGACAGCCGCTTTTCGTGCGTGCCGACCGCGCGGGCCAGCTGCTCCACCGTCGGCGGATCGTTCAGCGTCCGTGCCAGGTGGCGGATGGCCGCGCGCACGATGATGTCGTCGTCCTTGCCGGCCACGAACGGGCTGTCCATGTCGACCGGCCGCTCGCGCTTCGCGCGCGCGAGCTGGACGCGAATCCGCGCGAGCACTTCGGCGGGCTCGAACGGCTTCACCACATAGTCGACGCAGCCGATGTCGAACCCCTCGAGGCGCTCGTGCAACGCGCCGGCCACGGTCAGGAAAATCACCGGAATCGCGCACGTCAGCGGATCGGCGCCGAGCAGCCGGCACGCGGTGAAGCCGTCCATGCGCGGCATGCGGACATCCATCAGGATCAGGTCGGGCACGAGCGCCTGCGCGCGCTGGCACGCCTGCAGCCCGTCGGATGCAATGCTGATCCGGCACCCGGTGCCGCGCAGGATGTCGATCAGCAAGCGAAGCTGGTCGGGCTGATCGTCGACGATCAGGATATGGGCGTCGCCCAATGCGGAGGTCGATGGATGCATCGTGCACCTGTTCTGGAATGGCTGCTGGCTGCGTTCCTGCGGGTGGTCGGCCCGGTTCGGATCAATCGTCGGAAGCTGCGCGATGGCGACGTACAAGCGCATCGATAGTCGAATGTCGCCCCACGACACGACGGACGGCCGGTCGGCGTAATGCCCGGCATGGCGGGTGTTGATCACCGATCCGGTAAAGGCGCGGCGTGTTGTCGTCGCGCGCTGAAAGGTGCGCGCCGCCGGTATCGATTCGAGCCGAATTGTAGGGGCATATTTCAATTCTCGCCAGACGCATGAACTCTATTTGCTTCATGTCTTTTTCCGGATGATTCATCGTATATCGTGATTTTCGTTTGCGGTGCGGCATGTCGATGCCTGTCCATTTCCGCCATTTCCATTTGCGCCGCTACGTGCAGTCGCGCAGTTCCGCGTTTTTCGCGATAAACATCGCGATGAATTTTTCTTCAATCCGTTTCAGCAAAGGTTTTATCCGCCCGATAAAACATCTCGATTAATTTCGATGGCGCGAAATCGTTTGCGAGATGCGCGTTTTTATCGCAACACCTTGAATATATTGAATTTTACAATCTATAAAGAATGTCGGCTTCAATAATTTTAAATCGTGTCTCATAATTCGTCCGAACTTTGAGTGCAGGGTTGCACCAAGCAACGCAAGGCACGGCGGGTTGTGACGGACGGTGTGCGGTTCGGGTCCGGGGCATCAATTGATGTGACTCCGAGCGCAGGTCCGTTGGGCGCAAGCGAAAATCCGGTTGCCGTGGGTGAAATAAAAGAAGCGGGGTGGGTCGCGGTCGGCGCGACATCAAATCAGGGGTATCCATAACGGCGGGTTGAATCTCCGGATTCAGTCGCTGGGCGAATTCGCCCATATAAAACGATATGCATTCCTAATGCATCAACCGAATTAACGGAACGGGCCGTCACATGAACGGCGTGCCCGCGCTTTCGAACGTCCCGTCGCCACGGGCGGACGATGCGTGTCGCCCTCGGCACGCTCGAGCCGCGCACGGGCAACGGGTTCCGCACTGAAGTCGCAATCGCAATCGCAGCTGAAGTCTTCAACAAAAGTAAGTAGTCCGTATTCAAACCAAACGCTACAAAACGGAGCAGAAGACCATGAAGAGGAAGCAGATTTCGGCGCTCGCCGCCGCCATGTTCACGGGTGCAGGTGTCCTGATCGCGGGTGCCGCGCATGCGGACAATTTCGTCGACCGCGGCAACCCGGACAACGCGCTGAACGGTCAGTGCATCGACGGGACGAACCCGCTGTGTGTCGCGACCAAGAGCGGGAGTTACGTGGCCGTGAGCACGGCCAACGTCAAGATGGGCACGAATGCCAAGGCCGGCACCAGCGGGATCGCGATCGGCGACCAGTCGAATGCAAGCAGCAATGGCGGCACCAGCAGCGGCGGCGCGATCGCGGTCGGCGTGGGTGCGCAGGCGCTGGCGAACTCGGCCACGGCGATCGGCACGGTAGCCGTCGCACAAGGCAACACGGCGCTCGCCATCGGTCGGCAGTCGGCCGCGGTCGGCGATTTCTCGATGGCGCTCGGCAACGTCGCCGATGCGCACGGCACGAGTTCTATCGCGCTGGGCCACTCGGCGCTCGCCAGCGGCGACCGCTCGGTTGCGATCGGCGGCGCCAACCCGACGTCGAGCGACGGCGTGTCGGCCGGCGCGTCGTATGACGCGGCCACCCAGACGCGTGCCGGCGGCACGCAATCGGTCGCGATCGGCGCAGGCGCGCAGACGAACGACAACAACCAGGTGGCGATCGGTTCGGGCAGTGTCGGTGCGAACAATGGCGGCACGCCGGTGTTCGGCGGCACGGCCGCGCCGGTTGGCGGCGCGGTGTCGTTCGGCGCAATCGGCAAGGAGCGCCAGCTCAAGAACGTCGCGGCAGGCGCGGCCGATACGGACGCCGTCAACGTCCAGCAGCTGAAGAACGTGAACGGCACGCTCAGCACGAGCATCGCCACGGTCGACGCGCGCGTGACGTCGGTCGGCAATTCGCTGTCGACCACGATCTCGAACGTCGACCAGCGCGTGACCAACGTGGGCAACAGCCTCAGCACGAGCATCGTGACCGCCACGAAGAACGTCGTGAAATACACCGACGATTCGCATGCGGCGATCGCACTCGACGGTGCCAACGGCACGACGATCAACGGTGTCGCGGCCGGTGTCGCCGATACCGATGCGGTCAACGTCGGCCAGTTGAAGGGCAGCGTCGCGCCGCTGCAGACGTCCATTTCGACGGCGGCGTCGAACATCACGAACCTGCAGGCCAGCGTTACCGGCATCAACACGTCGCTGAGCACGGCAACCACCAATATCAGCAACCTGCAGGCAGCCGATGCACGCAACGTGAAGTACGACGGGCAGAGCGGCTTCGACTCGGTGACGTTCGCCGGCCCGAACGGCACGACGCTGCACAACGTCGCAGCCGGTGTCGCGAACACCGATGCGGTGAACGTCGGGCAACTGAACGGCGGCCTGTCGTCGCTCAGCACGAGCGTGACGAACAGCATCAGCACGACGCTGGGCAACCTGAGCACGTCGATCACGAACCAGATCGGCAACGCGACGAAGAACGCCGTGCAGTACGACGATGACGCGCACAGCGGCGTGACGCTCGGCGGCAAGGGCGCGCAGTCGCCGGTGGGCCTGCACAACGTCGCGGACGGTGTTGCCGCGAGCGACGCCGTGAACGTCGGCCAGCTCGGCAAGGCGACCGACACGCTGAACCAGTCGATCACGAATGTCGGCAACAGCGTCACGACGCTCGGCAATCAGGTGACGACGAACACGGGCAACATCGCGGCACTCCAGCAGGACGCGTTGTTGTGGAACACCACCCTCGGCGCGTACGACGCAAGCCACGGCGGCAACGGCCCGCAACGCATCGGCAACGTCGCGGCGGGCGTCGCCACCACCGACGCGGTGAACGTCGGTCAGCTGACGAGCACCGTCGCACCGCTGCAATCGTCCATCTCGACGGCGGCGTCGAACATCACGAACCTGCAGGGCACTGTCACAGGCATCAATGCATCGCTGAGCACCGCGACCACGAACATCAGCAACCTGCAGGCAGCCGACGCCCGCAACGTGAAGTACGACGGCCAAAGCGGCTTCGACTCGGTGACGTTCGCCGGCACGAACGGCACGACGCTGCACAACGTCGCAGCCGGTGTCGCGAATACCGACGCCGTGAACGTCGGCCAACTGAACGGTGGCCTGTCGTCGCTCAGCACGAGCGTGACGAACAGCATCAGCACGACGCTGGGCAACCTGAGCACGTCGATCAACAACCAGATCGGCAACGCGACGAAGAACGCCGTGCAGTACGACGATGACGCGCACAGCGGCGTGACGCTCGGCGGCAAGGGCGCGCAGGCGCCGGTGGGCCTGCATAACGTCGCGGACGGCATCGCCGCGAGCGACGCCGTGAACGTCGGGCAGCTCGGCAAGGCCACCGACACGCTGAACCAGTCGATCACGAATGTCAGCAACACCGTGACGACGCTCGGCAACCAGGTGACGACGAACACGGGCAACATCGCCGCGCTTCAGCAGGACGCACTCCAATGGAACGCGACCCTCGGCACCTACGACGCGAGCCACGGCGGCAACGGGCCGCAACGCATCGGCAACGTCGCGGCCGGCAAGAACGGCACGGATGCCGTCAACGTCGACCAGTTGAACGCGGCGATTCAGGACGGCACGAGCCAGCTCGACGCGCTCGCGGTGAAGTACGACGACGCGAGCAAGAAGCAGGTTTCGCTCGGCGCAGGCAACGGCGCGAGCCCGGTGCGACTGACAAATATCGCGGAAGGCAACGTCGCGGCCGGCAGCACGGACGCGGTCAACGGCGCGCAACTGCGCCGCGCGACCGACGGTACCGCAGCCGCGCTGGGCGGCGGTGCGACGGCGAATCCGGACGGCTCGATCAGCGCGCCGGCCTATAAAGTCGGCGGCGGCTCGTTCAACAACGTCGGCGATGCGCTCACGAACCTCGACGGCCGCGTCGGCAGCAACACGACGACGCTCGAGAATCACGAAACGCGCATCGGCAACGCCGAAACGAACATCGCCGGCAACACGGCCGCGATCGCCGGGCTGCAGCAGGACGCGCTCCAGTTCGACCCGAAGGCCGGCGCCTACAACGCGGCGCGCGGCGGCGCACCGACGAAGCTGACGAACGTGGCCGACGGCAACATCGCCGCGGGCAGCACGGACGCGGTGAACGGCGGCCAGTTGTCGGGCGTGAAGTCGTCGCTCGAACAGCAGATCACGCAGGTGTCCAACCAGGCGGGTGAGGCCGTGAAGAACGTCGTCAAGTACGACGTCGACACGAACGGCAACCGGCTGAATTCGGTATCGCTGATCGGCGGCGACACGAATGCGGCCGTCGTGCTGAAGAACGTCGCCGCGGGCACCGACGATACGGACGCGGTGAACGTGAAGCAGCTGAAGGGCGTGCAGTCGAGTCTCAACCAGCTCGGTGCGCTCGCGGTGCAGTACGACGACAGCTCGAAGAGCTCGATCACGCTCGGCGGCGCCGGCGGCACGCGCATCACCAACGTGCAGGCAGGCACGCTCAGCGCAACCAGCACGGACGCGGTGAACGGTTCGCAGCTCAACGCGACCAACCAGCAGGTCGCGAAGAACACGACCGACATCACGAACCTGCAGGGGAACGTGACCAACATCGCGAACGGCAAGGCGGGCCTCGTGCAGCAGCAGGATCCGAACGGCGCGATCACGGTCGGGAAGGACACCGGCGGCACCAGCGTGAACTTCTCCGGCACGTCGGGCGACCGCGTGCTGACCGGCGTCGCGGCGGGGGTGAACAACAACGACGCGGTCAACATGGGCCAGTTCAACAACGCGCTGAAGAACGTCGCGGCCAACGACCAGATCCGTGCGGCGGTGACCGATGCGAACACGTCGTGGATCGCGCGTGCCGATGCGGGTGCGATCGGGTCGACGGCAACCGCAACCGGCAAGAACGCGGTGGCGGTCGGCCAGGGCTCCGTCGCCGATCGCGACAATTCGTTCTCGGTCGGCGCGAAGGGCAGCGAGCGCCAGGTCACGAACGTCGCGGCCGGCACCGCGCCGACCGACGCGGTGAACGTGCAGCAGCTGAACGACAACCTGTCGGCCGCGTCGAATCAGGCGAAGGGCTACACCGACCAGCGCATCGGCCAGGTGTACAACTCGTTCAACGACCTGAAGAAGGACATGTACGGCGGCGTGGCCTCGGCGATGGCCGTGGCTGGCCTGCCGCAACCGACGGGCGCGGGCCGCTCGATGGTCTCGGCGGCGACGTCGAACTATCACGGCCAGCAGGGTTTCGCCGCCGGGTACTCGTACGTGACGGAAAGCAACCGCTGGGTCGTCAAGGCGTCGGTGACGGGCAATGCGCGTTCGGACTTCGGCGCGGTGGTGGGCGCGGGTTACCAGTTCTG
Source organism: Burkholderia sp. AU27893 (assembly GCF_002223205.1). Taxonomy (NCBI): domain Bacteria; kingdom Pseudomonadati; phylum Pseudomonadota; class Betaproteobacteria; order Burkholderiales; family Burkholderiaceae; genus Burkholderia; species Burkholderia sp. AU27893. The sequence continues at coordinate 723,813 of NZ_NKFD01000005.1, read as the reverse complement.
ACGTTGTTCGCGCAGCAATGATTGACCGGTGGTGCCGGGCAGTGGTCGTGATGTCCGGCACCGGCGGGAAATCCGTGGCCCTGGGGTGGTTTTGCCACCCTCGGGCCATTGACGCTTGATGCGTCGCGCAGCGTTCAGCCGCCGGCGCGGGTGTGCGAAGGCCGGATGCGTTCCGCCCAGTTCCGATCGTTGCAGCGCGCGACACCGCCGATCCGCACCACCCGCCACCCGACGCGCGGTTTGCCGCTCGGCCGGACTTCAAGAGCAAGAAACGGAGTGCCTACCTGTATGCAGCCGCTTACATTGCCGTGATGAACCTCACTCACGGGATGTGAAAACCATGACCTTGCTCGAAGGGAAAGTCGCCATCGTCACCGGTGCGTCCAGCGGTATCGGCCGAGCGATCGCGTTGATGTTCGCGGCGCACGGCGCGTCGGTCGTATTGGGTGCGCGAAGCGAAGCCCCGCTCAATCAGGTGGCCGACGCGATCCGTCGTCAGGGCGGCCAGGCGCGCGCCTGCGCGGGCGACGTCGGCCACGTCGATACGCATCGACGGCTCGTGGCAACGGCGCTGCGCGAGTTCGGCGGTCTCGACATCGCGATCAACAACGCCGGAACGGTCGGGCCGCTCAAACCGCTCGCCGACATGTCGCTCGACGATTGGCAGCAGACGCTGTCTACCAACCTGACGGCGGCCTTCCTGGGCGCCAGCAACCAGATTCCCGTGATGCTCGAACGCGGGGGCGGTTCGATCGTCTTCACGTCCAGCTTCGTCGGAACGAGTGTCGGGCTTCCCGGCATGGCCGCGTATGGCGCGTCCAAGGCCGGCTTGATGGGATTGGTGAAGGGCATCACCGCGGACTACGCGGCACGCGGGATTCGGGCCAATGCACTGATGCCGGGCGGGGTCGATACCGCGATGGCGGGAGACCGTGACCAGAAGGAATGGGCGGCCGGGCTCCACGCGATGAAGCGTATCGCGCACCCCGACGAGATCGCATCCGCGGCGCTGTTCCTGGCCAGCCCGATGGCCAGCTTCGTGACCGGCTCGGCCCTGTTCGCCGACGGCGGCAATGCGGCCGTGAAGTGACGTCCCGATGGCGCGCGCTCAACCGCCGGCGCGGGCCAGCCTGTCGATGACCGCGCGGGTGTCCGAAGGCCGCGTGATTTCCGTCCAGTGCAGATGCGCGAAGGCCGGGTCGTCCCGCAGGGCGGCGAACTTGATGCGATTCCTGGCGAACGTGGTGTACGACCACAGCAGCACCGACTCCCGGGAGAACGCCATCCGCAGCGATTCGCGGTTGCCGTGCGAAAGCTCGGTGCGCATGAACCCGCGGCTCAACGTGCGCCAGAGCACCCGGGAGAATACCGTCCGGCGTCCGAAGTTGAGCCAGACCACGTGCGTGGCGCTCGACCAGAGCACGTCGCGCACGGCGCTGTAGTTCCCGTCGGCGACCCAGCGCTCGCCGGCCGTCGCGGCCCGCACGGCGTTCTCGAACTGCGCCGGCGGCACGGCTGTCCAGTCGGGGCCCCAGTAGAGGCGATCCAGCTCGATGTAAGGGCAGCCGGCTGCTGCCGCCAGTGCGCTGGAGAAAGTGGATTTCCCCGCTCCGCTGGTTCCAACGACGACGACGCGCATGGGTTTGACCGCGGTTGAATGTTGAAGCCGCGTATTGTGCCTCATGCGTCGGCGACAACCGCGTGCACCACCGTTGACCGAGCATGAGCCTTCCGATGCAAAAGACAGTGTGACGTCCACATGCGATGGATTGCGCCGCGCCGCCCCACTCGACCGAACGATTCGTAGAAAGCATTATCTCGGGCGTCGCTCGGCAGTCATTGACTACGAATTTAAAGGCATCGTCGTCTAAAGCGATAAGCGAAGAGCCATTGAAATTTTCATTGGCACGCCGGCAATGGCAACAATCCAAATAAATATTTAATAAAGCAAGTAGTGTCTGCCGCTTTATCCCGGCTTCACCTCATCCGTCCTGCCCGACGCGTGCCGCGCGCCGCCTCGCCCAGGCGGCACGAGCCTCTCCGACACATTCCCCCGATGCAACCTTGTCGATCCCGCCATCGCGACCAACGAGATCATTTCAAGTTTCTCACCAAACCTTGACTCGATTAACAGCGATGACAGAAAAAATTAAACTGTCAGAAAATATCTTGTAATTATAAAAATGTCCTTCTAGCATCCCTCTGCGGTTCGTGACACGTCTTACATCAAAAGTCTGTACTTGATGCATTCCTCGAACATCACCCACTTATAAGCCGGGGGATTACATGAAGAAACTGTCTCGTCTGCTGTCCATCTCCGCGATTACCGTCGCGAGTCTCAGTGCTTTTGCCCAGGCCGGCGACCCGTCGGCTGCGGTCGACAAGGCACTGCAACTGATCCAGCAGAACCCGTCCGCCTTCAGCCTCGCAGCCGGCGGCGCAGCACGCACGTTGAAGTTCGCAGGGCCGCAGGCGAGCGCGCCGGCGGATGGCGATCAGTTCCAGGTGCGCGACGTGATCGTCGACCCCGATGGCACCGAGCACGTGCGTTTCGACCGCTTCCACGCGAGCCTGCCCGTGATCGGCGGCGACGTGGTCGTCCACTCGCGCAACGGGCAGTTGAAGCAGGCGAGCGTGACCCAGCTCGCGCCGATCAATCTCGCCGGCACGATCGGCAAGGTCGGAAACCGCGCGGTGGTACGCAACGCACCCGACATCGGCGCTGCGCGGGTCAAGCGCATCGCAGCCGCGCGTTTCAACTCGGACGTGCGCCGCGTCGAGGACGCGGAACTCGTCGTGTTCGCACGCGACGTCACGCCGACGCTGGCCTACGCGGTACGCGTCTACGGCAAGGCGACCGACGTGCATGGCGACGCGGTGCTGTACTACGTCGATGCGCGCACCGGCACCGTGCTCGACGCGCAGGACCTGATCAAGACGGCCGCCGCGACCGGCACCGGCCGCTCGCTGTACTACGGCAACCTGACGCTCACCACCGACCAGACGGGCACGAACGCGTACCGGATGCTCGATCCGAGCCGCGGCTCCGGCTCGGTCTACGACGGCCGCGGGCTGACCTCGGACGACGTCGAGCAGGCGACCGACCTGCCGATCTTCACGAGCAGCACGAACGTGTGGGGCAACAATACGACTACCGACCGGCAGACGGTCGCCGCCGACATCGACTATGGTCTCGCGCTGACTTGGGACTACTACAAGACGGCGCACAACCGCAACGGCATCTTCAATGACGGCCGCGGCGTGAAGAGCTATGCACACGTGGTGTTCAACACGGGCAGCGGCACGACCGGCGCGAATGCGGCATGGCTGGATTCGCACGTGATGGTGTACGGGGACGGCCAGCCCGGCACCAGCCTGCCGAAACCGGTCGTGTCGGTGGACGTCGCCGGACACGAGATGAGTCACGGCGTGACCGAGGCCACGGCCAACCTGAATTACTCGGGCGACGCGGGCGGCCTGAACGAGTCGACGTCCGACATCTTCGGCACGCTCGTGAAGTACTACGCCAACAACCCGAACGATCCCGGCAACTACGTGATCGGCGCGCGCGTGGTGAGCGGCGGCCTGCGCAAGATGTACAAGCAGGATCTCGACGGCCGGTCGTTCAGCTGTTACCCGTCCGGCGGATTCTCGTGGTCGAATCCGCGCCACGATCCGCATTTCACGTCGGGCGTCGGCAACCGCCTGTTCTACCTGCTCGCGGAAGGCCCGACGGTGCCGTCGACCGATACCGGCCTGACGAAGGCGCAACTGGTCTGCAACGGCGACACGACCTTCAGCGGCGTGGGCCGCGAGAAGGCCGGGAAGATCTGGTACCGGACGCTGACCGTGTATCTGAACGCCAACTCCAGCTACCCGAGCGCGCGTCGTGCGTCGATCCAGGCGGCGAACGACCTGTATGGCGCAAACTCGGCCGAAAGCGCCGCGGTCGCTCGTGCGTGGAGTGCGGTCGGGGTGAATTGATAGTGTCCGTGTGAGTGCGTCGAACGCCCGAAACGCGCGTGGCGGACCCTTCGCTTCGGAGTAGTGCGAACCAGTCGAAGCCACCCGATGCCCGGGCGAATAAAGGGCAGCCGTTGATCGACCGCCTGCGATTGCAGGCGGTCGATTTTTAGCATCCGGTTTTCATTCCACCCGCCGCCCAAACCCCCGTTCCCCCATCCCTCCGCGTTTCGGCACTTTTTCCCCAAAAAATATCTGCCGTGCAATCGTTTGCGCCCGGCCGCGCGGCGTTCAGTTTACTCATCGCATGCCGATATCGTGAAGGCGCGCCTGATCGAAGCGGCATGGCCGCCGCCGCGTCGATCGGGCATGGCATCGGCCCATGCGACGGATAGGGGAAGAAAGGTTTTGGTGACAGTTTTCGGGTGCATCGTTCATCGGCACAACCACTGGCTGGTGTTGCTTGCCGCACTGCTGTGCGCAGGCGGCTCGTGGGTCACCGCGCGCTTGTTCCAGCGCACGGTGAACACCTCCGGCACGCAGCGGATCGGCTGGCAGGTGCTGACGGCCATTTCGGCCGGCGTGGCGATCTGGTGCACGCACTTCATCGCGATGCTCGGCTTCGACGCCGGCGCGCCCGTCCACTTCAACCTGCCGCTCACGCTCGTGTCGCTGCTCATCGCGGTCGTGGGCAGCACGCTCGGCTTCGCGCTGACGACCTGTCGCATCGTCAAGGTCGCGCCCGCGCTCGGCGGCGCGATCGTCGGCATCGCGATCGTGCTGATGCACTACACCGGCATGCTCGCGTGGCGGGTCGAGGGGATCGTGTCGTGGGACGTCGGCTACCTGAGCGCGTCGGTGGTCCTGGCGATGACGCTCGCCGCGCTCGCGCTGCACCTCGCGATGCGGCCGTCGCCGCACGCCGTCAACCAGATGGCCGGCGTGCTGTCGCTCGCGATCCTCGCGCTGCATTTCACCGGGATGTCCGCGCTGCGCATCACGCCGCTGACGCTCGACGGCAACTGGACCGACATGAGCGAGATGCGTCCGCTCGCGCTGGCGGTCGCGGGCACGTCGCTCGTGATCGTCTGCACGGGGCTCGTGAGCTACGTGATCGACAGCAACGTGCGGGCCGAATCGCTCGAGCACCTGCGCCGGCTGGCGCTGAGCGACATGCTGACCGGCCTGCCCAACCGGGCCAGCTTCAACGAGCGGCTCGACCTCGAGATCGCGCTCGCGCAGGAACAACGCACGAAGCTCGCGCTGATCGGCATCGACCTGAACCGCTTCAAGGAAATCAACGACCTGCGCGGCCACCACGCCGGCGACGAGGTGCTGCGCATCCTGGCGCGCCGCATGGCGAACCTGCTGCGCGAAGGCGAATTCGTCGCCCGCATCGGCGGCGACGAATTCGCGGCGCTCTGCCGGATGGACGACGACACGCGCCTGATGGATCTGCTCGAACGGCTCGAGCCGGCGCTCTACAAGCCGGTCAGGCTGGACGACTACGAGGTCGTGCCGGGCGCGAGCTTCGGCGTCGCCATCTACCCGGACGACGCCGCCACCAAGGCCATCCTGATCAACAACGCGGACCTCGCGATGTACCGCGCGAAGGGCGGCATCGGGCAATCGATCTGCTTCTACGAGCCGGCGATGGACCTGATCGTCCGCGCGCGCCGCAGCCTCGCGGCCGACCTGCGCCGCGCGGTGGCCGACAACCAGCTGAGTATCCACTACCAGGTGCAGACGTCGCTCGCGACCGGCGAGATCCGCGGCTACGAGGCGCTGCTGCGCTGGCAGCACGCGACGCTCGGCACGATCCCGCCCGCCGAGTTCATTCCGCTCGCCGAGGAAAACGGCGTGATCCTGGACATCGGCGCCTGGGTGCTGCGCGAGGCCTGCGCGCGGGCGGCCACGTGGGAGCCGCCCTATGCGGTCGCGGTGAACGTATCGGCCGTGCAGTTCATGCACGCGGACCTGACGGCGCTCGTGGCGGACGTGCTCGAAGCCACCCGCCTGCCGGCGTCGCGCCTGCAGCTGGAGCTGACCGAATCGACGATCTTCGCCAGCCGCGAGCGCGCGCTGGACACGCTGCGGCAGATCAAGGCGCTGGGCGTGAGCATCGCGCTCGACGATTTCGGCACCGGCTATTCGTCGCTCGACACGCTGCGCTCTTTCCCGTTCGACCGCATCAAGCTCGACCAGTCGTTCGTCGCGGACGCGGAAGCGAAACCGCAGGATCGCGCGATCATCCGCGCCGTGCTCGCGCTCGGCAAGAGCCTGGGCATTCCGATCCTGGCCGAAGGCATCGAGACGCACGACCAGCTGGCGCTGCTGGCCGACGAAGGCTGTGACGAAGCACAGGGCTTCCTGCTCGGCAGGCCCGCGCCCCTCAACGAGATCGTCGGCAGCGGGCAGATTGCGCTGACCGGCGGCGACCGCGTCCGCACGGCGGTTCCTGCGTCCGAATCGGCCGTCGCGGCCGATTTCGACCCGGACCCGCGCGGGTAACCCTCGACGCCGGACACGGCCGCCCGCTCCCGGGTTGCCGCCGGCAGGCTCACATGAAAATCCTCTACGCACGGATGGCAAGACTGGCAAGCCTCGCGGCGCCGGACCGGAACCCGGACCTGCTCGCGGCGCAATACCGGGTATTCGCCGGCCAGATCCCGGTGTCGTACCTGATCCTCATCTCGAGCACCTGGAGCCTCGCGGTCACGCACCTGGGCAGCACGCCGTGGTGGCTGTCGGTCGCGATGCCGGCCGCGATGACGCTCGCCGCGCTCGCGCGGCTGCTGCACTGGTACCGCACCCGGCTGCTGGCGCCGACGCCGGACACCGTGATGCGCGCGCTCACGGTCACGAACTGGCTGGTGATCCCGGTCGCGGTGACGTTCACCACCTGGGCGCTGCTGCTGTTCCCGTACGGCGATGCGTGGCAAAAGGCCCAGGTGGCGTTCTACATGGCGATCACGATGATCGGGTGCGTCTTCAGCCTGATGTACCTGCGGACGGCCGCGCTGAGCGTGGCCTTGATCGTCAACGTCGCGTTCATCGTGTTCTTCATCTCGACCGGCCAGCCGACGCTCGTCGCCACCGCGGTCAACATGGCCTTCGTGTCGGCGTCGCTGATCGCGGTCATCTCCGTCAACTACCGGAGCGTCCTGCGCACCGTCGACGCGCAGGACGAATCGCGTCTGCGCGAGCAGGCGCAGACGCGGCTGATGCGGATGATCGACGACATGCCGGTGGCCGTGATGACGGCCGACCCGGAGACGTTCCGCATCAACTACCTGAACGCGACGTCGCGCAACCTGCTGCGCTCGATCGAGCACCTGCTGCCGATCCGCGCGGACGACGCGCTCGGCGCGTCGATCGACTTCTTCCACCCGCACCCGCAGCACCAGCGCCGCCTGCTCGCCGATCCGGCGAACCTGCCGCATCGCGCCCGCATTCCGCTCGGGCCGGAAGTGCTCGACATCCAGGTCTCGGCCGTGCGCGACGCCCAGGGGCGCTACATCGGCCCGATGCTGTCGTGGTCGATCGTCACGCAGCAGGCCGAGGCGGAGGCGCGCATCCACCAGCTCGCGCATCACGATTCGCTCACCGGCCTGCCGAACCGCGCGACCTTCCTGGCCGAATTCGACGCGAGCCTGCGCCGTTCGGACAAGGTGCTCGCGCTGCTTTTCATCGACCTCGACGGTTTCAAGCTGATCAACGACGCGTGCGGGCATTCGGCGGGCGACGCCGTGCTGCGCCAGGTCGCGGAGCGCCTGCGCGGGCAGTGCCCCGAGCCGGGGATGATGCTGGGGCGCATCGGCGGCGACGAATTCGCGGTGCTGCTGCGCGACACCGACGCGGACCGCGCGATGGGCGCGGCCGCGCGGCTCGTCGACACGCTCGTCGCCCCCTATGCGCCGTCGCCCGACCGGCCGTTCCGCATCGGTGCATCGATCGGCTGCGTGCTGGCGCCGCATCACGGCAACGACGCCGGCGCGCTGCTGTCCCGCGCGGACATGGCGCTCTATGCGGCGAAGAAGGCCGGGAAGGGCACCTATCGCATGTTTTCGCCGGACATGGAAACGAGCGCGCAGGAGCGGGTCGCGCTCGAATCGAAGCTGCGCGTCGCGCTGGACGAGAACCAGGGGCTGTACGTGTTCTACCAGCCGATCGTCGATGTCCTCACCCGCCGGATCACGGCGCGCGAGGCGCTGCTGCGCTGGCATCATCCGCGCACCGGCTGGATTTCGCCGGGCTGCTTCATTCCGGTGGCGGAGCGCGGCGGCCTGATCGACCGGCTCGGCCGCTTCGTGCTCGAGCAAGCGTGCCGGGAGGCGGCGCGCTGGCCCGACGGTGCGCGCGTTGCCGTCAACGTGTCGGCGGGGCAGCTCGGCCACGGCACGATCGCGCCGATCTTCGCGGCGGCGCTGGCCGGCGCGGGCCTCGCGCCCGACCGGCTGGAAATCGAGGTGACGGAAACCGCGCTGCTGCACGACGAGGGCAAGGCCATCGCGGACCTGCGCGCACTGCGTTCGATGGGCGTGCGCGTCGCCCTCGACGATTTCGGCACCGGCTTCTCGTCGCTCGCGCATCTGCGCGCGTTCCCGTTCGACAAGATCAAGATCGACGGCAGCTTCGTGCGCGATGCCGTCACGCGCCCGGACTGCGCGGCGGTCGTGCGCACGGTGGCCGATCTCGGCAAGCGCCTCGGCGTGACGACCGTCGCGGAAGGCGTCGAGACGGAGGAGCAGCTGGCGTGCATCACCGATGCCGGCTGCCGCGAGGTGCAGGGCTTCCTGATCGGCAAGCCCGCGCCGGGCGAGCAGGATGCGCCGGCCATCCGCTGGATCGAGCGGGCCGCGCTGGCGGCGCAGGCCACGGCCAGGCAGGCGTGAGCGGCGGTGGGGCGGCCAAGGCTATCGTCTTGGCGAACTGAAACAATTTGTTACAAAGAGCCGATTTCGTCCCCCCTTGAAGTGAGCGGGGAGCACCTCTATTTCGCTTTCCGCCAGACAGTGGCACGGCTGCCCGGCCGCGACGCTTGCGTCGCCATGCCCGGCAGGCGGATTCCTTTTTCGAACCTTTATCGCTCAGGAGATGAGAATGCAGATTCGTCCCCTCTACGACCGGGTTATCGTCAAGCGAATCGAAACGCAGCGGACGACGGCCTCGGGCATCGTGATTCCCGATTCGGCCGCGGAAAAGCCCGAGCAGGGTGAAGTCGTCGCGGTCGGCAGTGGCCGGCTGCTGCAGGATGGAACGCTGCGCGCGCTCCAGTTGAAGGCCGGTGACCAGGTTCTCTTCGGCAAATACGCGGGCCAGACCGTCAAGGTCGATGGCGAGGAACTCCTCGTCATGCGCGAGGAAGACGTCATGGGCGTCCTCGAAGCCGATACCGGCGCGTCCCGCAAGGCCGCCTGAGATCCCGGGCAGATCGCGACCCCATCGGGTGTTCGCGACACATCGAATCAACGACTTCTATCCAGAGCAACAAGATGAGTGCAAAAGACGTCAAATTCCACGACAGCGCCCGCGCTCGCATCGTCGACGGCGTGAACGTGCTGGCCGATGCCGTGAAGGTCACGCTCGGGCCGAAAGGTCGCAACGTGGTGATCGAGCGCAGCTTCGGCGCGCCCACCATCACGAAGGACGGCGTGTCGGTCGCGAAGGAAATCGAGCTGAAGGACCGCTTCGAAAACATGGGCGCGCAGATCGTCAAGCAGGTCGCATCGAAGACCGCCGACGTGGCCGGCGACGGCACCACCACGGCCACCGTGCTTGCGCAGGCGATCGTGCAGGAAGGCATGAAGCACGTGGCCGCCGGCATGAATCCGATGGACCTCAAGCGCGGCATCGACAAGGCCGTGGCCGCCGTGCTGGATGAGCTGCGCAAACTGTCCAAGCCGATTTCCACGAACCGGGAAATCGCGCAGGTGGGCTCGATCTCGGCCAACTCCGACGAGGCGATCGGCAAGATCATCGCGGACGCCATGGAGAAAGTCGGCAAGGAAGGGGTCATCACGGTCGAGGATGGCAAGTCCCTCGAGAACGAGCTGGATGTCGTCGAAGGGATGCAGTTCGATCGCGGCTACGTCAGCCCGTACTTCATCAACGATCCGGAAAAGCAGGCGGCGTATCTCGACGACGCGCTGATCCTGTTGCACGACAAGAAGATCTCGAACGTCCGGGATCTGCTGCCGATCCTCGAGGCGGCCTCCAAGGCAGGCAAGCCGCTGCTGATCGTGGCCGAAGACGTCGATGGCGAAGCGCTGGCCACGCTCGTGGTCAACGCGATGCGAGGCATCCTCAAGGTCGTGGCCGTCAAGGCGCCCGGCTTCGGTGACCGGCGCAAGGCCATGCTCGAAGACATCGCCATCCTCACCGGCGCCACCGTCATCTCGGAAGAAACCGGCAAGCAACTGCAGAAGGCCACGCTCGAGGATCTCGGCGGCGCGAAGCGCGTCGAGGTGCGCAAGGACGACACGATCATCATCGACGGCGCGGGCGACGCGCAGCACATCGAGGCGCGCGTGAAGTCCATCCGTGCGCAGATCGAGGAAACCACGAGCGACTACGATCGCGAGAAGCTTCAGGAACGCGTGGCGAAGCTGGCCGGCGGGGTGGCCGTCATCAAGGTCGGGGCAGCCACCGAAGTCGAAATGAAGGAGAAAAAGGACCGCGTCGACGATGCGCTGCATGCCACCCGCGCGGCGGTCGAGGAGGGCATCGTGCCGGGTGGCGGCGTGGCGCTCCTGCGCGCGCGTTCCACGGCGACGAGCCTGAAAGGCGCCAACGTCGATCAGGACGCGGGCATTCAAATCGTGCTGCGCGCGCTCGAAGCGCCGCTGCGCGTGATCGCCGCGAATGCCGGGGATGAACCGTCGGTCGTCGTGGCGAAAGTGCTGGAAGGCAAGGGCAACTTCGGCTACAACGCGGCCACCGGTGAATATGGCGATCTTGTCGAGGCAGGCGTGGTCGATCCGACCAAGGTCACGCGCACGGCATTGCAGAACGCCGCATCGATTGCCGGGCTCATCCTGACGACGGACGCGACGGTGGCCGAAGCGCCGAAGGATCCGAAACCGGCGCAGTCGGTCGCACCCGAGTTCGAGCACTGACCTCCGGCAGCGGGTCGTGTACGCACCGGCCAACAGTCGCGGCCGGTGCGAGTCGTTTGGCGCCGCAGGCTGCCTCACTTCATGCGGCGCCCTTTTTTGCCGATGATCGACATGAAACTCGAACTTTGCATTGACTCGAAACCGCTCGACATCGAGCTGGACGACGTCGTGGCAGGACTGCTGGCCGTTCGGCTCGACTTGCCGGCAAACGCCGATCACCGGGACGCCATCACCCGTTATCTCAACGAGAAGGGGGCGCCCTGGAGCCTCGACGCGGACCACATGCGCCGACGGATTCTTCGCCGACTGATCCTCGATATCGCCGATCCGGCACTCGTGATTCGCTATCTGATGGAGGAAGACTGAATCGGCCTGGCCGGTTCCAGCCGCCACGCGGCGCATGACGCGCGCTGACATCCATCAGTTGTCCTCCTGATTCTGATTTGGCCGGGTGGATGCCAGGCAATCGCCGCGCGCTCGCCGGTTCGCCGCAAAGAATCCCCGCCGGGGTGCCCGGTCTGGGCTACGTCAGCCGATATCGATCGTGCGACTGGTGGACCTGACCGGCTCAGATTTCGGCACGGTCAACGTGAGGACACCGTTGTCGAACTTTGCCAAGGTGTGCTCAGGGTCGGCATCGTCCGGCATCGGGATCGTGCGCACGAAGCGTCCATGGGCGCGCTCCAGCCGGTAGCAGCCGTTTTCTTCGCTGCGCACGTCCTGCCGTTTCTCTCCGCGCAGCACGATCGCCCCGTCCTCGACGCTCACCTTCAGATCCTCGCGCTCCATTCCGGGCAGTTCGGCGGTCACGCGCAGCACCGGGCCTTCATCGACGACGTCGATGCGCGGCTGGAAGCGCGATGAACTGAAGTCGCCGAACCACCGTTCGAGCGCGCCGTGGCCAGCGAACGGGTCATGAAGGAATTCCTCCATGGCGCGCCATGGTTCGCGTGAAAACAGTCGCGAAATGTCGGGCCACGACGCACGCCCCGGCTCGCCTGTCGGCGGACTGTCCGGGCCTTCCGCGTCGGACTTGCGGGTAGCCCCGCGAAGGAACTTGAACGGGTTCCACTTTTTCGGATCGGCATTCATGGTGTCCTCCGGTTGATCTCCAGTCGGTTTCGAGCCTGGCGTCGCCGTCCGGTGCGGACACGCGCCGTGATTCGTGTCACGGGATCGCGTGTCCTCACCGCTAAGCCTGCGTCGACTCAGGCAGCGAAGCGTCGCTGATCCTGTTCTGCGTCGACGCAGGGGCGCGCGCTGCGCCGTGGCTCATGACGCGTCAGCGGGTCTTGATTTCGATGCGTCGTGGACGCGCTTCGTCGCGGCGCGGGATGCTCAGCTTCAGCACCCCGTCCTGAAGGCTCGCCTCGATCCTGGACGAGTCGAGATCCGCCGACAGCGTAAACGTGCGGGCGAAATGCGGCTCCCGAACCTCGGCATGCTGAAGCCGCAGATTGGCCGGCGTCGGCACCATGGCCTCGGCTTCGATCAGGAGGCTGCTGTCGTGAACCTTCACGTCCAGCTTGTCCTTCGTCACGCCGGGCAAATCGGCCCACAGCGTGACGCCTTGACTGTCCTCGTAGACGTCGACGGCCGGCACGAGTGTCATCCGGCGCACGGGCTGTCCGGTTTCGCGACGCGCCACGGTAGACGAGTCGCGTTCTGCCAATTGGGTCGTGTCGTTCATGATCGGCTCCTTCTCTTACTGGATAGCGATGGCGCGCGGCCGGGACGATTCGCGCTTGCCAATGCTGATGGATAGACATCCGTTTTCGTAGTGCGCCTGGACCTTGTCGGGATCGGCGGCCTCGGGCAGCTCGATGACCCGCCGGAACGTTCCGGCAAAGCGCTCTTGCGCATAGGTGCGCCGCTCACCCCCGGCGTCGGGTTGTGCCGGTTTGCGTTCGCCGCCAATGGTCAGCAGCCCCTTGTCGATCGATACATCGAGCGCGGCGGGGTCGACGCCGGGCGCGAACGCGACGATCTCGATGGAATCGTCTGTCGCACCGATATTGATCTGAGGGAACGTGCCGAAACGGCTCGCGCGAATGCTGGACGGGAAACCGCCGAAGCGTTGCGCCATCTGTTGCTGCAGGCGGTCGAACTCGCTGAAGAGGTCGGTTCCGAAATAGAGATCGCTCATGATCTTATCCTCCTGGCTTGTCGCAGCATGGAGGCGAACGGGCCTACGCGCTCCAGTTCGCCTGCCGGACTGCGTGGCAAACAAATCGAAACACGCAGCACGCGGAATGAAGCGACCCGCGTCTGCCTGAGCGAAACTTAAGATAGGAAGTCTGCGGAGAATTTCAAGGGGGAAACCGCCATTTTTTGCCCTTGAAATTGTCGCGCGGAACCCTATCATCGCGGCGAATCGGTACTGCGTTGCGGAGGACACCATGGAATTCGACACGGACTGGGTGACGCTCGGCAGACACCGTATTCGGCTGCGTTCGACGAGGGGGTTTCCGACCGAGTCGATGCGCACCGTGGCGGAGGTCGTCCGACTTGCGATCGACAACAACATGAGTGCGCGGGCGCGACTCGTCGAGGTCGTCTGCCGGCAGGAAAAGACTTACGACGTCGTCGTCGGCACCACGATGGCGGAGGACAAGTTTTGTGCGCCGCAACTCGAAGCGGCCGTCGCGGTGGTGCTGGGCCTGTTGCCTGACCAGATCAACATCACGGTCACGCCCGTCACGCAAAAGGAAGTCGATCTGCACTTCGGCGTGTATGAGCGGATGCTGTCGGAGAAGCTGGGTGCGACGTCGCCGATCCAGTGATCGGCCGGGGCGGCTCGGGGCGGCGCACCCCTAGTGCGTATCGGATGGCGAGCGCACGGGACGGGTACGTGAATTGCTGAGGCCGTATCAGGAGGCCGCCATCATGAACGACCCTGAACCGCTCGAATTCGAGAAAACTGTGCGTGCGCCCACCGGCCCGAACTGGGTACGTCGGCTTGGCCCCGGCTTGATTACCGGCGCGGCCGACGACGATCCGTCGGGCATTGGTACGTATTCGCAAGCCGGCGCGCAGTTCGGATTCGAATTGCTGTGGACCCTCCTCCTGACCTACCCGCTCATGACGGCCATCCAGCTGGTGAGCGCGCGGATCGGGCGAGTGACCGGCAAGGGGCTGGCGTCGAACATGCGGGCTCACTACCCGATGTGGATGCTCTATAGCGCGGTCGTGCTGCTGATGATCGCCAACGTCATCAACATCGCCGCCGACCTGTCGGCGATGGGCGCCGCGGCCGGCTTGCTGTTCCCCGGGCCGCACCAGCTCTACGTGGTCGGGCTGGGTGGCCTGTCGGTCGTGCTTCAGGTGTTCGTTCCCTATGAACGGTACGCACGCCTTCTCAAGTGGACGGCGCTGATCCTGCTCGCTTATGTGGCGGTGGCGTTGATCGTCCCGATCCGGTGGAGCGAGGTGGGCCGTGCGATCGTATGGCCGCATATCGCGCTGACGTCGGACTACCTCACGACGGTCGTCGCTGTCCTCGGTACGACCATCAGCCCGTACCTGTTCTTCTGGCAGGCCTCGCAGGAAGTCGAGGAGCTGGAGTCCGCGCCGCGCGAGGGGCCGCTTCGCCGCGTTCCCCACCAGGCCCCGGCGCAACTGCGCCGAATCAGTTTCGACACCTGGCTGGGGATGGGCGTATCGAATGTCATTGCCTTCTTCATCGTGCTCACCGCGGCGGCGACGCTGCATACGCACCACATCGAGGTCAAGACGTCGGCTGACGCCGCGCGGGCCCTTGCCCCGATCGCCGGTCACTTCGCTTATATGCTGTTCGCGCTCGGGATCGTCGGCACCGGCCTGCTGGCGCTGCCGGTGCTCGCCGGGTCGACCGCCTACGCGGCCGCCGGTACATTCCGCTGGCGCAATAGCCTCGCCCTGAAGTTGACGCTCGCGCGGGAATTCTATGCGGTCATCGCACTGGCAACCGTGGGTGGCGTTGCCATCACGTTCATGCATTTCGATCCGATCCGGGCGTTGTATTGGAGCGCGGTGATCAACGGGGTAACGGCGGTCCCCATCATGGTCGTCATGATGCTGATGGCGCGGAGCAAGCGGGTCATGGGGGAGTTCGCGGTTGCGGGACCGCTTGCGTGGGGAGGGTGGCTTGCAACACTTGCAATGGCAATTGCAGCCGCGGGGATTTTTGTGCCGGGCTGAAGTCCGGCAGGCGGCTCGGGAGTCGCCGAAAAGATCGATTGGCTCGGCGGCCTATTCCCGCCTGGCGGCCTCCGATGCGTGGCCGGTGCCGGTTGGTTTCGGTATTCGACATAGCCGATTCATTCGGCACCGGTCTTCACCTGGAGCGGCAAACGGACGAAGAGGCGCAGAGCGGTGACGCATGACCTTGGCGAGCGCCGAGGAAACTGAACTCGACGCGCTGCTGCTTGTCCATCACGAGTGGCTTGCGTCCATCGCTACCTTGAGGCGATGGAGCGGGCGGCCCGGGCACCGGCCGCTGCGGTGCAGGCGGCAAGCCATGCGATGGCGGCGGATTCGCCTCGCGCGCCGCGTCATCGCAGCGACATCTTTCTCGCGTAAATCTATGGCATTTCGCCAGTCGGCGAAGTACCGTTTTTCTCAAGGAATACCGACCATGGCGGCAAAACGCCTTCGCATCAACATGATTACTCGTCGCCAGTCGACGTTCGATGGCCGGCATCTCGACACCGAGGCGGCACGCCGCTTCGACGCGCACACGCAGGATGCGACGCCTGCTCGTCTGAAAGGCACGCCGGGCGCCGAGGCCGAATGGCTGCCGCGCGTGAAGGTCAGCGAACGATAATCCGGTGACGCCGGACGAGCCGCCGCGCGATAGCGGCGATCTCGCCGTTCGGCGGCTTTTTCAATGCCAGACCGGCTCATGGCCGGCGCGGCAAGGTTGGCGATAAACAAGCCCGCCGGCCAGCCGGACCGCGGCCATGACGCAACGAAACCGCGATGCGCATCCGTGCCGCCCGCTCCATCGTCATCGGGGCCGAGCCGCCCCATTCACTGCCCACGCCAACGCCCTGGATGAAACGCAATACGGTGGGGATAACGGCGCCCTGGATGCCGATCGCTGCGGCAAGTCGGAACACAGCGGTCAGCGGTCAGCGGCCATGCGACCGAGGTGATCGAGGTGATCGACGGTGGGCCGACCGGGACTGCTCACCCTTTATGCGTCTTTCAACCAGGGCATTTCCACGGGTGACACGACCAGTTGCCGGAATTCGCGTTTCAGATCGAAGATGAACCCGACCAGGATCATGGAGTCGGCGTAAGGGATCGGAAAGACATGCGGATTTTCCGGCGTACGCAGCGGGCGCTCGGGGCTGTCGACCGTCGCCGCGGCGTTCTCGCGAACGCTTTCCAGTTCGTCGGCCATGGCCGGGCCACTGATTTGCAGCACACGGCTACGCAGGTCACTGAAGGGCTCGATGCGCGCAGCGTCTTCGTGGTATTCGGGCACTTCGTAAACGAACCAGGACATTTTTCGTCTCCTGTGAGAAGGGGCGCTATTCTAACGCCGCGCGAGGATGCACCGAGCGTCGCGCGGCGGAATTCCTGGACTGGTTTGTGTCGTCAGCCCGAAGCGAGTGCCCCACGCGAGATCTTGATCCTTTTCTCGTTGTACCTGCGTGACATCGAGCCTCCCGTTCACGAGCCCGGTTTATCCCGCTTGCCTGACCGCGGTAGACATGTACTGTTCGCGGACGGCCAGCCCTCCGTATGGCAGGTGGGACGCGGTGACCGTTGCTACGTAATCCGAATAGGCGTAGCTCACCCGTGCAACCGCCACGGGTTTGCCTATCAGCGATTCCAGCGTCGTATCTCCCGACACGGATGTGGGTGCGCCGAGCACATCGTGCAGATTCCGCACGGCGATCTGCCAGCTTCGTCGCGTTTCATCGACGGACATGTCACGACGGTACACATTGATGGCCATCAACGTATGATCCGGCGCGAAACTGAACCATATTTCGCTCACGGGTGGGCCATTCGAGCCGAGCGATTCGGCTGGCACGCCTCGACAGCGCAGGTAGCGCAAGCCTCGGGTCAATTCGACGCACTGCGCGTTGTATCGTGACATTCTTTCCGACACTTCCGCCTCCGTACTGCGATCGAGCTGCAGGCCGAACGCAGGACGGTGGGCGGCCGCCGATACACCTTTCTCCTGCAAAATCGCTTTGTTGCGAATCGACAGCACCGTTCGGGAGTCGACGGAATCCACCGGACACTTCACGCCCAGCTCGGTGAGGAGCCGTCGCCCTTGTGTCGTGTGCAACCCGCCGATGCCGGCAACACTCACGGAGAGTGCCGCAACGACCCACGCGATCACGTGGGTCCTTTGCAACGCCGTCAGCCCGTACATGATGTTGCAACCGTCGGAGGAAGATACACGGGGCCGCCGGGTGTGGCGCTGATGATGGTATTACGCAGGTTGAAGAGGGTGGGTACCGCACTGAACTGGAATTTTGTGCCGACCGGGATGCCGGCAGAGTTTTTCTCGGTGAGCGTGTACGTTCCATTGGTCGTCGACGTCAGTGCGGCAAAGTCCGCGGCCGGGAGCTTGCTTTGCAGCGTCGCGACGAGATCCACCATGAACTGGTCGAACACGCAGCCTGGAACGCCGACGTCGTTATGGGCCGTCGTCATGTCTTGACACATCTCCGGCTGGGCGTCGATGTCGCCGGCCACCTTGACGGGGCCAGGGTAGGTGTACGGACCGCCGAGGAGCGCTTCAAACTGCAGCGTGAGACAGGCTTCAAGCCGCGCAGGGGTGTCATGGGCGGCACTGCTGTGGCTCGCATTACCGGATACCGCCGCGAAATAGGGGGCTTCGACCGGGTCCGCCAACAGGCCTGCGACGGCTGCATTGACCACGCCGGCCACCACGCCGGGGGCCGCCGAATCACCGCCGAGCGCGGTCCAGATGGCCAGATTCTCCGGATGTTGGGCTGCCACGGGCGCAATGTCGTCTCCGCCTCCGCAAGCGCTGAGCGCGAACGGCGCCGCTGCGGCAACGACGATACCGATGAAAAGCTTCATGAGTTGTCTCCTCTGGATGCCATCGCGACGCCATTTCCCGAGGTGGGACACCGAGCACCTTGGCTGGATGACATACGCAGATACGGTGGCGGAGCGAGAGCGGATGCAGGGGCGGGTGAAGACGGGCAGGATTTTCGACACCCGTGCCGTTTCCTGGATCGCGGATCTGTTTGCGATGAAGGGTTCAACCGTGCATCCGCTGCGCGGCTCGATTCGTATCTCCGATTGCTTCCAGCCAACGGCGGCAATTTTACGGAGTACGAAAATGAAATCCTTCAGCAAAGCAAAACTGGGTGGCGTGGCGCTCGCCCTTGCATTCGCAACGTGCATGTACGCGCAGGCCACCGAGGCAGGATCCATGTCGATGGAGCAGACGGTCGAGGTGGGTGGCGCTGCGATGTACCCGTCGAGGAACATCGTCGAAAACGCGATGAATTCTCATGACCACACGACGCTGGTCGCAGCGGTCAAGGCGGGTGGGCTGGTCGACACATTGTCGAGCAAGGGGCCCTTCACGGTATTTGCACCGACCAACGAAGCATTCGCCGCGTTGCCGGCCGGCACGGTGCAGACATTATTGAAGCCGGAGAACAAGGCTGTGCTCGTCAAGGTGTTGACGTATCACGTCGTACCCGGACGACTCACGGCATTCGACCTTGCCAGGGCGGTCGAGCAAGGTGGCGGCAAGGCGACGCTGAAGACGGTCGAAGGCGATTCCCTGGTCGTCAGCCATGGCGCGAACGGGCTGGCCGTGACCGATGACAAGGGCAATGTCGCGCACGTCACGATCGGCGATGTCATTCAGTCCAATGGCGTGATTCACGTGGTCGACTCCGTGCTGATGCCCTGATACTTCAGCTTGTACCGGGAAGAAGGCGTGATGTGCGGAGGCAGGCCGGGCGCTTGCACATCACGTCGCCCCCCGGCTTGTCGTCGGGGCGCCCCCGTCACACGGTCGAGCCCGAACGTTTCAATCGGCCATTCGTGATTCGATTCCGGCTGGCAATCGAGCGTCACTTCATTTGGCTCTGTGTATTCAGGATCTCTACCGCACCGAGGGCGCGCGCACGTGCATCCTGGTGATCCACGATCGGAAAGGGATAATTTGCGCCGAGCGCGATGGATGCTTGTTGCAGCGCTTCAGTGGAAGCGACCCATGGGCTGTGGACCGCTTCGGCGGGGAGTGCAGATAGTTCGGGCACCCATCGCCGCGTGTATTCGCCTTTCGGGTCGAACTTCTTCCCCTGCAAAACAGGATTGAAGATTCGAAAATACGGGGCTGCGTCGGCGCCGCTTCCTGACACCCATTGCCACCCGGCAGGATTGCTTGCCTCGTCCGCGTCAACCAGCGTATCCCAGAACCATGCTTCGCCCTCGCGCCAATCGATCAGCAAGTGCTTGGTGAGAAATGACGCTGTCACCATGCGCACGCGGTTGTGCATCCAGCCCGTGCGCCAAAGCTCGCGCATGCCGGCGTCGACCAGCGGGTATCCTGTTTTCCCCGTTTGCCACGCGCGAAGCGCGTTGGCGTCGGTGCGCCACGGCATGGCGTCGAACTGACGCCGAAAATTGAACTGATGAAGGGGTTTGCAGTGATAGAGAAGGTAATACGAGAATTCTCTCCATCCGAGTTCACTGAAGAACTTGTTCAACGACTCATTTCTGGCATCGTCGATGCGCACAACTCGCCTGCTTCGCAGGGTGTCTACCGCTGATAACGTCGCGTACCACACCTGCCGGGGCGAGATATTTCCGAAGCGAAGATACGGAGAAAGCCGGCTCGTCGCCTGAGCGGCCGGAAAATCTCGAGCGCCGGCATAGTCGGAAAACGAGTTTTCAATGAAGGCCTCGAGTTGACGCCCGGCCGCTTCCTCGCCGCATCGCCAGGTCGCACGCAGACCCTCCGCCCAGTCCGGCGTCGAGGGCTGCAGCGCAAGTTCGGGGAGCGTGCAGACGTGTGCGCTGACGTTTCTGGAGACGGGAAAGAACGTGACCCGGGCGGGCGCCGGCAGCGGGCACGGCGGAAAAAAATTATCGCGGCGGGCGGCTCTCCAGTACGCGGTGAATACCTGGAACGGCAAGCCTTCGCGCGTGACGACTGTCCAGGGTTCCCGCAAAAGATGGCCATTGAATGTCGACACGTCGATACCGCGCCCGATCAAGTCTTGCTTGATCGATGCATCCATTTCCGTTTGCGCTTTCGCGTAGCGGCGATTCCAGAGAACCATTACCGCCTGGGTCTCGACGGCGAGGCTTCTGATGGCTTCGTGTTCGTTACCGCGAAGCACGAGCAGCGAGCCGCCGAGAGCGGCAAGCGAGTCATCGAGTGTTCTCAGGGACTCGTGCAGCCACCACTGTTGCGCGCCCCCCATGGGACGCCCGTGCTTCGGGGCCGGGTCGTAGACGTAGACGCAAACAACAGGATGGCCGGTACTGACCGCATGAGAGAGTGCGGGATTGTCGCCGAGTCGTTGACCATCCCGAAACCAAACGATGACGGGGCGGGATTCATACGGCAATTCGGAGCGGGTCATGTGCGTAGCCTGAGAAGGTGCGTGGGCAATTTGAACGGGATCGGCGATAAAGCCGGCTTGCGGGGCTCCCGGCTCTATCCGGCGCGGGCGTCGTTCATGTCGTCTGCGCCGATTGGCGCAGGAGAATGGTTCGTTACGCCATCCCAATGGCTTGCAATCGCCAGCGCGGCCGGCAAGATGAACGCCCAGCCGGTTGCGATGACGACGAGCGCTGCAGCCGGATCCTTGAAATGAACGGCGCCCAGCGCCGCACCGGCGCGAAAGGACGCCGAGCCCGCGATTGCGCCGACGAGCGCCGAGATGAGCGGTCGCGCTCGAAGCCAGTGCAGCACGGTATTGAGTTGAATCGCGAACAGCGCCCACAGCCCCGCGAGCCAGTACGGCGCTGTCCCTTCGAGAAAAACGCCGTTCGGGTACACGAGCAGGCCGGAATGGGCAACGGCGCTGTCCCATAACCACCCGAACACCGTGACCGTAATCACGATCCGCGCTTCGGCTGTGGGTCGACGCGCGAAGAGAAGATGGCCGACTGTCGCGATCAGCGCATACGTGACGCCCCACGCGGCGTGATGCGCTGCGGCCGTCATCACGCAGACCAGCCATCCTGTTTGGGTCGTCGCGAGATAGACGGACAGGCGAGCGGCATGAGAATTCTGCGTTTTGGACGTCAGTTGATTGGGACTGCTTCTCATGATCGTTCGCGCGTGATCGGCAACGGGATGCTCGCCATGCCGCCCGGTCGACGTTGCATCTTGGGGAAAGCGGCAGGTAGAACGTTCATGGCAGACGGCTCTCACTATCGTCGACGAGCGGATCCACCACCGCACGATTGCTACGTAGGGAGCGATAGTCGGCGTTCCGCGTTGATTCATTTATCCATTCCACATACGGCTCTCCATTGCGGACGGATGCACTTGCGCAGGGAGGATCGGGCTGTCGTTAAGGGGGCGGATGCCGTGCGATGCATGCATCCGTTTGCGCGTAGGCCCCGTAAACGACATACAAGGCGGCGGATGCGGCCGGAATCGCCGGAGATGGGGATCCTCATGAACATGAAAGCCGGACTTGTCGTCCTGTCGGTGCTGCTCGCGGCCGGTCTCCTCGCCGCGTGTAGCCCGGTGCGGCTCCTGAATGCGCTGACGCCGAGCTACACGTTCAGCCTGTTCGCCGGTATTCCGTACGGAGCCGGCGAACGCCACGTGCTCGACGTCTACTTGCCCACGCGCGTCTTGCGTCACTGGCCGGCCGATGCGAGCGCGGGCGCGCCGGTGGTCGTGTTCTTTTACGGCGGAAGCTGGCAGTCCGGCGAACGCAACGACTATCTGTTCGTGGGCGAGGCGCTCGCGTCGCGGGGCTTTGTTGCCGTCTTACCCGACTACAGGACGTATCCGGCGACCACCTTTCCCGGTTTCATCGACGATGCGGCGCAGGCGGTGGCGTGGGCACGCGAGCACGCGGTTGCGTTCGGCGGCGATCCACGTCGCCTGTTTCTGATGGGGCATTCTGCCGGCGCACAGATTGCCGCGTTGCTGGCGACCGACGGCCGCTATCTGGCGGCACGGGAGGTGCGCAAGAGCGATATCGCCGGCGTGATCGGCCTGGCCGGGGCTTATGATTTCCTGCCGCTGCGTGACGCGACGCTTGAAAGGATCTTTCCGGAGGAAGCGCGCGCCGCGAGCCAGCCCATTCGATTCATCGAGGGTACGGAGCCGCCGATGTGGCTGGCCGTCGCGGAGAACGACACGGTGGTCGAGCCCGGCAACACGACCCGCTTCGCGCGCGCGCTGCAAGACAGGGGCGATACCGTCGTGGTCATGCGTTACGGGAACGTGAGCCATGCGTCGATCGTCGGTGTGCTGGGCGCGCCGTTGCGACGCGTGGCGCCCGTGCTCGACGATCTCTCCGCGTTCGTGGATCGCGTCGCGAATGCGTCGAATGCCGGCACCACGAGCACGCCGCCGGCAGCGCCTGCCGCAGTGGCTCGCTCCTCGGTTTCGGCTCGGTGATCGAGGCAAGCCCCACATTGCACGCGAAAGCGCATCGCCGCCTGTCGTCGTGGCAGGCCGGAACGGCCGGCGACGCTTGCCGCGCTACAGCGCCTTCAGTTCCGGCGTCGTTCCGCCCAATCCTTCTTCGCGAAGAATGACGGCCAGCGCCGTCTCGAGCAATTCGGCTGCCCGATTCGCGGCGTCGCCAAGGTGGCGATGCAGCAGCGCATCGGCCGGCGATCGCGACACGCATTCGTCGCTGTATCGCTCGAACGCGCCGAGCTGCATGATCAATTCGGAGAGATGCCGCGGACACTCGCATTTGACGGTGGTGGACAGGCCGCTGAGCGACGCGAGCGTCGCATCGTCGAAGCGTCGCCGCGTGCGCAGCCAGAGCCCGCGATCCGCGTCATTCGCTTGGCGCGACTTCACGACGGCTTGTGCCAGTTTCGACATGATGGCGATCGGGTTGGTCTGGCCTTCCGTCGACCGGAACAGCTCGAACCCCGACAGACGCGCCAGCTCGACCGCCTCTGCCGTGCCGAACCCGTATACGACGGCCACGGCGTGCGCGTTGAGCTGTTGCGCCAGGGCAGCGAGTTGCGAAACGACATCCTCGTGGAGCGACGTGGTCATCGCGATGAGGGCGTCGACTGGCGTATCCGCGTGCGCGCTCGCGCCGTCGAGCGAGTCGATTCGCGCGGCGATCCGGATTCCCATGCGCTCGATCGCGGATTCCGGAATCGACAGCGCGCCGACGACCGCGAGGCTCACGCTTGCCTCGTGAAACGCCGCGTCACGCGTATTCGTCAACGACAGCGCTTCGAGTTCCTCGTGGCTCAGGCTGGCGATCGAGCCGATCGCGTGGCCCTGATTGACGAGCGTTTTCAGCAAACGAATTCGCTGGACGTCGTCGTCCGAGTACATCCGTTGGCCGGACGGCGTTTTGGGCGGAGCAACCACCCCATAGCGCCGTTCCCAGATTCTCAGCGTGGCTGCCGGCATGCGAGCCAGGCGCGCGGCCTCGCCGCTGCGATAGCGATGGGGCGTATCGCGATCCTTGCGAGGGGGCATCGTTGCTCTCCTGAAGTTGACGTACCGTTGTCTCAGGATTGTACGCAGTTTGCGTGAAATACGAAGCAGGAAAGTGATTCAACTTGCGGATTTTCGTCCGAAAAGGTGGTTCGTGAAGCGCGAGCCGGCTAGAATGCTTCGCAGCGGTGCCGCGAAGTGGCGATGCAGGTGTCTCGACAACCCAGGCGGCGATCATCAATCGCGAAGCGTCCCATGAAGACTTTAAGGCTTGTCCTCGGCGATCAGCTGGACCCGAATCATCATTGGTTTTCCGATGTCCGGGCCGAAACGATCTACGTGCTGATGGAAGTTCGGCAGGAAACCGACTACACGCTCCATCACGCTCAGAAGCTGATTGCCATCTTTGCGGCGATGCGCCGCTTCGCGACGCTGTTGCGCGATGCGGGCCATCGCGTGCACTACATCGAGATCGACGACCCGCTCAATCGTCAGGCCATTCCCGCCAACCTGGACAGTGTCGCCGAGCTTCACGGCGCCGCGTGCATCGAGTATCTGCTGCCGGACGAATGGCGGGTCGACCGGCAGCTGAGCGCCTATGCGGCAGCGGCGAGCGTGCCGGTTCGCGCGGTCGATACCGATCATTTCCATACGACGCGCGACGAGGTCGCGCAAGTGCTCGGAGCCGGCCGATCATGGATCATGGATCGCTTCTACCGGAGCATGCGCGTGCGGCATCGTGTCTTGCTCGACGGGGAAGGGCGGCCGGCAGGCGGGCAGTGGAACTACGATGCCGAGAACCGCCAGGCGTGGTCCGGCTCGCCCGCGGAACCGGCCGACTGGCGTCCGCATCACGATCATCGCGCGCTGTGGCAACAGATCGTTGCGGCGGGCGTGCGCAGCTTCGGGGAGCCGTCGGCCGGCGACTTCCGCTGGCCCGTCGATCGAGCCGAAGCGCTCGCCTGCCTCGACGCCTTCATCCTGCACGCGCTGCCGTTCTTCGGGCAGTTCCAGGACGCGATGCACGGGAGCGCGCGGCGCCTGTTCCACTCGATGCTGTCGTTCGCGCTCAATGTGAAAATGCTGAATCCGCGCGAGGTCGTCGCGCGGGCCGAGCACGCGTATCGCAGCGGTGCGGCACCGCTTGCCGCGGTCGAAGGGTTCATCCGGCAGATACTGGGCTGGCGCGAGTTCGTGCGAGGCGTGTACTGGGCACGCATGCCGGGCTATGAAAACAGCAATGCGTTCGGTTATCGCCGCCCGTTGCCGCATTGGTTCTGGGATGGCCGCACGCGCATGGCCTGCATGTCGCATGCGCTGCGGCAGTCGCTCGAAGACGCGCATGCGCACCATATCCAGCGGCTGATGGTGATCGGCAACTTTGCGCTGCTGGCCGGGCTGGATCCGCACGAGGTGCATGAATGGTATCTCGGTGTCTATATCGATGCGTTCGAATGGGTCGAGATGCCGAACACGCTCGGCATGAGTCAATACGCCGACGGCGGGGCAATGGCGACCAAGCCCTACGTTTCCAGCGCCGCGTACATCCATCGGATGAGCAATTACTGCAAGGGTTGCGCGTACGACCGCAATGCCCGAACCGGCGCGCGCGCATGCCCGTTCAACGCGCTGTATTGGGACTTTTTCGACCGGCACCGCGGCGCGCTGCAGCACAACCACCGGCTTGGGATGGTCTATCGGCAGCTCGCGCGCTTTGATGACGAGGCGCTCGAAGCGATTCGCATGCAGGCGGACAGCGTGGTGCGGAATATCGACTCGCTGTAGGCCGTTCCGCGTCGGCCGCCGCCGTTCAGTGCGTGATCAGGGTGTCGGCCACCGCGCCGCCGAGGCCGGTGCCGCTGAGCCACGCGCCTTCGATCTTGCCGCCGCCCAGCCAGTCGCCGCACAGTCCGATGCGCGGGCCTGCCCGCCACGCAAAGCGGCCGGGCGTCGCGACAGACGACGGCGCCGGCTCGGCATAGCGCCAGCGATGGGCGGTTGCCGTGTCGGCGGTGGCGCCCACGATGTCTCGAAAGGCATCCAGCAGCGTGCGCGTTATCTGCTCGGGCGGCGCCTCGAGATGAGCCTGGCTCCAGTCGGGCGTCGCGTGCAGCACCCACGTGCTCGCGCCGGTGCGCCCGGGCTTGGACGTGTCGTGGGCGATCCAGCCAAGCGGGCCGGAATTGACGAATGCGGCGTCGAATCCCGGGTCCGGCAAATGACCGCACTGCGCGATCACGGCCCAGGCCGGGCGCATCCCGGTACGCTGGGCAATCACCGCGAGACCCGGCTCGGCGCGCCGCAGGAGCGGGACGGCCTGCGGCGCCGGCACCGCGACGATGACGACGTCGTGATGCGCGTCCAGCGCGCCATGCTCGGCCGAGATCAGTCGCCAGCCATGTTCGTCTCGCATCAACGCCGTGATCGTCGTCTCGGGCACCGTTTCGATTCCGGCCGACAGGTGCCGAGCCGGTGCAGTCATGCCCGGCATGCCGACATATCGCTGAGCTGGCGCGAGCAGTGCCCGTGGCCAGGCCGAACCGATCGATGCGACGCGCGCGGCCCACGGGGCGGCTGCGCCGCCGGCGACCCATCGCGATATTTCGGCGACGAAGGCCGGATGTTGCGCGGTGAAATACTGCGCGCCGTGATCGGCTTGCCAGCCGTCCGCGCGGCGCGTACTCATTCGCCCGCCGACGCCACGGCTTTTCTCGTACACCGTCACTCGGTGGCCCGCATCGGTGAGGACGCGCGCGCAGGCCACCCCGGCGATTCCCGCGC
Organism: Burkholderia sp. AU27893; assembly: GCF_002223205.1. NCBI lineage: Bacteria > Pseudomonadati > Pseudomonadota > Betaproteobacteria > Burkholderiales > Burkholderiaceae > Burkholderia > Burkholderia sp. AU27893. Next base: position 697,347 of record NZ_NKFD01000005.1, on the reverse strand, counting down.
CGACGATCGCGATGCGGGCACGTGAATCGGAAAATGAGGTCATCTGATTCGTCTTAAAGAATGCAGAATATTGCGCAAATTCTTCGTGCTTATATCGGATTCTACGTCATGTTCGGCATCTGAAGACTATATTTGAGCCAGGCGACACGTATATCGTGACTCATTTTATAAATGTGAGTCGAAATATCGCTTCATTCTGATGAGGGATGGCATAGAATAGAACTCGTAAACGAATGGCACGGCGCGGCCCGCGCCGCGCATCTGGCGGCGGTCGTCAAGCGCCGTGCGCGCGGGGCGCTTGCAAACAGGAGTCACCATGGCTTTTGTCTGGATCTGCGGGGCAACGGGGGCCGTTGGCAGCGCACTTGCGCGGCGGCTGGACGCCAAGGGCGTTTCAATGGTGCTCACCGCCCGACACGCCGACAGTCTCAGCGCCCTTGCCGACACGATGTCGCGCGAGCGCGTGGTCGTTGCGCCCGCCGACGCGACTGACGCGGTGGCGCTCGATCGGGCGCTCGAGGCAGGCATCGAGCGATTCGGCGTGCCGGACGGGCTCGCGCATTGCGTCGGCTCGATCGTCGTCAAGCCGATGCATTCGACTTCGGATTCCGAACTGTACGACGCGTTCGCGGCGAATTACTTCTCGGCATGGAACGCATTGCGCGCGTTCGTACGCGTGTTGCTCGCCGCTCAGGCCGGGGGCAGTGCGGTGCTGTTCGGCAGTGTCGCGTCGAGAACCGGGTTCCCGAACCATGAAGCCATCGCCAGCGCGAAAGCCGCGGTTGGCGCGCTCGCGCTGGTGGCGGCCGCCACCTACGCGGCGCGCGGGATTCGCGTCAACTGCATTCATCCCGGCCTGATCGTCTCGGCGATGTCCGCGCGTCTGACGAGTGCGCCGCAGGTCGCGAAGCGCTTCGCGGACGCCAATCCGCTCGGACGACTCGGCGTCGGCGACGATCCCGCCGCGCTTGCGGCGTTCCTGTTGAGCGCCGATGCGTCATGGGTGACCGGCCAGCAATTCGGCGTCGATGGCGGCCAGGGCGCGCTGATCGTTCCGCCGAGGTCATGACATGCGTGCGGCGCTGCATCGTTACCGCGTTCCCGCAGCGTTGGCACTGGCCGGGCTGGCGCCGTTCGTCGCGCTGTCGTGGCTGAGTGTCCACGCGTCGGCTGCCAATGACGATTACGTGCACGCGCTGCTGAACTACGCCGCGTGTATCGCGTCGTTCGTCGGGGCCGTGCATTGGGGTGTCGCGCTGCGCGCATCCGAATCGCCGCCCCGCCAGCGAATTCTCTACGGGTGGAGCGTGATTCCCGCATTGATGGCGTGGGCCGTGCTCATGATGCCGGGCGTCGGCGCGCGGCTCACGGGAATGGCGATCGTGCTCGTCGCCTGCGCGGCCGTCGACGGCGTCCTGTGGAGCAAGGATTTCATTCCGGCCTGGTATTTCGCGTTGCGGTGCCTGTTGACGACTGTGGCAGGTCTTTCGCTGCTGGCCGCCACGCCTTCGATGAACGGGTGAGCCGGATCCTGCCGTCACGACGTTCCGGGCAGCTCGCCGACCCGAGTGCCGGAAAATCGGATTGGGCGACATCGCGATGAAATATCGCGGGCCTGCGGTCGCGATGCTGCCGCTTCTCCATCGAGCCGGCGGCGCGCTGCCGCCGCCGCAGCACATACCGATTCAACGGCCGCGCGGACCGACCCGCGCAGCGCGATCGAGCCGTGAAGCGATTCGCGTGCTCATTGCTCGAGATACACCTTGAGTCGCATCAGGCTGCGGCGAATCCAGCTCTTCATCGTGCCGAGCGGCACCTGCATGCGTTCGGCCAGCTCCGCGTACGACGCGCCGCCATGAAACGCTTCCCGCAGCACATACGCCTGCCGCTCGCCCAGATGCGCGAGCCCGCGCTCCAGACGCAGGCGCTCCTGGCTCGCCTGCGCACCGAGATCGGGCGTCGGGCTTTCGTCGGGGATCGACAGCGCCAGTTCGTCGTCGATCGGAAGCTCACGGTGCTGCCGCATCCGGTCGATGGTCCGATTGCGTGCGAGCGTCATCAGCCAGGTCATCGCCGTGCCGCGTCCGGCGTCGAATGAATCGGCGCGACGCCACGCCGTCGTGAACACGTCCTGAAGCAGGTCTTCCGCTTCGTGGCGGTCGCGGATCATGCGGACGATCGCGCCGTACAGCCGCGCCGCCGTCAATCGATGCAGCTGCGCGAACGCGTGCTCGTCGCCGGCGGCGACGCGCGCCAGCAACTGGTTGAGCTCCGCGTGCGCGTCGGGTGCTTCGTCGGGCTGAACGACCGCATCGGCGGTGAGTTCGGTTCTGCCGCCGGGGCGCGACCGCGCGCGGGACGCGCCCCGGCGCGGCTGCCTGCCTGAATGCGGCGTCGTCGATCGACCCTGGCCGGAAGACGGGCGGAGTGAGTCGTGCGAACAGTTCATCGGGAACTCCGTATGGCGTTGCGCTTCCTGCTGTTACGCGCACGCGCTGACGAGCGGCGCGGCGCATGGCCGGGCACGGTGCCGGCCCATGCGTCGCGAATGCCTGTCGCGCGCTTTACGCATGCTTTCCGGACAACAACGCGAGAAACTCCCGGCGAAGCGATGCGTCCGCGAGAAATTTCCCGCGCATCACGCTGTTGGTCATTTTTGCCTGGTCGTCCTTGGTGCCGCGCCAATGCATGCAGAAGTGCTCGGCCTCGAGTACGACGGCAAGCCCATCGGGCGAGATGCGCGATTCGAGGAGGTCGGCGATCTGCTTGACCGCTTCTTCCTGGATCTGCGGGCGCGTCATGACCCAGTTCACCAGCCTTCCGTACTTCGACAGGCCGATCAGGTTCGACGCGGCGCTCGGCAGCACGCCGATCCAGATGCGGCCCATGATCGGGCAAAGATGATGCGAGCAGGCACTGCGCACGCGCAGCGGCCCGACGATCAGCAGCTCGTCCAGCCGCTCGACGTTCGGGAATTCGGTGACGGCCGGCGCCACGTCGTAGCGACCCGCGAACACTTCGCGGATGAACATCTTCGCGACGCGCCGCGCGGTTTCCCGCGTGTTGTGGTCGTTGTCGACATCGATCACGAGCGAGCGCAGCACGGCTTCCATTCCCTGCGCCACTTCGTTCTGCAGCGCATCCAGTTCTCCGTCGCGCAGGTGCGCGGCGATGTTGTCGTTTGCATGGAAGCGCGCGCCCGCGTTCTCGAGCCGACGACGGATGATGTGCGACAGAGGAATGCCCTCGTCGATCGCAGTCAAGGTGTGCTCGGGAGCGTCGATCAGATTGCCCATTTCGGTTCGTTTCTCGAGGTTAGGGGGATGCGATGGATCGCGACTGAGGCGATGCGATGGTTTGCCTGTATTCGTTGCGTAAAAATCGGGCGAACGCCGCCGCTATTTCGGCGACGCGTCGACCGGGTGACGCTCACCGGCGCGCGCGCGGGCGTGCATGGCGGTCCGGCAACGTCACCGGAGATCCGGCCCGGATCCCGCACGGCGGACCCACTGGCGTTGCGGGGGCCCAGCCGCCGACGTCCCGGCGGAACCGCGCCATGGGGTCGTTCGCCGTCGGCGTGGCTGCGAGCATGACGGCGGCGGACTGTTGCAACGTGGTCAGGACGAATGTGTGGTCGATGCGCCCGCCCACCGAGCGAAACAGGTGGAACCCTGCCAGGCGGATCAACGCGAGGGCCTGCACGCTGCCGTACTCATAGATGATCGCGGCCGCGCGGACACGGCGCGCCTGGGCCAGCGACACGAATTGAATCGCCAGATTCATCTGCAACGACGAAACCTCGGCGATCAGCGCGTCGACGGCCTGGCCGGGCTGTCGTAGTGCCCGAGACACCGATTCGACGCGCTCGCTGACGTGCAGGCCGGCTTGCTCGATCGTTTCGTCGGAGGCGGTCAGGCCGCCGGTGACGAGCAGCGTCGGACATGCGCGAGCCGCGGCGGGGTTCGATTGCCGTTCAGGCAGTGCGCCGTTCGGGCTGGCGCCTGCGCACCGGTCGGTCAGCTGTGGCGAGCGGCGCCGGCAGCGTTGGCCGCGCTGCAGCGCAGCGACCCGCAAGCGCGCTGCAATCGGCCGGTCCGGCGCCGCACCGGCGTGGTGTGACGGGCTGCGTGCCGGGGCGACGGACACGCGCGCCATCCATGAAGCCGGACACGCCGGAAACCGGCGCGGCTTGATGTCGTGATTGCGTGTTGGCACGGGGCCTCCCTCGGTCGATTCATGCGTCACAGCTGGATTGTATGCAAATTTTCCGGAAAGTGAAGCGGAAAAGTGATTCAAGAAATAATCTGTACCGGAAATTTGTGCGTCAAGTACCGCTTCAACATCGGGAAATTGCGTTATCAGCACGTGATCGCTCATTTTTATAAGCGTATTGCGTGTCTTTGGCGCATTCGAAACGCCTTTCGGGGTCAATGGGATGCTGACCAAGATGGGTCAATATGGGCCAGGAAGTACGCCGGAAGGCATGCGATTTCGATGCATGAATCGATCTTGTCTCACATTTGTGAGTCGATGCTGCGGGATCCGGTCTGCGGCCGCTCGCGCCAACCAACATGGCCGGGCGTTCACGCAGGCGTCGGGCAACTGGACAGGGCGGAGTGAGCCGTCTGAGGGCAACCGGGCATGCAGCAAGCCAGACGGCCGCGAGGAAGGGGGGCGCTCTCGCGAGCGCGCCTGCGCGCACCGGTGCCGATCGATCCCGGTTGCCCGAAACAGGGGCGAGCATTCCGTCTCGGCTCAAGCGAAGCGCTATCCAGGCCCGCGCGCCGCTCGCGACCGGCTCACCAATGCGAAGTCAACGACGCGCAGCGTTTGTCTTCATGCGGGCACGCGGCCGCCGGTTCCGACGGCAACGCTCCGAGCAATATCGCACTTCGTCCCAAGCGGCTTTCCATTTCTTTCTCCAGCTGAAAGGCAAGCCGCAGGTCTCGCAGATCTTCTCAGGCAAGTGCATCTTGTCGACCATGGCGAATCACGTATCGAGACGGATCTCTGACGAACTGCCCGTCCGAGCGGCGTTGCCGCGTCGACACACCGGGCCCGTCGCCATCACTCACCGTCGACTCAGCGCGCCTCGTCGCCCAGCAACTGACGGCGCAACGACTTTGCCCGCGTGCGCGGGTCGAGCCAGATCGAGAAGAATGCGCGTGCGAACGCCGGGTCGGTCACGTCGGCCGTGAGGCGGCCGTTGGTGTAGAAACGTGCGCCGCGCTCGGGCACATACACGCCGCACAGCACGTCGCCGCGCGATACGTCGGTAAACGCCCGTTCGATATCGCGGCGCCATGCATCGAGCGTCGCGGCCGGCAATGGCGCGGGTGCGAGGCGCTCGATCTCGTCCATGCCCGTCGAGACGAGCCGCTCGCCTTTCACGTCATGACGGTAGGCCAGCGACAACGCAAACGGCGTGTCGAACGCGCCCGGCGGCCGGGGCGCCCATAGCTCGGCGTCGTACAGACAGATGCCAAGGATGCAGAACCGGCCGGATCCGATCAGGCGGGCCGATGCGATGTCGTCGACGCAGCTCGCGCCGGCGAACAACGGCGCAACCAGCGCCGCGGCCGCGGCGAGCATCGCAAGCCGGCGCCTCATGTCAGCCGCCCGACGACACGATGAAATGCATCACGTCGGTCCGCCGCTCGGCAAATCCCGCTTCGCAATAGGCGAGATAGAGGCGCCAGGTGCGAATGAACGTCTCGTCGAACCGTTGCGCGCGCACCGAGTCGATGCGCGCCTCGAACGCGGCGCGCCAGGTGCGCAGCGTGCGCGCGTAGTCGTCACCGAACGCGAACACCGGTTCGGCGGCCAGGCCGGCCCGCCGCGCGGCATCGACGAAACGCTCCGGGCTCGGCAGCATCCCGCCGGGAAAGATGAACTCGCGAATGAAGTCGCTGGACGTGCGGTACGCGTCGAACAGCGACTCGATGATCGTGATCGACTGAATCAGCGCGCGTGCACCGGGCTTCAGGCGCTGCCGGAGCGTGTCGAAGTACACCGGCCAGAACGTTTCGCCCACGGCCTCGAACATCTCGATCGACACGATCGCGTCGTATTGGCCGTCGACGTCGCGATAGTCGCGCAATTCGAGCGTGACGCGATCGGACAGCCCGTCGCGCGCCATGCGCTCGCGGGCCAGCGCGTATTGCGCCTGCGAGACGGTGACGCCATGCACGCGGATGCCTTGCCGTGCGGCGTGCGCGGCGAACCCGCCCCAGCCGCAGCCGATCTCGAGCACGTGCATGCCGGCGCGCAGGCCGAGCGAATCGACGATGCGCTGATACTTGGCCGTTTGCGCGTCGGCGAGCGAACGCTGCGCGTCGCCGTCGAAGCAGGCGCTCGAATACGTCCACGTGTCGTCGAGCCACAATCCGTAAAAGTCGTTGCCGAGATCGTAGTGCGCGTGGATGTTGCGGCGGCTGCCGGCCCGCGTATTCATCCTCAGCCGGTGACGCAGCGCGTACCAGAGGCGTGCCAGTCGGCCGCCGGTCACGGTCTTCGCGATCACCGGCTGGTTGCGGATCGCGAGGCGCAGCAGCGCGACGAGCTCGGGCGTGTCGATCCAGCCGGCGCGATACGCTTCCGCGAATCCGATGTCGCCCGCGCGCAGGATCGCACGGCATGCCCGCCAGTCGCGCACCTGCAGCGTCGCGGCCGGCTGGCGGTGCGGATCGCCGAACACATGCTGCGCGCCTTCGGGCGTCACGAGCGTCAGGTGACCGTCGTGGATTTGCCGGAGCAGCGCGATGAACATCCGGGCCGAGAGCGGCATCGCCGGTTGCGAGGCGGAAGACAGCAGGCGCAGCAAGGTCATGGTCGAGCCTCGTGATCGGACATCGCCGAGCGGCCGCGTGGCGACGCGCCCGGCGAACGGGACAATGGCAAATCGGCAGCGGCGGAACGGCCGGGGGGCGTCTTGCCGTGGAACGGCACGCGCGCGAGCCACAGCCGCAGCGCTTGCCAATGAATGCGAATGACGACGTTGATCGCGTTCAGCGGCTGTCGGGCCAGCGCGCGCCATGCGCGTGCCGCCGTCAGCGGCGCGGACCGCATGCCGATTGCCGTGCGCAGCAGCAGACCGTCGTCGTCGCGATAGTCGATCGCCACGCTCAGATGGTCGCCGCACTGACGCACGCGAAACGCGTAATCGCCGACGATGTCGCAAAACGGCGAGACATGAAACGTCTTGCGGCAGACCAGCACGGTGTCGGCGTCGATCGGCGCGTGACCCATCGCACTCAGCAGGTAGCCGTGGTGCGCACCGAACGTATTGCGCACATCGGCGTACAGCGCGCGCAGCCGGCCCGCGCGGTCGTAGCAGTACCAGAAGCTCACCGGATTGAATGCGTAGCCGAAGGTGCGCGGGATCGTCTGCAGCCAGATCGGGCCGTCGGCGGGAATGCCGGCGTGCGCGAGGACCTCGCGCATCCACGGGCCGAGCGCACGGCCGTCGCGCGGGCCGTAGTCGCGGGAAGCGAGCCCGAGCGGGGCCCAGCGATCGATGCCGAACCAGCCCGCGTCGATCTCGTCCAGCCGCTCGACGTCGCAGCAGACCTGGAACATCGGATACGCGAACGCATGGCGCACCGGCCGCAGCCGTTCATGCATCACGGTGCCGACGAGCAGCCGGGCGGCCGTGCCGTCGCGGGCAAAGGGCGCGTTCATGGGCGCGCCCAGGACGGCGCGACGCCGAAGCTGCGGGCGACGCGCAACGCCGATTTCAGTCCATCCTCATGGAACCCGTAGCCTGTCCACGCTCCCGCAAACCACGTATTGCGCCGCCCCTGCAGCATCGGCAGGCGATGCTGCGCATCCACGGCCGCGAGGTCGAGCAGCGGGTGCGCGTAATCGTAGCGGCCGAGCAGGGTGTCGGGCGCGGGCTCGTCGACCGGATTCAGCGTGACGACGACCGGCGAGCGGAACGGCAGCGGCTGCAACTGGTTGAGTAGGTAGCTCACGCACACGGGCGATTCGCCGCCCGTGCGCCTCGGCCGGCCGCCCAGGTAGTTCCACGCCGACCACACGCGCCGCCGGCGCGGCAGCAACGCCGTATCGGTATGAAGCACCGCGACGTTGTGCTGGTAGCGCACGGCGCCGAGCACGTCGCGCTCGGCCTTGCTGGCATCCGCGAGCAGCCGCAGGCTGGTCGGTGCATGGCACGCGAGCACCACCGCGTCGAAACGCTCGTGACCGGCTGTATCGGTCGCCACCGTCACGCCCGCGTCGTCGCGCCGTATCGCGCGCACCGGCGTATTCACGCGCACGTCGTCGAGCGTCGCGGCGATGCGCTCGACGTACTGCCGCGCGCCGCCCGCGACGGTGCGCCAGGTCGGCCGGTTGTTGACCTGCAACAACGCGTGATTCAGGCAGAAGCGCAGGAACGTCGCCGCCGGAAACCGCAGGATGTCGTTGGCTGCGCTCGACCAGATCGCGGCCGCCATCGGCAGCAGGTAGTGATGCTGGAACGATGCGCCGTAGCCGCCGGCCGTGAGCAGTTCCCCGACCGAAAGGCGCTGCCGGTTCGCCGATTCGAGGTGATCGTGCGCGGACGCGTTGAAGCGCAGGATGTCGCGCAACATCCCGAGAAAGGTCGGCGAGAACAGGTTGCGGCGTTGCGCGAACACCGTGTTCAGGTTGCTGCCGGCCCATTCGAGCCGGCCGCCGTCGACCGAAACCGAAAACGACATGTCGGTCGAATGGGCGGCCACGCCCAGTTCGTCGAACAGCGCGATCAGGTTCGGATAGGTCCGGTCGTTGAACACCAGGAAGCCCGTGTCGACGGGGTGGCGCGCGCCGTCGAGGTCGACGTCGACCGTGTGCGTGTGACCGCCGAGATAGTCGGCGGCCTCGAACAGCGTCACGCGGTGACGGCGGGCCAGCAAGTACGCGCTGGCCAGGCCCGCGATGCCGGCGCCGACGACGGCGATCCGCCGGCCGGGCCGCGACATTGAAAGTTCCGGGTGCATCGCGAAGGGTCTCCGTCAGTCACAAGTGCAGGTTCTGGCATCACATGTGCTCATATACGACGCACCGCGCGCGGCGGATGCAGGCGCGGTGGTCATTCGCGATCGCCGGGCGACGCGAAGCCCGGCTTGCCGAGCTGGTCCGGGGTTTGCGGCACCCGCCTGAAGCGCGACGTGTCGTAACCCATCGCATCGAGCCGGGCGAGCAGCGCGCGATAGGTGGCGTCGTCCATCGTCGGCTCGCGCGAGAAGATCCAGCCGAGCGTCTTGCCCGGGTAGCCGAGGATCGTGTACCGGTAGTCGGGGTCGACGTAGAGCGTCAGTTGCGTGACATACACCGGCCAGAACAGCCGCACGCGCCATTCGCCGCCGCCGCTGCCGGGCTTCACGGCGTCGACGAACCGATAGCGCTTCTCGGGCTGGTCGAAGCCGCCCTTGCGGCCGACGAATGCGTCGTCGATCCGGCCGTCATCGCGCAGGCGCCACTCGGCCCGGCTGCCGACGTAGTCGCGTTCCGCGAAATACGGGATGTTCGCGATCACGTACCAGCGGCCCATGTAGCGCGGCAAGTCGACGGGTACGGTCGACAACGGAACGGCGGCGCGCGGATTCGGGTTCGGCGGGCCGCCCGAGCACCCGGCGGCCCCCATCGCGAGCGCCGTCACGACCGTGGCGGCGACGGCGACGCGGCGGAGAACCCGATGCGCGATCGCGGCCCTCATGCGAGCCCCCGGCGCTTGTCGAACAGATAGTGGGCGACGCCCCATTCCTGCCCGTCGGCATAGCCGAACAGCTCGGCGACCGCCATGTAGAACATCCGCCAGCGCTGGAACCAGAGGCGGGCGTCGGCGCCGTAGACCGTCTCGAAAATCGGCATGATCCGGTCGCGCGCCGCATCGAGCGACGCGAGCCACTGATTGGCCGTGCGGGCGTAGTGCGTCCCGTCGAGCCACCATTGGCGGGCGATGCGCACGTCGTCCTGGAACCGCAGCAGCAGGTCGGCCGACGGCATCGTCCCGCCCGTGAAGAAATGGCGCGACATCCAGTCGGTGTCGTCGCGCACCGCGAAGTGATAGGCGAGCAGCTTGTGCGCGAAGATGTGCACGAAGAGCTTGCCGTCGTCGTGCATCCAGCGCGCGATTTTGGCGAGCAGTTGCCCGTAGTTCTTCATGTGCTCGAACATCTCGATCGAGAGCACGCGGTCGAAACCGGCGTCCGCGGGATCGAAGTCGAACTCCACCACGTTGCCGGTCACGATGCGCAGATTCGTCAGCCCGCGCTGCGCCGCGCATCGCTCGATGAAGTGGCGTTGACCGTGCGAATTCGACAGGCCGACGATCCGCGCCGCCGGATACCGCTCGGCGAGCCAGAGCGACAGCGAACCCCAGCCGCATCCGAGGTCGAGAATGCGCTGGCCGTCCGCCAGCCTCGCGCGCTGCGCGTACAACGCCAGCATGGCCTCCTCTGCCTGCGAAAGCGTTTCGTCGCCACGCGGGTAATAGCCGCACGAATATTTGAGCCGCGGGCCGAGATGGGCCTCGAAGAAGCTGCCGGGCACTTCGTAATGCTGCGTGTTCGCCGCGAGCGTCTCGATTGCGATCGGGCTCGCGCTTAGCTCGCGCACCAGCGTGTCGTGGGCCGCCGCGCGCTGTTCGCCGTCATCCGCGTGTTCGGCGCGCAGGCGTTGCCGCATGAGCGAGCGCATGCCGGCCCGGATCAGCCGGTCCGGCAGCCAGCCGCGCTCGCAGCAGCGGATCAGCCAGGTGTCGTGGGGTGCCGCCGCCGAGGCCGGCGACGGTTGCGAGGTGGTAGCGGTCATGATCGCGTGCTCCGGTCTTCAGGGTGATCGGATCGAGTGGGGGAAGGGCCGGGCGCCGGCCTCGGAGGCCACGGAACGATGGCGCTGGTCGTGCGCATGTACTCGCGGTAGCCCGGCCGGCTTTGCACCAGACGCGCTTCGAGCAGCGGCAAGCCGGAGACCTTGAGCAGCAGCCATGCCATCAGGACGGGCGGGAACAGCGTCAGCCAGCCCCACGGCATGCCGATCGACAGGGCCGTGTAGGCGAGCCAGTGCACGCACTCGAAAAAATAGTTGGGGTGCCGCGAATAGCGCCACCAGCCGGCCCGACAGACCTGGCCGCCGTGGTCGGGATCCGCGAGGAACCGCTTGAGTTGCCGGTCGGAGGCCGTCTCTCCGGCGACGGCGGCGATCCAGATCGCGACTGCCGCGGCAATCGCGAACCGGGACGGGGCTGCCGCGCTGTAGGCGGGGATGAAGAACGCGATCGACAGCAGCATCGAGATCAGCGCCTGCAACTGGAACAGCCAGAACATGTTGCGCGGCGCGGCGTCGCCCCACTGCAGGCGGAACTGTCGATAGCGCGGGTCCTCCGGCTGCCCGCGATTGCGCCGCCACAGGTGCCGCGCGAGTCGCAGCCCCCAGATGCCGCCACCCGCGGCGACGAGCGCACGATTCAGTTCCGGGCCGGTCGCCAGCGCGGCGACGAACACGGCGACGCCGCCGAGCGTCGCGGCCCAGACCGGATCGATCATCCCGGCGTTCCGGGAATGCAATTGGGCAATCCATACCGCCGTGAAGGACAGGATCAGTCCGACGAAGGCGAGGACGGCAACGACGACGGCGGGCATACGGGCTCCGGGGGCGCGATATCCCCTTATACGGAGCCGGCGACCGAACGGATGCAGACGGATGCGACGAGATGCGGCGTGATCCCGTCGAGCGAGACGGCAGCGGGCGGCCCGCCGCCGCGCTTGACGTTTACGGGTCGAGCGCGCGTTGCGCGCGTCAAGTGGTGTGCATCGCGCCGGTAGCGAGCACCGGCCCGGTGGGTTGGCCGCTCGGCGAGCCGCCGTGGGGCTCGAGCGAGACGGCGAGCACTGCGCGTGCATCGAGTTGCGCGACGATCGCCGGCGGCAGCGTCATCGACGCCGGTGCGTTCGATGCGAATACGCCGAGCGAGATTGGTTTCGCATTCGGCGGAATCAGCCAGAGCTCCGTCGAGCGGTCCGCGGCGACGGCTGGCGTGTTCGCGGGCACCACGACCATCCGGGCACGCCGCAAGTCGACCGTGGCGGTCCACCGTGCGACGCCATCCGTTTGTGCCAGCGTGGCTGCCATGTAGTGGCTGTCCTCGGCAGCGGGGCGCGGCGGCGCTTCGCCCACCCGGAGCACGTTGACCGCGAGCAGCCCGAGCGCCGCCACGCTCGCGCCCATGCCGACCCAGCGCCACAGTCGCAGGCTGTCCCACCATCCGGCGGATGGCGCCGCGCTGCGTGGGCGCGGCGGCGGGATGAAGCCCAGTTGGTGCTGGATCCTCGTCCAGGTTCGCGCGGGCGGGTCGACGGGCGTGATGTCGTCCGCGAGCGGGGCGAGGCGGCGCTGCCAGCGCTCGAGCGTGGCTTGCAACGCCGGGTCGCGAGCGGCGGACTGCTCCAGCTCGCGGCGCGCGTCTGCGTCGAGCACGCCGAGGGCGTATTCGGCGCAGCGCAATTCGGGATCGTGATCGGCCGGCGTATTCATTGCTCCAGACACACCTTCAGCTGCATCAGGCTGCGCCGGATCCAGCTCTTCATGGTTCCGAGCGGCACACGCAGTCGCGCTGCCAGCTCACTGTAGGTCGCGCCGCTGAAGAAGGCCTCGCGCACCGCGCGGCCCTGCTGCGGATCGAGTTGCGCGAGGCAGCGCTCGAGGCGCAGGCGCTCCTGCGAGGCCTCCGCCAGCGCGGCGGGCGTCGGATCTTCGGCGGGCAGCGCCAGCGCCTGTTCGTCGTCGAGTTGCGCGTCGCGATGCTGCCGCAAGCGGTCGATCGTCTTGTTGCGTGCCAGCGTGATCAACCACGTCATCGCGCCGCCGCGCGTCGGGTCGAACGTATCGATGCGCCGCCATGCGGTGGTGTAGACCTCCTGGAGCAGATCCTCGGCTTCGCCGTGATCGTGAAGCATGCGCACGATTGTCCCGAATACCCGCGATGCGCTCAGCTGATACAGCTCCGCGAAAGCCGCCTGGTCGCCGGTTGCTGCCTGAAGCATCACCCGGTTCAGATGTTCTCGGCGCGCGAGATCCGCATCGGGGTCGCGCGAAGGGGCTGACTGATCGAAGCCGCTGGCACCGCTTGGCGTGTCGCTCATGCGAAGTGGATGGCGCGGACCGCCATGCTGTGAATGTCGAGCGAAATATAGCACTCTCGGATGCATGTGATCGAACGATCGGCGGCGCGCCCGCTGCACGTTGTGCAGCGCGGCGCCCGCTGTGATCTCCTCAACCAGATACGAGCGACGCGTCCGCGCGGATGCAGGCAGCCGCAACGTGCGGCGAATGCGGCCGACTACCGTCGGTTGAGTGCACAATGACCGGGTTTCGTGTCTGGAGCGTGATTCAATGAAGCGAAGTATCGTGGGCCGACCGCTGTGGGCGGCAGGCGTGATCGTGGCGGGCGCCGCCCTGGTGCTGGCGGGATGTGCAGGCCTTGCCGGCGGGCCCAGCGGGAATGCACACGTTCCGCAACCCGCGAAATCCGTCGATCTCGATCGCTACGTCGGCAGATGGTACGAGTTCGCGCGGTATGAAAACCGCTTCGAGCGCGGATGCGACGGCGTGACGGCCGAGTATGCGAAGCGGGACGACGGTCTCGTCGGCGTGCGCAATACCTGCCGCGAAGGCGGGCCGGACGGCCGCGCGCGAAGCGCCGACGGGCGCGCGAAGATCGTGGCCGACAGCGGCGGCGCGAAGCTGAAGGTGTCGTTCTTCGGGCCGTTCTTCTTCGGCGATTACTGGGTGCTCGATCGCGCCGACGACTACGCATGGTCGATCGTCGGTGAACCGTCGGGGCGGTTCCTGTGGATCCTGACGCGCGACGCGAAGCCTTCCGCTGAACAGGCCGCGGCGCTCGTCGAACGGGTGCGGGCGCTCGGTTACGACACGACGATGTTGCGGCGCACTGCGCATTAGGGCGACCGCACGCAGCACGCGTGCACGGCGCCATCGGGCCGGGGCAACGCCGAGCGCCGCGTACGCGCGCCGCCGTGACCGATGAAGGCGCGATGACGCCTTTGGGTCTACGTTCGCTGAACTTGAAAGCCGGTTCGTTGCCTTCGGCCGTTAACTGCTCGCCCGGATAATCAGTTCGCACGACATCGGTCGCTGGCCTTTGCGAAGCGTCTCGAACGCCGGCGGATCCTCCTGCAGAAGCTGGAAGATCCGCGCGGCCGCCGTGACGCCGATTTCACGCGCGGGCGGCCGCACGGTCGTCAGGCCCGGCGTCAGCATTTCCGCCATCGGATAGTCGCCGAAGCCGACGATCGCGCATTGCTCCGGCACGCGAATGCCCGTGCCGGGCGCGGACAGCAGCGCACCGAACGCGAGGTTGTCGTTCGCGAAGATGATCGCGTCGGCCGTGCGGCGGGCCGAACACAGCGCGAGCAGCGCCTCGCGTCCCGCGTGCATCGGCTGCGCTTCGGTCGGTGCAAACACGATCGGCTGACGCCCATGCTCGCGCATGATCTCGGTATAGCCATCGCACCGCTCGCGCGCGCTTGCGTCGCCCGCCGCGCTGTTCAGCACGAACGCGATGCGTTGATAGCCGCGTTCCACCAGATGACGCGCCGCGATGCGTCCGGCTTCCTGGTGCACGAAGCCGATCTGCAGCGGTTTGCGCCGCGGCTGGAAGTCCCACGTTTCGAGCACGGGCACCTGCGTCTGCTCGATCAGTTCCTCGGTGCCCGGGGAATGGAAGTGCGACGTGAGCACGAGTGCCGCCGGCGACCACCCGAGCAATCCACGCACCGCGTTCTCCTCGAGATCCGTCGAGAAATAGCTCGATGCGAGCAGCAACTGGTAACCGTGTGCGGTGACCTCGTCGCTGAAGCTCTGGATCGTGTTCGCAAAGATGGGCCCCGAGATGTTCGGAATGACCATGCCGATGACACGGCTGCGCGCCGAAGCGAGGCCGCCGGCGACGAGATTCGGCACGTAGCCGAGTTCAGCGACCGCATCGGCGATCCGCTCGCGCAGCGGCGCGGACAGCCGCGCCGGATCCTGGAAATAGCGCGACACGCTGATCTGCGACACGCCGACGTGCTCGGCCACGTCGCGCAGGGTCAGGCGTCCCGACGTGCGGCGGGGACGCGCATCGCTTTTAGTCGAATCGGACATATGTTCCGCTGATTTCGTTATTTGACGCGGCTCATTCGCCACGGGAAACTGCCTGCCAATGTTAGCGCTAACCAAACGTGGTCGCCAGCACGAAACGATGCACGGCCCGGTGGTGAGGCGCTGCTTTCGCGACAGGATATCGGATGACGACAGCTTCCCGCCTCATGCATCTTGGGGCCTTTCTGATGGAGACCGGACATCATGCGGCCGCGTGGCGGCATCCGGACGTGCAGGCCGATGACGGCACGGATTTTCGTGGGTATGCGGCGCTGGCGAGCACGGCGGAACGCGCGTGCTTCGACGCGATCTTCGTCGCGGACAGCGTCGCCGCGAACGTGGGCGACGGCGCCGCGCGATCGGCCCGTTCCGACCGGCTCGATCCGCTGACGCTGCTGCCTGCGCTCGCGGCGGTCACGGAGCGCATCGGCCTGATCGCCACGGCGACGACGACCTACAACGAGCCGTATCACATCGCGCGCAAGTTTGCGTCGCTCGACCACATCAGCGGCGGGCGGGCCGGCTGGAATCTCGTGACGTCCGACAACGCGGCGGAGGCGCGCAACTTCGGCCGCGCCGAACACGTCGGTCACGACGAGCGCTATGCGCGCGCCCGGGAATTCCATCGCGTCGTGACGGGCCTGTGGGACAGCTGGGCCGACGACAGCTTCGTGCGCGACAAGGCGAGCGGCGTGTACTACGACGCGTCCACGCTGCGCGTGCTCGATCATCGCGGCCCGCATTTCTCCGTGGCGGGCCCGCTCAACGTGCCGCGTCCGGTGCAGGGATGGCCCGTCGTCGTGCAGGCGGGCTCGTCGGAGGCGGGGCGCGACCTCGCCGCGCAGACGGCCGACGTCGTGTTCACCGCGCACGCACGGCTGGATGCCGCGCAGGCGTTCTACCGCGACATGAAGGCGCGTGCGGTTGCCGCGGGCCGCGCGCCGGGCGACGTGAAGATCATGCCGGGCCTGTCGGTCGTCGTCGCGCGTACCGACGACGAGGCGCGCGAGCGCTTCGATGCGCTGCAGGCGCTCGTCGATCCGGTCGCGGGCGTCGCGATGCTGGCGCGGATGCTCGGCAACTTCGACCTGTCCGGCTATCCGCTCGACGGTCCGTTGCCCGACTTGCCGCTCACGGACAGCGGCCAGCGCAGCCGCCAGGCGCTCCTGAGCGCGCTGGCCGGCGACGAGCGCCTGACGATCCGCGAACTGGTGCTGCGCATCGCGGCCGGACGCGGGCACGTGACGGTGGTCGGCAGTGCGACGACCGTGGCCGACCTGATGCAGTCGTGGTTCGAGCGCGACGCGGCCGACGGCTTCAACGTGATGCCGGCCGAACTCCCGGGCGGCCTCGAAGCGTTCTGTTCGCTCGTCGTGCCCGAGTTGCAGCGGCGCGGGCTGTTCCGCACGGCCTACACCGGCCGCACGTTGCGCGAGCATCTGGGGTTGCAGCGACCGGTGCGGGCGTAGCGCACCCATGCGTCCCGTCGAATCCATCCGATAAGGAATCTCCGATCATGAAATTTTCCCGACGTTCGTTTCTCCGCACCGCACAGGCCGCAACCGTGGCTGCATTCGCTGGACCATTCGCCGGCGGCGCGCGTGCCGACACCGGCCGCACGCTGCGCATCGGCTACCAGAAGGGCACGCCGCTCACGCTGCTGAAGGCGCAGCGCTCGCTCGACAAGCCGCTCGCCGCGCGCGGCTTCGACGTCGCATGGACCGAATTCCCGGCCGGCCCGCCGCTACTCGAGGCGATGAATGCCGGCTCGATCGATCTCGGCTATACGGGCTCGCCGCCGCCGATCTTCGCGCAGGCGGCGGGCAGCCGGATCGTCTACCTGGCGGCCGAACCCGCCGGCCCGCACAACGAGGCCATCATCGTGCTCGACGGCTCGCCGCTCAAATCGGTCGCCGACCTGAAGGGGCGGACGGTGGCATTCGCCCGCGGGTCGAGTTCGAACTACCTGATCGTCGCCGCGCTCGAAAAAGCCGGCCTCACCTATGCGGACATCAAACCCGCCTTTTTGTCGCCCGCCGACGCACGCGCGGCCTTCGAAGGCGGCAAGGTCGACGCGTGGGTCATCTGGGATCCGTATCTCGCGGTCGTCCAGCAGACGCTCGGCGTGCGCACGATCGCCGACTATGCGTCGGGCATCGTGCAGCCGTACAGCTTCTTTCTCGGTGCGCCGGATTTCGCGAAGGCCCACCCCGAGGTGCTGTCGGACGTGCTGTCGGCGGTCGCGCGCGGCGACGCGTGGACGGCCGCTCATCGCAGCGACGCCGCACAGTTGATTGCTCGCGAGATCGGCGTGCCGCAGCCCGTCGTCGAGCGCTATCTCGCACGATCCGCATTCGGGCTGCTGCCCGTCGATTCGACCGTGCTCGGCGCGCAGCAACGCGTTGCGGATACGTTCCGTCGAGCGAACGTCATTCCGCGTGCGATCCAGGTCGCCGACATTGCACACCCGGTTTCCTTCACCCGCTGACTCGATACTCCACTCGCTCGCAGAGCCGCTGTCATGAACCGACTCGCTTCCCGTACCGCCGCCATCCGTCCCGTTCGCCGCGCCGCCGCATTGCGCTGGCGCCTTCGCTTCACGCCCCGGCTGAAAACCGGGCTGCGCACGGCCGGTGCGGTCGCGCTCGCCTGCGCCAGCCACACCGGGCACGCGCAGTCGACGCTGGTCATGTACGGCATCGTCGATGCAGCTGTGCAGTACGGCCGCTTCAACAGCACGACCGGAACGACCGCGTCGGCGGCCAGCGGCAACCTGCAGGCGTCGCGCTTCGGGCTGCTCGGCAAGGAAGATCTCGGCGGCGGCTATCGCGCGAACTTCCGGCTCGAGACGGGCTTCAATCTCTACTCGGGGATGGGGGGCGGCGCGACGGAGTTCAATCGCGGCGCATCGGTCGGGTTGTCGGGGCCGTTCGGCAGCGTCGACGCCGGCTATCTGTACCTGCCGATCTACTGGGTGTTTCTCGCGTCCGACGTCGGCACGTACGGGCTCGCGAATCCAGCCGCGATCATGTCGCTCGAACACACGACGACGCTCGGTTCGAGCGGCACCGGCGGGTTCTACCGGAACGCGGTGCGCTACCGGACGCCGGAAGCGCTCGGGGGCTGGTCGAGCGAGATCGGTTATTCGTTCGGCGCGCAGGACCCTGCGGGGCAGACGCTGAACGCGCGCAACGTCGGCGCGAACCTCCAGTACGCGAAGAACGGCGTGCTGGTCGGCTATGGCTTCAACCGCTACCAGTACTATGCGAGCGCGACGGCATCCGACGCGTCGTCGCAGCTCACGCATGTACTGACCGCCGCCTACGATTTCGGTCGCATGGTGGTGGGCGGGAATTACGTGTATTCGAAGCGTACCGACGGCACCGGATGGTTCGCGTCCGCCGCGTTGCTCAACGCGCGCGTGCGCGTCGGGTTCGGCGACATCAACGTCGGCGTGTCGCGGCGTATCGAGAATGGCGATGCGCGTGCGATCGCTTGTGATGTCGGCTACGTGTACTACCTGTCGAAGCGCACGCAGTTGTATGGCTTCGCGACGACGATCCTGAACAACGGTCATTCGACACAAGGATTCGCGCTGCTGAACACCCCGGCGGCGACGGTGACGCCGGGGTTCGACCCATGGGCGGTGACGGCTGGCATTCGAACGTCGTTCTGATCGCGACGATCGACGGTTCAATTCAGCAGGCACCAGATCGCGAGGAGCGGCGCGTCGCCGGAGCGCATCGCATGCAGCGCGCCGGGCGGGTTGTGGATGCCGCCGCCGATCCCGGGATCGAACCAATCGCCGTTCTGCTGCCGGAATTCGCCGGCGGTCATCAGCACGTAGGCCTCCTCCGGCGCGTGGCCGTGATCGGGGTAACGCACGCCGGGCATCATCAGCGAGAAGCCGAGTTGAATGTCGTCGCGGCTTTCGGCGCCGCCGGGCCCGCAGATCATTCCGTTCACGTGCCCTTCGATGTAGTTCGGGCTACCGTCCTTTCCTGATGTACGGCGCGTCCAGCCGACGACCGGCTCCAGCGACACGATCAGCCGCGCGACGGCGGCGAACGTCGGGTTCACGCGTGCGACGGCCTGGAGCGCCGGGCCAAGCCATTCGCATGCGGGGTAGCGCACTGCGTTGCGCACGCCGTTGTCCGACGGCTGCTGCAATCGTGCGAAGACGTGCGGCGCGAACGCGCGCGCGGCGGCGGGCAGCCTTTCCGACTGGAACAGTTCGCCGGCGATCCGGACGAAATCCGCGATGGGCTTCGGACGTTCATGCATGCTGCTTGCTGCTCCCTGAGCGATGTGGGCCGATCAGCGAAAGTCTAGGCAGAAACCTGTCGGTGCGGGCAGCGAAAAAGCGTGACGGGCTTGGCATTGGCCGCCATCTGCGTGCCGCGGTTGCGGTTCGGTCTGCGCGCTGTCGATCGACCGCCGCCGGCACCCTGATATGGGGGTAGCGGGCCGTTCGTCGCGTACGAATGGTCCAAAGCAGCTCGCGAAGTCGCTGGCCTGATTTCTCGGTAGTTTCCCTTAAATCCCCGCGTCGGGATTTTCCCCTAGCGGACGCTTGCGCGCGCTGTACGCGCCGCCGGGCCGCCGCCCCCGCAAAATACAGCACAGCCGCGCCGGCATTGCGTTTCGCCTATTTCGCACCGTTTTGCGGCGATCACGCCTTTTCGCCCCGAAACGATGCATTACCAAAGGTATGGAAAAGCGCACAGAAAATGTATCTGGAGCGACGAAATTGGATTGATACGCTGCATTCACTGCATCAGCGCCGTCAACCACGCAGGAGCGGCATCGTGCCTACGCCATGGGGGCGATCGATGACGACTCGGACGAAGTTCACGGCTTTCCTTACCAGTCAGTCGGGATGACAGAATGGCTCCAAATATGACGTTTGCGCCGGGCGACGTACTTCCCCCCGGAGCAATCCACGCCGGCGATGCGCCGTCGATTGCACGGTCGAGTATCGCGACCGGAACGGACATCCTGACCGTCAAGCACCTGTCGAAGATTTTCGGTCCGAAACCCGAGCGTGCGATCGAGATGATGAAGCGCGGCGTCGGCCGCAACGAGATCTTCGCGGAAACCGGCAACATGGTCGCGGTCAACGACGTGAGCCTGAGCGTGCGCGCCGGCGAGATCTTCGTGATCATGGGGCTGTCGGGTTCGGGGAAATCGACGCTCGTCCGATTGCTGAACCGGCTGATCGAGCCAACGGCCGGGCAGGTCGTGCTCGAAGGCCGCGACATCGCACCGATGTCGACGCCGGAACTGCGCGACGTCCGGCGCCAGAAGATGGCGATGGTGTTCCAGTCGTTCGCGCTGCTGCCGAACCGCACCGTGCTCGACAACATCGCGTACGGGCTCGAAGTCGCGGGGATCAGGAAGGCGCAGCGCTACGAGCTCGCGCGCGCGGCGCTGGAGCGCGTCGGCCTCGGCTCGTACGAAAAACTGCTGCCGAGCGAGTTGTCCGGCGGCATGCAGCAGCGTGTGGGCCTCGCCCGCGCACTGGCGGTGAATCCGTCGGTGCTGCTGATGGACGAGGCATTCTCCGCGCTCGATCCGCTGATCCGCTTCGAAATGCAGAACGAGCTGCTGCGCCTGCAGAAAGAAGAGCAGCGCACGATCGTGTTCATCTCCCACGATATCGAGGAAGCCATCAAGATCGGCGGCCGCATCGGCATCATGAAGGACGGTTGCCTGATCCAGGTCGGCACGCCCGCCGAACTGATCCAGACGCCGGCCGACGCGTACGTGCAGGACTTCTTCCGCAACGTCGACGTGTCGCGCTTCCTGAAGGCGTCGAGCATGATGACGCCGGTCGGGCGCGGGCTGCTTCGCTGCGATGCGCTCACGCCGTCCGACCGCTATCTGAACCAGCTGATCGACAGCGGCGCGGAATGCGGCTACGTGTGCGACGAATCCGGCCGTTACCTTGGCTGCGTCACGCCCACCACGCTGCACCGATCCGGCGCGAAGCCGATTCGCGACGCGTTCCTGAACGACTTCAACGCGGTGTCGATCGATACGGACCTGCATCGGCTCGCGTCGATCGCGCTGACGCAGCAGCACGACGTGCCGGTGACGGACCGAGTGGGACAACTGGCGGGCGTCGTGTCCTGCCGGACGATACTCAAGCAGATGATGCAACGGAGGGCAGCATGAATTCGTCGGTGATCGGGACGTTCGCGGAGAACGTCGTCAACTTTCTGTTTCTGCATTTCCGCGGGGGCTTCGACACGTTCTCGGCGGGGCTCGGCGCGGTCGTGAAGCTGCTCGAGGACGGTCTCGCCGCCGTGCCGTTCATCGCGATGGTCGTGATCCTGGTGGGCGTCGCACTGTGGCGCCGGGGCGTCGTGTTTTCGATCTTCGTCGGTTGCGCGCTGCTCGTCATCCATTACATGGGCCTGTGGGCGCAGACGGTGTCGACCCTCGCGCTCGTCACCGCGGCGACGTTCTTCAGCCTCGTGATCGGTGTGCCGCTCGGCATCTGGGGGGGCGCGCAACAACCGGATCGGCATGATCCTGCGCTCGCTGCTCGACTTCATGCAGACGATGCCCGCGTTCGTGTACCTGATCCCGGCCGTGATCCTGTTCGGGCTCGGACGCGTGCCGGCGGTGATCGCGACGATCGTGTTCGCGATGCCGCCCGTCGTGAGGCTGACGACGCTCGGCATCAGGCAGGTCCGCGAGGAACTGATCGAAGCCGGCCGTTCGTTCGGCAGCACCGACTGGCAGCTGCTGTGGAAGATCCAGCTGCCGAACGCATTGCCGTCGATCATGGCCGGCGTGAACCAGACGATCATGATGGCGCTGTCGATGGTGGTGGTCGCGTCGATGATCGGCGCGGGCGGCCTCGGCGAATACGTACTGAGCGGGATCCAGCGTCTCGACATCGGGATCGGCTTCGAAGGCGGGCTCGGCGTCGTGCTGCTCGCGATCGTGCTGGATCGCCTGACCGAGAGCTTCGGCGTGAAGGCGAAGAAGAAGGTGAAAAGGCCGCTCGCGCGTGCCGGCAACGCGGGGCCGCGCGGCGCGGCACGGACCTGACGGATACGGCAGTCGAAGATCATCGAAGGACGATGAAGCGCCGCGGCCACGGTGCCGCGGCGGAACCGGTGTAGCAGTGCGTGGAGACCGGAAACGCCGATCGAAGGCGTTCCTCATCTTCGAAAGAATCGCGTGATTAAAAAGGAGTACTAGATGAATGTCCATACGTTAAAGTCGCTTCTGGCGAAACTTGCCCTATCGACGGTAGTCGCCTGCAGCGCAGGTGTGGGTGCCGCGTCGGCGGCGGAGCCGGTCAAGATCGCGGTCACCAACTGGGCGGACGTGCTCGCGGTGGCCAACGTCGCGAAGTACGTGCTCGAGACGCAGCTCAAGCAGCCGGTGCAGTTCGTGCAGGCCGACATCGGCATCCAGTATCAGGGCGTCGCGCGCGGCGATCTCGACATCATGGTCGGCGGCTGGCTGCCGGTCACGCACGGCGCGTACTACGCGAAGTACAAGAACGACCTGGATGACGTGGGCATTATCTACACCGGCGGCAAGAACGGCTGGGCCGTGCCGACCTACGTGCCGGAATCGGCGCTGTCGTCGATCGCCGACCTGAACAAGCCGGAAGTCAAGAGCAAGCTGAACGGCACGATCCAGGGCATCGAACCGGGCGGCGGCCTGATGCAGGCGTCGGAGCGGACGATCAAGGGCTACAGCCTGGACGGCTACACCCTCCAGGCGTCGAGCGAGGCCGGGATGCTGGCCAGCGTGTCGCGCGCGTACCAGTCGAAGCAGTGGATCGTCGCGACGGTCTGGAGCCCGCACTGGCTGTTCCAGAAGTGGCAGATGCGTTACCTGAAGGATCCGAAGGGCACGCTGGGCGGTGAAGAGCAGATCCACGCGTTCGCGTCGAAGAAGTTCGCGGGCAAGTTTCCGCGCGCCGACGTGTTCTTCAAGCACCTGAAGCTGACGCTGGCCGACGTCGAGGCGATCGAGTTCGAAGGCAACAGCACGAACGACTACGCGAGCGCCGCGAAGAAGTTCGTCGACACCCATCCCGAGAAGCTGAAGGCCTGGCTGCAGCAGTAAGGCTACGCGCGCGCGCTGGCCGATGCCGGCGGCCCGGGCCTGGGGCCGTCACGACGGCGCCGGCCTTGTAGCGCGCGGTGCATTGAATCCACGCAGCACGTCACGAATCGCGTCGCGGAGTCACCAAGTGAACGAGAACGCCCGTTTTTTTTCCGAAACGCTCCAGAGCCGCGATCCGGTGATCGCATCTGAAATCGCGTTGGAGTTGCGTCGCCAGCAGACGCAGATCGAACTGATCGCATCCGAAAACATCGCGTCCGCGGCGGTGCTGGAAGCCCAGGGCACCGTGTTGACGAACAAGTACGCGGAAGGCTATCCGGCGCGCCGGTACTACGGCGGTTGCGACCATGTCGACCGGATCGAGGCGCTCGCGATCGACCGCGCGTGCGCGCTGTTCGACGCAAGCCACGCGAACGTGCAGCCGCACTCGGGTGCGCAGGCCAACGGCGCGGTGATGCTCGCGCTCGTCAAGCCGGGCGATACGGTGATGGGGATGTCGCTCGATGCGGGCGGCCACCTGACGCATGGCGCGCGCCCCGCGCTGTCGGGAAAGTGGTTCAACGCGGTGCAGTACGGCGTGAGCCCGGACACGCTGCGCATCGATTACGACGACGTGTGCCGGCTCGCGCAGCGCCATCGGCCGAAGCTGATCATCGCGGGCTATTCCGCGTATCCGCGCGCGCTCGACTTCGCCGCGTTCCGCGAGATCGCGGACAGCGTCGACGCGAAGCTGATGGTCGACATGGCGCATATCGCCGGCATCGTCGCGGCCGGCCGCCACCCGAACCCGGTGCCGTTCGCCGACGTCGTGACGTCGACCACGCACAAGACGCTGCGCGGCCCGCGCGGCGGTTTCATCCTGACGAACCACGCCGACGTCGCGAAGCAGATCAACTCGGCCGTCTTTCCGGGGCTGCAGGGCGGCCCGCTGATGCACGTCGTCGCGGGCAAGGCGGTGGCCTTCGCGGAAGCCCTGCGCCCGGAGTTCGCGCGCTATATCGACCAGATGCTGCGCAACGCGCAAACGCTCGCACAGGTGCTGGCGGCCGGCGGCCTGACGCTCGTTACCGGTGGCACCGACAACCACCTGCTGCTGGTCGACCTGCGCGCGCGGCGCATTACCGGCATGCAGGCCGAGAAGGCGCTGGAGCGTGCCGGCATCACCTGCAACAAGAACGGAATTCCGTTCGATACGGAAAACCCGACCGTCACGTCCGGGATCCGGCTCGGCACGCCCGCCGGCACGACGCGCGGCTTCGGACCCGCGCAGTTCGAGCAGATCGGCGACATGATCCTCGCGGTCCTGGCGGCGCTCGAGCGCAATCCGGACGGGGACGAGGGCGTCGAGCGCGCGGTCCGGACTCGCGTGCGCGATCTGTGCGCCCAGTTTCCGATCTACGCACACGCGGAGGCGTTTGCGTGATCGCCGGAACCGGATCGGGCGGACGCATGGTTCGAACCGCATGACGAATCGATCGGCGTGGCTGCGCGGAACACGCGTGGCGCGCGCCGACGTCTTGTCCAGTGCCGGCTCCTGCGTGGCGACGGGAACCGGGCACCCACTCACCTGAATGAGGAATTGAAATGAGCTTCGAGGGCGTACACACACCGCTGGTCACCCCGTTCGACGCGGACGGCGAAATCGATCACGCACTGCTGGGCCGGCATGCGGCCGATCTCGCCGGCCGCGTGTCCGGCCTCGGCATCGGCGGCACGACGGGCGAATACTATGCGTTGAGCTTCGACGAGCGCGTGCGCACGTTCGACACGGTCGCGGCTGCTGCCGGCGGCAAGACGTTCCTGACCGCGGGCATCAACGCGACGACGACGAAGGAAGTGCTGCGCCTCGGCCGCGAAGCGAAACGTGCGGGGCTGGATGCGCTGCTCGTGGCGGCGCCGTACTACGCGCAGCCGACGCAGCAGGAACTGCTCGCGCACCTGCTCACGATCGACGACGCGCTCGACATGCCGATCATGCTGTACAACTTTCCGGCCCGCACCGGCACCGAAATCGGTGACGGGATTCTCGAGACGCTGCTCGGGCGCGAGAATTTCGTCGCGATGAAAGAGAGCACCGGCGACATCGCGCATCTGCATCACCTGTCCACGCATTTCAGCGGCCGGCTCGTGCTGAGTTGCGGCATGGACGACCAGGCGCTCGAGTTCTTCGCATGGGGCGCGCGCAGCTGGGTCGGCGGCGCGTCGAATTTCCTGCCGGAAGCACACACCGACCTGTTCGATGCGTGCGTCACGCGCGGCGATTTCGCGACCGGCCGCAAGCTGATGACGCAATTGCTGCCGGTGCTCGAACTGCTCGAGCGCAGCGGCAAGTTCATTCAGTACGTGCGTTACGGGTGCGAGCTCGCCGGTTTGCCGGTCGGAGTCGCACGCGCCCCGCTTGGCGCGCTGTCGGGCGACGAGCGCGACGCGTTCGCGAAGCTCGTGAAGCCGCTGCTGCGCAACGGCCGGTAATTCATCATGCGTTCGAATCTGGAATTCGCGCGGTTTCCGGCGCCGGACGGTATGAACGGCTGGTGGGAGAGCCTGCCGCCCGCACCGGACGCGCGCACCGTCACGTCCGACGGCCGGTTCGACTGGGTCGTCGTCGGCGGCGGCATCACGGGGCTGTGCGCGGCGCGCCGGCTCGCGGAGCTCGCGCCCGGCGCGTCGATCGCGCTCGTGGAGGCCGACCGGATCGGCCGCACGACCGCCGGGCGCAATTCCGGATTCTTCGTCGACCTGCCGCACGACATCAGCAGCGAAAGCTACTCGCGCAGCATCGACGAGGACCGCGCCGACGTGCGGTTCCAGCGCCACGGCATCGACTATGTGCGCGACATCGTGCGGCGCTTCGGCATCGATTGCGACTGGCGCGACGACGGCAAATTCCACGCGTCGGTCAACAGGAAGGGCGCCGCGGCGCTCGCGCATTTCGCGGACGGCCTGTCGCGCATCGGCGAAGCGTTCGAGTGGCTCGACCAGCCGGCCATCCGGGCCGTGACCGGCACCGACTTCTACACGGGCGCGCTGTTCACGCCGGGCTGCAGCACGGCGCAGCCGGCCGCGCTGATGCGCGGCCTCGCGGCCACGCAGCCGGACAACGTGACGGTGTACGAGCTCAGCCCGGTCACGCGGATCGAGCCGCGCGGCGACACGCGCGCGCTGCATTTCGCCGGCGGCACCCTCGTCGCAAAGCAGGTCATCCTGTGCACGAATGCGTACGCAGCGACCTTCGGCATCCATTCGAACGGATTGCTGCCCGTCTATACGTTCGCGTCGCTCACGCGGCAGATGCATGCCGACGAAGTCGCGAAGCTCGGCGGAACGCGGTCGTGGGCGGTGATTCCGGCCGATCCGATGGGCACGACGGTGCGGCGCCTGATCACCAATCGCATTTGCGTGCGCAACCATTTCGCGTTCAGGCCGGACGTGAGGGTGTCGCCTGCGGATCTCGCGAAGGCGCGGCATCTGCATCAGCGCTCGTTCGAGCGCCGCTTCCCGATGCTCGGTGGCGTCGAACTCGAATATACGTGGGGCGGGCCGCTGTGCCTGTCCGCGAACAACGGCGCGCTGTTCGGCAAGCGCGACGACGGTCTCTACGAGGCGATCGGCTGCAACGGTCTCGGGCTGAGCCGCGGATCGTCGTCCGGCAAGCTCATCGCCGAATACGCGCTCGGCGAATCGAACAGTTTCGTGCAGCAGTTGCTGAAGCAGCCGCATCCGCGGCCGCTGCCGGTTCGGCCGCTCGTCGACCTTGCCGTGTCGGCGACGATCTGGGCCAAGGAATTCTCGGCCGGTGCCGAGCTTTGATCATTGAGGAAACGACATGACGACCCATCAGGAGTGGAAGCAGAAGGCGAATGCGTTGTCGCTCGACGGCCGCGCGTTCATCGCGGGCGAGCGCAGTGCGGCGGCGTCGGGCGAGACGTTCGCGACGCTCAACCCGGCGTCGGGCAAGGTGCTCGCTGAAGTCGCGCGCTGTAACGAGCGCGACGTCGATCGCGCGGTCGCGGCTGCGCGCGAAGCATTCGAGTCGGGTGTCTGGTCGAAGTCCGCGCCCGCGCATCGCAAGGCGGTGTTGCTGCGCGTCGCGCAGCTGATCGACGAGCATGCGGAGGAACTCGCGCTGCTCGAGGCGCTGGAAGCCGGCAAGCCGATCGGCGAGTGCCTGGGGCTCGACATTCCCGAGTCGGCCGCGTGCATCCGCTGGCACGCGGAGGTGACGGACAAGCGCTACGACGCGTTGTCGCCGTCCGGCAGCGGTGTCGTCAGCATGATCACGCGCGAGCCGATCGGTGTCGTCGGCGCCGTGCTGCCGTGGAATTTCCCGGCGCTGATGCTCGCGTGGAAAATCGGCCCCGCATTGTCGGTGGGCAATAGTGTTGTCGTGAAGCCGGCCGAGCAGACGTCGCTGTCGACGCTGCGCATCGCCGATCTCGCGCGGGAAGCCGGCGTGCCGCCGGGCGTGTTCAGCGTCGTCACCGGGTTCGGCGGCGAGGCAGGCGAGGCGATTGGCCGTCATCCGGACGTCGATCTCGTCGCGTTCACCGGCTCGACCGCAACCGGCAAGCGCTTCCTGCACTACTCGGCCGATACGAACCTGAAGCGCATCGTGCTCGAATGCGGCGGCAAGAACCCGCAGGTGATCCTGCCGGACGTCGCGAATCTCGACGCGGTCGCCGAACAGGCGGTCGCGGCCGCATTCTGGAACATGGGCGAGAACTGCAGCGCCGGCTCGCGGATCCTCGTGCCGTCGAGCCGCAAGGCGGAACTGCTGGAGAAGGTTCGGGCGGTGCTCGACGGCTGGAAGACCGGCGACCCGCTCGACCCGGACGTGAAGCTCGGCGCGCTGATCGAGCAGAAGCACTACGACAAGGTGCTCGGCCATATCGAGAAGGCGAAGGCGGAAGGCGCGCACGTGGTTCGCGGCGGGCAGGCAATGCTCGCCGAAACCGGCGGCTGGTTCGTCGAACCGACGATCTTCGACCAGGTGACGCCCGAGATGAGCATCGCGCGCGACGAAGTGTTCGGGCCGGTCGTCTGCTTCATCGAGTACGACGACGTCGACGACGCGGTGCGGATCGCGAACGATACGTGCTACGGGCTCGCTGCGTCGCTCTGGACCGACAACGTGAACAGTGCGCACAAGGTCGCCGCGCGCATTCGCGCGGGAACGGTCACGGTTAACTGCTTCGGAGAAGGCGATCTTTCGACGCCGTTCGGCGGATTCAGGCAGTCGGGGTTCGGCGGCCGCGACAAGTCCGTGTACGCGCACGATCAATACTGTGAGCTGAAGACCACCTGGCTGAAGCTCGACTGAGTGTTGCCGAGCATGCGGCATCGCAGGCCCGTACGGCCCGCGATGCCGGTTGGCGGAGCGGTTTCGGCGGCGCGCGCTCTGCCGCCGATCGACCACGATGTCGTGCTGCACCCTGTTGCGCGGGCATGGTCATCGGCCGATCGCCGGCTCGCGCCCTGCAGGCGGCGCGCGAAGGAAGGCGCGATGTGCGCCCGGCGGCGTGCGGCGCATCGGCCAGGCGCGGAGCGGAGATGTCTGCCGAGCGTGCGTGTTGCGGCCCTCATCATCGCTTCCGATAATAGCGATGCGGTGCACAATCGATCGAAAATGGCGTCATCGTGACGCCGTTTGCGCGGCCGAGCCGCTCTTGCGAGCCGCCCGACCGATGTGCAGGCTGCAATATCAGCCAATTGAAAGGTTTGCGACGAGACTGACTGAGGGCAGCCGGCGGGACTGCCGTCGACGCGTTCGTCGGCGCAGCGTCCGACCGCCGTTTTGAGAGTGGAAGCCATGTTGAAGAAGCAATTGTTTGCCGACCGACTTCTCGCGCAGATGCCGTCGCTTCGCGCGCTGCGCTGCTTCGTGACGGCGGCGCGCTACGAGAGCTTCACTCAGGCCGCCGAAGTGCTGTGCGTGACGCAGGCCGCGATCAGCCGGCAGATCAAGGAGCTCGAGGATTCGCTCGACGTCGCGCTGTTCGAGCGCACGGGCAGGCATATCGCGCTGACGGATGCCGGGCGGGTCCTGTACAACGCGTCGTATCTGTCGATCATGAACATCGCCGAGGCGGCGGAGGCCGTGCGCCGGACCGACAAGCACGCGCTGATGGTCTGCGCATCGCACACGTTTTCCGCACTGTGGCTGTCGTCGCGATTGCCCGCGTTTCGCGAGCGGTTTCCGGATATCCAGCTGCACGTGATCGTCACCGAGCATTTCATGGAGCTCGACGGCCTCATCGAGCCTGACGTGATCATTACGAAGAACCCGCCGCGCGCCCCGGAGTTCGAAGCCGAACCGCTGTTTCACGACATCGTGTATCCGGTGTGCAGCCCGTCGTTTCGCGAGCGGCATTTTCATGGCCGGTCGCTGAAGCCGCTGGACCTGCTGTCGTGCCCGACGCTGAACCTGTCGATGCTCGGCCGCGCCCAGGTGTGCGAGCACGTCGACTGGCGCGTGTGGCGCAACTGGTTCCAGCAGAGCGACGGCACCGATACGCTGGCCGGGAGCAAGTATCTGGAAAGCAACGACTACCGGCTGCTCGTCGCGCAGGCCGAGGCCGGCGAGGGCACGCTGCTGGGCTGGCACCACCTCGTGCACCGGCAGATCGACGCGGGCGTGCTGGTGCGCCCGGTGCAGGATGTCCTCGTGTTTCGTGATCGCCATCATTACCTGATCACGCACAGGAATGCGCACTCGCGGCCGGAGTACCGACTGTTCCGTCAGTGGCTGCGTGACGAGGTCGCCATCATGATGCGCGACTGGCTCGATGCCGGCGTCGAGATCGGTCGATAGCACGCTGCCCCGGCCAGCCTCGATCGGCATCCGGCCCGCTCTGCTAGAACGTATAGGCGACGTTCAGGAACACGCTCAGCGGATTGAGCCGGAGCGTCGAGGTGGACACCACCGGCGTGCCGGTCGCGGTTTGTCCGTACAGCGTCAGGTGGGTCTTCACCGGCATGTAGTTGACCGAGGTGCCGACCGACCAGTGCTTCGTCAGCGCGTAATTCGCGCCGATCTCGAACACGGGGTTCCATGATGCGCTGAGGGTCGCGCGTGCCGAGCCGCCTGGCCCGAAGCTGTCTGAAATGAACTGGCTATTGGTCGCGCGAACCTGCGTGAACCACGTATAGTTCACGCCGATGCCGAGGTACGGACGGAATGTCGATGCGGCTGCAAAGAGGTGGTAGCGAAGCTCGATCGCGGGCGGCATCGGCCGTGTCGTGCCGAGCGTGCCGTACTTCTGCAGGGTGCCGTCGCCGATCAGGTTCACTTTCAGCGGCATGCCCAGAAGTATCGCGACACCCAGATTGTCCGTGACGTAATACTCGGTCGTGATGCCCATCGTGTCGGTCGAACTCGCATGTGCGCCGGTGCCGGCCACTTGCTGATCGACCGCGACGCCGCCGACACTTTGCACGGTCAGCGGCGTCGCGTCCCCCTGCGGCGCAATGTGCAGCCATCCCACCGACGTCGTGATGCTGCCGGCCGTCTGCGCATCCGCGCGGCCCGCCAGCGAAGCCAGGCAGATACAAGCCGCCACGTTTGCTGCACTCATCGTCCTGTTGAAATTCATCTCGTGTCTCCTCCGTCTCGATCCGTTTTGCGAATGACGATTCAGTTTTGAAAGTTCATACGGATTACTGATTAAATAGCTCGAACTACCTTGAAGCGCGATAGTCATCCGGGCGACTGGTAATCTTCCGTCGCCCGGAATCCGTCGTTGTCGGTCAGGCTGACCGCATCGGTTGCGCGGCGATCGAGATCGAGAATGCAAACGGGAAACGCCCGAGCACCGAGCGCGCGGCGGCCTCGAGCGCCGGGTCGCTCAGTGTGAGCGCGACCGACATCCTGCCTGCGTCGTCGGTGTTGACGTCGAGCGACGTGCACGGCGCGCCTGCCTGAGCCAACGCGGCGTGCAGCGCATCGCGTGTCTCGCGGCGCTTGAGCTCGGGCTTGAAGATCTTGCCGACGCCCGTGAGCGGGATGGCCTCCACGATCCGCACGTGCTTGGGCACCGCAGCCCGTTCCGCGATTTCCTGCTGCATGAACGCGGCCAGATCGTCCTCCGTCGCGTGCATGCCGGGCTTGAGCTGAACGTACGCGACGGGCAGCTCGCCGGCATGCGCATCGGGACGCCCGACGGCCGCGGCGACCTGCACGGCCGGATGCCGATGGAGCGGTTCCTCGATCGCCGCGGGATCGATATTGTGGCCGCCGCGAATGATCAGTTCCTTCTTGCGGCCGGTCAGCCAGAAGTACCCGTCGGCGTCGCAGCGGCCGAGGTCGCCGGTGTTCAGCCAGCGCCGGCCGTCGCCGAGATCGAGCCACAGCCCGTTGTTCTGGTCGGCACGCAGGTAGCCGCTGAACACGTTCGGCCCCGCGATGACGAGCAGCCCCACCTCGTTTGCCGCGCAATCGCGCACATACCGTCCCGCATCGTCCACGACGACCGTCTTCATCGCCTGGAACGGGAGGCGCAGCCCGATCGAGCCCAGCCGGCGCTCGCCGGTCGGCGGATTGACGCTGCTCACGCACGTTCCTTCGGTCAGGCCGTAGCCTTCGAGGATCCGGATCCCCGTTTTTTCCTGGAATGCCTTGAACACGCCGACGGGCATCGGCGCCGCGCCGCACAGGCCGTATTCGAGCGAATCGATCGCATGACCGTCGACGGGAACGTCGAGCAGCGACGCATAGAGCGTCGGGACGCCACTGAAGAAATTGATGCGATGGTGTTCGACGATTTCCCAGAAATGTTTGACGACACCGTCTCCCCGGTAGCCTTGCGGCGTCCCGAGCACGACATGGGCGCCGCGCGAGAACGGCAGCAGGCCGGTCACCATCGCGGCATTGACGTGAAAGAGCGGCAATCCGCAGAACGTCGTCTTGCCGGGGCCGATGCTGTCGCCGAGGAACCGGCTCGCGCTCCATGCGTTCGCGACTTCGTTGCCGTGGCTGCGCATCGCGATTTTGGGCAGGCCCGTGGTGCCGCCGGTACAGAAGAACGAGGACATGTCGTCGGGGCGGGCGCGGCGCGGATGATCCAGCGCGTCGCCGGATTCCCGCGCGATCGCCGTACCGAAGTCGTGGATCTCGATGTGGGCAGGCACCGCGGCGCGCAAGCCGCCATCGTCGCGCTCGCCCGCCAGAGTGCCGGGTGGCACCGTGCGGCCGCGCACACGATCCGCCGGATCGACCAGCACGAGGTGCCGCAGCGACTCGACCCGATCGACGATCGTGGCCGCTTTCTTCCAGAGATCGATTCCGGGGAACGGCGCGAGCGTGACGAGCACGCTCGCGCCGGACGCCTCGAGCAGCCTCGCGATCGCTTCGCCTTCCAGCAGCGGATTGATCGCGCAGACGATGCCGGCCGCCTGCCCGCCCCAGATCACGAAATGCGTTTCCGGAAGATTGGGCAGCACATAGGCGATCACCGAATTCGCGCGCACGCCGATGCGGGTGAACATGTTCGCCGTCCGCGTGATGTCGCGCACCAGCTCGCGATAGGTCCAGCGCTCGACGTCGCGGTGGGCGTCTGCGGTCGGAATGAAGGACAGCGCGGGCGCGGACGGGTCGATCGCCGCACCGGCGCAAATCATCTCGTACGTGCTGGCGGGCAGCGCCGGCGGAAGGCCCTGCGCTTCGATCGCCAGCACGTCGTCGTGGGTCGCGATGCCGTTCATGCCGCTTCGTCCATGATTTCGTTGCGTTGCACACCCAGATCGATCGTGCCGTCACGGCTCGCGATCCGCGCTTCGACGATGTCGCCGGCCTTCAGGTACTGCGTGCGTCCCGCCTGCACCTTCATGAACATCTTCCACTTGACCGATTCGGGAAAGAGCGCGACGGCCCGCTGCTTGAGCGGCGACGGAATGCTGAGGGCGCAGCCGGCCGGCGTACCGGTCGCGAGCAGGTCGCCGGCGTGAAGGTCGTGCACGCCCGACAATTCCGTCAACGTCTCGGCCGGGCCATAGACGAGGTTCGACGTCGAATCCTGCTGGCGCACCGCGCCGTTGACCGTCAACGTCAGGTCGAGCGCCTTCAGCTTCGGGAAGTCGCGCCGCTCGAGCAGGCACAGATAAGGGCCGACCGGGCCGAACGTCCGGAAGCTCTTGCCCTTGTAGAACTGCATCTGCGGGATCTGGACGTCGCGCGCGGAATAGTCGTTGACGATCACGGTGGCGGCGACGTAGTCGTGCAGGTTCGCGTCCGTGATCCGCTGGCGGCTCGTGATGTCGCGCTTGAGGACGAGGCCGAGCTCGATCTCGTAGTCGAGAAACCGCACGTGCCGCGGCTTCACGACCGGCGAATTCGCGGCGACGATGCAACTCGTCGCCTTCGTGAAGATCATGTTGAACTTCTTCGCATCCGGATCCATGCCGGATTCGATCATGTGCTGGCGATAGTTCGCGCCCTGGCAGACGAACTGCTGGTTGGCGGTGACGGGGGGCAGCCATTCCACGTCCGCCTCCGGAATCGTGGGTCCGTCGAGCGTGACGAGCCGCTCGACCGGGTTCGCCGCCAGAAAGCGTGCGGTCGTATCGAAGTCGCCGGGAATCGGCGTGACGGCGCCATCGGCGACGACGCCCCACTGGGCGCGGCCGTTGTGCCGGAAGTGCAGGACGAGCAGTGACATGAGTGGGTCTCTCGTGAGTCGAACAGGCGGTCGGAGTCAGGCGAACAGTTTTGCGAGGGTCAGCAGCTTGCCGAGCGTCAGATCGGGGCTGCGGCGCAGGTTGCGAAGCAACGCGGCGATGCTCGACGGCGTGAAGCGCGGCTTCGTGAAGCTGCGCGGCATCGTCGGGCCCCACTGCGCCATCGCTTCGCGGCTCACCGGATGGATACCGGTGGGTTCGTCGGCGGTAAACAGGTCGCCGTCGCAGTAGTGCTCGTGCTTGGCGCCCCACGGGTCTTGCCAGTAATCGAATACCTGGCTGCCGAGAATGTGCCGCCCGATGCCCCACGCGTGGGTCCAGCCGGCATCGCGCAGCATGCGCTGGCCCATGCCGAGCGCGTCGGTGTCGACGACCTCGAACGCGCTGTGGCTGTAGGTCGACACGAAGCCCTGCGCGAGCGCGAGCGTGTGATGGTCGGCCGGCGTGTCGCCGCGGTCGAGCCGCATGAACGCGACCGCCGGCGAACCGTCCGGCAGCACCTGGACATCGCTCGGGATGAAACCGAAATGCCGCGTGTACCACGCGCACGTTTCCTGGAAATCGGCGATCTCGAGCACCACGTGGCCGATCCGGACGATCTCCGGCGGCGCGGCGGGCGGGCGCTGCGTGTCGTTGATGCGAACGCGCGCATCCACGGAGTTGAACGCGAGCGGCGCGCGGTGCGCCAGCGCCGGCAGTCGCGTCATGCCGGCCACCGCATCGACGCGAAAACCGGCCGGATCGACGAGCCGCACGCGCTCGCCGCCGCCCGGCCACGCCGACGGCTCGATGCCCGACGCACCGGGCACGGCGGTCAGCGCATGGAGGTCCGCGCGGCTGTCGACCTCGAGCCCGAACCCGGCAAACGCCGGCTTGGGCGCGCGGCGCACCACGTAGCAGAAGCCGGACGCGCCGGTGGCGCGCAACAGCAGCAGGTCGGCATCGCGCGATGTGGTTCGCAATCCGAAGTCATTCAGGAAACGTTCGGCTTCGTCGAGATCCGGGCGCTCGAAGACCAGGTAGGCGAGGGCGGCGGCTTTCGTCGTCGGCCGCGGATGGCGGGCAGGCTGGGCGGTGGTGAGTTTCATGGCGATGGAGGCTCAGGAGGGACGGACGACGGATGAAACGGGAACGGGCATGGCGCGCGGCGCCGCGCCGAGCAGCGACAGGCTGTCGAGCACGATGCGCTCGACGTCGGCGGCCGGCCCGTCGTGGACGACGGTCTTGTCGGGGCGCACGACGGCCACCCAGCCGACCCGCGCCATGCCGGGAAGGAAGGTGCCGTCCAGGTCTTCCCAGCAATCGCGGCCGCCGCGATCCTGGCGCTGGCCGCGTTGCGCGATCCGCACGATGGTGCCGCCGGCGCCCGCCAGCGCGGCTGCGGCGTCCGCGGTGAGCCCGACGCGCGGGTCGCAGCCGAAGCCGACCAGCGTGTAGCCGTTGCCGAGCACGTCGTCGCTCAGGCGCGCGGTGCCGTCGGCGCCCCTCAGCCATCCCTGTGCGAGCGTTGCGCCGCGCGTGAGCTTCGCGCCCGAGCGGCCGCGCACGAAGAGCCCGGTGCGGAACGCGTTCTTCGGCTTGATGCGCAATTCCTCGAGTTGCGCGCGCAGCACCGGCACGCAGCGCAGCGCGCGCATCAGTCCGTGCGTGGCGAACGCCAGGGCCGCGTTGCGCGGCATCACCAGGCGCCCCATGAGTTTCGCGAGCCGGATCATCGCGCGCGCGTGCGGCCGGCGTTCCGCGTCGTACGTATCGAGAATGTGCGGATCGGCGCGGCCGAGCACCACCCATGCGAGCTTCCAGCCGAGGTTGGCCGCATCGCGCAGCCCGGCGACGAGCCCCTGGCCGACGAACGGCGGCGTGATGTGCGCGGCGTCGCCCGCGAGAAAGACCCGGCCGTTGCAGAATGCGTCCACCGTGCGCGCGTGGAAGCGATAGACCGCCTTGCGCTCGATGGTGAGTTCGTCGACGTTGCCCCACGGCGCGAGCAGTTCGCGAATGCGGGCATCCGACTCCATCTCGTCGCGGCGCTCGCCCGGGTGCAGCATGAACTCCCAGCGCTCGCGCGCGCCGGGCGCGACCATGTGCGGCGTCGGGCGCCGATGGTCGCAAATGAATTCGACATGATCGATCGGCTGCGGCACGTGACGCGCATCGACGATGAGCCAGTCCTCGGCATAGGTCTTGCCGTTGAACTGCTGGCCGATCAACTGGCGCACCTGCGAGCTTGCACCGTCCGCACCGACCAGGTAGCGGGCGCGGACCGTGTGCCCATGGCCATGCTCGTCGGTCAGCGACGCAACGACGCCGTCGCGTTCCTCGACGAAACCTTCGAACGTCATGCCGAGCGCGACGTGCACGTTGGCGCGCTCGCGCAGCCGCGCGCGCAGGCAGCGTTCGAGATCGGGCTGGTAGAACGTGACGAGTTTCGGATGGCCGTCGAGCGTGCCGAGCGTATCGATCCGCGCGAATTCACCGAGCGCGGGCGAGCGCATCCGGACGTACGGGATCGGCACCGTGTCGAAATCGCGTTCGTCGACGCCCGCCATCTGCAGGATGCGCAGCGCTTCGTTGTCGAGCGCGATGGCGCGCGGCGCCATGAAGATCCCGGTCGCCTTGTCGATCACCACGACCTTCACGCCGTAACGTGCCAGCAGGTTCGCGAGCGCCGCGCCGACCGGCCCGCACCCGACGATCAGGATGTCGGCCGCCGACGGCAGCCCGCACGCGCCGGACTGCGCCGCGCTGCCCGCGGCGCGCGAATGCGCGCCCCTTGCTTCAAATGTCTCCACCGTGTCTCCATTCGTCTGTCGATCTCGGCTGCCGCGTGCGATCGGATGTGTTTGATGACATTAAAGTCATAGATGATGACTTTGTCAATGTAGACATTTGAATCTATACTCGACCCATATCAGAACCGGATCCGTCATGTCGAACACTCCGAAACGCCGGGCACCCAAGCGTGCCGCCGCCGAGCCTGCCGTCGCCGTCGCTGCCGACGTCGCCGCGCCGGTTGCCGAAGAGCGCGAGCCGCGCGGGGCGCGGCGCAAGCGCGAAACCCGTGGCCGTCTGCTCGAGGCGGCGTTGAAGCTGATGGCTGAAAAAGGCATGGAAGGCGTCGCCATCAACGAGATCACCGAAGCCGCCGACGTCGGCTTCGGGTCGTTCTACAACCACTTCGAATCGAAGGAAGCGATCTACACGACACTCGTCGAGACGGTATTCGAGGAGTTCGCCGATTCGCTGGATCGCCTGGCGAGCGGCCTGTCCGATCCCGCGGAGATCATTGCGGTGGCGGTCCGGCACACGCTGATGCGGGCACGGCGGGAGCCCGTATGGGGTCACTTCCTGATACGCGAAGGTTTTTCCGCGCGGGTGCTGACGCTCGGCCTGGGCCAGCGCCTGCTGCGGGACATCGGGCGCGGCATCGCCGAGAAACGCTTCGTGGTCGCCGACCCGTTCATCGGCTTCCTTTCGGTTGGCGGTACGGTGCTGACCGCAATTGCGGCTGAGCTCAACTTCGTCGCCCCGGGCGCGCCGGCGGCCGGTGTGCTGCAGGAGCTCGGCTTCAGCGGCGAGCATTTCCCGGAACGCACGGCGGCCACGCTGCTGCAGACGCTCGGGCTCAAGCGCGCGGAAGCCGAGAAGATCGCGAGCCGGCCGCTGCCGGTCGTGGAAGCGGCCGAGACGGAGCAGTGACGCAGCGCCGTCGCCCGCTGCCAGGGCCCGGTGGGTCAATAGCGGATGAGCGGCAACACGGCGGCTTGGGCCGGAATGTGGCGGATGTTTGGCGAATTCCGGCCGGGTGGCCCTTTCTTACGCGTCGCTGAACGGCCGGATGGCCGGTGACGGCGTCGATGCGGCGCCGGTCGCGACCTCGATCAGCGCGACGCGGATCAAGATCGATCCGATCACCCCGTTCGTGTCGGTGGGTGATCGGTTCTGAACGGGATAAAACGGCACGCGCGCGAATCGCGAGCGGTCACGGCGCGCGCGGTCGCATCGGCCGGCATCTCGACGCCCGATAGATCCACCGTGGCGAGCCGTTCGCGGCGCGCGTCGCTCATGCTCGCGGCGAGGCATTCGAGCGGCGCGGCGCCGCCGACCGTATTGCGCAACTGACGGACCAGCTCGCAAGCGTCGTCGATACGCGATCGCTCCGTGCCCGTTTCCAGGCGCATGGCCGCCGACAGCGCGTCGAGTTCGTCGGTCGCGCAGCACGCCCGCCGCCTCGCGGCAATCAGGTCGTCTGCTTCGACGCCGCGCTTCGACACGAATGCACGGACGAGCTCGATGTATTCGGCCACCGCGGCGATCGCCCGGTTCGATACGGCGTCGAGCTTGCCCCGCTCCCACTCCGGCCATGCGAGCACGCTCACGCCGAGCGCAACGAGCGCGCCCGCGACGCTGTTCGCGACCCGTATGCCGGCGAGCAGCCAGGGCGATGCGACGGGCATGCCGAGATACGCAACGAGAATGAAATGCGGCGTGAGGAACAGGATGTATGACACATAGCTGACCGGCCGCGTGGAAAAGGTCCCGGTTGCGAGCGGGACGATCGCCAGCGCGAGAAGCGCCATGTTGTGGGACGCGAGCGCGACGCTCGATGCGACGATCGCGCCCAGGATCGTTCCGAATACCCGCAGGCCGGAAATTCTGACCGTGTGCGGCACGGTGGGCTGCATGACGAACAACGTGGTCAGCACGATCCAGTAACCTTGCTGAACGCCAAGCGCGCGGGCAAGGACGGCGGAGAGCATGGCCGCCACCGCCAGCCGTAGCGCATATCGCGCGACGCGTCCGTTTGCGCGAATTTCCGTCCGCGCCAGCGCCATGGCGAAGCCGATCGCCTGGAATGGGCGCGGCCGTTCGCGCGCGGCGGGCGGCGCCTGGTTTCGATCGCCGGCGCGGATATCGCCGATATCGGTGAACGCCGTCACGAGCGTCATGCACGATTGCAGCCATGCGCGCGCGTGGTCGTCGAGTGCCGAACCGTCCGCGCGCAGCGTCGCGCCGCGCACGTCGGCCGCGAGGCGGTTGCGCAGCCGTGCGAGCGCGGCGTCGCAGCCCGGCCGTTCGAGCACCGCATCGGCATGCGCATCGATCAACGCGACGAGCCGGTGCAGCAACGGAACGAGCAGGGCGGCCGTGGTGGCGCAGTCCGCGGGACGGTTGCCCAGCAGGCTTTCGAGGCCCGCCAGCAATGCGATCGACCTTTCACCGCCGAGTTGCCACGCCACGGTGGCCGTGCCGGCGCCGGTCGGCTCGGCTTGGGCCGTGCGCGTCATCGCGTCGAGTCGCGTTCGTAATGCGGCGCGATTCGGGCCGCTCGCGCGCCGCGGATCCTGTGCGACCGGCACCAGCGCGCGCACGAACGAACTCGCCGCATACAGGTAGGCGAAGGCTGCCCTGCGTGCGCGGGCCGCGTGGCTTTCCCGCCAGAAGCCCACGAGACAGACGACCGCCCACAGGCTTCCGCCGGCAAAGCTCGCGGCATACTGGGCGGGCGCCGGCCACGGATGCGCGGGAAACGCGGCCGACACCGCGCATGCGGTGGCGAGCAGCAATCCGCGCGTGCCCATCACTGCGCCGCCGAGCCGTGCGAGGCCGCCGATGTAGACCGCGACGCCCGTCAGCGCGACGGCGAGCCACCCGACCTCCGCGACAGTCGTCGCGCACGCGGACGCGAGCGCACCGATCGCACCGAACCACAACCCCGCGGCGATCCGCGCGCGGATCGATTCGGACGGATCGTCTGCAAGACACGTCCAGAACGTGGCGATCGCGGCCCAGCACAGCAACGGCGCGTGCAGCATGGCGGCGAGCAGCGCGGGCGCCGCGCAGATCAGCCCGGCCTTGAGCGCTGCCGAGAGCGGCAGGTGGTGCCGCCCGTCGCGCATGGCACGGGCGATCGTGTCGCGGATGCGCTTGATGACACTCATCGCATGCTCCTGCGTTATCGCGTGGTAACGGGCCTCGGCACCGGGATGACGGTGAGCGACCGAATGCCTTGCGCGCCGCGAACCAGTACGCCCTCGATGTCGGCGGTTGCCGACGGTCCGCTCATCAGCACCGCATAGTTGGCCGCGAAGAACTCGCTGCGGTGATACGCGTGATGCAGGTTGCCGACGATGTCCGCGGGGTCGAGCAGCGCGACCAGGTGCTGCGACAGGTAACCGAGCGCGTTGACGTTGTACTGGGTCTCGCTGAGCCATATCGAGCCAGTCTCCGCGACGGCGAACGCGGGGCGCACGATCCCGACGTCGACATCGTTCAGCGCGCGCGGATCGTCGATCGCCGCGAGGTCGCGGTTGCCGTCGAATTCGGGGGTCGCCGAGCAGAACACGGATGCGCCGGGAAACCGGGAGCGGATGAATGCGTCGAGCGACGTGCGCTCCGGCAATGCGCACCACGTGCCGCCGAGCCGCGCGAGCGACGCGCGAAACGTGTCGACGGCAGGCGGCAGGTTCGCGTCGAACATCGGCACCTGCGGCAGCGGCCGGCGGGCGGGGCGCACTTCGCGCAAACGGGAAAGCATCAGGTCTCGGCTGCTCATTTCTTGTTCCTCTTCAGATACCAGTCACGGAAAGTCTGCTCGGGCGCGTCGGGCACTTCGCGTTGCTTGCCCCACACGTTGAGCGGGTTGTAGAGCACGGCGCGCGGCAGCACCGATACCGCGGTGCCCGCCGTCTTGACGGCCGCGCGGTACAGCGCGGGCCGCGACAGCACCTGGCCGGCGACTTTCATCGCCTCCTGCTTGACGAACGGCAACTCGTGCTGTTCGGCCACGATCTGCCGCCACTTGTAGATTTGCTCGTGGATGTTGATCCTCACCGGGCACACGCTGGTGCAACTGCCGTTCATCGTGGACGCGAACGGCAGCGAGCTGTACTTGTGCAGGTTGAAGGTCGGGTTGATGATCGCGCCGATCGGCCCCGAGTACACGCCGCCATAGCTGAGGCCGCTGCTGCGACGATAGACCGGGCACGTGTTCATGCACGCGCCGCAGCGGATGCACTTCAGCGAGTACCAGAAATCGTCCATGCCGAGTCGCTCCGAGCGGCCGTTGTCGACCAGCACGAAATGCATCTCGCCGCCTTTTCTGGGCCCGCGGAAGTGCGACGTGTACTGCGTGATCGGCGAACCGATCGCGTTGCGCGACAGCATGCGGATGAACACGCCGAGATGTTCGAGCTTCGGAATCAGTTTTTCGATGCCGATCGACGCGATGTGCAGCGGCGGCACGTTGGCGCTGAGGTCCGCGTTGCCTTCGTTCGTGCACACGGTGATGCCGCCTGTTTCCGCGACCGCGAAGTTGCATCCGGTCATGCCCGCGTCGGCGTTCAGGATCAGCGGGCGCGTGGCGTTGCGCTGCGCTTCGGCCAGTTTGGGAATGCTGCTTTCGTTCGGATCGGTGCCGATCTTCTCGGAGAAGATCCTGGCGACGTCGGTCGCGAGCTTGTGCACGGCCGGCACGACGATGTGCGAGGGCAGCTCATCGTCGAGCTGCTGAATCTGCTCGCCGAGATCGGTCTCGACGACCGTGATGCCGCGCTCTTCCAGATACGGGCGCATCTCGCATTCCTCGGTCAGCATCGACTTGCTCTTGACGAGCAGCTTCGCGTTACGCCGCTTCAGGATCTCGTACACGATCCGGTTGTGTTCCTCGGCGTCTTTCGCCCAGTGGACGACGACGCCGTTGGCCGTCGCATTGCGCTCGAATTCCTCGAGATACTCGGGCAGGTGCGTGAGCGTGTGTTCCTTGATCCCCGAGGCGAGCGTACGCAGCTCCTCCCATTCGGGGATGCCGTGCACTTCGGCGTCGCGCGACGTGCGCAGCTCCCACAAGCGCTTGTCGTGGAACTGGATGTGTTTCTCGTCCGCGATGAATTTCTCGGACGCTCCGACGTGGTCTACGCGTTTCATGCTCGTGCTCCGTTCAGGATCTGCGCGATATGGATGAATTTCAGGCCGAGCCCGAGGCGGTCCGAGCAGCCTTTCTGGTGCATCAGACACGACGAATCGGCCGATACGATGTACTCGGCGCCGTTGCGCTGGTGGTCGCGAACCTTGTCCGCGCCCATGCGCGCCGACACGGGCGCCTCCGATACGCAGAAGGTGCCGCCGAAGCCGCAGCATTCGTCGGGGCGATCGGGCTGGATGAATTCGATGCCTCGCACGCCCTTGAGCAGCGTCAGCGGCTTCGAGAAGAACGGCTCGTCGATCTCCGACATCTTCGCGGTACGCAGCGCGCGCAGCGTGCCGCAACTGTTGTGCAGCCCGACCTTGTGCGGGAACTCGGCCCACGGGAATTCGCGCACGCGCAGCACGTCGTGGAGAAATTCGACGAGCTCGTACGTGTTCTTGCGCACGGCGACCGCGTCGCGCGTCTGGTCGGCGGCCGTGAGGTGGTCGCGCACGTGGTGCACGCAGCTGCCGCTCGGCGCGACGATGTAGTCATAGCCGGTGAAGTTCTTCACGAACAGGTTCTCGGTCGCTGCGGCCTGCTTTTCGCAACCGCTGTTGCCCATCGGCTGGCCGCAGCAGGTCTGGTCGAGCGGATAGTCGACATCGCAGCCCAGGCGCTCGAGCAACTGCAGCGTGGCGATGCCGACCTCCGGGTAGAACGCGTCGATGAAACATGGAATGAAAAGGGCGACTTTCATGGGATTCCTCGGTTGAGTCGAATGCTGGAAGCGAATGCGTCAGTGGTACGCGTGCACGCTGGACGCCTTGCCGCGGAACACCGAATACGCGACGTACGTGTAGAACACGATCAACGGCAAGACGAACAGCCCGGCTCCCCAGAACATGAACGTCTGGCTCGAACGCGGCGCGGCAGCCGCGTCGAGCGTGACGTCGAACGGCACGATGAACGGCAGATACGACGCGGCGAGCATCAGCACCATCGCGAGGCATCCGGCCGCGGCGAACAGATAGGCCGACGCCCCCTCGCGTCGCGCCGCGGTGGGCACGTAAAGGAAAGTCAGGCACGCGGCGATTGGCAGCGCGAACAGCAGCGGATGCAGGAGCCAGCGCGTTTCGACGGCCGCTTCGGTCAGCACGGTCGATGCGAGGATCGACAGGGCGAACAGCGCGGTGATCGGCGCGAGCCGGTTGATCGCATCGCGACCGAGGCGCTGCAATGCGTCGCGCCCCTTCAATACCAGCCACCCCGAGCCGAGCAGCGCATAGCCGAGCGCGAGGCTCGCGCCGCACCACAGCGCGAACGGCGAGCACCATTCGAAGCCGTTGCCGGCGTAGCGAAGGTGGTCGACCGGCAACCCCTGTGCGTAGGTACCGACGCACACGCCCTGCATGACGCTTGCGAGCAGCGAACCCGCGAACAGCAGCACGTCCCAGATTCGGCGCGAGCGGACCGCCTTGTGGCGGAACTCGATCGCGACGCCGCGCATGATCAGGCCTGCCAGCATCATGCCGAGCGGCGCGTACAGCGCCGGCAGCACGATCGAATACACCGACGGAAATGCGCCGAACAGGATCGTGCCGGCAATGACGAGCCACGTGCCGTTGCCGTCCCACACCGGCGCGATCGACGCGATCATCTCGTCGCGCGCATCGCCTGCAAAGGCAGTCAGCATGCCGACGCCGAGATCGAACCCGTCGAGCATCAGGTAAGCGACGAGCGCGAACGCGAGTTCGACGAACCAGAACCAGTTCATCATCAAAGTTCTCCTTATCGAATCTTGTGGATGTTCGGCGTCGGTGCGCGCTCCGGCCGCG
This sequence comes from Burkholderia sp. AU27893, assembly GCF_002223205.1. Taxonomy (NCBI): domain Bacteria; kingdom Pseudomonadati; phylum Pseudomonadota; class Betaproteobacteria; order Burkholderiales; family Burkholderiaceae; genus Burkholderia; species Burkholderia sp. AU27893. The sequence goes on along the minus strand of NZ_NKFD01000005.1, from coordinate 653,688 downwards.
CCGCGAGTGCATACGTCCGTTGAATGACGTGGCCGTTCCAGACCGTCAGCACGTTGCCGTCGGCGAGGCCGCGCTGCACGATTCGCACGATGTAGTACACGCCGAAGCAGAAAATGAACGCGTAGATGGCGACGAACAGTGCGAGCGTCGCGGCGGCGAAGTGCGCGGTGAGCCCGGGCGTGAGCGCGTCGGCGGTGCGCAGCACGCCCCACACGGTCCAGGGCTGCCGCCCGACTTCGGCCGTGAACCAGCCGGCCAGGATCGCGATGAAGCCGAGCGGGAAGCTGAGCGCGAGCGGCCAGAGCAGCCAGCGTCGTCGCTCCAGCTTTCCGCGCCGGGCAACGGCGGTGCCTGCCCACGCAAGCGCCAGCATGACGAGCCCGCACCCGGCCATGACGCGGAACGCGAGGAACGGAATCAGCACGGGCGGCCGGTCGGCCGCGGCGAAATCGGTCAGCCCGACTTCACGCGAGTCGACGGTGCCTGACGCGACGAGGCTGCCGAGAACGGGCACTTTCCATTCGAGGCGATTGCGCTCACGCGCGGCATCGGGAATCGCGAAGATCACTTCGGCGGCCGGCTGCTCGTCGGTCCAGCGGCCTTCGACCGCGGCGAATTTGGCCGGCTGATCGTCGTGCAGGTAGTCGCCGGTGAGGTGGCCGAACAGGATCTGCAGCGGGACGAGCACGGCGGCGAGGGTCACGGACATCCGTACCATGACGGTGGCCTCGATCCGGTAACGATCCTTCAGCAGATAGGCGGCGCCGACGGCAGCCACGCAAAATGCGGTCGTCAGATAGGCACCCAGCAGCATGTGCGGGAAGCGGACCCATACGACGTGGTTGAAGATGATCGCCGCCCAGTCGGTCGGCACGAATACGCCGTTTTGTACGACGTATCCGACCGGATGCTGCATCCACGAGTTGTTGACGAGAATCCAGAACGCCGACATCGTCGTGCCGGCGGCGACGAGGATGCACGACGTCAGATAGAACCACGGCCGCACCCGGGCGCGGCCGAACATCATCACGCCGAAAAACGTGGCCTCGAGCGCGAACGCGGTAAACGATTCGTAAGTGAGCAGCGGCCCCTGGATCGGGCCGCTCGCGCGGGACAGCTCGCTCCAGTTCGTGCCGAACTGGAACGCCATCACGATGCCCGAGACCACGCCCATTCCGAACGCGACGCCGAAAATCTTCAGCCAGAACGCGAACACGCGGCGGTATACGCGATTGCCGGTCGCAACGGACATGGCCTCGAGCACCGCGAGCCACGCCGCGAGCCCGATGGTGAACGACGGGAAGATGATGTGAAACGAGACCGTGGCCGCGAACTGGATTCGGGACAGCAGGAGTGCCGTTGCTTCCATGCGTACGCTCCATTGCGAGATTGCGTTGCAATGGAGTGTCGGCGTCCGGCATTTCTCGTGCGTTGCAGATTGCGGCTGCCGTGTTACATCTGAAATCGAACGTGCCGTCGACTGTGACGGCGCGTCATGAGCGTCATGCGCGGCCGGCCCGGCGGGCCGTCAGCGCAGCACGGCGGCGAGCGCGCGCGCGAGATCGGGCGTCTTCAGCGGTTTGCGCAGCACCATCCTGACGCCGAGCGCGTCGGCCTCTCGTTCGAGCGCCGGTGTGCTGAAACCGCTGCACAGGATGACCGGAAGGTCGTTGCGCCGCCGCGCGACGCGCGCCGCGAGCTGCAAGCCCGTCAGATGCGGCATCGCATGGTCGGTCACGACGACGTCGAAGCGGGCTGGATCGGCATCCAGGGCAGCCCAGGCGGCCTCGCTCGATGAAAATCCGACCGGTTCGTAGCCGAGATCGGCCAGCACCTCTTCCCCGAGCCGGACGAGCGCGTCCTCGTCGTCGACCAGCAGGACCACCTGCCCGTCGCCGTGAGGCACCGGGATCGTCTCGGCTTGCCGGGCCGGGCGCGCGTCAGCGGCGGGCAGATAAACGTCGAAGCGTGCACCTTCGCCGGGTGTGGAGTGGACGTCGACGGCCCCGCCGTGTTCGCGGACGATGCCGTCGACGAGTGACAGGCCGAGACCGGTTCCCTCGCCGGCCGCGCGCGTCGTGAAGAACGGATTGAAGATTCGCTCGAGGATCTCGGCCGGAATGCCGTTGCCGTTGTCCGCAACCGAGAGACGCACGAAACGGCCGGCGCTCACCGCGCCATGCGACAGCGAGCGCGGTGTCTCGATGCAGACCAGGTCGAGTTCGACGCGCAGCGTGCCGCCTGAAGGCATGGCATGGATCGCGTTGCTGCACAGGTTCATCACGACCTGATGCAGATGCGTGGCGTCGCCCAGAATGCACGCAGCGTGCGCAGGCATGCGCACGTCGAGTGCGACATGCGCCGGCAGCGTCTCGCGCACGAGCTCGATCGCCTCGTCGACCACCGCGCCGACATCGACGGGCACCCTGGCCGTCCGCCCGCTGCGGCTGAACGTCAGGATGCGCTCGACCAGCAGCCGCGCGCGTTCACCGGCCCTCAGCACCTGTTCGACGTAGCGGTGCGCCGGTGCGTCGGGCGCGACGCTGGCGAGCGCCCGATCGCCGAAACCGAGAATCGCGGCAAGGATATTGTTGAAGTCGTGCGCGACGCCGCCGGCAAAGGTGCCGAGCGCTTCGAGCTTCTGCGACTGCCGCAACTGGCGCTCGAGGCCATGTCGCGCCTCTTCGTCGGCCCGGCGTTGCGTGATGTCCTCGATCGTCGCGATGATCAGGTCTTCCGCGTCCGTGTCCGCCGGCTGATGAGCGGAAAACACGCGCGCCACGCTCATGTCGGCCCACACGACGCGGCCGTCCCGGTGCACGTAACGCTTTTGAAACCTGACGCGATCCTGACCGCGCACCAACTGGTCGATATGATTCTGCGTGAGTGCCCGATCGTCGGGATGCGTGATGTCCGATGCGCGCCGCTCAGCCAGCTCGCGGTCGCTGTAGCCGACCATCTGCTGAAAGGCGGGGTTGGCCATCAGGTAGCGGTCGTGCGCGCGCAGCACCAGGATCCCGACGGGGGCATTCTCGAATACGGTCCGCCAGCGCTGCTCGCTTGCGCGCATCGCCCGGCTCGCGTGTTCCAGCCGGCGCATGTACGCGGTCAGCACATACATCAGCAGAATCACGCACACGACGATGGCGCCGACGCGAAACGCCGTGTCGTGAACGAACCCGGCGAGTACGAGCAGGAGGGCGAGGCAGCCGGCCAGCATCATGGCCCGGTGGCGCCTGGCTCGCCAAAGCGTACGGTGATAGGGCGATGTGTGTTGCATTGGCGTTCAGTCCTGCATCGACGGCGGGTTTCGGCTGTCACGCGCGGCGCCGCTGCTTGAAACGGCGCAGGGAAGGACAGGCCGCCCGGGGTGCGCGGCCGGCCCGCTCATTCGGCGCTCGCGCTCGTCCAGCCCGCCGCCGCGCTCAATCGGGTAACCGGCGCGTCCATCACGTAACCGGCGCCGCGCACGGTACGGATGAAAACCGGATGCGACGGATCGGGTTCGATCTTGCGGCGCAGGCGCAGGATCTGGACGTCGATCGAGCGGTCGTACACGTCGTCGTACAGCCGGCTGGACTCGAGCAACCGGTCGCGGGACAGCACGCACCCGGGTGCGGCGAGAAACGCATTGAGCAGACAGAATTCTCCGTTGGTGAGCTCGACCGGGGCGCCGTCCGGATCCGTCAGCCGCCGGGTGCCGAGGTTCAACTCCCAGCCGCCGAATCGATACGCGCGGGCGTCGTTGTTGCGCCCGGTCGCCGGGGCGGTCGCGCCGGCCCGCCGGAGCAACGCGCGGATGCGTGCGAGCAGTTCGCGGTTGCTGAACGGCTTGGTCAGGTAGTCGTCGGCGCCGAGCTCGAGCGCCATCACGCGGTCGGCTTCGTCCCGTTTGCCGGACACGATGATGATCGGCAGGTTCGAGCGCGCGCGCAGCTCGCGGGCGATCTGCACGCCGTCTTCTCCCGGCATGCGCAGGTCGAGAATCACGAGATCGATCGCAAACGTGTTCAGCGCACCCGCCATTTCCTGGCCGGAAGCGGCCACCGTCACGCGGATGTCGTTGTCGGACAGATAGCCGGACAGCAGTTCGCGGATCGCCGGATCGTCGTCGACTACCAGCACGTGAGGAAGGTTGGCGTCCGTCATGGTGCGGATACTTGTCGGGGAATGGCTGAAATTATAGCCGGGGCGACGGTTCGAACGGGCGCTCGCGTGGCTGCTGGCTACGCTGGATCGTCGCGCCGGGCATCCTGCGCGCCGGTGCCCAGCAGTGCGACGCCGAGCGCAGCCGCCCAGCCGGTCGTGGACGGCATCCGGTCGGCGGCGCCCGCCGTGCCGCGTGCCGCCTCCGGTAGCGCGGCGGGTTCGGTGTGCAGGCAGTCGACGATGTGTCGAAACCCGGCATCGCGCAGCGCGTACAGATGAACCTCGACCCACAGCGGGAAACATTCCCAGCCGGCGGCAATCGCCGCGTAGTCGGCCGTGGTGCAGGCGCTGCCGCTCTCCGGTGCCGCCAGCCGACCTTTCGTGATCATTCGATCATGGTCGCGGCGAAGGATCTCGATCAGCACCTCGCGCTTGTGTTCGAAGTGCGCATAGAACGCGCCGCGCGTGTACCCGGCGCCCTCGGCGATCTGTTCGACGCTCGTATCGGCAAAGCCTTTCGCGATGAATAGCGCGCGAGCGGTAGCGATGAGCCGTTCGCGGGTGTCGAGCCTGCGTTGCTCGCGCGTGAGTCGGGCGGGTTTCATCGTGGTTTTGTCCATGCAGGTGGAAACGATCGAAGCGGCGCAACACCGCGCCGCGCGAAACGCCGGATCGACGCGGGAACGCCGGAGCGCCGATTCGTCGTTCGTCGGGATGGTTTCGCCCGACGATGTCGCTTGATCGGGCAGGGCACCGGCGCGAGGCCGATCGCCCAACCCGACCCGACCGCGCGCGTTTTCCCGGCCCGATTCAATCGCCGAGCGGATCCGGCGCGCCGCGCTCGGCGGTGGCTGGCGCGATCCGCCGGTCGGGTGTTCCAGCGCGGCATCCGGCGGGCGGCGGCGCGTGCGTGGCCGCCGCGCGAATGCCGGCGGCGATGCCGAGCGCGAGCGTGTCGAGCGCATGGCGATGCGCGTCCACGAGCGCGTCGTAGCCCGCCGACGCACCGGCCCGAACGATGCTGCGGCACGTCAGTACCGGCTGTCCGGAGCCGACGTCCACCGTCCACGTCGCATCGAGCAGCACGTGAGACGCCGGCCACGACTCGACACGCTGGACGTCCACGGCGACCCGATAGACCGGCGTGCCATCCGGATGGGCGACGCGGTGAACGTCGAACGTGTTCAGCCGGGACGTGACGCGCGTCGACAGTCCGTCGCGCATCTCGTCGCCGAGCGGCGCAACCCAGCGCTCCTGTTCCAGAATGTCGACCCGTTCGGGGCCGCGCTGCACCGCGAGCCGGTTGCCGTCCGCGGGCGCCGCCACGTGCACGCGCTGCATGTCGATCAGCCATGCGGGACGCGAGGCGTCGGTTTCGCCGCCCGCGCCATCCGCCATCCCGAGCGTATGGAACCGTACGGGCGGCGAGGTACAGGCGCCGAGCACGACCAGCGCGATGCACGTCGCGATGCGGATCGGCATCCGGTACGTGCGAAACGAATGCGGCGTCATTTCGGTTCTCCTTTCTTGCCGAAGAGCAGCGCTTCCGGATGCCGCTCGAGATAGTCGGCCAGCGTATTGAGCGACTGGAGCGTATGCGTGAGCGATTGCATCGCGTCATGAACGTCCGATTGCATCGGCGAATCCTGCCGCAGCGTCGCCTGCGCGGCGTCGAACGTGCGTTGCGCGGCCGCCAGCGTGTCGCGTGCCTGCGGCACGACTTGCTCGTCGAGGTGTCCGAACAACTGGTTCGCATGCTCGAGCGCACCGTTCAGGCTGTTGCCGATCTGGTCGAATGGAACCTTGTCGAGCTTTCGTGCGATGTCGGCGAGCTGCACCTGCAGTTCGTCGAGCGTGTTCGGAACGGTCGGCAGCTCGATCGGCGTGCGGCGCACGTCCACGCTCGCGCGCGGCGCTTTCGGGAACATGTCGAGCGCCACGTACAACTGGCCCGTGAGCAGGCTGCCGGTGCGCAACTGCCCGCGCAGGCCCTGCAGCACCAGGTGCTCGAGGAGGTCGTGGCCGCCGGCCGTATCGGGGGCCGGCAGCGCGGTGTCGCTGTGCCGGCTCAGTCTCGACGGATACAGCGCCATCGTGACCTTCATGCTGAACGTGCGCGAGTGCTCGTTGTACTCGATCCCGATGTTCGTGACCTGACCGAGCGCGATGCCGCGCAAATCGACCGGCGCGCCGACGGACAGTCCGCGCAGCGACTGGTCGAAGCGCATGACGACCATCAGCGGCGTGCCGTCGGGGTCGCGCATCGCATCGGCTTCGTCCTGCGCGAGCCGGAACGACGCGTTGTCGGCCGCCGGCGGTGCATCGGCTTGCCCGGGCGGCGACTGAAACGCGAGGCCGCCGACGACCACCGTCGCGAGCGACTGCGTGTTCAGCTTCAGGCCGTTCGAATCGAGCCGCAGGTCCACGCCGCTTGCGTGCCACCAGCGCGTCTGAGTGCCGACGTATCTGTCGTACGGCGCCTTCACGAACGCTTGCACGTCGACGCCCGTGCCATCCTTGTCGAGCGAGAAGCCGACCACCTGGCCGACCTGCAGGTGCCGATAGAACACCGGCGAGCCGATGTCGATCGAGCCGAGCGAATCGCCGTGCAGCAGGTAGCGGCGGCCCTGCTGGTCCGCGGTGACGGCGGGCGGTGTCTCGAGCCCGGCGAAGTCGGTCTGTTCATGCGGCGAGCGGCCGAGATCTGCGCCGATGTACGCGCCGGAGAGCAGCGTGCCGAGCCCGGAGATGCCGGTGGCGCCGATACGCGGCCGAACGACCCAGAATCGCGTATCGCGGTTCGCGAACTGCGCGGCGTCCTTGGTGAGCTGGACGCGCACGACCACGCGCTTGAAGTCGGGCGTGAGCGTGATGGCCTGCACCGTGCCGATATCGACGTCCTTGTAACGGACCTTGGTCTTTCCGGCTTCGAGGCCTTCTGCGTTCGCGAACGTGACGGTGATCGTCGGGCCGGTCGCGGCAATGCCGCGGTACACGAGCGCCAGCCCGATCAGCGCGCACACGAGCGGAACGATCCAGACGAGGGACGGGATCCAGCGGCTGCGCGGCCGGATCTCGGGTTCAGGCAAATCGAGGGGAAGCATCTTGTGAAGGGTCGTAGCGTTGTGACGGGCTTGCGCCCGTTCAGGTTCGAGGGCTGGCGGCGCAGCGGTGCGCGCCGTCCCAGATGAGTCGCGGATCGAACTGCATCGACGCGCACATGGTGAGCACGACCACTGCGCCGAATGCCAGCGCGCCGGGGCCGGGCGTGATCTCGGCGAACGAACCGAAATGCACGAGCGCGATCGTCAGCGCGACGACGAACACGTCGAGCATCGACCAGCGGCCCACGCGCTCCACCAGTCGATGGAGCCGCGCGCGTTCCAGCGGGCGCCATGGCGTGCCGCGATGCGCGGCGATGGCCTGCAACGCGAGAATCGCGAGCTTGAGCATCGGCACGAGCACGCTCGCGACGAACACGACGACGGCGAGCGGCCAGTCGCCGGACGTCCAGAAGTACGCGACGCCGGCGAGAATGGTGTCGTCCTCGGCGCGGCCGAGCGAGGTCGCATGCATGATGGGCAGCAGGTTCGCCGGAATGTAGAGAAGCGCGGCCGCGATGACGAGCGCGCCCGTGCGTGCGGCGCTGCGCGGGCGGCGTTCGTGCAGCGTCGAACCGCAGCGCGTGCAGCGCGCGTCGGCGGCTTCGGTAGGCGGTTGCACGCGTCCGCAGGTATGACATGCGACCAGCCCCGCGGCGCGGGCCGTGACGCTTGCCGGGCGGTGGCGCCGGGTCGCGCGGGTCGCGTTCGGTGCGTCCGCTGTGTCGGCCGTCACCGGCGCAGCGCGTCGCGGCGTGTGCCGCCGGCGCGATACCGCGGCGGCCGTGCCGCCGCCGCGCAGCGCGATGATTTCGTCGCGCGCTTCCCACAGGCCGCCCGGGTCGAATGACGCGAGAAAGCCGAGCATCACGGTGAGGGCGCCGAACGCGAACAGCGCGGGGCCCGGTATCACGTGCGCGACGCTCGTCATCTTGACGATCGTGACCAGGATGCCGAGCAGGAACACCTCGACCATGCTCCACGGGCGCAGCCGCTGCATGTTGCGCAGGACCGGCTCGAAGCGGGGCGGTACGCGGCCCGCGCGCAACGGTACGAGCACGTACAGCCACGCGGCGAGTTCCAGCAGCGGGAACAACATCGTCGTGCAGAACACGATCGCCGCCACCGCCGGTTGCCCGTGCAAGCGCAACGCGGCCACCGCGTCGGCCAGCGTCGCGTGCGATGCGATGCCGGCGGCGTCGAGCGCGACGATGGGAAAGGCCTGCGCGATGACGAGCGTGAACAGCGCGGCGAGCGCGATCGCGCACCGCCGGTCGAGCGCCGGACGGCCGTGCGCGCTGCCGCCCACGCGGGCACGGCACCTCGGGCAATGCGCAGCCAGCGCGCGCAGGCGCGGCGGCCGCCAAAACAGCAGGTCGCATTCGTGGCAGGCGACGAGGTTTTCGGGTTTCATCGGGAATCGATCATGCGGGGTCAAGGAGTGCCCGGCGCCGCGGTACTCGCGGTGCGCCGGGCGTCGAGGTCCGGGCCGGCGCCGGCCGAACGGCACGCGGCCGATCCGTCGACGCAAGCAGCCGTCATTGCCGGGCCGCGACTGCCGTGCGGGCGTCGGGCGGCAACTCGCCCATCGCCTGCAGCAGCGCGGCCGTATCGGTCATCCGACGGCTCGCGGCACGCACCGAATCGAGCTCCGCATTCAGGTACTGCCGCTCGCTCGCCCGTTGCGCGGTCATCGGCACCGCACCGAGCGCGCGGCGCTGCACCGTTTCGTCGAAGCCTTCGCCGGCCGCGCGCGCCGCGAGTTCGTTCGCGGCCAGCGCCTCGGCGTCGTTTTCCAGCGCGGCGAGCGAATCGGCGACGTCGCCGAACGCGGACAGCACCGTAGCCTTGTACTGCAGCACGGCCGCGTCGTACGCGTCGCGTGTCGCGCGGCGGTGAGCCAGCAGCGCGCCGCCGTGGAACAGCGGCTGCGACAGCCCGGCGCCGACCGCCCACAGCCCGCCCGCGCCCGACAGCAGCGCCGGCCAGCTGAAGCCGCCGCGCCCCATCGTCGCGGTGAGCGACAGGCTCGGGAACAACTGCGCGGTCGCTTCGCCGACGTCGGCCGATGCGGCCTTCACGGCGGCCGCGGCCGCGCGAATGTCCGGGCGCGCCTTCAGCAGGTCGGACGGCACGGCCATGGGCACGTGGGCCGGCAGCGACAAGCCGCTGAACGCCGGAATCGGCGGTGCCGCGTCAGGCGTACGGCCCAGCAGGATCGCCAGCGCGTGAACCGCGCGTGCGCGTTGCTGGCGCAACGGCGGCAGCGTCGCGGCGAGCGACGCGGCATCCTGCGCCGAGGCCAGCGCCTGCACGTGCGACATCGCGCCGAGCGCGTAGCGCTGCTGGTCCTCGCGCGCGGCCGCGTCGGCCACGGCGACCAGGCGCTCGGTCAACAGGATCTGGCGGTCGAGCGCCGCCGCGCCGATGGCGGTGCCGACGATGTTGGCCGCCAGCGCGCGCCGCGCCGCTTCGAGTTCGCAGCCGCGCACGTCGACACGCGCGGCGCTCGCCGCGTTCGCATACCGTGTGGCGCCGAACAGGTCGAACGTGTAATGCGCCTGCAGTTGTCCGACGAATACGTTGTAGCGCAGGTTTTGCGCGCCCGCGCCGGAAATGTCCGGCGTGCGCGTGCGGGCCACCTGCGCGTTCGCATCGATCGACGGCAGCGTCGACGCGCCGACCTGCGCGCGCAGTTCCTCCTGCGCGGCGGCGAGCGTCTTTTCGGTCGCGGCAAGGGTCGGATTCGCACGCAGCCCTTCGTCGACCAGCGCGTCGAGCGCGCTGGAGCGATAGAGCCGCCACCACTGCGGAACCGGCGCGGCGCCGACGTCGAATTGTTGCGCGACGCCCGCCGCTTCGGCGGTGCGCGGTGCCTGCGGCGTCGCGCTGTAGTTCGCCGGCGACGGCATCGCGGGCGGCGTGCTGCTCGGGGCCATCGCGCAGCCGCCCAGGCCGAGCGCGGCGCTCGCGGCGAGCACCGAGGTGATACGAGGGAATTTCATCAGCATGTCTCCGAGGAGGCGACGTCCATTGCGCGCGACTCGCGTTCGTCGCTGCGTACCTTGAAGCACGTCGCATAGAGGGCCGGCAGGAAGAAGACGGTCAGCACCGTCGCGATCGTGATCCCGCCCATCAGCGCGGTGGCCATCGGGCCGAAGAAGCCGGAGCGCAGCAGCGGGATCAGCGCGAGCACCGCGGCGGCGGCGGTCAGCATGATCGGCCGGAAGCGCCGCACGGTCGCGCCGACGATCGCGGTGAAGCGCGGCTGCCCGGCGGCGATGTCCTGGTCGATCTGGTCGACGAGGATCACCGAGTTGCGCATGATGATCCCGAACATCGCGATCACGCCCAGCAGCGCGACGAACCCGAACGGCTTGCCGAATAACAGCAGCGCGGCGACCACGCCGATCAGGCCGAGCGGCGCCGTCAGCACGACGATGAAGGTGCGCGAGAAGCGCTTGAGCTGGATCATCAGCAGCGTCAGCACCGCGATGATCATCAGCGGCATCTGCGCGTTGATCGACGTCTGGCCCTTCATGCTTTCCTCGGCGGCGCCGCCGATCTCGATCCGGTATCCGGCCGGCAGCGTGGCGCGCACCTTGGCGAGCGCCGCGTCGATGTCGCGCGTCACGCCGATGCTCGGCGCTTCGCCGCGCACGTCGGCCTGCACGGTGACGGTCGGCTGGCGGTCGCGTTCCCAGATCACGCCGTATTCGAGCGTGTCGCGCACGTGGCCGATCGTGCCGAGCGGCACCGGGCCGTGCGGCGTCGGGATCGCCAGGCCCGCGAGCTTCGACGGGTCGATGCGTTCGCGCTTCGGCGCGCGCAGGTCGACGTCGACCTGCTTGTCGCGCTCGCGATACTGCGTGACCGTGTAGCCCGACAGCGTCATCGCGAGGAAGCCCGACACGTCTTCCGACGTCACGCCGAGCTGGCGTGCCTTGAGCTGGTCGATGTCGAACGACACCGATCGCTCGGCCGGCTCGTCCCAGTCGAACTGCACGTTGCGCGTGCGGGCGTCGGCGCGCACCTGGTCCGCGACTGTCTCGGCGATGCCGCGTACGGTCGCGATGTCGTCGCCGCTGACGCGGAACTTGATCGGGAAGCCGACGGGCGGGCCGTTCTCGAGCCGCGCGACACGCGTGCGCACGGTCGGGAAGCTGCTCGCGAGCGTCGACTCGAGCCAGTGCGACAGGCGATCGCGCGATTCGATGTCCTTCGCCGTGATCACGAACTGCGCGAAATTCGGCTGCTGCAACTGCTGGTCGAGCGGCAGGTAGAAGCGCGGCGCGCCGGTGCCCACGAAATCGACGACGTGCGCGATTTCAGGCCGGCCGTCGAGCACCGTCTCGAGCCGCCTGGCCTCGCGCAGCGTCGCGTCGAACGATGCGCCTTCCGGCAGACGCATGTCTACCAGCAGTTCCGGCCGTTCCGAATTCGGGAAAAACTGCTGCGGCACGCGCGTGAACGCGGCCATCGCGATCGCGAACAGCACGGCCGTCACGCCGAGCACGACCCAGCGGCGCTCGATGCAGGCCGAGATCCATCCGGACAGGCGCCGGTAGAAGCCCGTGTCGTACACCGCGTCGCCATGCGCATGACCGTCGTGATGCGCTCGTTCGGGCAGCATGTGGTAGCCGAGCAGCGGCACCAGCACGACGGCCGCGAACCACGACACGATCAGCGCGATTGCCGATACCTCGAAGATCGAGCGCGTGTATTCGCCGGTGCTCGATTTCGCGAGCGCGATCGGCAGGAAGCCCGACACGGTGACGAGCGTGCCCGTGAGCATCGGGAACGCCGTGCTCGTGTACGCGAATGCCGCGGCGCGCGTGCGGCTCCAGCCCTGTTCGAGCTTCACGGCCATCATTTCGACGGCGATGATCGCGTCGTCCACCAGCAGCCCGAGCGCGAGCACCAGCGTGCCGAGCGACACCTTGTCCAGGCCGATGCCGAATACGTGCATGCAGAGCGCCGTCACGGCCAGCACGATCGGAATCGTGATGACGACGACCATGCCGGTGCGCAGGCCGAGCGACACGAGGCTCACGACCAGCACGATCGCGACGGCTTCGCCCACCGCTTCGACGAAGTCGTCCACCGAGTGCTTGACCGCGTGCGGCATGCTCGCCACCGCCGTCAGCTTCAGGCCGGCCGGCAGGCCCGTCTGCAGCTCGGCCGCTTTCGCATCCAGCGCCTTGCCGAGGTCGATCACGTCGCCGCCTTTCTGCATCGTGACGCCGATGCCGAGCACCGCGTGGCCGTTCGCCCGCATCTGCGTGACGGGCGGATCGTCATAGCCGCGCGTGACGGTCGCGACGTCACCCAGCCGGAACGTGCGGCCGTTCACGGTGACGAGCATGTCGGCGAGCGCCTGCGTGTCCTTGAACGCGCCGCTCGGCCGAACGAACACGCGGTCGTCCGAGGTCGTGATGGTGCCGGCCGGCGCGACGGCATTCTGTGCGTCGATCGCCTGCGCGAGCTGCTGCGGCGTGATCGCGAGGCGCGTCAACTGCGCGTTCGAGATCTCGACGAACACGTGCTGGGCGGGATCGCCGAAGTAGTCGACCTTCGCGACGCCCGGCACACGCAACAGCGCGGCGCGCAGCCGGTCCGCATAGTCGTGCAGTTGCGCGGGCGAATAGCCGTCGCCTTCCAGCGCGTAGATATTGGTGTACACGTCGCCGAATTCATCGTTGACGAACGGGCCGACGGTGCCTTTGGGCAGTGTCGAGCGGATGTCGCCGACCTTCTTGCGCACCTGGTACCAGGTCTCCGGTACCTGATCGACCGGCGCGGAATCCTTCATCGAGAAGAAGATCATCGACTCGCCGGGGCGCGAATAGCTCTTGATGTTGTCGACGTACGGCGCCGCCTGCAGCTGGCGGCCGATCCGGTCCGTGACCTGTTCCTGCACGTCGCGCGCCGTCGCGCCGGGCCAGTAGGTCTGGATCACCATCGTGCGGAACGTGAACGGCGGATCCTCCGATTGCGCGAGACGCGTATAGCCGATCACGCCGAAGATCGTCGCGAGGCCGATCAGGAAGATCACCAGTTGCTGGTGCTTCAACGCCCATGCGGACAGGTTGAAGCGGTCGTCGTCGCTCGGCGCGGTTCCGGCTTGGGCGCGATGTCCGTCGCCGGTGCCGTGCGGAGTGTGCGGAGCGTTCATGATGCGAGATCCTCCGCATGCAGCGGCGGCACGATGCGCACACGCTCGCCGGCACTGACCGTATGGACGCCCTGCATCACGACGCGCTCGTCGTTCGCGAGGCCGGACGTGACGGTGACCGTGCGTTCGTCGTAGCGGCCGATCGTCACCGCGCGCAGTTCGAGCGTGTCGCTGCCCTTGCGGACGACCCACACGGCCGGGGCTTCGCCGCGGTGAAAGAGCGCGGTGGCCGGCAGCGTGATCGCGCGGTCCGCAGCGGGCTCCGCGGTAGCATCGAACGTCACGTTCGCCGTCATACCGGAGCGCACGTCCGGCCCCGGCGAGAGCAGCGTCAGCTTCACGCGCCAGGTGCGGCTCTGCGGATCGGCGGCAGCGGCGACTTCACGCACGCGCGCATCGAGCACCTTGCCCGGAAGGGCCGTCAGGCTGACACGAGCGGGGCGACCGACCGCGAGATCCGGCAGGTCGCGTTCCGACACGTCGCACACGATGTCGAGATCGCCGCTCCAGTCGAGATGGAACACGGCCTGGCCGGGCTCGACGTTTTGCCCGGTATCGGCATCTTCGGACGTGATCACGCCGTCGTGATCGGCCGTCAGCGTCGCGTAGCGCAGGTGATCGCCGGCGAGCGCCATTTGCGCGAGCGCGGAATCGCGCTGCGCGACCGCCGACGCATACGCGTCCTGCGTCGTCTCGAGTTGTGCCGGTGCGATCAGGTTGGCCTGCGCCTGCGCACGATCGCGATCCAGTTGCTGTTTGGTGTACGCAACACGGTGCTCGGCCGCATCGAGCTGCGCACGCGCATTCAGCAACGTGTTGCGCAGATCGGCCGGGTCGAGCGTCGCGAGGGCCTGGCCGGCTTTCACCGTGTCGCCGATTCGCACGCGCCGCTCGACGATCTTGCCGCCGACGCGAAACGACAGCGGCGTCGAATAGCGTGCCTGAACCTGCGCCGGCAGCACACGCTGCGCCGTGCCGTTGTCCTCGTGCACCGCCAGCGCGACCACCGGCTGCAGTTCGGGCGCGGGCGTCTCGCGGGAATGGCAGGCCGTCAGCAGAATCGCGCAGCAGGCGATGACGACGGGCGCCCGCCGGGCCGGCGGGACGATGCGTGTCAGAAGCGGGCGCGTGAAGGTTCGCGCGTCAAGACCGGGTGATTTCACGATGTTTCCAAGACAAGTGAGGGTCAACTGAACAGGGTTGGGCGACCACGTGGGCGCCCCGATTCATGCAGATGCGGTGCGGCGCGTTCGTCGCTGTCGATTCTGCATATCAATCAGTACTGCGATATTTCAATTACGGCTTGCTCCGGCTGCAGGCATGCCGATTCCCTGTGCGGGGCAGACGCGAACGTGCGGATGCGCACGCAGCGCTTCGACCGGCGACCACCGCGCAAAGCCGAGCGGCACCGCTCGTCGTTGCGGCCGAAGCCGCGCGCGACACGACGGGTGACGAAGCGGCGGTTACGGCGTGCTCGGCGCTTTTGGCGCCGATTTCGCTTGCTGCCGCGCGTCGGGCACAGCCTCTCGACAGGAGCCGGATGCTGTGATTTTCGAGATTAGACTCATAACTGATAAAGTTGTCAAGTATGAGTGAGTAATCTAAAATTGCGCCATGCAGAAAGTTCTATCGAATAGAGGAAGAGGAGGCGGGCTCATGGACGATCGGACAGTGGGGCCCCTTCGGCCGGCCGGCAGCGCCGGTGTAGCGGCGCCGCGCCAGCCGCGCGGCGCTCGGCGCAAGGAGGCCACGCGCATGCGGCTGCTGCACGCGGCGTTCAGGTTGATGGCGGAAAAGGGGCCGGACAACGTGGCGATCAGCGAGATCACCGAGGCGGCGGATGTGGGGTTCGGTTCGTTCTACTACCACTTCGAATCGAAGGACGGCATCTTCGCCGCGCTGACGGAGTGGGTGTTCGACGATTTTGCGGACGGGCTCGAGCGTCTCGCGAACGGCTTGTCCGATCCGGCCGAGGTCGTGTCCGTCTGCGTACGCCACACGCTGATGCGTGCGCGCCGCGAGCGGCTGTGGGCCCGGCTCCTGATGCGGGAGGGCTTCTCGGTGCGCGCGCTCGACCACGGGCTCGGCCGGCGGTTGCGGCGGGATAGCGAACGCGGGATCGCCGCACGCCGCTTCGTCGTCGACGATCCGCTGATGAGCGTGCTGGCGATGACCGGAACGATTCTCGCGGCGATCGCCGCGGAGTGTCACGCGACGGCTGCGTCGGCGAGCGGCATGCCGGAGCGGGTGGCGGCCCTGGTGTTGCAGACGCTCGGCCTCACGCGCGCCGAGGCACACGATGTCGCGACCCGACCGCTGCCGCCGGGCGATTTTGCCATGGCGGATACGGCGTGACTGTTCGCGGCATGCCGTTGCCAGGGCGGCTGCGTCCCCGGTTCCCGCATCGTCATCGTGATCTGCGCCGTTGCAGCGATCGCAGCCTCCGGCGCCGGGCACCCGGTGGCCGGTTAGCTTATGCGGCCTGAAAGCAATGGGATGGACGCCCCAACCGGAAACGTCGCAGTCGTGCAAAAGTGGAATTGTGCGTGCACCACGTCAACGAATAGGCGCTCCCGTCATGATGGCTACGGTTATTGGCATCTATCCGGCAAAGAACGTGGTCCAGCTGCACGGCGGTAACGAGCGCGGCAGGGTGGTGCTGAAAACCTAGCCGAACGTGATGAACTGCGCCGACGACCACACCTTGCTGTCGTTGCGTTGCCGCCCAAAGAAATAGACAGGGCGGTAGCCGAACCCCGCATGGCCGGGCTCGACCTCGATGCTGCCGGAGAGATCGACGGGCAGCGGCTGGTCGGTCAGCCGCTCGAGCGCGACGAACAGCTCCGTTCCGCCAAGCGCATGCGTCGCCGTCCCACTCGCAAGCAGCTCCGCACCGCTGATCTCGAAACGGAATTCAGGCGCATGGACGAATGGATTGCGCTGCAGCGGATCGCCGACCTTCGCGAAGCTGTCGATCGTGCCTTCGACCACGATCGTCGCGGCGGCGAGATTGCCGATGTCGAGCTCGATGCTGTCGGCGTCGCCGTAGGTGTCGCTGTGGAATTCGACGTCGGTCGCGCCGGTGCGCCATGCCGATTCCTCGACATGCTCGAACCCGTTGGACCCGAAACGGTGGATCGTGCCGTTGACGATCCGGATCCGGCCGCGCCACGCGGCCCAGCGGTAGCGATCGCGAATGCGGGCGCCGCCCCAGCGCACCCGGACGAGGCGCTCCGCGTAGCCGAGTTCCGCATGCAGGTTGCGCTCCCAGAGCAGACCCTCGTGATCGTACGCGGCCACGTATTCCCACCCGGACTGGCCGAGCAGCCGGTAGTCGAGCCGCGCCGGCCCATGGTGCGCGAATGCGTCGCCTTGCCAGTGATCGCCGCAGCGCACGAGCAGCGCACTGTGCTCGCCGGTGGTCGCCCACGTGCGGCGCGCACGCAGTGCTTCGCCGACGTGCTTGCGGTCGAGTGCGGGTGCGAGTACGCCCGTCAGCCCGCCATGTACGCCGAAGACCTGCACGCCGGGTGCGCCGCCGCCCGGCCGGCCGCGATGTTCGTCGCCGCTGGCCGCGACGCCGAGCCGGTAGCCGCGTTCGATCACATCCTGATACAGCCAGCCGAAGTGGCCCCACGACGACGCGATCTCGACGAGCCGTTCAAGCTCGGGGTGGTGCCAGTCCGGAATGTAGCGGCGGCCGCCGACATGCGGCATCACGAGATGCTGCGCGGTATCGTCCGCATACGCATCCCACAGTTCCTCGACGGGCCAGCGGCCGAGCTCGACCGCCGTGCCCTTCATGTCCTCGTTCCAGACGAGCGTGCGATTGTGCTCGCCGCGCGTGTTGTACGGAAAATCCGGTCGAGCGTCGCCGAGGAACACCACGTTGTGATCGCCGCCGGCGGTCGAGCTGCCGCACCATTCCTGTACCGGATACACGACGAAGCGGCCCGGTTCGTTGAAGCGCTCGACCGCGTCGACGCCAAGCTGCCAGTTCTCGTCGGTGATCTGGAAGTCGTTCGCGGTATAGCCGAGCACGTCGATGCCGCCGATGTCGCGGGCGTAGCGCGCGTTGTACTCGGGGCTGTTGGTGCCGACCGTGTCATGTGCGTGCACATGCAGATCCGCATACAGCGCGCGCGGCGCGGGCAGCGACGCGTCGATCGTCAGCCATGCTTCGGCCGCGCGCACGTCCGGGCGCGTCGGCACGTCGGCGACGATGCGCAGCGTGCCCGCGTCGACGGGCAGGTCGTCCACCGCGCAGCTCGCAAAGTCCGCATCGGGCAGCGCGTGTTCGCGCCGGTAGACGATCTCGCCGCGAACGTCATACGCGACGACACGCGCATGGCCGCCGACCTCGCGGCACGCGTTGCCCCAGCGGTCCTGCAGCGACAGCCGGAATGGTGCGCGCGTGCCGGGCTGCACGAAGCGCGGGCCGTTCAGCAACACGTCGGAAGGCGCACCGGCACGGATGTCGATCGCTATGTCGCCGGGCACCGCGACGAAGCGCGACGTGCCGAGCGGATCGACGTAGAGCCGGAAGCGGAAGTTGTCTTCGGCGAAGGTCTGCACCCGCGTGCCGGGGCCGCGGCGGCGGTCGCCGAGGCGAATCACGATCCGGTCGCCGGCGTTCACGTAACCGTCGACGATGTCGACGATCACGGCTTTCTGGAACGGCCGCTCATGCCCCTTCTGGTCGAAGCGCACGTTCAGCGCCTGCACGGTGGCCGGGCTCTGGCCCGGCACGAGCGGCGCCGCGTGGTACTCCGCGCTGATGTAGTTCGCGGCGCTCGGGTCGCTCGTCTGGAACAGCGCCCAATCCGAATAGAACTTGAAGGTCGCCTTCAGCCAGCCGCCGTCGGCGATGCCGGACGAGCCGACCTCGTAGTCGAGCACGATCTCGCTCCACTCGCCGGCTTCGAGACGGGTGACGTTGCAGCGCACGCGTCCGGCGAACGGCAGGCGTTTGTGGCGTTCGTACAAGCCTTGCGGCGCGACGTGCGGGCCCAGGCGGTCGCGCAGCGCCGCGGCGCGCGCGTCGACGGTATCGATGGCGTCGTTGGATTCGTTCATGGTGGAATGCGAAATGATGTCGAGGGAAGGCGGCGCGCGTCAATGCGCGAACGGCCAGGGCGCACTTGCGTCCCAGACGGGAATGCCCATGTACGCGTACCACGGCGCGATCACGCAGAGGCCGTAGACGATCGCGATCAGCACCGCCACCGAGCCGACCTTCGCGTAGTCGGCCGTCGAGAACGCGCCGCTGCTGTAAGCGATGACGCCGGCGGTGATCTGCGTCGGCAGCAAATACGCGAAGCTGTCGGTATCGCTGACGAGCATCGTGAACGCGATCGGATGCAGCCCGAGGCGCGGTGCGAGCGCCAGCGCAATCGGCGCGATCATCGTGACGGCCGCGACATTGGACAACATGCCGATGCGGATCACGTGTGTGCCAAGCATCACGATCGCGATCGCCAGCCACCAGCCGTGCCCGCGCGCGGCGACGTAAACCTGATCGGCGGCCCAGCTCGCGAGCCCCGACGCGCTGATCGCCGACGATAGCGACAACGCACCGGCGAGCAGGAACAGCGTGCCCCAGATCGTGCGCTGTTCGACTTCGGCCCAGCCGAAGCGCAACACGCCGGGCGCGAACAACAGCGCGAGCGCGATCAGCGCGACGATTTCCGACGACAGGTGATGCAGCGGCTCGGTGGCCCACAACACGGCGACGGCCGCGAACAGCGCGAGCACGGCCCAGTCGTTGCGCGCGGCGCGCGGCTGCGCGGCGCGCATCGCCGCGATCGAGTCGGGGCCACCGGGAATCGCGACGGCGCGCGAGCGGAAATGGAATTGCACCCACGCTTGCGTGATCGCGAACATCCCCAGGTAGGGCCACTGCAGCTTCAGCCACGTCAGGTAAGAGATCCGGATGCCGAGCTGCTTCTCGAGCAAGCCGGACACGACCATGTTCGGCAGATGGGCCGTCAGGATGCACATGCCGCTGATCATCGCGCCGTACACGAGCGTCTGGATCACGATCGCCTTGCGTGCGGCGCGTTCGCGCGGCGTTTCGCCGAACAGCCGGACGATGCCGTTCGTGACCGGCAGCAGCGTCGCGGCACGCGCGTTCGCGGCCGGCACGACGAGCGCCATCACGCAGTTCACCGCGAACATCGCCCAGATCACGCCGTTGGCCGTGCGCACCTTCAGCCGGTCGAGCAGGAGCAGCGCGATGCGGCGGTCGAGCCCGCTCGCCTGCATGATCGCGGAGAACAGGAAGGCGGCGAGACACAGGAACACGACCGGCGCGGCGAAGCCGCTGGCCGCCTTCGGAAACGACGGGCTCGCGTGCGACAGCACGAGCAGCATCGGCAGCAGGATGCCGCTCACGCCGACGGGAATCGCCTCGGTGATCCAGACGATCGCGACCCACGCGACCACGGCGAGCGTCGCCTTGCCTTCCGCGGACAGATGCGCGGGCGCAGGCAGCCACCACGCGATCGCGAAGAACGCGATCCATGCGGCGGCGAAGCCGATCGCGGCGCGCCACTGCGCGCTGGGCGATCGGGCTGCCGGGTGCGGATCGGCGGGTCGGGGGGCTGCCGTCTCAGCCCGTGGCGGGCGACTTGCCTGCGTGCCGTCGAGCGGCGGCGTGCCGATTGCGTTTTCAGTCACTGCTATGCTCCCCGTGCGTCGGGCCCCGTGAAACTGAAACGGCAGCCCCGACCGTCTGTCGAGATGTCATAATACGTATTAATACAAGTTGAGCGATCCAATTGCTTTTCATATCGATATCGGGGATCGCGCATAGCGCGAGCCGAGCACGGAGAGGAACATTCGATGACGCTGGTGCGTGACGACGCGACGTCGCTTTACGAGCAGATCGCGACGACGCTGCGCGACGAGATCGAGCAGGGGATGTACGAGCCGACCGGCAAGCTGCCGTCCGAGGCGCAACTGAGCGAGCGTTTTCAGGTGAGCCGCGTGACCGTGCGGCTCGCGCTCGATCGGCTGGCCGACGCGCGTATCGTCGAGCGCAAGCAGGGCAAGGGCACGTTCGCCGCGAAGCAGCGGCTGAGGCACCGGCTCGATGTGCTGCGCGGGCTGCACGATTCGATCGCCGGGCAGCGCGCACGCGCGCGAATGGAGTTGCTGCGAATGGAAACATGTGACGTACCGCCGGGCTTGCAGCAAGTATTCGCCGCCGACGTCACGCGCTGCATTTATCTCGAACGCCTGCACTGGGTCGACGACGAGCCGATCGCGCTCGCGCAGACCTGTCTGTTGCCTGAGGCAAGTGACGTCGCTTATGCGCAGGCCGACAGCATGCCGACTTACGAACTGCTGGAGCAGTTGCTCGGCTGGCGCATTGCCGACGCCGACATGTCGGTGACGGCCGTGGCCGCGCCGGACGATATCGCCGCCCTGCTCAAGACCGGCAAGCTGGCGCCGCTGCTGGTGTTGCGGCGTACGTCTCGTCTGGCCGACGGCCGCACGTGTGAATCCACGCTGTTTCATATTCGGCCGGAGCGCTTCGACCTGGTGGTGCGAAGCGGTGTCGAAGCGCGATTTGTCGCCCATGGCGCGCCTTCCGCCGGGGATCACGACGATGGCGCCGCGCGGTGAATCGATCGGACAGTTCGTTCAGGCGCCTGGTAAATCCCGCCCTGATTCAGCTTCCCGATTTTTATTCCTCCCTGGAATTTCGCCGCTTCGTCATGTCGGCGGCACGGCTCGTGTCGACTGCCGGCCTGGCGCGTCACGGCAGCAGCAAGCTGCCGGTCAGCACTGACCCGGTTCATCGACGGCGTCATGCACGGCGCGAAGTTGCCCGGCTCCCGTCGGGCAACGCTGAATGCGCGATATAGAAAGCTCGAATACTTGGTTGGGCCCGCACGAAGGCTTCGCTAGTATCCGACGCTCCCATCGGAGCCGGAACCGGAAGGTTCCGGCTGCGCCGCCCGTTGCGGCGTTTCGCGACTTCCCAACTGCCGATATGTCTTCCCACTCGATTCCTGACGGCATCACGCGCCGGCTGGCCGCCGCGATTGCGTGCACCGAGCCCTCGCGTGATCCATCCGCCATCGCAGCCGCGCGGCGCGGGCTGCTCGATTTCCTTGCCGCCGCATTCGCCGGCGCACGCGACAACGGTTACCGCAAGCTGCTGGCGGTGTGCGGTCGCGATTCGGCCGGGGCAGCAGCGGTCATCGGCAGTGCGACACCGGCGTCGCCGCAATACGCGGCGCTGCTCAACGGTTACGCAGGCCACGCGCTCGACTACGACGACGTGCACAGCAGCGTGCGCGGCCATCCCGGCACCGTGCTGCTGCCGGCGCTGCTCGCGCTCGCGCAGGTGCGCGCACGCAGCGCGCTCGAACTGCTCGACGCATACGTCGTCGGCGTCGAGACGATGGCGCGGATCGGTCTCGCGCTCGGCAGCCGCCACTACGAACTCGGTTTCCACAACACCGCGACGCTCGGCACGCTCGGCGCGGCCGCCGCCGCGGCACGTCTGCTCGGGCTCGATGCGGCGGCCACCGACAACGCGCTCGGCATCGCCGCGACGCAGTCGGCCGGGCTGCGGCTGCAGTTCGGCAGCGAGGTCAAGCCATTGCACGCGGGCCTGGCGGCGCGCGCGGGGCTGTTCGCCGCCGAACTCGCCGAGGCGGGACTGGCCGGCGCGCCGGGCGCACTCGACGGCCCGGAAGGATTCTTCGCCGTATTCGGCGGTGGCGCGGCGCAGCCGGCGCGCGTGCTGGCCGACTGGGGCGCGCCGTGGCAGATCGTGTCGCCCGGCCTGTACTTCAAGCCGTGGCCCTGCTGCACGGCAACCCATTACGCGGTGCAGGCCGCGCTCGATCTGCGCGCTCGCCACCGCATCGCGCCGGCGGACATCGTTGGCATCGCGGTCACCTTCCCGCCGGGCGGCGACACGCCGCTGTCGAACCGGCTGCCGGCAACCGGCCTCGAAGCGCGCTTCAGCGTGGAGTACGCGGTGGCCGCCGCACTGACGGACGGGCCGCCCGGCGTCGCGACGTTCGCCGATGTGCCCGTGCGCGACGACCTGCTCGCGCTTGCCGGCCGCGTCACGCGGCATCACGACGCGGCCGCGCCGCGCGCGTCGACCGATCCCGCGACGCGCTTCTCGGTCGTCGAGATCGCGCTTCGTGGCGGTGACACGCTGCAGCAGCGCACCGAACGCCTCGTCGGTGCCGATGATCTCGCCGCGAAGTTCGCGGATGCAACGGCCCGCGATCCCGCGCTCGCGTTCGTCCCGGAACTGGTCGACACGATGCGAAGCACGGCCGATCTCGCACGCCTTTTCCACACCTTTACGTCGCTTCAATCATGAGCACCGATCGCAGCACACCTTCCCGCCGCCAGATGCGCCTGGGGCTGTTCCTCCAGGGCGCCGGACACCACGTCGCCGGCTGGCGCCACCCCGACGCCGAATCCGGCAGCGAGAACTTCGACCTGCTGCGCCGCGTCGTGCAGACCGCCGAGCGGGCAAAGTTCGACATGGTCTTCCTCGCCGACGGCCTGACGAGCGGCCCGGACGCGCATCCGTCGATGGCGATGCGCTTCGAGCCGCTGAGCCTGCTGTCGGCGCTCGCGATGCACACGCGGCACATCGGCCTCGCGGCGACCGCGTCGACGACGTACAGCGAGCCTTACCACATCGCGCGCGTGTTCGCGTCGCTCGACCACCTGAGCGGCGGGCGCGCCGCCTGGAACGTCGTGACGACCTCGTACGACCGCACCGCCGCGAACTTCACGCGCGGCAACCATCCCGATCACGCGCAGCGCTACGAGATGGCCGGCGAATTCGTCGATGTCGTGAAGGGGCTGTGGGACAGCTGGGACGACGACGCGGTCGTCAGGGACAAGGCGCGCGGCGTGTATTTCGACCCGGCGAAGGTGCACGCGCTCGATCACGCCGGACGCTTCTTCAACGTGAAGGGACCGCTGAACGCGTCGCGCCCGCCGCAGGGCCATCCGGTCGTGATTCAGGCCGGCTCGTCGGGCCCCGGCCAGGATCTTGCCGCGCGCACCGCGGAAGTGGTGTTCACCGCGCAGCAGACGCTCGAGGAAGCACAGGCCTTCTATCGCGACCTGAAGGGGCGGCTTGCGGCATACGGCCGCGGCGAGGACGCAACCGCCGTGATGCCCGGCGTATTTCCGGTGATCGGCCGCACCGAGCAGGAGGCCAAGGACAAGTATGCGCAGCTCCAGCAATGGACCGATACGTCGGGCGCGTTGACGCTGCTGTCCGACCGTCTCGGCCATGACGTGTCGAAGTATCCGCTCGACGGCCCGCTGCCCGACCTGCCCGAATCCGATCAGTTGAAGAGCCGCGCGAAGCTGCTGACCGATCTCGCACGCCGCGAGAACCTCACGCTGCGCGAACTCTACTACCTCGTCGCCGGCGCGCGCGGGCACCGGATCGTGTGGGGCACGCCGACGCAAGTCGCGGACGCGCTGGAGGAGTGGTTCGAGGGTGGCGCCGCGGATGGCTTCAACATCATGCCGCCTTATTTCCCGGGCGGACTCGACGATTTCGTCGAGCATGTCGTACCGGAACTGCAACGCCGCGGCCTGTTCCGCACCGAATACGCGGGCACGACGCTGCGCGACCATCTCGGGCTCGCGCGGCCGCCGAGCCGCTACGCAGCGCGTTGACTCAGACCGCGAAGCGCGTCAGGTCGAGTGCGATCGGCGCGCTGTCGCGGCTGGCGTGAGGGCTGCCCGCGGGGCCGAGCGCATGCGCGAGGAAAGCCCGCGTGCGCGCGCTTTGCGGTGCACGGAACAGTTGCGCGGCCGGCCCGTGCTCGACGATCACGCCCGCCTCGGTGAAGTAGACGACGTCGCTGATTTCCTCGGCGAACCGCATCTCGTGCGTGACGAGCAGGCAGGTCATGCCATCGCGTACGAGGTCGCGAATCACCGCCAGCACGTCGCCGACGGTTTCCGGATCCAGCGCGGACGTCACCTCGTCGAACAGGATCAGGTCGGGCTGCATCGCGAGCGCGCGGGCGATCGCGACGCGCTGCTGCTGGCCGCCCGACAGCTCGCCGGGGTACGCATGCGCCTTGTCGCCGAGGCGCACGCGCTCGAGCAGCGCGTGTGCGGTGCGCACCGCTTCGGCGCGATCGCGGCCGAGAATCCGGACCGGCGCGGCGACGAGGTTGTCGAGCACGCTCAGGTGCGGAAACAGGTTGTATTGCTGGAACACGAAGCCGACGCGCTTGCGCAGCGCGATTTCGTCGCGCTCGGATGCGAGCTGGTCGACGCGCGTGCCATCGACGTCGATCAGGCCGCGCTGCGGCCGCAACAGCCCCGTGATGCAGCGCAGGATCGTCGATTTGCCGGAGCCGGACGGCCCGATGATCGACACGGCCTGGCCGCGGTGCACGTCGAGATCGATACCGCGCAGCACGGGGGTCGTGCCGTAGGACAGGTGCACGTCGCGCAGGCGGACGAGCGGCTCGTCCGCGCCGCGCGGAGTTTCAGTGGAATGCATGACGTCGTTCGAGAAGGCGGGTGAAGCGGGCAATCGGGTAGCAGTACGCGAAAAACAGGCCGAGTACCGTGAAATAGACGACGACGGTGAAGTCGGCGCGCGCGACGGTGTTGCTCGCGACCTGCGCGGTGTCGAGCAGGTCGTGCACGCCGACGAGCGACGCGAGCGCGGTGGCCATCGTGATGCTCGCGTACAGGTTCATCCACGGCGGCAGCATGCGGCGCACGCATTGCGGCAGGATGATCCAGCGGAACACCTGCACGCGGCTGAACGCTAGCGAACGCGCGGCGTCCCACTGCGCGTGCGGAATCGACTGGATCGCGCCGCGGAAGATTTCCGCGAAGTTCGCGCTCGCCGGCAGTGCAAGGCCGAGCGTCACCTTGAACCAGTCCGGAAACGGCAGCGACGCGTGGCCGAGCCTGATTTCGAACGGGAATACGTAGGTCGAGAAATAGATCAGCACGAGCAGCGGCGCGTTGCGAAACACCTGCACGTACGCGCGCGCCGCAACGCGTGCGATGCCGAGCCGCGACAGCGTCAGCGGGCCGAGCACGAGGCCGGCGAGCGTGCCGAGCGCGATCGCCAGCGCGCTGATGCCGATGTTGACGAGCATCGCCTTGCCGAGCGCGGGCAGCCAGGTGGCGAGCGCGACGAGCGTCGGATGGTGCCGACCGGCAATAGCCAGCGCGACGACGGACAGCGCGGCCACAATTGCCGCGACCGCGGGCCAGCGCACGAGGCGCGCGGGCGAAGCGAGCGAGTCAATGGCCATAGCCGGGTATCCTCAAGCGGTGTTCGAGCCAGCGTCCCGCGAGGTTGACCGTGAACGTGAGCGCGCCGAAGAAGAGCAGGATCAGGATCATCAACTCGAGCACGTTGTCGCGCTGCGTCCAGATCATGATCGACGCATAGGTGACGTCGCCCACCGCGATCGCCGAGGCAACCGTCGTCATCTTCACGAGGTCGACCAGGTTGTTGACGAGCGCGGGCAGCGCGAAGCGCATCGCGAGCGGCAACTGCACGTACCAGAGCCGCTGGCGGCGGCTGTAGCCGAGCGACTGCGCGGCTTCGAGCGTCGCGCGCGGCACCGCTTCGAGGCCGGCGCGCAGCGCTTCCGCATGAAACGCGCCCTTGTGCAGCGAGATCACGATCACGCTCCAGATGAACGGCGTCAGCGGATTGCCGCCCAGACCGCGCAATGCGGCGCTGATCAGCATGTTGACGACGAGGAATGCGCAGAACAATTGCACGAGCGTCGGCGTGTTGCGGGTGAGCTCGACGAATGCGCGCGCGGGGCGCGCCAGTGCCGCGCGCGGCGACACCAGCAGCGCGGCGAGCACGACGCCGCACGCGAGGCTGCCGAGCGCGGTCGCGATCGACAGTTCGAGCGTCACGCCCATCCCGTGCACGAACGACGCGCGTTCGTCGGGGGCGAGCACGAAGCCGTAGTCGAGACCGAGCTTGCGGAGCGCATCGACGGCGGCGGCCGCCGTCATGTGCGTTGCGCCTTGAGCTTCGCGTGCAGGTCGAGCACGGCTTGCGATGGCGTCATGCCGTTCTTGCGCTCGACGTCGAGCAGCCAGCCGCTGCGATGCCAGTCCTGGACGATCCGGTCGAGTGCGTTCTGCGTATCGGTCTCGCCCTTGCGGACCCAAATGACCGACGGCGACGGAATCAGGTCGGTCGGCAGCGGCGTCGCATAGTCCTTCCAGTCCGGATTGCGCGCGACGAGCATGCGCAACGTCGGCGCGACGTGCACGGCGGCCACGCAGTTGTTGCCGCGAAGCGCGAGCAGCGATTCGGGCTGGCCGCGGAACGCCTTCACCTGCGCACCGTATTCCGTCGCGAGCGGCTTCGTGTAGTTGCTGCCTTGCGACACGCAGACCGGCTTGCCGCGCACGTCGGCCCAGGTCTTGATGCCGCTGTCCTTGCGCGTGATCAGCGCGCCGCCGATGAACTCGAACGGCGTCGGCGCATACGACAGGATTTCCGCGCGCTCCGTCGTCAGCTCCATGTTGGCGATCAGCGCGTCGACCTTGCCCTGCTGCAGGAACTGCACGCGGTTCGACGGCTGCACGGGCGTCAGTTCGACGTCGACGCCGAGCCGTTTCGCCACGTCGTTCGCCAGATCGACGTTGAAGCCGACCGGTTTTTGCGTCGCGGGATCGAGCGAGCCGAACGGCGGGCCCGACAGGATCACGCCGATCGTGATCTTGTGACGTTGATGGATGCGATCGAGTGTGCTGTCCGCGCGAGCCACGCCGGAAAAAGCGGAAAAAAGGGCGGCGACGAGCAGCGCGTGGCCCGACGTAGTGCGAAACGATCTGCTGAACATGGGAAAGAGAGACGTTGTTTGGGTGAGGCGGGGCGGCGCGTCGCGCGCCCGGTTGTCGGGAGCGTGTATTTTCGGGATGCGGAACGCATCCAGGAACCAAGAAATTCTCATACCGTTATCTGGTCCTCCGATTTACGCAGACGAACACGACGCTCGCACGACCGGAATGGCGATGTGGCGGAGGGCTTGCGAGCGAATCGGTGGCGATGATCGGGCACGCGTCGAATACCGCTGAATGTTGCTGGCGTTGCCGCGCGCGTTGCGCGACGCATACGGGATTCGATATCTGCGCGCGGCAGCGAAGCATCATACCAATCGGTATTTTGCGCGCGTCCGAGGTTGACTAAGATCAAGCCCTCGGGCGGACGCCCGTATCGCCAACCGGTCCGCCCACGCCTGAATCATGGACAACCGCACAGATTCCCCACCGCTCATTTCCCTGCCTGAAAGCGAGCACCGCCCACTCTCGGTGCGCGCGAAGGCGCTCGTGTTTGCCGATCCCGCGTCACGCGCCGTGCTGCGTTTCGTCGAGCAGATCGGGCCGAGCGCAAAGCGGCGCTTATCACGGCGACGAGACGCTGCTCGACTATCTCGCGCTGTTCGACCGTTACAAGGGCGCGCGCAACGTGCTCGTCGCGCATTCGCTCGGCACGGGCAGCACGCTCGCGTTGCTCGATCGGCTCGCGACGCTCGGGCGGCTGCATGAAGCAAGCGGGGCGCTGCTGCTCGGCACGCAGCTCGCGCGCCCGGTGACCCGGCCACCGGCATTGCCGGGCTGGCTCCTCGAATGGATCAAGCCGGTGTTCGCACGGCGGTTTCGGCGGCTTGCATGGCATCCGCAAGCCGATCCGGCGCTGGTCGCGTACGAGTCGCGCGTGGCGCGCCGCAACCGGATGACGACGTTCCAGGCCGTGCTGCGCGACGCGCCGTGGCCCGACGCGGCGCGGCTGGCCGTGCTCGACGTGCCGGTCGCCGTGCTGGCCGGCGATGCCGATGGATTGACGCCGCCGGCCGGCGGGCGCGCGCTGGCCGACGCGTTGCCGAATGCGACGTTCGACGTGCTGGCCGCCTGCGGGCACCAGTTGATGCTCGAGCGGCCCGATCAGGTCGGCGCCGCATTGCGTGCGCTGCTCGAGCGCACCGTTCAGCCGGCGCCGTCGGCGTGAGTGTCGATGTCTGCATCGGCCGATGGATCATGACAACCCGGCCCGGGGTTCGGGCAACGGTGGAAGAGGAGGCGTTTGATGTCTGAAGTCGAAGTTTCGTTGGATCGGCAGGACCGGCTCGTCCATGTGTCGGCCCGCGACCCGCTCGCGCAGCCGCTGTTCGACGAGCTGGCGTACGAGTACAGCAGCCGTTACGCGGCCTATATCCCGGAGGAGGAACTCGCCAGGGAGCTCGTGCGCTATCCGGTCGAAGCTTTCGCGCCGCCTCATGGCGCGTTCCTGCTGCTGTTGCGTGAGGGCCGGGCGATCGCGGGCGGGGCGTTCATGCGTCATCACACGCCGGCCACCGCGGAGTTCAAGCGGATCTGGGTGAGTCGCGCGCATCGCCGTCAGGGGTTGGCGCGGCGCGTGCTGGCCGAGCTGGAGGCGCAGGCGGTCCGGCAAGGCTACACGCGCGTGCATCTGGGAACCGGGCCGCGGCAACCCGAAGCGGTCGGCCTTTACCGGTCCTCCGGCTATACGCTGCTGTCGTCGCACGATTTCGGCGAGGACGCGCCGCCCGGTGTGTTGTTCGAGAAATATCTGCTGCCGGTTCAGCCGGTGCATACCGGCAACGTGGAATGAGTCGATGACGCCGGACGAGCCGCACGCGTGCGTGCACACCGAGCTTGCAGATGCCGTTGCCCGCGCGCGACCGTCCGGCCGGTTCGGCCGGCTCGTGCGACGGCGCGATGCGCGCGGTGCTTCGCACGACACCCGTGCCGACATCGTGCTGGGCATCTGCGTCGCGATGGGCTTTACCACGCTTCTCGATCAGGCGATCTTCACGCTTGCAGTGCCGGCGCTCCGGAGCGGACTGCGCGCGTCGACAGCGGAAATACAGCTGATCACGTCGGTGTATTCCATCGCGTTCGGTATCGCGCTCGTCCCGGCCGGCCGGCTTGGCGACGTGATCGGGCGCCGCCTGCTGTTTCTGGTCGGGCTCGCGATGTTTACCGGTTTCAGCGTACTGGGCGGATTGGCGGACGATGCGCGAACGGTGATCGCCGCACGCGTGCTGCAAGGGCTCGGCGCGGGGATGATCAATACGCAGATATTCGGCTTGATCCAGGACTTGTTCACCGGCACGGCGCAAGCCAGGGCGCTCGGGCGATACGCGATGGCAGGCGGCTTGTCGGCGCTCGTCGGCCCCCTTCTCGGTGGGCTGGTTCTTGCATCGGTTCCGCCGGGCATCGGCTGGCGGCTGCTGTTCCTCGTCAATGCGCCGTTCGGCGTTGCCGTCTTCTGCGTCGCGCTTCGGTATTTGCCGCGCCGCCGGCCGTCGGTTCGCCGGTTTTCGATCGACCTGATCGGGTTGATGCTTTTGTCCGCGATCACGCTCGCGCTCATGCTCGCCACGTTGGTCGGGAGTGCCGCGATGCCGTCGCGGCGCGTGTGCTTCGCGGTCGCGCTGGCCGGGCTGCCGTTGTTTCTCGCGTGGGAGGCCGCGTATCAGCGTCGCGGCGGCACACCGATTCTGTCGCGCAGTCTGGTCGGTTCGCGCGGCTATGTGCTCGGTACGATCGTCGCGATGTGCCAGTTTGCAGCGGGCGTCACGCTCGGGATGGTCAGTGCGCTGTTCTTTCTCGACGGCTTGCATGTCGACCCGCTGCGCTATGCCGCGCTGTCGATTCCTGCCGCGTTGGCATCGACTGCAGCGGCGATGTGGAGCTGGCGTTTCGTCCGCCGCTTCGGCCGCGGCGGGACCGTGCTCGCGATAGCGTGTCATGCGCTTGCCGTCGCCGCGCAAGGTTGCGCGGCCGAATTCCTCGAGATTCGCTGGATCGTCCTCACCTATCCCGCGATCGTGTTGCTGCAGGGCGTCGCCAGCGGCCTGATCCATGCGCCGAATCAGGCGATGACGCTCGCGGCGATCGGCCAGGATGAAGGGCGCGGGCTGGCTGCGGGGTTTCTGCAGTTATCGCAGCGGCTTGCGTGCTCGATCGGCATGTCGTGGGGAACCGGTGTGTTCCTGGTGCAGGCATCGTCTTCCGCCGGGTTGACGGCATACCGCGATGCATTCGTCGAAGTGCTGATGCCGATATTGCTGTTGGTCGCCGGCGCGTTCCTGGCGGCATGCGCGGACTGGGCAAGCAGACGAGCGCAGTGCCCAACGACGTGACCGGCAGGGCGATCGATGTTTTCGGTGCATGTCGACCTTTACGATATGTCATCCTGATTATGTGTATCTGTGTGCATAACGATTTCAAAAATGCTTGGTTTGCGCATGAATGGTTAACGCGCACTATTGGGCCTCGCGACACAGGAAATTAACCGTGTCGAACAAATCGTTCCAATCCGGCAAATCAGAGGCAGATGACTCGAAGCATCTGGCGTATCAGTGACAGACGAAGTAATCGACACATCCCCGCTTGATCCGCTCGCGCTGCCCATGTTCGACGAGTTGTCGGTCGAGTATTCCACGCGCTATCAGGACTTTCGCTCGGTGCCCTCGGCAGTCGTGCGCGATGAACTCCTGACGTACCCGGCCGAACTGTTTGCACCGCCCGACGGCGCGTTCGTGCTGATTCGCCGGGGCGACGAAGTCGTCGGCGGCGGCGCATTCCAGCGCTACGACGCAACGACCGCCGAGCTCAAGCGCATCTGGGCGCATTCCGGCGTGCGTCGTCAGGGCGTTGCGCGCCGCGTGGTGGCCGAACTGGAATCCCGTGCGTTGCGGCAAGGCTACCGGCGCGTCTATCTCACGACCGGATTTCGTCAACCGGAGGCCTCCGCGCTCTATGCCGGCACCGGCTATGTACCGCTATACGATCCGGCGATTGCACCGGAAGTGCATTGGCGGCTGCCGTTCGCCAAGGATCTGCTCGAGCCGGGCCGTACCGATCGTTTGCAGGATTTGAAGCCGGACCGGCCGTTGGGTCGGCCGTTCGGCGCATGACGGATGAACACTTCTACGGGATATCGAAACATGAATCGTCGTCGCGGAATCAGGCTGGCAGTGTCCGGCGCGCTTGCCCTCGTCGTCATGGGCGTGGCCGGCCTCGCACAGTCGGCGTCATCGTTGAATCTGAGCCCCGATCAGCAAGATCGCCCGCGCGGCACGCCGGATGCCGCGGCCATCAAGCTGATTCCGGAGAACTTCCGCTTCGTCGAGAAGGGCGTGCTGACGGTCGGGATCTCGGTGAGCGTTCCGCCGATCAGTGTGTATGCCACGGATGCGAAAACGATCGTCGGGGCCGATCCGGATCTCGCACAACTGGTGGCGGACGAACTCGGCCTGAAGCTCAAGCTCGTGCCGCTTGCATGGGCGGACTGGCCGCTCGCCGTCGCGTCGGGGAAAGTCGACGCGGTACTGTCGAACGTGACCGTGACCGAGGCGCGCAAGCAGAAGTTCGACTTCTCGACCTATCGCCGCGACGTGCTCGGCTTCTACGTCGAGCAGAACAGCGCGATCAAGCAGATTCGCGAGCCGAAGGATATTGCCGGACTGCGGGTCATCGGTGACTCGGGCACCAACCAGGAAAAAATCCTGTTGGCATGGGACAAGGAAAACGTCGCGCACGGGCTGAAGCCGATTCACGTGCTGTATTACGAGGATCCATCCGTGCGCACGCTGGCGCTGGCATCGGGGCGCGCCGACGCGATTTTCAGCGTCAATGCGGTGCTGGCTTACCAGGTGAGCCAGGGGGCGAAGATCAGGCAGGTCGGCGCGGTAAGCGGCGGGTGGCCTCGCACGGCAGAGCTCGCTGTCACGACTCGCAAGGACGGCGGGCTAGCGGCGCCCATTACCTATGCGATCAACGACCTCATTCAGAACGGCAAATACCGCCAGGTATTGAGCCGCTGGAATCTCGACAGCGAGGCGATCACCAAGGCCTCGACCAATCCGCCGGGGCTTCCCGATCTCTGATTCGGTCTTGAGCGGATGAAGCAGGACCGCCACCCGGAATGGCGTTTCGTAAATAGTATGTACTACTACTGAAAGGCAGCTCGCTACGTGCCTTCAATCGACAAGGGGCAGAGAAATCATGCGGCACAAACGGGGCGAAGGCGTTTCGCCGAAGACGCGCAGGACAGTGATATCGGTGGCGGTGGCGGCTGGCGTTTTTCATGGCGCGGCCTGGGCGCAGGAAGCGGGAGCGGGGGACGCAGCGGCAGCGGTCGCGACACCGGCGAGTAGCGCGGTCGCACCGGCATCGTCGGCTTCGGCCGCACCGGACGGCAAGGTACAGGTTCAGGATCGCGTCGTGATTACCGGTTCGCGCACCGAGACGCGCGCGAGCAAGAGCCTGACGCCGATCGACGTGATCGGCGGCGATCAGTTGCGCGCGACGGGGCAGACCAACCTGCGCGATGCGCTGGTGAAACTGTCGCCGTCGATCACGCGGACCTCGAACTCCGGCGATACCGGCGTATTGACCGACACGCTGTCGCTGCATGGCCTGACGCCCGACCACGTGCTCGTGCTGGTGAATGGCAAGCGCCGCCACACGACGGCCAACATCACGCTCGACCCAGGCCTGAACCAGGGCTCGACCGGCGTGGATA
Source organism: Burkholderia sp. AU27893 (assembly GCF_002223205.1). Taxonomy (NCBI): domain Bacteria; kingdom Pseudomonadati; phylum Pseudomonadota; class Betaproteobacteria; order Burkholderiales; family Burkholderiaceae; genus Burkholderia; species Burkholderia sp. AU27893. Next base: position 620,690 of record NZ_NKFD01000005.1, on the reverse strand, counting down.
TCGATACCATTCCGGTGGGCCTGATCGACCATATCGAAGTGCTGCGTGACGGTGCCTCCGCGCAGTACGGTTCCGATGCGATCGCAGGCGTGATCAACATCATCCTGAAGCGCAACACGCACGGCGGCGAACTCGCGACGACCAACGGACAGACGTATTCGGGCGACGGCTTCAAGACCAGCGAATCCGCGACGATCGGCCTGAACATCGCCGACAAGGGCTTCCTCGATCTGAGCGCCGGATTCGACCGGCAGAACCACACGATCCGCACGGGTCCCGACGACTATTTCGGGCGGTTTCCGCAGGGGCAGGGCTATTACAACCCGATCCTCGGCGACCCGTCCAGCTCGCGCGAGACGGTCGGCTTCAACGCCGGCTACTACCTCGGCGACGACGTCGAGCTCTACGGGTTCGGCACCTACGCGCACCGGAACGGGGATGCGTACCAGAACTATCGTCCACCGTCGGTCCTGCCGCAGGTCTACCCGAACGGGTTCGTGCCGGTCGAAACGATCAACGAGAACGATTACTCGGTGACGGCCGGAGTCAAGGGCAAGAACCTGTTCGGCTGGGCATGGGATCTGAGCACGACCTATGGCGGCGACTACAGCGTGTTCGGGATGCGCAATTCCGCCAACACGGGGTTGTACGCGGCAACGGGATCAACGCCGACCACCTTCCATCTGTCGACCGTCAGCAACACCCAGTTGACGAACAACCTCGACTTGTCGCGGGCATTCAACGTCCCGCTGCTGCCCGCACCGCTGAATGTCGCCGTGGGCGTCGAGCAGCGTCGCGAAACCTATACGATCCGCAATGGCGAGCAGGCATCGTGGATCGACGGCGGGTCGGCTGCGTTGCCGGGGCTCGCGCCGGTCAGCGCAAGCGACATCTCGCGCAACGTGATCGGCACGTACGTCGATCTGTCGACCTACCTGACGCCGAAGTGGCAGGTGAATCTTGCCGGGCGCTACGAGCACTACAACGACGTCGGCGACACGACCAACGGCAAGATCGCGACCCGTTACCAGTTCTCGCCGGCCATCGCGGTTCGCGGCAGCGTGAGTTCGGGCTTTCGTGCGCCGTCGCTGGCCCAGGAGTCCTATACCAGCGTGACCACGTCGCCGGCCTCGGTGGGCGGCATCCTGGCAACGACATCGCCCGGCGCGCGCCTGATCGGCGCGCAGGCGCTGAAGCCCGAGCAGTCGACCAGCTACAACTTCGGATTGGTGCTCAATCCCGTTCGCAACCTGCAGCTGACGATCGATGCGTACCAGATCAATATCCGTAACCGGATCGTTCTTGGCGGAACCGCGTCGGGTGCCGCGGCCATCGCCGCGCTCGAGGGGGCGGGCCTGAGCGTGCCGGGCTCGGTGCCGGCATCGGCGGTCAGCGCAAGTTACTTCACCAATGGCGCCAACACCCGCACGCGCGGGATCGACCTGGCCGGCACCTATCACACCGGGTTCGGTCGCTACGGCCAGGTGGACTGGGATTTCGGCGTGAACCTGAATACGACGTCGGTCACGCACGTGGCGAACGGATCGAACGGGAAGCCGTCGCTGAACGGACAGCAGATCGCGTCGCTGTCCACGACGACACCGAAGAACAAGATCATCATCGGCGGCACCTGGCGTCTCGACAAGTGGGCGGTCACGCTGCATGAAACGCGCTACGGGAAGACCTCGGGCGAGGGGACGTACTTCGTCGGTCCGAACGCGTTCTCGACGTCGCAGTTCGTTCACTACGAGGAAGCTGCCCGGTACGTGACCGACCTGGAAGTGCGCTATGACGTGACCAAGCAGTTTCAGATCGCGGCGGGCGCGCAAAACCTGTTCGACGTTCGTCCGAGCAAGCTGCCTTTCGAGACGCAACTGGAAGGTATTCAGTACAGCGGCGGCAGCACGATCGGCGTCAACGGCGGATTTTATTATCTGCGCGCGCGCTATCTGTTCTGATCGAACGACCATATCCATAGCAGAATTGACCGTAACGGGGCGTTGATCCGTTATCCATAATGACTGGTCTGCCCGGTGTTTTCCGCTGTATCGGCACCCGCCGGACGCCGCTTCGTTCCGGCGGGCCGGCCGTTCTAAAAGGTTGAGCTTCATGTCTTATTCCCTTTCGATTCTCGACAAAAGCCCGATTGCAGAAGGGGCGAGCGCGCACGATGCACTGAATTTCACGATCGCGCTCGCGAAGCGTGCCGAAGCGCTCGGCTACAAGCGCTACTGGATCGCGGAACACCACGGCGCGCCCGGGCTCGCGAGCTCGGCACCGGAAATCGTCGTGTCGCATTTGCTCGCGCACACATCCCGAATTCGCGTCGGATCGGGCGGCGTGATGCTTCAACATTACAGCCCTTACAAGGTCGCCGAATCGTTTCGCGTGCTGGCGTCCATCGCGCCGGGCCGCGTCGACCTCGGCGTGGGCAAGGCCCCCGGCGGGCTGCCGCTCTCCACGCGCGCATTGCAGTGGTTTCACGACAAGTCGAAGAAGCCGGATTTCGCCGGACAACTCGCCGAGCTCGATGCATTTCTCGGCGACGGCGTCGCGCCGGATCATCCGCTGGCCGGCGCGCTCGCGCTGCCTTCTCCTGCGGAGCCGCCGCAGCGGATCCTGCTGGGCGGCAGCCCGGAAAGCGCCGAACTGGCTGCGCGGCATGGGTGGCAGTTCTGCTACGCGGGCCATTTCAACGGCGACGTTGCCAATATCGAGCGGTCGATCGACGTCTATCGCGACGCGACGGGCCGCGTGCCGCTGCTCGCGCTGTTCGCGGTCGCCGCGGGGTCGTCCGAAGACGCGAAACGTCAGGTCGGCGCACTGAGGATCTTCAAGCTGCGTTTCGGAGACAGGCAGAGCGTCAACCTGCCAAGCGCGGAGGCGGCGGCCGACTTCGCGCGCCAGATCGGCGTGACGGACTACCGGATCGACGAACTGCATCCGCAGGTGCTGGCCGGTACCGCGCAAGAGGTGCACCGGGAGCTGGATGCGCTGCACGAGCGTTTCGGGATCGACGAGTTCGTGATCGACAACCCGGTGACGGACCCGGCGAAACGTCTCGCCTCGGTCGAGGCGCTGGCACGCGTCGAGCAGCCGATCGTCGTTTGACTGCGATTCACGCCTTTTCCATTCTTCGCATGCGGATCTGAACATGACCCAACGTAACCTGACATTCGGACTGATCCTTCACGGCGCCGGCGGCCACATGAATTCGTGGAAGCATCCGGCCGGCCCGGCGGACGCAAGCGTCAATATCGATTTCGTCACCGGCATCGCGCAGAAGGCCGAAGCGAACGGCGTGGCCTTCGTGTTCGTCGCGGACGGCCTCTACATCAACGAGAAGTCGATCCCGCATTTCCTGAACCGCTTCGAGCCGATCTCGATCCTGTCCGCGCTTGCGACGGCGACATCGAGGATCGGGCTCGCCGGCACGCTGTCCACGTCGTACAGCCATCCGTTCACGGTGGCCCGCCAGTTCGCGTCGCTCGACCTGATCAGCGGCGGGCGTGCCGGATGGAACGTCGTGACGTCGCCGCTCGAGGGTTCGGCGAAGAACTACGGCGGCGAACATCCGGATCATGCGCTGCGTTACGAGATCGCCGACGAATATCTGGAAACGGTGCAAGGCTTGTGGGACAGCTGGGACGACGACGCGTTCGTGCGAGACCGCACGAGCGGCCGCTTCTTCGACCGTGACAAACTGCACACGCTGAACCACAAGGGCCGTTTTTTCGAGGTCGCCGGGCCGCTCAACATCCAGCGCTCGCCGCAGGGGCAACCGGTGATTTTCCAGGCCGGCTCGTCGGATGCGGGCATCGAGCTGGCCGGCAAGTATGCCGATGCGGTGTTCACGCACGCGCCGTCGCTGGACGAGACGCGCGCATTTGCCGAGCGCGTGCGCGACAGCGCGGTGGCGCACGGCCGCGCGCGCACCGACGTGAAGATCTTCCCCGGCATCGGGCCGATCGTCGGCGCGACGCGCGAGGAAGCCGACGCGAAATACCGCACGATTCGCGACCTGCTGACGATCGACGAGGCGCTGGCCTACCTCGGCCGCTTTTTCGAGCATCACGACTTTTCGCAGTATCCGCTCGATGCGCCGTTCCCCGAGCTGGGCGAACTCGGCAGGAACAGTTTCCGCTCCACGACCGATCGCATCAAGGAAGAGGCCAGGAAAAACGGCTCGACGCTCAGGGAAGTCGCGCTTGAAGTCGCCACGCCGAAACCGGGGTTCATCGGCACCGGAGAGGACGTCGCGGACGAACTGATCCGCTGGTTCGATGCAGGCGCGGCTGACGGCTTCATCCTCGGCTTCCAGGTGCAGAAGGAAGGGCTCGATGATTTCGTCCGTTACGTGATTCCCGCACTCGAAGCGCGAGGCCGCTACGACCGCGCGTTACCGGGTGCCACGCTGCGCGACCATCTCGGCTTGCCGCGCCGCGCAAGCCGCTACGCAACCGCAGAGACCGCGTGATGAACGACCTCTCCCGGCTTGCCGGCCGCGCACCGTTCGTGCCCGACACCGCGGCGCCGGCGGGCCTTGACTACGCGGATTACCGCGTCGTTCCCGCCCGCTATCCGGCGAGAACGGCCGGCACCGTCGCGGCGATCGTGCTGATCGCGGCCGTCCTCTATTCGGTGCTCGGCAATCCGCGCTGGGGCTGGAACGTCTTTGCCCACTGGTTTTTCTCGGAAGCCGTGCTCGCGGGTCTCGGGCAGACGCTGCTGTTGACGGCGCTCGGTGCGGTGCTCGGCTTCGCGCTGGCCATTCCGCTCGCGCTCGCGCGGCTCTCGCGTTCGCCGCTGCTGTCGTCGTGCTCATGGGCGTACATCTGGCTGTTTCGCTCGATTCCAACCATCGTCCTGCTGCTGTTGCTGAACAATCTCGGCTATCTGTACGACACGGTCAGGCTGGGTATCCCGTTCACGGACATCGTGTTCCTGCGTGGCCCGACCACGGATCTGATCACGCCGTTCATGGCGGCCGTTCTCGGGCTCACGCTGACGCAGGCCGCGTTTGCGGCAGAGGCGATCCGCGGCGGCATCCTGTCGGTCGATCACGGGCAACGCGAAGCCGCGGCCGCGCTCGGGCTGCCGCGCGCGCGACAGACCTGGCGCATCGTATTGCCTCAGGCGATGCGCGCGATCCTGCCTGCCGCGTTCAACGACGTGATCGGCCTCGCGAAGGGCACCGCAGTCGTCTATATCCTCGCGATGCCGGATCTGTTCTACACGGTGCAGATCATTTACCACCGCAATCTGGAAGTGATCCCGATGCTGATGGTCGCGACCGTCTGGTATCTGGTGATCCTGACCGTGCTGTCGGCGATCCAGGTGCATATCGAGCGCCACTATGCGCGCGGTGCGACGCGCGATGCGGTCGCCGTGCCGGGCCTCTTCGCAGTCCTGCACAAAATCCGTCTTGCGTTCGAGGCATCGCCGTTCCGTCGCTCGGTGGCGGACACGCGGCCTGACGCTGCTGCCGCGCCGAGTGCGGAAACTGCCGGCTGGGCGAAGCAGCGCGTCGGCGCGGCCGTCGGCATTCATCGCGTATCGAAGAGCTTCGGGTCGTTGAATGTGCTCGACAACGTATCGCTGGCGATCCCGTCCGGGAGCGTGACGGTCGTGCTCGGGCAGTCGGGATCCGGCAAGTCGACGCTGTTGCGCACCATCAACCATCTGGAGCGCGTGGACGAGGGCTTCATCGACATCGACGGCGAACTGGTCGGTTATCGCCGCGACGGGCGCACGCTGTACGAGCTCAAGGAAAAGGACATCCTGCGCCGCCGCGCCGAAGTCGGCATGGTGTTCCAGAGTTTCAACCTGTTCCCGCATCTGACCGTGCTCGAGAACATCGTCGAGGCGCCGGTCGCGGCCGGCCTGCCGCGTGCCGAGGCGGAAGCGGAAGCACGCGCGCTGCTCGCCCGGGTGGGCCTGGCCGGCAAGGCCGACGCGTGGCCGCGCCAGTTGTCCGGCGGGCAGCAGCAGCGCGTCGCGATCGCGCGCGCGCTTGCGCTGAAGCCCAAGGTGTTGCTGTTCGACGAGCCGACTTCCGCGCTTGATCCCGAACTCGTGAACGAAGTGCTCGACGTGATTCGTCAGCTTGCCCGTTCCGGGACCACGCTGATCATCGTGACGCACGAAATCGGTTTCGCGCGGGAAGTGGCGGACACGATCGTTTTCATGGACGGCGGGCGCGTCGTGGAGTCGGGGCCGCCGTCGGCGGTGCTGGCGGCCCCGACGCATCCGCGCACGCGCGAGTTCCTGTCGAAGGTGTTGTCGTAGCGGGGCCGCGCATGGCCGCATGATCCGCCGGCGTATCGCACGGGCGACAGGGGCCGCGACCACCGCAAATGACGAAGGATGAAAAAGGTGAGCAACGTACGCATTGATCATATTGCGTTCCTGACGCCGGGCAATTATCCCGGCGAGGACGCGCGTGCGGGATTCGAGCGGACGCTCGAACTGTTCCGCGTGGGCGAGGCGCTGGGTTACGACAGCGCGTGGGTTCGGCAGCGCCATCTCGAGCGCGCCGTATCGTCGGCTGCCACGTTTCTCGCGGCGGCGAGCCAGCGGACGACCCGGATCGGGCTCGGCGCGGCGGTGATCCAGATGGGCTACGAGAATCCGTTTCGGCTGGCCGAGGATCTCGCGACCGTGGACGTGTTGTCGCACGGCCGGCTCAATGTCGGGCTCAGCGCGGGCGCGCCGAATCACGGCGCGCTGCTCGGCGAGCGCCTGTTCGATACCGATCCGGATCTGGTCGATTTCTCGCATGCGCGTGTGGCGCGCCTGCGCCGCAATCTCGCCGGCGATTGGCTCGGCGACGACGACACGTTCGTGGAGTCGGCCGCGGGCAGGGTGCGGCCGCGCGTGAGCCCTTATGCGCCCGGATTGACGGGCCGGCTCTGGTATGGAGGCGGTTCGAGGCGTTCGATCGAGTGGGCTGCCAAAAACGGCTTCAACCTGCTGATCGGCAATCTGACGACGGGCGAGGGGACGGACAGTTACGTCGATGCTCAACTCCGCCAACTCGAGCTGTATCGCGCGTATTGGAGCGAGTCCGTCGCTCCACGTATTGCGCTGGGGCGCGTGATCGTGCCGACCGACGGTGCGAATGCACGCGAGCGTGAACGCTATCGCGCATTCGCCGAAGGCCGCCATGCGCGCACGCTAGCGCCGCAGGGTGAGCGGCGCACGCTGTTCGCGCCGGATCTCGTCGGTACGTCGGACGAGATCGTCGAGCGGTTGCTTGCCGACCCGGTGGTCGGACAGGTGCATGAGTTGCGCCTCGAATTGCCTTACGACCTGCCGTTCGAGAATTACCGCCAGATCCTGGAGGACTTCATCACGCATATCGCCCCGGCACTCGGCTGGCAGCCGGTTGGCGGGAGAGCGTCCGCGGCGGCCTGAGGTGATCGACATGACCTTCCATCGAATGCAGCCCGTGATCGAAGCCGGCGATGCGCCGGATGCGGCCGGGCACGCCGTGCGAGCGCGGCGCTTACGCACGCCCCGTGACGCACGGCGAGCGGGCGGTGACGCACCTTCGACCTCGTTGCAACTGGACCGAACATGACAACCGCTTCTCAATCGCAGCTCGCGACAATCGGCCGCCCGCGCCGCTTCGGCAACAAGCAGACTCATCCCGTACGCCGCTTCGGCGGCATCGCGATTGCGATCGTCCTGCATCTCGTGCTGGTCTGGGCGCTCGTGAACGGGCTCGCCACCCGGGTCGTCGAGATCGTCCAGCAACCGATCGAAACGCGAATCATCGTGCCGGTGAAGCCGCCTCCGCCACCGCCGCCGCCGAAGCCGGTCGAGAAGGTCGTGTCGAAGCCGCGGGTGGCCCCGCCGCCGCCGCCGTTCGTGCCGCCGCCGGAAGTGCGCGTGCAGGCGCCGCCGCAGCCGACCATCACGCACCAGGACGTGCCGGCGCCGAGCGCCCCCGTACACGAGGCGCCGCCCGCGCCGGTGCCGGTCGCAAAGCCGGTGAACCGCGAGATCGGCGTGGTCTGCCCGAATTCGGACGAAGTCCGGTCTTCGATCGTCTACCCGTCGGAGGCGCAGGACAACAACATCACGGGCGATGTCACGGTCGAATTCACGGTGGACCCGGACGGCCGCGTCACGAACCTGCGGGTCGCGCAGCCGGCCGACCCGGTGCTCAATCGTGCGGCGCTCAACGCGGTCAAGCGGTTTCACTGCATTGCGCAGGGGGAGCCCGTACGCGTACGCGTCCCGTTTTCGTTCAACCTGAATTGATGCAGGCAACGGCAAGCCGTTCGACCTGACCGTTTTTCGAATCGACACATGACGTATACGGAGTCCTTATGAACCAACGCTTTCGCGCCGCGGTCGCGGCAAGTCTGATGATCACGGCCGGCATCGGCGGCACGCTGGTCGCACCGCAAGCCGTGCTTGCACAGCAAACGGCGGCATCCGCGCCGAGCCAGGTGGCCTCCGGCGGGGCGCCGACCTCCGCCGCGCCGGCTACCGCAACTGCGGCCGATCATGCGGTGCCGCCGCCCGAGCCCGCGACGTCGGCAACCGTCGAGAATCCGTACGGCCTGGGGGCGCTGTGGGCAAACGGAGATTTTGTCGCCCGCTTCGTGCTCGGGCTGCTCGTGGTCATGTCGCTCGGCAGCTGGTACATCATGATCACCAAGTTTGTCGAGCAGGCGCGCGCGAACGGCCGCGCGAAATCCGCCGACGAGCAGGTCTGGAATGCGCCGACGCTGGCCGAGGGCGCCGCCCAGCTCGACGATGCGTCGCCGTTCCGCTTCATCGCCGAGAATGCGATCGAAGCGGGCGAACACCACGACACCGCGCTGCTCGATTCGGTCGACCGCAATACCTGGATCGACCTGAACATCGAGCGTTCGATCACCAGCGTATCGAACCGGCTGCAGGACGGCCTGGCCTTCCTGGGCACGGTCGGTTCCACCGCGCCGTTCGTCGGCCTGTTCGGCACCGTGTGGGGCATTTATCACGCGCTGACCGCCATCGGCATCGCGGGCCAGGCGTCGATCGACAAGGTCGCCGGCCCGGTCGGCGAGGCGCTGATCATGACGGCGATCGGCCTCGCCGTCGCCGTGCCGGCCGTGCTCGGCTACAACTTCCTCGTGCGCCGCAACAAGTCCGTGATGGAGCGCGTGCGCGATTTCGGCGCGCAGCTGCACACGGTATTGCTCGCGGGCGGCAGGCGCGCAGCGGGCGGCGTCCCGACGCCGGCGGCACAGGCGCCGCAGGCGCTGGCTGTTCAGTCGTAAGCGGGGCGCGCCATGGCAATCAGTGTCGGCAGTGACGACAACGACGAGGTCATCTCGGCGATCAACACGACACCGCTGGTGGACGTGATGTTGGTGTTGCTGATCATCTTCCTGATCACGATCCCGGTGGTGACCCATACGATCCCGGTGCAATTGCCGGCGGAGCGCGTCCAGCCGCTGCAGACGCAGCCGAAAAGCGTCGAGATCGCGGTGAATCGGGAGGGCGACGTTTTCTGGGGCACGGAACATGTCGACTTGCCGACGCTGGTGGCCCGGCTGAAAGACGTCTCGGCGCAGGCGCCGCAGCCCGACGTGCACGTGCGCGGCGATCAGGCCACGCCGTATCAGTACATCGGCAAGGTGGTGACCGCGTGCGAGCGAGCCGGAATTGGCAAGGTCGCCTTCATTACGCAACCGCCCGCACGGGGCAGCCAGGGAGTTTGAACGATGAGCAGGAATGCAGGTGCCCGCGCGGGCAGGGACGACCCCGACGTGATGGTGGACATCAACACCACGCCGCTGATCGACGTGATGCTCGTGTTGCTGATCATGTTGATCATCACGATCCCGATCCAGATGCATTCGGTGAAGATGAACTTGCCGGTGGGGAATCCGCCGGTTCCGCCGCATCCGCCTCAGGTGGTGCAGATCGATGTCGGCGCCGACGGATCGGTCAACTGGAACGGCGTGGCGGTTCGCGGCGGAGCAGGGCTGGATGCGAAGTTCCGCGCAGTCGCGGCCGAAGCCGACCAGGACGAAATCCGCTTGCGCCCGGACAAGGCGGCGCCGTACCGCGCCGTTGCCGAAGTGCTCGCCTCGGCTCAACGCGAAGGGGCGACGAAAATCGGGTTGATCGGCAGCGAACAGTTCACGCAATGAATGGCGCGGCAGGTTCGTCGAGCGCCCGCGCGTCGGCGCGGGGTGGCAGGGCGCCGATCGTCGGGCCGGCAATGCGTGCCGTGCCGCCGCACCGATGAAGGCGACGCCGACATCGAAAGCTCGAGTAACTTGAACGTCAGTACAACCAATGAAAATGACATCATGAGCGAAGCGCAAACAGAGCGGGCCAACGGTCGGTCCACCCGGATTCACCTTGGCGCGACGATCCACGGCCCCGGTGGACATTACGCCGGATGGCGCCATCCCGACGCCGTGATCGACGCGAGCATCAATCCGGATTTTGCGAAGCGCGTGGCCCGCCAGGCCGAGGCGGCGAAGTTCGACTTCGTGTTCGTCGCGGACGGGCTGCACATCAACGCGAAATCGATCCCGCACTTCCTGAATCGTTTCGAACCGCTCACGCTGCTGTCGGCACTGTCGGCCGTCACCGAGCGGGTGGGGCTGGTGGGAACGCTGTCGACGTCGTACAGCGAGCCGTTCACGGTTGCCCGACAGTTCGCGAGCCTCGATCACCTGAGCCGCGGGCGAGCGGGCTGGAACGTCGTGACGTCGCCGCTTGAAGGCTCCGCACGGAATTTCTCACGCACCGAGCATCCGGAACATGATGAGCGTTACCGGATCGCCGACGAATATCTCGAGGTGACGAAGGGGCTCTGGGATTCATGGGAGGAAGACGCTTTCGTGCGCGACCGCGCGAGCGGGGTGTTCTTCGATCCGGCCAAGCTCCATACGCTCGATCACAAGGGCAAGTATTTCTCGGTCGAGGGGCCGCTGAACGTGGGGCGTACGCCCCAGGCTCGCCCGATCCTGTTTCAGGCCGGTGCGTCCGAAGCCGGCAAGCAGCTCGCGGCTGCGCATGCGGACGCGGTTTTCACCCATCACGATACGCTCGCTCAAGCGCGCGAGTTCTATGCGGATCTCAAGCAGCAGCTGATCGAGCAGGGGCGTCAACCCGACGATCTGAAGATTTTTCAGGGGATCGGCGTGATCGTCGGGCGGACAGCCGAGGACGCGGAGCAGCAATACCAGGAGAGCCTGAAACTGATCACGATCGGCAGCGCGCTCGACCATCTGGGGCGCTTTTTCGAACATCACGATTTCGGCCAGTATGCGCTGGACGAGCCGTTTCCCGAGTTGGGCGAACTCGGCAGCAACAGTTTTCGCAGTGGGACTGACGAGATCAAGCGCAATGCGCGCGCGCGGGGACTGACGTTGCGCCAGGTCGCGCTCGAAGCAGCTGCACCGCGGCCGCGTTTCATCGGTACACCCGAGCATATTGCGGACGGCTTGCAGGAATGGTTCGAAGCCGCCGCCGCGGACGGTTTCATCGTCGGCGGCGGTACGCCACGGGCATTCACCGACTTCGTCGAGCAGGTCGTGCCGATCCTTCGGGAGAGAGGCCTGTTTCGTAGCGAGTACGAAGGCACGACCTTGCGTGACCATCTGGGCGTGCGCCATCCGAGAAATCGCTATTCCGCTGCATGATTCGGCGCAAACGCGATTCGGTGGCGGGCATGGTCAAGTGCCCGCCCGGCGCGCAATGTGGCAGCGGCACGCAGTCCATTCAAGCTGCCGTCCCAGGATCTCGTTGACGATAAGCTTCATTGAATTCCGCCGCCCCCCTGCTTAGCCTTTGCGTTTCTGCACTAGAAACTTGGCCAATTTTCACTAACGTTGCCAGCACGTTGCGCGTTCGCAGTCTGGCCCAGCGCAGCGCGCAGGCTGCGCGCGAAGTGAAGCAGCTGGTGGAGGAAGCGGTGTCCGGCGTGGAAGCGGCGTTGGTGCAGCAGGCCGGTGAGACGATGGGAAAAATTGTTGCATACGCTGCCGACGTCCGGTCCGTCGTCTCGGGCATTGCGCGTTCGGCGACCGAGCAGACACACGGTATCCAGGAGGTTAATCGAGCACTCATGCAGCTCGACGAAATGGTCCAGGAGAACGTGGCGCTGGTGGAGGAATTGGCGGCTGCATCTGCCGCTTTGCAGACACAGGCAGATGCGCTGGCGCCGAACATTGGCAGATTCACAATAGACCGAGCATTCTTCCAAAATCACCTTTGAGGCGCCCGATGGTCCTAAACGGTCGGGTAAAAAGTGCCATTACATTGTTCATCGGTATTCGCGTCGCCGTCGCTAGGCGGAACCGGGATCTACGACTACGTCGCGAACAAGGTCGGGGACTACCACATCGGTGAACAACTGATTGCACAGTGCTGGGGCGTCGGGACGTCGCTCGTTTGGTCCGCGGTCGTGTCGGTGGTCGCATTCAAGCTCGTCGATATGACGATAGGTTTGCGAGTCGACGGCGAGGGTGAGCGCGAGGGGCTCGATGTCAGTTCGCACGGGGAGACTGCATACCATTCGTGACGATCAGCGTAGTCGCAAACGCGCCAGGCCGTTGCCGCCGATATCGGAATGCCGGGGAGCCAAACCTGGGCAGGATCGTGGGTAGGAGGCTACCTGCAACCGCGGGAATCTCACCCGGCGGGTCTCCGCGAGCGATGGTTGCAGTCTGCTGCCTGGATACCTGCCGCCGGTCGTTCAATACCCGGCATCCGCCTTGATGAAATCGACGAACGCGCGCAGCGGCGCCGGCACGAAGCGTCGCCCGGGATAGTACAGATACGGGCCCGAGAACGGCCGCCACCAGCCGTCGAGCACGGGCTCGAGCACGCCGCTCGCGAGATGCGGGCGCAGCCAGTCTTCGTACAGATGCACGATGCCGAGTCCCGCGCACGCGGCATCCACGACGAGATCGACGGCGCCGCCGATTTGTACGACCAGCGGCCCCGACGGCTCCACGCGCACGAGTTCGCCGTCGCGCTCGTACTCCCACGCCGGCATCGCGCCGCTCGCGAAGCGGCCGCGCAGGCACGCGTGACCGAGCAGGTCGCGCGGATGGGCCGGTCGGCCGCGGCGGTCGAGATAGGCGGGCGCCGCGGCAGTCGCGAAGCGTTGCGAGCGCGGGCCGATCGGCACGGCGATCATGTCCTGTTCGAGGCGCTCGTCGTAGCGAATGCCCGCGTCGCAACCGGCCGCGAGGATATCGACGAAGCGCTCGTCGGCCACGACCTCCAGGCGGATCTCCGGATACGCATCGAGAAAGCGCGGGACGATCGACGGCAGCACGAGCCGCGCCGCACTCATCGGAACGTTGAGCTTGAGCGTGCCGACCGGTTTCTCGCGGAACGTGTTGACCACGTCCAGCGCGGCCTCCACCTCGCTCAGCGCCGGCGTGAGCCGGGCGAGCAGGCGCTCCCCGGCTTCGGTCGGCGACACGCTGCGCGTCGTGCGATGCAGCAGCCGCACGCCGAGTTGCGCCTCCAGCCTGCGCACTGCTTCGCTGAGGCCCGACGCGCTTGCACCGGCCACGCGTGCGCCCTCGCGGAAGCCCTTTGCGCGGGCCACCGCGACGAACGCATTCAGATCGCCGAGATCGACTTGCATTGTTCGCCTTTTCGTACAGGTCGTGCGTATTATGACCGGTTATCGCGCAGTGCGACGCGGCGTAACCTGCGGTTCATTCTTCATTCGATGCAGGAGCAACGCCATGTCACCCATCGTTCAATCCGGTACGTTTTCCGTCGCGGGCCGCCGCGTTCACCGCCTCGGCTATGGCGCGATGCAACTGGCCGGGCCGGGCGTGTTCGGCCCGCCGAAGGACCGCGACGCGGCGCTCGCCGTGCTGCGCGAAGCCGTCGAAGCGGGCGTGGATCACATCGACACCAGCGATTTTTACGGCCCGCACGTGACGAACCGACTGATTCGCGAAGCGCTGCATCCGTATCGCGACAATCTGCTGATCGTGACCAAGATCGGCGCGAAGCGCGGCGACGACGGTTCGTGGCTGCCGGCATTTTCTGCCGACGCGCTCGCGGCCGCCGTGCACGACAATCTGCGCAACCTTGGCCTCGACGTGCTCGACGTCGTCAACCTGCGGATCATGTACGACGTGCACGGGCCGGCCGAGGGCTCGATCGAGGCACCATTGACGGCACTGGCCGAGCTGCAGCGCCAGGGTCTCGTGCGGCACGTCGGGCTCAGCAACGTGACGGCCGCCCAGATCGCCGAAGGCCGGCGGATCTGCGACATCGTCTGCGTGCAGAATCATTACAACCTCGCGCACCGCGACGATGATGACCTGATCGATGCGCTCGGACGCGACGGCATCGCGTACGTCCCGTACTTTCCGCTCGGCGGGTTCAATCCGTTGCAGTCGTCGACGCTCGATGCGGTTGCCGCGCGGATCGGCGCGACGCCGATGCAGACCGCGCTCGCGTGGCTGCTGCGTCGCGCGCCGAACATCCTGCTGATTCCGGGCACGTCGTCGGTCGCGCATCTGCGCGAGAATCTGGCGGCCGGTGCGCTAACGTTGCCGGAGGACACGGTGCGACAGCTGGATGGGGTCGCGGCGGCCGGCGGTTGAGGGGGCGTGTCGGCGGTTTTTTCGACGCGATGAGGTTCGCGCCGTTGCCACCGGGAATCGCGATACCGACGCGCATGCGCGCCGGCTTTCGGAGAGCGCGTATTCGTGAGAAGGAGATCGGTGGCGGTGCCGCCCGGCTGTCCGAACGTGGGTCCAGCGTGAGCCTGGAGGCGGCGCGCGGTCGGGCGACACCATCGACCGGCGGATGACCGCTTCAGCGAGCCTGCCCGAGCTGCTCGTCGATCGACCGCGTGAGCGGCGACTGCACGTCGCCGGTGTGCTTCGTCTGCACGGGTTCGATCAGCACGATCCAGCATTCTTCGTCAGCGACCGGATTGTGCAGCGTGCCGCGCGTCACCACGTGCATTGAGCCGGCCGGCAAGTCGACGACGCGGCCGCCTTCGTACTCAATCTTCAGATGCCCGCGCACGACGAAGAACAACTCGTCTTCATGCGCATGGTCGTGCCACACGAGCTGGCCGCGTACCTTTGCGACCTTCACGTACTGATCGTTGATCTGCGCGACGACCTTCGGCGACCAGTAGTCGGATACATCGGCGAACGCAGCTTCGAGGTCGAACGATTCGGCAAACGGAACGGCGGGGAGGGGCATCTCGTCTCCAGATCCAGGGGTACGCATGCAGTATCGAGACCGGCGCGAGGCCGGTCGTCGACAGGTAGGGAAAGCCGATTATAGGGACGCCGCCGCGACGCTGCACGACGGCGCCGCGCCGCCCTCAATGGGCCAGCGCGACCGCGAAGTCGCGGTACGTACGCAGCGGGCGACCGAGGATCGCGGTCAGCCGCTCGACGTCGCCGGCCTGGGGCACCATGCCGTCGCTCACGTAGCGTTCGGCCATCAGCCGCATCTCGTATGCCATCCATTTCGGGATGAAGCCGGCCAGGTTGTTCTCGAACGCGGCCGGATCGTCGCCGCCGTACGCGACCGGCCGGCCCAGAATCTCCGACCAGATCGACGCCAGTTGCGGGCCCGTCAGCGTGTCGGGGCCGACCAGGTTGAGCGTCTCGACCGGCAACTTGCCCGGCGCGTCGTTGCGGCGGATCAGTTCGAGCGCGGCAACTTCCGCGATGTCGCGCACGTCGACCATCGCGACGCCCTTGCTGCCGATCGGCATCGGATACACGCCGTGACCGACGATCACGTCCTTGACCATCCATTCGTTTTCCATGAAATACGCAGGCCGCAGGATCGTCGCGCCGAAACCCATCTGCTCGATCATCCGTTCGGCGCCGGACTTCACCGCGAAGTGCGGCACGTTCACGAAGCGGTCGGCGTGCATGACCGACAGATAGACGAGGCGCTCGATTCCCGCCTCGCGCGCCAGATTCAGCGCGATCAGCGCCTGCGTGAACTCGTCGCCCGCGACGCCGTTGAGCAGGAACAGCGTGCGCACGCCGGCGAATGCGGTGCGCAGCGCATCGAGATCGAGCATGTCGCCCTGGACGACGCTCACCGCGGCCGGGAAATCGGCCTTCGACGGATCGCGCACGAGCACGCGCACGTCGGCGCCGCGCTCGACAAGCTGATGGACGACGTGGCGGCCGACACGGCCGGTCGCACCGGTAACGAGAATGGTCATGATGTTCACTCCTGGGGTAACGGTTGAGTTGACTGCCCAGGTAAGTTAAGTGATCCACATATGATCCGGAAGATGTGATAAATAGACTCGGTGTCTCAATGGTGGAACACATGGACCTGCTCGCTCTCGCCGATTTCAATCTCGTCGCCCGTCACGGCAGCTTTGGCGAGGCCGCGCGCGCGGCCGGCCGCCCGAAGGCGACACTGTCGCGCCGCGTGACCGACCTAGAGAACAGCCTCGCACTGCGTCTGTTCGAACGCGGCTCGCGCGGCGTGACGCTCACGCAGGAAGGGCGCGCGCTGTACGAGCGCACGGGCGCGCTGCTCGCGGAGCTGGCCGACAGCGCGTCGGCGATCGCGTCGGGCAGCGAACGCCCGCGCGGCCGGCTGCGCATCAGCGCGCCGATGCTGTTTTCCCAGCTCGCGATCGGCAAGCTCGTGGCGACGTTCGTGGCGAAGTATCCGGACGTGCGCCCGGACGTGACGACGGAAGACCGCCCCGTCGACATGATCGACGAAGGTTACGACCTCGTGATCCGCGTGAACCCGGACCCGGACGAACGGCTGATCGGGCGCGTGCTGCTGCGCGACCGGCTGGTCGTCGTGGCGGCGCCCGCGCTGGCGCGGCCGGCCGGCAACGCGGCCGTACCGGCCGTCGTCCGAGGCGTGGACGACGGGCGCGCGGCCTGGGACGTCACCGGCCCGGGCGGCAGCTCGCGCATAGCGTTCGAGCCCGTCGCACGGCTGTCGTCGCTGCCCATCGTGCGCGATACGGTCAGGCTCGGCCTCGGCGCCGCATGCCTGCCGGTGTCGCTCGTGAGCCGCGATCTAGTCGCCGGCACGCTCGTCAGCTGGGGCGACGTGCCGGGGCCGGAAATCGCGTTGTGGGCGCTCTATCCGTCGAGGCGACTGTTGAGCGCACGCGTCTCCGCGTTTCTCGATCATCTGAAGGACGCGTTTCCGGCCGGCACGCCGGAGGACCTCGCCGCATACATCGAACCGGCGCGCTGAACCGGTGCCGCTCGCGATCCGATTGCCGCGACGATGCGGGCGCTACGTCCGGTCGCGATTGCGTGCGCGGGTCGCGCCGGTGATCACCGCGATGCCGAACAGAATGACGGCGACGATCTCGATGATGTGCTGCGATACGTGCAGCGTCATCAATCCCCACGCGACGCCGGCGATGAAAATGATCCAGCCGAGCAGGTAGATGAGCAGGGTCATCGCTGTTCTCCTTGTGGTTCGGGGTTCATCGGGCAAGCTGCCGCTGCGCGGCAGGCCGTTTCATCCGGCCGCTGCCGCACGCGCATGCAGACCGAGGCGTTCCATCAGACGCTGCGCGTCGAACGGCGCCTTCGTTTTCGCGTCGTTGTCGAAGTAGCAGTACACGTCGCGCGTTCGCGCGCGCGGCGGCGACAGGTCCGGCGCCGCGAGATGCGCATTGCGGGGCTGTTCGCCGCGGCTCCACGATTCGATTCTGCGCGCCCACTGTTCGAGCGCGGCGTCCGAATATTCGCCTGAGTACTTCGTTTTCGTGCCGTGCAGGCGCATATAGACGAAGTCGGCGCTGAGATCTTCCAGCTGCGGCCACGGTTCGGTCGAATCAGAAACGACGAGCGCGACCTTGTGGCGGCGCAGCAGCTTCACGAATGCGGGATCGGCGAAGCTCGCGTGGCGCACTTCGATCGCATGACGCAACGCGCGCGTTTCATCGACATGCACATAGGGTGTCCTGACCCGGCGATCGTGCTGCTTCGCGAGTGCGCGCGCGGCTTCGGTATCGTGCGGCAGCAGGCTCAGAAAGTGGTCGATGTGCTCGGGGTCGAAGCGCAGCGACGGTGGAAATTGCCACAGGATGGGCCCGAGTTTGTCCTTCAGCGCGAGCAGTCCCTGAGCGAAGAAATTTGCACAGGCGACGGTGGCCGAGTCATCGCGAAAGCGCAGCATGTGCGTCAGATAGCGCGCCCCTTTCACGCTGAATGTAAAACCGGGCGGCGTTTCGTCGTACCAGTGCTGCCAGCTGCCCAGCGATTGCAGGCTGTAATGCGTGCCGTTGATTTCAATCGTCTGCATACGATTGGACGCGTATTGAAGCTCGTCGGCCTGCTTCAATCCCTTCGGATAGAACGTGCCGCGCCAGCCCTCGTAGCGCCAGCCCGATATGCCGATGTGGATGTCGCCTGAAGTGCTCGTCACGTCGCTCCTCGCCGGGTCGATCGAACCGTGACGTGGGGAGCAATGCCCGTGCCTGCGCGCGGGACGCGTTTTGCTTGCGGCGGGCGGCCTCGGCGGCTACGACGGCCCGTGGATGGTCGGCGTGCTCAAGGACGCGACACATTCGTATGCACCGGGCATGCTCGCGACGTCGGTGTCGCTCGCGCTGGCCGCGCTGTTGACGTGGGGCCTGGCGGTTTATACGCGACATGGTTCGTCCGGAGGGGCGAGTGGCGCGTGACCCGTATGCGGACGAGGCACGCATGCACCGGCCTCGAATCGAGGGTGTTGCCGTTCTTTCCTGATGCTAGCGTTGACCAATAACCCTGCAAACATCAATTGAGCGGTAAGCTTTTCGCGTCAGCGTTTCCGCAGGATTTACTGCGATACTGTCCGCATTGACGCTTGGCGCACGCCCGAAACGGACATTTGAACTTAGCTACTACAACACAAAAAATTGATCATAATCATTATGTCAAATGAAGGATGCGAGGTCGCCACTCCCATCCGAAACATTGCTGCTCTCCACGACCTTCGGCACAATCGAGATCACTCGATCAAAATCACGGGGACAACCGGTTCGACCGGACCATCGACTCGTTGCATGCCGGCATCGCGATCTCGCAATACGCCCAAGGCCGCACTCAAGAAGTCCGCGCGCGTAATCGGCGATCGCGCGATCGCATCGGTGCGAGTCAATATAGTTTCAAATATCTATCCAACCCACATCACCGAGTACAGGCGAATCGTCAACAAGTTGCTTCGATTCGACACGTACTCGCCTCAGTCAGCGATCTACTGATTTTCCTGGAGAAACGCCATGAATTTAATCAAAAAGACCGATCAGTAGCCTGTCATATGATTCGATTTGCGTCGAATTTGTCGACAAGAATTTGCCAATAAACTCACGCTGGCGGTTCTTATACTCAACCCATTTCTCATCGTGCGAATCAATTGCCTGCCCGAGTTGCAGAGCGCCCTCCTCGACGTCCTGTGCGCTATAAAAATAGCCAAGTTCACGACAGAGGTGTGCATTATGAATCAATGCATATCCATTCCAACATACGTCAAAATAGAAGTAATTCAGCGCGAGCCCTGATTGATGGGATATTACGATGTCGGTGAATTCCGAAAGAAACTGCGGAGTGTTGTAATATCCGACAAAGCTGATTTTTGAATCTCTCACCAGGTCGAGGTGGTGCGCGATGCCAATAAATTCGGGGCTGTTTTTTGCAAGATGCTCCGTGTTCGTCGCGTGCACATAAGCTATCTTTTCGCCAAATTTCCGATAACCCAGTTCTGCAATCAGCAGCGGATAGAGGCAGAACTTCGTCACGTCGATATTCGGCTCCATGATGGAGAGACGCTTCGATTGCCCGGTTGGACGATACTCCCCGCGATGCGGAAGCGCTGCCGACCGCTCTTCGACGCACATCGGGTCCCAAACGAACGGGACTTCACGAACCGGCTGGCGCCGCAATACGCTGAAGTAGCTCGCGCTGGTATCGACAACTTGCGGGATGATCCACACCTGGTCATAACGTTGGTTGATGAATACCGTTTCCGCATGGCGTCGGCCAAAAATCATCGCCTGCATCATGTGCACGTATTCCGGCCCGCAGCAGTAGCTCACGACTTTTGTACCGCGTGCCTGCAGATACGCGGTTTGCTGCTGGTCGATTTGCCCCCCGAGTTCGATCAGCACATCCAGCGAGTCTTTCGCATCGTCGAACGAACGGATCGGATACTGCGTGGTATCCCACGGAAGTTCCGGTGTGATCTTGACGTTCGTGGTGTTGACGAGGGTGACCTGATGGCCAAGAGGCGAGTGTTGAAAGAGCTTCATCAGATACAAAGCGTTCTGCTTGATGCCGTTGACCCAGAGACTCTCTGCCGCGTGGTGAAGGCCAATTGTGATACCGATACTGAGTGAGCGTGCCAAACTCATGGGAGGTTCTCCAGGGTGCCCATCCGATAAAGAGTTAGATCATAGCGCTGCACTCGTCTCGAGCTGTCAAGAACTGTCAAAATCCGGCATGCGGCTCGGCACGGTTGACCCTGCCTCGTTTTCACGTACGGCATCCCATACAGCGGCGCGCAGGGTTTCGTATTCGAGGAAGTGCGGTCGTCAGTTGACGTGTATGTGCTGTCGATTGAAATCGCCTCGGATCCAGTCGACGATGTCCGGGGGGGCCTGAACGCGAAAATGCGCGCCTACCCGGGACATTTGTTAAATAGCTTGAGCGACCGCCAACGTGCGAATGATTTGCCGTACTATCCGCCCGTCATCCTGGCTGATGTCGAATGCGGTCGACCGACCTTGGGCAACGGCCACGGTTTTTCAACTTCGGGAGCTCGAGCCGGGCGCCGATTTCATTTGAACGCCAGGACCGATCATGTTCCAGTCCCCCGGAGATTCATTCGTCAACGGTTCGTTGCTGGGCTTGTGCGTCGAGGTTCCGCTTGCCGCGATCGTGTCGCTGGCGATGCACGGCGTGGACTGGAACGGGCCGCGCATCGCGATGCTCATCGCCACGCCGGTGCTGGTCGCGTGCATCACCCTGCTGACGCGCCCCGTCGCATTCAGCACGGTATGGAAGCACAAGCGCTCGCCGTTCGTGCTCGACGACAATTTACGCGCATCGATTTACGGCCGGCTGTGCGGGATTGCGATCGGCGTCGTGTTCGGCATCATGGTCGCGACGACGTTCGCCTGACCCGGTCGACCGGATCTCGAGACGAGCCTCACTGCAGGCGTGATGCCGGGTTCGCGCGCGGTAAACAGCGCCTTCGAAAGCACGTGTTCACCCGCATCCCCCACTCACACGGCCACCTTCTCATTGCCCCCGATCACGTCGCCGCGACCAGCGCATTGAACGACGTATCCCACAGCGGCGCGACATTGGCCGGCCCATCCAGCACACCGATCCGCGCGAATACATCTGCGACCTGCTGATGCTGCGCCACCACGTCGGGCGTCACCGGCAGCAGTGCGTAGTCTTCGCTGCGCTGGTCGAACATCGCGACGAGATCGGCAACCGGCACGCGCGTCTCGCGGTTCTGCACGAGCGCATAGTCGCCGAAATGCGCGTTCGCCCATGCATACGCGCGTCGAAACCGCAGCAGCAGATCGCCCGTCGCCGCGCGACGACGCGCATCGTCGAGCGTGCGCGGGTTCGCATAGACCGGAAAGTTGCCCGACAGATAGCCCTTCCCCGTCTTCAGCACGCGCGCACCGTAGCGATTGCGCGCGAGCTGGCCGTTGTAGCCGTAGATCGCCCATGCGTCGATGTCGCCGCGATCGTATGCGGACAAGCCATCGGTTGGCGACAGGTTGATCGGCTGGATATCGTCGAAGCCCAGGCCGGCCTCCGCGAGCTGGCGATACAGGAAGTAGTGCGACGTCGTCGCGCGCACGTACCCGACACGCTTGCCCTTCAGGTCCGCGATGCTGCGGATCGGCGTGTCCTTGCGCGCGAGCGTGACCTGGTTGTTCAGGTCTTCGCGCACGCGGGTGATGAGCCGCACGTTGGCCTTCTGTCGCGCGGCGAACACGGCCGGAATTTCGCTTCCCGAACCGATGTCGAGCGCATCCGCGTTGAGCGCCTCGATGTGCAGCACGCCGTTGTTCAGCTCGCGCCAGTCGATCCGGTACGGTGTGTCGGCCAGCCCGGCCGCCTGCAACAGCGCGCGCCAGCCGCCCTTGTAGGTTGCGACGCGCAGCGTGGTGCCGGCGAAATCGGTGTTGACCGCGGGCGTGGCGAACGCAGCCTTCGTGGCCCATGGCGCCGCCGCCAACGCGGCACCGCCAAGCAGCAAACGGCGACGTGCCGCCGAAATTGACGACATCGGATGCTCCTGTCGGTCGATCAAACGGGAAGTGAAAAGCGCTGCGTCAATGCAGCACCGGAAATCCGTGGCGCTCGGCCAGCAGTTCGAGGATGCGGCGCGCGTCGGTGACGAAGCGCACGTCGCCGAGCGTCTGTGCATCGTCAGGCGCCGGCTGGTCACGGCCGAGCACGAGGACCGGCAGCCCCTGGTGCGCATCGTCGAGCGCGTCGATCACCGCGTGCCGCGGCCGCTCGAAGCCGACACGTTTCACGTCGATTCGACTCGCGCGATCGGGCGCGCTCGCGAGCAGCCCCTCGATCGACAGTCCATGCGGGCAGACGAAGCGCTGGCCCGGATGCTTCGGATCGGCAAAGCCCGGTTCCAGCAGAAACAGCACATCGCGACTCATGACAGACAGCTCCCGTGTTCGTTGTTCAGCCGGGACGAATGCGCGTGGGCGCCCTTCCGTTCCCGGAGCATGCCGGCCCGAGGCCGGATGCCCGACTCTACCGGCATGCGTCGCATGGCCCTACCAACGTTTTGCGGAATCGATATGCGGCCGCGCGTAGCGCATCGGGCGTCCGCCGCCCAGCGGGCGTTGCGTAAAAACATCGCGCGCCGGGCCGCAGGTAGTGCGCACATCGAACGATTTCAGCGATCGATATGACGGCGCCCGCGTGTATCCGGTGCCCGACGTTCGCCGTTCGCGCGATACGTTCGCCGCAGCATGGGTGCCGGACGCGATCGCGGCGCACATGCAGGGCTTGCGGCAACGCATATTGCAAATCGGCCGCGCAGCGATTTGCAAACCACGGATCGACCGTTCGCCGGCACCGCCGTCATCAATAGGATCGTGATCCTCGCAGATGTACCCATAAAAAAGAGGATAGTCATGATCAAAAAAACGGTAGTCCTGGGTTTGGTTTCGATCGGTTCGGTCAGCGCGCATGCGCAGAGTTCGGTCACGTTGTACGGCGTCGTCGATGCCGGGTTCGCTTATACGAACAATCAGGGTGGCGCGAGCAACATCCAGCAGACGAGCGGCAAGCTGAGCGGCAGCCGCTGGGGCCTGAAAGGCGTGGAAGATCTCGGTGGCGGCGTGCAGGCGGTCTTCACGCTCGAAAGCGGGTTCCGGCCGAGCGACGGCGGGCTCGGCCAGGGCGGCCGCCTGTTCGGCCGCTCCGCATACGTGGGCCTCGCCAGCAAGGGGCTCGGCACGCTGACCTTCGGCCGCCAGTACGAGCCGATCACCGACCTCGTTGCGCAGTACTCGGGGTCCGGCTTCTGGTCGCCGGCCACGCACGTGGGCGACAACGACAACATGAACCAGAGCTTCCGGCTGAACAACGCAGTGAAGTTCCGCAGCGACACGATCGCCGGCTTCACGGCCGACCTGCTCTATGCGTTCAGCAACCAGGCCAACGGTGGCGCGGGCACCGGGTTCTCGAACAACAACGCGTGGGGCGCGTCGGCGAACTACGTGAACGGCCCGTTGTCGGTGGGCGCCGGCTATGTCCGCATCAATCATCCGAATTCGACGTCGAATACGAGCGGCGCGGTGGGCGGTGCGACCTCCACCACCGGCAACGACTACAGTGGCGGATTCTTCTACGGGCTGAACGGCGGCGTGCTCAAGCAGCAGATCGGCGTGGTCGGCGCGAACTACGCGCTTGGCCCGGCGACGCTGGGCTTCGCGTGGAGCCACACGCAGCTCGACTATCTCGACGGCTCGTCGCGCAAGTTCAACAACTACGACGCGAACGCGCGTTACCAGATCACGCCGGCCGCCACGCTGATCGGTGTCTATACGTTCACCGACGGGCGCGCGAGCGGCCTGCCGGGCACCGGCGGCCAGACGCTGAAGCCGCGCTGGCACCAGTTCACGCTCGGGTTCGACTATGCGTTGTCGAAGCGCACGGATATCTACCTGTCCGGCATCTACCAGCTCGCGGCCGGCGATGCGAGCACGGCAACGGCGGGCGGCTATCGCAAGATCGCGGCGATCTCGAACATCGGCAGCGCGTCGTCGACGAACCGCCAGGTCGCTTTCGTCAGCGGGCTGCGCGTGAAGTTCTGACGGCGCGCATCGGGCGCATCGGGCGCGGTGCAGCGTGGAGCGATAAGCAAAGCGGGAATCGTTGTTTGTCGCACCGGTTTCGGTTGCCGAGAATGGGCGTTTCCCCGCGCGCTGCCCCGGCGCACGATACGCGTTCGACCATGACCGACTCCCGTTTCCCGCCCCATCCACCGCGCAGCGGCCGGCGCGCAGCACTGCGCCGGCTCGCCGGCGGCTGGGCGGCAGCGATGCTGCCTGCCGGCGGCGCGCTGGCGAGCCAGCCGCCCGCACCACTCTCTCCGCTCGACGTGCCGCCCTGGACCCGCGGCCCAGGTGCGCCGCTACTGTCACCGCCCTACGGCATGCCGGGGCCGCACGAACGCGACGTGATCCGCCGCAGCGCCCGCACGCCGGCATTGCCCGGCTCCGGCTCGTCGATGACGCCGCTCGCCGACCTGTTCGGCGACATCACGCCGAACGGCCTCGTCTACGAGCGTCATCATGCGGGCGTGCCGGAGATCGATGCGCAGCGTCATCGCATCGTCGTGCACGGCCTCGTGCGCGAGCCGCGCGTGTTCACGATCGACGACCTGCTGCGCTTTCCGTCGGAGTCGCGGATTCATTTCCTCGAATGCTCGGGCAACACCGGCAGCGAATGGAACGGCCCGAGCGGGCTGCCCGTTCAGTTCACGCACGGGCTGCTGTCGTGCTGCGAATGGACGGGCGTCCGGCTCTCGACGCTGCTCGACGAAACCGGCATCGATCCGGACGCACGCTGGCTGCTCGCCGAAGGCGCCGACGGCGCGGCGATGACACGCAGCCTGCCGCTGGACCGGATCCTCGAGCGCGCGCTCGTCGTCTATGCGCAGAACGGCGAACGGCTGCGCCCCGAGAACGGCTATCCGGTACGGCTGATCGTGCCGGGATTCGAAGGCAACACGAACATCAAGTGGCTGCGGCGGCTGAAGCTGGTGCGCGCGCCGGAGATGACGCGCGAGGAAACGTCGAAATACACGAACCTGCTGCCTGACGGCTGCGCGCGCCAGTTCGTGTTCGAGATGGATGCGAAGTCGGTCATCACGCGGCCGTCGGCCGGCCATCGGCTCGCCGCGCACGGCTATTACCCGATCGGCGGCTACGCGTGGTCGGGACGCGGCCGGATTCGCGCGGTCGACGTCTCGGCCGACGGCGGCCGCACCTGGCGGCCCGCGCGGCTCGCGGGCGACGTGCGCGATCGCGCACTGACGCGCTTCGAAGCCGACTGGATCTGGAACGGCGAGCCCGCCGACCTGCAAAGCCGCGCCACCGACGACACCGGCTACGTGCAGCCGACCCGCGAGGCGCTCGTCGCCGTGCGCGGCGTCAATTCGCAGTACCACTACAACGGCATCCAGAACTGGCGCGTCGGCGCGGACGGCGAGGTGCGTAATGCGTAAACCGCTTGCCTGCCTGCTCGCCGCATCCCTGCTGGTTCCGAGCGCATTCGGCGCGGGCTACGGTCTCGGCCAGCCGGTCGACCGCGCGGCGCTCGCGGCGTGGGACATCGACGTCGCGCCCGACGGCAGCGGCCTGCCGCCCGGCTCGGGAACGGTCGCGCGCGGCGCTCACGTGTTCGCGGACAAATGCGCGATGTGCCACGGCGCCGGCGGCGAAGGCGGCGTCGGCGATCCGCTCGTCGGCGGCATCGGCTCGCTCGCGAGCGCCAAGCCGAAAAAGACGGTCGGCAGCTACTGGCCGTATGCGACGACGCTGTTCGACTACATCCGCCGCGCGATGCCGTACAACGCGCCGCAATCGTTGAGCGCGGACGAGGTCTATGCGGTCACCGCGTATGTGCTCCATCTGAACGGCATCGTGCCCGGCGATGCACGGCTCGACGCGCGCACGCTGCCACGCGTGCGGATGCCGAACCGCGACGGGTTCGTGCCCGATCCGAGGCCCGGCACGCTGTGACGCGGCTCGAACCACGCGCACGCACATCGTGCATGACACCGGGGCGATTCGCCGCCGCACGTGCCGCGCGTGGTCGTCCGGCCCCTGTCCAACCCGCAAGGAAGCTTTCATGAGCGACACGTCCCTCGCCGCTCCGGTCGCGCCGTCGCCGTTCGTCGACGTCCGCTCGCCGGCGGATTTCCCCGACAGCCCGGTGTCGCGCGTCCTCGCGCAGCCGCTGATGCTCGGGCTGTTCCTGCCGATCCAGGCCGGCGGCTGGAGCGCGTCGACGCTGCCGCGCACGACCGACTGGACCTTCGACTACAACGCCGACCTGGTCGCGCGCGCGGAGGCACTCGGCTTCGATCTCGTGTTCGCGCTGTCGCAGTGGTTGCCGAAAGGCGGTTACGGCGGCGTGTTCGACGGCCAGGCGCTCGACTCGTTCATGACGCTGGCCGCGCTGACCGCGCGTACCGAACGGATCATCCTCGTCGCGACGAGCCACGTGCTCTACGGGCCATGGCATCCGCTGCATTTCGCGAAATTCACCGCGACGCTCGATCACATCTCGCGCGGGCGCTGGGGCATCAACGTCGTGACCGGCCACCGCGCAATCGAGCACGAGATGTTCGGCTGGAACCGGATCGAACACGACCGGCGCTATGAAATGGCGGCCGAATTTCTCGACGCGGTCCAACAGTTGTGGGCGCAACCGGACAATTTCAGCTACACGCCGGCGCTGTCGAGCTGGCGGCTGGGCGGCGCATTCGTGACGCCGAAGCCGCGCTACGGCCGCCCGCTGCTGATCAACGCGACGGGGTCCGACGCGGGCATCGACTTCGCGGCACGCTATTCGGACATCGTATTCGTCACGAGCCCGGCCGGCCCCGACGCCGAACGCGCGATCGACGCACTGCCCGCGCATACCGCGCGTGTGAAGGCGGCCGCCGCGGCCCGCGGCCGGGCGATCCGCACGCTGCTCAACCCGCTCGTGATCTGCCGCGAAACGGCGGCCGAAGCGCGCGCGTACCGCGACGCAATCGTCGCGCATGCGGATGAAGGCAGCTTTCATCGCTTCGACAGCGATGCGCATGCGTGGCGCGGCGGCTTCGACCAGCGCTCGCAGGCGGCCGCGCGCGCGATCGGCGGCAATATCTCGATCACGGGCTCGCCCGAGGAAGTCGCCGAGACGATCGTGCGGTTGCATCGCGCGGGCATCGACGGTATCCAGCTGAGCTTCTACGACTTCAAGCCCGATCTCGACTTCTTTGGCGAGCGCGTGCTGCCGCTGCTGCGCGATGCCGGGTTGCGGCGCTGACGTCAGGCGGCCGTTTCGGTACGGGCGGCGGAGTCGTGGCGTACGGGCCGCCGCAGCCCCAGGTGCTCGCGCAGCGTATGGCCCGCATAGTCGTGGCGAAACAGCCCGCGGCGGCGCAACTCGGGCAGTACCAGCGCGATGAAATCGTCGAGGCCACCGGGCAACGTCGGCGCCATCACGTTGTAGCCGTCCGCGCCGTAACGCACGAAGCGCTCTTCGAGCTGGTCGACGATCTGTTCCGGCGTGCCGACGAGCTGCCAGTGGCCGCGCGCGCCGGCGACACGCAAATAGAGTTCGCGGATCGTCAGGTTTTCGCGGCGCGCGAGCTCGATCGTCAGCGCCTGTCGGCTCTTGCTGGCATTCGTCTCAGGCAGCGGCGGAATCGGACCGTCGAGCGGATACGCGGACAGGTCGAACCCGCCGGTGAGGCCGGATACGAGCGCGAGCCCGACCGTCGGGTCGATCAACGACTGCAGCGCGTCGAATTTCTCCTTCGCTTCGCTTTCGGTACGCCCCACCACCGGAAACACGCCCGGCATGATCTTCAGCGAATCGGGATCGCGGCCGAACGCCGCGAGCTGGCCCTTCACGTCCGCATAAAACGCGACCGCGTCGTCGAGCGTCTGCTGCGCGGTGAAGATCACCTCGGCCGTGCGCGCGGCCAGCCGCGTACCGGCCGGCGACGAACCGGCCTGCACGACGACCGGGTGCCCCTGCGGCGGCCGCGCGACATTCAAGGGCCCGCGCACCTGGAAGAAGCGGCCGCGATGGTCGAGCACGTGGCGCTTGCTGGGATCGAAGAAGCGGCCCGATGCGCGATCGCGCACGAACGCATCGTCGTCCCAGCTATCCCAGAGGCCACGCACGACATCCGCGAACTCCTCCGCACGCGCATAGCGTTCGGCGTGATCGAAATGCGCGTCGCGATTGAAATTGCGCGCCTCGTGCTCACTCGACGACGTGACGAGGTTCCAGCCCGCTCGACCGCCGCTGATGTGGTCGAGCGAGGCGAACTTGCGTGCGATGTGGAACGGCTCGTTGAAACTCGTCGACGCGGTGCCGACGAGGCCGATCCGCTCGGTGACGGCCGCGAGCGCCGACAGCAGCGTCAGCGGCTCGAATTGTGCGATGTAGCTGTGCGCGGTGCGGCTCAGGAACTCGACGTCGTCGCCACGCGTGCCCACGCCGTCGGCAAGGAACACGAGATCGAACTTCGCGGCCTCGGCCGCCTGGGCAAGCCGCACGTAGTGGCGAAAATCGACGCCCGCGTCGGCCTGCGAACCGGGGTGGCGCCATGCGGCGATGTGATGGCCGGTCGGGTACAGGAATGCGCCGAGATGCAGGTGTCCGGGGCGGGTCGTCATCGGGACGGATTTCCAAAAAAGAGGGCCGCACGCGGTCTCGTCAGAACACGCGGCCTTCGGTCAGGTGTGTCGTCACGCCGTTCAGCTCGTAGTCGCCGATCACGCGCGCCTTGTGCAACAGCGGGTTGTGGCTGAAGATCGTGCGCAGGTTGCGCCAGTGCCGGTCGAGGTTGTGTTCGCGCGCCGTCGCCGATGCGCCGCCGACTTCGAACAGCCGCTCCGCCGCATGCAGCGCCAGCTTGCTGACGATGAGCTGCGTGCGTGCCGTGGCGAGCGCGCTGTCGAGCACCAGCGCATGCGCATCGGCGTCACCGGCTTCGATCGCGTCGGCGGAACGGTCGAGCGCCCGCGCGTTTTCACGGACGAGCGCATCGATTGCATGACTGTGGGCGGACAGCTCGCCGACGACCTGCTGGATGAAATGATCGTCGCGCGCGGTCGGCGCCGGGCTGTGCAGCACCGGGCGGCCGTGCGCGAGCACGTAGCGGCGCGCATCGGCAACCACGTTGCGCACGATACCCGCACCCGTCGCGACGAGATGCAGCTGCCGCAGCGCGCCGCAATGGCGACCGACGAGCGTCGAGCCGTCGCGCGCGGCTACTTCATCCGCGAACACCTGCACGTCGTTCAGCAGCAGGCTGCCGCTCGCGGTCATGCGCTGGCCCATGCCGTCCCAGTCGTCGAGTACCTGCACGCCGTCCCGCGCGACCGGAATGATCACGGCGACCGCGTCACCCTGCTCGTTCTCCACGTTGATGCGCGCGAAATCGGCAAACGCGGTGCCGGTCGAATAGTATTTGCGGCCCGTCACGCGATAGTGATCGCCGTCCCGGCGCAACACCGTGGTGTTTTCGCCGGGCCGCGACGTGCCGCGCTCGGTCGACGCGCCG
This sequence comes from Burkholderia sp. AU27893, assembly GCF_002223205.1. Lineage (NCBI taxonomy): Bacteria > Pseudomonadati > Pseudomonadota > Betaproteobacteria > Burkholderiales > Burkholderiaceae > Burkholderia > Burkholderia sp. AU27893. The sequence continues at coordinate 590,885 of NZ_NKFD01000005.1, read as the reverse complement.
CCGAAGATCGCGCCGGCCAGCGCCCGCTCGAGCTGCACGTCGTTGAACGGTGTGCGCGGCGACAGCCGCAGCGTCTCGATCTGGTCGTAGTGGATCCGCAGCGCGTGCGCGAGATTCGAATCGGCGGCGGCCAGCGTCGCGATCGTGTCGAACAGGTCGACCAGCGTGCCGCCGAGGCCGCCGCGTTCCACCGGAATCCGCAGCACGCCCAGCGCCGAGCGGCGGAAGACCGCAAACCCCTCGAACGGCAGTTCGCGACGCGCCTCGCGTTGCGCGGCATCCTGCCCGATCGCGTTCGCGAGATCGGGTAGCGCGGCAAGCGCGTCGCGCAACGCGTCGCGCGGATCGACGGCATCACGGGCAGTCATTCGGCAGGTCCTTGTTCGGGAAGATCGGGCGCAGCGCAGCGCGATCGCGGCATGTGCGAACCGCCGCGTGCGCAGCACCGCAAAGTATAGGGACGCACCCGGCGCGCGTGAAAAGCCGATTTCAGCTTACGTTATGCAGGCGCCGGGAATTGCCGCGTGCGGTGACATCAGTGCTGGATGCCCCAGCGCCGTACGGTCACGCGTTCGAGCGTGTCGAACACGAGATTCTCGACGAGCAGGCCGATCACGATGACGGCCGCGAGGCCGGCGAACACGCGATCCGTATACAACTCGTTGCGGTTCTGGAAGATGTACCAGCCGAGCCCGCCCTGGCCCGCGCTCGCGCCGAATACCAGCTCGGCCGCGATCAGCGTTCGCCACGCAAATGCCCAGCCGACGCGCAGGCCCGACAGGATCGACGGCAGCGCGGCCGGCACGAGGATCAGCGCGATCTGGCGCAGGCCCGTGAGGCCGTAGTTGCGCCCCGCCATCTTCAGCGTGGCCGGCACGCCCGCGAAGCCCGTATACATGCTGAGCGCGAGCGGCCACAGCACCGCGTGCACGAGCACGAACAGCAGGCTGCCGGTGCCGAGCCCGAACCACAGCAGCGCGATCGGCAGCAACGCGATCGACGGCAGCGGATTGAACATCGACGTCAGCATCGCCAGCAGGTCGCGGCCGATGCGCGTCGATACCGCGAGCGATGTCAGCGCAAATGCAAAGAACACGCCCAGTGCGTAGCCGCGCAGCAACACGGACAGCGAGATGCCCGTCTTCACCAGCAGTTCGCCCGACTCGATGCCCTGCACGAACGCGGCCAGCGTCGCGCCGAAGGTCGGCACGAGCAGATCGTTCGCGACGATGCGCGCGACGATCTCCCATGCGGCAATCAGCACGAGTGCGATGACGCTGCGCCGAAACCATCCCGCCCCGGCGACGCGACGCCACAGCGGCGCCGGCACGGCACGTTCGGCGTCGGGCAGCGTGTCGAGCGTGCGTTCGTATTCGGCGCGCACGGGCGGCAGCGGCGGCAGGGCCGGATCGATCGTGCTCATGATGCGGCTTCCCCCGTCGTCGGGGCGTGGGTCGTGTCGGTATCGAACAGCAGGCGATGGATCCGCGCGACGTTGTCGCGGAAGTCGCCGGTGTCGACGTTGTCGAGCGAATGCTCGTGGCTGTTGAGCTCCGCACGCACGCGGCCCGGATGCGGTGACAGCAGCAGGATCCGGTTGCCGACGACGAGCGCTTCCTCGATCGAATGCGTGACGAACAGCAGCGTGAAACGGAATTCGTCCCACAGGCGCAGCAGTTCCTCCTGCATCTTGCGGCGCGTCAACGCGTCGAGCGCGGCGAACGGCTCGTCCATCAGCAGCACGCGCGGCTGCATCGCCAGTGCGCGCGCGATCGCGACGCGCTGCTTCATGCCGCCCGACAGCGTGTGCGGGTAGGCGTCGGCGAACCCGCTCAACCCGACCTTGTCGAGATAATGCAGCGCGCGCGCCCGCGCTTCGGCGCGCGACAACCTTGCGGCGGCGCGCAACGGAAACGCGACGTTTTCGACGACCGTCTTCCACGGCGGCAACTGGTCGAATTCCTGGAACACCACGACGCGGTCAGGGCCCGGCCCGCGCACCGGCCGGCCGTCGAGCGCGATCGAACCCGATACGGGCTCGATGAAGCCGGCGATCGCCTTCAGCAGCGTCGACTTTCCGCATCCCGACGGGCCGAGCAGCACGAAGCGGTCGCTGCCGTACACGTCGAAGCTGACCTGGTGGGTCGCGCGCACGATCCGCGCGCCGCTGCGGTATTCGAGGTTCACGCGGTCGATGGCGAGCAGGCGTTCACTGTGCGCGCCGGCCTGCGCGGCATCCGGCGCGGGCCGGCCGGCGACTTGCGCGTCGGGCTCGGGGTGGCCGGCAGGCGCCGCGCCGCCGCGTGCCGCATACGGCGGCAGCCAGGTTCGGGGAGAAGTGGCGTTCACGATCGAATCTCTTGCGGGTAAAGCATCAGCATGCGGCCAGCCCTTTCGCGGGCCAACCATCGATTGCCCATATCGAAACCGCACCGACGCATAAGCGTCGATCGCGGCGTCGAAGCGGCTCCGCTCAACTGCCGCCGGCCGTCGCCGGATCGTCGAAGAAATAGTCGCGCCACGACTTCGGTTCGTTGCGGATCGCACCGGTGCGGTGCATGAACTGCGCGAGCGCAAGCGTGTTCTGCGGCGCGGTCTTGAACTGCACCTGCGGATTGCGCAGGATCTTCAGCAGCAGCGCGCGATCGATCTTCGATGCGTTCACGCGGATATAGGTATCGGCCGCGCGCTCGGGATCGGCCGCGATCTGGCGCGCGGCTTCGGCCAGCGCGGCAACGAATGCGCGATAGGTTTTCGGATTGTCGTCGCGGAATTTCTCGGTGGCATACAGCACCGTCGCGGAGCTCGGGCCGCCGAGCACGTCGTAGGAATTCAGCACGATGTGCGCATTCGGGTTGCCGGCGAGTTCCTGCTCCTGAAACGGCGGATTGCCGAAGTGGCCGGTAATCACGCTGCTGTTCGCCAGAATGGCCGCCGTTGCGTCCGGATGCGGAATCGCCTGCGTGAGCGCGTCGAGCTTGTCGAACTGCTTGTCGCCCCACTGCTTCGCGGCCGCGTACTGCAGCACGCGCGACTGCACCGACACACCGACGGCCGGCACAGCGATGCGGTCCTTCGTGCTCAGGTCGGCGATCGTCTTCACGTTCGGGTTGCTGCTGACGAGGTAGTACGGGAAATTGCCGAGCGACGCGACGCCCTTCACGTTCTGCCGGCCGCGCGTGCGGTCCCACACGGTCAGCAGCGGCCCGACGCCCGCGCCCGCGATGTCGACCGCGCCGGACAGCAGCGCGTCGTTCACGGCCGCGCCGCCCGACAGCCGGACCCAGTCGACCTTGATGTCGAGGCCGGCCTTGCGCCCTTCCTTTTCGATCAACTGCTGGTCGCGCGCGACGTTCAGCATCAGGTAGACGACGCCGAACTGCTCGGCGATGCGGATGCGGCCTTCCGCGTGTGCGGCTTGCGGGGCGAGTGCGCCGGCGAACGCGAGCGCTGCGGTCAGTGCGGCCGCCAGCGCGCGGCGCGCCGGCAAAAACGAAAACGGCATCGGAACTCCAGTCAGGATGGGGCGGATGATTGACGCGGCGGAACGCGGCTCAGAAAGGCGCGTCGCCTTCGATCGTCGTGCGGTACAGCTTGCGGCGCAGATGGTCGGGCGTGCCGGCGGCGAGATGCATCAGCGAACGGTTGTCCCAGAACACGAGATCGTGCTCGCGCCACTGGTGCCGGTACACATGCTCGGCACGCACGCTGTGTGCGAACAACTCGTCGAGCAGCGCGCGGCTTTCGTCGTCGGGCAGCCCGACGATGCGCGTCGTGAAATGCTCGCTGACGAACAGCGCCTTGCGGCCCGTTTCCGGATGCGTGCGCACGACCGGATGCACGACCGCGGCAACCTGCGCGATCTGCTCGGGCGACAGGTTCGGCCGCCACGGGCTGCGCGCCTGCAGCTCCGCATAGCGCGCGAGATACGTATGCTCGGCGCGCCGCCCTTCCACCGCGCGGCGCAGATGGGCCGGCAGCGTGTCCCACGCGAGATGCATGTTCGCGAACAGCGTGTCGCCGCCTTCGGCCGGCAGTTCCTGCGCATGCAGGAGCGAGCCGAGGCTCGGCTTCTCCTTGTACGACAGGTCGGAGTGCCAGAAATGGCCCGCATCGCCGAGCCCGATCGGCTTGCCGTTCTCGACGACGTTCGACACGATCAGCACCTCCGGGTGGCCGGCGAGCGCGAACTGGTGCAGCACGTGGATCTGCAGCGGGCCGAAGCGGCGGCTGAACGCGATGTGCTCGTCCGGCGTGATGCGCTGGTCGCGAAACACCAGCACGTGATGGTCGAGATGCGCGCGATGAATGCGCGCGAAGTCGCCGGCGTCGAGCGGTTGCGACAGGTCGAGGCCGACCACTTCGGCACCGAGCGGCGCATCGAACGGCACGATGTCGAAATGCTGCGCCGCAACGCGCGGCCGCGACGCGGGCGGATGCCCGGCGGAAAGCGATGCGTCGTCGCGGATGGCGGTAGTCGTCACGGCACGGCCCCCTGATTCGGTCAAAACGCGAATCTACGAGTGCGTGCCGCACCGCGTCAACGAAGCGATTCCGATACGTTTATCTGCTGCGCTGATAAAGATCGCTGCTCCCGCATACGGCGCGGCAGCGGGCGGCGGTCTCTCGTGCGGAAACGGCCGGCCGCGGCGGCCGTCACGATTCCGTCGACGGGGCCGGTAAGTGCACGGCGCCTTCCGGATACCGGATGTCGATCAGCCCGCTCTTGTCGCGGATGCCTAGCGGCGGCACGGCTTCCACGCTCGCGCGATCGATGCCTTCGCACACGGCCAGGTTCGTGTTGGTCCGGTAGTACACGCGCTCGTCGTCAACCGCGAAGGCCCAGTTCAGGAAGCGCAGGCTTCTGGGGGCGATTCCCGGCAGATTTCGATTTCAGTTCGATTGCCGCATTCCGGTACGTATTAATGGCGGTGGGTGGCTGAGGGCGTCCATTTGAATATATGACGCGCCCGGCGGACGCAATGCGGCGAACGCTCTAAATCGACGTGCCGTGAAAACGAGCTTTAACGAGCCAATCGGAAATTTTCGGGATCGTTTGCCGCTTCAGCTTTTGTGAAGCGTGATGACAAAATCAGATCGAGAACCGATCGATATTGGAAGCGTGTGCAGACCGTTGGTCAACGGTCTGCACTGAACGGATGTGCCGTCTATTGGAATATTGGGCGGCCCTCGGAACAAGCTGCTATTGAAACAAAATCCCGCGCCGCTGATAACTGACAACATTGACAGGGATTGTTCCAATTCGAGTGGCTACCGAGCCGACGACAGCACCGCCCATCTGGAAATCAGCGAATGATCCTTTACGCGTGACGCCATTTTGCCAATGTAGGCAGTTCGCGCTCGGTGACCGGATCATCCAGCCGGAGCCAGCTATAAAACGTGCCGTGCCATCCCGGAACCGGAAGCGGGGCCGTGCAGCGAATGTCCGCGAGGCCCTGCCGATAGGCCTGAAACGGCCAGAATAGCGGCATGATGCGGCGCGCTTCCATGTCCTGGCGCAATTCGGCCGGTCCGCCCGCGTCGGACACGATATCGCAGTGGAACGCCCAATCCTCTTCGCTCCAGGCGAGAAATACACTGGGCGCGCCGGCGGCATCGAACATCAGCACCGCGTCCTGATTGGGGCGCCAGTAGTATTCGACGATGCCTTCCCGCGCGGCCACCTCATCGATCAGTTGGACGATGCGTGGATCCCGGTAGGTCGCCCCCGCTTCATGCAGGCTGATGTGCCCGCGGGCCGCGCAGCACTTGCGTTTCGCGTCGTCCAGCGCGGTTGCCAGCTTGCGGGCCATCTCGACGTCGGTTTTCTTCAGGTAGCAATCGATCAGTCCCGCGTTGAACGCGGCCACCGCCGCGCGCTCGTCGGCGATGCCGGTGAGCAGGATTTTCGTGCAGTTCGCGTTGCGGATGGAGGTCAGGAACTGGATGCCGTCGACCTCCGGCATCGAATAGTCGACGACCACCGCGCCCACCGCCTCGAATCGGGCAGGATCGGCAAGCGCATCCTCGCCGATCGCATTCCCGCCGGTTTTCTCCGCGCCGAAATAGTCCGCAGCCGTGGGGGGCATCTCCGCGTCACGCGACGACACGAAGTCGAGCGCCGCCCGCGGGTGCGTAAAAAAGTGGTTCAGGCGTTCGTCCGGAAATGCGCCCCGCAGCGCCTGCAGGAAATCCGGATTGTCGTCGACAAATACCACGGACACGGGGTAAAGCACCGGCTGCCTGACGAAGGGTTGCATAAGAGTCTCGATAAATCAGCAGAAAAAGAGGCGGTATCGGCGGCGATTTGCCGCGAATGATTATTGCGGCAATTATCCGGCGAAAGTAGGACGCACATCAACTGCTCGTCATCCGCTCATTCGTCATATTACGAGCGCGCCGCTCGGCAGAATTGCACGGGGAGAATCGGGCCATTCCTTCTCGTTGAAGGAATGCGCCGCTACCGCCAGTAGCGATTCAAGGAGTTATTCATGTTGACGCGAGACGCGATTCTTCACGTCCTTTCCAACGAAACGGCCCATCTTTCCGAGAAAACCTTCCACCATGTGATGGACATTTACCTCAAGGATTCCAATGCCTTCATGAATACCTATTTCGCACGCTATTTCGAATGGCAGGGCGTGTGCCGTGAGCGCTGGTTTCACGAATGCATCCACGACAACCTGATGGGGGCCGGCGGCGCATTCGTGACGAAGCGTGCGCATCAGGAATACGTCCACGAGACGTTTCCGTTCCAGCGCGTCGATTGCTTTCTCAATACGTTCGAGGTTCGGCAATGCTCGGCCTATCTGCTGTTCCGCTTCTGCGTGGACGGGCGGCAGGTGTCGCTGGGGTATCAGCAGATCGTGTTTGCCGGTTCGGACAAGCGGATCCGCCGGTTTCCGCCGGGCATCATCGAGCGGGTCAAGGCGTATGAGCTGATCCTGCCGTCCAGCGCGAACTGAATGTGAGACCGCCCTACCCGACGCGATAGCGCGGGGGGAGCGCCGGCGGACCGTTCAATGTCGGGTCCGCCGGCGCGCCGGGCTCCGGCAGCCGAATCGTGAACGTGGTCCGCACGCCGGGGACGGATTCGCACGTGATCGTGCCACCGAGCGCTTCACACGCGCGGCGGCAAAAACTCAGGCCCATGCCGGCGCCGCGACCGTGCGACTTGGTCGAGAAAAAGGCGTCGAAGATTTGAGGGAGCACATCGGGGGCGATGCCCGGGCCCGTATCGCTGAAACGCACGACGCAGTAACCGTTGCTGCGATGCGCGTCGATCTCGATCTGCCCACGGCCGTTTGCGTGGATCGCGTACAGCGCGTTTTTCAGCAGATTGAAGATGACGAAGATCACGAGCGAGTCGGAGCCGAAAAACCGGATGTCCGTATCGATCGCGTCGACCGATACGCGGTCCCGCTCACCCGGACGGAACGGAAAGCGATCCACGGCGGCGTCGACACAGGCCCGTATCGGATAGGCCGCGAAGCTGTGGCGATCGAGTCGGTCCAGCGTAAAGGACGCCAGCGACATCTCGACCACCGTGCTGGTGGTGTCGACCTGGCGCCGGATCGACGACGCGAGCGTCGGCAGCCGCTCCAGTTGCCCGGGATACAAGCCGTCGGCGCACAACCGGTGCTCCACCGCCAGCCGATAGCCGCGCACCAGCACCGGCAGGACCGAGCGCAGCTCGTCCGCGTGCAGGCCGATCGCCGCGAGCGGCGTGGCCACTTCGTGCGCGACCGTCGCGGCCAGCAGATAGGGGCCCATCAGCCCGTAGCGGACGATCGACGTCGCGAGTATCCCGAGACTGATCGCGATAAACAGCACCCCGACCGGATAGAAGTCGACGCCGTAGTTCACCGCATAGTCGGTCGCCGCGAGCGAGTAGAGGCCCAGGCTGACGAGGCATTGCGTGAGCAACTGCCGGACGTCTCGAGCCCGCCCCTGACGTCTTGCCTCGATCAGAAGCCAACCGCTGCGGCAGACCAGGAGTACCGTCTGCGCGACGTGCAACGGATGCAGCGGGCCCGCGTTGGGATACGGGCCAAAGAAATGCGGGCGGAATCCATCGACGACCGCGTTGCTGGTGACCAGCAGCACGGCCAGCAGGACGCAGAGTCCGTAGGACGCGAATATGACCGGCCGCTCGTCCCGACGCGATACGACTTCCGTCACGAAATGATAGAAGGTCGTCGGCAGAAACAGGATGAACAGATAGCCGGCCTTGACCAACACGTTGGCGACGTCCGCGTCGGTCGTCTGGAACAGGAAGGCCCACGTTCCCTGCCAGACGAAGGTCGTCGCGCACATCAGGACGAACGGGACGGAGACCCGCGTGAGCCCCTTGGTGGCCAGCACGTAGAGGCCAAACCCGAGAAACAACGCGGATACGAACGCAGGCAAGATCGAGTACATATGCGTGAATCCAGCATGTTGACGGGTCGCGCACCACTGAACTGTCCTGGCCGGTGCCGTTCGCGAGAGTAGCACGCCGAGCCAGGCGTGCGAGCGCGGCGGGTTTGTCCACGGGGCTGCCGCGCATCACGACTGTTGCGCGCGCGGTGCCGTATGCCGGGTAGCGTTGACCAGAATGAAATTGTCGCGGTTTGCGAAGCGAGGTTGTCACTTCGCCGTTCAACGTTGGCCGGAAGGTGCGAAGGCCTCGTGAATTCATGCGGCTGCACGTCGCGAATGCACGTTGTCACTGGCCGTGGTCTCGCGAAACCCCGTATCGACTCCCCTGCGCTGCCGTTGCCGCGTGGGCAGCCTCTGTCGCGCGTCGTGCGAACCCTGATTTTTGGTCACGCATCCATGTCGTCACGATAATTTTTCTTATCACAATAGCGCTATTGAAGATCGGAACTCGCATTTGCGCAAACGCCCCGCATGCAACGGGGCGTTCGCGTTTCAGCGCCCGATCGGCAACCCGGTCGGCTCGATCCAGCCCAGCTTGTAAGCGATCAGCAGCGACAGGAACAGCGTGACCGACAGCCCGACGCGCGCTGCCAGCGACCATGCCATCCGCTTGGACTTGCCGCGATCGTGATTCATGAAATACAGCGCGAAGATCAGGCTCGCGATGATCATCGCGAATGCCACGGAAACCAGCAGAGTTTTCATTGGTGATGCCCTTGAAGATCGGAATCGGCCTGAATCAGTTCGGCCAGTTTGTGCCGCTCGTCGGCGAGCGCGCCGACGCCCGACGCCGGCCAGTCCAGCGCGACGCCGTTGCCCAGCGAATCGCGCACGAGCGCCTGGTAGCGCCGGTCGTTGATCCGGCCGTGGTCCATCGTCTCCGAGATCTCGCGCCGGAACGGCAGCGGGAAACTCGCGTACGCGCGCGACAGCGCCGCATATTGTCTCGCATCGATCTCTTTCGACGATGGTATGACAGTCCAGATCACCACGGCCACGATGGCCGTGAACGGGATCGCCGTATAGCGAAGAATGAACTTGATCGGGGTCATGAAACGGTGGGCAGAAGTGATCGCGAATGCGCGCGGCGCGCCCATACGGTAGCGAAACCGCAATCGGGCCGCAGTCAGGCCGCGCCGGACGACATTGTACTGAAAGCCCTATTCGACTAACAGAGTATGATAATGGCATTATCATGGTCGTCACATGATTCGAGAAACCCGGCACCGGTGCGCAGGCGGCGTGCCCGCCCTGCCGTCCGGTGCCGGTCGTCATGTCCATGCCCGCGACCCGCGGCGATTGAGCGAAGCCCCTGAGCCCCTATGCCAGCGCAGTACTTTCGAAACCTGACGGGAAAACACCGCAGCGCGACCGCGAACCGTCAGCTCGGGTTCTCGCTGGCGTTCGTCGCCGGCGCGGCCAATGCCGGCGGCTTCCTCGCGGTCAAGCAATACACGTCGCACATGAGCGGCATCGTGTCGGCGATCGCCGACCAGGCGGCGCTCGGCGACGTGCGGCTCGCGCTGGCGGGCATCAGCTCGCTGGGGTCGTTCCTGATCGGCGCCAGTTGCTCGGCGATCCTCGTCAACTGGGGCCGCCGTCGCGGCCTGCACAGCCAGTACATGCTGCCGCTGCTGGTCGAGGCCGCGCTGCTGCTCCTGTTCGGGCTGCTCGGCAGCCACCTCGCGCTGTGGGAAACCTTCTTCGTGCCGGTGACCGTGACGCTGCTGTGCTTCATCATGGGGTTGCAGAACGCGACGATCACGAAACTGTCGGGCGCGGAGATCCGCACGACGCACATGACCGGCATCGTGACCGACCTCGGCATCGAGCTCGGGAAGCTGTTCTACTGGAACCGGTCGGCGGTCGACGTCGACGCGCATGCGGTCATTGCCAACCGCTCGAAACTGCGGATTCACGCGACGATGCTCGCGTCGTTCTTCATCGGCGGCCTGGCCGGCGCGATCGGCTTCAAGCATGTCGGCTACGTGTCGACCGTACCGCTTGCCGCGGTGCTCGTCACGCTCGCGATCGTGCCGGTGATCGACGACCTGCTCGTATTGCTCCGGAGCAGGCGCTGATCGCGCACCGGAGCGCGCTTTCGGCGGCGGCGCCGAAGGCGGATCGATTATAATTTGATTAACATACCGACCACCCTCGCCTCGCAATGGAAACGAAAACCGCCCGCCTGACCGTCCTGATCGACCCCGCGAAAAAGGAAGCCTTCGAGATGCTCTGCGCGGAGCAGGATCTCACGCCGTCGCAAGTCGTGCGGCAACTGATCCGCGAGTATCTCGACCGCCACGGCGTGACGTACAAGACCAAGAGCGCGCTCGGCAAGCGCGTGAAGTAACGGCCGGCCGGACAGGCCGCGCCTGCCTGCAGGCTACGCGCCGATCTCCCATCGCCCGTGCGGCTGCGCACGCATTACCAGCCGCTGCGGGTCGACGCTCTCCCCGGCCTTCATCCGCCTCGCCGTGGCCGCCAGCTTGAGCTCGCCGGCCCGCGCACACGCAAGGGCGCGTTCGAGCAGGATCCGCAGCGACGGCAGCCGGCTGCCCCCCTTCCATGCGAACGCGATGAAGTTGTTGTCGTCGCCGCACGGCGCCAGCGTGTACGACGCGCCGAATACGGAGCGCAACTGCTCGAGATGCTCGGGCAGCGCGGGATCGTCGTCCATGAAGTTGATTGCCAGCACGCCGTTTTCGCCCAGGCGCGCGTGGCATGCGGCAAGGAATGCGGCGCCCGTACAGCGGCCCCGCATGCCGTCGGCGACGAACGCGTCGTGCAGGATCACGTCCGTCCGGACATCCGCCCTTGCCAGATGATCCGCGCCGTCGGCGCACACCACCGTGAACCGGCCGTCATCAGCGGGAATCCTGAAAACGTCACGCAGCGCGATCACGTCCGGGTTGATCTCGACCGCGTCGATCGTCGCGCCGGGCAGGTGCCGGTAGCAGTACTTCGCCAGCGAACCGCCGCCGAGCCCGAGCATGCAGATGTGCGCGGGCTCGGGCTGCAGCAGCAGAAAGCCCATCATCACGCGCGTATAGCCGAGCTCGAGCCGGCCCGGATCCCGGAGCGACATGAAGCTCTGCGTGCCGAAATGGTCGAAGTGCAGTGAGAGCGCGTGCTGCGTCTCCAGCACGAATGGCCGGCCGTCGTTCAGCGGCGTCGCCAGGAACCTGACGAACGCGTCGTAGGAAATTCGATCCTCGGCCATGAACGGGCTGTCGATTGCTGACGGTCGATGGGAGCGCGCGCGCTCAGACTTTCTTCAGGTAGCAGGCCTTCAGCATGAAGCCACCCATGTCGGTCTTGCAGTCGACCTCGTGATCGCCGCCGACGAGCCGGATGCTCTTGACCTTGGTACCCATCTTAAGCGTGATCGACGAGCCCTTCACGCGCAAATCCTTGGTCAGCACGACCGAGTCGCCATCCGACAGCACGTTGCCGTTGGCGTCCTTGACGACGTCGCCCGCCGGTTCGTCGCCCGTTTCGGCGCCGGCGCCGGCCGACCATTCATGGCCGCAGTCCGCGCATACGGTCAGCGTGCCGTCCGGGTAAGTGTTTTCCATCGCGCATTGCGGGCAGGCGGGGGCGGCGTTCATTGCAGCTTCCATTCAGGGGGAGTTGAGTCGTCGATAAAAAGGCCGGACACGCTGGCAGCGTCGCCCGGCCCGCCTGAAGGCACGCGCCGACGGGTCGGCGAGCCGCCTCCGGCGCACACGACATTATAATGCAATACACATATCTTGGCATCTGTATTATAATCAGCGTTTTCGCGCCGTTCGCCGGACTTGCCGCCAGTTTCACCGAGAATGCCGGCACATGAATGCAGGATGCACATGCCCCTGCGGCGCTGCCGGCTTACCGGCGTCATGCGGAAAAGCGCGTTTCTCCCGTGCCTGGCGCACCGCCGGCCCGGCGCCGCACACCGATCCCGACGTTCCGTCCAGAGGCTCTCCGACATCGTGGCAACCGTTGTGTACGTTGAAATCGGTCCCGCGTGGAACCGCAACCGCGGCTACGCCGCACGAGCAGCAGCCGTCGATGCGGCGCGCGGCTTCGAAAGCGACATCCTGCTGATCGCGAACGGGATCAGCAGCGACGCGAAGGACAGCGCCGCCGTCGCGGCGCTGCAGGTGCACGGCGGCACGTCCGCCCAGGTGCTGGCCACCGGCCCCGACGAGGAGGCGGCGCTGCAGGCGCTGCTGCCCGTGCTGCAGGCGAGCTGAGCGGCGCGCCGCCCGATGTCACGGCACCCCGCCCACCCCGAATCCCCTTTTCACGAGGAAGCGATGAGCGACAACTTCACGCCCAACCCCCCGAACCTGTCGGCCTCCGCCATCTGGGCGCTCGAGCGTCTCGCCGACGTCCGCTACGGGCGCGATGCGCCGGCGCTCGGCTGGTCGATCGCGAGCGAACTCGTGAGCGCGGGCTTCGTCAGCCATCCCGCACACGGCCGCTCGGGCGCGTCGATCACGGCCGAGGGGCGGACCTTCCTGAAGAACCGGAAGTAGACCGCCGGCGGCCGCGAATCAGCTTGATCCCTCGGGGCATCATGTCGAGTGCCGGACGCACATCGGACGGGCGTCGCACCGCATGAAAGCGCGGTTATCGCGCGGAAAGACGATGGAATGGCGTCCGCTTCCCGTACGGCGTCGTCGATGCGGCGGCATCACCTCCGGCCGCCCGCACCGCAGCCCGTCCGTGCAAGGGTTTTGCTATCATTCCGGCTCCCTGTCTTGCCGAATTGGACTGCCCGCCCGCAGCGGGCCGCCGTCGCCTGCCGTCAATCGCACGTCGTCGCTCGCCGAGGAACATCGCCGGCCGATCTGCCTGCCGGTGCGTGAACGGGACCCAACCAGCGCGGCATCGACATGCCGACGGCCTGACCTTCCCATGCTCCTCCTGTCCGGAAGCCACGATGCTGCCCGTCTCCTCCCCGCCCGTTCTCGACACGCCGCGTCTCATCCTCGAAGGCCATCCGCTCGGCGACTTCGAAGCGCTCGCCACGATGTGGGCCGAGCCGCAGGTCGTCGAGCACATCTTCAACGGCACGCCGTCCGCGCCGCGCGATTCGTGGATGCGCATGCTCGCGTATCGCGGGCTGTGGCCGCTGCTCGGCTATGGGTACTGGGCGATTCGCGAGAAGGCGTCGGGCCGCTATGTCGGCGATCTCGGCTTCGCCGATTTCCACCGGGTCATCGAGCCGTCGATTCGCGGCGTGCCGGAAGCCGGCTGGGCCCTTGCGACGTGGGCGCACGGCAAGGGTTACGCGACCGAGGCGCTCTCGGCCGCGCTGGCATGGCTCGACGGGCAGCACCGGTTCGAGCGCAGCGTGTGCCTGATCGCGCCGACCAACGTCGCGTCGATCCGCGTGGCGGAAAAGGCGGGTTATGGGGAGCCGGTACCGATCCGGTTCAACGACACCGACTCATTGCTGTTTTCGCGCGCGCGCCGCTAGGCTGCCGGCGTCACCGGTGACGTGGGCGTGCCGTCTGGACGGCACCGGCGCGCCCTCGCCGCTCACTCCACGACCGGTTCGTACAGGGTCGTAAAGAGCCCGTGGTCCATCGGCCAGCAGTTGCCGCGATCATCGCGCAAGATCCAGTCACCCGACTTCACCGAACGCCAGCCTTCCGGTGTGGCGATCGCGCGTCCGCCTTCACGGGTTTCCACCCGATCATGGTCGCCATCAGCGAACCACCGTGTTGCATCGACATAACTGATGCGTTTTCGAAATCGCATACCGCCACCGAAATGTTGAGACCTGACCGGCACGTTCAAGGACCTGTCCGTGTCAATGCGTGTACGGCGCGAAGCGCCGTGAAATGGATGAGCGCCACGAATGGGATCGGGCGGCCATGACATCCGCCCCGGGCGATGGCGGCTGGGGCGCCAGCCGGGTGTCGTGCAACGCCTCCCGGCCCGCCGCGACGCGTGCCTCCAGCGTTTCCCGTGCGGTGATCGAGATCCGGATATCGATCTCCCGCATTCTCCCGATCGCCGCGTGAACCTCGTCGGGTTGATCGGGTGACAGCGCCAGCAAGAACGCCGAACGTGTTTCTGCGGCCAGGACGGCCTCGCTCCAGTCGGCGTCGGCGACCGCGACTTCGATCGCGTTCGTGAGTGAATCGAGGCTCCGGATGATTTGAAGCGGTGTCATTTCGCATTCCTGTCAGAACATCGTTCCGGCCAGACGTTTGCCGCCGGAAAGGCGGGTGACGTCGACATCGATTCGCGCGCGTCGAGCACCGGCAGTGCCGTGCCGAACGGACGCACCGGGCGAGCAATGGCACGCTGCCGGTCACCGCCACCGCGTTGGCATTCCCTTCGACGGCCGGCCGGAAGCCGGTGCGCGTGATGCTCGCCACCGAGTCGCCACGATTGTAAGGACCTGTCCGTTGCCCGTTTCGTAATATTTTGTAATGATATGTCGAGCAATCTTTACCGGCTGGCGGCCCGCGCGGGGGCGCTTTCCATGCGCCATTTTTCCGCAAACGTTTTCGCGCGAACGACACCGCGCCTGCGGTCCTTGCCGGTGATGAACCGGATCCCGCGCCTGACCTTATCGCCCAACCATCGCCCCGTTCCGCGACGACACGCTTCCCCCTCTTCGCCCCTTTGCGTGGCTGCATGGGCGGGGTGATGCGCGTGCGGACCGGGCGGCCGAGCGATGCAGATTTCGCCACATTCCACCGGATTGTTCGGACGTATCATGCGCGTCTCTTCAGCCACCCCATGGTCGGACTGGGCTTGAACGCTCGCCACTTTCCCGTTTCATCCCCTCGTTTAGCGATGCCCATCCGAATCCTGCTCGTCGAAGACGACGTTCAATTGTCCTCACTGATCGCAGACTATCTGCGCACGCATCAGTACGAGGTGGACCGCCTGTTCGACGGCACCGACGCCGTCGCCACGATCGTCGCGCGTCACCCCGACCTGGTGCTGCTCGACATCAACCTGCCGGGCAAGGACGGCTTCGAGATTTGTCGCGAGGCACGCATGCAGTACGACGGCATCGTCATCATGATGACGGCCCGCGACGAACAGTTCGACGAGTTGCTCGGCCTGGAATTCGGCGCGGACGACTTCCTCCGCAAGCCGGTCGAGCCGCGCATCCTGCTCGCGCGGATCAAGGCCCACCTGCGACGGGTGCGCATGCGCCCGGACGACGTCGAGCCGGCATCGCCGCATCGTTTCGAGTTCGGCAAGTTTTCGATCGACCGGGCCGATCGCAAGGTTCGTCTTCCCGACGGTAGCGCACCCCGCCTGACGTCGACCGAGTTCGACCTGCTGTGGGCGCTCGTCTGCCGCGCCGGCGAGGTGGTCAGCCGAAAGGACCTGACGCTGCTGCTGCGCGGCATCGAGTTCGACGGCTTCGACCGGTCGATCGACGGCCGCATTTCGAAGCTGCGCCGCAAGCTGCGTGACGACCTGACGGAACCGAAGCGAATCAAGACGATTCGCAGCAAGGGCTATCAGTTCAGCAAGCACGCGTGGGACTGACACGCTGCGCTCAGGTGCCCGTCGTCTTCTCGCTGCGCGCGGTGACGGGCGTCTCGGGGGCGCGCGCGAGCCGCTGCGCGAACACCTTCAACCCTTCGAGCAACGGCGTCAGCGCGTCCCACAGCGCTTCGTCGTGCAGCAGCCGGTACGCGCCGCGCACGCCGGGTGCGACATGCTCGTGCTGCGCCGGCTGCCACGCGCCGACGTGATGCAGCGCGTCGGCGGCCGCGAACACGGCCTTGCCGAACTGTTCGGGCGGAATGCGCGACAGCGCCATCAACAGCGCCGCGAGATTCTGCATGCCGCTCTGCATGCCCGGCTTGTCGAGCGCATCGACGAACGTGTCGGCCAGCCGCGCGTTCGCGCTGACGACCTCGGTCGCCAAATGCAGGAATCCATGCTGGTGCAGGCTGCCGAGCAAATGCTCGAGCGCATCGTGCGCGCTGGGCGCCGGTTGCGGCGGTGTCGTATCGGGGGACTGGCGTTCGGTCATCGGCTTTCTCCGGTTGGGACGCCACGCGGCCGCCGCGACGGCGGCCACGCGCGCCGGTTGCATGCGCGGGTTTCATCGGCGAGCCATGCGGCCCGCGTGTCGAGCGGCCGGGCCGGTACGCAATGACCGGCCGCCGCCCTACCGCATGTTTCCCGTATGGCCCAGCGAATAGCGGCCCGGCTGCGGCCACACCGTCAGGCCGTGCGGCTCCATGCCGACGGGAATCTGCCGGACCGCGCCGCTCGTGGTGTCGATCGCGTAGACGACGTCATCGAAACGGCCCGACAGCCACAGCGTGGTGCCGTCCGCGCTGACGTTGCCCATGTCGGGGCTGCCGCCGCCGGGAATCGGCCAGGTCGCGACCACCTGGCGGCTCGCGAAATCGAGCACCGATACGCTGCCCTTGCCGTGGCGCGGCCCATGGACGCGATTGGAGCCGCGATTCGCGATATAGAGCTTCGTGCCGTCGCGGCTCGGGTACAGGCCGTGCGTCCCGACGCCCGTCGGGATGAAGCCGATCTTCGTGAAGGCGTCGCCATCGACGACGTATACCCCGTCCGCCATCATGTCGGCGACGTAGAACACCTTGCCGTCGGGCGACACGCGAATGTCCTGCGGCATTCCTTTCCGGTCGAGCTCGAGATAGCCGACCACCTTGCGGTTCACGAAATCGATCTTGGCCAGCTTGCCGCCGAACTCGCACGTGAAGAGCGCATACCGGCCGTCGATCGAAAAGTCGGCATGGTTGATGCCCTTGCATTGCGGCACATCGAGGCTCGATTTCAGCGCCATCGTCTTCGGGTCGCGGAAGTCGAGCCGCGCATGTGCCTCGGCCACCACGATCGCATCGTGGCCGTCCGGCGTGAAATACATGTTGTACGGATCGTCGACGTTCACTGGCTGGCCGGGCTTGCCCGTCTTCGGGTCGATCGGCGTCAGGCTGCCGTCGGTTCGCCCTTCCGCATTGTTCGCGACCCACAGCGTCTGCAGGTCCCAGGCCGGCACGACGTGCTGTGGGCTACGGCCAACGGCGAACCGGTCGACGACCTGATACGTGGCCGGGTCGATCACGTAGACGTCGTTCGATCTCAGGTTCGGCACGTAGATGCGCGGCAACGCGCCCGCTACCGCCGCGCTCATGCGGCCGACCTGCGCCTCGCTGTACAGGTTGTCGGGATGGACGACGGGCGGCATGCCGGGTACGGTCGCGACGGCGGCCGCCGCGATCGCCCCGCGGGCACCGACGGCCAGCGCCGCCACGATGGCGGCCGCGGGACGGGAGAAGCGAAGATGACGGCGAAAGCGCGGTTGCATGACGATGTCCCGGTTCGATTGAAGGGAACGACGACCACGGTGGCGCGACGGCGCGGCTGCGTCAGCGGCCGGCGATGTCCTTTCTGATCGCGTCGACGGTGCGCGACACGATGGCGTCGGTGCCCAGCCGGCCGAGTTCGACACTCGCGTGACGCGGATCGCCGCCGTAGACGCCGTCGACGGCACCGGGCTTCGCGGCGTTGCGCAGCTTGTCGACCCTGACCATGCGCGGCTCGACCGCCAGCAGCAGCGCCGTATCGGCCAGCCCCGCATGCGTGCCGATATCCGCGGCCGGTACGCCGTGCTCGCGCAGGATCTGGTCATAGCCGTCGGAACTGGTGCCGTAGTATGCGGCCGGCACGAACGCGCGCGCCCCCGTGCCGGCCCACGACTTGTTGAGCCGCGCGACGGATTGCTTGATGTCGTTCTGGTAGCCGCCGTGGTCGCCGAGGAACACGATGTTCGTGAAGCCATGGACGCGGAAGCTGTTGGCCGCGGATTCGAGGGTCTTTTCGAAGACGTCGTCGGGCACGGTGATCGTGCCCGGGAAGCGCATGTGCGACGTCGGCGGCGCATAGCCGCCCTCGGGCACATAGGCGATGACGGGCGCGACGATCGCGTTGCCGAGGCCTTCCGCGATCCGCCCGGACAGCACCCTGACCCGCGCGTTGTGCTTGCCGAGCGCGACGTACGGGCCGCTTTGCTCGGTCCCGCCGATCGGAATCAGGATCGTGGTCTTGCCGGCCCGGATGCTGTCGCGCAGTTCGGTCCAGGTCATGTCTTCGAGTTGCACCGTGCCCGGCGCCTGAGCGAGCACGGCTTGCGCGACGGTGACAGCGAGGGCGGCGAGGATGGCGCGTGGCAGGCATTTCATCGCGGATTCCCGACGGTAGGAAAGAAACGACGCGGCGTTCCCTCGCACCATAAACGAACTCGCATGACTTGTCGCTGACCGACGCATGACGCTTCACGCCGCCGGCCGAGAGAAAGGTTTTCGTCAGGATGCCGTCTTGCGTCGTGACGCCTGTCACTCCCGGTCAGCCCGCGACGAGCCGATTCGCTGCGCGGATCCCGGCACCTCGCGCCCGCGCCGCGTCAACGCCCATCACGCCGGCAACACGGCCACCGCCTTGATCTCGACGATATAGCCGGGCGCGCCGCCCAGCATGTGCGCACCGACCGCCGTCCACGCCGGCTTCGGGTGCGCGGCAAGGTAACGGTCGCGCACCTGCATGAACAACGGCAGGTCGCGCAGGTCGGTATGGAAGGTCGTCAGGTCGACCACGTCGTTGAACGATGCGCCGGCCGCCTCCAGCACCTGCTTCAGGTTCTCGAATGCCTGCACGATCTGCGCTTCACGGCCTTCGACGAGCCGCATCGCCGCATCGCGGCCGATCTGGCCGGATACGTACAGCGTATCGCCGACCATCAGGCCCGGCGCATAGCCGATTTTCTCGTACACCGCTTCCATTCCCGCCGGAACGATGGCTTTGCGATCATGCATGGGAGTCTCCGTGGCCGGCGTCGTCGCGCCGGCCGGTGAATGCGTTGTCGATGAATACACGTTGAACACGGTCAAGCGGCGTCACGACACGCCGCTCAACCCGTATCGCCGCCCGCGACCGGCAGCACCGTGCCGGTGATGTAGCTCGCCTCGTCGGACGCAAGGAACAGGATCGGCGCGATCTGCTCGTCGAGGCTGCCGTAGCGCTTGAAGAACGTCGATTCCGTGACCTGGCGCACGGCCTCGCCCATCCATGCCTGTTCCTGTTCGCTGTCGCCGGCGGCATTGCGCGGCACGCGGCGCGGCGGCGCGCTGGTGCCGCCCGGTGCGGTCGCCACGACCCGGATATTGTGCTCGGCGTACTCCATCGCGAGCGCCGCCGTCAGCGCATTGACGCCGCCTTTCGCCGCCGAGTACGGCACGCGGCGGATGCCGCGCGTCGCGTTCGACGAGATGTTGACGATCGTGCCGCCGCCGCGCGCGAGCAGATGCGGCAGCACCGCGTGGCACGTATAGAGCGTCGGCATCAGCGAACGGCGGATTTCCGCATCGATCTGCGCGGGCTCGAATTCGGCGAACGGGCGCATGCGAATCGCGCCGCCGACGCCGTTGATCAGGATGTCGATGCCGCCGAACGTCTGCGCGGCGTGCGCGATCGCCGCGTGCGCACCGTCGTACGTTTCGAGATCGGCGACGAAGCCGGCCGTCTCGCCACCGGTCGCTTCGGCCGCGACGTCGGCGACGAAATCCGCGCGATCGACGAACAGCACCCTGCCGCCTTCGGCCGCCGCGCGCAGCGCGACGCCGCGGCCGATGCCCTGCGCGGCGCCCGTGACGACGATGACCTTGCCAGAGAATCGTTGCATGATCACGCCGCCTTTGCCGTGACGTTGGGGGTGAACTTCTCGTAGTGGAAGCTGTTCGGCTTCACGCCCTCGTCGTCGAAGTACTGGCGCACCGCGTCGACCATCGGCGGCGGCCCGCACAGATACACGTCGACGTCGCCGTCGTTCAGCGCATCGGCCGGGATGTGCTGCGTGACCCAGCCCTTGCGCGGATGGCTCGACGCCGCCTCCGCGACGACCGTCGCGAAGCTGAAGTTCGGCAGTTTCGCCGCGTAGGCTTCGATCGCGTCGACCAGCACGAGGTCGAGATCGCGCGTCACGCCGTAGATCAGGTGCACCTTCTGCTGCGACCCGGTACGCGCGAGCACCTCGAGCATCGACAGGAACGGCGCCAGCCCCGTGCCGCCCGCGAGGAACAGCAGCGGCCGCTGCACGTCGCGCAGGTAGAAGCTGCCGAGCGGCCCGTGCAGTTCCAGCGTGTCGCCGGGCTGCGCCGATTCGAGCCACGTGCTCATCACGCCGCCGGGGATTTTCTTGATCAGGAAGCTGACCTTCGCATCGGCCGGCGCCGACGAGAACGAGTAGGACCGGTGCTGCCCGCTCGCGGGCACGTCGATGTTCACGTACTGGCCCGGCAGGAACACGGGCGCGGCCGCGCCGACGTCGAGTTCGAGCACGACGGCCGCGTCGTTGTGCTGCTCGACCTTCGTCACCGTGGCGGCGAAGCTGCTCTGGCCGGTCTTGCACGCGACCGACGACGTCGGCACCGCGATCACGCAATCGCTCTGCGGCACCATCTGGCACGTCAGCACGAGGCCGCCGTCCTTTTCGTCTTCGGTGAGCGCGTCGTCGATGTAGTCGTCGCCGAGGTCGTAGCTGCCGCTTTCGGCGCGGCACTTGCAGGTGCCGCACACGCCGTCGGAGCAATCCATCGGCAGGTTGATCTTCGCGCGGAAGGCCGCGTCGAGTACCTTCTCGCCGGCCTTGCAGTCGATGAAGCGGGTTACCCCGTCCTCGAAGTTCAGTGCAATCTTGTAGCTGGACATGGCGTCGCCTCCACTTCCTTGTCTTTGATGACGAAACAACGGGCGTCAGACGTGATAGACGTCGAGCACCTGCCGGATGTAGTCGTTCTTCAGCACGATCTTCTTGTACGAGATCAGCAGTTCATCGCCCACCTGGCGCAACGTGACGAACATCGTGCCGAAGAAGTGATCGGTCACGCGGTAGCGGTGGTTCAGCGTGTGAAAGTTGTAACGCACGTCCACCTCGCCGTCGCGTTCGGCCAGCACCTCGACGTTCGTCACGTTGTGGCTGGTGCGCGGCTCGGGCGTCGATGCGCCGCTGCGCTCGGTCTTGATCCGGAACACGCGATCCTCGAGGCCGCCGCGATCCGGGTAGTACATCAGCGAGATCTGGCTCTGGTGATCGTCGGTCGGCCGATCGTCGTCGTCCCATGCGGGCATCCAGTACGTGACGTCCTCCGTGTAGCACGTCAGCCATTCGTCCCACTGGCGATCGTCCAGCAGGCGCGCTTCGCGATACAGCGCCGCGCAAATGATCCGGTAATCGAAGCTCATGCTGCCACCTCCCCGCGTTCCTTCTTCAGCGCATCGCGCATCACGTGCACCCAGTGTTCGTGCTGGCACACGAACAGCCCTTCGTCCTCGCTGCGCTCGCCGGAAATGCGCGGGTTCAGCCCCATCTTCTTCGCGTTCTCGTCGGGCCCGTCGACCCACAGCGGCGCACCGCGCGACAGGTCGTTCCACATCGCCGTGATACCCGCGTAACCGGCCTGGCATGCGCGGAATTCCTCGAGATCGTCGGCGGTGCCCATGCCCGTGACGTTGAAAAAATCCTCGTACTGGCGGATCCGCACCGTGCGATCGGTCTCGCTCTCGCCCTTCGGCGCGAAGCAGAAGATCGTGACCTCGGTCCTGTCGACGCCGAGCGGCCGCACCACGCGGATCTGCGTGCTGAACTGGTCCATCAGGAACACGTTCGGGTACACGCACAGGTTGCGGGTCTGGTTGACGATGAAGTCGGCCTGCACGTCGCCGACGCGCGCCTTGATCTCGTCACGGTGCTGGTACACCGGCCGCACTTCCGGGTTCATCGTCTGCGTCCACAGCAGGATGTGGCCGTTGTCGAAGCCGTACACGCCCGCGACCGACTTGCTCCAGCTGTTCGCATCGACGGCCTTGGTGCCGTCCTCCTTGCGGCGGCCCATCGTCGCCGCGTAGTTCCAGTGCACGGTGCTGACGTGGTAGCCGTCGCAGCCGTTCTCCATCTGCATCTTCCAGTTGCCTTCGTAGATGTAGGACGAGTTGCCGCGCAGCACTTCGAGCCCGTTCGGCGCCTGGTCGACGATCTGGTCGATGATCACGCGCGCTTCGCCGAGATACTCTTCCAGCGGCAGCACGTCGGCGCTGAGGCTGCCGAACAGGAAGCCGCGATAATTCGCGAAGCGTGCGACTTTCTTCAGGTCGTGCGAGCCGTTCGTGTTGAACTGCACCGGATACTCGGTCGTCTTCTCGTCCTTCACCTTCAGCAGCTTGCCGGTGTTCGAGAAGGTCCAGCCGTGGAACGGGCACGTGAAGCTGCCCTTGTTGCCGTGCTTGCGGCGGCACAGCATCGCGCCCTTGTGTGCGCAGGCGTTGATCACCGCGTGCAGCTCGCCGGTCTTGTCGCGCGTGATCACGATCGGCTGGCGGCCGATCCACGTCGTGTAGTAGTCGTTGTTGGCCGGGATCTGGCTTTCGTGCGCCAGGTACACCCAGTTGCGCTCGAAGATGTACTTCATCTCGAGCTCGTACAGCTCGGCGTTCGTGAAGATGTCGCGGCGGCAGCGGAATACGCCGGCTTCCTTGTCGTCCTGCACGGCGGTGGCGAGCAGGTGATCCAGGTCGGTGGCTTGGTCGATCGTGGCGGACATGTTGGCTCCTCCCATGCGCGTGCCGCGTCCTGCAAGCACGCTCGCATCGGTAATCGGTTGAATCTCGCGGGAACCCGGCCGGCGGCGGCGTATCGGCGCCGCGCCGGCGGGCGGTGGGCGGTTACGCCGTCGCGGCTGCGCGCGGCCGGTGGACGATCTGGTTGTCCTTGCCCTGCACCCGTGGCGTCAGCACGAAGTTGAATTCGATGTCCTGGTACGCATCGGCCTTCATGCCGAGCGCCGTGCCGCCGGTCTTGTCGACCACGGGCGGGATCAGTTCCTCGCGTGTCGCATACGCGAAGTCATCCCAGATCAGCGGATCGCCTTCGATGTTGAACTGCGTCGTCAGCTTGCGGTGGTCGGGGCTGTCGACGAAGAAGTGCACGTGCGCCGGGCGGTTGCCGTGGCGGCCGAGGCTGTTCAGCAACTGCTGCGTCGCGCCCTGCGGCGGGCAACCGTAGCCGACCGGCATCAGCGTGCGGAATTCGTACTTGCCGTCGGCGCCCGTTCTTACCGCGCCGCGCAGGTTGAACTCGCTCTGCTTGCCGGTCGGGTCGAAGTGCGAATAGAAGCCGTGCGAGTTCGCGTGCCAGCATTCGACCAGCGCGCCCGCGACCGGCTTGCCGTCGAGGCCGGTGACCGTGCCGTGGATCACGAGCGGGCCCGCGCCGTCGTCTTCGTCGAGGTCGATCTTCGACACGCCGTCGCGCACCGGTGCGCCCGCCACATACAGCGGCCCTTCGATCGTGCGCGGCGTGCCGCCGTCGAGGCCGGCCGCCTGGTCGGCGGCGTCCATCCGGATGTCGAGATACTTCTCGAGGCCGAGGCCGGCCGCGAGCAGCGCCGCTTCGCCGTCCTGGCCGAGCTTGTTCAGGTAGTTGACGCCGGCCCACACCTCGTCGGGCGTGATGTCGAGATCGTCGATCGCCTTGAACAGGTCGCCGAGCAGCCGCAGCACGACCTGCTGCGTGCGTGCGTTGCCGCCGTTCGTGTCGTTCGCGCCCGCGTTCGACGCGGCCTTCAGCAGATCCTGCACTTCCCGGGACTCGAAAACTTTGACGCTCATGATGGTGTCTCCACGTGTATTGGGGGGAATGACGGCCGTTGCCTGGCTCGGGTTATCTATCGCGCGACTTTCGTCAGCCCGTCGCGGGTGAAACGCCTGACCTTGTCCTCGTCGAGTTCGATGCCGAGGCCGGGGCCGTCCGGCACGGTCAGTTCGAAGTCGCTGTAATCGAGCGGCTGCGTCAGGATCTCTTCGGTGATCAGCAGCGGCCCGAACAGTTCGGTGCCCCACTGCAGGTTCGCGACACTCGCGAACAGGTGCGCCGACGCCACCGTGCTGAACGCGCCTTCGAGCATCGTGCCGCCGTACAGCTCGATGCCGGCCGCATCCGCGATCGTGGCGACGCGCTGCGCGGCGAACAGGCCGCCGCTTTGCTCGATCTTGATCGCGAACACGTCCGCGCCGTGCTGCTTCGCGATCTCGAACGCGCTGTCGGGGCCTTGCAGGATTTCGTCGGCCATCAGCGCGACCGGGAAGCGGCGCATCAGGCGCGCCAGCGCCGCGGCCGAGGCCACCGGCTGCTCGACCAGTTCGCAACCGGCATCGGCCAGCGCCGGAATCGCGCGCGCGGCCTGCGTTTCGCTCCACGCCATGTTCACGTCGACCCGCACCGACGCGCGATCGCCGACGGCCCGCTTGATCTCGGCCACATGGCGGATATCCGTCTCCGGCGCTTTCGCGCCGATCTTCAGCTTGAACACGTTGTGGCGGCGCAGGTCGAGCATCCGCTCGGCTTCGGCGATGTCGGTGGCCGTGTCGCCCGATGCGAGCGTCCAGGCGACCGGCAGGCGATCGCGGCGGCGGCCGCCGAGCAGTTCGCTCACCGGCACGCCGAGCCGCTTGCCATGCGCGTCGAGCAGCGCGGTTTCGAGTGCGCTCTTCGCGAAGTGGTTGACCTTCGCGAGCTTGCCGAGGAACGCCATCAGCGTCTGGATGCGCGTCGCGTCCCGGCCGATGATCGCCGGGGCGAGATACGTGTCGATCGCCAGCTTCATCGCCTCGGGGCTTTCCGGGCCGTAGGCCATGCCGGCAATCGTCGTGCCTTCGCCGAGGCCCGTCACGCCATCGCTGCAGCACACCTTCACGAGCATCAGCGTCTGGCCATGCATCGTGGCCACCGACAGCTTGTGCGGGCGAATCGTCGGCAGGTCGACGAGGCGGGTTTCGATGCGTTCGATGGTGACGGAGGACATGGGGCACGCCGTGGAGGTGAAGTTCTTGAGGCGATTTATACGTCTCGGCCAGATCGAGCGTCCAATACTTTTAGGCGGCCATTTCAATACCTGACAGGTATTGAAATTCGGGGATATTCAGTCGATTTAGCTTGTCACCATACCCTCAATGATAGGCAAGATGGCCGGGAAGCCGCGCTGGATCGAGGGGAGCGGCCACCCGGGAGGCGGACGGCCGGAGACGGGAAAGGCATCGGCCGCCACGCGGGCGGCGATGCAAAAAAGCGGCTTCGGTGGCCCGCTGTCAGGGTTTTCCTGATGCCTCGCTCGGGGGGCTCGTGGGCGAGTTTTTCGATATGCGCGGTTGGCGGCGGGCTTCGCGGGCGTGGGTTCGAGCGGTTGTCGGGTCAAGACGCTGCGGCGCCGGCGGGATTCACGTCAGCGGTGCTTGCGCATCGGGTCGGGCGTGCGGAGGGCTCGGCGTCAGCGTAGCCTGCCTCGCGCGCATGCGGGCCGGCTCCGGCACTTCAACCGCCGCACCGCCCCCAGGTGCGGCGGCATCGCATCACGACTCCCCATCGACACCCGCGTATCCACCCAACCTGCCCTTGACTCCGAATCCATCGTCAGGCAACGGCAGTCGCCCGAGCACCCGCTCGACCTCCAGCGCGACCGCGATGAGTTCGCGATCGGTGCCGGCCGCCCCGTCCAGCGCGAGGCCGACCGGCAGCCCCGCCGCCGTCAGGCCGGCCGGGACGGTCATGCCCGGTACGCCGGCATTGCTGCCCGGCTCGGTATTCCGGATGTAAGTCGCGAACACCGACGCAGGCTCGCCGTTGAGCATCATCGCGTCGCCCGCCGGAATCGGGCACGCGGTCGCGATCGTGGTCGGAAACACCAGCGCGTCGGCGCCGCTGTCGGCGAGGCACTGCCGATACGCGGCACGCGAGCGCGTACGCCGGTCGAGCGCGGTGCGGTACGCCGCTTCGCCGATCCCGTCGGGGCCAGTGATATGGCGGGCGATCTTCGCGACATCCGGGCTCCCCACGTTCGCGACGATGTCGTCGACTGACAGGTCATAGCCGTTCTCGACCAGATACGTGTGTATCGACGACCGGAATTCGTACAGGGCAATGACGGCCGGCTCGTCGTCGAAGAACCCTGGATACTCGTTCAGGTCGATATCGACGCATTCGAAGCCCGCCTGCGCCAGTTTCGCCACCGCGGCATTCGCCACCCTTTCGACATCTTGAGCGAGGCCGCGCCAGAACGTCGTGCGCGGAACCGCCAGGCGCACCGGGCGCGTCGCACTGCGGATCGGCAGCGACGCGCTCGCATGGGTGCCGGTGCCGGACAGAATCGCGTCGAGCAGCGCGATGTCCTCGACCGACCGCGCGATCGGGCCGACGGTGTCGCGCGTGCGCGAAATCGGCGCGACGCCGCCCGACGGGTAGCGCCCCACCGTCGGGCGAAGGCCGACGGCACCGCACAGCGCCGCCGGAATCCGCACCGAGCCGCCGGTGTCCGTCCCGAGCGCGGCGGGCACCACGCCCGCGCCGACCAGCGCGCCCGAGCCGCTGCTGCTGCCGCCCGGAATCCGGTTGAAGTCGTACGGGTTGCGTACCGCGCCGGTCACGCGATTGTTGCCCGACACGCCGAACGCCAGCTCGTGCAGGTTGGCCTTGCCCGCGATCAGCGCCCCTTGCGCGAGCAGCCGCGAGACGACCGGCGCATGTTGCGGCGGCACGCGGTTGTGCAGCGCCAGCGTGCCATTGCCGGTCGGCAGGCATGCGGTGTCGATGTTGTCCTTGATCGCGATCGGCAAGCCCAGCAGCGCGTGCGGGGTGGCCGACGTCGCGAGGTCGCGGTCGCAGCGGGCCGCTTCGGCGAGCAGCCGTGCTTCGTCGACGCACGTAAAGCCGTTCAGGTAGCGCCAGCGGGCGTGCCGCTCGATCATGGCGTACGCGTATTCGACGCAGGAAAACTCACGGCGCAGGATCGCGTGCCGGGCTTCGGTGAGCGTCAGGGTTCCCAGGGTGGGCATCGTCGTCGTTCCTCGTAACGGGGGATCGTCACAAGGTAGGGCGCGCCGATTTTGACGCCCATCATCACAATGGATGACCCTCGGCCGACGGCCGCGCGCGACGGGTTACGCCAGCGCGGCCGCCAGGCTCGCGCGGTTGGCGACGCCCTTCTTCGCCATCACGCGCCGCAGATGCGTGCGGACCGTCGGCACCCCGATGCCGAGCGTGCGCGCGACGTCCTTGTCGGTGTAACCGGCGGCAACCAGCCGCGCGACGTCGCTCTCTCGCCCGGTCAGCCCCGCGCACGCATGGCGCCGCCGCAGCAGCGCGCGCCGGAAAAACGGCTCGATGCCGTTCAGCAGCAGCTTGTCGCGTTCGGTGAAGTCCGGCCGCCCTTGCGCTCGCCAGATGCGCAGGTCGCCCACATGCGTCGCGCCGTCGAACGCGTAGACGTTGATGCCGTGATGCATCCCGTCGCGGCACAGGAAATCGGTGTAGAACTCGGTCTGCTCGAGCTCGCGCCGGCTCACCACTTCGTCGACGCAGGTCGCCACGCGGCGCGCGCGCAGTGGCGGCGTGACCGGATCGATATGCTGGAACCACGCTTCGTAGCGGGCGATCTGCAACGGATCGACGTTGTACGAGAAGCCGTTGCGCCACAGGCCGGTGTGTTCGTCGCAATCGAACGACGCGGCGAAATCGGCGCGGAGCAGCTGCGTGATCGCGGGCAGCACGACCGTCCTCACGTCGACGGCCGGCCCCAGCTCTTCCAGGCGGGCGACGATGTCGCCGAACAGCCGGAGTTCCTCCGGTGTGATATCGGACGCGGAAAGGTTCATGACGGACGGTTCCTCGGCAAGCCGGTGGAGAACATCTGCATCGAGCGCTGCGATGGGCGCTTTCGCGGCGAAGGCCCGAACGGGCGCCGGTTTGTCGCGATGCGCCATGTTACCCGGCTGATCGACGTACTGCGTCTCGCGTATCGACTGCGGCGCCGAGCGGGCTCATGGTTCGCGCGGCACTCCGACACCTGAGCGGCTCGCCAGGGCGCACGAGGCAAAACGGCCGGTTTCCCGAGGCGAACCACGCCCGGCCCGCTGCGGCGCGACGGGCCGCAGCGTCATTACGCAGGCGTGACGCCCCGCTCAGCGGCCGGCACCCGCCACCACCGCCTGCCATTGCACGGCCATGCCGGCGTAATCCCGGACCTTGAACGCGGAGCCGTCCTTGACGTGGACCCAGCCGAGCGTGCGCTCGGCGAGCGGCTTGTCGTGATCGTCCGTCGCGATCTTGACGATCGCCTGCGCACGCACATGGACGAGACCGTCCGGATAGTCGGACGACGGATTCGCGAGCGTCACCGTCACGAACGGCCCGAGATCCTGCAGCAGTTGAGCGGCCGGCGGATTGTCGGCCATCAGCAACGAACCGCCCTTCACGCGGTCGTCGACGCGAATGGCCGTGCCGCCCGGCCGCCGTTGCGCCGCGGTCGGCTGCGACATCCACAGCACGTGATACGGGTTGAGATAGACCACATCGGGGTCGCCCATCGCGTCACGGGTTTCAATCCGGGGTATCGGCATGCAGAGTCTCCAGTCGAATAGCGGGCACCGATGCCGGTGCGTCGGCATCCATGATGATGCCGCAATATGTCGGCTTGCCGCGTGCACGGCGGCGAATGACGCGACCACGCCAGGCCGGATGGGGGCGCGCCGAGCACGTTACTGGCACGTTACGGTTTCCCCGGTGCGCCGACGTCGTCGAGCGGCGGTTGAAACCGCTTCACGCCAACGCGACCCGCAGCCCCGCCTACCCTCGCCACGTCGCGTCCGCGAGCTTCGCCACCAGCTCGTCGTACACGACCCGGATGCGCCGGGGCATCGGCCCGCGCCGTGGCCGATAGACGTGCAGCTTCCACGGCTCGGGCTCGAGGCCGGGCAGCAGCCGCACGAGGCGCCCCTTGTCGACGTACGGCCGGACGAGGTACTCGGAGCACTGCCCCAGCCCTACCCCCGCACAGATGGCCTCGATCTCCACCTCGGTATCGTCGGTCAGATACGCGGGCGACGACGGGACGAACTGCTGCTCCCCCCGAAACATCCACGGCCACGCGCGGCCGCTCGCGCGATCGATCAGGCACGTGACCGGCATCGATTCGAGTTCCTTGCGATTTTTGGGCTCACCCAGCCGCCGGATCAGCGACGGCGCGCCGACGATCCACATCGGCAACGGCCCGACCATCCGCGCGACGAAGCGGTTGTCGCCGATCGCCCCGACGCGCACGCCGATGTCGATCTGCTCGTCGACCACCGGCGACGGCACGTCCGATAGCCGCAAGTCGGGCACGAGCCCCGGATACCGCTGCATGAGATCGCTCAGGATCGGTTGCACGTAACGACGCCCCATGCCCGACGGCGCCGTGATTCGCACGACGCCCACCGGCTCGTCGGCCTGGCCGGTCGCGGGGCCGAACAGCCCGTCGACGGCAGCCAGCGCCGTCTGCGCGTCACGCGCGAACGCCTGCCCGAACGCGGTGATCCGGATGCTCCGGGTCGTCCGGTGAAACAGCGTTTCGCCGAGCATCTCCTCCAGTTCGCGCACCGCGCGCGTCACGACCTGCGGCGACACGCCCAGGCGCGCCGCCGCCTCGCGGAACGTGGGCGCCGCGGCGGCTGCGGCAAAGATCTTCAGGATGTCGAGTCGGTTGAGCATGGAGAACCCTCGTGGCACGCGCATGCGGCAGCGCCTTTAATTCCCGAAACGGGAATTCTGAATGCGCCATTGTTCCATTTTTTTACGACCGGCGAGCGACCACAATGCCCATCAAGCGTGCATCGCAACCGATTCAACTCAGCCCCATGCGCCGCTTTCATCCCTCACTCTGGAGAATCTCATCATGAACGCAAGCACGAAACCGGCCCAACTCGACGGCCGCATCGCCGTGGTAACGGGCGCCAGCTCCGGCATCGGCCGCGCGTCCGCGATCGAACTCGCGCGTCGCGGCGCCAAGGTCGTCGTCTCCGCACGGCGCAAGCCCGAGCTCGATCGACTGGTCGACGAAATCGTGACCGCCGGCGGCGACGCCAAAGCCTTCGTCGCGGACGTCGCGAACGAAGACGATCTGCGCAAGCTGTTCGATTTCACGGTAGCGACCTACGGACGCGTCGACATCGCGTTCAACAACGCCGGCACGGAAGGCGTGTTCGCGCCGCTGCTCGAGCAGGATGCCGAGCGGTTCGACAAGGTGTTCGAACCGAACGTGCGCGGTGTATTCAACTCGATGAAGTACGCCGCTGAAATCATGCTGCGGCAGGGGTCGGGCAGCATCATCAACAATGCGTCGATGGGCGGGCTGATCGGCTTCGAGAATGCGTCGGTCTATATCGCGAGCAAGCACGCGGTGATCGGGATGACGAAGACGGCGTCGATCGAATGGTTCAAACGCGGCGTGCGCGTGAACGCGCTGTGCCCGGGGCTGATCGAAACGCCGTTCCATCATCGCGGCATCTGGCCGTCGGACGAGGCGCAACAGGCGTTCACCACATCGACGCCGGCAGGACGCTGGGGCTCCGCCGAGGAGATGGCGACGATCGTCGCGTTCCTCGCTTCGGACGATTCCAGCTACGTGTCGGGACATGCGCTCGTGGCCGACGGCGGTTATTCGGTGGCATGACGGGCAACGCGCGAGGCCGGGCCGTGGCGGCGTGCGCCAGATGCCGCACGCTGCCCCCCGGCGTCGGCTAGGCCACCGCCTGCCTCGCGTGCAGCCGCAGTGCCAGCCACGCTATCCCGACCGCCACCGCGCCGACCACGCCGCCGAACGTGCCGATCCACGGCAGCCCGAAGTCGCCGGCGATATGGTTGCCGATCAGCGCGCCCGCGCCGATGCCGACGTTGTACAGCCCGGAGAAGATCGATACCGCGAGGTCGGTTCCCTCCGGCGCCAGCTTCAGCACCCATGCCTGCATCGCCAGCCCGAAGCAGACGATCGCCCCGCCCCAGACCAGCGTATGCACGGACAGCGTGACGATGTTCAGCGCGCACGGGAACAGGATCAGCAGGCATCCCGCCAGCGCGACGATCGACCCGAGCAGGAAATCGTCCGGCCGGTGCGGATAGAGGCGGTTGAAGCAGATCGCGGCCGGTATGCCGGCGACGCCGAACAGGATCAGCACATACGTAATCCGGCTGCTGCTCGCGTGGTTCACGCTCTGGACGAACGGCTCGATGTACGTGTACGACGTGAAATGCGCGGACACGACGAGCACGGTGATCGCGTACAGCGCCACCAGCGCGGGCTTGCGCAGGAACACGCCGATACTGCTGAGCGACCCGGCGCCCTGGCTCGGCGATACCGGCAACGTCGCACGCAGCAGCACCAGCGCGACGGCCGCCGCGCCGGCGATGATCAGGAACGTGACGCGCCAGCCGAACGTCTCGCCGACCACGCGCCCGAGTGGTATGCCGGCCACCATCGCGATCGCCGTGCCCATCGCCAGCAGGCTGAGCGCACGGCTTTTCCGGTCGCTCGGCGCGAGCCGCACGGCCAGCGGCACGGAAATCGACCAGAACACCGCATGCGCGCACGCAATGCCCAGCCGGCCGACCATCAGCACCGCGAAATTCCATGCGACACCGGTCACGACGTGGCTCGCGATGAACCCCAGCAACGCCCACGTGAGCAGCTTGCGACGCTCGACATGGCGCGTGGCCAGTGTCAGCGGCAACGACACGACGGCCACGGCCCACGCATAGATGGTCAGCATCAGGCCGACGTCGGTCGGCTGCATGTGCAGGCTGTCGCCGATCGCGCTGAGCAGCGCGACGGGCACGAATTCGGTGGTATTGAAGATGAAGGCGGTGAGTGCCAGGGTCAGGACACCCCACCACGAATGCTTGGAACTGACGGCGTCCGGTGTAGCCATACCTGGAATCGGCGAGACGAGGGTTGGGGGCGCGCGGCGCGGAGAGCCCGGCCCGGCGATCGCCGCGATTGTACCAGCGGCACATGACACGGCGCGGGGTGGCGTGGCGTCGCGTCGGTGGGCCGCGGGACATGGTCACGACACGGCCGTGCGCCGATAATGTGCGGACAGGCTTCCACGACCCGTTTGCACGCGCCCCTTTCGATCCAGGAGGTACACATGCGCATTGAAACGTCTTTTCTGTTCGATCTCGACGGCACGCTCGTCGATAGCGTCTACCAGCACGTCCTCGCGTGGAAGGAAGCGCTCGATGCGGAAGGCATCGAATTGTCGGTGTGGCGCATCCATCGCAAGATCGGCATGAGCGGCGGCCTGTTCCTGAATCAGCTGCTGCGCGAGACGTCGGGCGACCTCGACGCCGAGCGCGTCGAGCGGCTGGCGCGCCTCCATGCGGCCGCGTACCAGCGGCTGCGCGCGCAGGTCCGGCCGCTGCCGGGTGCGCGCGAGCTGCTGGCCGCGCTGTCGGCGGCGGGCATTCGCTGGGCGATCGCGACCAGCGGGCGGATGGAGACGGCCGCCATCAACCTGGAGGCGCTCGGCGTCGATCCGGCGAAGCAGGTGGTGGTGACGCGCGACCAGGTCAAGTACGCGAAGCCCGACCCCGACCTGTTCCTGACGGCTGCCGCGCAACTGAACGTGCCGATCGAACACACGGTCGTGGTGGGCGACAGCATCTGGGACATGCTCGCCGCCGCCCGCTGCCGCTCGCTCGGCGTCGGGTTGCTGTCGGGCGGATACGGCAGCGACGAACTCGAACGCGCGGGCGCGCTGCGCGTGTACGATGACCCGGCCGATCTGCTGTGGCATCTCGACGAGATAGCGGCCCGGCCCTGAAACGCGTGCTTCGCCGACGGCGCCTGCACCGGCGCGCCGTCGGTTTGGTCAGGTCGCGAACGACCACCGGCCACGCCTGCGCGGAACCGGCCCGCGGCCGCCGCGCGGTTCAATCGTCGTCAACGCGCTTGTCGATCAGATAACGGCCCCGCTCGACGCCCGCGAGCAGCGCTTCGTTCTCGGTCGTCCAGGTGGGGCCATCGGCCGCCGCCGACGCGCCCAGCTCGATGCGCTCGCCGCCCACATACACCTGCACCTCGTCACGCCACGCGCCGCTGTCGTTGCGCCGCGCCCACACGCGTATCTCGTGCCCGCGATACGGGTCCCGAATCTGTGCGTCCTGTTGATTTTGCACGGTGGCCTCCTTGTACCTATCTGCGATGGCGATGCAAATAATACGCGCCGCATGCGCGCCGTGCGCCCCGTCGGCCCCATACGCACGCGCCGTGCCCGACACCCGCCCGCTGGCACGCGGTTTGCGCGCCGGTCGCGCACCGAACCGCCGCGGCATGCCGCGCGAGCCCGCGAAGCGGTTCCTCCAGCAACCGGACGACGATCCGCGCACCGACGCCTTCCCCGGCTCCGCTCCCGCGACCCGGCTCGCGGATCGAACGTCCCGACCCTTCGCGAAGGAGCCTCGTGTGAATCAAACGACCGATCTGCTCTCCTATCTCGTGACGAGCCAACTGGCCGCGCGCATGCGGTCCGGTGCATGGCTCACGACCGGTCAGCTCGTCGACGTGCAGCGGATGTGGCTCGCGTGCCATCGCGCCGAATGCGGATGGCTTGCGCGGATCAGGATCGCGGACGCGTCCGTGACGATCGCGCAAGGGATCTACGACATCGCGATCGCGAACCGCGATCCCGACAGCGGCGAACGGGTGCGGCTCGACGCCGACTCACCGGAACTGAACGCGCTGCGCGAACGGTGCGACGCGCTGCTGCAGCGGATCGACGGCAGCCGGGACGTCGACGCATGGTGATCGTGCGGGCCGCGCGGCGCCCGTGACGGGCACGCCGCTTGCGCGGTGAGCCCGTTTTGATCCGACGGAGCCGGCCCATGCGAACCGACGCACTCGACGGAAACGATCTCGACTACTGGTGTGCACGCGCGCTGTGCGCCGACGACGAAGACACGCTGCGTTTCACCGCCGTCACGCCGCACCTGGTCGTGACAGCCGCGTGCGACGCACTCAGGCGGCTCGACACGTGTTTCATGCCGTCGGCGTCGTGGTCCGATGCGGGCGCGGTGCTCGACCGTGTCGACGATCTGCGAATCGCACGGCACGGCGACGACGTCGAATGCGACGCGACCTTCGTCGACGTCCCGTCCACCTGCGGCGCACACGGGCGCAATGCGCGCGTGGCGCTGCTGCGGGCGTTCGTGCGCGCACGCTTTGGCGATGAAATCGATGCACCGCCGCCGTTCCCGCACCGGATCGAACACGGTGCGGTGGTGCGCTGCGATCCCGGCGTGCCGCTTCCCGACGCCGATGACGATCGCGCCACGGGCGACAGCACGGATATCCGCTCGGTGCCGCGCATGTAAGTGCATGCAGGTACCCAGCGTTCATGTAAAAACGACAGTCCCCGCCCCCGCGAGCCCCCACCCGCCCTTGTCCCACGGGAAACCACCCGGCAGGCACGGGTGTTGCGGCGAACCACCGTCATTGACTGCCGCCCCTACGCCCGCGCCATGGACTCCACGCCGCCCTTTTCTCCGCACCTCTACTTCTGCGACGCCCGCCTCGTCGGGCCGCTCGACGCATGGCCGCAGACGTTCGCGCATATCGCCGGCATGGGCTTCGATCATGTGCTCGTCGGCGCGTTCTGGGCCGCGAGCGTCGCCGGTTTTCCGCGCCACGTGGCGGATTTCCGGCGTCCGTCCCAAGCGTTCGCGACACGCGCGAGCGCGCTCGAAACCTTCTCGCGCCTCGCCCAGCTCGCACACGGCCACGGGCTGCGCGTGCTGCTCGAAGTCGTGCCGGATCGGGTCGCGCGCGAAAACCCGCTGCGTGCCGAGCATCCGGACTGGTACGTCGAGCGCATGCACGACGACGCGCTGATCGATCCGCGCGGCACCGCGCACGCGCTGGATGTCGCCCACGCGAACCTCGGCGATGAAGCCGCGCGCGACGCACTGTCCGCGTGGTGGTGCAAGCACCTCGCCGCGTTCGCCGATGCGGGCGCGGCCGGCTTCCTGATCGACGCGCCGCATCATCTGCCGGCCGCCTGGTGGCCCGGCTGGCGCGCGGCGCTGCGCCGTACGCGCCCGGACGCCGCGGTGCTCGCCGGCGTGCCCGGCCATGCGCGCGACGCGCTGGCGCAGCTCGAAGGCGCCGGGTTCGACGCGGTGTTTTCATCGGTGCGCTGGTGGGATCTGCGCACGCCGTGGTTCGTCGACGAACACCGGCTGCTGCGGCGGATCGGCTCGCCGATCGCGTTTCCCGACGCGTGCGACGGCCCGCGCCTCGCCGACGACTGGCCCGACGCGTCGGATGACCTCGTCGTTCGCGCCTATCGCCGCGCGTTGTGGACCGCTGCCGCCGTCGGCACCGGCTGGCTCGTGCCGATGGGCTTCGAGCGCGGCGTCACGGTGCCGCTGATGGCGCGCGACGCCGATGCGGCGCGCTACCGCGCCGCGTTCGAGCGCGCACGCTTCGACCTGTCGGGCGCGATCGCCGACGCGAACGCATGGCGCCGCGCCACGCCCGTGGCGGCCGCGCGCGGCGAAATCGTGCAGTTGAGCGCGCCCGGCGCACCGGCGACCGCGTTGCTGCGCGGCACCGGGCCGTCGCTCGAGCACGACGAAGCGGCACTGCTGATCGCGTTGAATCCCGATCTCGACGCAGCGGTGACGGTCGACCCCGCGACGATCCTGCCCGGCGTGCCGGGCGGATTCACGCGCGTCGCCACGCACGACGGCATGCACACCCACTCGCCGGCCGCGCTCGAACCGTTCACGCTCGACCCGGGCGCGTACGCGCTGCTGCATGCGTGGCAAGCGCCGCCCGTCACGACGCGCCGCGACGCCGCGCACGAGCGCGGCGCGCTGTCCGCGGCGATCGCGGCCGACCGGATCGCGATCGAGCGCGTCGAGCCGTCGGTCGACGGCGGCCGCTTCGCGGTCAAGCGCGTGATCGGCGAGACGCTCGTCGTCCACGCGTCGATCTTCACC
This sequence comes from Burkholderia sp. AU27893, assembly GCF_002223205.1. Taxonomy (NCBI): domain Bacteria; kingdom Pseudomonadati; phylum Pseudomonadota; class Betaproteobacteria; order Burkholderiales; family Burkholderiaceae; genus Burkholderia; species Burkholderia sp. AU27893. Next base: position 554,599 of record NZ_NKFD01000005.1, on the reverse strand, counting down.
GACGGACACGCGCATCTCGCGGCCGCGCTGCAGTGGCGTGCCGCCGGCGACGACGACTGGCGCGAAATCCCGTTCGAAGCCGAACCGAACGACCGCTGGCACGCCCGCGTCGTGCTCGACCGGCTCGGCCGCCATGAATTTCGCGTGATTGCCTGGCGTGACGACTGGGCGTCGCTCGTCCACGATGTCGCGAAGAAACACGCGGCCGGCCAGGACGTGTCGCTCGAACTGCGCGAAGCGCAGCTACTGCTCGCGACCGCGCTCAAGCTCGCCGATCCGCTCGATGCACGCGCGCGCACGCAGATGAAACGACTCGTCGCCGAGTTCAAGGACGCATCGGCCGACGTGCGGCTCGCGCAGCTCGGCGCGGCGCCGCTCGCCGACGCGTTCGCGGCGCTGCGCTACCGCCCGTTCGTCACGCACGACACGACGACCTTCCCGGTCGACGTCGAGCGCCGCGCAGCGCGCTTCTCCAGCTGGTACGAGATGTTTCCGCGCTCGGCGAGCGACGACCCGCACCGGCACGGCACGTTCGACGACGTGATCGCGCACCTGCCGCGCATCCGCGACATGGGTTTCGACGTGCTGTATTTCCCGCCGATCCACCCGATCGGCACGACCGCGCGCAAGGGCCGCAACAACAGCCTGACGGCCGGCCCCGACGACGTCGGCAGCCCGTACGCGATCGGCTCGCCGGACGGCGGCCACACGGCCGTGCATCCGCAGCTCGGCACGCTCGACTCGTTCCGCGCGCTGGTCGATGCCGCGCGCGGCCATGGGCTCGAGATCGCGCTCGATTTCGCGATCCAGTGCTCGCCCGACCATCCGTGGCTCGCCGCGCATCCGGGCTGGTTCGCGTGGCGGCCCGACGGCTCGCTGCGCTTCGCGGAAAATCCGCCGAAGCGCTACCAGGACATCGTGAACCCCGATTTCTACGCGCCGGATGCGCTGCCCGACCTGTGGCTCGCGCTGCGCGACGCGGTGCTGTTCTGGGTCGACGCAGGCGTGCGGATCTTCCGCGTCGACAATCCGCACACGAAGCCGCTGCCGTTCTGGGCATGGATGATCGACGACGTGCGCGGCCGGCACCCGGACGTCGTGTTCCTGTCCGAAGCGTTCACACGGCCGGGCATGATGGTCCGGCTCGCGAAAGTCGGCTTCTCGCAGTCGTACACGTACTTCACGTGGCGCGAGTCGAAGCGAGACTTCATCGAGTACCTGACCGAGCTGACGACCGGCCCCGCGCGCGAGTTCTTCCGGCCGAACTTCTTCGTCAACACGCCCGACATCAACCCGCGCCACCTGCAGAACGCGCCGCGCACGCAGTTCGTGATCCGTGCGGCGCTCGCGGCGACGCTGGCCGGCGCGTGGGGCATGTACTCGGGCTTCGAACTCGGCGAATCGGCGCCGCTGCCCGACAGCGAGGAATACGCGGACGCGGAGAAGTACGAGCTGCGCTCGCGCGACTGGAGCAAGACCGCGCATATCGGCGCCGAGGTCGCGCGGCTGAACCGCGCGCGGCGCGCCCACCCGGCGCTGCAGACCCATCTCGGCCTCACGTTCCTCGACGCGGACAACGACGCAGTGCTCGTGTTCATGAAGGCGACGCCGGCATTCGACAGCGTGGTGGTCGTCGCGATCAGCACCGATCCGTGGCATCCGCAGGTCGCGAATTTCACGCTCGATGCGTCGCTGTGGCGCGGCCTGGGGCTCGTCGACGGCGAACCGCTCGACGCGCTCGAACAGGACGCCACGCATGCGGAAACCTGGCGCGGGCATCGCCAGTACGTCTCGCTCGATCCGCATGTGCGCCCGTATGCAATCTGGCGGCTCACGCCGTCTCCAGGCGCCGCGCGGGCGGCGGCGCACGAACCGGGCGACGCCCGGCCCTCCTCGGGAGCCCATGGATGATGAAACGCGAAGATTCCCTCGACGACGTGCGCCGCGCGCAATTCCCGTCGCTCGCACCGGCCGGCACCCCGCGCCGGCGCCGCGCACGCCGCCGCGCGCCGGCGCTCTGCGCGGACGATCCGCTGTGGTACAAGGACGCGATCATCTACCAGGTGCACGTGAAGTCGTTCTACGACTCGAACAACGACGGCATCGGCGATTTCCCCGGCCTGATCGCGAAGCTCGACTACATCGCCGAACTCGGCGTCGACACGATCTGGCTGCTGCCGTTCTACCCGTCGCCGCGCCGCGACGATGGCTACGACATCGCCGACTACCGTGGCGTGCATCCCGACTACGGCACGCTGGCCGACGTGCGGCGCTTCATCCGCGAAGCGCATACGCGCGGCATTCGCGTAATCACCGAGCTGGTGATCAACCACACGTCGGACCAGCATCCGTGGTTCCAGCGCGCGCGCCGCGCGAAGCCCGGTTCCACGCATCGCGACTACTACATGTGGTCGGACACCGACACGAAATACGCGGGCACGCGGATCATCTTCCTCGATACGGAAACGTCGAACTGGGCGCACGACCCGATCGCCGGCCAGTACTACTGGCACCGCTTCTATTCGCACCAGCCGGACCTGAACTTCGACAACCCGGCCGTCGTGCGCGAGGTGATACAGGTGATGCGCTTCTGGCTCGACCTCGGCATCGACGGGCTGCGGCTCGACGCGGTGCCGTATCTCGTCGCGCGGGAAGGCACCAGCAACGAGAACCTGCCCGAGACGCACGCGATCCTGAAGCGGATCCGCGCGACGATCGACGCCGAGTATCCGAACCGGATGCTGCTCGCCGAGGCGAACCAGTGGCCGGAAGACGTGCAGGAATATTTCGGCAACGAGGACGAATGCCACATGGCGTTCCATTTCCCGCTGATGCCGCGCATCTACATGTCGATCGCGAGCGAGGACCGCTTCCCGATCGTCGACATCATGCGGCAGACGCCGGAACTCGCGCCGAGCAACCAGTGGGCCGTGTTCCTGCGCAACCACGACGAGCTGACGCTCGAGATGGTGACCGACTCCGAGCGCGACCTGCTGTGGCAGACCTATGCGAGCGACCGGCGCGCGCGGCTGAATCTCGGCATCCGGCGCCGGCTCGCGCCGCTGATGGAACGCGACCGGCGCCGCATCGAGCTGATCAACTCGCTGCTGCTGTCGATGCCGGGCACGCCGGTGATCTACTACGGCGACGAGCTCGGGATGGGCGACAACATCCACCTCGGCGACCGCGACGGCGTGCGCACGCCGATGCAGTGGTCGTCGGACCGCAACGGCGGCTTCTCGCGCGCCGACCCCGAACAGCTCGTGCTGCCGCCGGTGATGGGCGCGCTGTACGGCTACGACGCGGTCAACGTGGAGGCGCAGACGCGCGACCCGCATTCGCTGCTGAACTGGACGCGCCGCATCCTGTCGACGCGCCGCGCGTCGCAGGCGTTCGGGCGCGGCACGATCCGCTTCCTGCGCCCGGAGAACCGCAAGGTGCTCGCGTACCTGCGCGAGCTGGACGGCCACGATCCGGTGCTGTGCGTCGCGAACCTGTCGCGGGCGTCGCAGGCCGTCGAGCTCGACCTGTCCGAATTCGCGGGCCGCGTGCCGATCGAGATGACGTCCGATTCGCCGTTTCCGCCGATCGGGCAGCTCACGTACCTGCTGACCTTTCCACCGTACGGGTTCCTGTGGTTCGTGCTCGCCGAGCACGGCCGCGAGCCGTCGTGGCGGCAGCCGCACGCGGAGCCGCTGCCCGAATACGTGACGCTCGTGATGCGGCGCGGCGATACGCGGCCGAACGTCGAACAGCTGCACGTGCTCGCGCACGATGCCCTGCCGTCGTGGCTCGCGCGGCGGCGCTGGTTCGCGTCGAAGGACCGCGCGATCGGCACGGCCCGGCTGAACGTCGTCACGCCGGTGCCGGGCGAACCGTTCCAGTATGCGGAGGCCTGGGTCGAATCCGGTGAGACGGGCCATGTCGAACGCTACGTCGTGCCGCTCGCGGCCGCGTGGGGCGGTGAAACCTCGCAGCCGCTGTTCACGCAGCTGGCGCTGGCGCGCGTGCGGCGCGGCCATTCGGTCGGCTACCTGACCGACGCCTTTGCCTTGCCGGCGTTCGCGCACGGGATGCTGCGCAAGCTGCGGGACGGCGCGACGGTGCCGACCACCGACGGCGGCCGGCTCGCGTTCCTGCCGGAAGACGCGCTCGCCGCGCTCGATCCCGGCGACGACGCCGAAGTGCGCTGGCTCGCGGCCGAGCAGAGCAACAGCTCGCTCGTGATCGGCGACGCGATCGTGCTGAAGCTGGTGCGCAAGGTCGCGCACGGCGTGCATCCGGAAGCGGAAATGAGCCGGCACCTGACGCGGATCGGTTACCCGAACACCGCGACGCTCGCGGGCGAAGTCGTGCACGTCGACCCGGACGGCACGCCGCACACGGTCGCGATCCTGCAGCGCTACGTCGACAACCAGGGCGACGCGTGGACGCGCTCGTTCGACTTCCTGCGGCGCGCGGTGGACGAGCTCGCGCTGCCGGCTGCCGACGAAGAGGAACACGACGACACGAACCAGGAACCCGACGCGCTGCTCGGCTATGCGGCGTTCGCGGGGATCATCGGCACGCGGCTCGGCCAGCTGCACGTCGCGCTCGCGCAGCCGTCCGACGACCCCGCGTTCGCGCCGGAGCCCGCGACGCCCGGCCATGTCGACGGCTGGTGCGCGGACGCGATCGCGTCGTTCGAGCATGCGCTCGACGTGCTGCAGACGCGGCTCGAGGCGCTCGATCCTGCGATGCGCACGGCGGCCGACACGCTGCTCGCGTCGCGCGACGCGGCTGTGCGCGCGCTCGGCGAACTCGTGCCGCGCACGCTCGATGCGCAGTGCATGCGGATCCACGGCGATTTCCATCTGGGCCAGGTACTCGACGTGCAGGGCGACGCGCTGCTGATCGACTTCGAGGGCGAGCCGGCGCGCCCGCTCGAACACCGCCGCGCGAAATCGCATCCGCTGCGCGACGTGGCCGGCCTGCTGCGTTCGCTGTCGTACGTGAGCGCGACCGCGCAGTTCGCAATCGAGAAGGCGCCGCCGCAGGCGGCCGGCCGCAAGCGCGCGCTGTTCGACCGCTTCGGGCAGGCCGCCGCCGACCGCTTCGTCGACTGCTATCGCACGGCCGCCGAGCAGGCGCCCGCGCGTTTCGTCGACCCGCGCTACGCCGATCGCCTGCTCGCGCTGTTCCTGATCGACAAGGCGTCGTACGAACTGTGCTACGAAGCCGCGAACCGGCCCGACTGGCTGAGCGTGCCGGTCGGCGGGCTGGCCGCGCTGGTCGAACGGCTGCTCGATGACGGCGGCGCATCCGACGACGGAGGCACACGATGACTGACACGCTGTTCGAACGATCCGACATCGAGGCGCTGCTCGCCGGCCGTCATCCCGATCCGTTCGCGTGCCTCGGCCCGCACGGGCAGGCCGGCGAGGTCGTCGTGCGCGCGCTGCTGCCCGGCGCGACAAGCGTGCATGCGCTGTCGCCGGAAGGCGCCGAACTCGGCACGCTCGAATGCGTCGATCGCGCCGGCTGCTTCGCGGGAACGATCCCGCGCAACGGCGGCGCGCCCCACTACCTGCTCGCGATCGACTGGCCCAACGCGCGGCAGGTGATCGACGATGCGTATGCGTTCGGCACGCTGCTCGACGACGCCGTGCTCGCCCGCTTCTCGGCCGGCGACCCGGCCGCCGTGCTCGACTGCCTCGGCGCCGTGCCCGCGCGCATCGACGAAACCGACGGCGTGCGCTTCGCGGTCTGGGCGCCGAACGCGCAGCGCGTGTCGGTGGTGGGCGACTTCAACGGCTGGGACGGCCGCCGCCATCCGATGCGGCTGCGGCGGCCGTCGGGCGTGTGGGAGCTGTTCGTGCCGGGCATCGGCGCGGGCGAATGCTACAAGTACGAGGTGCGCGCGGCCGACGGGCGCGTGCTGCCGCACAAGGCCGATCCCTGCGCGCGCGCGACCGAGGCGCCGCCGCGCACGGCGTCGGTCGTCGCCGACGTCGCGGCGCTCGACGCGTTCGCGTGGCACGACGACGGCTGGATGCACGCGCGGCCGCACACCGACCGCTACCGCGTGCCGTGGTCGATCTACGAGGTGCATGCGGAATCGTGGCTACGCGTGCCCGAGGAGATGAACCGCAGCGCGACCTGGGACGAACTCGCCGAGCGGCTGATTCCGTACGTGAAGGGCATGGGCTTCACGCACGTCGAGTTCATGCCGATCGCCGAATACCCGTTCGGCGGCTCGTGGGGCTACCAGCCGCTCGCGCAGTTCGCGCCGTCCGCGCGCTTCGGGCCGGCCGACGGTTTCGCGCGCTTCGTCGACCGCGCACATGCGGCCGGCATCGGCGTGCTGGTCGACTGGGTGCCCGCGCACTTCCCCGACGATCCGCATGGCCTCGCGCAGTTCGACGGCACCGCGCTGTACGAGCACGCCGACCCGCGCGAAGGGCTGCATCCCGACTGGCACACCTGCGTGTTCAACGTCGGGCGCAGCGAAGTCGGCGCCTTCCTCGTCGCCTCGGCGCTCGCGTGGGCGCGCCGGTATCACGTCGACGGCATCCGCGTCGACGCCGTCGCGTCGATGCTGTACCGCGACTATTCGCGCGCGGAAGGCGAATGGGTGCCGAACGTGCACGGCGGCCGCGAGAACCTCGAATCGGTCGCGTTCCTGCGCATGCTGAACGACACGCTGCACGGTGCGGCCGCGCCGGCCGGCGTCGTCACCATCGCGGAGGAATCGACCGCCTGGCCGGGCGTCACCGCGCCGACCGGCGACGGCGGGCTCGGCTTCGACTTCAAGTGGAACATGGGCTGGATGCACGACACGCTCGCGTATCTGCGCGAGGACCCGGTGCATCGCCGCTATCACCACGACCGGATGACGTTCGGGCTCGTGTACGCGTTCTCCGAGCGCTTCGTGCTGCCGCTGTCGCACGACGAGGTCGTGCACGGCAAGGGCTCGCTCGTCGCGAAGATGCCAGGCGACGCGTGGCAGCGGCTCGCGACGCTGCGTGCGTACTTCGGCTTCATGTGGGCGCACCCCGGCAAGAAGCTGCTGTTCATGGGCAGCGAATTCGCGCAATGGGCCGAGTTCGCGCACGACGCGACGCCGCACTGGGACCTGCTCGATGCGCCCGCGCATCGCGGCGTGCAGCGGCTCGTGCGCGACCTGAACCGCACCTACGCGGCCGAGCCGGCGCTGCATGCGCTCGACTGCCACGCGGCCGGCTTCTCCTGGCTGATCGGCGACGACCGCGACAACAGCGTGTTCGCGTTCGCGCGGCGCGACGACGCGGGGCATCTCGTCGTCGCGGTCTGCAACTTCACGCCCGCGCCGCGCGCCGGGTATCGCATCGGGCTGCCCGCGCCCGGCCACTGGCGGGAACTGATGAACACCGATGCCGCGCCGTACGGCGGCACCAACGCCGGCAACGACGGCGCCGTGTGGGCCGAAGCCGTGCCCGCGCACGGCGAAGCGTGGTCGGCCACCCTGCGCCTGCCGCCGCTCGCGACGCTGTGGCTGCGCCCCATCTGAATGCTTGCGCCCTCGACACGGAGATCCCCCGCATGCCGACTGCCCTGCCCACCCGTCTCGAATCCGGCCGTAGCTACCCGCTCGGCGCGACCTGGGACGGCCTCGGAACCAACTTCGCGGTGTTTTCCGCGCACGCACACCGCATCCAGCTGTGCGTGTTCGATCCGACCGGCCGCAAGGAGCTGGCGCGCCTCGACCTGCCCGAATGCACCGACGAGATCTGGCACGGCTACCTGCCCAACGCGCATCCGGGCACCGTGTACGGGTTTCGCGCGGACGGCCCGTACCAGCCGCAGCACGGCCATCGCTTCAACCCGACCAAGCTGCTGCTCGACCCGTACGCGCGCAAGCTGGTCGGCCAGTTCCGCTGGTCGGACGCGCTGTTCGGCTATCGCCTGCATTCGAACCGCGCGGACCTGTCGATGGACCGGCGCGACTCGGCGCCCGCGATGCCGAAGTGCGTGGTGGTCGACGAGGCGTTCGACTGGAGCACCGACCGGCGCCCGCGCGTGTCGTGGCGCAACACGGTGATCTACGAGACCCACGTGCGCGGCGCGTCGATGCGGCGTGCCGGGTTGCGCCCGCCCGAGCGCGGCACGTTCTCGGCGTTCGCGCATCCGGCGTTCATCGATCACCTGCTGTCGATCGGCGTGACGACGGTCGAGCTGCTGCCCGTCCACGCGTTCCTGCAGCAGCGCGCGCTCGTGAACCGCGGGCTGCGCAACTACTGGGGCTACGACACGGCCGCGTTCTTCGCGCCGGAGCCCGCGTATCTCGCGACGCGCCGGCTCGACGAGATGCGCATCGCGATCCGCCAGCTGCATGCGGCCGGCATCGAGGTCGTGCTCGATGTCGTCTACAACCACACGTGCGAGGGCAACGAGCTCGGCCCGACGCTGTCGTGGCGCGGCCTCGACAACGCGAGCTACTACCGGCTGATGCCGGACAACCGCCGCTATCATGTCGACGAGACCGGCTGCGGCAACACGCTGAACCTGTCGCATCCGCGTGTCGTGCAGATGGTGATGGATTCGCTGCGCTACTGGGCCACCGCGTTCAACATCGACGGCTTCCGCTTCGACCTCGGCGTGACGCTCGGCCGCGAGGAACACGGCTTCGATCCCGGCGCGGGGTTCTTCGACGCGCTGCGGCAGGACCCGGTGCTCGCGCAGCGCAAGCTGATCACCGAGCCGTGGGATCTCGGCCCCGGCGGCTACCAGCTCGGCCGCCACCCGCCCGGCTTCGCCGAGTGGAACGACCGCTTCCGCGATACCGTGCGGCGCTTCTGGCGCGGCGACCCGGGCCAGCGTCCGGAACTCGCCGCGCGCCTCGCGGGCTCGGCCGACCTGTTCAACCACCAGCGGCGCCATACGTGGGCGTCGGTCAATTTCATCACCGCGCACGACGGCTTCACGCTCGCCGATCTCGCGTCGTATTCGGCGAAACACAACGAAGCCAACGGCGAGGACAACCGCGACGGCCGCGACGACAACTGCAGCGCGAACTGGGGCGTCGAAGGGCCGACCGACGACGCGGCGATCCGTGACGTACGCGCCCGCGTCGCGCGCTCGATGCTCGCGACGCTGTTCACCGCGCTCGGCACGCCGATGCTGGTGGCCGGCGACGAGTTCGGCCGCACGCAGCACGGCAACAACAACGCGTACTGCCAGGACAACGAGCTGTCGTGGCTCGACTGGGATCAGGCGCGCGGCGACGAAGCGGTGACGTTGATGCGCTTCGTGTCGCGGCTTGCCGCGCTGCGGCGCATGTACCCGGTGATGTCCACGCCGCGCTATCCGTCGGGCGACCGCGAAGCGGCGCCGGGCATGGCGGAGATCGGCTGGTTCGACGAGCACGGCGACCCGATGACCGTGCCCGCGTGGCAGGACCACGAGCGCCGTGCGCTGACGATGCGGCGCGTCGGCACGGGCCGCACCGGGCGCACCGAGGCGCTGCTCGTGATGCTGAACGCGTCGTCCGAGACGGTCGTGTTCGCGCCGCCCGCGCCGGCGCTCGACTATCGCGTGCTGGTCGACACGGCCACGCCCGACGCCGGCCCGCGCTCGTGGCCGGCCGACGGCCTCGACGTCGCCGCGCACGCGGCCGCGATCGCGGTGGCCGCCGTGCCGCCCGACCTGTCTCCGGGAGACCCGACATGAGATCACGCCCCGCCCGTCCATCGGGTTCGCATGCGTTCGACACGTCGTTCGGCGCGACCTGCATCGAGCCCGACCGCACGCGCTTCCGGCTGTGGGCGCCCGCGAGCCGCACGGCCGCCGTCGAAATCGAAGGCGAAAACCGGCCCGCCATCCCGATGACCGCGGTGGGCGACGGCTGGTTCGAGGCCGTCGTGCCGTGCGGCCCCGGAACGCTGTATCGCTACCGGCTCGACGGCGATCTCGCGGTGCCCGATCCCGCGTCGCGCTTCCAGCCCGGCGGCGTGGACGGCCCGAGCCAGGTCGTCGATCCGGCTGCGTACCGCTGGCGCCACGACACGTGGCGCGGCCGCCCGTGGCACGAGACGGTGCTGTACGAGCTGCACATCGGCGCATGCGGCGGCCACGCGAGCGTCGAGCGGCGGCTGCCGGAGATCGCCGCGCTCGGCGTGACCGCGATCGAGCTGATGCCCGTCAACACGTTTCCCGGCGCGCGCAACTGGGGTTACGACGGCGTGCTGCCGTTCGCGCCCGATCCGTCGTACGGACGGCCCGAGGAACTGAAGGCGCTGATCGATGCCGCGCACGGGCTCGGGCTGCAGGTGTTGCTCGACGTCGTCTACAACCACTTCGGCCCGCAAGGCAACCTGCTGCCGCGCTACGCGCCCGCGTTCTTCCGCGCGGACCGGCAGACCGCGTGGGGGCCGGCAATCGACTTTTCGCGCGAACAGACGAGCGCGTTCTTCATCGAGAACGCGCTGTACTGGCTCGACGAATTCCGTTTCGACGGGCTGCGCATCGATGCCGCGCACGCGATCGACGACGACGCGTGGCTGCGCGAACTCGCGCGCCGCGTGCGCGCGTACGCGGGCGACACGCGCCATGTGCACCTCGTGCTCGAGAACGAGCGCAACGCGGCGAGCCTGCTCGGGCCCGGCGGTTTCGACGCGCAATGGAACGACGATTTCCACAACAGCGCGCACGTGCTGCTGACCGGCGAGCGCGACGGCTACTACCGCGCGTACGCCGACGCGCCGCTGCGCCATCTGGCGCGCACGCTCGGCGAAGGATTTGCGTACCAGGGCGAACCGTCGCCGCTGCACGACGGCGCCCCGCGCGGCGAACCGAGCGCGCACCTGCCGCCGACCGCGTACGTCGCGTTCCTGCAGAACCACGACCAGGTCGGCAACCGCGCGTTCGGCGAACGGCTGCGCACGCTCGCGAACGAAGACGCGGTGCGCGCGGCGACCGCGCTGCTGCTGCTTGCGCCGTCGATCCCGCTGCTGTTCATGGGCGAGGAAGACGGCAGCACGCAGCCGTTCCAGTTCTTCACCGACTATCGCGGCGCGCTCGCCGACGCGGTGCGCGAGGGCCGGCGCCGCGAATTCGCGGCCTTTCCGGCGTTCACCGATGCCGCGCATCGCGACGCGATTCCCGATCCGAACGACATCGCGACGTTCGTGCGTTCGACGCTGCACGGCAGCAGCGACGCAACCACGCCCGACACCGATGCATGGCGGCGCTTCTACCGCAGCGCACTGACCGTGCGTGCGGCGCTCGTGACGCCGAACCTGCCCGGCGCCCGCGCGCTCGGCGTCGACCTGCTCGCGGGCGACGGCGACCCGCAGGCGCTGGCCGCGCGCTGGCGCCTCGGCGACGGCAGCACGCTGACGATCGCGTTGAACCTCGGCGCGCACGATGCGGTACTGCCCGCGCTGCCGGTCGGCAAGATCGTGTTCGAGACGCCGCCACGTGCACGCGACCGGTTGCGCGACCTGCGGCTGCCGCCCCGCGCGTGCATCGCGTGGCGCGACGGCGAGGTCAACCACGATGCGCGGCAGCACCGCCTGAATGGGCAGGGACGATCATGACTTCCGACGTGTCGATCACCGAACTCGCGCGCGCGGCCGGCCTGGAACCCGACTGGACCGATGCGGGCGGCATCGCGCGGCGGGTGGACGATGACGCCCTCGTCGCGCTCGTCGACGCGCTCGGCTGGCCGTGCGGCACGGCGACCCAGCGGGTGGAAAGCGCCGCCGCGCTCGCCGACGCGAACGCGGCACCCCCGCGCATCGTCACCGGCGACGCCGGCGTGCCGCTGACCCTGCCGGCCGCGATCGCCCCGCCCGGCGCGCGCTTCCGGATCACGCTCGAAGCAGGCGGGCACGTCGACGGGCGCGTGGGCGGCGAAGGCGAACACGGCACGCTGCCGCCGCTCGCGAACCCCGGCTATCACGCGCTCGACGTCGGCGACCAGCGCATCGGGCTCACGATCGCGCCGCCGCGCTCGCAACCGGTCGACCCGCGCGCGGCGGAGGCGGGCGGCCGCTGGGGCATCGCGGCGCAGCTCTACAGCCTGCGCCGCGACGGCGACGATGGCGCGGGCGACTACACCGCGCTGGCGCGGCTGGCCGCGCACGCGGCACGGCACGGCGCGCAGGCGGTGGCGATCAGCCCGACGCACGCCGGCTTTCCGGCGCTGCCCGCGCACGACAGCCCGTATTCGCCGTCGTCGCGGCGCTGGCACAACGTCGCGTATCTCGACTGCGACGCGGTGCCGGGCGCCGCGGCCGTGCAGCACGCAACCGGCGCCGCGGCCGACGCGCCGCTGATCGACTGGCCGCACGTGCTGCCGCTGAAACTGCGGCGACTGCGGGCGTGCTTCGACGCGTGGCGCGCCGGCGACGACCCGTCGCGTGACGCATTCCAGCGGTTTCGCGCCGCGGGCGGGGCGGCGCTCGATGCGCATGCGCGTTTCGACGCGTTGCAGGCATTCTGCTTCGAGCACGGGGCGGGCATCGACTGGCGGAAATGGCCGGCGCCGTGGCGCGAACCGGGATCGGCGGAAGTCGATGCGTTCGCGCACGCCCATGCCGACACGGTCGCGTTCCACACGTACCTGCAATGGTGCGCATCGCGCGCGCTCGGCGACGCGCAGCACGCGGCACGCGGTGCGGGCATGGCCACCGGGCTGATCGCCGATCTCGCGGTCGGCTCGGATCGCGCCGGCAGCGACGCGTGGGCGCACGGCGCGACGCTGCTGCGCGGCGTGTCGCTCGGGGCGCCGCCCGACCTGTTCAATGCGGCCGGCCAGGCGTGGGGCGTGACGACCTGGACGCCCGCCGCGCTGCGTGCGCAAGGCTTCGTGCCGTTCGTCGAGCTGTTGCGCGCGGCGTTCGCGCATGCGGGCGGCATCCGCATCGATCACGTGCTCGGCTTCGCGCGGATGTGGATCGTGCCGGACGGCGGCTCGCCGCGCGACGGCGCCTACCTGCGCTATCCGGTCGACGATCTCGTGCGGCTCGTCGCGCTCGAGGCGGCCCGTCATCGCGCGCTCGCGATCGGCGAGGATCTCGGCACGGTGCCGGCCGGCTTCCGCGAACGGCTCGGCGCGCAGGGCATCGCCGGGATGCGCGTGCTGTGGTTCGAGCGCGACGCCGACGGCACGTTCCGGCCGCCGTCGGCATGGGATCGCGACGCGATCGCGATGACGTCGACGCACGACCTGCCGACCGTGGCCGGCTGGTGGCGCGGGGTCGATCTGGCCTGGCGGCGGATCGCGGCCGAGGCGGCGCAGCAGTCCGACGACGGGGAGGCGCGCAACGCGGCGGCGCGTGCGCGGGCGGACGAGACGAGCGAGCACGAGCAGGACGACACCGTGCCCCGCGCGGCCCCCTCGGCCAACGCCACGCCGCCCGCGGAAGCCGGCCCGGCCGCCCCGCCGCCCGCCGTCGCTCCCGACGTCGTCGCCGCACATGCCGCGCGCGCCGCCGAACGCGCGGCGCTGTGGCGCGCGTTGCAGGAAGCAGGCTGCGCGCCGGCCGGCACCGCCGCCCCGCAGGCCGACGCGCCGCCGGTCGCCGGGATACTCGCGTACGTCGCGCGCAGCCCGTCGCCGCTCGCGATCCTGCCGCTCGAGGATCTGCTCGGGCTGGACACGCAGCCGAACCTGCCGGGGCCGCCCTGCGGGCACCCGAACTGGCGGCAGCGCCTGCCGCGCGCGATCGACACGCTGTTCGACGCCGACGTGCGCGAGCGCATCGCGGCCGTGGTGCGCGCACGCGGTTCGCGGGAGCCCGGCCCATGACGCCACGCGCGACGCTGCGACTTCAGTTGCATGCGGGCTTCACGTTCGACGACGCGGCCGCGCACGCCGGCTATTTCGCGCGGCTCGGCGTGAGCCACCTGTACCTGTCGCCGATCGCGACGGCCGAACCCGGTTCGCGGCACGGCTACGACACCGTCGATTACGGCACGCTCAACCCCGAGCTCGGCGGCGAAGCCGGTTTCGTCCGGCTCGTCGATGCGCTGCGCGCGCACGGGCTGGGCGTGATCGTCGACATCGTGCCGAACCACATGGGCGTGGGCGGTTCGTCGAACGGCTGGTGGAACGACGTGCTCGAATGGGGCCCCGCGAGCCCGTACGCGCACCATTTCGACATCGACTGGCATCCGCCCGACGCGACGCTCGACGGCAAGGTGCTGCTGCCCTGCCTCGGCACGCCGTACGGTGAAGCGCTCGCGGCCGGCGACATCACGCTCGACGCCGATCCGGCCACCGGGCGCTTCTTCGTGACGTGCCCCGGGCGACGCCTGCCGGTGGCCGCCGCCACCTATGCGGAGCTCCTGCGCATCGCGAACCGTGCGGACCTGAACGCGCTCGCCGAGCGCTTCGACGCGGCGCCGCCGCGCGACAGCACGCGGCTGGCCGCCGCGCATGCGGCGCTGCGCGATCATGCGGCCGCGCACGGCCCGCATGCGCTCGACGCGGTGCTGCGCGGCGCCGATCCGCGCCGCGCGCGCTCCCGCGCCTGCCTGCACCGGCTGCTCGAACGCCAGCACTACCGGCTCGCGTGGTGGCGCACGGCCGCCGACGAGCTGAACTGGCGGCGCTTCTTCGACATCGCGACGCTCGCGGCCGTCCGCGTCGACGACGATGCGGTGTTCGATGCCGTCCATGCGCTGCCGCTGCGGCTGCATGCGGCCGGCTACATCGACGGCCTGCGCGCCGATCACGTCGACGGCCTCGCCGATCCGCGCGCGTATGGCCGGCGGCTGCATCAGCGGCTTGCCGCGCAACGCGACGCGCGGCCGTACATCGTCGTCGAGAAGATCCTCGCGCCCGGCGAGACGCTGCGCGACGACTGGGCCGTCGACGGCTTGACCGGCTACGACTTCATGAACGACGTCGGCGCGCTGCTGCACGATCCGGCCGGCGCCGCGCCGCTCGCCGCGCACTGGGCCGACGTGTCGGGTTCGTCGCGCACGTTCGCGCAGGAAGCGCTCGACGGCAAGCGGCGCGTGCTGATGCGCCAGCTCGCCGTCGAGCATGCGCGCGCCGCGCGGGCGTTGCACCGCGTGGCGCGGGCGGCGCCCGCGACGCGCGACGTCAGCCGGATCGCGATTCGGCGCGTACTGGGGGAACTCGCGGTGCAGTTGCCCGTGTACCGGATGTATCCCGTGCAGGACGAAGAACCCGCCGACGCCGATCGTCGCGTGCTCGCGCACGCGTACGAACGGGCGGTCGAGGCCGTCGATCCTGCCGACCGGTTCGCACTCGATCACGTCGCCACCTGGCTCGGGTGGCCGGTCGTACGCGTGCCGCGCGCGGACGCCGCCGCGCTGCACGCGGCGCGCGTCGCGTTCGCGCAGCTCACCGCGCCGCTGGCCGCGAAGGGTGTCGAGGATACGGCCCACTATCGTTACGGCCGGCTTCTGTCGCGCAACGAAGTCGGCGCCGACGCGGGCGACTTCAGCCTGTCGCGCGGCGCGTTCCATGCGCGCAACCGGCGCCGCGCGCGCACCGTGCCGCACGGGCTCGTCGCCACCGCCACGCACGACCACAAGCGCGGCGAGGATGCGCGTGCGCGGCTGGCCGTGCTCAGCGAAATGCCCGACGCGTGGCGCGCGGTGTCGCTCGACTGGTCCGCGCTCAACCGGCCGCATCGCGGCGGCGCGCATCGCGACCTCGCATGGGCGCCGGGGCCGGCCGCCGAGGCGATGCTGTACCAGACGCTCGTCGGCTGCTGGCCGCCCGAACTCTCGCCCGACGACGCGGCGGGGCGCGCGGCGCTCACCGAACGCGTCGTGCAGTGGCAGACGAAAGCGCTGCGCGAGGCGAAGCTTCACACCGACTGGCTCGCGCCCGATCTACGCTACGAGCGCGCTTGCGAAGCGTTCGTCCGCGCGATCCTGAAGCCGCGCGGCCCGGGCGACTTCGCCCATCGGCTGCATGCGTTCGTCGCGCGGATCGCGCCGGCCGGCGTCGTCAACAGCCTGACGCAGGCCGTGCTGCGGATGGCCTCGCCCGGCGTGCCCGACCTGTATCAAGGATCCGAATCATGGGATCACTCGCTCGTCGATCCGGACAACCGCCGCGACGTGCCGTTCGCGGCGCTCGCGGCCGAGCGGGTCGACGCGCCGGTGGCGTCGTATCTGGCGGCGTGGCCCGATGCGCGCGTGAAGCGGGCGCTGGTCGAGCGCATGCTGGCGCTGCGCGCGCGATGGCCGGCGACGTTCGCGGACGGCGCATACGTGCCGCTGCGCGTACGCGGCCCGCTCGGGCGTCATGTGGTCGCGTTCGCGCGGTGCAGCGACGAGGCCACCGTGGTGGTGGTCGCGACACGGCTTGCGGGCCGATTGCTCGGTGAAGCGCCGGAATTGCCGCGCGTGGAACCCGCGCAATGGGGCGATACGGCGGTCGTGCTGCCGCGCGATATCGACGGGCCGTGGGTGGATGGGCTGAATGCGGGGGATGCGATCGACGTGCCGGGAGGGTTGATCAAGCTCGGTGACTGGCTGGCCGCGCTACCGGTTGCCGTGCTGGTGGCTGCGCGTCCAACGAGCGAATCGTGATCGTCCAGCGCACGCGCGTTTCCGGCGGATGAAATTCCGGGAAGTCGTGGCGTTTGCCTTTAGTCACGAGCATCGCGTATTTGCTCGTACCCAAGTTGCCGGGGGGAAAATCAAATTTGTGCACGACAGCCTGCGTGTAATCGTTTTTGTACATCCAAAATCGATTTACGCCAGAAACGAGCTTCCATAATCGGTTTTGCGCATTGGCTGGGGCGAAGGAGATGCCCGTCTTGCAGCAGCCGTCTATCTAGCCCGCGATCGTTGATCGATACCGCCCTGAACGACCGGCCGGACAGTAAAGCAAGCCTCACGACAACACGGCCGCCGGCAACGCGCAGCTTTCCGCTACACAGGAAACCCCGCATCCGCCCGTCACGCGTCGGTGACGTCGGGCTCGCGCGCGTCGTTGCGTTGCACGCACTGCACGACCGACAACCCGTCGGCGGTCAACGCGGGCCGGCGCTCGCCGGACGCGTCGTCGTGCTGCATCACGATCAGTTGCTGTTCGACCAGCGCAAGGACATCCTCGCGGTCGATCTGGATCTGCTCCGGTGCGCGATGCACCAGCAGCAGCGTGGCGAATTCATGTGCGGTCAGCATGCTCGTTCCCCGTTGGCGGCTGCGCGAGATGCGCGCCGGCGAGCAGCAATGCATGCAGGGACCATGCCGGGTGGCGTGCCGCCCCCGTCATCCGTGCCGCCTGCGCGCGGCGCGATGTGGCACCACACGGCGGCCCGTGCGCGGTGCAAAGTTTTCAACGGCGTGTAATGCGGGAGGAAAACCGGCAGGAGGGAAACAGGAGCGGGACACGCCGGGAACGTCAACCGGGTCAGGATCGCCGGGACCGGAACAGGCCCGCTCGCGCACGACCGGCCGGCGCACGGAAATAGCCGCTGTGCAGCACCACGCCGCCGTTGCCGTTACCGCTGCCGTCGCTGTTGCTGTCGCCCAGCACGTCGGCGCAGGCGGCTGCGATGCGCGCGCGGCCCTGTTCGAACGCATCGCGCAAATCGGCCTCCAGCGCGGAGCGTGCGCCGAAATGATCTTCCAGCGCTTCGACTGTGATCGCGCAGGTTTGCGGTTCGCCATCGACATCGACGACGAAACGCAACTGCAGCGCCGCACCATCGAATACGGGCGGCTCGTCGACCAGCGTCACGCGGCGGGCGGAATTGGCGGCCATGGTGTCAGGCGCCCCGCGCCGAAACGCGATCGATCGGTGCGACTCCGACCGCGAGAATGGCTACCTCGCAATGCCCCAACCTTCCGCTCATGAGCCCCTCCGTCCGCGTGGCGGCACGTGTCGTGCCATGCCAGTCCCGCAGCAAGCTACGTGCCTGCCGCCCCGTTCGCGCGTGCGAGTCGAGTATCGGAAAGCCGATCGGCACGGCTACTGCAGACGGCGCGCGGCGTCGAGCATCGCATCGGTGAGCTCGACCGTCAGCGTCGCGTGTTCGTCGGGCAGGCGCTCGAGCAGGTCCTCCACCGTGGCGTGCAGGATCGCGTGCACGCGCATCCGTGTGCTTTCGTCGAGATCCGCATAGCGCTCCATCGTGTCGCAGTCGAGCACGAGCATGACCGAATGCCGCGCAGTCTCGGGCGGCGGGTCGGCCGCCTCCGCCCACGCCGCCTGAAACGTGATCCTGCCCGTCGCGACGTCGACATGGACCGTCGTATCGAGATCGTCGGCGTCTATCGTGTCGCCATCGGCATCGGCGTCGATCTCGTCGTTTTCCAGCCAGATCCGGGAATGCGATTGCATGATGTCCTCCTGCGTGATGGCGGGATGGCATGTCCTGTCTGTCGTTTGCAGCAACCCCCGTGCCGCGCCCGGCATGGGTTCGTCGGACGGATCACGCGCGCGGCGCGGCACGCGGTTTGCGTACCCCACCCCGTCACGACGCCCCTGTCACCTTCAATGGAGCCCATGGAATGCCTTCCGCTACCGCTACCCGCGCGCATGGCAAGCACCTCACACGACGCCCGGGCCGCGCCCGCGGCACCGACCCGCACCACCGCAAGCGCTGGTCCGCCGACGTCATGCAAAAAAGCGATGCGCTCGACCTCGAGCCGGACATCTTCAAGTCCGACGACCCGGCCGCGATCGCCGCGTCGCTGAAGCATTCGGCCGAACACAGCCGCCGCCGCAAGGCGTCGCCGTTCCAGTCGGCGATGTCGATGCTGAACTTCTACGTGAACCGCGCGGGCCGCAACCTGCCGAAAACGCGCCGCGCCACGCTCGAACGCGCGAAACGGAAGCTGCGCGAAGCGTTCGGCCGCAAGCCCTGACGGCGCGCGACCCGTTATCGGCCTGCTACCGCACACATGCATGAGACGCTCTGGTACGTAATCGTCGGCGCGGTGCTGATGGGCATGGGCGTCGCGACGTCCGCGCTGCGCCACCTGCCCGTCAGCACCGCGATGATCTATCTCGTGCTCGGCGTCGCGCTCGGCCCGGCCGGCGCCGGCCTGCTCGATCTCGACCTCGAACGCGACGCTCGGCTGCTGCGTGAAATCGTCGAGATCGCGCTGCTCGTCTCGCTGTTCGCGATCGGGCTGCGGCTGCGCGTGCCGCTCGACGACCCGCTGTGGCGCGTGCCGTGCCGCCTCGGCCTGTTCGCGATGGGCCTCACCGTGCCGCTGCTGGCCGCGTGCGCGATGCTCGCACTCGGGCTCGACTGGGGCCCCGCGCTGCTGCTCGCGGCGATCCTCTCGCCGACCGACCCGGTGCTCGCACACGACGTTCAGGTGCACGACCCGGGCGATCGCGATCTCGTGCGCTTCGCGCTGTCGGGCGAAGGCGGCCTGAACGACGGGATCGCGCTGCCGTTCGCGCTGGCCGGGCTCGCGCTGTGCGGCGCGCCGGGCACGACGCACGGGCTGCCGCCGCTGTCGGGCGCGTTCGCGCTCACCGCGCTGTGGGGCATCGCCGGCGCGGCCGCGATCGGCGGCGGCCTCGGCTGGATCACGACGAAGACGATCGGCTGGCTGCGCACGCGCCACGCCCAGGCGCTCGGCCTCGAAGGCTTCTTCGCGCTCGCGCTGATCGTGCTGTCGTTCGGCGCCGCGCAGTTCGCGCATGCATTCGGGTTCATCGCGACGTTCGCGGCCGGGGTCGCGATGCGCCGGGTCGAGCACCGCGCGAGCGGCGACCGCGCGCCGCGCGACGTGATCGGCCAGATCGATTCGGCCGACGTCGTCGCCACCGAGAAGCATCCGGAAAAAGCGCACGCGTTCATGGCCGAATCGGTGCTCGGCTTCACGATCGAACTCGAACGGATCGCCGAAGCCATCGTGATGACGATGATCGGCAGCGTGCTCATGACGCTGCCGGGCCCGCTGCTGACGTGGGGCGCGGCCTCGCTGGCCGTCGTGCTGTTCGTCGCCGTGCGCCCGCTCGCGGTGCTGGTCACGCTCACCGGCTCACATGCGACGCATGCACAGCGACGGCTGATGGCGTGGTTCGGCATCCGCGGAATCGGCTCGTTCTACTACCTGCTGTTCGCGCTCGAACACGGGCCCGCCGCCGCGGTGCGTCCGCTCGCGGCCCCCGTGCTGGCCATCGTGTCGGCATCGGTGATCGCGCACGGGATCACCGCGACACCGCTGATGAACTGGTATCACCGGCTGCAGCATCGGCGCTGACGCGTGCATGACGATGCGCGCGGCCGCGCCATCGCGGCTGCCACGCGCGTGGTGGCGCCGCAGCGGTGTGAAGGAAGCATCGACATCGACATGCGCTCGCCGCGTGCGGGATGCGGCGGCCACGCGGATCGCCGCGTCTTCACCCCGCGAGCGGCAGCGGCGTCAGGGCGCGCGCAGCGCCGCGTCGAGTTCGGCGCGCGTCACGTCGAGTGCGACGTTGCATTCGATCGCCGCCTCCTCGACGCGCGGCTTGCGCTCGTCCACCGCGCGTCGCGCGCGGTCGCAGAGAACCGTCCGCACGCGCAGCCGGTCGTCCGCGCCGAGCGACGCATAGCGCGTTATCACGTCGGGCTCGAATCGCAGGTCGACCGTGCAGCGCCATTCGCGCGCGTCCTCGTCGGACGGCACGCGCACCCACGACACCTGGATCGTCAGCCGCCCGGTCGCGTCGTCCGACTGCACGACGACGGTCGATTCCGACGGAAAACCGTTCGCGAGCGCATGCTCGAGTTCCGCGATGCGCTGCGACCGGCCGGGTGTGCCGCTCATCGTCGCACGACGCCCAGCAGCAGCGTGACGAGGAAGATCACGACGAAGATGTAGAACAGGATCTTCGCGATCTCGGCCGCACCGGCGGCAATACCGCCGAAGCCGAACACGGCCGCGACGATCGCGATGATGAAGAAGATGACGGCGTATCGCAGCATGGATACCTCCTGGATGGCAGCAGTGGTCAATACACGTCGTCGCCGGTCACGCATCGTGCTTGTGCTCCGGTTTGCCGCGCGTCGGCTTGGACGCCATTTTTTCACGTTCCCTTTCGCTCATCGACCTGGCGATCGGCATCGCCGGCGGCATGAGATCCCGCATTTTCGTGTTGCCGCATCGGGCCGACAGCACGGCACGCGCCGCGCTCTTCCACGCCCGGGACGTTGCCGGCGTGATGGCGCGCCGGTCGTGGGCGCACGCGTCGACGCGACGGTCGGCAGCACGCGCACGCGACGGGCTCGCCCGGTCCATCGTCATGCGGCGTCGCGGCGGCGCAGGTCGGCCGGCGGAATCTTCATCGCCTGGCGATACTTCGTCACCGTGCGACGCGCGAGCAGGATGCCGCGGCCCGCGAGGTTCTGCGCGAGCGTGACGTCGGACAGCGGATCGGTGTGCCGCTCGGCCGCGATCATGTCGCGGATCAGCACCTTCGCGGCCGCCGCCGAGCACACGCCCTTGCCGGCCGCCTCGAGCTTGCGCGGGAAGAAATGCTTGAACTCGAACGTGCCGTGCGGCGTGGCCATGTACTTGTTGCCCGTCGCGCGCGACACGGTCGATTCGTGCAGGTCGAGTTCCTCGGCGATGTCGCGCAGCACGAGCGGCTTCATCGCGATCTCGCCGTAGCGGAAGAAATCGCGCTGCCGCGCGACGATGCATTCGCCGACGCGCTGGATCGTCTCGAAGCGCTTCTGCACGTTGCGGATCAGCCAGCGCGCTTCCTGCAGCTGCTGGCCGAGCGGTGAATCGCGTTCGCCGCTCGACTGCGCGAACAGCGTCGCATAGCGTTCATGCAGCCGCGCACGCGGCAGCACGGCCGGGTTGATCGTCACGATCCACTCGTCGCGCACCTGGCGCACGATCACGTCGGGCACCACGTAGTCGCCGCGCGTGCTGCCGTAATGATTGCCGGGGCGCGGGTCGAGCCCGCGCACCAGCGCGCAGGCCGCCTGCAGCGTCGGCGCGTCGCAGCCGAGCCGCCGCTGGATCTCGGCCGTCTCGCGGCGTGCCAGACGCTCGAGATGCTCGCGCGCGATCGCTTTCGCTTCCGCGAGCGCCGGCGTGCCGGCCGGAATCGCGTCGAGTTGCAGCACGAGACACTCGGACAGCGAGCGCGCGGCCAGGCCCGGTCGGTCGAGCATCTGCACGAGCCGCAGGGCGACCGCGAGATCCTGCTCGGAGAGCAGCAGCGCGGGGTCGGCCGCGACCAGCAGTTCGCCCAGTTCCTGGCGCAGGTAGCCGTCGTCGTCGAGCGCGTCGATCACGAGGCGCGCGGCTTCGCGGTCACGCCGGTTCAACGGATAGAGCCGCAACGCATCGTGCAACTGCTGATTCAGCGACGGCTCCGCGGCCAGCCATTCGCCGGGCGACTGGCCACCCGCATCGTCGCCGTGGTGGCTCGTGCCGCGGGGCGCGGGCGCGGCCGTCAACGACACTTCGGACGCCTCGGGCACTTCGGGGGCGTCGCCGTCCTGCCGGCGAGCGTCGTCGGGCTCGGATGCCGCTTCGGGCGCGGCGGCTTCGGCCGGCTGCCCGGTTGCGTCGTCGGCAGCCTCCTCGTCTGCCTGGCCATCCTCGAGGAACGGATTCTGATCGAGCGCCTGCCGCAACTCCTGTTGAAATTCGAGCGAGGACAACTGCAGCAACCGCAGCGACTGCTGAAGCCTCGGCGTAAGTGCCAGATGCTGTCGCATCTGCAGCGCAAGCGAGACGGACATCGAAGGTTCTCCTGACGTTTCACGGGTTTCGTTTCGTATTCGGTCAGGAATAACGCAGCTTCCATGCCAGGCGGCCCGGTCGCACCGCGTCGCGGGTCACGCGGGTTCGTACCCCGTCTTGCAGGCCGTCGGGGCCGCTTTTTTACAAGCTGTCGGCAAGTTTTGGGCACGCGTTTCGCGCACCGTCCCGCCACGCGCCGGCTGCAGCAAGTATCAGTACTGTGTCGGCGGCGGCGTGCCCGGCACCGGCGGGTCGCCCGGCGTGCCGTTCGGACCCGGTGGCGGCACGTCGGCCGGGTCGCCGCCGGTCGCGCCCGGCGGCAACGTGTTGCCCGGCGACGGCCGCGGCTCGTAGCGCGTATTGGCATCGGGCATCGTCGTGCCCGGCGACGGCGGGTGGGCGCCGGGCGGCGCGGGCGGCGCGCCGCGCGCGCCGTCGGGAGCAGGTTGCGTGCAGGCAACCAGCGCGCACGCGGCGGCCAGCAGGCATGCGCCGGTGCGGATCGTGCGGATCGGTTTCATCGAACACCTCCTGACATCCGCGGCAGCCGCGGAATCGGTTGAGCAGGCCCCGGGCAGTCCGCAATCCACGTGCCGTCCGTTCACGCGTCAAGCACGCCGTCCCGCGGTGCGCCGGGCGTTCGAACCCGCCGTCGTTCGCTGCGCTGCGCTGCGTGCCCGCGCGCCGCTACGCGTCGTACGCGGCCATCACGAGCCACAGCTCGCGGCCGTCGTCGCGCACGCGTGCCGCGAGCGCATACGGGTCGGCGGGCTCGCACGCACGCTGCAGCGCGAATCTCGCCGGCTCGGTCGCGGCGAACGTCTCGTCTCCGAGCGGCCGCACGTCGGCCTTGCCCTCGAACATCCGGCGATCGGGCCGGTAGATCAGCAGTTCGCGCTTCCATTCCTTGAAGTGGCTCTTCACCGAATCGAACCCGCCGCCGCAAACGTTGAGTTCGTAGCGCACGCCCTCTCGTCGTTTTGGAATCGTCATCGTGCCTCCGTGTGATGGGCGCGCGGCCGGCACGGGTCGCGCCGCGCGTGGTCGTCGTCATCTTCGTCGTGTTCCCCGTCGATGCGGCAAGTCGCGTGCCGCGTGCCAACCCCGGGCATGGTCGTTGCGGAAACGTTCGCGTCATTGAGGACGATTCGCTGGACGAGATCCAGCATGACATGGCGCGATGCGCAACTGCGCCGCCTGCCGGTCGTCGATCACGACAAGCGGCGGGTCGGCATGCTGTCGCTCGCGGACATCGCGGCGCGCTCGGCCGGCCCGGCGCGCGACGGCGTCGCGAACACGCTCGAAGGCGTGTCGCAGCCGAAGCGGAAGTGATGGCGCGTCGCAGGCCGCGCGCGATGCAGCCTGCCGGCCTCCGGCCAAGGCCGGCCGCGCGTCACCCACACGGGCCATCGCAACCGGGCAGCGACGGTCGGCCGCCGCGTCAGCCGTCCTGCTTCGTCACGCGCACGATCTTGTCCGCCAGTTCGCGCACGTCGACCGGCTTGCACAGATAGCCGTCGAAGCCGGCCTCGAGCGCGCGGCGTTCGTCGGCCAGGCCCGCATGCGCGGTCACGGCGAGCACCCGCATGCCGGGCGGCCCGCCGCCGTTCATGCCGGCGCGCCGCAACGCGTCGAGCAGCCAGAAGCCGTCGCCGTCGGGCATCGCGAGATCGGACAGCACGACGGTCGGCCGCAGGTCGGCGGCCACCGCGAGCGCTTCGCGCCCCGTCGACGCGATCGCGACGGCCGCGCCGAACGTCGTCAGCGCGGCCGTCAGGCTTTCGCGCGTCGTCGGATCGTCGTCGACGATCAGGATGCGCTGCGCATCGAGCGTCAACGGGGCGCGATGGACGTCCACGGGCGCGCTCCCCCACGCCATCGCGCCGGCCGGCTGCCAGCCGGCCGGCAGCGTCACCGTAAATGTCGCGCCGCGATTGCGGCCCGCGCTCTCGACCGTCACGCCGCCGCCGTGCAGTTCGGCGATATGCCGCACGATCGACAGGCCGAGGCCCAGCCCGCGCCGCGACGACGCCGGCGAATCCTCCGCGCGGCGGAACATGTCGAACACGTACGGCAGGAACGCCGGCACGATGCCCTGCCCCGTGTCGCTCACGGTCAGCACCACGCGCGCGTCGACGCGGGCGAGCCCGACCGTCACGCTGCCGCCGGACGGCGTGAACTTCAGCGCGTTCGACACGAGGTTCGACAGCATCTGCCGCAAGCGCTCGGCATCGCCCGACACCACGCAGGTCGACGCCGCACAGTCGAATTCGAGCACGATGCCGGCCGACGATGCGGCCGTCTGGAACGCGCCGACCGAATCGGAGAACAGCCGCACGACGTCCACCGGCATCGCGTCGAGCTGCAGCTTGCCGGTCGCGAGCGACGACGCGTCGAGGATGTCGCCGACCATCCGCGTGAGCGAGCGCGCGCTGCGGTCGATCGCGTCGACCGCCTGCTGCTGCAGCGCGCTGTCGCCCGAATTGCGCAGCACCTCGACCCAGCCGTAGATCACGTTCAGCGGCGTGCGCAGCTCGTGCGACACCGTCGCGAGCAGTTCGTCCTTCAGCCGGTTCGACGTATCGGCCTGGTCGCGCGCATCGCGTGCGCCCTGCAGCGAGCGCTGCGCGCGCAGGTCGCGGCGGCGCTGCGCGCCGGCTTCGCGCAGCGTCAGCGACAACGCGACGGACGCACGCACGTCGCCGCGTACCGGGCCCGCCGACACGGTCGCACGGAAGCGCCGGCCGTCGCGCCGCACGCACAGCAGGTCGATCGGCCCGACCGCCGCGTGCATGTCGTCGAACGACTGGACGAGCGGCTTGCGCTTCAGCCAGCGCATCGCCACCAGCGATTCGAACGTGCGCCCATGCGCATCGCTTTCGTCGTAGCCGAACATGCGTTGCGCGGCCGGGTTCCAGCTGACGATGCGGCCGTCGCCATCGACGCCGACGATCGCGTCGGGCGACGCATCGACGACGGCCCGCTGCAACCGCGACGCATCGACCCGCGAACGGTCCGCGCCCGCGTCGCGCAGCAGCAGCACGGCGCCGTCGACGTTGCCGTCCGCATCGCCGAGCGGCGCGGCCACCTCGACGATCGGCACCGGCTCGCTCCCTTCCGCGTGCAGCCAGTGGCGATCCGACGCGACGCCCTCGCCGCCGAGCGCGAGATCGAGCGGAGTCGATTGAACGCGCCGGCCGTCGCGATCGACGATCCGCAGCACGTCGCGCGCAGCGCGGCCGATCGCATCGTCCGGCCGGCAGCCGACGAGCGCGGCCGCGGCGGCGTTGAGATAGGTGAGCCGCCCGTTCGTATCGGTGGCGATCACGCCATGCGGCAACGCCTGCAGCACGGCGTCGAGCCGCCGGCGCGCGGCCGCTTCACGTCGTAGCGCCGCATCGCTCGTGAAGCGCGCCTGGCGCAGCATCGACGCGACCGCGCAGACGAGCGCGCAGATCAGCACGAAGGTGCCGAGCCGCACGAGCCGGTCGGGCAGCGGCTGCGTATAGGCCGCGGGATCCGAGAGGAACAGCGTCCACACGAGCAGGCCGCTGACGACCGTCGAGGCCATCCCGAACAGGAACGACGTCGCCCACGCGGCGCCCGCGAGCAGCGGATAGTAGAGGACCAGCGGCAGATTCACGCCGCCGAAGCGGATCGCGAGCGCCTGCAGCACGGTGGCGATCGCAACCAGCATGACGGCCGTGACGTAGTTGCCGGCGCGGGTCCGCGAAATATCGATCATCGATCACGCTCCTGCTGACGGGTCGGTCGCGGCGGCATCAGGATTCCGGCTTGTCCACTTCGCTTTCGAGCTGCGCGAGCCGGTTGTAGATCGTCTTCAGGCTGACGTCGAGCACCTCGGCCGCCTGCGCCTTCACGCCCCCGCATTGTGCGATCGTGCCGAGGATCAGCCGCCGGTCGGCTTCCTCGAGCGACGTGCCGAACGGCACGGTCACACGATCCTCGTGCGAATCGGCCAGGTTCGACAGTTCGTCCATGATCGGCGGCGGCAGCGTATCGATCACGTCCGCGTCGCAGAAGATGCTCGCGCGCTGCACGAAGTTGCGCAGCTCACGCACGTTGCCGGGCCACGCGTAGGTCTTCAGCGCATCGCGCGCGGCCGGCGCGAAGCGCAGGTTCCTGCCGCTGTCGGCGTTGAACTGCTGCAGGAATGCATCGGCGAGCATCGGGATGTCGTCGCCGCGTTCGCGCAGCGACGGCAGCGGGATCGGGAACACGTTGATCCGGTGGAACAGGTCGGGCCGCAGCTTGCCGTCAGCCATCGCGGCTTCCGGGTCGCGGTTGGTCGCCGCGACGATGCGCACGTCGACGTCGATCTCGCGCGTCGAGCCGAGCCGCGTGAGGCGCCCCGTCTCGAGCACGCGCAGCAGCTTGACCTGCGACTCGAGCGGCATCTCGGTGATCTCGTCGAGAAACAGCGTGCCGCCGTCCGCGCGTTCGAAGAAGCCCTTGTGCTGGCGCTCCGCGCCCGTGAAGCTGCCGCGGTCGTGGCCGAACATCTCGCTCTCGACGAGGTTCGCGGCGATCGCGCCGCAGTTCACCGCGAGGAACGGGCCGCGGCGGCGCAGGCTCAGGTCGTGCACCGTCTGCGCGGCCAGCTCCTTGCCGGTGCCCGATTCGCCCGTCAGCAGCACCGATGCCTCGGTGCGCGCGACCCGGCCGATCGCGTCGTACACGGCCTGCATCGCGGGCGAGCTGCCGAGCATGCGGCCGAAGCGGCCGAGGCGCTGCAGTTCGGAGCGCAGTTCGGCAATCTCTTCATGCAGCGCGGTGGTGCGCGGCACGCGCGCGAAGATGCTGTTCAGCCGCTGCATGTTCAGCGGCTTCACCAGGTAGTCGGTCGCGCCGCGCCGCAGCGCGTCGATCGCGGTTTCGAGGCTCGCGTGGCCGGTGGTCAGCACCATTTCGCAGTGCGAATGCTTCGGCAACGCATCGAACAGGTCCATCCCGTTGCCGTCCGGCAGCACGAGATCGCACAGCACGAGATCGGGGGGGTGCGTCGTGACGAGCGTGCGCGCTTCTTCGAGCGTCGCGGCCGTGTCGCACGCAAGCTGCTGCGTGCGCGCGAGCGCCGCGAGCATGGCGCGCGTATCGGCGTCGTCTTCGACGATCAGAACGTAGGGCATCGTGGCTCCTTGTGAAGCAGCCCGGCGCGCGTAGCCGCCGGGACCGCAGCAGGTATCAGCGAGGTCCGGCCACCGGTCGCACGACGATAGGGCTTGATCGATGCACTCGTGCGGATGGGCTGTCCTCCCGTGAAAAGCAGTCCCTATGAGTATAGGAGAGGCATGTCGCGCCTTCGCCGGTCATCGAATAAATCTATCCGCCCACGTCATCTGCATTGCCAGATTCAATACGCGGCAATCGGTAAGAACGCCATCGTTTCAAGGCAATCATGTGGCGTGAAATCGTGCAGATCGCGTCTTTTGCGCACGTTGACGCGTCATGCGGTCAAACTTGCCGGTCTGATTTTTCGTATGTCGAAATCATCTGATCACGATCATGACCGCTCGATGGCGTGCGTTCGATTCGGAACCTGCTGCGTCACTCGCCGCACATCGACCGTTTTGTGCGCTTCGTCGATCCTTCAGTCGGTTGAGGCCCGACTGCCGCCGTCGCGCGCGTTCGAAATCGCTTCGACGAGCTTCAGTTCGTCGTCGATCGACAGCGTCGTGTCGATCACGTCTCCGCCGAACGGTGCGAGCGCCGTGCTCAGCGCGTAGATATCGAGTTGCGTCGCGGCGAGGCCGAGCGACACGGTGCCGGGGCGCGCCTTGCGTGCGACGCGATCGATCAGCGCGTCGTCCACCGGCTTCTCGCGCCATGCATCGAGCGACGATTCGATGTGTTCGACCACGCTGTCGAGCAGCGATCCGGGCGGCGTGCGGGCGGGGTCGACCGCATGCGCGCGCAACTGTCCGTCGGTTGTGCACTCAACGATCGCCACCCCCGCCAGCGCGACGACGTGCCGGTCGCGCAACGTATCGAGTTCGGCGAGCGCGCGATGGGCGGCCGCGAGGTCGGGATAGGACAACACGATCAACGTATTCATCAACGACTCCGTGAAATCAGGCGGCCGGTTCGAGAGGGGCGGCACTCATTGCGGCAGCCCGAACGCGGCCTTCAGGCTCGCGACGATCATCTGCATCGCGATCGCCGCGAGAATCATGCCCATCAGCCGTTGCGTCACCGCCGTCACGCGCGGCGACAGGTAATGGCCGATCAGCGGTGCCGACAGCAGCGACGCGGCCAGCAACACGAGAAACGCGGCGAGCCCGAGCGCGAACGCGAATGCCTGCCCGGTCGAGAACGCGGTGTGCCCGAGCACGATCATCGTTGCGATCGTGCCGGGGCCGACGAGCAACGGGATCGTCAGCGGATAGATCGCGACGCTCTCGGCCGCGGCCGGATCGGCGCCTTCGTCGTCGCCCGGCGAATGCTGGCGGCTCGGCGCGCCATGCAGCATCGACAGCGCGATCAGCAGCACCAGCAGCCCGCCCGCGAGGCGAAAATCGTCGACCGTCAGGCCGAACACATGCAGGATCGCGCCGCCCGCGACCGCCGACACGATGCAGCCGACCGTCACGCCGATCGCCGCCGTCAACGCGACCTTGCGGCGCACGCCGTCCGCCGCGCCTTCGGTCAGCGACAGGAACACCGGAATGTTCGCGATCGGGTTCATGATCGCGAACAGCGCCGCGAACACCTTCATGGAGAAAGTCAGGTCGAAGGCCACAGGTTCGCTCCCGTCTCGCGCGTCGACACGTGCGTCGGATCGCGCGCAGGTTCCGCTTCGTTTCGGATGCACGGCGCACGCCATGCTGCTACGATCGACGCACCGCGTTCACGCACGACGGAGGGCCCCGACCGATGCACGCCACCGACACCTTCATGGATCACGAGATTCGCGTCGACGCGACGCGCAACGCGAACGGCGCGTGGGTCGCGCAGGTGCGAATCTTCCGCGACGGCGCGCCGGTCGACCTGCACGCGCCAGAACTCGTCACACCCGAATGGCTCACGTGCGACGAAGCCCTGCGCGGCGGTATCGACCAGGGCCGCGTGATCATCAAGACCCGCGACCGCTAGCGGCAACCGGCTCATCCGCACGCATCGCACGGCGCGTTTCACGCATCGAAATCCAGATCGCCGATCAGGATCTCGCGATCGCGCTGGGTCCGCGTGCTGAAGTCGACCGGCAATTCCATCTGCCAGCGTTCGATCGTGACCGGCAACGCCGCGAGATAGCGGTCGAAGCGACTGCGGTCGGGCTCGGCCAGCAATGCATCGATCGCGTCGTCACGCCACGCGAGCCGCGCGTTCAGCCGGTTCGGCAATCCGACCGTCGACGTGAGGCCGATCACGTCGACACAGGTCGGGCCGCCCTGCCCGTCGTGCGGCACGACCTCCACCCTCACTTCGCCAGGCTGATACAGGCCGAGCACGCGCGCCGCGATGCGCGGCGCAAACTCGGTTTCGAAACGGGCACGCACATCGGGATTCATCTCGCCTCCAGGGTTCGAATCATGTCGTCACACCACTGTCACGCGGCTGCAATCTGCCGCTCGAATGCCGCTTCCGCCTTCAGGCTGTCGAGATCGCGGCCCACCGTCGCGACCGCGAGCCGCGTGTTGCCGCGCCAGTACGCGATCGAGCAATCGTGCGCGCCGAGGTCGCCATCGATCTCGACCCGGTCGAATTGCTCCGCATGCCCGACATAGTTGACCGTCAGGTCGTAATGCTGGCTCCAGAAGAACGGCACCGCGTCGAACGGCCGCTGCTGCCCGAGCATGTTGTGCGCGGCGGCGATGCCCTGCCGCTCGGCGACGACCCAGTGCTCGACGCGAATCCGCTCGCTCGTCAGCGGATCGGGCCAGCGCGCGATGTCGCCGGCCGCGTAGATGCCGGGCGCGCTCGTCTGAAGGAAGCGGTCGACCGTCACGCCGCGGTCGACGGCCAGCCCCGCGTCCTGCGCGAGCGCCACGTTTGGATGCACGCCGATGCCGACCACCACGAGATCGGCCGGCAGCACGTCGCCGGTCGACAGCGTCACGCTGTCGGGCGTGATCCGCGCGGGCGTCGCGCCGAGATGGAACACGACGCCGTGCGACTCGTGCAGTGCCTGGATCGTGCTGCCGAGCGCTTCGCCGAGCACGCGCGCCATCGGATGCGCATCGGGCGCGACGACCTGCACGTCGAGCCCGCGCGTGCGCAGCGCGGCGGCCGCTTCGAGCCCGATGAAGCTCGCGCCGACCACGACGCAGCGGCGTGCGGTTTTCAGCTTGCCGATCAGCGCGTCGCAATCGGCGCGCGAGCGCAGCACGCACACGTGCGGCAGATCCGCGCCCGGCACGGTCAGCCGGTTCGGCTCGGCGCCGGTTGCAAGCAGCAGCGCACCGTAGCCGACGCGGCTGCCGTCGGCCAGTTCGACCGCCTGCTGCGCGGGGTCGATACGTACGACGCGTGTGCCGCATCGCACGTCGATGTGATGGTCCGCATAGAACGACGGCGCCCGCAGCGGCAGCCAGTCGGCATCGGCCGTGCCGGCGAGATAGTCTTTCGACAGGTTCGGGCGGTCGTACGGCGGATCGGCATCGGCGGTGAGCAGCGTGACGGGATGCGGATAGCCTTCCTGCCGCAGCGTCACTGCCGCCGCGATGGCAGCCGCCCCGCCGCCGACGATCACCACCGACGCGGGCAGTCCGGTTGCCTTCAACCCAGGCGGCGCGGCGGCCGGCCGCTCATCGAGCACGACGGCACGGCCGTCGCGGCGTTCGACGCGCCAGCACGGCAGCCCGTCGAGCGCCGGCGCGCGCAGCAGCGCGCCGGTGCGCAGGCAGAACGCCGCGTGATGCCACGGGCAGTGGATCGTATCGCCTTCCAGCAGGCCGTCGGCCAGCGGCGCGCCGTAGTGCGGGCACTGCGCGCCCACGGCAAACAGTTCATCGGCGCGGCGCACGAGCAGCACCGCTGCATCGCCGACATGGCCCTCGATCATGGCGCCGTCGGCGAGATCGTCGAGCGCAATGCCTTGCGTGAGATCGGGGCGTGACGACGAATCGTCGCGTTCAGTCATGACGGGCTCCCGAAAAGTCAGGTAACGATCCCATTATCGACATCCCTCCTGAAAAGAACAGGTACAGACGTCCCCGCAGCGCACGCAAACACGCACTGTAGCTTGTACGCGATCCATGACGGGCGTAGAACGTCATCAACGTTGCGGCGCAACACGGCAGCCGATCGCCGCGCACGTCGGGCATCCTGCGCAATCTGCGTGCCGCGCGCCTTCCCCCGTCACCAGGAGTACTACCCGATGGCCACCGTCCTGTGCGTGCTCTACCCCGATCCCGTGGACGGCTACCCGCCGCGCTACGTGCGCGATACGATTCCGGTCATCACGCACTACGCGGACGGGCAGACCGCGCCGACGCCGGCCGGCCCGCCCGGCTTTCGTCCCGGCGAACTCGTCGGTTCGGTGTCCGGCGCGCTCGGCTTGCGCGCCTATATGGAAGCGCACGGCCACACGCTGATCGTCACGAGCGACAAGGACGGCCCCGACTCCGAATTCGAGCGCCGGCTGCCTGAAGCGGACGTGGTGATCTCGCAGCCGTTCTGGCCCGCGTACCTGACGGCCGACCGGATCGCCCGCGCGCCGAAGCTGAAGCTCGCGCTGACAGCTGGCATCGGCTCCGATCACGTCGATCTCGACGCCGCCGCGCGGGCCCACATCACCGTCGCCGAAGTCACCGGCTCGAACAGCATCAGCGTGGCCGAGCACGTGGTGATGACGACGCTCGCGCTGGTGCGCAACTACTTGCCGTCGCATGCGATCGCGCAGCAAGGCGGCTGGAACATCGCCGATTGCGTGTCGCGCAGCTACGACGTCGAAGGCATGCACTTCGGCACGGTCGGCGCGGGGCGCATCGGCCTTGCCGTGCTGCGCCGGCTGCAGCCGTTCGGGCTGCAGCTGCACTACACGCAGCGCCACCGGCTCGATGCGTCGGTCGAGCAGGCGCTCGGGCTCACGTATCACGCCGATGCCGCGTCACTCGCGAGCGCCGTCGACATCGTCAACCTGCAGATTCCGTTGTACCCGTCGACCGAGCGCCTGTTCGACGCGGCGATGATCGCGCGCATGAAACGCGGCGCGTACCTGATCAACACCGCGCGCGCCAAGCTGGTCGACCGCGACGCGGTCGTGCATGCCGTCACGTCCGGGCATCTCGCGGGCTACGGCGGCGACGTGTGGTTTCCGCAGCCGGCGCCGGCCGATCACCCGTGGCGCACGATGCCGTTCAACGGGATGACGCCGCACATCTCGGGCACGTCGCTGTCCGCGCAGGCCCGCTACGCGGCCGGCACGCTGGAGATCCTGCAATGCTGGTTCGACGGCAAGCCGATCCGCAACGAATACCTGATCGTCGACGGCGGCACGCTCGCGGGAACGGGCGCGCAGTCGTACCGGCTGACGTGACGACGCCACGCGCGACGCGCGGCGGCACGTTCAGTCGAGACAGTAGGCGGCGAGCTTGCCGACCGCGATCACCGCCTGTTCGATCTCCGGCGACCACGGGCTGCTGTAGTTCAACCGGATGAAGTTCCGGTAGCTGTCCGTGATCGAGAACATGTAGCCGGGCCCGATCGTGATCCCCTGCTCCAGCGCGAGCTGGTACAGCCGCATCGCGTCGATCTGCGCAGGCAGTTCGATCCACAGCACGTATCCGCCCGCCGGGCTCGAGATGCGCGTGCCTTCCGGAAAGAACCGCGACACCATCGCGCGCATCAGGTTCGCCTGCTGCGCATACGCCTTGCGAATCCGCCGCAGGTGATGCTCGTAGCCGTCGCGTTCGAGAAACTCCGCGATCGCGAGCTGCGGCAGCGACGGCGTCGCGAGCGTGTTCAGGAATTTCAGCTTCTCGACCTGCTCGCGATAGCGGCCCGGCAGCGCCCAGCCGATCCGGTACGCGGCCGTCAGGCTCTTCGAGAACGACGAACAATGCAGCACGATGTCGTGCCGGTCGAACGACTTCAGCGTGCTCGGATGCATGTTGCCGAAATACAGTTCGTTGTACACGCCATTCTCGATGATCGGCAGGTCGGCTTTCGCGGCGAACTCGACCAGCTCGCGCTTGCGCTCGTCCGGCATCTGGAAGCCGAGCGGGTTCTGGAAGTTCGGCATCACCATGCATGCGGCGATCGGCTGCGACTTCGCGATCGCGGCCAGCGCCGCGATATCGATTCCGTATTCCGGATGCGTCGCGACCTCGATCGCCTTCATCCCCATCCGTTCGATCGCGTGCAGCATCGCGTAGAACGTCGGCGATTCCACCGCGATCGTGTCGCCCGGTTTCGCAACGGCCTGCAGGCACAGGTTGATCGCCTCCGTCGCGCCGACCGTCACGATGATCTCGTTCGGGTCCACCGACATCCCGTTTTCCAGGTAGCGGCGCGCGATCTGGCGGATCAGCCGCGGATGGCCGGGCGGCAAGCCGTCCGTCACGCCCCACAGCGACTTGTCGCGGCCGGCCGCGTACGCGTAGCGGTTCAGCTTCTCGAACGGAAACAGGCTCGGGTCCGGGTATGGCGAGCCGAGCGGCACCGCGTCGTCCGTGCCGATCGAGCGCAGCGTCGACAGCACGAGCCGGCTCACGTCCACCGACGACGAGATCGCGATCGGCTTCGACGGGCGCAGCTCGCGCACCGGCGCATGGCTGTCGTCGCGTCGCAGGTTCACGAAATAGCCCGACTGCGGCCGGCTCTCCAGCAGCCCGCGGCTTTCCAGCAGCAGATATGCATGCAGCACGGTCGTGATGCTGATCCGGTGCTGCTGGCTCGCCTGCCGCACCGAAGGGACACGATCGCCGTGTCGATATACGCCCTGCCGGATGAGTCTCTCTATGTCGTTTGCAAATTTCTCGTAGAGCTTCATCCGCCTCGCCCCGCCAGCGGTGAACCGGCGTGCGATGCACGGGCGGCATGGCCGCGCCGGTGCACGAAGCCGGATAGCCGTGCCCGGGCGCGGGCGTCCCGGTGCGAACCTCGTCCGTTATCGAAATTGAAGGCGGATAGCAATGCGAATCTCATCTAGACAAGGTTCGGCATCCTACTGCGTCATTTCGACGAATGTAAGTGACAGTTTGGCGAGGAAACGTGAAATCCGGCCGGCGTGGTGAACAGATTCGAACGCGACGGCAAACGGCCCCCCGCGATCGCGTGGCAAGCATTCGCCGGGCGCGGTGCCGGCGTGCGTCGTCGCGGTTTACCGGCGGCCGTCGGGCGGCAAGTCACGCGAACCCGGCTGATGCGCGGGCCTCGCGTACGCTCAAGCGTCGTCGACGTTGTCCGCGTAGTGATCGATCGCGACCTTGCACTCGTCGAACACCACCGTCAGCAAGGCAATGTCGTTCGACTCGACCCACTTGCGGATCTGCAGGAACTGCCCGGTGCCGAGATCGGCGAGGCGGCCCGGATCGTCGGTCGTCACATCGACGCTCGCGATCGCGCGATTGCCGTGGCCGGGCAGCGGCGACAGCGTCGCCGTGATGTCGAAGCGCCGGTACGATTGTTCGATGCGCATGCGGTTCTCCCTTTCCGGTTCGACGACGACACGCTCAATCGAGCGACTGGCGAAACACCTTGCCGCCGAATCCGGTCACGACGTTGTCGACCGAGAACGGCGTGTCTTCCTTCGCTTCGAGGATGATCGCGACGCTGCCGGGCACGAGCCGCGCCGCCACCGTCTCGACGAACGTGCCGTCGAGCAGCGCGTTGCCGGCCGCTTCCGCGAGAATGCCGGCGCCCGCGCCGGCCGCCATGCCGGTGACCACGCCGAGCGGCCCGGCGAGCAGGCCGAGCAAGCCGCCCGCTATCGCGCCGATCACGCCGCCCTTGAACGGCCGCGATTCGGCATGGAGGACCGCGAGCTTGCCGGTCGCGTCTTTCGCGACGACGACGCCGTTCTCGATGTGGAATCCCTCGTCCTTCTCCGACAGCGCCTCGAAATCGTTCGCGGCCTGGCGGGCCGTGTCGACGTTGCCGAACACGGCGACGATCAGTTGCTTGGTCATGCGATACCTCGCTCGGTTGGATGGCCAGTGGCAGCGGCCGCACCGGATGCGGCACGCCAAGGTTCGATTCAGATGCCGATGGCCGCCTCGCGCGCACGCGCCGCGTCGGCATAGGCGTACGCCGCTTCTCGCTGCAACCCGGCGACGGTGGGTGCGCGGGCGAGCGCCGGATCGGCATCGCGCGTGTCGCGCGCCAGCCGGTAGGCGTCCGACGCCGCATGCTGCAGCTCGATCGCCTGTTTCGTTTCGACGGAATTCGTCATCATCCGGCACCCTCCTTGCAGGGACATCGATCATGCATGCGGCGCCTTACCTGCGCGCCTGCGCATCGTCCTCGACATCGGCGACGTCGGCCGGGAAGCGGTGCTGGCCGAAACTCAGGATCAGCACGCCGACGGCAAGCAGCACGATCCCGACCGTCGTCATCAGCATCCGTTCGGGGCTGTCGGTTGCGCCGCGCAGTATCAGGTCGCGCGCGAGCGACGTCATCGCAATGAACAGCGGAAACCGCACGGGCAAGCGGCCGAGCCGCAGGTAGCGCACGTCCATCGCGAGCACTTCGAGATAGAGGAACATCAGCAGCAGGTCGGTCAGCGACACCTCGCCCGCGAGCACGACCTTCCACGCTTCCTGCGCCATCGCGAACGCGGTCGCGAGCCCGATCACGATCAGCCCGGCCAGTTCGGCCGCGTGAAGGAAATGGCCGAAGCGGCGGCGGATGCGCTCGGCGGGCGAGCAGGCAATGGTGGTCGTATTCAAGGTGACAGTCGCTGGGTTGAGGCTTGAACGGCGCCGGGCGGCGGCGGGAACGTCGCGTCGCGCGCGGCGGCATGCACGGCATCGTGCGCGTCGGGTCGATCCGGCCTGTCCGACATGTCCGGCGCATGCGGGCCGGCCGCGCCGGTCGCCTGCTCGACCGCGGACAGCGTCCGGCGGCAGCACACATGGAACGCGTCACCCGCATCGGTGCAGGCGACGTCGTCGTGGTCGCGGCACAGCAGCAGGCGGCAGCCGAGATACCGTTCGAGGCCGTCGATCCGTTCGCTCACCTGCGCTTCGTCGAGGTGCAACTCGGACGCCGCACCGGACAGGCCGCCATGCTCGACCACCGCGACATACACACGCATCGCTTCCAGCAGGTTCATGATGACGCTCCTCGTGGCGGCGCAGCGGGACTTAATCTACTGCACGCGGCACGCACGCTCAAGAGCACAGCGCCGCATGCGCCAGGAGTACAGCTGCACGGGCCCTGGCCAAAATCCGGCCCTGTTTGACGCATTCGCATGACAGTTTGGTGTTTCGTGTTCCAAAGACCGGCCGAAGCTGCTAGATTGCTTGCTCGACGACGTCACGCGGTGCGGGCAGGTCGCGCGCCCGGTGCGGCCGCCACCGTTGCGGCCCGTTGCGGGATGCCCGCACAGCGTCCTTCATCCGCGTGACACAAAGAGAACAGTCGCATGACACAGTTCAACCGTTCGCCCTCCCGCGCCACGGCACTTCCGTCCCGACCTGACTGACCGGCAGCCCACGATGCAGACACCTCCCCCGCTTCCCCAAAACGTTCACAGCCCGATCACGCGCAGCGCGATCTTCCTCGTCGCGACGATCAATCCCGGCGCCGATCACGCCGACACGATCCGCTCATGGTGCGGCGACATCGCCGCGCTCGTGCGCTCGGTCGGCAAGCGCGTGCCGGGCGGCAACCTCACCTGCGTGTGCGGCTTCGGCGCCGACGCGTGGGATGCGCTGTTCGGCCAACCGCGCCCCGCCGCGCTGCATCCGTTCCGCGAATTCGGCGCGGGCCAGCGCGTCGCGGTCGCGACGCCGGGCGACATCCTGCTGCACATTCGCGCGGAAGCGATGGACCTGTGCTTCGAACTCGCGACGCAGCTGCTCGGCGCGCTCGGCGATGCCGTCACGGTCGTCGACGAGGTGCATGGCTTCCGCAATTTCGACCAGCGCGCGATGATCGGCTTCGTCGACGGCACCGAGAACCCGGAAGGCCGCGAGGCGGTCGACTTCACGGTGATCGGCGACGAGGACGCGGAATTCGCCGGCGGCAGCTACGTGATCGTGCAGAAGTACCTGCACGACATGGCCGGCTGGAACGCGCTCGCGGTCGAGACGCAGGAGCGCATCATCGGCCGCACCAAGCTCGCCGACATCGAGCTCGCGCCCGACGTGAAGCCGTCGTGCTCGCACAGCTCGCTGACCACGCTCGACGAGGGCGGCCAGGAAGTGAAGATCCTGCGCGACAACATGCCGTTCGGGCGCCCGGGCGCGGGCGAATTCGGCACCTATTTCATCGGCTACGCGCGTTCGCCGGCGCCGATCGAGCAGATGCTCGAGAACATGTTCGTCGGCCGCCCGCCCGGCAACTACGACCGCCTGCTCGACTACAGCCGCGCGGTTACCGGCTCGCTGTTCTTCGTGCCGTCCGCCGACCTGCTCGAAGCGCTCGCCGATCGCGCGGCGCCGGCGGCCGAGGCCGCGGAGCCGGAACCGGCATCCTCCGCGCCGCATCGCGACGGCTCCCTGAAGATCGGCTCGCTGAAAGGCGTGCCGTCGTAACGCAGGTCATCACCAACGGCAGTCCGGCGCGCCAATCCCGCGCCGGGCGCGACGCGTGGCCGCGCCATGAACGCCGTCCACTCGCTGCAAAGCTTCAATAGGCTGCGCCTATGATTCATCCGGGCTCGGACCCGCAGCGGAACGCCGCCGAGCCCCGGTGTCCGGGAAACCCTGCCGGATGAATGTTCGTAAGAATGCTCGACACGGGAGGGGCCTCAACCGCAAATGGTTCGGCGACCCAGCGAGCGCGGCCCGAGCGACGCGAGCGCCGGCGCGAACCCGGGCATCGCCATCCGGTCGCGGCGTTCGGCGCCATGCGCACACCCTCTCCCTCACGTGAATTGCAGAACAGTTGCGCCACCGCAGCGTGTCGTTTCGATTTGTGCTGCAGCAGTGTCAATAGAGCCTGCTAATATGCATTTTCGTCCGCGATCGGCCTGCCGGGCTCAGACGCAGTCCGTCAGCCGATCGGCCCACCCTGAAGTGTTTTCGCTGACGTGAGGCAACCCAAACCCATGAATAACCTGCACCGCGAACTCGCCCCGATCTCGTCCGCCGCCTGGGAGCAAATCGAGGAGGAAGTGGCACGCACGTTCAAACGGTCGGTGGCCGGCCGCCGCGTCGTCGACGTCGACGGCCCCGAAGGCCCCGAACTGTCGGCCGTCGGCACCGGGCACCTCGTCGACGTCGCCGCCCCGCGCGAGCTGGTGAATGCGCGGCTGCGCGAAGTCCGCACCATCGTCGAGCTGACGGTGCCGTTCGAGTTGAGCCGCGATGCGATCGACAGCGTCGAGCGCGGCGCGCGCGACGCCGACTGGCAACCGGCGAAGGACGCCGCGCAGCGGCTCGCGTTCGCCGAAGACGACGCGATTTTCGACGGCTACCGGGCCGCCGGCATTCTCGGCATCCGCGAAGGCACGTCGAACCGCAAGCTCACGCTGCCGGCGGACGTCGCCGCCTACCCCGACGCGATCAGCGACGCGCTCGAGGCATTGCGGCTTGCCGGCGTCGACGGCCCGTACTCGGTCGTGCTCGGCTCGGATGCATACACGGCGCTCAGCGAAGCGCGCGACCAGGGCTATCCGGTCCTCGGCCATATCAAGCGGATCGTCAGCGGCGAGATCATCTGGGCGCCGGCGATCAGCGGCGGCTGCGTGCTGTCCACGCGCGGCGGCGATTACGAGCTGCACCTCGGGGAAGACGTATCGATCGGCTACACGAGTCATACCGACAAGGTCGTCCGCCTGTACCTGCGCGAAACGTTCACGTTCCTGATGCTCACGAGCGAAGCATCGGTGGCCGTGGCGCCGCAGGGCAACACGGCCGCCTGACCGCGGTTGCCTGCGCGCGATGCCCGCCGGGCGTCGCGCGCGAGCGGCCGCACTGCCGGCCGCAGGTTCGTCGCCGATCAAACCCATCTTGCATGGAGTGTGTGATGAGCGAGTCGAATGAGGCATTGCAGGCGCTGCAGGCGTCGGTCGACCACCTGAAGCAGGCGGTCGACGCGAACGCGAGCAGCCAGGCCGGCGACACCGCCGTGCTGTTCACCGTCTTGTCGCTGGTCCTGGCGGAGTTGCCGCCCGACACGCGCAACCTGATCGAGGATTCGTTTTCCGTCTGGGCCAATGGCCTGCCGAATGCGGCACTGTCACAGGATGTGAAGCAGATCGCCCGGCAGCGGCTTGCGATGACCCTCTCGGACTGACCGCGGCACGCCACGGTTGCGCCGCGTCCGGCCCGGACCGTGCAACCCGCCTTCGCCTTCGGCCGCCCCACACGCATCGTCCGCGGTGCGTGCGCGGTCGCGCTTGGCCGCTCGCGGCACGCGCCCCCTGCGGCGCTTCCGGCGCACCTCTCCACCCGCGCTGCCTTTCATCCCCCGATAACCGGCGCCCTGCGCGCCGATGTCGCACCGCGATCCGTTCGCGCGCCGCCCGCTTCCGCTTCCTGTCCTCACACGCTACGCACGCCGCGCACGCCCGTGGCACCGTGCGCCCGCCCGTCTGTACTCCTTGCCACCCGTGCGCGCGCGCATGCGAGGGTGCAATTCACGGCCGGGCCGGTGCGGAACTGTGCCTTGGATAGCCTGCTCCGATTCGCTATTTTGAACGCAGTCGAAGCGATGCCGTGGGCTCCTCCCGGCACGCACGCTTGCCGCCCTGACCGCGACCGTGCACGACGCCGACGCGCGCTGCGTGACCGCACCGGCGCCGCCCGCGCGCCGCCGTGCCGCGTGTCGTGCGTTCGCGGCGGGAAGCGCCACGCGCCGCACCGCATCGGGACTTCACCCTTCGACCCACTTTCACCGACAGGAGCCAGACCACCATGCCCGCACTTTGCGATATCTGCCACGCGCGGCCGGCCGTCGCGCGCGCAACCGTGATGCAGGACGGCGAGCGCAAGACGATCCCGATCTGCGATTACCACTTCCGTCAGCTGATGCGGCATCAGAGCATGCTGAACCCGTTCGATTCGCTGCTCGGCGGTGGCGGCTCGTCGTCGCTGTTCGGCGGGCTCGACGACGAATCGCCGCTCGCTGCCGAGATTCCGCGCGAATCGGTCGACCCGACCGACGCGTTCAGCGAGCAGACGCTGGAGTTGCTGCAGCGCGCGGCCGAGAAGGCGCACGAGCTGCGCCGCAGCGAGCTCGATTCCGAGCACCTGCTGTACGCGCTCGCGGACACCGACGTATGCGCCGCGCTGCTGAAGGAACTGAAGCTGTCGCCGGAGGACATCAAGTCGTACATCGACGCGCATGCGCACACCGGCACGGCCGACCCCGATGCGCCGCTCGACAAGCTGTCGATCTCGCCGCGCGTGAAGAAGGCCGTGCAGTACGCGTTCCAGGCGTCGCGCGATCTCGGCCACTCGTACATCGGCCCCGAGCACCTGCTGATCGGGCTCGCGTCGGTGCCGGACAGCGTCGCCGGCACGCTGCTGAAGAAATACGGCGTGACGCCCGAGGCGCTGCGCCAGAAAGTCGTGAAGGTGGTCGGCAAAGGCGCCGAGGACGGCCGCGTCGATGCGCCGACCGGCACGCCGAACCTCGACAAGTTCGGCCGCGACCTCACCGCGATCGCGCGCCAGGGCAAGCTCGACCCGGTACTCGGCCGCGCGCAGGAAATCGAGAGCACGATCGAGGTGCTCGCGCGTCGCAAGAAGAACAACCCGGTGCTGATCGGCGAGCCGGGCGTCGGCAAGACGGCGATCGTCGAAGGGCTCGCGCAGCGGATCGTCAACGGCGACGTGCCCGAGGTGCTGCGCGGCAAGCGGCTCGTCGAAGTCAACATCAACTCGATGGTGGCCGGCGCGAAGTATCGCGGCGAATTCGAGGAGCGCGCGAAGCAGCTGATCGACGAAGTCACTGCGAAGCATGACGAACTGATCCTGTTCATCGACGAGCTGCATACGATCGTCGGCGCGGGCCAGGGCGGCGGCGAAGGCGGCCTCGACATCGCGAACGTGCTGAAGCCCGCGCTCGCGCGCGGCGAGCTGAGCCTGATCGGCGCGACGACGCTCAACGAATACCAGAAGTACATCGAGAAGGACGCCGCGCTCGAACGCCGCTTCCAGCCGGTGTTCGTGCCGGAGCCGAGCGTCG
This sequence comes from Burkholderia sp. AU27893, assembly GCF_002223205.1. NCBI lineage: Bacteria > Pseudomonadati > Pseudomonadota > Betaproteobacteria > Burkholderiales > Burkholderiaceae > Burkholderia > Burkholderia sp. AU27893. Next base: position 512,668 of record NZ_NKFD01000005.1, on the reverse strand, counting down.
AGCAGACGATCGTGATCCTGCGCGGGCTGCGCGACAGCCTCGAGGCGCACCACCAGGTGACGTTCGCCGACGACGCGTTCGTCGCGGCCGCGGAGTTCGCCGATCGCTACATCACGTCGCGCTTCCTCCCCGACAAGGCGATCGACCTGATCGACCAGGCCGCCGCGCGCGTGCGGATCGGCGCGACCTCGCGCCCGGTCGACATCCAGGAAGGCGAAGCGCAGATCGCGCAACTGAAGCGCGAACAGGACTACGCGACGTCGCGCAAGCGCTTCGACGAAGCGAAGCAGTTCGAGGAGCAGATCACCGCGAAGCAGAAATCCGTCGACGAGAGGATGGAGGCGTGGCAGCGCAAGACGGGCTCCGAAACGCTCGAGGTCACCGTCGAATCGGTAGCCGAGGTCGTGTCGCGGCTCACCGGCATCCCGGTTTCCGAACTCACGCAGGAAGAACGCCAGAAGCTGCTGAAGATGGAAGAGCAGCTGCGCGAGCGCGTGGTCGGCCAGAGCGACGCGGTGGTGGCCGTCAGCGATGCCGTGCGGCTGTCGCGCGCGGGGCTCGGCCAGACGCACCGGCCGATCGCGACGTTCCTGTTCCTCGGGCCGACGGGCGTCGGCAAGACCGAACTCGCGAAGGCGCTGGCCGAGACCGTGTTCGGCGACGAGCAGGCGATCATCCGCATCGACATGTCCGAGTACATGGAGCGGCATGCCGTTGCGCGGCTGATCGGCGCGCCGCCCGGCTACGTCGGCTACGACGAAGGCGGCCAGCTCACCGAGCGCGTGCGGCGCCGCCCGTACAGCGTGATCCTGCTCGACGAGATCGAGAAGGCGCATCCGGACGTCTACAACGTGCTGCTGCAGGTGTTCGACGACGGCCGCCTGACCGACGGCAAGGGCCGCGTGGTCGACTTCAGCAACACGATCATCATCGCGACGAGCAACCTCGGCGCCGCGATCATCATGGACAACCTCACGCAACCGGAAGCCGCGCGCAAGACCGACAAGGCGATCCGCGACGAACTGATGCAGGTGCTGAAGGGCCATTTCCGCCCCGAGTTCCTGAACCGGATCGACGAGGTGATCGTCTTCCACGCGCTGTCGAAGGAGAACATCCGCGCGATCGTGCAGATCCAGCTCGACCGCGTGGTGCGCACCGCCGCCGCGCAGGACATCACGCTCGTGATGGGCGATGCGCTCGTCGAGCACCTGACCGAAGCCGGCTACCAGCCGGAGTTCGGCGCACGCGAGCTGAAGCGCCAGATCCGCCAGACCATCGAGACCCGGCTCGCGAAGGAGATCCTCGCCGACCGGCTGAAGTCGGGCGACAAGTGCGAGGTCGACTACGACAAGGCCAGCGACGAAGTGAAGTTCACCAAGCTCGCGGCGCCTGAAGCGAAGGCGACCCAGGACGCGAAGAAGGACGCCGACGGCAAGGCGAAACCGAACGGCAAGGCGGCCAAGGCAGGCGACGACGCGAAGGCCGGCGACACGCCTGCCGACGCCCCGCCGCCCGCGCCGGCCGCGAAAGCGTCCGGCAAGAAGTCGTCCGGCGCGAAGAAGGACGCGCACTGAAAAACAGCATGCCCCGCACGCCCGGGGCACGCATGACCGGCTCCGTCCACCGGACGGAGCCGCCCCACGCCGCGACACGGCGCAAACCGAGCCGCCCGCACCGGGCAAGGCTGATGGAGATTCAACATGACAAATCGACGCGAAGTGCCAGGCATCAGGAAGTACGACGGGCCCGCCGGTGGTTGGGGCGCGCTTCGCGCGACAGCCGATGCGGTGCGCACGCAAATGGAAACCATCGAGGCGCCGATCGTGCTGATGCGGACCAACCAGCCCGACGGCTTCGACTGCCCCGGCTGCGCGTGGCCCGACAAGGAACACAAGTCGACGTTCCAGTTCTGCGAGAACGGCGCGAAGGCCGTCACGTGGGAGGCGACCACCAAGCGGGTGACGCCCGAGTTCTTCGCGGCGAACACCGTGTCGTCGCTGCTGCGCATGTCGGACTACGAGCTGGAGAACATGGGCCGGCTCACGCATCCGCTCGTCTACGACCGCGCGACCGACACGTTCCGCGCGATCGAATGGGACGACGCGTTCGCGCGCATCGGCGAGGTGCTGCGCGCGCTGCCGCCCGACCAGGTCGAGTTCTATACGTCGGGCCGCGCGTCGAACGAAGCCGCGTACCTGTACCAGCTGTTCGCGCGCGAACTCGGCACCAACAACTTCCCCGACTGCTCGAACATGTGCCACGAGCCGACCAGCGTCGGCCTGCCGCAGTCGATCGGCATCGGCAAGGGCACCGTGTCGCTGGAGGATTTCGACCACTGCGAGCTGATCATCTCGATCGGCCACAACCCCGGTACGAACCACCCGCGGATGATGGGCACACTGCACGAGTGCGCGCGCCGCAACGTGCCGATCATCGTGTTCAACCCGCTGCGCGAACGCGCGCTCGAACGCTTCGCCGATCCGCAGGACATGATCGAGATGGCGTCGTTCGGCTCGACCCGCATCGCATCGACGTATTACCAGGTCGACGCCGGCGGCGACGCGGCCGCGCTGAAGGGCATCATGAAGGCGCTGCTGCAGCTCGAAGCCGAGCGCGGCAACGTGCTCGACCGCGACTTCATCGCGCAGCACACCAACGGCTTCGACGCGTTCTCGGCCGACCTCGAAGCCACGTCGTGGGACGACATCGAGCGCGCGAGCGGGCTCAGCCAGGCGCAGCTCGAACAGGTCGCGCTCGCGTACGCGAAGTCGAACGCGACGATCGTCACGTACGGGATGGGCGTCACGCAGCACAACAAGGGCACCGCAACCGTGCGCCTGATCGCCGACCTGCTGCTGATGCGCGGCAACATCGGCAAGCCCGGCGCCGGCGTGTGCCCGCTGCGCGGCCACTCGAACGTGCAGGGCAACCGCACGGTCGGCATCACCGAGAAGCCGTCGGCCGAGTTCCTGAAGAAGATCGAGGACGTGTGCGGCTTCACGCCGCCCGCCCATCACGGGCATGACGCCGTGCAGGCGATGCAGGCGATGATCGACGGCACCGCGAAGGCGCTGCTGTGCCTCGGCGGCAACTTCGCGGTCGCGCTACCCGATCCGGAGCAGTCGTTCCCGGCGATGGCGAAGCTCGACCTAAGCGTGCATCTCGGCACCAAGCTGAACCGCTCGCACCTGCTGGTCGCGAAGGAAACCTTCGTGCTGCCGGTGCTCGGCCGCACCGAGCTCGACATGCAGGCCACCGGCCGGCAGTCGATCACCGTCGAGGATTCGATGTCGATGGTTCATGCGTCGGCCGGCAAGCTCAAGCCGGCGTCCGACCAGTTGCGCTCGGAGCCGGCGATCGTCGCGGGTATCGCGCATGCGACGCTGCCGGCCAGCAAGGTCGCGTGGCTCGACCTGATCGACGACTACGACCGCATCCGCGACCTGATCGACCGCACGGTGCCCGGCTTCGAGGCGTTCAACGAGCGGATCCGCACGCCGGGCGGCTTCCGCCTGCCGCTGCCGCCCACCGAACGCGTGTGGCCGACGCCGACCGGCAAGGCGATGTTCTCGGTCTACAAGGGCGTGAAGGAAGATGCCGACGTGCTCGGCGCCGAGCAGGTGCTGCGGCTGATCACGCTGCGCAGCCACGACCAGTACAACACGACGATCTACGGGCTCGACGACCGCTATCGCGGCGTGTTCGGCCGGCGCGACGTGCTGTTCATGAACCCCGCCGATCTCGCCAAGTACGGGCTCGAACACGGCGACCTCGTCGACATCGAGACGGTCACCGCATCGGGTCGCGCGCTGCGCCTCGAGAAGATCACCGCGATCGAGTACGACATCGCGCCGGGGTCGGTCGGCGCGTACTACCCGGAAGCGAACGTGCTCGTGCCGCTCGACTACATCGACAAGGAAAGCGGCACGCCGTCGTACAAGTCGGTGCCGGTGCGCGTCGCGCGCTCGGCGGTGGTCTGACCGACTAACGGGCCGGCTCGCGGCGTACAGGCTACCGCGAGCCGGCCCGACCTTCCCCACGAGCCACCGTGTCTCGACGGATGCGATGGCCCCCTTCCTTCCCCGCTATTACCGCGCCGCCGTCGGCGGCATCGTCGCGCCCGTCTGCCGGCGCCGGTACGCGCTGTCGCGCGACGCAAGCCAGTAGTACAGCGGCGACGTCAGCGCGAGCCCGACGAGCCACGACAGGTCGGCCCCACCGAGATGCGCGGGAATCGGGCCCGCATACATCGGCGTGTTCATGAACGGAATCTGCACGAGGATGCCGATCGCATACGCGAGCAGCGCCTGCGGGTTGAAGCGGCCGTAGATCCCGCCGTCGACCATGAAGATCGACTTGATGTCGTACTTGCCCTTGTGGATCACGTAGAAGTCGATCAGGTTGATCGCCGTCCACGGCACCAGCACGACGAGCAGCGCGAGCACGAGATCGACGAGGTTGCCGACGAAGTTCGTCGACGCGCCGATCGCCGCGTAGCAGCAGGCGACGAAGATCACGACCGACACCACCGCGCGCGCCTTCGCGGTCGGAATCCACTTGTACGCGAACGTCTGCACCGACGTGATCACCGCGAGCACCGCGCCGTACAGGTTCAGCGCGTTGTGGCTGATCACGCTCAGCAGGAACAGCACGAGCATCAGCGGACCGAGCGGGCCCGTCGCCTGCTTGACCGCATCCATCGCGTCCGCGCCGGCCGGCACCGCGAGCACCGCGACCGCGCCGAAGATGAACGCGAGCGTCGAGCCGATCGTGCAGCCGAGATAGGTCGCCCAGAACGTCGACGCCACGCCGACGTTTTCCGGCAGATAGCGCGAATAGTCCGACACGTACGGCGCGAACGCGATCTGCCACAACGCCGACAGCGACACCGTCGCGAGCCAGCCGGCGAAGTTGAAGCCGCCGCGCGTCAGGAAATCGTCGGTCGTCACGTGCGTGAGGATCATCCAGAAGCCGACCAGGATGCCGATGCCGAGCACCCACGTGCCGATCCGGTTCAGGATGTGGATGAACCGGTAGCCGACGATCCCGATCAGCCCCGAGCCCACCGCGCCGATCACGATGCCGACGGGCACCGGCACCGACGACGCGATGCCGTGCACCGACTTGCCGGCCAGCACGATGTTCGACGCGAAGAAGCCGACGTACATCACGGCCGCGATCACGGTCACGAGCAGCGCGCCCCACGAGCCGAACTGCGCGCGGCTCTGGATCATCTGCGGGATGCCCATCTGCGGCCCCTGCGCCGAATGCAGCGCCATCAGCACGCCGCCGACCGCCTGGCCGACGACGATCGCGACGATGCCCCACATCAGGTTCAGGTGGAAGAGCTGCACGCCGAGCGCGCCGGTCACGATCGGCAGCGGCGCGATGTTGCCGCCGAACCAGAGCGTGAACAGGTCGCGCACCTTGCCGTGGCGCTCCGCGGGCGGCACGTAGCCGATCGTGTGCTTCTCTATCATCGGGGACGCGTTGCGGTCCACGTTCGTCATGGTGATGTCTCCTGTCCTGCGCGGCGATGCGCGCTTGCCGTGTCAGCCGGCGCGCGTTGGGGGGCGCGCCGGCAATCGGGTCCGGATACGCGAGCGACGACGCGCCGCGTGCACGCGCGGCGGGTCGAGCGAAGCGGTCGATGCGCATGCGGGGACGGATAACCGATCCCGCCGGTACGTGCGCGGCCGCGTCGTTTGCTTCTTGATCCAGGTTGGAGACGATGGTGCGCCACGACCTGCGCGACCGGAAAATACTAAAAATATTTCCGCGACATACGAAAAAGCTCTGCAGCGGACATTTCGGCGCCGGGGGGCTTTCAGGTAAGGTGCTACGCAAACCATGGACAGATTGCGCCCGCGGCGGCACGCCGGGGCCGTGCATCAGAGGTGCTTGTGGCTCACTACACTTTGCGGCAACTGAAATACTTCGTGACGACCGTGGAATCCGGCAGCGTCGCCGAGGCGTCGCGCCAGCTCTTCATCGCGCAGCCGTCGATCTCCAGCGCGATCAAGGGTCTGGAGGAAAGCTTCGGCGTGAAGCTGTTCATCCGCCATCACGCGCAGGGCGTGTCGCTCACGCCGAGCGGCACGCGCTTCTACCGGAAGGCGCAGGAGCTGCTGCGCATCGCGCACGAATTCGAACAGAACGCGCTCGCCGACAACGACGTGATCACCGGGCAGATCGACATCGGCTGCTTCGAGACGGTCGCGCCGCTCTATCTGCCGCAACTGATCGCGGGCTTTCGCGAGCGCTATCCGGGCGTGAACATCCGGCTGCGCGACGGCGACCAGCAGGAACTCGTGCAGGGCCTGACGTCGGGCACGTTCGATCTCGCGCTGATGTACGACCACGATCTCGACGGCACGATCGAGACCGAGCCGCTGATGCCGCCGCAGCAGCCGTACGTGCTGTTGCCGGAAAATCACCGGTTCGCGGGCCAGACGCACGTGTCGTTGCGCGACCTCTGTGTCGAGCCGATGATCCTGCTCGACGTGCAGCCGAGCCGCACGTATTTCGTCAGTCTCTTTCACGAACTCGGGCTCACGCCGAACATCGTGTTCGGCTCGCCGTCGATCGAGATGGTGCGCGGGATGGTCGGCCAGGGGTTCGGCTTCTCGCTGCTCGTCACGCGCCCGCATTCCGAATACACGTACGACGGCCAGCGCGTCGTGACGATCGGCCTCAGCGAAACGGTGAGCCCGTCGGGGCTCGTGAGCGCGCGGCTGAAGCGCGGGCAACTCACGAAGCAGGCGCAGTCGTTCGTCGATTTCTGCCGCGAGCGGCTCGCGCAGATCGTCGCGGAAGCGGCGCGATAAACGGTGCGATAAGGAACCGGAAGGAACACGAAAACGCACGCGCCGCGGGAGGCGGTGCGTGCGTGTCGGTCAGGCGTGCCGCGTCAGGCGGCGGCGGAGAGATGAGCAGCCAGCCGCCCCAGCATCGCGTCGCAGCCGTGCAGCTGGTCGAGCGTGACGAATTCGTCGGGCTTGTGCCCCTGGTCCATGCTGCCGGGCCCGCACACCACGGTCGGAATGCCGGCCTCGCCATATAGCCCGCCCTCGGTACCGAACGCCACCGTGCCGAACGCATCGGAGCCGCTCAGCATCGCGAGCAGGCGCGCGGCCTCGCTGTCCGGCGCCGTCGCCAGCCCCGGATACGCGCCCAGCGGCTGCAGTTGAATGTCGGTATCGGGCTGCACCGCGCGCATCCTCGGCAACAGTTCGGATTCCGCATAGTCCTGCAACTTCCTCGGCACGTCGTGCGCATCGAAATCCGGCAGCGCGCGCACCTCGAAATCGAACTCGCATTCGGCCGGCACGATGTTCAGCGCGCGGCCGCCCTTGATCAGCCCCGTCTGCACTGTCGAGAACGGCGGATCGAACCGCGCGTCGTGCCGTTCCGGCCGCGCGAGCGCCGCGCCGATCTCGCCGAGCCGGCCGATCAGCTTCGCCGCATAGTCGATCGCGTTGACGCCCGACGGCGCGTACGCCGAGTGGCAAGCGGCACCCTTTACATGGCAGCGCATCGCGAGCTTGCCCTTGTGACCGAGCACCGGCTTCAGCTCGGTCGGCTCGCCGATCAGGCACAGGCGCGGCCGGTGCTCGCGCGCGGCCAGTGCATCGAGCATCGGCCGCACGCCGAGGCAGCCGACTTCCTCGTCGTACGAGAACGCGAGATGCACGGGCATGCTCAGCGGCCGGGCCACGAACGCCGGCACGGCCGCGAGCACCGACGCGATGAAGCCCTTCATGTCGGCCGTGCCGCGGCCGTACAGGCGGCCGTCGCGCTCGGTCAGCCGGAACGGCTCGACCGTCCACGCCTGCCCGTCGACCGGCACCACGTCGGTATGGCCCGACAGCGCGATGCCGCCGCGATCACGCGGCCCGATCGTCGCGTACAGGCTCGCCTTCGTGCTTTCCGCGTTGTAGAACAGTTCGCTTTCGACGCCGAAGCCCGCGAGATAGTCGCGGATGAAGCCGATCATCTCCAGGTTCGACTCGCGGCTGACCGTCGCGAAACCGATCAGCCGTTCCAGCAGTGCGCGGCTCGACGTGTCATTCATCGCCCGGCACTCCGTAGCTCGGCGCGGCGGTGGGGTTCAGCGCGCGCGTCTGGTAGTCCTGCATCTGCGGCCGATACGCCTGCCACAGCGCATCGAGCTGCCCGATCGGATCGGCCTCGGCCCAGTCGACGCGCAGGTCGACGATCGGCCAGGTCACGTCGCCGGCCACCTTCAGCGCGGCCGAATGCACCGGCCCTGCCTCGCCGCCGGCCGCCATCGCCGCGCGCATCGCGGCCAGCAGGCGATCGGCGAGCAGGCCGGGCGCCTGTTCGAAGGCGCGCACCATCGCGTCGATCACGGCCGGTGCGGCCAGCAGGTTGCCCGCCGCCACGCATTGCTCGCCCTGCACCGCGTGATGCGTGCCGAGCGCTTCCTTGCCGGTGAAGCAGGCCGTCTGCCCCTGCCCGTCGATCACCGTGACCTGCCGGTACTGGCTCCAGCCGTTCGCGCTGAGCGCGCGGTCGAGCGCCGCGGCGGGCGCGAGTTGCTCGTGCTCGATCAGGTCGAGGATCTGGGGCCCAAGCGCCGGCAGCGTGATGTTCTGCGTCGCGACGGCGCCGACGCCCGCGCGCACCCACGGGCAGCGCGCACCCACCGCGATGCTCGACGAGCTGATCGCGATGCCGAGCTGACCCGTCTCCGGGCAACGCCCGACGATGGAGAAAGTCATGTTTCCCTCCTACGCGCGGTTCGGCTGCCAGTTGTCGGGGATCACGGCGATCACGTCGATTTCCATCAGCCACTGCGGCTGGCCGAGCGCGGATACGACGAGCCCCGTCGAGATCGGATACACGCCCTTCAGCCACTTGCCGACTTCCTGGTACACCGGCTCGCGATAGCGCGGATCGATCAGGTAGGTCGTCGTCTTCACGATGTGCGTGAGGTCGCTGCCGGCTTCCTCCAGCAGCTGCTTGACGTTCTTCATCGCCTGCTCGGTTTGCGCGCGCGGATCGCCGAGGCCGATCAGTTTGCCGTCGAAATCGGTGCCGACCTGACCGCGCACGTAGACGGTATTGCCCGCCCGCACGGCCTGGCACAGGTCGTTGTCGAGCGTCTGGTTCGGGTAGGTATCCTTCGTGTTGAACATGCGGATACGGGTATGGGTGGGTTGGCTCATCGGAATCCTTCAGTCGTCAGGGGTCACGCCGCCGCACCGGAAGCAGACGCGGTGCGGCAGGCGGCGGGGGTTCGGTCAGTTCACCGCGTCGGCGAGCGGCTGCGTGTCGGCATGAGGCGCGGCAACGTCCTGCTCCGCTTGCGCGGTCGAGCGGCGCTGCGACGCGTCGTGGTACTCGAGGTAGGTGCGCTGGATCGCGATGTGATCGGCGATGTGCCGCGCGTCGTGCCACACGCCCCAGATGAAGCTGGAGCCGCGCCGCGACAGCCACGGCAGCCCGAGGAAGTAGATGCCCGGCTCCTTCGACACGCCGCGCTGGTGCTGCGGCTTGCCGTTGTCGGCGAACGCGTCGACCTTCAGCCAGCCGTAGTCGACCGCGTAGCCGGTCGCCCAGACGATCGACGTGACGCCCGCGCCGGCAAGGTCGAGCGCGAGGATCGGATGCGCGACGCAATCGGGATTCGGCAGGATGCGGCGGGCTTCCGGTTCTTCCGGCAGGTCGAGGCCGTTGCGCGCCGCATAGGCGTCGGCCGCGTCGAGCAGCGACAGGTAGTTCTCGTCGCCGCGTGCGAGGTTGATCGCCAGATCGCGCTCGAACGTGACCACGCCGCCGTCGAACGACTTCGTCAGCCCGACGAGCGTCACGCCCTGGTTCGCGAGCTTGCGGAAATCCACCGTATGGCCGCCGCGCGCGCCGCTCACCGCGATCGTCACGTGTTCGCGGCCGGGCGTCGCGACTTCCTTGTCCCATTCGCCGAGCACGCCGAGCCACCAGCAGAAATCGCGGCCGCGATACGCACGCGGCGGCCGGTCGTGCGGGCCGACCGACAGGTAGACCTGCCGGCCCGCGCGCTGCAGCTCGTCGGCGATCTGCACGCCCGACGACCCCGCGCCGACCACCAGCACCGCGCCGTCCGGAAGCTGCGCCGGGTTGCGATAGTCGGCGGAATGAATCTGCACGAGGCGCGCGTCGTCCGGCGCGATCGGCGGAATCACCGGGCGCTGGAACGGCCCGGTCGCGACGACCACGCGGTTCGCCTCGATCGTGCCGTCGGATGTCTCGACGATGAAACCCGGCTTGCCGGCATTGCGCACGACCTGCTTCACCTCGACGCCGGTACGGATCGGCGCGTTGAACTTGCGCGCGTACGCTTCGAAGTAGTCGGCGACCTGGTCTTTCGTTGCGAACGCATCGGGATCGAGGCCGTCGAATTCGAGGCCGGGGAAACGGTCGTGCCACGCGGGGCCGTTCGCGACCAGCGAATCCCAGCGACCCGTGCGCCAGCGCTCGGCGATGCGGCTGCGCTCGAGCACGAGATGCGGTACGCCCAGCTTGCCCAGGTGCTCGCTCATGGCCACGCCGGCCTGACCGGCGCCCACGACGAGCGTATCGATTGAAGTTGTTTCGACTGCCACGGCTGTCTCCTTCTGAAGTGCGGCTCGGCGCGACGTTCGGACGGTCGCGTGAGTTGGAATGGAGACATTCTGCTGATGCGCAGGCAGGCGCGAAATGATGATTTTTGTTGGTGTTGACGAACAAAAAGCTGGGGGTGGTGGGAGTGGCGAGCGGTGCGGGTGGCCTTCTGGTGCGCACACGAGAGACGACGTTCATGTCTGGCTGCGGTGCGAATCAAGTACATGCGCGCCCTCGAACAAGCCATTCCGCAGCCGAAGTTTGTGCAACAGGCCGTTGCACAATTACCGTGGTCGCACGTCCTCGGATCGGGTCAGGGAGCGGCGGTCGGCCTATCGCCGGGGCCAAGACGGCAGGCCGGAAGCCCGTCGTCGCGATCATCGGCGACGGCTCCGCGCGCTACGCACCGCAAGCGTTGTGAACCACAGCGAGTCGGAGGTGCCGCCGCCGGCCGCACGCCTCTCCGACAATTCTTGACTATGCACACATCGCCAAACTGGTAGGATGCCGGTCGCCTCGGCATGGAGAGCGGACACAGGATATCCGATCGAACCCTTTTAATGGATCGCGACCCGCCATCCGTGCCGTCCAGCCCCGGCAACACGGTGCCCTACAGCCCCGTTGAACCCCGCAACACCCCGGCATCGCCCCGCGCGACCCGTTGCAGCAACCGTTGGAGTGGCGCTCCCCGCGCCTGCAAGCATGAAGAAACCGAAGCAGCCCCCCCGCACCCCGCACCACAAAGACCGCACGCCGCTGGCGCGCGCCGGCGCGCTGCTGCTGATGGCCGGCCTGCTGTACCTGCTGTGGCCGTCGGCCGAAACCGCGTACCTCGCGATGGAGTCGGTGATCCGCTGACGCGCCCGGCCATCCAACCCCGCACTACGCTATACTCACGCAATGGAAACCCGACCCGCCTCGCCGAACGTGCATTGCTGGTGGCGCGCCTGACCCAGGCGGCCCGTTTCCTTTTGCATGTCCCAAACGTGATGCCGCCAGCGATGGCGGCATTTGCGTTTCTGCGCAGACACCATGGCTGGCGGCTTCGATAACCTGGAGCCACGACCAACATGACCCACCCGACCCGACCGACCATCCTCACCGGCGACCGCACGACCGGCCCGCTGCATCTCGGCCACTACATCGGCTCGCTGCGCGCGCGCGTGCAGATGCAGCACGAAGCTAAACAGTTCCTGCTGCTCGCCGACACGCAGGCGCTGACCGACAACATGGGCCGCCGCCAGCGCGTCACCGAGAACGTGATCGAGGTCGCGCTCGACTATCTCGCGGTCGGCATCGATCCGGCGATCTCGACGATCGTCGTGCAGTCGCAGGCGCCCGAGCTCGCCGAGCTGTCGCAATACCTGCTGAACCTCGTCACGGTCGCACGCCTCGAACGCAATCCGACGATCAAGGAAGAGATCCGCCTGCGCGGTTTCGAGCGTGACATCCCGGCCGGCTTCCTGACCTACCCGGTGAGCCAGGCGGCCGACATCACCGCGTTCAAGGCGACGCACGTGCCGGTCGGCGACGACCAGTTGCCGATGATCGAGCAGACCAACGAACTCGTGCGCCGCTTCAACGCGACCGTCGAGCAGCCCGTGCTGGTCGAATGCGAGGCCGTGCTGTCGGCGGTCACGCGACTGCCGGGGATCGACGGCAAGGCGAAGATGAGCAAGTCGCTCGGCAACGCGATCACGCTCGGCTCGACGCCGGACGAGATCACGCAAGCGGTGAAGGACATGTACACGGACCCGAACCACCTGCGCGTGAGCGATCCCGGCCAGGTCGAGGGCAACGTCGTGTTCACGTTCCTCGATGCGTTCGAACCCGACGTGCAGAAGGTCGACGAGCTGAAGGCGCACTACCGTCGCGGCGGGCTCGGCGACAGCGTCGTCAAGCGCGTGCTGAACGAGCGGCTGCAGGCGTTGATCGAGCCGATTCGCGCGCGCCGCCGCGAATTCGAGGCCGACAAGGCTGAAGTGATGGCGATCCTGAAGCGCGGCACGATGCATGCACGCGACGTGGCAGGCGCGACGCTCGCCGAGGTGAAGGGCGCGATGGGGTTGAATTACTTCGATTGAACGGCACCGGCTGCGAGCACGCGAAGCCGCTTTGCACGCCGGTCGGTATCGAGCCGGCGCGTGGCGTTCACCGCGTCACGTGCGCGAGCGATCGAGCGAGTGTCGAGTGAACCGCACCTTCATCACGATGCCTGCGCCGGCACGGACGCATTGCACACCGCCTCGACCCGATTGCCGGCCGGGTCGACGAGAAACGCGCCGTAGTAATCGCCGTGGTAATGCGGCCGCAAGCCGGGTTCACCGTCGGACCGCCCGCCCGTCGCCAGGCCAGCTTCGTAAAACGCATCCACCTGCGCGCGGCTCGCGGCCTTGAAGCACCAGTGCCGCTTGCTCGCGCCGATTTCAGCGGGATCCAGATAGACCGCCAGGAAAGTCGATGCGGTGTCGTTCGCGTTGCAACGTTCGCCATAGCCGAGCGCGGTCGGCCGGTCATAAACCTTGGCTGCGCCGAGCGCGGCCATGATGGCATCGTAGAACGGGCGCGCCAGATCGATATCCGGCACGCTGATTGACACGTGATCAAGCAGTTGCATCGCATCTACTCCGTTGAAGGGCACACGAGTCTACCTGAGCGGGGCATTTCCGACTGCAGTCGCCCTGCTGCTCGTGGGCGATTCGGCAGCTCCGCCACCGTCGCTCGAGCGACTATCCGAGCCAACGGCGGAGCGGCCGCTGGTCCACTCGCGACCTCCCGGTACAAAACGAACGCGGATGGCGCATCCGGAGCCGCACGCAGGAGCGCAGCTGGATGCACGATGCGCCGGCGGTCGCGGTGCGCTGAGCGCCCCGCGCGCGGCGCATGGCGTCACTTCATTTGCATCAGCTGAATCAGGTTCCCGCACGTATCGTCGATGATCGCGACACGCACGGGCCCCGCGTCCATCGGTTCCAGCGTGAAGTGGACACCGAGATCCGTGAGCCGCGCGAACTCCGCATCGAGATCGTCGACCTGGAACGATGCCGCCGGAATGCCGTCCTCGTACAGCGCCTGCTTGTAAGGCCCGACCGCGCGATGGTGGCTCGGCTCGAGCAGCAGCTCGGTGCCGTCCGGCTGGTCCTTCGACACGACCGTCAGCCAGCGGGTCTCGCCCACCGGCACGTTGTTCTTCAGCTTGAACCCGAGCTTGTCGGTATAGAACGTCAACGCCGTGTCCTGGTCGTCGACAAAGATACTCGTCACGTAGATTCGCATTCCAATCGCTCCTGTCGCGGCAGCCACCGCGCTGCCGCTATTCTTCGCCGAAATCGATGACAAACACATCACCGCCGTCGATCGGCGTGCGCAGGTAGCCCAGTCGAAGTCTTTGATCACCGGACCGCGGTCGGGATCGTGCGTGAAACCCACGGCCTGCCCGACCTTGCCGCCCGACGCCGGCTCGAAATCGACGCAGCGCCGCGACGTGCCGCCGCTTACGTGATCTGGTACGTCGACGCCGGCACGAATTCCTCCGGCAGCGGGCGGTCGCCCAGTTCGAGTACCGACCGCTCGATCGTGCGCGTCATCGCATCGAGCGCCAGCGCGTTCGGCGCGAGGCCGAACGGCTCGGCCACCTCGCTCGCGATCGCTTCGAGCGCGATCAGCGTGTACGAGATGAACACGCAGATCAGCGGCGTGAAGAACTCCGTCGAATCGACGAGACCGAACGGCAGCAGCACGCAATACGCATACACGGTGCGATGCAGCAGCACGCTGTACGAGAACGGGATCGGCGTCGACAGGATGCGTTCGCAACCACCGACCGATTTGCCGACCTCGTCGAGCTGCGTCTCGAACATCCAGCAGGTCGCATCGCTACCGGGCGCACGGCCCAGCGCGCGGACGATGTCGCCGCGCAACTCGTCGAGGATCGCGACCGGCTTGAAGCATTTGCCGCCCAGCTCGGCCGTGTGGTCCGCCCCGAGAATGCGCTGCAGGTCCGCGGTCGGATCGGTATGACGAAGCTGGTGCTTGAGCGCATAGGTGAGCGCGATCAGCAGGTCGGCGAGCCGGTTGCGCTCGGCGTCGCTCACGCTGTCGGGCAGGTAGCGATTGAACTGCGACGTCAGCGTGCGCGCCGCGATCAGCAGGTTGCCCCACAGATGCCGCGCCTCCTTGAAGCGCTCGAAGCTCGCGCTGTTGCGAAACCCGAGAAAGATCGCGAGCGCGAGCCCGAACAGCGTGAACGGCGCGGTGTTGAGCGGGATCTTTTCGCCGAAGATGCGCCCGTTCGTGAAGACCGCCAGCGTGCTGACGACCGCCATGAACACGAGCTGCGGAATGATCGATTGCAGCACGGAGCCGTTCCAGACGAACAGCATCCTGAGCCAGTTTTGTTGTGGTCGGACGATCATGGTGTTTTCTCGACTGCCAGGGAATGCATCAAGCGGCGCGCCGGCGCCCGATGCGCAACGGCCCGCGCGTGGCGGGCCGGTGCCGGGTGAATGGCGGGCCGGGCAACGCGCTGCGCGTGATGATACGCCCGCGCCCGCCCTGCCCGTCACCTCATGCGGCGTTCAGCGGTGGCCGCTCAGTGATAACCGATGTCGCCCTCGCGCACCTTGCCGCGGAACACGCGGTACTGCATCGCGTTGTACACGAGGATGATCGGCAGCACGATCACGGTGCCGACGAGCGCGAACAGCTGGCTCGAATGGCTCGACGACGCGTCCCAGATCGACAGCGACGGCGGCACGATGTTCGGCCAGATGCTGATCACGAGCCCCGTGTAGCCGAGGAACACGAGCGCGAGCGTCAGCAGGAACGGCGTGGCCTCGTGCGCGCGCTTCACGGTGTGGAAGATGCCCCACACGCAGGCGACGACGAGCACCGGCACCGGCAGGAACCAGCCGAGATTGCCGCTGCCGAACCAGCGATGCGCGACGGCCGGCAGCCCGATCACGGTCCACAGGCTGACCACGCCCATCACGGCGAGCAGCACGCCCGCGAGCGGCTTCATCAGCAGCCGCATCTTGCGCTGCAGTTCGCCGTCGACCTTCAGGATCAGCCAGCCGCAGCCGAGCGTCGCATACGTGACGAGCACGCCGATCCCGCACAGCAGGCTGAACGGCGACAGCCAGTCGAACGGCCCGCCCGCGAACTGGTTGTTCTCGATCTTGATGCCCTGCAGCAGCGAACCGAGCACGATCCCCTGGCAGAACGCGGCCAGCGCCGAGCCGCCGATGAACGCGAGATCCCACATGTGTTGCGTGCGCGTGGCCTTCGCGCGCAGCTCGAACGCCGCCCCGCGGAAGATCAGCCCGACCAGCATCAGCACCAGCGGCAGGTAGTTCGCCGGCAGCAGCGTCGAATACACGACCGGGAACGCACCGTAGAGCCCCGCGCCGCCGAGCACCAGGAACGTCTCGTTGCCGTCCCACACCGGCGCGACGGTGTCGAGCATCACCTGGCGCTCGGCCTTCGCGTCGAAGAACGGAAACAGCAGGCCGATGCCGAGATCGAAGCCGTCCAGCATCACGTAGATGAATACGCCGAGGCCGATGATCGCGGCCCAAATGACAGGAAGATCGATGTGCATGGTTACTCCGCCTCGGTGACGTTCAGCGGCGTGGACAGCGCGCTCTTGCGCAGCCCCGGATGCCGGTGCAGCTCGATGTAGCCGGCCTGGGCCGCCGGCCCGTGCTTCATCAGTTTCAACATGTAGTAGATCCCCGTTCCGAATACCAGGAAGTACACGACCACGAAGACCAGCAGCGACACGCCGACCTGCTGCGCGCTGAGCGGCGCGACCGAATCGACGGTGCGCAGCACGCCGTACACGGTCCAGGGCTGCCGCCCAACCTCGGTGGTGACCCAGCCGGCCAGCAGCGCGAGGATGCCCGACGGCCCCATGCAGACGACGAACCACTGGAACCAGCGCGTCTCATACAGGCGCCCGCCCTTTCTCAGCAGCAGCCCGAGCACGGCGGTGAGCAGCATCAGCATCCCGAGGCCCGCCATGATCCGGAACGTCCAGAACACGATCGGCGAATACGGGCGGTCCTGCGGCGGGAATTCCTTCAGCCCGCGAATCTCGCCGTCCCAGCTGTGCGTGAGGATCAGGCTGCCGAGGTGCGGCACCTGGATCGCATAGCGCGTGGTTTCGGCCTGCATGTCGGGCAACCCGAAGAGGTTCAGCGCGGTGCCGCCCTTCTCGGTTTCCCACAGCCCCTCGATCGCCGCGATCTTCGCCGGCTGGTATTCGCGCGTGTTCAGCCCGTGCGCGTCGCCGACGACGATCTGGATCGGCGCGAGCACCAGCAGCATCCACAGCGCCATCGAGAAGCTGCGCTTCACCGGCTCGTCGCGGCGCCCCTTCAGCAGGTGCCACGCGCCGCATGCGGCGACGATGAAGCCCGCGACGATGAACGCCGCGATCGTCATGTGGACGAGCCGGTACGGGAACGACGGGTTGAAGACGATCTTGAACCAGTCGACCGGCACGACGAGGCCGTTCTCGATCTTGTAGCCCTGCGGCGTCTGCATGAAGCTGTTCGACGCGAGGATCCAGAACGTCGAGATCAGCGTGCCGACCGCGACCATCAGCGTCGCGAAGAAGTGTGCGCGGGGGCTCACGCGCTGCCAGCCGAACAGCATCACGCCGAGGAAGCCGGCTTCGAGGAAGAACGCCGTCAGCACTTCATACGTGAGGAGCGGGCCGGTGATGTTGCCCGCGACACGCGAGAAGCCGGCCCAGTTGGTGCCGAACTCGTACGCCATCACGACGCCAGAGACCACGCCCATCCCGAAGCCGATCGCGAAGATCTTCGACCAGAACTGGAACATGGATTTGTAGGCGGCATCGCCGGTGACGAGGTAGCGCCATTCCAGCACTGCCAGGAAGCTCGCCATACCGATGCTGATCGCGGGAAACACGATGTGGAACGACACCGTGAACGCGAATTGCAAGCGGGCGAGATGGAACGCATCGAAGATTTCCATGACCGTAATTTGCTCGTGGTTGTGAGGACGTACGCTCGAAGCAGGAAATCGCGCGACGGCTTGGCGACAACACATGCGAACACAAACGGTCACTCGCATGGCATCGAAGCGTGAATGACGATATCGCGTTTGCAACGATACTCGCAATCGTTCGAACGTGCGTTGAAACTGTGCTGCTTACGCCGCCGAAGATGTGTGCACGGAAAACACATTTCGTTCCTGCGGGATGGTCAGCTGTACTGCTTTCCGCATTGCAGCGCTGTACATCCGGCGCGCCTGTCATCCCCCTTAACATCCCATGAAACGCCTGCCCGAAGCGACGGCGCGCCCCCTCGGCCGCGCCGCCCGGCAGCCTCTCGATTCCCCTGGTCCGGCGTACCCGCCCGACCCGGCCGGCCCGCCGGCCGATCCGCCTGGAGAAAACCGCATGGAGTCCTGCATCCGCCGCGACGCTCCAACCGGCAGCACCGCGTGTCAGGTGACGCGTCACCGTGCCGGCGAAGCGCGCGACACCGTCGACAGCGTCGTCGAGGAAACGCCGGTTGCACTCGTGTTCAACGACATTGCGCACACGGTCATGATGGCGACGCCGATCGACCTCGACGTGTTCGGCCTCGGCTTCGCGCTGAGCGAAGGCATCGTCGAGCGCGCATCGGACGTCTTCGACATCGAAAGCGAATGCCGTGCCGGCAGCGCCGAAGTGCGGCTGACCGTGTCGCAGCAGGCATTCATGGCGATGAAGGCGCACCGGCGCGCGCTGGCCGGCCGCACCGGCTGCGGCGTCTGCGGGATCGAAAGCATCGCGCAGCTCGACCTGCACCCGCCGCGCATCGCCGCCGCCGGCACGGCCGCCGGTATCGACGCACCTGCGATCGAACGTGCCGCCCGTGCGTTGCCGGCCCATCAGACGCTGATGCGCGAGACGGGCGGCATCCACGCGGCCGCGTGGTGCAACCGCGACGGCGACGTGCTCGACGTGTTCGAGGACGTCGGCCGCCACAACGCGCTCGACAAGCTGATCGGCCGGCTCGCGCGGCGCCGCGCGAACCTGCACGACGGCTTCGTGTTCCTGTCGAGCCGCGCAAGCTACGAACTCGTGCGCAAGGCCGCGCGGGTCGGCATCCCGATGATCGCGACGATCTCGGCACCGACCTCGCTCGCGATCGACGTCGCCCGCGAAGCCGGCGTCAGGCTGGTCGGCTTCTGCCGCAACGACGGCTTCGTCGAGTACGTGTCGCCCGACGTCGCTCGGCCCTCTCAACCCGATCAACCCGATCAACCCGCGCTCGCTCAAGCGCATCCGGCGCTTTCCTGATGAAACCCCTGACCGATTTCGACACCGCGCAGCAGCATTTCGCCAGTGCGTTCGCGCCGCTCGGCGCCACCACGTCCGTCCCGATCGCGGAAGCCGCCGGCCACGTGCTGGCCGCGCCGCTCGTCGCCGTACTCGACCAGCCGCCGGCCGACCAGAGCGCGATGGACGGCTACGCGGTGCGTTACGCGGATCTCGCGCACGGCGAGCCGCTGCACGTCGCGCAACGCTGCTATGCGGGCGACACGCCAGCACCGCTGGCCCCGCGCACGGCCGCGCGCATCTTCACCGGCAGCGTGATTCCGCCCGGCGCGGACACCGTCGTGATGCAGGAGCACGCACGCGAGCAGGATGGCTGGGTCGCGTTCGACGCGCCGCAGCGCAGCGGCTCGCACATCCGCCGCCAGGGCGAGGAAGTGCGCGCCGGCGACCCGCTCGTGCCGGCCGGCGTGCGCATGGGCCCGATGCACGTCGGCGTGGCCGCCGCGCAGGGATTCGCGCGCGTCGACGTGCGCCCCGCGCTGCGCGTCGGCATCCTGACGACCGGCGACGAGCTCGTCGCGTGCGGGCAGCCGCGTGCGCCGCAACAGATTTACAACAGCAATGCGCCGATGCTCGCCGCGCTGGTTTCGGGAACCGGCGCCGAGGTCGCGATGCGCCTGCATGCGGCCGACACCGCGTCCGCCGTCGATCGCGCGCTGCGCGATCTGCACGCGGGTTGCGAGCTGGTGATCTGCGTCGGCGGCGCGTCGGTCGGCGACAAGGATCTGCTGCGCCCCGCGCTGGACGCGCTCGGCGCGTCGTTCATCGTGGCCGGCGTGCGCATGAAGCCGGGCAAGCCGGTGGCGCTCGCCCGGCTCGACACGCGGCCGGTGGTGTTGCTGCCCGGCAATCCGGGGGCCGCGATGACCGCGTTCACGCTGTTCGTCGCGCCGCTGATCCGCCGCCTGCAAGGGCGCCACGCACGCGTGCCGATCGTGCCGTCGCTGCCGATCGACGCCGACTTCGAACCGGATCCGCAGCGCGAACGCTTCGTGCGTGTGCACTGCACCGTCGGCCTCGACGGCACGCCCGCGCTCGACACGCTGCGCCAGCAAGGCGCCGGCACGCTGCAGTCGCTCGTGCAGGCGAGCGGGCTGGCCCGACTGCCGGCCGGACAGCGCATCGTGTGCGGCGACGCGGTACCGTATTACGAATTCGCGCACTGGCTTGCGTGAGCGCGATGATGCTCACGCGCCCGATTCACGGTATCCGTCGCCGCGCAGGTCGTACGACGAACTGTATCCCTGCAATTCGGGCGCGATTGTGTCCCTGCCGCGAAAACCCCGCGGACTATCCTCACGATGAGGCTCGTCACGCGCCGTGCGCCTGCCCATCCGCACACGCACGGCCGACCGGCGACGCCCCACCGCTTACTTCTTGCAGGCAGACGAACCGATCGTGAATGCCATCGTTTCCGCCGCGCCGGCCGCTGCCGCACTGTCCGGCGGCGCATCGCCCGGCGCTTTCCCCCGCACGTCCGACACGCTCGGCCGCCCGCTGCGCGACCTGCGCCTGTCCGTGATCGATCAATGCAATTTCCGCTGCGGCTACTGCATGCCGCGCGAAAGCTTCGGCGCCGACTATGCGTTCATGCCGTCGTCCGAGCGGCTGTCGTTCGCGCAACTCGAAAAGATCGCCCGTGCGTTCACGTCGCTCGGCGTCGAAAAGATCCGCATCACCGGCGGCGAGCCGCTGCTGCGCCGCAACCTCGAAGCGTTGATCGAACGTCTCGCCGCGCTGACGACCGTCGACGGCAAGCCCGTCGAGATCGCGCTGACGACCAACGGCTCATTGCTGGCCGCGAAGGCGCGCACGCTGCGCGACGCGGGCCTGTCGCGCGTGACGGTCAGCCTCGACGCGCTCGACGACGCGGTGTTCCGCCGGATGAGCGACACCGACGTGCCCGTGTCGCGCGTGCTGGCCGGCATCGAGGCCGCGCAGGCGGCCGGGCTTGCGCCAGTCAAGGTCAACGCTGTGATCGAGCGCGGCGTGAACGACGACCAGATCCTGCCGCTCGTGCGGCACTTCCGGCACACCGGCGTGGCCGTGCGCTTCATCGAATACATGGACGTCGGCGGCGCGAGCTTCTGGTCCGGCGACAAGGTCATGCCGGCCGCGCATATGCGCGAACTGATCGACGCACACTATCCGCTCGTGCTCGTCGGCGAACCGGCGCACGACGCGACCGCGATCCGTTGCGCGCACATCGACGGCGCAGGCGAAGTCGGCTTCATCGCGAGCGTGTCGCATCCGTTCTGCGGCACCTGTTCGCGGGCCCGCGTGTCGGCCGACGGGCAGCTCTACACGTGCCTGTTCGCGACGCAAGGCACCGACCTGCGGCCGTGGCTCGACGACGCAACGTCGAGCGCCGACCTCGCCGCCGCCGTGCGCGATCGCTGGACGCACCGCGACGACCGCTATTCCGAGCGCCGGGCCGCACGGCCTGCCCGCGCGCCGGGCAAGACCTATCCGACCGTGCGCATGTCGCTGGTCGGCGGCTGAGGGGCCGCCGCGCGACCCCGGGACGCACCGCCAACAGGAGAATCGTCATGACGAGCTTCACCGAATCCCGTGCCGGGCTGCCGGACGATCCGATGCACGCGGGCAGCCCCGCGCCCGACCACGCGACCGACCCGCATCCCGAACCGCCACCGTCGATTGCCGCGGGCTTCGAAGTGCGCGTGCAGTACGCGTCGATCGATGCCGGCGCCGAGCTCGCGCCGATCGTTCGCAATCCGAATGTCGGTGCGGTCGTGAATTTCCTCGGCGTCGTGCGCAACGAAGGCGACGTCGATGACGTGATCGCGCTCGAGGTCGAGCACTATCCGACGATGACCGAACAGGCGCTGTGGAGCATCGTCGAGGAAGCCAGCGCGCGCTGGCAGCTCGAAACGATCAGGATCGTGCATCGCGTCGGGCGCATTCCGCTCGGCCAGGCGGTCGTGCTGGTCGTGGTGGCTGCCGCGCATCGCGGCGCCGCGTTCGATGCGTGCGAATTCCTGATGGACTTCCTGAAGACCCACGCACCGTTCTGGAAGAAGGAGATCCGCCACGACGGCGTATCCGGCTGGGTCGAGGCGAAAGCGCACGACGACCAGGCGATGCGGCGCTGGGGCTGAGCGGGCGCACCGCGCCCTTTCCGATTCCGCCGCTCCTTCTCAAGACAACGCAATGAAACTGACGATCAAATACTTTGCAAGCATTCGCGAACAACTCGAGCGCGACGAGGAAATCGTCGAGATCGATGCGCGCGAACTCACCGTCGACGCGCTGCGCGACACGCTGGCCGCACGCGACGCGCGCAGCGCGGAAGCGCTGCGAACGGACCGCCCCGTGCGGGCCGCCGTGAATCTCGAGATGGTAACGGGGGGATTCGTCGTGCGCGAGGACAGCGAGGTAGCGTTTTTCCCGCCGGTGACGGGCGGGTAACCTCGGTCAGGCCAGCCTCCGGGGCACGCGATGGCGAGCGCCCCGCCGGCGATGGCTTCCGCGCGGCCACCGCGGCATGCCGTCGACATGACGAAGCCGGCACCGGGCCGGCTT
This sequence comes from Burkholderia sp. AU27893, assembly GCF_002223205.1. Taxonomy (NCBI): domain Bacteria; kingdom Pseudomonadati; phylum Pseudomonadota; class Betaproteobacteria; order Burkholderiales; family Burkholderiaceae; genus Burkholderia; species Burkholderia sp. AU27893. The sequence continues at coordinate 490,164 of NZ_NKFD01000005.1, read as the reverse complement.
CGTCATTGAAGTACAAGACACCGCGCGTGCTCACCGCATGCACGCCGCCGCCAGCTTCCCGACCGTGATCACGGCTTGCTCGATCTCCGGCGACCACGGGCTGCTGTAGTTCAGCCGGATGAAGTTCCGGTAGCTGTCCGTGATCGAGAACATGTAGCCGGGCCCGATCGTGATCCCCTGCTCCAGCGCGAGCTGGTAAAGCCGCATCGCATCGATCTGCGCAGGCAGTTCGACCCACAGCACGTACCCGCCCGCCGGGCTCGAGATGCGCGTGCCTTCCGGGAAGAACCGCGACACCATCGCGCGCATCAGGTTCGCCTGCTGCGCATACGCCTTGCGCAGGCGCCGCAGGTGGTGCTCGTAGCCATCGCGTTCGAGAAACTCCGCGATCGCGAGCTGCGGCAGCGACGGCGTTGCGAGCGTGTTCAGGAATTTCAGCTTCTCGACCTGGTCACGATAGCGGCCCGGCAGCGCCCAGCCGATCCGGTACGCGGCCGTCAGGCTCTTCGAGAACGACGAGCAGTGCAGCACGATCCCGCTGCGGTCATACGACTTCAACGAACTCGGATGCGCATCGCCGAAATACAGTTCGTTGTACACGCCATTCTCGATCAGCGGCATCCCGGTCTTCGTCGCGAACGCGACCAGCTCGCGCTTGCGCTCGTCCGGCATCTGGAAGCCGAGCGGGTTCTGGAAGTTCGGCATCACCATGCACGCTGCGATCGGCTGCGACTTCGCGATCGCGGCCAGCGCCGCGATATCGATTCCGTATTCCGGGTGCGTGGCCACCTCGATCGCCTTCATCCCCATCCGTTCGATCGCATGCAGCATCGCGTAGAACGTCGGCGATTCCACCGCGATCGTGTCGCCCGGTTTCGCAACGGCCTGCAGGCACAGGTTGATCGCCTCCGTCGCGCCGACCGTCACGATGATCTCGTTCGGGTCCACCGACATCCCGTTTTCGAGGTAGCGCCGTGCGATCTGCCGGATCAGTCGCGGATGGCCGGGCGGCAAGCCGTCCGTCACGCCCCACAGCGACTTGTCGCGGCCGGCCGCGTACGCGTAGCGGTTCAGCTTCTCGAACGGAAACAGGCTCGGGTCCGGGTACGGCGAGCCGAGCGGCACCGCATCGTCGGTGCCGATCGAGCGCAGCGTCGACAGCACGAGCCGGCTCACGTCCACCGACGACGAGATCGCGATCGGCTTCGACGGGCGCAGCTCGCGCACCGGCGCATGGCTGTCGTCGCGCCGCAGGTTCACGAAATAGCCCGACTGAGGGCGGCTTTCGAGCAGCCCGCGGCTTTCCAGCAACAGATACGCATGCAGCACGGTCGTGATGCTGATCCGGTGCTGCTGGCTCGCCTGCCGCACCGACGGAATCCGGTCGCCGTGCCGGTACACGCCCTGGCGGATCAGGCGCTCGATGTCGTCCGCGAGTTTTTCATAGAGTTTCATCGCGTACCTCCCGCCGGGCGGCGCAGCTGGGCTGCCCTGCCGTTTGCGTCCGATACGCGCGTGTTGCGCCCGCCGACCGGGCCGTCGTGATTCCTGATCTTTCCCTCCGGTTTTGCCTTTTCCATCGCACTGGCTCTCTCTTGAAGATGCGCCGACAGGGTTCCGGTGCGACTGGATCCGCGGCACTGTGCACTTGATGGTGGAATCTTAAGAGCAGAACAGTTGGCGACGAGCACACACATCGATCGCGCGAACAAGAGTACAGTTCGGCGCGCATCGCGCATTGCGGGAGAACTGTACGTCTTATGAAATGGGCCGCGATGCCGGCAAATCACACGCGGCGACGCCGGACGGAGGTTCGTGACTTTAGGGAACGGCAGGACAGCGGTGACGAGTGCACTCGGTGGCGGGACACGTTGCCGGGCAAATCGGGAACAAAAACTGTGCGATCACACGGTTTTTCATACAATTGCGCCTATCGCCCGCCAAAAACTCGTCGATCGCACGGTTTCTTCCTGAATTTCGCCGTCGGGACGGAACACAGCGACGCTCGGCGGCGAAATGCACCTGCTGCGCGCGATCCGCCATATCGTCATCCACGAGATGGTCGAGCGGCTGCGCCCGCGCTGACGCCAAACACCACACCCAAGACGATCCGATGCCGCCACGCGAGCGCCGCCGAACCTCATGACCCAATCTGTCCAGCCGCCCATCGTCGACCCGCTCGTCGCTCGACTGACCGGCAGCGCCGACCACCCGCGCTTCACCGGCGCGCCGCTCGACCTGTCGACGCTCGACGCGCACGCGCTCGGCGCGGTGTGGCCGGCGCTGCGCCGCACCGAGGAACACGTCGCGCAGCACGACTACGCGTACGACGATCCGCGCGCCGAATTCGCGCGCTGGCTACGCACCCAGATCGACGCACTCGAGCTCGCGCCGCTCGTCGACGCCGAAGCCGCGCTCGAACTGTTTCGCGACATTCCGGCCGGCGCGTGGCAGCGCGCGTTACAGGAACTGTCGTGTCTCGACGCGCTGCCCGCGCCCGCACTGCAGGCCGAACTCGCGCGCATCCTCGGCGAACCGCAGAACGACGGCCTGCAACGACTCTCCGTGTACGGCGAATATGCGCTCCATTCGTTCGCCGGCCGGCGCGACATCACGGCCTTGCGCGATGCGTATGCGCAGTCAAATGCCGATTCCCCGTTTCGCGTGCGCGAGCTCGACGTGCTGCCCGAACTCGGGCCGGCCGCGCTGCTCGCGCTGGCCGCGACGAACGACGGGTATTTCGCGCCGAAGCGGCTGTGGTTCAACGCCGACGATCCGGCCGTCACGCTCGCGGAAGAACCCGCTTACGTCGACTTCGCGCGCGACACGCTGACCGAAGCCGCGCGGCACGTCGCCGCGATTCACGCGGGCGAAGTCCCCTATCAGGCCGATCGCGCGTTCACGACCGACGACGCGCAGGTCGTCGCGCGCGCGGCGCGCGTCGCGGCCTATCGCGACGCGCCGTGGCTCCCGCCGCTGATCGGGCCGCTGCTGACCGGCGTGTGCGTCGCGCCGACCGCCGCGAAAACCGCGCCATCGCAATCGCTCGCGATCGCACTCGGCCATGCGGTCGAGACGATCCCGACACCCGAGACCGTGCGTGCGCTGCGCGATGCGCTGGCCACCGTGCGTCACGCGGGCGTGCAGAAGAAGCTCGCGCGTAACCTGAAGCCCGCTGAACGCGCGCTCGGCGAACGGCCGCACACCGCGCTGCGCATGACGCTCGACGCGAAGCCCGACAAGAAGCAGCTCACGATGCTCGCCACCTGCATGGAAGCGGGTTTCTGGCAGTCGATGACGCTCGGCCATGTCGAATGGCGCGAGCGCCTCGTCGATGCGCCGGCCGGCGCCGCGTTCTCGACCCGCACGATCTGGCACGCACGCGCACGTAACGGCGCGACCGTTTCGTTCATGCCCGATATCGCGAAGGGCAAGGTCGTGCTGCGCGACGCCGCCGGCGTGGCGTGCGAACTCGATGCCGACAGCGAGATCCGGCTCTGGCATCCGCTCTTGGCCGATGCGGACGAGCGGCTCGCGTGGCAGCGCGCGATCGTCGGCCGTGCGATCCGGCAGCCCATTCGGCAGGCGTTCCGCGAGTTCTACGTGCCGGCCGACGAAGACACCGCGAACAGTCATTCCGCGATGTTCGAAGGTCATGTGCTCGCGAGCCGCCCGCTGCTCGGCGTCGCGCGCCGCGAAGGCTGGTCGATCCGCGCGTACGACGACGGCCTCGCACGCGAGTTCGGCGACGTGCGCGCGACCTTCAGCGTCGCGGCGCGGCTCTTTCCGGGCACGGACGGCCAGGGCACGTCGGGCCGGCTGCACGTCGAACGCAGGCGCGAGCGGCGCTGGGTGGCCGCGCCGATCGGTGAAATCGATCCCGTGGTGTTCTCGGAGGTGGCGCGTGCGGTCGACCTGCTCGTCAGCGTCGCCGCGTTCGCGCTCGACGATGAAACGACGCGCGCGGCCGACACGCCGGCGGACCCGGTGCGCCAGCGCGCCGCGCGACACGAGCGCGAACAGCGCCTGCACCGGCTGTCCGACTTGCCGCTCGGCGCGATGGCGCGGCATCGCAAGCAGGTGCTCGCGCTCGTGTTCGCCGAACCGATCGCGCAGGGCCGGGTGACGATCGACGAACGCCATGTGCGCGTCGGCGCATGGTCGGTGCATTGCGCGACCGGGCGCGTGACGCGCGACGGCGAACCCGTCGAACCTTCGATCGAACCGCCGCCGTCGCCGCTGCGCGCAGTGCCGTGGCTGCCTTACGACGAAGCGCTGCTGCAGCGGATCGTCGATGTCGTCGCGGGGTTGCTCGACTGAGGCGGCGATGCGGCAGCAGGCACCGCCTACCGCACCGCCTGCTGCCGCTGCACCTCCTGCGCTTTCATCTGCAGATACGCGCCGCGTTCGACCTCGTGCAGTTGCTGCGGATACTGCTCGGTCGCGTCGAACCAGCGCGCGAGGCGCTGGTCGAGCGGCTTGTCGAGCGTCGCCAGATACGTGTCGATCGCGAGGTAGTAGCGCATCGTGTTGCGCTCCAGCAGCCCGCGCACGCCACCGACGTACTGCGGCTGCGCAGCCGATCCGCCGCTGACGGTCGTGAAGCCGACCTTCTCGCTGCCGACGGTCGCGAGGTAGGTCTTCATCGCCATCCGGCCCACCGTGCCGAAGCCATACGAATACGTCAGATGCAGGAACGTGCGCGACGTGCCGACCGGCACGGCCTCCAGCGCGATCCGGTAATCCTTCGTGCCCATCGGCCCGCTGTCGGCGGTCAAGTCGACCTGGAAATAGTCGGGCGTCGCGGCCGCCACGCGATAGCGGAACTGCACGCGGTAGGTGTCCGGCAGCTTCTGCTGGATCTTGCGGCCGAGGTTCACGTCGAGCACCGGGCCATTGCTGCCGGTCGACGCGTGGCAATACTTCGTGTTCAGGTGCAGGATCAGCACCGCGCACCAGTTCGCGGGGCCCTGAGCGGGATCGTCGAGCTGGTTGCTCACGACCGCGTACGGATAGTCGACCACCGCGTAGATGTCGCCCTTCAGCGACGACGACGCTTCCGCCGATTCGAGGACCAGCGGCCGGTGAAACGCGTTGTCCTTCAGTTGCGGGCCGAGGCTGCGGTAACGCTCGAGCAGTGTCGCCGCATCGTCCGCGCCGAACGACAGCGCGCTCCAGCCCGCGCACAGGGCCGCGACGAGCGCGTGCCGGGCGCGGCGCGCACGCCACGTGCCGCGCGAATGTCCGGATGTCTTCATTCTTGTGCTCCCTCCGGATGCGCGATGGTCGCGCACATGTGTCACAGAATACGCCTGGCCGCAGCGCAACATGGCATGCGAACGGGCCGCTATCGATTCCGCTTCACCGGCACCGGCAACTGCGCGGCGGTGATCCGGATCAGCGCCGACAGCCATTCGCGATCGTCCCAGCGCTCACCGGAGATGACGAGGTGCGGCTTCGCGGCCGGATACGGCGAACCTTCTTCGCACGTGCCGAGAAACGCGCGGCCTTCGGGCGTCGGCTTGACGAACAGCCGATCGTCGCAAACGAGCGCGATCATCTTGCCGTCGCAATAGATGCCGTATTCGCCGAACATCTTGCGCGCCGATACCTTGCCGGCCGCCGCCATCTGCTCGACGATGAAATCGACTGTGCCTTGGCTCGATGCCATTCACTGCTCCCGGCAAAATGGTTATGACCCCGGCACGCTCCCGAGCGTTCCGCCTGATTGCGGATACGCTGCAGTGCGTCGTCCCTTGGTCGGAGGAGCGCGCATTCAGGCACGTGCGATCGCAATCGCCCGCCCCTGCCCGACATCGCTGACAGTTACATGACGGTGCGGTGAATCGCCCGATAGCGCTTCACAAAAATCGGGCTTCGCCTCCGTGCCGGGAGAGCGGCACGGGCCGGCCTGCGATTGAGCGGCCGGCGACGGCGGAACAACGCATTGCGCCGCGTCGCCGATTGCCACCGCGTCCCTCCCCGGACGCAGCGCCGACAGCACGACGCCGTTACTTCTCGGCCGCGAACGCGCTCGACATCTGCCGCGCGCGCTTCACGTCGTCGCCATGCAGGTAAATCGACGTCGTGGAAATCGACGCATGGCGCAGGTTGTCGCGCACGGTCGTCAACTCCGCGCCGCGCGCCAACGCATGCGTCGCATGTGTATGACGCATCCAGTGCGGGCTGGCCTGCCGCAGCTTCTGCGCGAGCGCGGGGTTGTCGGCCTCGACCTGATCGGCCGTCTGCGCGAAGAAGCGCTGCATCACCTTCCACAGCCGCACGCTCGTGATCGCGGCCGCGCCGTCTTCCGCGAGGCTCGGGATCAGCGGCGTGTCGGGCCGCCAGCGCGACGGCGTGACCGGCAGCCGGCGGGCGACCAGGAAACGGTCGAGCCCCGTGCGCGCAAGCGGCGGCAGCGCGACGCGCGCGGCCTTGCTGCCCTTGCCGATCACCTTCAGCCACGCGTCGCCGTGCGCGTCGGTCTCGATGTCGCCGAGCGTCGCGCCGACCAGCTCGCTCGCGCGCAGCCCGGTCGCATAGCCGAAATCGAGAATGAAGCGCAGCCGTTGCGCGGCGGCCGGCGTCCAGCCCGACTGCGGCGCGGCCGGCGTGCCCTTGCGGAACTCGAGCCCGTCGGCGATCGTGCGCACGAGCAGCCACTCGCCTTCGGTGAACGCATGCGACGTGTCGAGTGCGTTCGGGCCGCGCGTGTCGCGCACCTTGACGCCCGCGAACGGATTCGCGAGCAGGTAGCGCTGCTCGATCAGCCAGCGGAACAGCGCGCCGAGCACCGACAGCGTGTAGGCGGCCGAGCGCGCGGACAGCGCACCCGAGAACGGCCGCCAGTCGGGCGCACTGCGCGGCCGCACGGGCCCGACCCAGCGCTCGTGCGGTGTCGGGCGCCGCACGAACGCGCGATACGCGACCGCATCCTCGGTCGTCAGCGACGACAGTGCGCGGCCGCGCTCGACGATCGCCCACAGGATCAGCCGCTCGGCTTCCTTCCGGTACGCCCGCCGCGTCGCGGCCGATTCGTGCAGCGACAGCCACGCGTGCACGGCCGCGTAATCGTTGTCCGCATCGAGCGTGCTGGTCGCGCGCGGCGCGCGGAACGTGCCGGCCGAGCCGTCGACCTCGTGCGGCAGCTTCAACTGCTCCCACGGCACGATGGCGCCGCGCGGCGTCGCCGCGATCAGCGCGCGCGCCCGTTCGGTCAGCGCCGGATGCGCGGCGAAAAACGCCTCGATGTGCCGCGCACTGGCCACGCCGAGGCCCGCGATCGCACGCCACCACTGGCGCCGGCGCGGAATCCGCACCGTGAGATCGGCGAGCGTCGCGATCCCGTGCGCACGCAGTGCGCCGACCGCACGCGCGGGCAGCCACAGGCCGACGTCGTCGCTGATCTGCGGGACCGGCGCACGCGCATGACGCAGCAGGCCGATCGCTTCGGCTGCCGCCTTCGCTTGCTGCATACGCTCACCGTCGGCGTGACCGAGCCGCTCCGCGAGATCGGGCCGGCCCACCTGCCGCGCGACGCGCACGAGGCGGCGGCGAATGGCACCGATCACGCCGCGCGCCGAGCGCCCTTCGCCGAGCCGATCGGGCAGGTAACGCTCGACCGCCTGGCGCACGGTCATGCCCGCGTACCACGCACGCAGCGCGGCCAGTTCGTCGGCATCGGGAAAGCCTGCGGGCGCAGGGGTGGAATCGGGGGAAGGCGGTGAGGCGAGGCGCGGTTTCATGACCGCGAGTTTGACAGAAGCGCGCGCGATCGGGTACGTCGCGCGCAGGGTTCCAGACGAGATACGCGTTCACACGCAGGACGCCCAACGCGCCCTGCTATGCTCCGCACTGCATTCCCGCGTCATCCGTTCGCTGCTTCCTCGCATCACGTCGCAACGGGCGGATCCCGCGTTGAATAGCGCTGGGCGATCCGGCCATCCGTCTCGGTATGCGCAGCCGGATATCAAAGGCCGCTTGGGTCGTCCAATGCATTTCCGGCCGTCGGTCAATCACGCCATTACCAACAAGAACCGCCATTCCATGACATCCCGCCTTGTCGCCGCGCTCGTTGCCGCGGCCTTGAGCTGCACCGTGCTGCCCGCCGCCTACGCACGCACCTACGTCGCGCCGACCGCGTCGTTCGGAACCGGGGCTTACGTTCACCGGTTCGTGCTGCGCGACCCCGTCACGCACCGGCCGCTACCGAATGCGCGCTACCGGCTGCTGCTGCCCGGGCAGGCGATCGCGGGGCTGCCGCCTCATGAAAATGGCGGCGAAAGCGTCGTGTTCGGCACGACCGATGCCGCCGGACGCACGGTGCGGATCCGCCTGCCCGCCCGTCATCCCGAGCGTGAGTGGGCGCTTCAGCCCGTCGTCGGTGAAGGCGACATGGGCGGAACGTTCCGCGTGATCGACATCGATACGGGGCGACCCTACGGCCATTACTCGTACGTACTCGACGTGACGGGCGCCTACCTGGCCTGCGGGCAGATCGACGCCAACGGCTATACCGTCTTCGCGCAATCGCACGAGGACCGCAAGCTCTGGTTGCACCCCACGGTATTGCACGTGCCCGCGGACACCGACTGGTGCGCAGGGCCCGCCACGAACATCGCCAACCGTGCCGGCAATCCGGGCGTGCCCGATCTCTACACGCAGTACCTCGGCAGCCTGGTCGCCGACGGCCAGCATCTCGGCCGGGCGCTCCGGCAACAGATCGCGGCCAAGATGGTCGCGCTGGCGATTGCCGAACGGGACGAAGGCCGCATCGACACCGCGCTCGAGGTGGGCAATTTCACGGATCGCATGTTGAACACGGTCGGTTACGACCTCGTCAATGCCGGCCTGAAGATCGATCGTGCGATGGCGATGATCGATGCGCGCCTCGCGAAATCGCCGGACGACGCGTATGCGCTCGACAGCAAGGGCTGGGCACTGTATCGCCTTGGTCGCAACGACGACGCGCTGACGTGGTTCGACCGCTCGATCGCGATCTTCGCGAAGGACGGCGACATCGACAAGGATGCGCGCGAAGCCTATGCAAGCGGGCTGACGCACAAGGGTGAAGTGCTGTGGAAGCTGGCGCGCCGGGATGAAGCGCGCGAGGCGTTCGCGCAGGCGCGGCAGGTGCAGCCGGAGAACGCCGATCTGGCGGAGACATTGAAACGGCTGGCGATACCGCTCGGGCAGGATGGCGCGAAGGCGCCGGGTACGGCAAGCGAATAGCCGGCGATGCGAGCGGGCACGCAAGCGGATGCCTGGCGCTGCAACGGCTGTCGCGGGGCGCGTGGAACGCGGCGGCCGGCCGTGCCCGGCACCTTTACCGGACGAGGCCGGCCACGCGCGCTTTCGTCACTCCTCGCCTTTCGCGCCCGGATTGAGCATCACGACGAAGCCGGCCGCGCCCACCACCAGCGCGATCGCGCCGCCGCGCAGCGCCATCGTGTTGTCGAACAGCAGCCCCGACACGACGGCCATCATCCCCGCGAGCGACACGAACACCGCGATCGCCGCGACGACGATCCGGGACTGGCGGCGAATCATCGCGCGCGCCGCGTCAAGCCGCCGCGGCGGTAGCCGCTACGTCGTGATCGTCGCCGCGAATCAGCAGCACCGGGCACTTCGAGCCGCGCACGAAGCGCTCCGCGACGCTGCCGAGCAGCACGCGCCGGATCCCGCGCCGCCCGTGCGTGCCGACCACCGCGAGATCGATCCCGCCTTCCTTCACGTAGCGCTGCAGGCGCTCCGCGATGTCCTCGCCGATGCTCTCGGTCTCGACGAGTTCGGCCTCGCCCTTCGCGCCGGCCAGCGCGATGATCTGCTCGGCTTCGCGCAGCACCTTGCGCCCGTCGTCGCGGATCTCCTCGACCAGTGCGTGCGGATCGAAACGGCCCGCGTAAGTGAACAGCACCGACTTGTCCACCACATACACGACGCTGACGTGTGCGTCGCCGGCCAGCGCGACCTTCACTGCCTCGGCAAGCGCCTGTTTCGACGAAGCGCTGCCGTCGACGGCCACCATGATCTTCTTGTACATGCGAACCTCGCTGGGGTGAGTTGCCACGCGTCTGGTCGCGCGGCCTTGTCACCATCATCGGCGGATGGCGGGTTCGAATGTTGATGGCGATCAAGGGCGACCGGCGGCCGTCCGTGCGGCAAAGCGTCGCGACGTGATGCCGATACCGCTCGTCTGCGGCAAGGTCGCCAACCTGCCCGACACGGAAGCCGAAGCAGCGGGATCGAGCGGTCATCGTGCCGAAAGCGCTATCATCGAATGTGCGACTTTCGTCCGGCCCTTTTTTGCCGGCCCACTTTCAACTCGCTCAACCGACATGACAACGACTACCGAACGCGTGGACGGCGCCGCCCAGCATCTCGTCGCCGCCCGCCATGCCGGCTCGCCCGGCCCGCTGCTGCCCGATGCGCTGCGCCCCGAGGACGTCGAGACCGCCCTCGCGATCCAGCAGCGCGTGGCCGACCTGCTCGGCGAACCCGTCGGCGGCTGGAAATGCGCGCTGCCGCCGCCCGACCGCGTGATCCTCGCGCCGATCTTCGCGTCGACGATCCGCGAGGCCGATGCGCCGTACCGCGTCGTCGGCGGGCCGATCGTGCGGATCGAACCGGAAATCGCGTTCGTGCTCGATCGCGACCTGCCTGCACGCGAACAGCCGTACGACGAACAGGACGTGCGCGACGCGATCCGCGAAGTGCGTATCGTGCTCGAAGTGCTCGGCTGCCGCTATGCGGAGCCCACGCGCGCGTCGAAGTTCGAGCTGCTGGCCGACGGGCAATTCAACCAGGGGCTGTGTGTCGGCCCGGTCGTGCCCGACGGGCTGAACGTGCCGCTCGAGACGCTGGCGCTGTCGTTCGAAGGCGCACTGAACCGCACGATCGACGGCCGCCATCCGGACGGCGATCCGCTGAAGCCGCTGGTGTGGCTCGTCAATTTCCTCGCGTCGCGCGGCGACGCGGTGCGCGCCGGGCAGATCGTGACGACCGGTTCGTACGCGGGCGCGATCGACGTGCCGCTCGGCGACGCGCTGACGGTGCGCTTCGGCGAACTCGGCAGCCTGTCGGTGACGTTGACGGCGTGATGCGTGTGGTGGGTGGGTGCGGTTGCGCTGATCGCTGATCACAGCGTGACAGCGGGGATCGATGCGTGGCGTGTTTCGTGACCGTTTTCGGGTGTGCGGCTGCCCGTGCTGCCTTGACGGCAATGTCATCGCGACCACGCCCACAACCACACGACCAAACCCCACCCATGCAGATGCCGACGCCGGAAGATCGTTCGTCTATCCTTGGACGACATGAGGTGCTGTACAAAACGCCATAACAGACACCGAGGGCTTCAATGGATGAAACGACAGGCGCGATCAAGCGCGCCGCTCGCTACCGCGCAGCACGCGAGCAAGACGTCGACGCGCTCGTCGAACTGGTCAATGCGGCGTACCGCCCGACGACGTCTGCAGGCGGATGGACACATGAGTCGGCCCTGATCGACGGCCCGCGGATCACGTCGTCGCAGCTCGGCACGACGCTGCGGGCCCCGGACTCCGTCCTGCTCGTCGCCGAGATCGACGGCAGTATCGCCGGTTGCATCGAAGTCAGGAAAGACGGAAACGCGGCCTATATCGGCACCTTGGCCGTCGCGCCGTCAATGCAGGATCGTGGGCTCGGAAAGGCGTTGCTGCATGAAGCCGAGCAATTCGCCGTTCGCGGCTGGCAGATCGGGACGGCCGTGATGGTTGTCCTGTCGGCGCGCCGCGAGCTGATCGACTTCTACTTGCGCCGCGGCTACACGCGAACCGGCGAGCGCATGGGCTACCCGTTCGACGCGGGTGTCGGCAGGCCTCGAGACGAAAGCCTGACCATCGAAACGCTGATCAGGAACATTGCGCGCGACTGATGCCGCGTGCCGTCGCATCGAGCCCTTTCGCAACGACATGCCCCGTATCCCGCTCATCCCGGCGTGATAACGTTGCACATCATCGCGTCCACTCCCCCCAACCCCGGACACGCGCATCGCCTTCAAGCCGATACCGACCATGTCGCTGACACCGCTTCCCGCCCTGCTCGACGAAACCCTGCGCACCGTCGCGCGCCGCTACCGGCTGCCGCCGCTCGACAGCGCTTCGTCGCCGGCCGACGCCGCGAACCCGGCCGCCACGCTCGCGATCGTGATCGAGGAAGCGCGCCGGATGCGAAGCGACGGACAGATGCCCGACGCGGCACTGAGGCAGCGCTTCATCGACGCCCTCGCGCGGATGATCCGCGATGCAATGGACACGCACGCCGGCGATCCCGCCTTCCAGGCCGCGGTGCTGCGGCACGATGCGCCGACCGTGCGCGAATACGCGTCGTTGTCCGCGCACGCCGAGCAGGACCGTCGCGCGCTGCACTCGGCCGTCAACGCGATCGCGCACCCGGCCAAGCTCGAGCGCAGCGCCCGCCCATGGCAACGCGACGGGCTCGCGCGGCTGCATGCGGCCGCCACCGCCGCGTCGTGGGGCGACCTGCACGACACGCTGCGGCACCTGCTCGCGCTGCCCGACATGGCGACCGACACCGCGTTCGAGCAGGACATCGTCAAGCTGAAAGACAGCGCCGCGCTCGAACGCCTGCTGCGCGTCGACGCACTGGCATCGGACGAGCACGTGCGTCGCTACCGGGCGCTCTGGGTGCGCCAGGGCCCGCTCGAAGGCAGCACCGTCGCCGTCGCGCAAGGCGTCGCGTCGCAGCAGCGCGGCGCGGCCGTCGAAGCGCTGGCCGCGCAGGCGCTCGACGCGCTGGCGCGCCGGCTCGACGCCGTCGACGCACGACGTACGTACCGGGTGGTGACGTCGATGCGCGTGCCGTCATCGATTCCGGGACGCCACGATCGCGCGAAAACCGAATGGGACGCGATCCTGCTCGAACGCACGCGCGGCGATGATCCGGCGCCCGTGTGGAACGTGCGCTTCCTCGTCGAAGCGAAAGCGTCCGCGGACGCCGCCACGACCGACCTGCCGCGGCTGCTGCGCGGCCTGAACCTGCTCGCGCAAGCCGAACCGGACACGCTCTATGCGTTCGAGACGCACCAGGGCACGGTGCGCGTTCAGGGTGCGTCGCTGCGCGCGCTGACGACCGACGAAGCGACGCTGCCACGCGAAGTGCTCTATTGCTGCGATGCGTCCGCCGACACGACGCCGCGCCTGCTGGGTGCCGCGAGCCGGATGCAGTTGCTGTCCGCACAGGCGAGCCTCGAATACGCGAGCGCGCTCGCGCAGCGGCCGGATGCCGACCCGGGCGGCCTCGGTGTGGTCTGGCACGCGCTGCTGACGCTGCCGCAATGGCACGCGGTGCTGCACCAGTACCCGTCGTTGCGACAGGTGCGCGAGCTGATGGTGGCGATCGACGACTTGCGGGCCGCGATCGACGATGTGGCCGACGACGGCGTCGCCAGCAGCGTATACGCGTGATGCAGGCGCCGGCTCGCACCGGCCATCGACACGACTTGCCGGCCTGCGCGCACCCGCGAAATACGTGCATGCAGTGCGGTACGATACGCGCCGGGGCGAAACGCCTCACCTGAGAGACCCGGCCGCTGCGGCCCCCTACCCGGCACAAAAAGAAATGCCTAAAAGCCCCATGCTGCACCGCCACCTGTTCGCCGCGCTGGCGGCCAGCCTGTTCTGGATTCCTGTTGCCCATGCCAGCGGCGACGACGGCTGCTATTCACCGACCACGCTCCGGCAGACCACCTACTCGTGCGCCAACGTGCCGATGCTGAGCCCGGCCAACGACACACGCATCAACGCGATGCTGATGATGGTCGACAGCGCCAAGGTCGCGCAGGCGTTTCCCGACCCGAAGACGATCCCGGCGAAAGACCGGATCCACCAGATCATCGTGCCGTTCCCGATGGACTTCTCCGGATGGATCTACATCGGGCAGAAGGAGCCCGACAAGACCGGCGGCGCAACGGATGCCGAAACGCCGTCGAACCAGTACGCCGACGGCGAAGGCAGCATCTGCCGCAGCATGGCCTCGGGCGCCGACGCGTTCAACGACGCACTGGGCAGTGCCGGCGGCCTCCCCGCCGATGAAGCCGCGCGCCTGCGCGCAGCACGCGCCGACATCGCGCAGAAGACCTGCGCCGCCGGCGGCGCGAGCGCCGCGTGGACGAAACCGCCGGTCAAGTCGCCGCTCGGCCAGCAGTTCGCCGCATACCTCGACGGCACGAACGCGTTCTACCGCGCCGACTTCCTCACCGCGACCCGTGCGTTCGCGAGCGCGTCGCACAGCGCGAACCCGTGGCTGAAGGAAACCGGGCTCTACATGGCCGGGCGCGCGCAGCTGAACGCCGCGCAAGCCAACGTGTTCGACCACGACAGCCCCACGCCGACGCGCGGCCGCGTGACGAAGGTGTCGCTCGACGCCGCGAATACGGTGTTTCGCACTTACCTGAAGGTGTATCCGCAGGGGCGCTATGCGACCTCCGCAAACGGGCTGCTGCGGCGGGTCGCGTGGCTCGGCGGCAACGTCACGCAGCAGGCCGACCTGTACGGCCACGCACTCGCGCGCTGGTCGCCGGCGACGTCGAACGTGCCGCTGATCCAGCTGGCGAACGAACTCGACAGCAAGCTGCTGTTCGGGTCGGAATTCGACTCGAGCCAGATCCAGTCGCCGACCGTGCTCGCGACCGTCGACCTGATGCGCATGCGCACGTCGGACAGCAGCGATTCGAGCCGCAAGCCGTTGACGCTGGACGACCTGCAGGCGCAGAAGCCGCGCTTCGCGAACGCGCCCGCGCTCTACGACTACCTGCTCGCGACCTGGTACGTCCAGATCGGGCACAAGCCGGACGCCGCGCTCGCGTTGCTGCCGCAGACGCCCGCGGAGCCGCTCGACTACTTCGGCCTGAGCCAGCAGGCGTTGCGCGGGTTCGCGCTGGAGGATAGCGGCCAGTCCGACAAGGCCCGCCAGCTGTGGCGCGACCTGATCCCGCTCGCGAAATTCCGCTTCCAGCGCGAGGCGCTCGAACTCGCGCTCGCGATCAACCTGGAGCAGGCCGGGCTCGTCAACGACGCGTTCGCCGACGATTCGCCCGTGCAGAACGCCGCGATCCGCGCCGTGCTGCTGCAACGCTCGGCCAATGCGGACCTGCTGCGCGCGCAGGCGCAAAGCCAGGCGAACGGCGGCGCGCTGCGCGACACCGCGCTGTACACACTGCTGTACAAGGAGCTCACGCGCTCGCATTACGCCGAGTTCATCGCGGATGCCGCGCTGGTGTCCGACAAGCCGGCCGATGGGTTGAAGCCGTTCGTCGCGGCCGGCGCGAGGAACGAAGACGCTTATACGTGCCCGTCCGCGCACGACATCGCCACGGCGCTCCAGCAGAATCCCGCCGATGCGAAAGGGCTGAACTGCCTCGCCGATTTCGTGCGCCTGCACCCGCCTGCGCCCGGCGTCGAAAGCGATCCGGTGCCGATGTGGATCCGCAACGCAGCGACGAAGGCCGCCACGGGCATTCCGTCGACGCTCGGCGCGGGGCCGTCGCAGTTCGACGGCAAACCGTACGAGCGGATGTCGAGCTACGTGACGGTGATGGCCGATGCGCAGGCGAACCCGAACGATCGCGCCTACGCGTACTATCGTGCGATCAAGTGCTATGCGCCGGGCGGCACCAACGAATGCGGCGGCAAGGACGTGCCGAAGAACGTGCGCAAGCGCTGGTTCGATACGCTGAAGGCCAGCTACGCGGGCAGCCCGTGGGCGCAGAAGCTTCGCTACTACTGGTAAGCGCCGCGTGAAGCGCATCGCGCGCCTGGCGTGCATCGCACTGCTGCTGGCCGGACGCGTCGCACTGGCCGGCACCGTCGACGCCGCGCGGTACGACGCGTTCTGGTTGTGGGCAGGCGTGAAGCCGCA
The DNA here is from genome assembly GCF_002223205.1 of Burkholderia sp. AU27893. NCBI lineage: Bacteria > Pseudomonadati > Pseudomonadota > Betaproteobacteria > Burkholderiales > Burkholderiaceae > Burkholderia > Burkholderia sp. AU27893. Next base: position 474,249 of record NZ_NKFD01000005.1, on the reverse strand, counting down.
GGCGGTCGTGCACGGCGCGCGCACCGTGTACGTGCTGCAAGGGCAGATCGAGGCGTCGCCGCGGGACGAGTCGCAGGTCCGCGTGATCGCGCAAGGCGTGGCACTGCCGCCCGTGCCGCAGGCGCGCGTATGGCTCGTCTATCGCGCGCATACGCTGCGCTGGACGCCGCGCGTCACGCAGATCATGCTCGCGCAGCTCACGCGCTGGCGCGCGTCGGGCCGCACGATCACTGGCGTCCAGATCGACTTCGATGCGCGCACGCGCCACCTGCAGGATTACCTCGCATTCCTGCGGTCGCTGCGCGACACGCTGCCCGCCGACTATCGGCTGAGCATCACCGGGCTGCTCGACTGGAGCAGCCGCATCGATACCGACCAGGTCAACCAGCTCAGGGGGATCGTCGACGAAGTGGTCGTGCAGACCTACCAGGGCCGCCGCACGATCCCCGACTATGCGGACTACCTGCCGCGCGTCGCGCGGCTGCAGTTGCCGTTTCGCATCGGCATCATCCAGGGCGGCGAATGGGACGCGCCGCCGTATCTCGCGACGAATCCGTGGTTCCGCGGCTACGTCGTGTTCCTGCGCAACGACTGATGACTCGCGCGGTCAATCGGGACCGCTTACGCGGCGCCCGTGATCGCGCTGCCGAGCCCGGCGAGCGCAATCACGAGCAGCGCGCCCGCCGACGACGCCGTGATCCAGCGCTGCTTGCGATGAATCAGCGGATGGTTGATCGCGGCCATGTAGCTGGTCAGGATCGTGAAATCGACTGCGATCCACAGGGCGGCCAGGATCGCCAGGCTCACGCGTGAATCCGGCGTGATGCCGACGAACTGCGAAAAGATCCGGCCGCGTGGCCGACAACGCGACGGGCGCAACCGCGCGCCGCCGGCCCGCAATGGCGGCGCAGCCCGCCGAAGCGGGCCTGCGCCAACCCTGTTACGCCTGCACGAAAGCCAGCAGGTCGGCGTTGAGGACGTCCGCGTTGATCGTCAGCATCCCGTGCGAGTAGCCCGGGTACGTCTTCAGCGTGCCGTTCTTCAGCAGCTTGATCGACTTCAGCGCGGCATCCGCGATCGGCACGATCTGGTCGTCTTCGCCATGCAGCACGAGCGTCGGGACGGAGATCGACTTCAGGTCCTCGGTCTGGTCCGTCTCCGAAAACGCCTTGATGCCTTCGTAATGCGCCTTCGCGCTGCCTTCCATCCCCTGTCGCCACCAGTTGCGGATCACGCCCTGATGCACGGTTGCACCTTCGCGGTTGAACCCGTAGAACGGGCCGCTCGGCACATCGAGGAAAAACTGCGCGCGATTGTCGGCGAGCGCCTTGCGGAAGCCGTCGAACACCTCGATCGGCAAGCCTTCCGGGTTCGATGCGGTTTTCACCATCAGCGGCGGCACCGCGCTGACCAGCACCGCCTTCGCGACGCGGCCGGCCGGCTCGCCGTGCTTCGCGACGTAGCGCGCCACTTCGCCGCCGCCGGTCGAGTGGCCGATGTGCACCGCATTGCGCAGGTCGAGCGCCTCGACGACCGCGAAAGCGTCCGCCGCGTAATGATCCATGTCGTGGCCGTCCGACACCTGCGCAGACCGGCCGTGGCCGCGCCGGTCGTGCGCCACCACGCGATAGCCCTTCTGGACGAAGAAGAGCATCTGCGCGTCCCAGTCGTCCGAGGACAACGGCCAGCCATGATGGAAGACGATGGGCTGCGCGTCCTTCGGGCCCCAGTCCTTGTAAAAGATCTCGACGTGATCCTTCGTTGTGACGTATGGCATCGCGATGACTCCTGTGAGGTGGATGAACGGCGCACTGGCCGGCAGCCATTATCGGACAGGTTTGTTAAACGAGGATGCCAAGTTGCGAATGACCGTCGACGATGTCGACGACGTGGACGAACCCGCTACGGGCGAACGATCGTGCGGGGCCGCGCGTCAACCATCCGTCGACACCGTCACGGCCTCCCACGCGCGGATTTCCGCGTCCAGCGCCGCCAATTTTCCACGTACGAGCCGCAGCGCGTCGCTGCCGAGCAGCAGGTGCGCGGGCGGGTGGTCCGCCGCGATCGCCGCGAGCATCGCCCGCGCGGCCTTCGCCGGATCGCCCAGTTGCTTGCCGCTCTTCTCTTCGCGCGCCTGGCGGATCGGGTCGAACAGCGCGTCGTAGTCGGCGATCGAGCGCGGCGTGCGCGCCATCGAGCGGCCGGCCCAGTCGGTGCGGAACGACCCCGGCGCCACGGCCGTCACCGCGATGCCGAACGGCGCCAGCTCCTTGCCGACGGTTTCGGTCACGCCTTCCAGCGCGAACTTGCTGCCGCAGTAGTACGCGATGCCGGGCATCGTGATGTGGCCGCCCATCGACGTGATGTTCAGGATGTGGCCACGCCGCCGCTCGCGCATGTAAGGTATGACCGCCTTCATCATCGCGACCGCGCCGAACACGTTCACGTCGAACTGCCGGCGCATCTCCGCGAGCGGCGCCTCTTCCATGATCCCTTCGTGCCCGTAGCCGGCGTTGTTCACCAGGACGTCGACGGGCCCGACGTTCGCCTCGATTTCCGCCACGACGCCGTCGATGCGGTCGAAGTCGGTCACGTCGAGCACCCGCGCGAACGCCTGCGCGGACAGCGCGTCGAAATCCTGCGCCGCCTGCGCGCTTCGCACGGTGCCGACCACCGTGTAACCGGCCGCGAGGGCCTCCTGCGCGAGCGCGCGGCCAAAGCCGCTGCTGACGCCGGTAATGAGCATGAGCTTGCCGGATGCCATGTGAGCTTCTCCCGAATGTCGATTGGAGCATGCATACTAGTCTGACGAACCCCGTCGAATAAGCCCGATTCCGCTGATTTTCTTGCACAAAACTATGAGCGCCGATCCCCTCCCCGCCCGATCCCCGTCGCTGCCGCCGCGCGACCGGAAGCGCCTGGTGGCGCTGCTACGCACGCTGGCGCCCGACGAAGGCTACAACCTGACGGCGCTGCCGAGCGTGCGCATCCTGCGTTCGAACCGCGCGCTGTCGCGCACGCCGGTGCTGTACGACCCGGGCATCGTGATCGTGTGCCAGGGCAGCAAGCGCGGCTACTTCGGCGGCGAGCGCTACCTGTACGACGAACATCACTACCTGGCGGTGTCCGTGCCCGTGCCGTTCAGCATGGAAACCGACGCCACGCCCGAGCGCCCGCTGCTCGCGCTGTATCTGCACCTCGATTTCACGATGGCCGCCGAACTCGCGGCGCAGATCGACCGCGAAGGGACGGCGGAGCCCGTGCAGGCGCCCAGGAGCATGATGTCGACGCCGATGGATGCGACGATGCACGCGTCGGTACTGCGTTTCGTCGAGGCGATGCACCGGCCGCTCGACGCCGCGGTGCTCGGCCCGGCCCTGCTGCGCGAGCTGTATTTCCGCGTGCTCACCGGCGCGCAGGGCAGCGCGATGCGCAGCGCGCTGGCGATGCGCGGGCAGTTCGGAAGGATCGGCCGGTCACTGCGCGTGATCCATGCCGATTACGCGCAGCCGCTCGACGTGCCGCAACTGGCCGACGCAGCCGGCATGAGCGTGCCGAGCTTTCACAGTCACTTCAAGGCGATCACGCAGGTGTCGCCGATGCAGTACCTGAAGTCGACGCGGCTGCATCAGGCGCGCTTGCTGATGGTGCGCGAGGACCTGACGGCGGAGGCGGCCGGTTACGCGGTCGGCTATGCGAGCCCGTCGCAGTTCAGCCGCGAATTCAAGCGCCTGTTCGGCCTGACGCCGGCGAAGGAAACGCAGCGCATGCGCGACAGCTTCGCGATTCCGGAAGCCTTCGAGGATGCGCCATTCGTGTCGTCGCATTGACGTGCGTCGGCGGGCGACCGTCACGCATGGCGTCAACGCATGGCATCGCGTACCAGAGCGGCGAGCGATCTCAGGATGAGCGCCGTCACGCCCCAGATGTCCTGCGTCTGCTCCGCCCAGTACCACGCGCCAGTGCGCTCGCCGTCCGTGTATTGCCGCAGCAGATCCGGATTCAGCAGCACGGCGAACGGAAACTCGAAGATCTCCGCGACCTCCGCAGGCGCCGCCTCCCATTTCGCCGTGTCCGGCACGATGCCGATCACGGGAAAGATCGCGTGATGGCGCTTTCTGGTTTTGTGGATCGGCAAGCTGCCGGCCACGCGGACCGCATCAGGCGCGAGGCGGATTTCCTCGAATGCCTCGCGCAAGGCGGTCGTGCCGATATCGCGGTCGGACTCGGCCGGGCGCCCGCCCGGAAAACTCACATGCGACGAGTATTCGCTGAGGTCCGACGCGCGCAGGGTCAACAGGATCGTCGGCTCGCGCCGCGCGACGATCGCGACCAGCACTGCCGAGAATTTCCACTGGCCATCGTTGTCCGCGAGGAGTTGCTTCGCGGTCGGCCAATCGGTGTCGGCAGGGATGCCGTGGCCTTCGACGCCACGGACGATCGCGTCCAGGAGCGGTTGGGGCGAGTCGGTACTCACCTGAGCGCCACCAGTATTCGAAGCGCCTTCGTCAGATCCCATGTCTTCCCCTTCCACGCTTGAACCTGCACGTTGCGGATAGTTGAACGATCAAATCGAATCTCCGTCGGCCAACCGGAGAACCCTGATCATGCATGAATTGCGGACCGCCCGTATGCCGCCCCTTCATCGCATCTTGCGGGCACAATGACGCATTGCATCACGACGGCATGCCGCCGCCGCTCTGCCGCGAGCCGTCGATAAACGTGGCCCCTCGGTCCGTCGACTGCCGAACCCACACGAGATTCAAATGCCTTCCTACGCCTTTCGTCTGCTGAACGTATTCGCCGAATCGACTTTCGGCGGCAACCCGCTTTGCGTATTCGACGATGCGCGCGGCATGGACGACGCGACCATGCGGGCGCTCGCGGTGCAGTTCAACCTGTCCGAAACGACCTTCGTGCTGCCGTCGGAGCGCGCCCATGCGCGGGTTCGCATTTTCACGCCGGGCCATGAGATGGCCTTTGCGGGTCATCCGACGCTCGGCACCGCGCATGTCGTGCGCGACCTGCAGCGTGCGGGCAATGCGCTCGCGCTCGAATTCAATGCCGGCGTGGTCGACGTGAGCGCGCATGACGACGTGTGGACGTTCACCGCGCCGCACGCAGGCATGCCGAAGACGGCGCCGTGCGAATTGTCCGACGCCCGGACGGCGACCTTGCTGGGGCTCGCGGAAGACGATCTGCTCACGTCGCCGATCTGGGTCGACACCGGCGCCGACCAGATGCTGGTCGCGCTCAAGGATCCCGCCGCCGTGCGCCGCGCGCAGCCCGACGGCGCCTGCCTCGATATCTGGCCGACCAGCAGCCTCGGCCGCAAGACCGCCTACGTCTTCGCGTTCGATGCCGAGCGCCCGGGGACGGTGGTATCACGCTACTTCTTCGTGAAGCAAGGCAGCGTCTCGGAAGACCCGGGCACCGGGTCGGCCTGCGCAAACCTGGGCGGGTGGCTGCTTGCGATGCAGCGTGACCTGCCGGCCGCGTTTCAGGTCGAACAGGGGGACGCTATCGGCCGGCCTTGTCGATTGCGGTTGTCGGTCAGTGCGAGCGGCGAGATCGGCGTGGGTGGGCGCGTGATCGAACTCGGGCGCGGCGTGGTCAACCTGTAGCGGAGACGATCCGGGCCGCGCCCCGGCTCATCGCGCCCCCACCCGCCACACCGTCACTTCGTGCAGCGTCTCGCCGGGCTTGAGCACCGTCGTCGGGAATGCCGGATGATTCGGCGAATCGGGAAAATGCTCGGCCTCGAGCGCGAACGCATCGGTTTGCCGATAGACCGTCCCGCCCTTGCCCGCGACGCTGCCGTTCAATCCGTTGGCCGTATAGAACTGCAGCCCCGGCTGCGTCGTGTACAACTCGAGAAAACGCCCCGACGCCGGGTCATAGGCGCGCGCGGCAAACGCCGGCGCCGGCTGGCCGCCCTGGTCGAGCACCCAGTTCTGGTCGTACCCATGTGCCATGACGAGCTGCGGATCCGCGTCGCGCAAATGCGCACCGATCGGCGTCAGCTGGCGCAGATCCATCGGCGTACCCGCCACGCTCGCCAGTTGCCCGGTCGGAATCGACGTATCGTCGGTCGGCGTGAAGCGCGAGGCGGCGATCTCGATCAGTTGCCGCTCGACGTTGCCGCCGGCGTGCCCGGCCAGATTGAAGTAGCTGTGGTTGGTGAGGTTGACGACCGTATCCTTGTCGGTCGTGGCGCGATAGTCGATGCGGATCTGGTTGTCACGCGTCAGCGTGTAGGTCACGTCGGTCGTCAACGTGCCGGGAAAGCCGTTCTCGCCGTCGGGGCTCACGTAGCGCAGCGTGACGCTCGAACCGCTCGCGTCGCTGTGCGTACCGGTGACCGTCCATACCTTCGCGTCGAAACTGCCGGGGCCGCCGTGCAGCGTGTTCGGCCCGTCGTTGACCGGCAGCGTCCACGTCCGGCCATCGAGCGGGAACCGCCCGCCGGCAATGCGGTTCGCATACCGGCCGATCAGTGCGCCGAAATGGATGTTGCCGTTGTGCGCTTCGTAGTCGTGCAGCGAATCGAAGCCGAGCACGATGTCGGCAACGTGGCCGGCGCGGTCCGGCACGTCGAGCGAGGTCACGATAGCGCCGTACGTGATGACTTTCAGCGTCACGCCGCGCTGGTTCGCCAGCGTGTACTGGCTCACCGGCTGCCCGGCCGCGGTCGTTCCGTCATCCGCGCGGCTGATCGAGACGTCGGGCGCCGCCGAGGCGAAGTCCGCGGACAGCGCGAGCGCCCCGACCGCCCAGATCGCGAGCAGCGGGCAGCGCGGCCAGATTCGTTTCATGGCAACCTCCGATACGGTGCAATCCCTGCGCGTGAGCAAGCGGCATGCCTGCTCGCGGCCACGTTTGCTATGCTGCGCGCATCGCCCGCCCGAGCCGATCGCCGCCATGAACGCCCTCGATCCCGATATCGCGCGCACGCTGCGCGCCGCCTGCGACGCCTGCTTCGGCACGACGGCCGTGTGGCCGCTCGTCGAGCGCGCGTACGGCGAGCCGCAGCGCTTCTATCACACGCTCGCCCATCTGGCGGAACTGTTCGCGCACCTCGCGCCGTATCGTGCGGACCCGCTGTGGCCGGCCATCGAGCTCGCCGTGTGGGCGCACGATATCGTCTACGCGACGACACTGCCGGCGTATGCGGACAACGAAGCGCTCAGCGCGCAATGGCTCGCGCAGGTCACGCACGCGCATTGCGACGCAGCGTGGTTGCATGCGCATGCATCGCACGTGTCCGTGGCCCGCGACCTGGTGCTGGCGACGAAGTCGCACCGGCTGCCTGACAGGTTCGCCGTCGATCCGGAATTGCAGCGCGCCGCGCAAATTTTTCTCGACGCCGATCTCGCGATCCTCGCGGCCGCACCCGACCGGCTCCGTGAATACGACCGCGCGATCGCGCGCGAGTGGGCGCAGGATCCCGATGCGCCGTCGGCAGCCTTCCGCGCCGGCCGCAGGCAAGCGCTCGAGCATCTGCGCGCGCAGGCCCCGTTGTTTCGATCGGCGGAATTCGCGCCGCTCGAGCCGCACGCGCAACGCAATCTCGACATGCTGATCGGCTTTTACGCATAAGCACGCTGCGCTCAGCGTCTGCTGCGCATTCGAATGGGCGCGCGCCTGGCAGGTTCGATTGCCCGGGGCAACGGCCCACCCGCCATCACGGAAACCTGCCCGGCCCCGCATCACGACGCTCAGGTATTGTCCGCACGCCAGCGGCGAGGGCTGACGCCGGTCAGGCGCGTGAAGGTCCGCGAGAAGTGACTCTGATCGGCAAAACCACACGCGTCGGCAATCATGCTCAACGGCAGGTTCGGATTGCGCATCCACTCCTTCGCCCGTTCGACACGCTGCACGATCAGCCAGCGATGCGGCGGCAGCCCGGTCGTCTGATGAAACGCCTTCACGAAATAGCTGCGAGACAGGCCGCATGCACGCGCCACGTCGGCCAGCCCGAGGTTGCCGTCGAGATGCTCGAGCAGCAATTCCTTCGCACGGCGCGCCTGCGACGGCGTGAGTTTCCCGTACGTCTTTTCCCGTCGCTCGCTGACGCCGCCGTAACGGTGGGCCACGTGCGCCTGAAACGCGAGCCCGACGTGATCGATGAAGATCTGCGACGCCTCGCCCGGCCGCGCGAGCGCGGGCAGCAGCGACTGGCCGAGCGAATGGATGATCGGGTCGTGCGCGCTCAGATGAGGCGGCAGGTAAAGCCGCGGCCGTTGCCGGCCGCCGAGGTCGTCCACCGTTTCCTCGAGCAGCGGGCGCGGCATGTGGAAATGCATGCAGTCAAACGCGCCCTTCAGATCGGCCACCCAGTTGCGGTCGAGATCGTGAATCGTGACCGTGCCCGCGCCATACGGGACGAACGGCGCGCGGCGGCCGTCGAGCCACAGATCCTGTTCACCGAACGGGCGCAACTGCAGCACGATGAGATCAGAATGCTCGAGTTCGTAAGGCGCGGTGAGCCCGCTGTTGCGCCGCAGCGTCTTCAGCCGGACGATGCCGACCTGCCCCTTCGGCAACGCTTGCGCGACGATGGTTTGCCTGACATCGGCCGGGATGAAATCGGAAGAAGCGTTGTCCGGCTGGGGGGCAGTCATGAATGGAGGCGTGCAATGAACGACGACGCGCGTCAGTCTAGCAAAGCACGATGACGCGCGCTGCCCTCGCGCGGCACGCGCTGGTATGATGCGCCAGCCGCCCCTACCGGAACTCGCGATGAAGCTGTCATTCGAAGCGCTCGAAGCACTGGATGCGATCGACCGTACCGGCACGTTCGCCGAAGCCGCGGAACTGCTGCATCGCGTGCCGTCCGCCCTGACCTACCTGGTACAAAAACTCGAGAGCGATCTCGGCGTCATGCTGTTCGACCGCAGCGGACGACGCGCGAAGCTCACGCACGCGGGCCGCATCGTCGTCGAGGAAGGCCGGCGGCTCCTGCATGCGGCCGAACAACTGGAGATGAAGGCACAGCGCGCGCAGGAAGGCTGGGAAACCGAGGTCCGCATCTGTATCGACGAGATCCTGCCGTTCGATGCGATGTGGCCGTTCGTGCACCGGTTCTATGCGCTCGAGATGGACACGCGGCTGCGGCTGTCGACCGAAGTGCTCGGCGGTGCCTGGGACGCGCTGATCTCGCGCCGCGCGGATCTCGTCGTCGGCGCCGCCGGCGCGCCGCCCGAACTGCCGAACATCATCGCGCGCCCGATCGGCGCGCTGAAACACGTGTTCGCCGTTGCGCCGACCCACCCGCTCGCCGCGCTTCCCGAGCCGCTGTCGATGGCAACGGTCGTCCAGTATCGCGGCGCGGTGATCAGCGATACGTCGCGCGAGTTGCCGCCGCAATCGGTTGCGATCGATGCGGGCCAGCCGACGCTCGCGGTGCCGACGCTCGCGGCCAAGCTCGATGCGCAATGCGAAGGGCTGGCGGTGGGCACGCTGCCGGAATGCCTCGCCGCCCGCGCGATCGCCGACGGCAAGCTCGTCGCCCGTCGCGTGACCGGCATGCGCGACACCACGCATTGCTATCTCGCGTGGCGCAGCGACGAGGCCGGCCGTGCACTCCTGTGGTGGGTCGAGCAACTCGATCGCCCCGACCTCGTCGATCGCCTCTTGCAGCTCACCTGATCGCGTTCAGCGCCGGCGAAGGTCACTGCCCCGCGTCAGACGATCGAATCGTGCACGCGTTTCATTTCCTTCTCGAGCCACGCGATCAGGCTGAATGAAGCGTGTGCCTTCTCGACCGGCGGGATCATCATCCTTTCCTCGGCCGCGATGTGCTCGGTCACCGATTCGCACATCAACCTGCCGAGCTCCGGCTTCCTGCGGATCAGCGCCGACAGGTCGTCGCTGCGCAGTTGCAGGACGGTCATCGCGGTCACCGCATGCACGGTCGCATGCAGGCGCGTGCCGGCCAGCACGACCGATTGTCCGATCGCGTCTCCAGGCGCCATGCGCCGCACCTCGACGTCGCCCGCCGGGCCCGGCACGAATACGGCCGCGACGCCGGATTCGACGATCGTCAGCACGCGCGTATCCGAATTCGACGCATAGATCACGTCGCCCTGGCCGAACGAACGCGAGACCAGCGCATCGGCCAGCGCGGCGAGATCGTCACCGTCGACGTGCGCGAACAGGTCCACCGCACGCAACAGCAGCAACCGGCGCGATACGTCACGCCGATCGTGCCCGTCGTGCCCATCGCGCCCGTCCGCCGCCGCTGCCGGCACGGTGCTCGCGAGCGGCCGCCATGCGGTGCCCGCCGCGGCCAGATGCCGATGTGCGAGATCGTACAGCGCGTTGCGCACGGCCGTCGTCTTCTGCAGCGCGTCGACGTAACCGAGAAGCTCGTAGCGGATCGCGTTGGTGCCGAACGCCTTCACGACGGCAACGGGCGCGGGGCGCGCGAGCACGTCGAGCGAACTGGCCGCCGCGCGCTCGAGCGCGCCGACCACGACCGCCGGCCGCACCGCGGGATCGACGTCGAGCGTGAGCGTCACGCCGTGCAGGCCGGACGGTTCGCTGAGGTTCACGATGGTGGCGCGGGCCGCGGCGCTGTTCGGCACGACCACCAGGTTGCCGAGGCTGTCGATCAGCTTCGTCGCCCGCCAGTTGCTCTCGACGATCCGCCCTTCGATCTCGCCGATCGACACGGTGTCGTTCAGACGAAACGGCTGCGTGGTGTTCAGCACGAGCCCGGAGAATACGTCGTTCAGCGTGTTCTGCAGCGCGAGACCGAGGATCACTGCCACCGCGCCGGACGTCGCGACGACGCCGCTCAACGGCAGGCCGAGCACGTAGCCCAGCGCGGCGACCACGGCCGCGCCGAACACGACGCCCGCGGCGATGTCATGAAAGAGCCGCTGGCTGCGCCACGCGGGCGGCAACAGCAGATGATCGAGCAGCAGGCTGAAGACGATCGCGCATTGCAGCCACCACGCGATGCAGATGGCCTGGAGCGCGATGCGGTCGAGGCCGGTGGCCGACGCGGGAACGGCGAGCGGGCTCACGCCGTGCGCGAACAGCACGGCGGTCAGTGCGGCGAAGGCCGCGCAGCGCCACACCGCCCGCGTCGCGCCGCGGCCGCGCCCGAACAGGCGCCACGCGACGAGATCGGCCAGCACGATCGGCGCGCCGTAGAGCGCCGTGTCGGAAAGATTCAGCATGTCGAAACGAAGCGGAACGGAATGGAACGATGGCGACGGCAGCATGACGGTCGGGCCGGCGCCGCTGCGACGAGAGGCTGGGCGCGGGCGCGCCCGCGGCCACGCTATTCGTGCCGGCGTACCACGCCCGGCAACGCATAGCGGCCGGCGCCCGCGATCGCGATCGTGCCGAACAGGATCAGCAGCATCCACGCGAACTGCGCGTCGCGCAGCGACCAGTCGGGATGGACGAACACCAGCGCGACGAGCGTGATGATCATCACCGGCAACGCGGCCAGCCGCGGCCATACGCCGACGATCATGAAGACCGGGCACACGACTTCCGCGAAGATCGCGAACAGGATCGACAGCGTGCGGCCGAGATGAAACGGATCCTCGATGGCGGCGGCTTCCGACGTGTAGTGAAGGACTTTGGGCAAGCCGTGAACCACGAGCAGCAGCACGCTGGCGGTGACGCGCAGGAACAGCAGGCCGAGGTCGGTCGCGTGGCGGGAAAGGTCGGATTCGGGAAGTTTCATGCGGCGGTTCGTCCGGTTGGGCGGGCACGCGGCGGCGCGGGAGGCGCCGCTCGTGTCGCGACGCCCGCTTGGCGGATGGCGTCGCGATATCTCGGCGCGCGCACCGGATCGCCACGCAAGCGTGCGGGGTGGCCGCGCCTTACGCTCGCAATCTACGCGTGCCGCGCGCCTGTGTCCTTACGCCGCGCTGAAACGTTCTGAAGCGCGGCAGGCACCCCGCCGATCCGCCGTCAGCCGTCGCGCGCCGGCAGCTCCGCCTCGGTCGCATCGAAGCCGAGCGCGTGCACTTCCGACCACGCGTCGTGCACCGCCTGCGTCGATCCGGCCGTATGCGCGAGCGCGGCCGCATACGCGGCGAGCAAGCGCACGCGCGCATCGGCGGCCTCTGCCGTGGTGTCGGCGTCGCGCATCGCATCGAGCGCCACGCGCGCCCGTTCGCGGCATTCGTCGACGAGCGACAGGTCGAACAGGCAAGGCACCGCGACAGCCGCGAGCGCGACGCCGAGCGCCGTATCGCCGTTCGCCGAGAATGCCCAGTCGAGCGCGGCACGCAGGTTGCCGAGCTCACGCCGTACCGCCTCGAGCCGCGTGGAGCCGCCTTGATCGCCGCCCTGCGCACCACCGCCATGCGCCGCTTGCCGGAACAACTCGAGGAAATAGCCGGCGTGCGCGCGCGCGGCCGCCGCGCCGTCGCCGTGCGCGTCGAGCTGCTGCTGCGCATACGCGCGCGTGGTCGTCAGCAACCGGTAGCGCGGCGCGCCGTGCGCGGTCTCGAGGATCAGCAGCGATTTCGACACGAGGCCCGCGATCGTATCGAGCAGGTCGGCGCCGGCCAGCCCGTTCGGGCCGACCACCGCGCGCACGGCCTCGATCGAGAAGCCGTCGCGGAACACGCCGAGCCATCGCAACAGCCGGCGCTCGGCATCGCCCAGCAGCCGGTCGCTCCAGTCGTACATCGCCTGCAAGGTCTGATGGCGCGGAAGCGCGGTGCGAAACCCGCCCGTCAGCAGCCGGAAATGATCGTCGAGATGAGCGGCCAGCACGTCGATGCCGAGCACGGCGGCCCGCGCCGCGGCCAGTTCGATCGCGAGCGGGAGGCCGTCGAGCCGGCGGCAGACCGACGCCATCAGCGACAGGCTGCGCGCATCGAGCGGAAAACGCGGATCGGCCGCGCGGGCGCGTGCGGCGAACAACTGCACGGCGCTCGCGCGCATCGCATCGTGTTCGGCCGCGCCTTCGTCCGGCACGTCGAGCGGCAGCACCGGGCACACGCGCTCGCCGTGGATGCGCAGCGATTCCCGGCTCGTCGCGAGCACGCACAGCCCGTCGTCCGCATCGGTCAGCGCGCTCGCGATCCGCGCCGCGGCATCGAGCAGGTGCTCGCAATTGTCGAGCACGAGCAGCATCCGGCGGCGTGCGACCGCGGCGAGCACCGCTTCGAGGGTCAGCGCGCCGGTCGGCTGCGCGATGCCGAACGCGCCCGCGAGCGCATCCGGCACGAAGCGCGGGCACGCGACCGTCGCGAGCGACACGAACACGGTGCCTTCAGGAAAACGCGCATCCGCGCGCGCGGCCGCTTCGATCGCGACGCGCGTCTTGCCGATGCCGCCCGCGCCGACCAGCGTCACGATGCGTGCGTCCTGCAACGCGGCCAGCACCTCGTCGACCATGCGTTCGCGGCCGAACAGCGCGCCGGGCGCGATGGACGGCCGCGACATCGCGGGGCGCACGGGCGCACCGTCGTCGTCAGGTTGCTCGATGACGAGCCGATAGCCGCGGCCCGGCACCGTCACGATCAGGTTCCGGTCGTCGGCCAGCGCCTTGCGCAGCGACGCGATATGCACCTGCAGGTTGTTTTCTTCCACCACGGTGTGCGGCCACACGCGCTGCATGATTTCGTCTTTCGATACCAGTGCGCCGTTCGCCCGAATCAACAGCTCGAGAATCTCGAATGCGCGGCTACCGATGCGCAACAGCTTGCCGTTCGAACGAATTTCACGTCTGTCGAGAAAAACGTGAAGTGTTCCAATTCGGATCATCGCATTTTCTTGATGGTGACATTCAACGGCGCACGATTTAAACCCGTTCACCGCTTTCGCGTCAATGCTACGGTATTTGCGTAGCAGAATGATTCAAATTATCAGAATGAAGCGATCGAATTTTTTGAAATGACGAAAAACGCCGTGACGATGTGCCGCACGCGCGTGGCCGCACGCACCGCCATGCGGCAGGAACAGCACGGCAGCGCACGATTCACGTGCGAATTGCCGATTCGTTTGTAAATGTGATTTCCATATATCAGACGATACGACTGCCGGTTCTGAAAAAATCGACGTATTTTCCTTTTTTTGATTCGCCGGTCGATCGAAGGAGCGCAGGCTCCGCGTGTTGCGCCGGTCGCTCATCGCTCTGCACCGATGGCGGAACGATTCCCGCTTCGAGGGGGCGTGCGATCGGGCCTGGGCGAACAGCGTCCATTCGGCGCGCGGTATCGGCGAGCATGTCGCAGTCGCCTCCGTTCCGCGGTTGGCGGCTTCACGATGTATCGCGCCGGTCGCAACCGGCGCAGCGCCGCGCTGCCGGCGTCATGGCCGGGACTGTCGCGCGGCGAATACGTCGAGCGCCGACGCCAGGATCATTTCGCGGCAGTTCGCCGGCCGTTTCGCGCCGCGCCACTGGGGCTTGTAGATCGCATCGCCGACCCGGATCGTCCCGCCGGTGAGCGCGCATCGCCCGAGCCCGCGCGCCTTCGCGCTGATCCAGCGCTGCTCGTCGTAGCGGCAGTGCGTCGGGTCGCTCCACGAAACCAGCATCGACGAATCGGTCTGCCGCTCGGCGGTGACGATCGCGCTGCGGCGGCGTATGTCGCCGCTCGACGGCGTCGGCGCCTCGCCGCGATGGCCGCGGCGCGGGCCGTCCGCCTGTCGCGCGCGCGGCATCGGCATCGACCGGACGGCCGCCACGGAAGGCGGCCCGAGCGACGTGATCATGTGCTCCCAGCGATTGAAGGCATCCATGGCGGCATTTCCAGGCGAGTGACGGACGGTGCGGGCGGATCCGTGCGCGCGACGCGAAACGTGCGCGGATGATCCGATGTCGACGATAGTCGCCGCGCGCTGAAGAGTCCCGGTCGCGCGCTTAATTCTTCTGCAGCCCGGCGGACTTCCCTCCGCGGCGCGGCGCGTTCAAGAAAATTCAGCCGGATTTCAGTACGGCGCACGTTGCACCGCGATACGCTCCCGACGGCATTCGTTCGTCCGCGCCGCACGAATCGGCGCGCGACGACGCGAGCAAACCGGCTGCCGGCGGGATGGCCGCGGCCGGTCGTCACCGATCCACCATCCCGCGCGGCATCGTTGCGCCGCATATTTCAGGAGTCCAGATGCACCCAGAACAGACCGACGCCGTTTCGTCGGCGCGCCGCCGCGACATGCTGCTTGCCGGCGCGACGGCCGTCGCGGCCGCCGCGCTGCCCGCGATGGCGGCCGCGGCCGGCACCCCCGCCCGCAGCGCCGCTTCAGCTCACCCAGGAGCCCATTCGATGAACACGATCACCACCCAGGACGGCACGCAGATCTACTTCAAGGACTGGGGCACCGGCCGCCCGGTCGTGTTCTCGCACGGCTGGCCGCTGTGTGCGGACGCGTGGGACGCGCAGATGCTGTTCCTCGTGCAGCACGGCTATCGCGTGATCGCGCACGACCGTCGTGGCCACGGCCGTTCGAGCCAGCCGTCGCGCGGCAACGACATGAACACGTACGCGGACGATCTGGCCGCCCTGCTCGACGCACTGGACGTGCGCGAAGCCACGCTCGTCGGCCACTCGACGGGCGGCGGCGAAGTGGCGCGCTACATCGGCCGCCACGGTACGAAGCGCGTGGCGAAGGCCGTGCTGATCGGCGCGGTGCCGCCGCAGATGGTGAAGTCGCCGACCAATCCCGGCGGCCTGCCGATGGACGTGTTCGACGGCATCCGCAAGAACGTCGCCGAGAACCGTTCGCAGTTCTACAAGGATCTCGCGGTGCCGTTCTTCGGGTTCAACCGCCCGAACGCCAAGCCGTCGCAGGGCACGATCGACGCGTTCTGGTCGCAGGGCATGATGGGCGGCATTCACGGCCAGTATCTGTGCGTGAAGGAGTTCTCGGAAGTCGACTACACGGACGACCTGAAGAAGATCGACGTGCCGACGCTCGTGCTGCACGGCGATGACGACCAGATCGTGCCGATCGACGATTCGGCCCGGCTGTCGTCGAAGATCGTCAAGCACGCGCAGTTGAAGGTGATCGAAGGCGGGTCGCACGGCATGTGCGTCGTGAACGCCGATCGCATCAACGCCGAGCTGCTCGCGTTCCTGCAGGCGTAAGCGCGCCGTCTGCCGTCGCGGCGCACATACCGCTTCGGCAGACGTGCCGTTCAGGATTTTTCAGAAAAATTCAGCCGCGGCGCGCTCACTGCACCCGCACCGGCCTCAACAGGAGGCCGATCAGCGCACCGGCGAGCGCGAACGCCATCGCCACGCGGAAATTGTCGGCCAGCGCGAGCGTGGTCGCCTGCACGCGCACCGCCCGATCGACGAGCGCGTAGGCGGCCTGGTTGCCGGTCGCGACCGTGGCGCCGTGCGTCACCAGCGAGGTTGCACCGGCGCGCAGCCGCTCGAGCGTCTCGGGATCCGACAGCGACACATGCAGACCGACGAGATTCGAATGGGTACCCTCCCTGATCCGCTGAATCACCGCGATCGACGTCGTGCCGAGCTGCCCGCTCAGCAGACGCGTCGTCTGCACGACCGCGCCGAACGTCAACGCGTGTTCGGCCGTCACGTGCTTGCCGAAGAAGAAGATCACCGACGTCAGCGCCATCGTCTGCCCGAGCGCCTGCAGCAGTTGCGACGGAATGAAGTCGGGTTCGGCCCACGCGGACGTGAGGCGCGCGCCGAGCGCGAACGCGATCGCCACCGTCACGAAGCCGGCCACGATCAGCCGGCGCGGATCGACGCGCTGCAGCAGCAGCGCGACGCACGGCGCGAACAGCAACTGCGGGATCGCGATCCAGCGCAGCGTATCGCCGATCTGCAACGGCCGCAGCCCGTAGGTGCTGGCGAGGAACAGCGACGGGATGAAGCTCGTATTGAGCACGGTGAAGCGCACGAGGCCGACGAGCACGATCAGCAGCGCGACGTTCGGCCGCGCGAGATAGCCGAGATCGAGGCCGGCGCGCGGCGACGCGAGCTCGTGAATCAGGAACGCGGCGACCATCAGGATGCCGAGCGCGAGCAGCGCGACGATCAGCGGCGACTGCAGCCAGAACAGCCGTTCGCCCTGGTCGAGCGCGACGCACAGGCACGCGAAGCCGCCGGCGCCGAGCAGCATCCCGCGCGCATCGAGGCCGGACGCGAAGCGCTTGACCGGCTCGTCCGCCAGCGACAGCAGCAGGCACGCGATGAACGGCACCGTCAGCACCGCGTTCTGCCAGAACAGCCAGCGCCAGCTCAGGTGTTCGCTGTACCAGCCCTCGAGCGTGGCCGACAGGTTCAGCGACATCTCGAGATTCATCGCATACGCGGCGATGCCGAACGCAATGAGCCGCGGCGGCAGCGTCCGGACGACGAAGCCGACCGTCAGCGGGACGAACACGCCGGACGCGAGCCCCGCGATCGCCTGGAACACGACGAACGCGCCGAACTGCGTGCAGAGCGGCAGCACGGTTTCGGCGCCGAGAAACACGACGGCGCCCGCGACCAGCACGCGGCGCGTGCCGAACATGAATGCCGCGGCGATCGCCAGCGGCCCGACGAACATCTGCGACGCGGTGAACGCGGTGTTGATCCACGCGCCTTCGTCGAAGCCGACGCCGAGCGCGCCGCGCACGTCGGCGAGCCCGAGCGACGTGATGCGCGAGGTCACCGTCGCGATGATCGCGCCGAGCAATACGGCCGCGATCGCGGCGATCGAGCGGAACGTCGGGATGTCGGAGGCCGCCGCCGGCGCGGCACGACCGGTCGCAAACGTGGTGTTCATCGTCAAGCGGCTCCCCGCTGTCAAGCTGGCGCAAGCATAACGCGATGCGCCGAATCCCGTCCGTACGTTGACGTCCTCTTCCGCCTAAAGGCGGAAAATTCCCACACCTGGCGATGCACGTCCGCATCGGAGAATGTTCAGCGCAGCATTGATATCACGATCATGCTCGACACCACAGTCACTGCAGGCCCACTCTCTTATTCTCAGTCCCGCGATACCTTTCGGCCGCGTCGTGCTGTCTTTCGATCCGCACGCCGAGCAGGACTGGGTCGAACCGCTTTCGTCGACTTCCTCGAACGTGGCTCCGTGCGCGATCGCCTTGTAGCGGAGCTTGTCTCGGAAGGACGACCAGGACGCGTCGTAGACGCTCTTCGCCATCCTGGTTCTGGCGAGTTTCGCGGCCGACACGTTGCCGACCGCGATGTAATCGAACCGCCGCACCAGATCGAGTGCGAGCTTGTGCTGGAAATCGGCACGGGCATTCGCCACCTTGGCGTGCAGCTTCGCGATATGTCGCTTGTGCTTTCGCGCTCGTTGCGCTTTCGCCAGCTTTTCCGTTGCTCGTCGACCGAACTGGTCATTGGGCAGCTTCTCGCCGGTCGAAAGTGTGGCGAAGTCTTTCAGGCCGAGATCGATGCCGACACCGGAACGGATCGGGCGGGCCTGCACATCGGACATCTCGATCACGATGTTGAGAAACCAGTTGCCGCGCGCATCCTGCGCAAAGTTGGTCCCGTCCTTGATCTTGCCTTCGGGAAGCGGTTGGCTGTTGAACACGCGGAAGGTGTTGCCGGCGAAACGAAACGCTTCGCCCTCGCGCTTCAGGTCACGCCCCTTCAGCGGCACCCAGCCCAGCGACTTCCTGCCGCGATAACGCAGGTACGGGCGACGGTACCGACTGCGCGACTTCGCATATTGCTCGCACGTCGCGTTGATCGTGCCGGAGTGGATGCCGAGTTCCTTGCTGCTGCCCGTCGTCAACATGTTCAGATCGAATCCCGTTGGCCACTTCTTGCTCCACTTGAGCGCGTGCTTCTGCGTGTCATTGCAGAAGTTCCAGACGTAGTTCACCGCACGGCTCTGCTTGTTCAGCAATCCGTTGAGCGACTTCACGCGGTAGCGGTAGACAAGGATCATGCCGGTGATCCTAACCCGTCGAAGAAGCTGCCTGTCAACAGCATTCCTTTCCTTCCCGCCATCAATGGCGGGGGCTCTCGGAGCAGATTCTGATGACCTCACCCTCACCGAATCTTTCTTCCACTACGCCGGCTGCTTCGCCGGCGCCGCCTGCCGCGCCCGCACGCTCGCGCCGGCCCGCCATCGCGGCGATCGCGACGCTCGCGCTGCTGCTCGTCGCATTGCTCGTGTACGAGTTCGACGCGCGCGATCGCGGCACCGACGACGCATACGTGACCGGCCACCTGCACGTGATCTCGCCGCGCGTGGCCGGCACGGTCGAGCGCGTGCTCGTCGACGACAACCAGTTCGTGCATGCCGGCGACGCGCTCGTGCAGATCGACCGGCGTGATTTCGACGTGCGGGTCGCCGCGCAGCGGGCACGCGTCGCCCAGGCGCATGCCGATGCGAGCCGCGCACACGCGCTGATCGAGCAGGCCGACGCGGCGCTCGTGTCCGCGCACGCCGATGCCGACAAGGCCGAACTCGATTACGCGCGGGCACGCGAACTGACCCGCGAGACGCCGCGCGGCCTGTCGAAGCAGGAGTTCGATGCGGCCGATGCCGCCCGCAAGTCGGCCCGCGCACGCGTCGCGGCGGCCGATGCGCAACGGCGCAGCGCCGCCGCCGCCGCCGAGGCAGCCGATGCCGCGGCGAGCCAGAACGATGCCGAGTTGCGCGACGCGCTGCTGCAGCTCGGCTACACGGCGGTCGTCGCGCCGACGGACGGCTACGTCGGCAAGAAGACCGTCGAGACCGGCGAGCACGTCGCGCCCGGCCAGGCGCTGCTCACGCTAGTCGAGCCGCACCCGTGGATCGTGGCCAATTTCCGCGAGACGCAGCTGCGGCACGTGCGCGCCGGCGACGCCGTGCAACTGCGCTTCGATGCGCTGCCGCAGCGCACGTTCACCGGCCGTATCGACAGCCTGTCGCCCGCGACCGGCGCGCAGTTCGCGCTGCTGCCGCCCGACAACGCGACCGGCAACTTCACGAAGGTCACGCAGCGCGTGCCGGTGAAGATACTGCTCGACGGCCCGGCTGCGACGGAGCCGCGCATCCGGCCTGGGTTGTCGGTCGTCGTCACGCTGCAGGGCGGCAGCGAATCGCGATGAAGCGCGCCGCCGCCGTACTCGCCGCCAGCCTGCTCGCCGCGTGCTCGATCGCGCCGCAGCCGCTCGCGCCCGTGCCGGTCGGACACGACGGGTTCCGCCATGCCGATCTGTCGACCGATCCGTCGACCGCTACGCGCACGCCGTCGCTCGCCGCGTGGCCCGCGTGGTTCGGCGATCCGCAACTCGGCACCCTCGTCGACGCCGCGCTCGCGCACAACCTCGATATCCGCGCGGCGGCCGCACGCGTCGACCAGGCGCAGGCGCTGTTCGGCGTGCGCGATGCCGCACTGGCGCCGACCGTGCGCGTCGATCCGTCGTTCAGCCGCACGCGCGTCTCCGGCACGGTCGACAACGCGCTGCCGAAGCGCACGATGCACAACTGGTCGGTTCCCGTCGCCGCGCGCTACGAGGTCGACCTGTGGGGCCGCTTGCGCGGCGATGCGGACATCGGCGAACAGAACGTGCTGCAGGCGGCGGCCGACCGCGATGCGGTGCGTCTGCGGGTGGCGACCGACGTGGCCGTCGACTATCTGACGCTGCGCTACGTCGACGACGATCTCGAGACGCTCACGCGCGCGATCGGGCTGCGGCGCACCGCGCTCGACGTGATCGCCGCCCGCGTGCGGGCCGGCGCGGCGAGCGATCTCGACGGGCTGCGCGCGTCGGCCGATCTCGATACCGCGCATGCCGATCTCGCGGAGAGCCGCCGGCTGCACGAGAACCTCGTCGATGCCATCGCGGTGCTGACCGGCGTGTCGCCGACCGCATTCGACGTCGTCGCGAGCCCCGTGCCCGTGCAAGTGCCGGACGTGCCGGCCGGGCTGCCGTCCGCGCTGCTCGCCCAACGCCCGGACGTATTCGCGGCGGCACGGCGCGCCGATGCGGCGTCGCTCGAACTGGGCATCGCGCGCACCGCATGGCTGCCGACGCTGACGCTGACCGCCGACGGCGGTTTCGCGACCCGCGATCTACGCACGTTCCTCGACCGCAACAGTTCACTATGGAGTCTCGGCGCGAACGTCGCGCTGACGCTGTTCGACGGCGGCAAGCGCGAGGCGATGGTGGCGGCCGCGCGGGCCGGCATGGACGCAGCCGACGCGAACTATCGCGCCACCGCCATCGGCGCGTTGCGCGACGTGCAGGACGCGCTCAACGACATCGCCGCGCAAAAGGAGCGGATCGTGCGCTACGACGACGCGGTACGCGCGACGGACGCCGCCGCGCGACTGTCGTTGAGCCGTTACGCGCACGGGTACGTCAGCTATCTGGAAGTCATCGACGCCGATCGCGATGCGCTGAATGCGCGACGCCAGCTGATTCACAGCCGGCAGGCGCTGGCCGTCGCGACGGTGAGCCTCGTGCGCGCGTTGGGCGGCGGGTGGACGCCGCCGGCGCGCGCCGCCCGGGACGGATGGCGCGACGCGCCGCAGGCGGACGCGCGATGAATCCATCGAGCGGCCCGCACCTGCGTCACGCGCTCGCGAGCCGATGCGCATCCTCTCCGAGAAACCGGTGCACGAAGGTCACCGCCATCGCGCCTTCGCCGACCGCCGACGCGACGCGCTTGACCGATCCCGATCGCACGTCACCGGCCGCGAACGATCCCGGCACGCTGGTTTCCAGGTGGTACGGCCGTCGCTCGAGCGGCCACACGCGTTCGAACGCCGGACAGTCGTACAGGTCGCCGCCGGTGACGAGATAACCGTCCGGATTGCGGATGATGTCGGTGTCCTTCGCCCAGTCGGTATTTGGCGCGCCGCCGATGCACACGAACAGGCGCGTGGCCGGCAGCCGTTCGCGCGTGCCGTCCGCCGAGCGAAGCTCGATCGCGTCGAGCCAGCCGTCGCCGTGCAGCGCGGCGACACTCGACCGGTAGCGGACCTCGATGTTCGGCGTGCGCTCGATCCGGTCGATCAGGTAGCGCGACAGCGTGTCCGCGAGCGACGCACCGCGCACGAGCATCGTCACCTGGCGCGCATGCCGCGAGAAATTCATCGCGGCCTGGCCGGCCGAATTGCCGCCGCCGACGATGAATACCTGCTCGCCCGCGCACATCGGCGCTTCGCTCGACCCGGCGCCGTAAAACAGCCCCGCATTCAGAAACGCCGGCTCCTCCGGCAGCCCGAGGCTGCGATATTCGATGCCGGTCGCGCAGATGTTCGCGCGCGCGACCAGGATCGACCCGTTGGCGAGCTCGACGCGGATCTTGCCGTCGACGAACGTCGCATGCACGCCCTCGCGCATCGTCAGCAGCTCGACGCCGAACTTCACCGCCTGCTCGCGCGCGCGTTCCGCGAGCGCCGCGCCGGGGATGCCGTCGGGGAAGCCCATGTAGTTCTCGATCAGCGAACTCGTGCCGGCCTGCCCGCCTATCGCGCCGCGCTCGATCACGACCGCGCGCAGCCCTTCGGACGCCGCGTAGACCGCCGCCGACAGCCCGGCCGGCCCCGCACCGTAGATCGACACGTCGTATTCGACGAAGCGCGGGCGCGCGACCCAGCCGAGCCGCGCGGCGATCTCGGCCAGGGTCGGCTGGTACAGGCGCGAGCCGTCCGGAAAGATCACGACCGGCAGCCGGATGTCGCGCAGCGGCGCGATGCCGAGCACCTGCGCGCAGTCGGCGTCGGAGGTCAGCTCGCACCAGTCGTACGCAATCATGCGCCGCTGCAGGAAATCGCGGATCGCGTACGCGTCCCTGCTGCGCGGCAGACCGACGATCCGCACGTGTTGCGGTTGATCCATGAGCGCCTCCCGATGATGTCGATGTCGGATGCGGTTCGGCCGGTGCCGCTGCCGGACCCATTCGCGACTGTACGCCGCCGCCGCGCGCCGTACGGGCCGCTTCATGACAATTAAGGTCCGGCCACGACGCGACGCTGCACAATGCCGCGTATCCCTCCCGCTTGCGGCCTCGTGCCGGCCGTGCCGCGAGCGTCGCTCCCGCGCCGGCATCGGAGCGCAAGATGGCCAACGCCTGTACGCATCTCGACGAAGCACGCGTGTTCGACACCGACAAGGACTACTGCGAGGAATGCATCCGATCGGGCAGCGGCTGGGTGCATTTGCGGATGTGCCTGATCTGCGGGCACGTCGGTTGCTGCGACTCGTCGCCGAATCGCCACGCGAGCCGGCATTTCCGTGACACCGGCCATCGGCTCGTCCGCTCGATCGAGCGCGGCGAGCGCTGGATCTGGTGCTACGCGGACGAAGTCGTCGCCGGCGAGATCCCGTCTTGACGCGACGCGCGGGGCCGCCGTGACACGGCGCGCCCGTCATCGGCCCCGCGCGCCGCACCCCGGTCTATCCGGGGCCGGACACCGTTCAGAACGTTTCAGCGCCGCTTCAGGCCATGATCGCGGCCTCTGCGTAGACTGCCGTTCATGAGCTGCCGCGCAGGACGACGCTTGCGCTCTTTATCGACTGCTGGAGTGACAACTTGATCCCCGTCGCCAATCATCGCCGCGCCGCAAGACGGTCGCGGCCGCACCGCACGGCCACGCACGGCCGATACGCATCGTCCGGTGTTGCCGCGTATCGCATCACGTGCGCCGCACCGCTTCGCCTGGAGCGCGCATGAAGCACAAACGACTCTGGTTCGGCGCGGCCGGCATCGCGATCGCGGCCTGCGCCGTCGCGATCGGCATCATGGTGCGGCCGTCGATCGCGCCGATCGATCCGCCCGCCCCCGCTTCGTTCGATCCGCAACTGGTGCGCGCCGGCGCGCGCGTCGTCGCGCTGGGCGACTGCGTCGTGTGCCATACCGCGAAGGACGGCAGGCCGTTCGCCGGCGGCCTGCCGCTCGCGACGCCGTTCGGCACGATCTATGCGACCAACATCACGCCGGATCCGGAGACCGGCATCGGCCGCTGGTCGCGCGACGCATTCGCCCGTGCGCTGCGCACCGGCATCGGGCGCAACGGCCAGCCGCTGTATCCGGCGTTTCCGTACATTCATTTCACGAAGATGTCGGACGACGACATCGCCGCCGCGTATGCGTATCTGATGACACGCACGCCGGTTCGCGCGACGACACCGGCCAACGACCTGGTGTTTCCGCTGAACTTCCGGCCGCTGGTCGCGTTCTGGAACGTGCTGTTCCTGCGCGAAGGCGCGTATCGACCCGACCCCGCGCAGTCCGCGCAATGGAACCGCGGCAGGATGCTCGTCGACGGGCTCGGTCATTGCGCATCGTGTCATTCGCCGCTGAACGCGATCGGCGGCGAGCAGCGCGGCCGTGCGTTCGACGGCGGCATCGTCGACGGCTGGGAGGCGCCGCCGCTCAATGCGCTCGGCCAGGCCGCACGGCCGTGGACGCAGGCGCAGCTCGTCACGTACCTGCGCACCGGCCGCGCGAGCGAGCACGGCGCGGCGGCCGGGCCGATGCTGCCGGTCACGCGCGATCTCGCGACGGTGCCGGCGGAAGACGTCGAAGCGATCGCCGCGTACATCCTGTCGATCCAGAAGCCCGCGAACGGGCATGCGGCCACGGCCGCCGCACCGGCCGAACGTGCCGCGACGACGCCCGCCGCGCAGCGCGGCGCGGTGCTGTTCCAGGCATCGTGCGCGCAGTGCCACGGGCCGGCCGCGCCGATGCAGTCGATCGGCGAGCGGCCGACGCTCGCGTTCAGCACGGCCGTGAACGCTGATACGCCGCGCAATGCGATCCAGATGATGTTCAACGGCATCGGCTGGCACGGCGAGGACACTTTGAACTACATGCCGTCGTTCATCGACCAGTACGACGACGCGCAGATCGCCGATCTTGCCGCGTACGTGCGCGCGACCTACACCGATCGCCCCGCATGGTCCGGCGTCGACGCGATGGCCGCGACGCTCAGAAAAGAGGACACCGCCCGATGATTACCCTCACCGTCAACGGCGTGCGGCACACGCTGGACATCGATCCGTCCACGCCGCTGCTGTACGCGCTGCGCAACGACCTGCACCTGCACGGCGCGAAATTCGGCTGCGGCCTCGGGCAATGCGGCGCCTGCACGGTGATCGTCGACGGCAAGCCGACGTTCTCGTGCCTGATGCCGGTGGCCGCGGTCGGCACGCGCAGCGTGCGCACCATCGAGAGCCTCGGCACCGCCGAGCATCCGGGCCCGCTGCAGCGCGCGTTCGTCGAGCATCAGGCCGCGCAGTGCGGCTACTGCATCGCGGGGATGATCATGCGCGCGCAGGCACTGCTCGAGCGCAACCCGAAGCCGACCGAACAGGAACTGCGTACGCACATGGAGCCGAACCTGTGCCGCTGCGGCACGCACATGCGGATTCTCGCGGCCGTGCGCTCGGTCGCCGGGCTGCCGCCCCCCGAACCGGCTTCCGCTCCCGTCACGATCAGCAAGGGGCTGTATTGACGTCCTCCGCTCCCTAAAGGGAGAGGATTCCCACACCTGGCGATGCACGTCCGCATCGGAGAATGTTCAACGCAGCGTTGGTATCTCGATCATGCTCGACACCACAGTCACTGCAGGCCCACTCTCTTATTCTCAGTCCCGCGATACCTTTCGGCCGCGCCGTGCTGTCTTTCGACCCGCACGCCGAACAGGACTGGGTCGAACCGCTTTCGTCGACTTCCTCGAACGTGACTCCGTGCGCGATCGCTTTGTAGCGGAGCTTGTTTCGGAAGGACGACCAGGACGCGTCATAGACGCTCTTCGCCATCCTGGTTCTGGCGAGTTTTGCGGCCGACACGTTGCCGACCGCGATGTAATCGAAACGCCGCACCAGATCGAGCGCCAGCTTGTGCTGGAAATCAGCACGCGCATTCGCGACCTTGGCGTGCAGCTTCGCGATGTGCCGCTTATGCTTTCGCGCTCGCTGTGCTTTCGCCAGCTTTTCCACCGCGCGCCGACCGAATCGGTCATTGGGCAATTTCTCCCCGGTCGAAAGTGTGGCGAAGTCTTTCAGGCCGAGATCGATGCCGACTCCGGAACGGACCGGGCGGGCCTGAGCATCGGGCATCTCGATCACGATGTTGAGAAACCAGTTGCCACGCGCATCCTGCGCGAAGTTGGTTCCGTCCTTGATCTTGCCTTCGGGAAGCGATCGGCTGTTGAATACGCGAAACGTGTTACCGGCGAAACGGAACGCGTCACCCTCGCGCTTCAGATCACGGCCCTTCAGTGGCACCCAGCCCAGCGATTTCCTGCCGCGATAGCGCAGGTAGTGCCGACGGTGCTGGCTGCGCGACTTCGCGTATTGCTCGCACGTAGCGTTGACCGTGCCGGAGTGAATGCCGAGTTGCTTGCTGCTGCCGGTCGTCAGCACGTTCAGGTCAAAACCTGTTGGCCACTTCTTGCGCCACTTGAGCGCGTGCTTCTGTGTGTCATTGCAGAAGTTCCAGACGTAGTTCACCGCACGGCTCTGCTTGTTGAGCAGTCCATTGAGCGACTTCACCCGGTAGCGGTAGACAAGGATCATGCCGGTGATCCTAACCGGTGGAAAAAGCTGCCTGTCAACAGCACGCCTTTCCTCCCCGTCTTGAAGGACGGGGTTTCTCGGAGCAACTGATGAATTCCCACGACGACATCGACGAAGGCCGCCGGCACTTCATCGTCTCCGGCGCGCTGTTCGTCGCGTTCACGCTCGCGCCGGCCGCGCGCGCGGCCGCACAGCTCGTGATCGCGGACGAAGGGGCCGCCGTGCACGTGGCAAAAACCACCCAGACGCTCGCGGGCAGCCTGAAGACCAATCCGCTGCTCGACGCGTGGATCAAGATCGCGCCGGACGGCAAGGTCACCGTATTTACCGGCAAGGTCGAGCTCGGCACCGGCGTGCGCACCGCACTGCTGCAGGTGGCCGCCGAGGAACTCGACATGAAGCCGTCGCTGATCACGTTCCTGACAGCCGACACCGGCGCATCGCCCGACGAGGGGTTGACCGCCGGCAGCCACACGATGGCCGACAGCGGCTCCGCGCTGCTGAACGCGGCCGCGCAAGTGCGTGCGCTGCTGGTGGAAGGTGCGGCAAAGCGCTTCGGCGTCGACGCGCGCACGCTGACGACCGCCGACGCAGTGATCAAGGCGCCCGACGGCCGCACGATGACCTACGGCGACGCGATCCGCACCGTCGACCTGCATCGCAACGCCGCGCCCGCGTCGCCGCTGAAGAGCCCGGCGACGTTCACGGTGATCGGCACGTCGCTGCCGCGCGTCGACATCCCGAACAAGGTAACGGGCGGCGTCAGCTACGTGCAGGACATGCAGTTGCCCGGCATGCTGCACGCACGCGTCGCGATGCCGCCGGTGTACGACGCGAAGCTGCTGTCGTTCGATGAAGCGGCGATCCTGAAGCTGCCGGGCGTCGTGCGGATCGTGCGCAACGGCAGCATGCTCGCGGTGGTCGCGCACGGCGAATGGCAGGCGGTGGTCGCCCAGCGCGCGCTGGCCGCCGCGTGCCGCTGGTCGCCCGGCCGCACGCTGCCCGATCGCGCCACCGTGCACGCCGACCTGAAGCGGATCTCGACGCAGCGCATCGAGATCGCGAACACGCACACGGCCACCGCGCCGGCCGTGAAAACGCTGAACGCGACGTTCCTGAAGAACTACCTGCTGCACGGCTCGATCGGGCCATCGTGTGCGGTCGCGCACCTCGAGAACGGGACGATGACGGTGTGGACCCATTCGCAAGGCGTCTACCCGCTTCGTGACGCGCTGGCCGAGATGCTGTCGATGCCGAAGGCGAGCGTGCGCTGCATTCACACCGAAGGGTCCGGCTGCTACGGACACAACGCGGCGGACGACGCCGCCGCGCACGCGGCGCTGATCGCCGCCGCGATGCCCGGCAAGCCGATTCGCGTGCAGTGGATGCGCGAGCAGGAACATACGTGGGACCACTTCACGCCGGCGATGGTGACCGAGGTCAGCGCTTCGCTCGACGCGAGCGGCCGCATCGTCGACTGGAACTACGCGCTGTGGAGCAGTTCGCACAACGAGCGGATCGTCAACGCCGGCCGGCTGCTGCCGGCGCGGATGCTGGAGCCGCCGTTCGTGCCCGCGCCGTCGACGCCGATGCTGCAACCGGAAGGCGGCGCCGATCGCAACGCGATTCCGCTGTACGCGCTGCCGAACCAGCACATCGTGAACAATTTCTCGCCGACGATGCCGCTGCAGACGTCCGCGATGCGCTCGCTCGGCGCACACACCAACGTGTGGGCGATCGAAAGCTTCATGGACGAACTCGCGCACGCGGCCGGCATCGATCCGGTCGAATTCCGGCTGCGTCACATGGAAGACCATCGCGCGCTTCAGGTGATCCAACTCGCCGCGCAGCACTTCGGCTGGCCGCGGCCGCCGCGTGCGCGCAACCGCGGCGTCGGCTTCGCGTTCGGCAAGTACAAGAACCTGATGGCGTACGTCGCGATCGCGGTCGAGGTGTCGGTCGTGCCGGAAACCGGCCAGGTGACGCTCGAGCACGCGGAAGCCGCCGTCGACGCGGGGCAGGTCGTGTCGCCGGACGGGATCCGCAACCAGATCGAGGGCGGCATCGTGCAGGCCGCGAGCTGGACGCTGTACGAGGCGCTGAAGTACGACACCGAACGGATTCGCAGCTTCGACTGGAGCAGCTACCCGATCCTGCGCTTCTCGGCCGCCCCGCGGAGCGTGAAGGTCCATTTGATCAATCGCCCGGGCGCGCCGTTCCTCGGTGCGGCCGAGGCGTCGATGGGGCCGACCGCCGGCGCGCTGGCCAACGCGATCTTCGACGCGACCGGCCAGCGCATGCGCGAAATGCCGTTCGCCGGCGACGCGCTGAGACAACGCATCGACGCATAGTCATTCGGTCGCGCCCGCTACGCGCGACCGACACACCCGACAAGACGGACGGCGCCGGCATGCACCGGCGCCGCAACCCAACAGGACCGGAGCCTTTCCGACGATGGATACCTTGCTTTCGATGCGCGTGTTCACGCGCATCGTCGAAACCGGCAGCTTCACGCGCGCATCCGACACGACCGGCCTCACGACGCCGCGCGTGTCCGCGCTGCTCAGCGCGCTCGAACAGCACCTCGGCTGCCGGCTGCTGAACCGCACGACGCGCCGCATCTCGCTGACCGAGGACGGCCAGGCTTACTACGAACGTTCCGTCGCGGTGCTGCGCGAAATCGACGACATGGAAGCGTCGGTCTCGCAGGCGCGCAACGTGCCGCGCGGCCGGTTGAAGGTGAACCTGCCGCCGGCGATGGCCAAGCAGGTCGTGGTGCCCGCGCTGCCCGCATTCCTCGACGCCCATCCCGGCATCATGATCGAGCTCGGCGTGACCGACCGGCAGATCGATCTCGTCGGCGAAGGCGTCGACTGCGTGGTGCGCATCGGCGCGCTCGACGACTCGGGGATGATCGCGCGGCGCATCGGCAGCCTGACCACCTGCACGTGCGCATCGCCCGCGTACCTGGCACGGTGCGGCGAGCCGGAGACGGTCGACGATCTCGCGCAGCACGTGGCGGTCAGCCACATCTCGGCCGATACCGGGCGCCCCCGCGTGTGGGACTACGTCGTCGACGGCGAGCCGCGCGTCGTGCAGATGTGCGGCACGGTCGCCGTCAACGATGCGGACAACTACATCGAGTGCGGCATCGCGGGCATCGGCCTGATCAAGACGTCGCTGTACCTCGTCGAGCCGTATCTGAAATCAGGCCGGCTGCGCGAGGTGCTGACGGATTTCAACGCGCCGGCCCGGCCGATCTCGGTGCTGTATCCGCCCAATCGCCACGTGCCCGTCAAGCTCAAGGTGTTCGTCGACTGGCTCGCGGGCCTGTTCGAGCAGATTCCGACGCTGCAGGGCAAGCGCGGCTGATCGGGAGCGGCGCCTTTGCGTGCCGCGCAATGCTCGATTGCGCGGCGGCCCGGTTCCGGTTTTATCGACCGGTCAATAGTATGGGCGGCAACGCGGTGCACCGTATCGCGCCCCCGGCGAACTCCATGCAGGCGCGGCGACACGGGGACCCACCTCTCTCTTCTCAAGGAGCCCACCATGTCCGCAGATTCAACGCCGCACGCGCAGCCTGCGCACGGCACCCAACTCACGCAGGGGTTGATCCTGCTGTTCGCATTCAGCTGCGGCGCGATCGTCGCGAACCTGTACTACGCGCAGCCGATCACGGAACTCATCGCGCCGGGCCTGCACATGTCCGGCGGCACGGCGAGCCTGATCGTGTCGTTGACGCAGATCGGCTATGCACTCGGCCTGTTCTTCATCGTGCCGCTCGGCGACCTGCTCGAGAACCGCAAGCTGATGATCGTGACGGCCGTCGTGTCGATTGCAAGCCTCGCCGCGGCGGCGCTCGTGCGCACCCCCGGGCTCTTTCTCGCGATTTCGCTGCTGATCGGCTTCAGCTCGGTGGCCGTGCAGCTCCTCGTGCCGCTCGCCGCGCATCTCGCGCCGGATCATGCGCGCGGCCGCGTGGTCGGCACGATCATGAGCGGGCTGCTGCTCGGCATCCTGCTGGCCCGCCCGCTGTCGAGCGTCGTGGCCGACGCGTTCGGCTGGCGTGTCGTGTTCGCGGCGGCCGCCGTGCTGATGACGCTCGTCACGGCCGTGCTCGCACTGACGATTCCGCCGCGCCAACCCGACCATCGCGCGACCTACTTCGAGCTGATCGGCTCGCTGCTGCAGTTGGTTCGCACGATGCCCGTCCTGCGTCATCGCGCGTTCTACCAGGGCCTGATGTTCGCGTCGTTCAGCCTGTTCTGGACCGCCGTACCGGTCGAGCTGACGCGTCACTACGGACTGTCGCAGTCGGCCATCGGCCTGTTCGCGCTGGTCGGGGCGATCGGCGCGACGTCGGCGCCGGTGGCCGGGCGCCTAGCGGACGCCGGCCATACGGTGCGCGCGACGCTGATCGCGCTGGTCGCCGGCACGCTGTCGTACGCGATCGGGTTCGTGCACGGCACCGGCCTGTACGGGCTCGTCGTGACCGGCATCGTGCTCGACTTCGCGGTGCAGATGAACATGGTGCTCGGCCAGCGCGAGATCTACGCGCTGCACGCGGCAAGCCGCAACCGGCTGAACGCGCTGTACATGACGAGCATCTTCGTCGGCGGCGCCGTCGGCTCGGCGCTTGCGAGCCCGCTGTACGAGCATGGCGGCTGGTCGCTCGTCGCGGCGGTGGCCGGTGCGTTCCCGATCGTCGCGCTCGCGCACTACCTGCTCGTCGGGCGGCCGCACGCGCAACGTCACGCGCTCGGCTGAACCCCGCCGCCGCCCCCTTCAAACTTCAAACCGATTCGTTCGCGGGGCGCGTCGCCGTCCCGCTCCACGCCGAAGAAAAGGAGTCCATCATGTCTTCCCTGCTCAGTGCCTACGATCTGCGCGGCCTCGCGCTGCCGAACCGCGTCGTGATGGGACCGATGACGCGCTGGCGCGCGCCGTCGCGCGGGCTGCCCACCGAACTGATGGCCGAGTACTACGCGCAGCGCGCGTCGGCCGGCCTGATCGTGACCGAGGCGACCAACGTCAGCCGCGCGTCCGCCGCGTTCGAGCTGACTCCGGGGCTCGTCGACGATGCACAAGCCGCCGGCTGGAAGATCGTCACCGATGCCGTGCATGCGCGCGGCGGGCGCATCTTCGCGCAACTGTGGCACGGCGGCCGGGTCAGTTCGCTGACGCTGCTCGGCGGCGCCGCGCCGCTGTCGCCGTCCGGCGTGAACGACGACCTCGAACAGCTGCAGGTATGGGCGCAGTTGCAGAACGGCTATTACACGAAGATTCACGCGACGCCGTCGCGCGCGATGACGACCGACGAAGTCGTCGCGGCCGTCGATGAATTCCGGCAAGCGGCCACGCGCGCGATGGCCGCCGGCTTCGACGGCGTCGAGATCCATGCGGCCAACGGCTACCTGCCGCACCAGTTCCTGTCGTCGACGCTGAACCGCCGCGACGATCGCTACGGCGGCTCGGTTGCGAACCGCGCACGCTTTCTCGCGGAAATCGTCGACGCGGTCGGCGGCGTGATGCCGCTCGGCCGCGTCGGCGTGCGGATCTCGCCGTACGCGAAGTACAACAACGTGCGCGATGCCGATCCGGATGCGACGCTCGCGTACGTCGGCCGGATGCTCGACGACGCGGGTGTCGCCTATCTGCACGCGGCCGACACCAACGGCTGGAGCGGCGAGCCCGACCTGCCGCGTATCGTCGAGCACGCGCGCCGGTCATTCGGCGGCACGCTGATCGTCAACGGCGGTATTACACCGGACGCGGCGAACGCGCTGATCGACGCAGGCGACGCCGATCTCGTCGCGTTCGCGCGCGCCTATATCGCGAACCCCGATCTCGTCGAGCGCCTCGCCGCACGCGCCCCGCTCGCGGAGCCGAAAAACGTCGGCTGGTACGGCGGCGACCGCGCGGGCTACGTCGACTATGCGCGGCACGACGCGGCCGAATCGCCCGCGTAACCGACGAATGCCCCGCGCACGGCACGGGTCGTCACGCACCCCCGTGCGACACCAGGCCCGCTCGGCCGATTCCCGCGCGGTGCAACGGCGCCGTCACGCGTCGTTCCAGCGCGCCCCCAGCACGCGCCCGCAAAAATTCGGCCGCTGGAAATCCGGGTCCGCGCGTTCGAGCACGTCGGCGCTCCACGTGCCGAACGTCGACTGCGGCCGATGCTCGACGCCGCGTGCGACCGCGGCAAGGAAGGTTTCGCGAAATCCGCTGCCGCGTGGGTACGCGGCGAGCAGCGCGGTGCGCTCGTCGTTGGTGTAGCTGTCGAAATCGGTTGCCATCAAATCGGTCGACACGGCGCGGGCCAGCGCGCGGGCGAGCGGCGACGCACGCGCGGCCACACCGGGCGTCGTATGCAGCGCGATCGCGTGCCATACGTCGTCGCGCATGCTGCGGGAGCGTCGATGCCGCACCAGCAGCGCGTGCGCGGCATCGGCGCCGTCGAGCTCGTAACGTTCGGGCGAGCGGCAGTATGCAGGGCTCAGCCCCATGTTCGCGTACATCGCGGCGACGTACAGCGCATCGGGATCGCACCCTTCGCCCGCGCGCCGCGCGGCGAGCGACGCGAACACGAACACGCGCGCGGCATGATCGGCGAGCGCGGCAGGCAACGATGCGCGCGCCGCGTCGGCCGCCTCGACCGCAAGCGTCGTGCGCGGAATGCTGACGCCGGCCACTTCGTCGGCGGTCGACGGTGCGCGCGTGTGCGCAACGTTCATCGTGTCTCCTTCCTGTCCCGTGCACGGGACGAAAAATCGTTCAAGGCAATGCCGCGCCGCGGTCGCGGCGGCACGCGCGCCGGTGCGTGCCGGCTAGCACACGGCGCAGCGGCGGCCGCACGCCTCGCAGCGGCCGCCGGCCGCGCTGGCCGTCGGATAGCGCGGCCGCGCGAAGCGGCGCCCGGGGCCGCGCGCCCGGCACGCATCGGTGCCGGGGTTCATGCACGCGTCGCCCGCCGCCGATGCGCGCGGGCTGCCGTGCCCGTTCGCACCGTCTGCAGGCGCGCCGTCGGCGACCGGCGACCATCCGGGGCTGACGGGCGGCGGCGGCGGCGCGAGCGACGCAAATTCCCGTTCCGCGTGCACGACCTTGCCGTCGACGACGGTCAGCACCGACGACAACTGCGGGATGCGCGCCATGTCGATCGTGAAATAGTCGTCGCTGAGCACCGCGAAGTCCGCGTAACGGCCGGGCACCAGCGCCCCCTTGCGATGCTCGTCGGCGGAAAACCATGCGCTGCCGACCGTGTAGCGGCGCAGCGCCTCCATCCGGCCGAGCCGGTTGCGCGCGGGATACAGCACGGTGCCGCCGACGCTGCGCCCCGACACCATCCAGTACAGCGCGACGAACGGGTTGTAGCTCCCCGCATCCAGCGCGCCGGAGCCTGCCCCGACCGGCAGCCCGGCCGCGAGCATCGCGCGGATCGGCGGCGCGCGCGTCGCCGCGGCTGCACCGTCGCGCGCGATGAACGCCTCGCCCTGGAACGCCATGCGCGGCTGCACGGTCACGCCGCCGCCCAGCGCCGCCACGCGCGCGATGTTCGCATCCGACATCGTCTCGCACCGGTCGAAACACCAGCGCAACCCGGCGAACGGCGTATCGCGGTTCACCGCCTCGAACACGTCGAGGAAGCGGCCGATCGACTCGTCGTAGGTCGCCTGCAGCCGGAACGGCCAGCGGTGGCGGACCAGCAGCCGGACGACGGCGGTCAGTTCCGCTTCGACCGACGCGGGCAGTTCGGTGCGCGGGTCGAGAAAATTCCCCAGGTCGACCGCCGAAAACAGCAGCCGCTCGCCCGCGCCGTTCGCGCGCAGGAACGCATCGCCGTCGCCGGGCGAGGTCAGCGCGATCCACTGCGCGAAGTCGTCGATTTCCCGGCCGGCGTGCCGTGCGCCCAGCGCGTACGCGATGCGCGTCGTCAGTTCGCCGCGGCGTGCCAGCGCGATGACCGCCGCGTAATCGTCCGGATACGCCAGGCCGTCGCCGCCGGCGTCGATCACACTCGTCACGCCGACGCGGTTCAGCGCGCGCATGAACTGCCGCGTGGAGTTGATCCGGTCGGCCGCGCCGAGCACCGGCGCGCGCGCGAGCGCCGCGGCCAGCACGGCCGGATCGGAGCGCGCGAGCAGCAGCCCGGTCGGCCGCCCATGACGGTCGCGCCGCAATTCGCCGCCCGGCGGATCGGGCGTGTCGCGCCCGTAGCCGATCGCGCGCAGCGCGGCCGCGTTCAGCCACGCGCTGTCGCCGAGATGCTGGACGAACACCGGCGTATCGAGTGCGATCGCATTGAGCTCGGCCACCGTCGGGCCGCGCTTTTCCGCGAACTGCAGCGCGGTCCAGCCGCCGCCCACGCGCACCCAGTGCGGCGCGGGCGTGCGCACGGCCTGCCGATGCAGCAGCTCGAGCGCGGCGGCGAGCGTCGGCACGCCGTCCCAGCGCAGCTCGAGGTTGAAGTGCGTGCCGCCGCGGATGGCCTGCAGGTGCGCGTCGACGAGGCCGGGGATCACCGTGCGGCCGTTCAGGTCGAGGCAGGCCGTGTCACCGTGCGCATGACGCAGCACGTCGCGATCGTCGCCGGTCGCGACGATGCGCCCGTCCTTTACCGCAAGCGCGCTGACGAACGAGCGCTGCTCGTCCTGGGTCGCAATCTTGCCGTTGAAGACGACGAGGTCCGCCGCGCGGGCGGGTTCCGTCGCTCTAAGCACCGTCGGACCTCCCGTGCGGACGCGCACGCCGTGCCGCAGCGCGCGTGCGTCGCATCGTCGAACGACGGAAACCCGCTGCATCGCCCGCATCGGCATGCATGTCGCGATCGCGCAGTCGCGCGGTTGCCTGGAACGCGCGCATCGCTATGCGGCCTGCTGCGCCGCGTCGGCGGCGTCGTGGCGCGCAGGCGTGCGGGACGGCGGCGGCGGCGGCGCGTCCTGGCGGACGAAATTCTGCACGCGCAACAAGCGCCGCACATCATGGGCGCGCGAATGCGGATCGAAGTGCCGCGCGACGCCGGCAACCAGTGTCGACGCGTGCGCGGTGCGCCCGCGCTCGATCAGGTGGTCGGCGAGATCCAGCGCGCCGCGCAGCGCCCACATCGCGGCGCCCTGCCCGTTCGCGGTCTGGATCGCCATCTGCAGATGACGATGGCCGTCGGCCTCGTACGCGAGCGCGACATCGGGGGCGGCGATCCGTGCCTGTTCGAGCATTGCGACGCCCGTCACGCGCAGCAGTTCCGGTACGAACAGATGCTCGCCGTGCGCGCGGCAGCGCGCGAGCGTCGCCTCGAGCCGCGTGCGCGCCTCGCTTGCGCGGCCGACGCGCACGAGACCCTCCGCATACGCGACGTTCAACGGGGCGAGCAGCCGCCGGAACCCGGTCGCCTCGACACGCCGCAGTGCAGGTTCGAGCCGCGCGAGGCCCGCGCCGGGATGACCGGCCTGGATGTCGAACTGGCCGGTCAGGCATTCCGCGTGATTGCGCCAGATGTCGAAGCCGTGCGCGCTCGCGGTCGCGCGCAGCGTCGCGAGATAGTCGGACGCGATGTCGTGGTCGCCGTAGCGCAGGGCGATCGGCACGGCGGCCGCGCCCAGCACCACGCACAGCGCGAGCGCGGACGGGCCGCGGCGCGCGCACTCGACCGCTTGCGCGGCGATGCGCATCGCATGGTCGGGGTCGCCCTGCATCCACACGAGCCGCGTGAGCATCGTACGCGCGAGCGTCGTCATGTCGACGCCGAGCGCTGCCTGCGCGCACGGCGGCTCGCCCACCTCGCCGAGTTCGGCCGTCGCCGCTTCGAGCCGCTCGCGCGCCTGCGCGTGCTCGCCGAAGTAGTGCAGCGACGTTGCGACCATCGCGTTGGCCAGGAGCCGCTGCGAGCGGTCGCCGCGCCGCTCGGCCGCGCGCTCGAAGCGGGTCGCGTAACGCAGCGATTCGTGAATGTCCGACAGCGTCAGCATCGTATTCCACAGCCCGACCAGCGCGCGCGCATCGAACGTCGCGTCGCCGACATGGGCGGCAAGACCGAGCGTGCGGTCCCACATCGCGGCCGCGGCCATGGCGTCGCCGTCCGTATGCAGCAGCGCCGACGCGCAGGCCGCGCGCAACCGCATCTCACGCGCGGCATCGACCGGGTCGGCCGCGGCCGTGTCGAATGCGTCGAGCACCTGGCGCGCCCGCGCCGCGCATTCGTGCATCCGCGCCGGCTCCAGCAGCGCGCGCGCCAGGCGGTCCGCTTCGGCCTCGGGCACGGCCACGACCGGCGCACGCGTTTCGTCGAAGGCCATGACGCGTGCGTCGGTCAGTGTGTCGGTCGGTGCGTCGGTCAACGCTTCAGTCAGCCCGCCGGCCGGCGCCTCGTCGGGTCGCGCGGCGTCCATGCTCACCGCCGCATGTTCGTGCTCGTGCTCGTGCCCGTGTTCATGCCCTTGCTCGCGCGCGTACCGTGCGTGACGCGCCGCGATGCGCTCGAACTCGCCCTCGTTGTGCAGTTTTTCCAGCGCATACGCGCGCGTCGATTCGGTCAGCCGGTACCGCGCCGATGCGCCGTGGAATTCGACGGTCACCAGCGACTTCGCGACCAGTTCGCCGAGCACCGCGATCATGTCCGCGGCCGATGTGCCAGGCTCGGCGGCGACCGCGTGGGCGGCATCGAACGAAAACGGCCCGATGAAGCATCCCATCCGGCGGAACAGCGCACGCGCG
The DNA here is from genome assembly GCF_002223205.1 of Burkholderia sp. AU27893. NCBI lineage: Bacteria > Pseudomonadati > Pseudomonadota > Betaproteobacteria > Burkholderiales > Burkholderiaceae > Burkholderia > Burkholderia sp. AU27893. Next base: position 437,098 of record NZ_NKFD01000005.1, on the reverse strand, counting down.
GCCGGGTCGAGCAGCACGTAGCTCCAGTCGAACGTCGCCCGCAGTGTCTGATGACGCGGCAGCGCCGAGCGCAACCCGCCGGTCAGCAGGTTCAGCCGGTCGTCCAGCCGCGACGCGACCACCGCGAGCCCGAGCGTCGCGACGCGCGCCGCGGCCAGCTCGATCGCGAGCGGCAGCCCGTCGAGCCGCCGGCAGATATCGGCGATCAGCCGCATGCCGGCTTCGTCGACCGGACAATCCGGCGCGGCGGTGCGAACCCGTTCCAGGAACAGCTCGACGGCGGAACAACGAATGATCTCGTCGGGGCGCGCGTCGTCGCCGGGCACCGCGAGCGGGCTCATGCGCAGCACCGCTTCGGCCGAGATATGCAGCGGCTCGCGGCTCGTCACGAGTACGCGCAGCGAGCCGGCGCACGACGTCAGCGTTTCGACGAGGCTCGCGACGAGATCGACGATGTGCTCGGCATTGTCGAACACGAGCAGGTAGCGCGACGCAGCGAATGCGGCGCCGATGTCCTCGATGGCGGGCACGCGCTGCGTGTCCAGGCCGAGCTCGGCCGCGACGGCGAGCAGCATGTCGGCGCGCGTCCCCGCGCGCGCCAGCTCCACGAACAGCACGCGCTCGCGCGAGCGGCTGCGCACCGCGTGGGCCACGCGTACGGCGAGGCTCGTCTTGCCGATCCCGCCCGCGCCGACGAGCGTGACGACCGGCGTGCGTTCGAGCATCTCGACGATCTGCGCGATTTCGGCGTCACGTCCGACGAGCGGCGCGGGCAGCGACGCCGCGTGGGCATCGGTCGGTGCGGCGGCCGGGATAGCGGCCGGCGTGTCTGCCGCGGGCACGCGTTCCGGGCCGGGCGACGCGCACGCGACCAGCAGGTAGCCGCGCCCGGGCACCGTCTTGATCAGATCGCGGCTCGTGCCGAGCGCCTTGCGCAGCGTCGCCACATGCACCTGAAGGCGGTTTTCCTCGACGATCAGCCCGGGCCAGACCGCGTCCATGATGTCGTCTTTCGACACGACCGCCCCGCTCGCGCGGTGCAGCACTTCGAGAATGTCGAGCGCGCGTGCACCGATGCGCAACGACGCGCCCTGACGGCGAATGTCGCGCTGCTCGAAATCCACCGACAACGTTCCGATCTGGATCATGGCCGCCTCCGGGTCCCTCAGGATGACCGCCCGGCGAACGCGGCAGTCCACCCGGCAGGATGTCCGGCCCCGGCGCACCGTGGCGCCGGCCGGACACTGTTGAATTCCGGGCTGAGTGTAGACGGGCGCGCGACGAAAATCTTGAAGGAAAATGCGCTGTGGGCGGCGGCCGGATCACGCGACCGGCGCATTCGCTTGCATGTAAAAGTAGGGCGCGATACTCTGCCGGGCCGCTCGCACGCCTGTCGTGACGGGCGATGCGGCGGCTGCGCGCCACCATTGAAAGCAATTCGTCAGATTCACGAGCGGACGTTTGTGCAAATTCATTTTGAATGTTCACATGCGTCGCTAAACTGGACTCGCCATTTCGCGCGCCGAGTCACTTGCCCGGGAATTCCATGTCAGACTCCGTTACCGCAGCGCCGGCGGTATCCCCGCCACCACCGCCGAAGGACACGCTCGGCTGCGTGGCCAGCTTGCTGGCGAAGGATGTCGAGACCGCCACCGGCGGCCTGCGGCTTCACCGCAAATGCATGCGCGAAGCGCACGTGGAACACATCGACATGCCTGCGTGCGACCGCGGCTTCCTGGTCGGCGTGTCGCTGGCCGGCGGCCATCGCCGCACGCTCTACGGGCGCGCCGGCGCAAGCGAGCGCCGGTTTCAGCATCACTCGATCTACATTCGCGATTTCTCGCGCCACTTCCATGCGGACCTGTACGGCAACTTCGACTTCGTGCTGGTCGAGCTGCCGCATGCGTATCTCGAGCGCGTCGGCCCGGAGCACGGCGGGCAGGCAATCGGCGGCCTCACGTGTCGCCCCGACGTGCGCGATCCGGTGCTCGGCCATCTCGCGCACGCGGTGGCCGACAGCCTCGACGCGCCCGGCCCGCTGAACGCGCTGTTCATCGAGCAGGTGGGGCTCGCGATCGGCACGCACCTCGTGCGCCGTTACGGCAACGCGAGCACGCGCGAACTCGACCACAAGGGCAGCCTGTCGCCGGCGAAACTGGCGCGCGCACAGGAACTGTTGCTGGAAAAGGCGGATCTCGGCGTATCGATCGAGGAAGTGGCGAACGAATGCGACCTGTCGCGCGGTTACTTCATTCGCGCGTTCTCGCGCACCACCGGCCGCACGCCGCACCAGTGGCTGCTCGAACAGCGCGTGACGCGTGCGCGCGAACTGATCGAGACGTCCGACATGACGCTCGCCGACATCGCGATCGCGTGCGGCTTCGCGGACCAGAGCCATCTGAACCGCGTATTCGCGCGGATCGTCGGCCATCCGCCCGGCGCGTGGCGGCGCGCACGCTCGCGCTGAAGCGTCTGCGTGGTCGCGGTCGCGCGCCGACCGCCCGGCCGATTGTTCAATCGAGGTTCATGCCGCCATCCGTCTGATCCGACAGATTGCGGCGTCAGCCCGCTCCCTCCACCTTTTCTGTGGAGGGAGCGGGCTCATCGCTTTATCCCGGTCGTCGTACCGTCACCGAACGGCGGGACGACTGCCAGCCGGGTCTCGTCCATGGTTGAGCACAAGTGACGAGGACGAGGCCGCCGCCCCGCCCCCAGGCGCTCGGAAAAAGCGTCAAGGGCGATGAAGCGCGCGGGCCCACGTCGGGGAGTCGCAATGGGTCCGCGTCGCGATGTCAGACCGCCCAGCAGGAGCACCCGAACGCGCCCCAGAAGCCCTTTGCGTCGGACGTCGGTAGCGCACTCGCCCATGCACTCGCGTGCGCGTGCTGGTGAACGTTGCACGCGTTCGCGCAACCGCACATCGCAGCGGCGGCCGCCCGTTGCAGCGGCGCGCCGGCGCGCTGCGTCGCGCCCCAGCCGCCATAGCCGCCGAACTCGCGCACGGGCGACCAGTCGGGCATCGCGGGCGGGATCGGTGCGTCGTGCGACGCGAACGGCCCCGCGCCCCACACGATCTTTCCGTCCACGACCGTCAGCAACGCCGTCGTGCCTGCGATGTCGTCCTCGGCACACCCGAAGAAATCGCGATCCGGGACCACCAGGTCGGCCAGCTGCCCCACCGCGATGCGCCCTTTCTTGCCTTCTTCGTTCGAGAACCACGTCACGTACTCGGTCCACATGCGCAGTGCCGTTTCCCGATCGAGCAGGTTGCGCTGCGGGTACATCCGCAGGCCGCCGACCGTCTTGCCGGTGACGAGCCACGCGAGCGACACCCACGGGTTGTACGACGCGACGCGGGTCGCGTCGGTGCCGGCCGAGACCTTGAGCCCCTTGCCGAGCATCTTCGCCACAGGCGGCGTGGCCTCCGCGGCTTGCGCGCCGTAGCGCTCGACGAAGTATTCGCCCTGGTACGCCATCCGGTGCTGCACCGCGATGCCGCCGCCGAGCGCGGCGATCCGGTCCATCGATTTCTCGGTGATGGTTTCCGCATGATCGAAGAACCAGTTCAGCCCGTCGAGCGGGATGTCCTGGTTCACCTTTTCGAACACGTCGAGCGCGCGGCTGATGGTCTCGTCATAGGTCGCGTGCATGCGCCACGGCCAACGGTTTTCCGCGAGCACGCGCACGACGCCTTCGAGATCGTCCTCCATCTGGTCGGGCAGGTCCGGGCGCGCTACCCGGAAGTCCTCGAAGTCGGCCGCGGAAAACGCCAGCATCTCGCCGGCGCCGTTGTTGCGGAAATAGTCGGTGCCGTCGTGGTACTTGACGCTCTTCGTCCAGTTCACGAAGTCTTCCTTCTCCGCGTTCGGCTTCTGCGTGAACAGGTTGTAGGCGATCCGGATCGTCATCTCGCCCGAATCGTGCAGCTTGCGGATCACCTCGTAGTCGTCGGGATAATTCTGCGAGCCGCCGCCCGCGTCGATCACGCCCGTCACACCGAGCCGGTTCAGCTCGCGCATGAAATGGCGCGTCGAATTGTACTGATACTCGAACGGCAGCTTCGGGCCCCTCGCGAGCGTCGCGTAGAGGATCGTCGCGTTCGGGTTCGCAAGCAGCAGGCCGGTCGGGTTGCCGGCGGCATCGCGAACGATGGTCCCGCCCGGCGGCTCCGGCGTGTCCTTCGTGTAGCCGACCACCCGCAGCGCGGCCGCGTTCAGCAGCGCGCGATCGTACAGGTGCAGGATGAAAACCGGGGTGTCCGGCGCGGCGGCATTGAGTTCGTCGATCGTCGGCAGCCGTTTCTCCACGAACTGATGCTCGGTGAAGCCACCCACCACGCGGACCCACTGCGGCGCGGGCGTCACGGCCACCTGGCGCTTGAGCATGTCCATCGCGACCGCGAGCGACGGCACGCCGTCCCAACGCAGTTCCATGTTGTAGTTCAGCCCGCCGCGAATCACGTGGCAGTGGTTGTCGATCAGACCCGGCAGTACGCCACGGCCGCCGAGATCGACCACCTTCGTCGCGCGGCCCGCGAGCGGCATCACGTCCGCGTCGCTGCCGACGGCGACGAAGCGACCGGCGGCAATCGCGACCGCCGTCGCGACGGGGTTCGCGCGATCGAGCGTCGTGAATCTGCCGTTGTGCAGGATCAGATCCGGCTGGGTCACGGTTGCGGTCATATGCATCACCTCTTGTTGATCAGAAGCCAAGCAGCTGTTTCACGGTGGGCAACGCTTGCACGCCAATCAGCATGCCGAGCAACCCGACCAGCGCAATCAGCGGCGGTGCGGGAGAGCGAACCTTGATGGCGCTGTAAATCACGCCGATCAGCAGGCCCGCACCAAGGGAAACCAGATAAGGTTCCATGCGATCAATCTCCCGGAAAATTCGAATGCGGCGGCCGTGTTCCGATCAGCCTGCTGCGGGCGGCATGCGTGTTTCGGTCACGTCCGCCGCCCGCGCAAGGGCGCCGATGCGGCGCGTTCGCGTCGAACCCGCCGCACCGGCATCAGCGATCGCAGGCCATCCGCGCTTACTTCGCCGGAACGGGCGCGATCGACTCGTGCGGCGTCGCGGTACGCGGCGCGGCCTTGTGGACCATCGTGTACGCGTAGTCGACGCCCATCCCGTACGCGCCCGAATGCTCCTTCGCGATCGCCATCACGGCGTCGTACGTCTCGCGGTGCGCCCAGTCGCGCTGCCACTCGAGCAGCACCTGCTGCCACGTGACGGGCACGACGCCCGCCTGCACCATGCGCTGCATCGCGAAGTCGTGCGCGGCCTGCGTGGTGCCGCCCGACGCGTCGGCGACCATGTAGATTTCGTAGTCGCCTTCGAGCATCGCGCACAGCGCGAAGGTCGTGTTGCAGACTTCGGTCCACAGACCGGACACGATCACCTTCTTGCGGCCGTTCGCGGCCAGCGCGTCGCGCACTTTCTGGTCGTCCCACGAATTCATCGACGTGCGTTCCAGCGTCTTCTGGTTCGGGAACACGTCGAGCAGCTCCGGATACGTGTGACCGGAGAAGCTCTCGCTTTCGACCGTCGTGATCGTGGTCGGGATGTTGAAGACCTTCGCAGCCTTCGCGAGCCCGACGACGTTGTTCTTCAGCGTCTGGCGATCGATCGACTGCACGCCGAATGCCATCTGCGGCTGCTGGTCGATGAAGATCAGCTGGCTGTTGTGCGGGGTAAGTACTTCAAGCTTCGGGTTGCTCATGGCGGTGATGTCCTTTGACGCAGGGAGAAATAAGGCTCGCCGGGCCGACGAATCCGCGACGCGTCGAATACGCTGGAGCGGAAAACTCGGCAGCCGGCCTGCGTCATTCAATAGGCTAATGAGCGACCACACCAGTTAATTGTTCTGATGCTCGCGGCCTTCATGAATCCAGGCTGAAAAGATCTGAATTTCATTGAATGGACCCACAACGAACAGGCAGAACTGATAGGCTGACCCAAGGACTGTCGGATCGATTCCAGATCGGTAGTTGTCCATATTTCCAACTGCCGTCACACCATTCCATGCTTATGAAACCGTACACTGCTTCGCTGTTCGCCGGCCTCCTCGCCGGCATCGTTTACGCGCTGATCGGCGTGCAATCGCCGGCGCCGCCTGCCGTCGCCCTGGTGGGCCTGCTTGGCATTCTGGCCGGCGAACAGATTCTTCCGCTGGCGCGACGCGTGTTCAGCGGAATCCGGCTGGGAACCGCATGGCGCGACGCGAAGTGCAGCCAGCACATGTTCGGTGCGCTGCCAGGCGCCCAAGCAACCGACGCGGCCGCGAAGCGTCGCGAATCGACACCGCTGTGATCGGAAAACTCGAGCGCATGCGACCAGGACGGTCGAGGCGCTCGCGTGTGTTTCGAGATGTTCGTCAATGGCCTGCGTGAACGGCGTGTGCGCGCAGGCCGTTGCCGACCTGCCCGTGCGTGGCGTCGTTCGGTCATGCGCGCGCTGCCCTGACAGAAGCGGCGGCGCGCGCCGCGTCACCAACCGAACTTCGCTTCCACGCCGACATAGTCGGCATTACGCGCGCCCAGCGCGCGAATCGAATCGGCGAGCTGGAAGTGCACCGCCTCGACGGCCAGGGCCGTGTTCGCATTAACGAGCCAGTCCACGCGAGCCTGCGCGTACATCCCCGTCCACGCACCGCCCTTGCCTGCCGTCCCCGGCACCGCCGACATGCCCTGCCCGTAGATCGCATCGGCCGTCGTCTGCCGCCACTGGAAGCCGACGGCGGTGAGCACCGTGACCGAGCTGGCGGGCTTGAAGGTCAGCGATGGCTTCACGTGGATCAGGTTGCTGTATCCGGTGTAACCGGCGAGCGTGAAGTAATAGCCGTTCGGAAACATCGGGTTGAACGTGCCCACGCGCCGGTCGCCCGGGTGAGCGTCGCCCGACGCGCCGTCGACCTGGATCCCGATGCGCGGCGTGCCGGCCGTCTTCGCGAACGTATAGCCGCCCAGCGCGCCGAACGCCCACGCGCCCACCGTGTCCTGCCCGACGTGGCCCGTCTGCAGCATCGCCTCGACGTCCCAGTCGAGCCCGTCGGCCTTGCCCGCATAGCGCATGTCGAATACGTCGCGCCGCTCGGTGCCCGACGCATCCGGAAAGCGCGCGTTGTCGCGCGTGTAGCGCGACCAGTACGCAGACAGGTCGCCGGGCCCCGTGCCGTTGCGCTCGACGCGCACGCCGTCGAATCGCAGGTGCCGGTTCGACACGTCGTCGAACGCGGCGGCGTCGCGATACTGCACCGGGCGCGTCACGTAACCGATCAGCCGCCACTTGCCGATTTCGTAATCGGCCCACAGTGCGTCGAACGCCTGCCGCACGTTCGGGCCGTCACGCACCGACACGAAGCGCTGCAAGTCGAACGCCATCTCCTGCCGGCCGACCCGCGTCTTCAACGTGCCGGGGCCGATCTGGTCGACATACGCGACGAACGCCTGCTCGATGTCGAGCTGGTCCTTGTCGACCGGCCCGACCGTATTCTTGCCGAACGGCCGCGCATCGACGAACTGCACGAACGCCTGCAGATGGCCGCGATAGCGCAGGTCCGCGTGCACGTTCGTGCGCTGGATCACGTAGTTGTCGTCGTGCGCGGAGCCGAGGCCGAACAGCGGCGCGTTGTTCAGCTCGAAACGCTCGCGCAGGTTCGCGCCGAGCGACAGGTAGGTCGACGGGTCGTCGCCGAGCGGCACGTATTTCAGTGCGTCGAACGGCTTGCGCGGCACGCACGGGTTCGCGAGTACCGACCAGTCCTCCTGCCAGCGGTTGAACAGCACGGTCGGACGCTTCGCGGTGCACGACCCGGCGGCGCTCGCGGCCGCCGGCGGCTGAGCGGCGGCGGCCGCTGCGGCTGCGACGGCCGGCGCATCGGCACCGGCCGCCGTCCCGGCATGCAGCGCGACGCCGCCGGCCAGCACGACGCCCGGCAGCGCGCCGCGCCACGATGGTTTGATCGGCCGGCGCACCGTTATTTCGACCGTGCGTGGATTTCGGCGACGTAGCCGCCCGGGAACTGCACGAGCGCCGCGTCGCGGCCGTCCGACGTGAACGGCGGCACGAGCACGGTCACGCCCGCGGCTTCGGCCTGCTTCAGCGTCGCGGCCAGATCGGCGACTTCATAGCCGGTCATCTCGCGCCCGAACGGGTAAGGCAGATGGCCGTCCGTCGCGAGCACCGTCATCTTGCCGAAGCCCGATTCGATACGAATGCGGCGGTACGTGTCGTTCGGCCGGCCGATCTCGATGCCCGGCGCCTTGCGCACGTCCGACACGATCTTGCCGTGCGAGAACGCGGCGAAGTCGTGCGCGAGCTTGCCCGCGCGTTCCGGCGACACGTACACGCGGTTTTCCGGCACCGTCTGCAACGGGTCGTAATTCGGCGCCTGCGTGTGCCAGTACAGCTGCATGTTCACGCCGCCCGGCCAGCGGATGATCGCGTCGCGCCCGATCGGATCGGGGAACGTCGCGACGACCACGTCCGCGCCATGCGCACGCGCCGATTTCACGGCCACGTCCATGTCGGTCACCAGATAGCCGGTACGCTCCTCGCAGAACGGATACGGGATCGGCGTCTTGAAGCCGAACACCGAGATCGTGCCGACCGGCGTGAGCACCAGTTGCGACATCGTCTGGCTAGGCGTCGGCGTGACCTGGAACACGCCCTGCTTCGACTTCTTGCCGCCGAACGTCGCGACGAAGCTGTCGGTGAAGCGGTCGAAGTCCTCCGGCGCGACGCACACGTGCGTCGTGTCGTACTGCGGGCCGACCGCGACCGCCGGGAAGCGCGCGGTGGCCGGCTGGCGCGCCGTGTCGTCCAGATGCGTTTCGTCGGCATGCGACGGGACGGCGGCCAGCAACGCGGCGAGCATCGCCGCAGACGCAGTCGTCATGCGCAGCACGTGGCGCAGGTTCGGTGAAATCATCGGGTTCTCCTTGAAGGTGGCGCACGGCGGCACGCCGCGCGCGAAAACGGGTTCAGCGCGCGGCCGGCAGCTCGGCCGCGCGTGCGGATCGATACGTGAGAAAGCCCAGCACCGCGAGCGGCAGCGCGAGCGCCCAGAACGCGGCATACAGGTACGCCGTCGCGCCGGCGCCCGCGCCGAGCGCGAAACCGGCCACCGGCGGCAGCGTGCGTTGCAGCCGCGCGCGGGCGGCGTCCCGTTCGGCCGGCGCGGCGATCGGCACGAGCCAGTCGAACGCATCGATGACGGCCTGCGTGACGTTGCCGGTCATCACCGTGTTGGCGACCACCGAGCGCGCAGTCAGCCGGCCATGCGCGTTCTGCACGCCCATCGCCGCCGCGCCGAGCAGCCCGCAGACGATCGTCGCGGGCGCGTCGGCGCTGCCGATCGGCGACGCCGCGATCCCCGCGAACATGAAGCCGGCAAGCAGGATCGCCTGCAACGCGTACAGCGAACCGGCCCGCGCGCCGTGACCGCGCACGCGCATCCGGTGGTCGAGCAGGCGGGCGGCCACGATCCCGGCGATGAAGGCCGGAAACGCGAGCCATTTGATCAGCAGCCCCTGCCCGACCCCGGCCAGGCCCGAGCCGATCAGGATGAAGTTGCCGGTCACATGGGCGGTAAAGAGGCCGAACAGCGCGACGAAGCCGAGCGTGTCGACATAGCCTGCGATCGATGCGAGAAAGACGTCCTCGCCGGGCAGGCGATCGGGCGCGGCCGCACCGGCGGCCGTTACTTGTCCAGGTTGCATGTCGTGGTTTCCGTGGGTTTGCCGGTGGAGTCCGCTTTCTGGACCTGCGGGGCCGGCGGCCACAACCGCGCCTGCGCGAACGGAATTGCACGCTCGCCGAGCACGATGCCGGGCAACCCGGCCAGCGCGATCAGCAGCGACGCGGGAGATTGCACGCGCACGCGGTAGTCCGGCAGGCCGACTGCGATGCCAGCTCCCAGCGGGTTCAGATAGGGCATGGTCCGTTCCGGTTGCGCCGCCGCGCCGGGCCGGCCGGACGGCGCCCGGCCCTTGCGGCGGTTCGGTAGCAAGACTAGGGGGCGCGAACCTGAAAGTCATGGCGGCGAACTGAATTCTTCTGAAGCAGCGGTGGCGTCGGAAGCGCAACGCATCGCGGAAATCGAACCGGACTTGAGCCTGCACGCGAGCCTCTTCCATCCCGGCGTGCGCAAGCGGGTATGCGGATTGCCGGTGCCCGAAGATCTCGACACCGAAATCGAACGGCAAGTCGACGCGTTCCCGAACGGCACGCCGGCCGCACCGCACCGCGTGGCATCCGGCGCCTCCGCCGCGCCGCCAAACGGCGCCGAGGTTGAGCGGCGGCGCACGCGTCACGCTGTCAATCAGGAATCAGGCCGCTTCAGAACGATTCAACCGTTGCGTCCGTGGCTTGCCCTATGCTCGGCCATCATCGGGAGACATCGGATGGAACACGGATCGGGCCGCAAGGCCGTCATCGTCGGCGGGTCGGTCGGCGGGCTGTTCACCGCGACCGCCCTGCGCGCCACCGGCTGGGACGTCGGCGTATTCGAGCAATCACCGCATGACCTGGACAGCCGCGGCGGCGGCATCGTGCTGCAGCCGCCGATCGAGCGGGCGTTCGCATTCGGCAACGTACCGCTGCCGCGCGAGGCCGCCGTCGATTCGATCGACCGGATCTACGTCGATGCGCACGACCGCATCGTGCAACGCTTCGCGATGCCGCAAACGCAGACCGCGTGGAACGTGATCTACACGGCGTTGAAGCGCGCGCTGCCGGCCGGCGTCGTCCGTGCGGGCGACGCGTTCGAGCGATTCGAGCAGGACGGCGAGCGGATCGTCGCGCATTTCGCGAGCGGCCACGCCGAGGCGGCCGACCTGCTGATCGGTGCCGACGGCGGCCGCTCGGCGGTGCGTGCCCAGTTGATGCCGGACGTGCGGCCGACGTATGCAGGCTATGTCGCCTGGCGCGGGCTCGTCGACGAGCGGGTGCTGCCCGAGCAGGTGCTGTATCTGCTGCGCGAGCGCTTCACGTTCCAGCAAGGCGACGCACACCTGTTCCTCGCCTATCTGGTGCCCGGTGCGGACGGCGCGATCGAGGCGGGCAAGCGGCGCGTGAACTGGGTCTGGTACCGGCGTCTCGCGCCCGACCGGCTGCGGTCGCTGTTCGTCGCGCGCGACGGCACGCAGCGCGACGGGTCGCTGCCGCCCGGCGCGATGCGCGACGACAGCCGCGCGGAGCTCGTCGACGCCGGTGGCCGGATGCTCGCGCCGACGCTCGCCGCGCTCGTCGACGCGACACCCGCGCCGTTCGCGCAGGCGATCCAGGATCTCGCGGTCGAACGGATGGCGGTGGGGCGTGCGGTGCTGCTGGGCGACGCCGCATGCCTCGTTCGCCCGCACACGGCAGCCGGTGTCGCGAAAGCGGCCGACGATGCGGTCGGCCTCGCGCAATCGCTGCGTGAAGTCGGCCACGGCCGCGGGTTCGACGCCGCGCTGGCGGGCTGGGACGCCCGTCAGCGCGCCGCGAGCGCGGTGATCGCCGTGCGCGGCATCGCGCTGGGCGCCCGTTTGATGGGCGCGGCCTGAACGCGGGCCGGCCGCGTGCCGGCGGGCCGGCGCAGCGCCTCGCTCGACGGGTTGAGCGCGCGCAGCACGCTGGCGCGGCCGCCATCGTCGTCGGGCAGTTGCGGCTGGCCGCGCGCGGCGGCCGGCGCGCCCTGCGCCGCGAGCCACGCGGCGAGCGCCAGGCCCGCCACGCGTGCCGTTACCGTGGCCCGCTTCATTGCGCGCTCGCCGTCGAGACGGGCGCCGCCGCGGGCGTTCCCACGCTCGCCGTCGCGGTGTGCGGCTCGCCGTGCGCGATCGCATACAGTTCGCGATTGCGCGCGATCGTCTGCGCGCTCGGCGGATAGTCCCAGTTCGGTGTGGGCAGCGTGCCGTCGCGCTCCGCTCGGATCAGGTCGGCGACCACGTCGGCGCGGGTGAGCGCATGGTCGGCGGTTTGCGCCAATGCGGCGATGGGCGCGCTCAGTGCGCAGGAAAGCAGGACTGCACGAATCAGGTTGTTCATGACATTCACCTCTCGAGATGGCGTGTTCGCGTCCGCAGATCAGGCCGGACCTCCGCTCCGCATCGATGCGATGAGGAGTGGTCTCCATTCTGCGATTCGCGCGCTTTCCTGAAGGTGAGGCTTCGATTACGGTCTTGTCATCGAGTCGCGGCCCAGCCGTAGGGCCGTGTCGGTCAGCGCGCAACCGTTTCCGGGTTCCGCACGCTGCCCAGAAACCGCGTCAACTCCACCGTCTGCGGACGCTCGAAGATCTCGTCGGCCGTCCCGGTCTCCCACACGCGCCCCTGGTGCATGAACACGATCCTGTCGCTCACCGCACGCGCGAAGTTCATCTCGTGGGTGACCATGATCAGCGTCATGTCCTCGCGCGCGAGCTGCTCGATCACGCCCAGCACCTCGCCGACGAGCTCGGGATCGAGCGCCGACGTGATTTCGTCGCACAGCAGCACGCTCGGCTTCATCGCGAGCGCACGCGCGATCGCGACGCGCTGCTGCTGGCCGCCCGACAGGTGTTCCGGAAACGCGTCGAACTTGTCGCCGAGGCCGACGCGCTCGAGCATCAGCTCCGCGATCGCGCGCGCCTGCTGGGGGTGCGACTTCTTCACCACCGACTGCGCGAGCATCACGTTCTGTCCGGCGCTCAGATGCGGAAACAGGTTGTATTGCTGGAACACCATGCCGACCTTCAGCCGCAGCGCACGCAAGTCCGCATGTCGTGCATCGACGCGTTCGCCGTCGACCGAGATCGTGCCCGCGTCGATGCTCTCGAGCCCGTTGAGCGTGCGCAGCAGCGTGCTCTTGCCCGAGCCGCTGCGGCCGATGATCGACACCACCTGCCCGCGCTCGACGGACAGATCGATACCCTTGAGCACATGATGGGTGCCGAAGTTCTTTTCGAGACCCCGGGTTTCAACGAGCGGCATGCCATCTCCTTTGCAACGTGCGCGCATAACGGGTAAGCGGATAGCAGAGCGCGAAATAGATCAGCGCGACGAGGCCATACACGACGAACGGCCGGAACGTCGCGTTCGAGATCGCGATACCGGCCTTCGTCAGCTCGGTGAAGCCGATGATCGACACGAGCGCCGTATCCTTCACCGCCTGCACGCCGAAGCCGACAGTCGGCGCGATCGCGATGCGCGCGGCCTGCGGCAGGATCACGTGACGCAACTGCTCGACATAGCTCATCGCAAGGCTGGCCGACGCCTCCCACTGCCCTTTCGGCACCGCCTCGACACAGCCGCGCCAGATCTCCGCCAGATAGGCGCTGGTGAAGAACGTGAGCCCCGCCGTGGCCGCGACCCACGGCGAAACGTCGAGCCCGACGAGCGGCAGGCCGAAGAACACGATGAACAGCTGCATCAGCAACGGCGTGCCCTGGAACACTTCGATATAGAGCTTGGCGACGCCGCGCAGCGCCGTCGAATTCGACACGCGCATCACGAGCAGCCCGAGGCCGACGAGGCCGCCGGAGACGAACGACACGATCGACAGCACGATCGTCCAGCGCGCGGCCAGCAGCAGGTTCGCGAGAATCTGCCCGAACGTGAAATCGGTCATCGCGCACCTCGCACGCGTCGGGAGAACAGGCGGCGGCCCATCGCGCCGAGCGTGGCGCGCATCAGCAGCGCCATCGCCAGATACGCGAGCGTGATCACGAAGTACGTCTCGAAGGCACGGAAGTTGCGCGACTGGATGTAGCCGGCCGCATAGGTCAGATCGGCCACCGAGATCTGCGACACGACCGCCGAACCGAGCATCGTGATCACGATCTGGCTCGACAGCGCGGGAAACACCTTGGCGAGCGCCTGCGGCAGCACGACGTGGCGCAGCATCTGCGCGCGCGACATCGCCAGCGCGGACGCCGCCTCCAGATGCCCTTTCGGCACGGCGGCCACGCCCGCACGCACGATCTCGACCGAGTACGCGCCGAGGTTGAGCGTCATCGCGAGGATCGCGGCCGTGTATTCGTCGATGTGCACGCCGAGCGTCGGCAAGCCGAAGAAGACGAAGAACAACTGGACGACGAACGGCGTATTGCGAATCGCCTCGACGTACGCGCCGATCAGCGGGCGCACGCGCACGGCCGCGCGCGCGTCGGCGCTGTACGCGGCCGCGCCGAGCACACCGACGGCCACGCCCAGCACGGTCGCGACCGCGGTCAGCGCGAGCGTGATCGCCGCGCCGCTCGCGAACACGCCGGCGTAGTCGGCGAGCTCGCCGAATTGAAGCTGGTAGCTCATGGGAAAGGGATCAATTCGGGTTCGGACAACGACACGCGCCGTGCCGGGCATGCGGGCCGCGGCGACGTGTCAGGCTGCACTGCGATACGTCACAGCCCGGCCGGCAGCGGCTGGCCGAGCCACTTGCGCGACAGCTCGCCCAGCGAGCCGTCCTGCTTCGCATGCGCGATCGCATCGTCGATCTTCGCGAGCAGACGCGGTTCGTTCTTGTTGACGCCGACGAAGCACGGCGAATTCTTGATCACGAACTTGACCTCGGGGCGGCGCGGCGGATTCTTCGCGAGAATCGCCGCCGCGACGATGTTGCCGGCCGCGATCAGTTGCACCTGCCCCGACAGGAACGCCTGGATCGTCGCGTTGTTGTCCTCGAAGCGCTTGATCGTCGCGTTCGGCGCGAGCTGCGACAGCGCGATCTCCTCGAGCGCGCCGCGCGTCGCGCCGACCGTCTTGCCGGTGAGGTCGGCTGGCGCACTCACCTTCACGTCGGACGGCCCGAACACGCCCTGGAAATACGGCGCGTACGCGCTCGAGAAATCGATGACCTTCTCGCGCTCCGGGGTCTTGCCGAGCGACGAAATCACCATGTCGACCTTGTTGGTCGTCAGGTACGGAATCCGGTTCGCGCTGTTCACCGGCACCAGCTTCAGCTTGACGCCGAGCGCCTTGGCAAGGAGTCCTGCCATGTCGATGTCGTAGCCCTGCGGCTGCATGTCCGTGCCGACCGAACCGAACGGCGGATAGTCCTCGGGCACCGCGACGCGCAGCGTACCGTTTTTCGCGATGGTGTCGAGCGCATCGGCGTGGGCCGGCGCGGCGGCGAACAGCGCGATCACGGGGGCGGCGAGCAGCGCAGCCAGCCAGGTGCGTCGGGGGAACGGTCGGGTCGTCGGGCTCACGGTGAATCTTCCTTGTCTGGTATGTCGTCGGGCAGCGCGCAACGATTGCGCGGCCGACACCATTCCAGCAAAAACCGGGCCATCGCCGTGAAACGCTTGCCGCATCGGCGCCAGACGGAAATTTCGATACGCCGGATTCCTCATTTCGGTGCATGAGCCGGCGCCGTCGGTAACGGTTGCCCCCGCAGCGCGCGCCGGCGCACCAAATTACCTATCCGGTTCACCCGGCGCCGACACCCTATGCATGGATTCGAACAGGCCCAGTCCAAATTTGCATTCCGTTTGTGACCGGAATTACGGCTGAATACGTTCGCGACGTACCGTGCCTTTCGTCACGTCCGACGAACCGCCATCAGGACGGGCGCGCTCGATTGCGCGCGCCGGCCCGCCGGTACCGGTGGTCCCGATCGTCCGCGATCGGGATGAATCCCATCCCCTCCCTGCGCGAGGAACCCGTCATGGCATCGATTCCCGACCCGTCGACAACCGGCGAAACCGACAAACGCAGCTGGCTCGAATCGCACGAAGCCGGCTATCACAAGACCCTCGGCAATCGACAGGTGCAGATGATCGCGATCGGCGGGGCGATCGGCACCGGGCTGTTTCTCGGCGCCGGCGCCCGGCTGCAGGCCGCCGGCCCGGCGCTCGCGATCGTCTATCTCGTCTGCGGCGCGTTTTCGTTCCTGATCCTGCGCGCGCTCGGCGAGCTCGTGATGCATCGCCCGAGCAGCGGCAGCTTCGTGTCGTACGCACGCGAATTCCTCGGCGAGAAGGCGTCGTTCGTCGCCGGCTGGATGTACTTCCTGAACTGGGCGATGACCGGCATCGTCGACATCACGGCCGTCGCGCTCTACATGCATTACTGGGCGCCGTTCGCGGCCGTGCCGCAGTGGATCTTCGCGCTCGTCGCGCTGTGCATCGTCGCGACGATGAACCTGATCGGCGTGAAATGGTTCGCGGAAATGGAGTTCTGGTTCGCGCTGATCAAGGTCGCCGCGATCGTGCTGTTTCTCGTGATCGGCGCGGCGATCCTCGGCACGGGCATGCCGGTGGCCGGCCATGGCACCGGCCTGCATCTGATCACCGACAACGGCGGGTTCTTTCCGCACGGACTGATGCCGGCGCTGGTGCTGGTGCAGGGCGTGGTGTTCGCGTTCGCGGGTGTCGAACTGGTCGGCACGGCCGCCGGCGAATGCAAGGATGCGCGCAAGGTGCTGCCGCGCGCGATCAACAACGTGATCTGGCGCATCGCGATTTTCTACGTCGCATCCGTCGTTCTGCTGGTCTGCCTGCTGCCGTGGAGTGCGTACAAGGCGGGCCAGAGCCCGTTCGTCACGTTCTTCGGCGCGCTCGGCGTGCCGGGCATCGGCTCGGTGATGAACCTGGTGGTGCTCACTGCCGCGCTGTCGAGCCTCAACTCCGGCCTGTATTCGACGGGGCGTGTTCTGCGTTCGCTGTCGATGGGCGGATCGGCCCCCGCGTTCCTCGCGCGGATGAGCGGGCAATCCGTCCCGTACGCGGGCATTCTGGTGACGGTCGCGATCTATGTGGTCGGCGTGCTGCTCAACTATCTGGTGCCGTCGAGCGTGTTCGAGATCGTGCTGAACATCGCGTCGCTCGGCATCATCAGCACATGGGGCTTCATCGTCGTGTGCCAGATGAAGTTCCGCGCCGCGGTCAGGCGCGGCGACGTGGAAGACGTATCGTTCAGGATGCCCGGCGCGCCCGTGACGTCGTGGCTCACGCTGCTGTTCCTGCTCGGCGTGCTGGTATTGATGGCATTCGACTACCCGAACGGGACCTGGACGATCGCGTCGATCCCGCTGGTCGCGCTGCTGCTCGTGGCCGGCTGGAAATGGCTGAGCCGTCGCGCGCGCCGCGCGTTGCTCAAGCCGACGATTCCGTCGATCGCGCTCACGCAGAACGTGCTCGAGAACGGCGACGACTGACTCGCTACGGCATGCGTGCCGTCCGTCGAAGGAACCGCCGTCGGGCCGCGGACGGCGGTCGCCAATCGCGCTCAGTGATGGTCGTACAACTGGTGCTCGTCGAGCGACGCGAGCGATTGCGCATCAGTGCGCTTTGCGGCGACGCTCGGTGCGGCGGCCGGTTGCGCTTGCTGCGCGGCGACCTTCGCCTCGGCGGCCTGGATGTCCTCGGGATAGTTCGGATCGTTACTGATCGGCCGATAACCGGCCTGTTCGACGCGGGCGAGATCGGCGCGCACGTCGGCCCGTGTGAGCGCATGGTCGGTGGTTTGCGCAAATGCGACGATCGGTGCGCTCAGTGCGCAGGAAAGCAGGACTGCACGAATCAGGTTGTTCATGATGTTCACCTCTCAATGATGGCGTGTTCGCGTCCGCGGATCAGGCCGGACATCCGCTCCCCATCGATGTGATGAAGAGTTGGATTCATTCTGCGATTCGCGCGCTTTCCTGAAGGTGAGGCTTCGATTACGGTTTCGTTATCCGACCGCCCGCGCCCGTCCTGGGCGGGCCGACCCGGTTCGCCGCACGCGGCGCGGGCCCGCAACGCGACGCGCGGGCCAGTCGAGCATCGCGTTCATGCGGGCACGTCGAGCGGCCGTATTTCCGGAATCATCGCGGCCTGGCCGCGCACGATGCCCTCCGCGTCGATCAGTTGCCACACGGTCGCGCGTTCGATCCAGAACCGCTTGCCGGACTTCGTCACGCGCACGCCGCGGTATTCGGACACGAAGCCGTCGCGCATCACCTTGTCGAGAAACACCTGGCGCTCGTGTCGCTCCATCGGCTCCGCCGACAGACGGGACGGCAACGCCGTCAGTTCATCCCAGTCGTATTCGAAAATCGCCTGCGCGCGCCGGTTGCCGTACACGAACACCGGATCGGCCGACGTGTCGTGCGCGAGGATGCCGAACGGCGCCGCCTCGTAAAGCCACGCGGCGCCGTCGGAGGCGCTCATGCCGTCGGGCACGAGCGGCCGGTTCACGAGCCGGCGATACGAGTCGGCAAGAAGGGAGAAGAAGTTTGCATCGGTGCGCAACGACATCGGTCTGGCTCCTGAAATCGGCGAGATACGCGAATGAGCGAAGGTTTGCCGCCGGACATTATGGATGAAGCAGCGCCCTGCCGCCGCGCCCGCGCAGATAACAGCGTCGTAATCTTCGAGTCAGGATCGGGTCAACGCCGCGCCGGCAGACTGCGTGCTCGTCGCATCGAATGCGCGTCCATTCCCCGCTTCGAGGAGCACCATCATGTGGATCGTCCGGCTGGCGTTACGCAGGCCCTACACGTTCGTCGTACTCGCGCTGCTGATCTTCATCGCGGGGCCGCTCGCGCTGCTGCGCACGCCCACCGACATCTTCCCGAACATCGACATTCCGGTCGTCAGCATCGTGTGGTCATACAACGGCTTCTCCGCCGAAGACATGGCCAAGCGCATCACGTCGAACTACGAACGCGCGCTCACGTCGGACGTCGACGACATCGAGCACATCGAATCGCAGTCGCTGAACGGCGTGTCGGTCGTGAAGATCTTCTTCCACCCCGGCGCGGACATCAATCGCGCGATCGCGGAAGCCTCGAGCAACGCCGCGTCGATCCTGCGCATCCTGCCGCCCGGCACACTGCCGCCGAACATCATCACGTACAACGCGTCGACGGTGCCGATCCTGCAGCTCGGGCTGTCGAGCAACACGCTCGCCGAGCAGCAGCTGTACGACCTCGGCAACAGCTTCATCCGCACGCAGCTCGCGACCGTCCAGGGCGCGGCCGTGCCGTTGCCGTTCGGCGGCAAGATCCGCCAGATCGTCGTCGATCTCGACACGCGTGCGCTGCAGGCGAAGGGCCTCGCGCCGATCGACGTGGTGAACGCGATCAACGCGCAGAACCTGATCTTGCCCGGCGGCACCGCGAAGATCGGCACGCACGAGTACGACGTGCAGATGAACGGCAGCACGCAGACGGTGGCCGCGCTGAACGACCTGCCGGTGAAGACGAGCGGCGGCAACGTCGTCTATGTGCGCGACGTCGCCCACGTGCGCGACGGCTACGCGCCGCAGACCAACATCGTGCGCGTGGACGGCAAGCGCGCGGCGCTGCTGACCGTCGAGAAAACGGGCAGCGCGTCGACGCTGACGATCATCGACCAGGTGAAGGCGATGCTGCCGAAGATCGCGGCCGGGCTGCCGAAGGCGCTGCACATTTCGCCGCTCGACGACCAGTCGGTGTTCGTGAAGGCGGCGGTCCAGGGTGTCGTGCGCGAAGCGCTGATCGCCGCCTGCCTGACCGCGCTGATGATCCTGTTGTTCCTCGGCAGCTGGCGCGCGACGCTGATCATCGCGATCACGATCCCGCTCGCGGTGCTCACGTCGCTGCTCGCACTCGCCGTGCTCGGCCAGACCATCAACATCATGACGCTCGGCGGGCTCGCGCTCGCGGTCGGGATCCTGGTGGACGACGCGACCGTCGCGATCGAGAACATCACGCATCATCTCGAAGGGGGCGCGCCGCTCGAGGAGGCCATTCTGACTGGCGCGGGCGAAATCGCGGTGCCGACCTTCGTGTCGACGCTGTCGATCTGCATCGTGTTCGTGCCGATGTTCCTGCTCACCGGCGTCGCACGCTACCTGTTCGTGCCGCTGGCTGAAGCGGTGATCTTCGCGATGATCGCGTCGTACTTCTTCTCGCGCACGCTGGTGCCGACGCTCGCGATGGCGCTGATGCGCGCAAAGGGCCACGGCCGGCCGCCGCGCGGCGTGTTCGCCCGCTTCGTGCGCTTCCAGGCCGCGTTCGAACATCGCTTCGAGGCCGTCCGGCTGCGCTATCGCGCGCTGCTCGTCGCGGCGATCGCCCGGCGCCGCCGCTTTGCGGCCGCGTTCCTGCTCGCCTGCGTCGCATCGACCGGCCTGTTCGCGTTCGCCGGCCAGGACTTCTTTCCGTCGGTCGATACCGGCGAGATCCGCCTGCACCTGCGCGCGCCGACCGGCACGCGGATCGAGGAAACCGCACGGCTGACCGACGAAGTCGAAGCAAAGATCCGCAACGTGATTCCGACGACCGAACTCGCAGGCGTGCTCGACAACATCGGCGTGCCGGTGAGCGGGATCAACCTCACGTACGACGCGTCCGACCCGATCGGCACCGGGGACGCCGACGTGCTGATCACGCTGAAGCCGAACCATGCGTCCACGGCCGCGTACGTCGCGAAGCTGCGCAACGTGCTCGCGCAGTCGTTCCCCGGCGTGACGTTCGCGTTCCTGCCGGCCGACATCGTCAGCCAGATCCTCAATTTCGGGCTGCCCGCGCCGATCGACATCCAGATCGTCGGCAACCAGCTCGACCAGAACCGCGCGGTCGCTAACGCGCTGCTCGCGAAGCTGCGCGGCGTGCGCGGGCTCGTCGACGCGCGCATCCAGCAACCCGGCGACGAACCGGCGATCGACGTGAACGTCGACCGTACCAAGGCGATCCTGGCCGGGCTGCAGCAGCGCGACGTCGCGCAGAACCTGTTGATCGCGCTGTCCGGCAGCTCGCAGACCACGCCGAACTTCTGGCTCGATCCGCGCAACGGCGTCAGCTATCCGGTGCTCGTGCAGACGCCGCAGTACACGGTGAATTCGCTGCAGGCGCTCGCGAACGTGCCGCTGCCCGCCGGCACCGCCCGCGCGCCGCAGACGCCGGCCGGCGGCCCGGCGGCCGGCGCACCCGCGCAGAACCTGCTCGGCACGCTCGGCAGCTTCTCGCGCACGACGCAGCAGGCGGTCGTGTCGCACTACAACGTGCAGCCGGTGCTCGACCTCTTCGCGTCGGTACAGGGGCGCGACCTCGGCGGCGTCACAGCCGACGTGACGACACTCGTCGACGACGCCCGCGCGCAGCTGCCGCCCGGCTCGTCGATCGTGCTGCGCGGCCAGGTGCAGGCGATGCACGAGTCGTTCGACGGACTGCTCGGCGGCCTCGTGCTCGCGATCGCGCTCGTCTACCTGCTGATGGTCGTCAATTTCCAGTCGTGGCTCGACCCGCTCGTGATCGTCGGCGGCCTGCCGGCTTCGCTCGCCGGCATCGCGTGGATGCTGTTCGTCACGCGCACGACGCTGTCCGTGCCGGCGCTGACGGGCACGATCCTGTGCATCGGCATCGCGACCGCGAACAGCATCCTCGTCGTGAACACGGCACGCGACCTGCTCGCCGGCGGCGCGCCGCCGTGGCAGGCCGCGCTGGACGCCGGGTTCAGCCGCTTCCGCCCGGTGCTGATGACCGCGCTCGCGATGCTGATCGGGATGCTGCCGATGGCGCTCGGCCTCGGCGACGGCGGCGAGCAGAACGCGCCGCTCGGCCGCGCGGTGATCGGCGGGCTCGCGTTCGGCACGGTGTCGACGCTGCTGTTCGTGCCGGTCGTGTTCGGCTTCGTCCACGCGTGGCTCGACCGGCGTCGCGAGGCCGCGGCCGCACGGCGCGCGCAGCCCACCCCCGATACGCCGGCGCTCGGCTGATCGCGCCGCCGCCCTTTCATCCGATTCGTCCACCCTCGAGCCCCCATCATGAACGACTCGATCGAACCCCTCGCCCCGCCGGCCGCCGACGCGGCCCACGCTGCCGGAAGCACGATCGAACGCGCGGCCATCCCGCCCGGCTCCCGCGAGGCGGCGCCCGACGCGCCGCGCCGCCGACGCGCCCGCCGACTGACCGTGCCGTTCGCCGCCATCGCGCTCGCCGTCGCGCTGCTCGCGACCGGTATCGTGCCGCGCATCGATGCGCGCGCCGCACAGCGCGCGCAGGTGGCCGCGCAGCAAGCGCTGCCGGTATCGGTGATCGCGCCCGGCACGGCGCCCGCCGACCAGACGCTGACGCTGCCCGGTTCGGTGATGCCGTTCGCGGAAGCGTCGATCTACGCGCGCACCAGCGGCTATATCGCGCACTGGAGCGCGGATCTCGGCGCGCACGTGAAGGCCGGCCAGCCGCTCGCGCAGATCGCCGCGCCCGATCTCGACGCGCAGCTGCGCCAGGCGCGCGCCGACGCGGCCACCGCGCAGGCGAACTACGACTATGCGAAATCGACCGCGCAGCGCTGGCAGGACATGCTGAAGTCGCAATCGGTGTCGCAGCAGGACACCGACACGAAGGTGGCCGACATGAACGCGAAGCGGGCGATGCTCGCATCCGCGCAGGCGAACGTCGCGCACCTGAACGAGCTGGTGTCGTATGAAGCGGTCAGCGCGCCGTTCGACGGCGTGATCACCGCGCGCAACGTCGACGTCGGCACGCTCGTCACCGCGGGCGGCACGCCGGGCAGCCCGGGCTTGTCCGGCGAACTGTTCCATCTGGCGCAAACCGGCACGCTGCGCGTGTTCGTCGACGTGCCGCAGGACAGCGCGGCCGACGTCTCGACCGGCACGCCGGTCTACCTGACCACGCAGCAGTATCCGGGGCGGCACTTTGCCGCGCGCGTCGCCCGCACGGCCGGCGCGATCGACCCGGTCACGCGCACGCTGCGCGTCGAGATCGACGTCGACAACGCCGACGGCGCGCTGCTACCCGGTGCGTATGCGCAGGCGCACCTCGTCGTCGCGAGCGCCGCGCCCGCGCTCGAGCTGCCCGTCAGCGCGCTGCTGTTCCGGCCGGACGGCGTGACGGTGGCGACCGTCGCCGCGAACGGACGCACCGCGCTCAAGCGCGTGCAGATCGGGCGCGATTTCGGCACACGCGTCGAGATCGTCGCGGGGCTCGCGGCAGGCGATCGCGTGATCGACAACCCGGGCGATGCGATCACCGCCGGCGAAGTCGTGAAGATCGTGTCGATCGCGCATGCGGCGGCACCGGTTGCCGCTTCGTCCGCGCAAAGCGCACAACCCGTGCCCGCGAGCGGTACGGGCGGCGTGCCGCCGATGCGCGCGAGCAGCGCAGCACCGGCCGCGCCGGCCGCATCGACACCCGCCGCGGCGCCCGCACGCGGCTGACCTATCGAAGCCCCCCCCTGACGAGAGATCTGCCATGCGCCTCGCTCATCCGCTCCCGTTCGCCCGCCGCGCCGTCGCGCTCGGCGCCGCCGCGGCATTGGCCGCGTTGACCGCCTGTACGACGCTGCCGCCGTATTCACCGCCCGCGGTCGCCGTGCCGGCGCACTACGCGGGCGCACCGGCCACACCGGCTGCACCGGCCACGCAAGCCGGCTGGCACGTCGCGATGCCGGCCGACGACGCCGCGCGCGGCGCATGGTGGACCGTGTTCGGCGACGCCGATCTGAACGCGCTCGAAGCGCGCGTCGACGTATCGAACCAGACGGTGAAGAAAGCGCTCGCCGATTTGCAGCAGGCCCGCGCGATGGTCGACTACCAGCATGCGGGGTTCCTGCCGACGATCACCGCGGGCGCCGCGCAAAGCCGCGCACGCGTGTCGCAGAACCGGCTCGGCTCGTCGCTGGCCGGCAAGACCACGCCCGACTATCAGACCGGCGTGGCCGCGAGCTGGGAGCCCGACGTTTTCGGCCGCGTGCGCGATGCGGTGGCGGGCGCGCAGGCGAACGCCGCCGCGAGCGCGGCCGACCTGCAGGCCGTGAAGCTGTCGGTGACGGCCGAGCTCGCGACCGACTATTTCGCGCTGCGCTCGCTCGACACGCAGAAGCAGCTGCTCGACGACACGGTGCACGCGTACGCGGACGCACTGGCGCTGCTGAAGCAGCAGCTCGCGGCCGGTGCGATCGACGCGTCGGCGGTCGCGCAGGCCGACACGCAGCTCGAAGCGACGCGCACGCAGGACACCGACATCGACGCGGCGCGCGCGCAGCTCCAGCATGCGATTGCAACGCTGGTCGGCGAAAGCGCGTCGACGTTCGCTCTGCCGCCGCGCGTGCAGTCGTACGACGTACCGGCCATCCCGCCCGGCGTGCCGTCACAACTGCTCGAACGGCGGCCCGACATCGCGGCGGCCGAGCGCCGCGTCGCAGCCGCGAATGCGCAGATCGGTGAAGCGCGCGCGGCGTTCTTCCCGGACCTCGTGCTGTCGGCGAGCGCCGGGCTCGAAAGTTCGTTCTTCGCGCCGTGGCTCACCGCGCCGAGCCTGTTCTGGTCGCTCGGCCCGCAGCTCGCCGGCACGCTGTTCGACGGCGGGCGCCGCAGTGCGTCGCTGCGCGGCGCGCACGCGCAATACGACGGCGCGGTCGCCGATTACCGGCAAACCGTGCTGGTGGCGTTCCAGCAGGTCGAGGATCAGTTGTCGTCGCTCGATGCGCTCGCGTCGGAGGCACGCAGCCAGCAGCGCGCGACCGATGCGGCCGACCTGTCGCTGCGGCTGACGACGAACCGGTTCAATGCAGGCGCCGTCAGCTATCTGGATGTCGTGACCGCACAGACGATCGCGCTGACGAACCGGCGCGCGGCCGATCAGATCGATGCACGGCGAATGGAGGCCGAGGTCGGGTTGTTGAAGGCGTTGGGCGGTGGCTGGCAGGCAAGCGCGAGCGCAGACGCGGAATCGAACACCGGCACGCAGGAACACGCGGTGGCCGCGCGGCCCGATCTCGCCGTCACGCTCCCCGGCGGCCGGTTGAACGTGAGAGGTGCGCAGCTGTAGCGCCATTCCAACTCGTCAATCGGCGGATGAAAGGCTGCACGTCGGTAATACGGCTCGTCGACGTCACCCCACGACATGTCACCGTCAGTCACGCGAACCATGTCTTCTCCATCGCTTGCGCGCGGGTCGACTGCCTTGCGGTAGTCCGAGAGCGAACCCATGTTGTTTTCCGTTGTGTCCGGGACCAGAGGTCCGAGCCGAGCGCAAAGGCTTGCTTCCGTAACGTAACCCGGTATCTGACCATCAGATGGCGGCGGCGTTGAAGCTGGCTGGAAGCAGATGATGATTGCGTTCGTCCTGCTGGAACAGGTATTTGCCGTTCATGTGCCTGGCCAGGCCATCGAGATCTGGGAAGAGCGTAGCAGGCGTCACCCCCGCTTTAGCAAGATCCAAGCGCATGCGGGCGAAGGCTTCGGCCGGAATCGTCACGTACTGCAAACGCTGCCAGTAGTCGTCCTCACACTCGAGCGGCTGAAATCTCAGCGTGTCGTTGTCGCCTGGATAGCTTCTATGCAGGGTGAAGTAGCCTTCCTGCGCAGTGATTCTCGGCGAAACATGGCTCGGGTAGACCACCCCCGTGCGGCGAACACGGAACGGTTGCGCGCTATTAGGGGACAGTACTGTGACCGGTGGGTCATAGGTCAACATCCAGACCGCGCCGTGGCTACCCGGCTTGGCGGGCGCTTGTACCGCGAACCATAGCGCAGCCAGGGCGCTGCCAGACCAGTCAAGCAGACGTGTCGCCATGCCGTGATGTTGCGCAATCGCCAGCCACTCCAGATCGCTAAGCTCTGCGTGGGGAAAATTCAGATACGGCAGTGCACGTCGTTTGAAGTCACTGAGCATCGATTGCTCGATGCCTGGTGTAAGGTCAAAAACCTGTGGCCGTGCGATGCCCGGTATCAACGTATGCTCCGCGTTGCGATGCCCGCGAAACAGTACCTGCGGATCCTCAGGCCAGAGCGGATCATCAACTCGATTTGTGACTTCGTGCAGGAACTCTGCGAGGGTGCATACGTCGCGGAGATGCTGCATGTGGCGATAAGACCTCTTCTTCGGCTCCCCGAAGACGGTTTCGTCCAAAGATGACTCGGTCAGGCCATGATCGGCCATATTCTCTTCCTTCTTCATCGCTTCCAGTTTTTCGGTGGCAACTAGTCTTGCAGTCCGTGAGCCCTCGACAGAGCCCGCCCTATCGCTTGCATTCGCTCGTTCGCGCGGCTCCTGCTACCGAACAACTGATCCCATCTTTCTTGGGAAACGATCACTCCAGTATTTGGAAGACTCGCCATATGATCGGCGAGCGCCTGAAGCTCCTCCGCGGCGGCTCTTTGGAGCGCCCAAAGGCACTCGATTTCTCGGGGGTCGATCTTCATGTTTTCCTTGGTGTACGAGCTTGGTCAGCAGCCGTCGGCTCAGGAGGCTGAGCGGGTCATGGTGTCGACGAGGGTCTTTTCAGACACTTTGAATATCAAATGGAAAATAGACCAAATAAAGCCAGCTGCAGTCGATGACCTGCCCTCGATAATCTGACCTCGTCTCCGCTGACGAGTCTCTCAGTCAAATGAACCGCGTTGATCAACGTGCACGCAGGTCAAATCCAGAAATTCATGTCCTATTCCACGGTTTCCTATTGAATCCCAGCCTAGCTTCGATGGTATTGATGGAGCCGCACTATTTCCCTAAAATGACTCCGCACACAATGGAGACCAGAGTTACTGGATCGCCGTCCACAAGACGTTTAACGGCAGCGAGACTGGAAACTCCAATCAATTGTCGAATGAGTTTGGGCGACCAGCCTTGGCGATGGAGATTCACTGCGAAGGTTCGCCGAGCCACGTTGGCGTTACCGCTTTCGAAGCCCGCCTGCGTGTGCAGTCGGCGGATGATTTCGTTCAGCGTTTCGCAAGAGTCACTGGCCGCACCTGTACGCGTGATGCTGCGCGTAAAGGCGAACGGCGCTCCGTCGCTGGTTAGGAAGAGCGAGCTTTGCGTGTCCAAGCCCCCCGTACGCCGCACGTGCTGTGCTGATGCCGTGGCCCGATTCGCGGCGATATTGCAGGTAGTTGTCCACTGCTTCGCGAGCCTTGGCGTTAGCCCACGGAAGCGGACGGCTTTTTCCTTTATTCGAGAATGGTCTGGAGACGCGCGAGCGCATCTTCGACCACTTCGGACGGGGCGCGCTCGACCTTACGTGCGCCACGTGCCTCAAGATCGAGCGTGCGAACCATGTTCACAAGGGCCACGCCCTGCGTTTCAGTGCCCGAACCCGAGAGGGGCACAGCGAATCCCGCGTATCGCGCAAATTCGCCGCCCTGCGTAATCGGCGCGACGAGCGCCACGCCAAGCGCATTGAACGCAGCAGGCGACAGAACGAGCGCGGGGCGAAAATCCCCTTGTTGCTCCTTGCCTACGGTCGGGTTCAGGCTAACGCGCACGATATCGCCCCTCTCAAACTTGACGCGCCTCACCATGCTTCGTGCCCCACCGGCTTGGATTCGCCCCACGCGGCCAGGTCGGCCGGTTCCGGGGCCTTCGGATCGCACTGCGCGATCAGGTCATCCAGTGAATACTTGCGCCGGGCTGGCGAAAGCAACACACCATCGGGGCGCACATCGGCATTCAGCGAGCTACCTACCGACGCGTCGATTTGCTCAAGCAACACGGCCGGAAGCCGGACTGCCGCGCTGTTGCCCCACTTCTGAATTTTGAGTTCCATATCATCACTCCAAATGTAGATCCATTGTAGATACCCGCAGATCAAAAGGCAAGCACTTTGTATCTACATTGAAGATACCAGCGAGAGCGAAGGCGCGGTGCTGCCAACCGTACAGTTATCGGCCGCGAGCACTCGTAAGTTGAGGCCAAATCGCCAAGCTGCCCCCCTCACTCCCCAAGGTCGATCGCGGCAATCGCTTCGCGCATGTCTCACTGGGAGACATCGACGTAGGGCGCAACGTGATCGATATGTGCGTGCCCCAACAAGATCTGAACTGGTTTCAAGCGAATGTCCGTTAGCTATCAGCCGCGTTGCACACGTCCGGCGGCCTGAGTGGCTGCTGAAGCCGGCTCCGAGGCCAGCAGCCCGATACAAACTGGTGACGTAACTTTGAGGCTGTCAGCGGCCAAATACTCCACTGCCTCCCCTTCGAAATTCACGCGACGCTTCACGCTAAGCTCGAATGGGTCGCCCTTCTGCCTGAGGATGAGCCAGGTTTTGGGCATCAGGCCGACGGCCGGCTGAACGTGAGCATGAAACGCGTGCCGGCCGCATCGCTTTCGACGCGGGCGGAACCGCCGTGCAGCTCCATCACCGACCGCACGATCGCGAGGCCGAGCCCGGCCGTGCCGCCCGGCGCACCGCCGCTGCGCGCCGGGTCGCCGCGCACGAACCGGTCGAAGATCCGCGGCAGCAGAGCGGGATCGATCGGCTCGCCCGGATTCGCGACGACGACGCGCACCGCATCCGGCGCTTCGTCGACGGCGAGCGTGATGACCCCGCCGGCCGGCGTATACCGCAGCGCGTTCGCGAGCAGGTTGCCGATCGCGCGGCGAAACAGCTCGACGTCGGCGGTCAGCCGCCCCTGCCCGTCGACGCGCAGCGTCGAGCCTGCTTCGTCGGCGAGCCCCTCGAAATACCCGGCGATGCGTTCGAGTTCGTCTCGCACGTCGAACGCCCGCTGCCGCGTGACGAAGCTCGGATGCTCGGCGCGCGCGAGGAACAACACGTTGTCGATCATCCGCGCGAGCCGATCGTATTCCTCGAGATGCGATTCGAGCAGCGCCTGGTATTCATCGGCCGGCCGCGGCCGCGCGAGCGCGACTTCGGTGGCGCCGCGCATGTTGTTCAGCGGCGTCCGCAGGTCGTGCGCGAGATCGGCGCTGAATTGCGACAGATGCGAGAACGCCTGCTGCAGGCGGCCGAGCATCGCATTCTGCGCATCGACGAGCGCCCGCAGCTCACGCGGCGCGCGCGACGCGTCGAGCCGCGTGTCGAGCTTGTCGACCGTGATCCGGCCGGTGTTGTCGACGATCTCGCGCAGCGGCTCGAGTGCCGTGCGGATCAGCCCGTAGCCGAGCAGCAGCGCGAACAACGCGCCGAGGCCGCCGGCAAGCTTCAGTCGATCGCGGTAACTGTCGAGCAGCGCGGCCCGGTCGCGCATGTTGCGCGCGATCGCGACGTGAATCGGCGTGCGGTCGCCGAGCACGGCCTCGATCACGACGCCGCGCATCGGCGTGCCGCCCGCCGCGATCCATGTGACGAGTTGATCGGCCGTGATCCGGTCGTTCGCGGGTATCGGCGTCGCGTTCGGCGCAACCAGCTGCGCGTCGGCCAGCGGCGCCGACGCGGCCGCCCGCGCGTCGTCGAGCGCGGCGAGCGTGACGTTGTGGCGTACCAGCACGTCACCCTGCGCATCGGTGACGACCATCGACAGCGCCTCGTTGCCGAGCACCTGGCTCGTGAGCCGCTCCGTATGCGTGCGCACCGCGTCGAGCGATTCGAGCTCGCCCGCGAGCCGGCGCGTATGGCGCGCGGCGAGCACGATGTCGAGGTCGTCCTGCGTATTGACCTGCCGCTCGAGGCTCGCGTACACGTACACGCCGACGAGCGCGAACGCGGCCAGCGTGGTCGCGGCGATTGCGAGCGCGAGCGTCGCGGCCAGCGAACGCGGCCACCTCATGCGTCGTCCTTCGGTTCGAGCACGTAGCCGACGCCGCGCACCGTGTGGATCAGCTTCACGGGGAATGCGTCGTCGATCTTCGCGCGCAGGCGCCGGATCGCGACTTCGACGACATTGGTATCGCTGTCGAAATTCATGTCCCACACGTAGGACGCGATCTGCGTGCGGCTCAGCACTTCGCCCTGCCGGCGCGCGAGCAGCTGCAGCAGCGAGAATTCGCGCGGCGTCAGGTCGATCCGCGTGGCGCCGCGCTTCACGCGGCGGCGCACGACGTCGATTTCGAGGTCGCCCACCGCGAGATGCTCGGTTTCGCGCGGCGGCCCGCGCCGCGCGAGCGTGCGGATGCGGGCAAGCAGCTCGACGAACGCGAACGGCTTCACCAGGTAATCGTCGGCGCCGAGCTCGAGGCCATGCACGCGGTCCTGCACGTCGTCGCGCGCGGTCAGGAACAGCACCGGCGTCGTATGCGTGTCGCGCAGCCGCTTCAGCACGCCCCAGCCGTCGAGCACCGGCAGCATCACGTCGAGCACGATCACGTCGTAGCGCTCTTCCTGCGCGAGCGTTAGCCCTTCGCCGCCGTCCTTCGCGAGATCGACGCTGAACCCCGATTCCTCGAGACCCTTCTTCAGGTAGGCGCCCGTCTTCGGCTCGTCTTCAACTATCAGGATGCGCATGGCGGTTCCGTCGCGGTCGTGGTGACATGCGGCGATGTTACCGGGAAACGCCGACGGCGCACTGCACGGTGCAAGCTGGAACGGGGTTGATGACAAAACTGTAATCGGGGGGTAAGCGTGGCGTGCGGTGGCGCCCCCCCGAAACCCAATTGGCGGCGCCGATAGGTATTCCGGGGCGAGTAGCCCGACGCACGCGGGCGCGGTACGGATGCCGAGAACTGAGGACGACCTGGACGCCGATGTCCGCACGTCGCACACGTCGCGAACGCGTACGCAAACGAAGGTGAAGGCATCTTCCCGAGCCGCTGCTGCCGTTATTTGAAACCGGCCTGCGCGAACCCGCACGTCGAATCGAACGCGTCGAGGATCGTCGCCGACGTGCCGGCCATTCGCGTGGCCATCGCGTCCGGATTTTCGCGCGCGGGTCCTGACGAAGCCAGTGCACCACCGTCGACACCAGGCCGCCGCCCGGCACGGCGAGGCAATCCCTTTCCGCGTCCGTTCGGGTCCCTTCATGCCCGCACGCCGCCCCCTTGAGCGGGGCTGAGCGTGCCGAGCGCCGCCTCGTCGAGCCGTTCCGTCACGGGCCGGCCCGGCCGGCTCAGGGCTTGCATCCAGCCGCATAAAAAGCACACACGGATGCGGCCGCGCCCCTGACACAAAGTGACCCCATTAACATCATAAGATTGCATTCTCACATTTAATGTGATTTTATTACCACCTGTCGCACGCCGCCGCCAACCACGCGCGGCGCACCCATACCAAGGAAGAGACGCAGATGGAGACAATCGCCGTCATCGGCAGCAACATGGTCGACCTCGTGACCTATGTCGCACGCATGCCCGCCCGGGGCGAAACGCTCGAAGCGCCGAACTTCGAGCTCGGCTGCGGCGGCAAGGGGGCGAACCAGGCCGTCGCGGCCGCCCGCCTCGGCGCGCGCGTCGTGATGGTCACGAAGGTCGGCGACGATGTATTCGCCGACAACACGATCCGCAACTTCGCGCGCGAAGGCATCGACACCACGCACGTGCGCAAGGTCGCCGGCGTGCCGAGCGGCGTCGCGCCGATCTTCGTCGAACCCGATTCGAGCAACAGCATCCTGATCGTCAAGGGCGCGAACCGCCACCTGACGCCGGCCGACATCGACGCGGCCGCGCCGCAGCTCGCCGAATGCGCGCTGATCGTGCTGCAGCTCGAGATCGAGCTCGACACCGTCTATCACGCGATCGGATTCGGCGCGCGCCACGGCATTCCGGTGCTGCTGAACCCCGCGCCCGCGGTAGCCGATCTCGATTTCGAGCGGATCCGCACCGTCGAATTCTTCGTGCCGAACGAAACCGAACTCGCGATCGTGTCGGGCATGCCGGTCGATTCGCGCGACACCGCGGCGCGCGCCGCCGAAGCGCTGGTCGCGCGCGGGCTCAAGCACGTGCTCGTCACGCTCGGCAGCAACGGTTCGCTGCTGGTCTCGCGCGACGGCGTGCGGCATGTGCCGGGCGTGCCGGTCGACGCACGCGACACGACGGGCGCCGGCGATGCGTACATCGGCTGCTTCGCGCGCTGCTACGCCGCGTCCGGCGACGCACTCGACGCGATGCGTTATGCGTCCGCGTATGCCGCGCATTCGGTCACGGGCCTCGGCACGCAGAAGTCGTACGCCGACACCGCGACGTTCGAACGCTTCCTCCGCGACGCCGGCATGTAAGCGGCGCCTTCATCGACGAGACAACCGGGAAGGAGACACCCATGGGCCGAGCCAGAATCGAACACACCCCCGACGGCTATTACCTGAACCGCACGCCGCTCTTCGCGTTCACGCTGCTGTGCTGCCTGTTCGCGCTGTGGGGCACCGCCGCGAACCTGAACGACGTGCTGATCGCGCAATTCAAGAAGTCGTTCTTCCTGTCCGATTTCGAATCGGCATTCGTGCAGTCCGCGTTCTATCTCGGCTACTTCTTCCTCGCGATTCCGGCCGCGACCGTCGTGAAAAAGTTCAGCTACAAGACGACGATCCTCGTCGGCCTGCTGCTCTACACGACCGGCTGCCTGCTGTTCTTTCCGGCAGCATCGATGGCGAAGTACGGGATGTTCCTCGTCGCGCTGTTCGTGATCGCCGCCGGCCTGTCGTTTCTCGAAACCGCATCGAATTCGTATTCGACGCTGATGGGCCCGCGCGCAACCAGCACGCGGCGGCTGAACATCTCGCAGACGTTCTATCCGTTCGGCGCGATGGCCGGCGTGTACATGGGCAGCTTCCTGATCTTCAAGGAAGGCGATGCGTCGCATGCGCAGCTCGCCGCGATGTCGGCTGCCGAAGCCCACGTGCACCAGCTCGCGATGATCCAGGCCACGCTCGAGCCGTACAAGTGGCTGATCGCCGTGCTCGTGGCCGTGTTCATCGTGTTCGCGCTCACGCCCTACCCGGCCTGCAAGGGCAACGGCCCGAGCGTGGCCACGCACCGGATCGACGCGCGCGGCGCGCTCGCGCGCCTGTTCGGCAACCGGCGCTTCGTCGCGGGCGTCGTCGCGCAGTTCCTGTATGTCGGCGCGCAGGTCGGCGTGTGGAGCTTCACGATCCGGCTCGCGATGCAGATCGGCGGCCTCACCGAGCGCGGCGCGTCGCACTACCTGCTCGCGACGTTCTTCGCGTTCTTCGTCGGCAAGCTCGTCGCCACGCTCGTGATGAAGCGCGTCGGCCCGGCCAAGGTGCTGATCGTCTACGGCATCCTGTGCATCGCGCTGCTCGCGTACACGATCAGCGTGCACAACATCACCGCCGTCTATGCGGCCGTGGGCGTGAGCGTGTTCCTCGGCCCGTGCTGGCCGACGATCTACGGCCTCACGATCGACGGGCTCGGCAAGGACACCGAATACGGCGGCTCGATCCTCGTGATGAGCATCGTCGGCGGCGCGGTCGTGCCGCTGATCCAGGGGCTGATCTCCGATCACACGGGCGGCAACATGCAGCTCGCGTTCGTCGTGCCGCTCGCGTGCTTCGTCGTGATCGTCTACTACGGCTTCTACTGCCTGCGCCACCTGCCGGCCGCGACACCCGACGCAGCCGCCGACGGCCACGCGCCCGCGCGCTACGCCGCCCCGCGCAACACGTCGGGAGCGTGAGCATGCGAGGCGAAATCGAACTGCGCCGCGACGACTTCCGCGACACGCCGCGCACGCTGTATCGCACCGACGGGCTCACCGTCACCGCGTTCGCGTATCCGTCCGGCGTCGAGGCGCTGACGCTCGAGAACCGTCGCGGCCGCCTCGTCGTGCTGCCGTATCTCGGCCAGATGATCTGGGCCGCCGCGTTCGACGGCCGCGACCTGACGATGAAGCACATGTTCCGGCAGCCGAAGCGCGCGGCGTCGATCATCGATACCTATGGCTGCTTCATGTTCCACAGCGGGCTGCTGCGCAACGGCTGCCCAGGGCCGGACGACACACATGCGCTGCACGGCGAGATGCCGTGCGCGCCGATGGATCGCGCGAGCGTCGTCGTCGGCGTGGATGCGCGCGGCGCGTTCGTCGAAGTGACCGGCGAATACGAATACGTACAGGGTTTCGGCAGCCACTATGTGGCGCGCCCGTCGGTACGGCTCGCCGAGCACGACGCGCAGATGACGATCGCGATGGAGGTGACGAATCTCGGCGGCACGTCGATGGACCTGATGTACATGGCGCACCTGAACTATGCGTACGTGCCGGGCGGTCGCTTCGTGCAGGCGTTGCCTCCGGGCGGGTTGCGGTTGCGCGACAGCGTGCCCGCGCACGTGAAGCCGACCGCCGCATGGCGCGACTACACGGCCACGCTCGCGCACGAGCCAGAACGGCTTCACACGCTCGATGCGCCTCCGCTGTACGACCCGGAGATCGTGTTCTTCATGAACGGGGCGGAAACGGATGCGGACGGCGTC
Organism: Burkholderia sp. AU27893; assembly: GCF_002223205.1. Classification (NCBI taxonomy): domain Bacteria; kingdom Pseudomonadati; phylum Pseudomonadota; class Betaproteobacteria; order Burkholderiales; family Burkholderiaceae; genus Burkholderia; species Burkholderia sp. AU27893. The sequence continues at coordinate 403,105 of NZ_NKFD01000005.1, read as the reverse complement.
GCACATTTCCGGCTCGAACATCCGGACGGCGGCGCGTTCCATACCGCATACCGCCCCGAGCAATTCCCGCATGCGACGCGCTGGATCCTGCACAACGCGGACCAGCAGGTCGCCGCGTTCGCGCTGCCGTCGACCTGCGAACCGGAGGGGTATGAAGCCGAACGCCGCAAGGGCCATGTGGCGGCGCTCGCGCCGGGTGCGACGCGCCGCTTCGAAGTCGTCACCGGCTACCTGAGCGCGGCGGAAGCCCGCCATGCGTGAAGCGATGCGCGGCCGCGCGGCGTCAGGTCACGAGCGCGATCCCGTGTTCGCGGATCGCCGTTTCGTAGCGGCGGCTCAGTTGTCCGTCCGAGATCACGTAGTTGAAGTCGGTCAGCTCGGCGAAGTAGGCCGCGCGCACTTCGTCGAACTTCGTGTGGTCGACGAGCAGGAAGCGGTTCTGCGCGCGCGCCATCACCTTCTTCTTCGCGTCGACTTCGTGGAAATTGAAGCACGTGACGCCGCAGCGATCGCTCACGCCGGCGGCCGAGATGAACGCCTTCGACACGCGCACCGTGTCGAGGATGCCCGCCTCGGCCACCGACTCGAACACCATGTTCTTGCGGTGGTACGCGCCGCCGCACAGGATCACGCTGCAATGCGGCTTCTGCTGCAGCTTCGCGAACACGTTCAGCGAATTGCAGACCGCGGTGAATTCGAGGTCGTCCGGAATGAAGTCGACGACGAACGGCGTGGTCGAGCCGCAGTCGACGAAGATCGTGTCGCCGGTCGTCACGAACTGCGCGGCCAGCTTGCCGATGCGGCGCTTCTCCTCGGTCTGCCGGTTGTTCTCGGCGCTGATCACGTACTCGCCGATGTCGCTGCGCTGCGCGGCGAAGTGGCGCGTCACGTAGCCGCCGATCAGGCTCAAGCCGTGCGGGTTGTCCGCGAGATCGCGGCGGATCGTCATCTCGGATACACCGAACAGCTCGGCCACTTCCTTCAGATGAATCGCGTTCTGCCCTTGCAGCACGTTCATCAGTGTCTTGATCCGTTCGCCTTTCTTCGTTTCCATGCCAGTATCCTGCGTGCCCGCCGCATCCGTCGCTCGTCGTGCCGGGCGCGCGGGCCCGGCCGGAATGTCGTATTTGTAACAAACCGATGTGAAAACATCAACTTTACGTGTGCCCCTCCGGCACACGCTCCGTGGAGTCCTGAAACATGCCGCTTTCCAACGCCCAACTCGCTCAAACCATCGATCACACGCTGCTCGCGCCCGACGCGAGCGACGCGCAGATCCGCGAACTCTGCCGCCAGGCGGCCGAGCATCGCTTTTACTCGGTCTGCGTGAATTCGGCGAACGTGCCGCTCGCCGCGCGCGAGCTGGCCGATACCGGCGTGCTCGTCTGCGCGGTGGTCGGCTTTCCGCTCGGCGCCGGGCTGTCGGCCGCCAAGGCATTCGAAGCCACCGCCGCGATCGCGGCGGGCGCCGGCGAGATCGACATGGTGATCAACATCGGCGCGCTGAAGAGCGGCCGCGCCGACGACGTGAAGGCCGACATCGACGCCGTGCATCAGGCATGCGGCGCGGTGCCGCTCAAGGTGATCCTCGAAACGGGGCTGCTGACCGACGACGAGAAAGTGCGCGTGTGCGAGATGTGCCGCGATCTCGGCGTCGCGTTCGTGAAGACGTCGACCGGGTTCGGCCACGGCGGCGCGACGCTCGCCGATGTCGCGCTGATGCGCCGCACGGTCGGCCCCGTGCTCGGCGTGAAGGCGTCGGGCGGCGTGCGCGACCGCGCGGCCGCGCTGGCGATGATCGAGGCCGGCGCGACGCGGCTCGGCACGAGCTCGGGGGTGGCGATCGTGACGGATCAGGGAGGTGGCGCGGCGGCATATTGAGTGACGCCCCGGCCGGCGACGGATTCACGGACGCGGCCGCGATGGTACGCTTGGCGCTCCCGCGCGCCGATTCGCGTGCGGCCCCCTCATGTGATTTCGCGTCCCTCCACGACGATCTCGTGGAGATCGGTTATCCGCGCGCCACCGCGGACGATCGCTAGCGCAGGACACACGCACGCCGCATCGGACCATCTTCTCGTCGACAGGGAGCCAGCATGGCCAATCGATCCTATCTTTATAGCCTCGGCAACCGGCCGACCTCGTATGAAGATCGTCCCGACACGATATCGGGGCTGTCGGAATGGGCGTACGACGTGCCATTCATGTATCGGTTACTGATGTCGTGCGATCCGCAGCCCTGCGCTTCGCTGATCTCGGATGGACTCGACGGCACGAAAGTGCCGCTTCATGCAATCAGCAGCCCGTTCGCACCCGGATTCGAGCGTGTCAGGCGTTTCGTCGCGATCGTGAGGGTGCTGATCGAATCGCACGCGGTGCCGACGCCGGCCGCTCCGCCGCCGGAAACCCCGGGGAAATCGACGCTCATGGACCGGATGCGGCGCTGGGCGGGCCTGGCACCGGCCCCGGCGGCGTCCAGACCCGCACCCGCGTCGATACCGGCGGCACCCGCCGCACTCGACCATCTGCCCGACTGGCTGGACGAGACCCTCGCATTTCTCGAGCAGCATCGCGACCAGTACCTGCTGCTCGAAACCGTCGAACTCGACGTGATGTCCGAAAGCGATCCGGATGCGTTGCGCGGGCTCGTCGACGCCGAGATCGGCCGCTGCCGTCGCGTGGGTGCGGCCTACGAAGCGTTGCCGGGCGACACCGCGGAGGCGGCTCGCGTGCTGCAGCGCGCCGCGGCCGAACGGCACCCCGCGCCGCTCGATGCCTTTTTCGGCCTGCGTTTCGACGACAACTGCGACAGCACGCGCACCGGCGAAACTGAACATCCGCTGGGTCTTGAATGGAACGACGTACTGTACTTCGAGCTGTTCAATCGAGCGCAATTCGATGCGCATCAGGGCAAATCGGACTGACACTGCCTTTACCGTTCTGCGGAAGGACGCAATGCCGGCAGCAAGATGCGCGCGCACCCTGTTCAACGCCATGCAGACCCATCGGATACCAATGAAACGCCAGCCCATTCTCCTGATGTGGATTGCTGCGTCCGGCCCCGTTCACGCCGGCGACACGCATGCGGATCTGTGGTCGGGCTGGAAAGCAGGTTTCATGAAGATCATCGCGCGTCTCTTTGCAGCGGGCATCGCTCTGGCTGCCGTATTACCGTCGATCGCTGCGGCGGCGCCTTCGACGAAACCGACTGAACTAACAGGCGTCCTCACGGATGGAGGCGGTATCGACGATCTGAGTATCGTGGTCCGCACCGAGAGCGGACGTCGCATCGATGTGTATTGCGTCCAGATGTGCGGCGCCGACTGGTTCGTCGAGAACGGTGGCGCGATGAAGTTGAAGAAGGCACTGGTGGGGCGACGGGTCAGTCTCCGCTACGCGACTGAAATCAACAACGATCGCGTGGCAGGCCCGGGGCGCGATGAAGAGATCGACGTGGTCAAGCGCGTACGTCTGCTGCGCTGACCGCTGCCGGCGGCGCGCCGCGCCCGCCTGTCGATCGCTTCGATCACGCCGACGTGCCATCCGATGATGCCGCTCGACGCGCGTTCGACATGCACGGACAGCATGCTCCGCTCGTTCAACCACCCGCCCCCACCCCCGCGATCCGCTCACGCAGCCGCGGCGCCACGAAATCGAGAAACGCGCGCAGCTTCAGCGGCATCGGCGCCTGCCCCTTGTGCACCAGGCTGACCGGCAACGGCTGCGATTCGAACGCGTCGAGCACCACGTCCAGCGTGCGATCGCGCAGCGCCTGCGCAACCTGATACGACAGCACGCGAATCAGCCCGACACCGAGCACCGCGGCATCGACGGCCGCCTCGGCCGTATTGACCGCGAAGCGCGAATGCACGGGCACCGTCAGCTCGCCCTTCTCGCCGTCGAACACCCACGCGCGCCGCGACGCCAGCACCTCGAACGTGATGCATTGATGCCGCGCCAGATCGGCAGGTTCGGCGGGTGTGCCATGCGCCGCCAGATACGCCGGGCTTGCGCAGATCACGCGGCGCACGCTGCCGACGCGGGTCGCCATGAAGCTGCTGTCGGGCAACTCGCCGATCCGCAGCGCGACGTCGATCTGCTCTTCCATCAGGTGCGTGACGCGATCGGTCAGCACCAGTCGCACGTCGATCTCGGGATAGTGGACGAGGAACGCAGCCAGCACCGGCACGATATGCAGACGCCCGAACACGATCGGCGCGGTGACGATCAGCTCGCCGCGCGGCGCCGCATATTCGCCAGTGGCGGCACGCTCGGTTTCCGCGATGTCGTCGAGGATGCGCCGGCAACCGGCGACGTAGGACTCGCCGGCCTCGGTCAGCGACAGTTGCCGCGTCGTGCGATGCAACAGCCGCGTATTCAGGTAGGCCTCGAGATCCGCGATCTTGCGGCTCACGGTCGCCAGCGGAACGCCGAGCTGGCGCGCGGCGGCCGACATGCTGCCGGCATCGATGACCGCGACCAGCATGGACATCGATTCGAGACGATTCATATTACCTCTCGAATTTCGGAAAGATGATTCCAGATTCTGGTGGATTATCTTTACCAGTGCAAGGCAGTACGCTTCTTTCACCGCGTCGTCGCCGGCCGATTCCGTTGTCTGCGGCGGCCGATCGCCATGAAAAAGGAGCCTGCCATGAACGAATTCCCTGGCGCGTCGGGCATGCCGCCCATCGCGCCGCCTGCCGCCACGCCGCCCGCCACCGCGTCGCGCGGCAAGATCGTCGCGATGGCCGCCATCGCCGGCGCGGTCGTGACCAACATCTATTGCACGCAGCCGATCCTGCCGCTGATCGCGCAAGACCTGCATGTCGCCCCGGCGACGGCCGACCTCGTGGCCGGCGCGGCGCTGCTCGGCTTCGCGACCGGGCTGGCGCTGCTGCTGCCGCTCGGTGATCGCTACGACCGGCGCAAGCTGGTGCTGGGCCAGATCGTGCTCGCCTTCGCGTTCGCGGCGGCGTCCGCACTGGCGCCGGGCGTCTGGGCGCTGATCGGCGCCGCGTTCTCGCTCGGCGTGGTCAGCTGCGTGCCGCAGCAACTGGTGCCGTTCGCGGCCGTGATGTCCGCCCCCGATGAACGCGGGCGCAACGTCGGTACGGTCGTCACCGGCATCATGGTCGGCATCCTGCTCGGCCGCGCGGTCAGCGGCCTGATCGCCGCGCACGCCGGCTGGCGCGCGGTGTATGCGGTCGAAGCCGTCGCGATGGTGCCGGTGGGGATCGCCGCCGCGTGGCTGCTGCCGCGCGGCGTGCCGAGCACCACGCTGTCGTATGGCCGGCTCCTCGCGTCGCTGTGGACGCTGGCGCGCGCGCATCGCCCAATCCGCGAATCGATGGTCGTGCAGGCGCTGCTGTGGGCCGCGTTCAATGCGTTCTGGGTCAATCTCGCGGCGCTGCTCGCCGACGGCCCGTGGCATCTCGGCAGCGCGTGGGCCGGCGGCTTCGGCCTCATCGGCGCGGCAGGCGCGCTGGCCGCCACGATCGGCGGCCGGGCGTCGGACCGGATCGGCACGCGCCGCGTGATCGGCCTGGGCATCGCGATCGTGACGGTGTCCTACCTGATCCTCGCCGGCGCCGGCAGCTCGCTCGCCCTGCTCGTGATCGGCGTGGTGGTGCTCGACATCGGCGTGCAGGCCGGCCTGGTCGCGAACCAGACGCGTGCGTTCGCCGCCGATCCGAAAGCACAGGGCCGCATCAACAGCCTCTACATGACCGCGACCTTCGTCGGCGGCGCGCTCGGTGCCACCGTCAGCGGTGCGCTGATGGCCCGGTTCGGCTGGCACGGCGTGGTCGCGTTCGGTATCGCCGCCGGGCTCGCCGCCGCGCTCGTACATCGCTGCGGGGAACGGCGCTGAGCCGGCGCGCGCCATGATCGACGTCGATCTCGCTCACAAGGCGCTGGCGCATCCGTTTCGGCGGAACGTGCTGCGCTGGCTGAAGGCGCCCGATGCATGGCTGGCGGACACCGCGCGCCTTCGCTCACCGCACGGCGTACCGCTTTCGTCGATCGTGGCGCGCAGCGGGTTGTCGCAATCGACCGTGTCGGCGCACGTCGCCGTGCTGTGCGAGGCCGGCTTGATCGTGGCGACGACGATCGGTCAGTGGCGCTTCGTCGCCCGCGACGAGACAGCCATCGTCGCGTTCATCGCCAGCATCGTCAGCGAACTCTGACTCGCGGCACCGCGCCGCCGCGCCGCCGTTTCGCCACGCCCCGGCATCTACCCGGCTGCGCTTTTTTCATCGCGAGACACACACGCCGTACGGGAGCCCGTCGGCGTTTTTTTACGAGAACGCCCTCCCGATTTCCGAGAGGATGATTCTCGAATCAGACCAATTATCGGCAAATCCTGAAGGATGTATCGTGCTTTCACGGTGGCGATTTCGTGATCGCCGCCCGCCAGACCCCGCGCAATCCGAACCCATTCGAAACACTCGACATCATGAATACCGTTTCCTTGCCGGTCATCGCCGCGACGCCTGCGCCCCAGGCCGGCGCCGCCGCGCCGCCCACCCTGACGCCTCGCCTTGCGACCGGCCTCGCCGGCATGCTGCTCGCGTCCTTGCTGGCCATTCTCAACGAACAGGTCACCGCCGCCGCGATGGCCGACATCCGTGGCGCGTTCTCCATCGGCCATGACGACGGCAGCTGGCTGACCGCGCTGTTCGAGGCGGCCAACGTCGCGACCATGGTGTTCGCGCCGTGGTTCGGCGTCACCTTCACGCTGAAGCGCTTCACGATCGGCGCAGTGCTGGCGACACTGATACTCGGCGTGCTGTGCCCGTTCGCGCCGGGCTTCGCCGGGCTGACCGCGCTGCGCGTCATGCAGGGCATCGCCGGCGGCTGCCTGCCGCCGATGCTCATCATCGCGGCGCTCCGCTACCTGCCGCCGAAAGCGAAGCTGTACGGGCTCGCCGGCTATGCGATGACCGCGACCTTCGGGCCTGCGCTCGGCACCCCGTTCGCCGCGCTGTGGACCGAGTTCGCCGACTGGCGCATGGTGTTCTGGCAAATCGTGCCGCTCGGCATCGCGTGCTGCGTGGCGATCGGCTACGGCCTGCCCGCCGATACACCGAAACCCGAACGGTTACGCGCGTTCAACTGGTCCGGATTCCTGACCGGATTCCCCGCCGTAGCGATGCTCGTCGTCGCGCTGCTGCAGGCCGACCGGCTCGACGGCTTCGAGTCGGCGACGATCCGCGCACTCACGGCAGGCGGCCTGACCCTGCTCGCCGCCTTCCTCGTCAACGAATGGTTTCATCCGCTGCCGTTCTTCCGGCTGCAACTGCTCGCGCGCCGCAACTTCACGCACGGACTGCTCACGCTGGCCGGCGCGGTGACGCTGCTGACCGCGGTGGCCGCGATACCGGGCCACCATCTCGCCGGCGTGCACGGCTACCGGCCGCTGCAGACCGCGCCGCTGTCGCTGCTGGTCGCCGTGCCGCTGCTGCTCAGCCTGCCGCTGACGGCTGCGCTCCTGAACCTGCGGTGGGTCGATTCGCGCTGGGTGCTCGCCACCGGCTGCCTGCTGATGGCGCTCACCTGCGTCGCGGGCAGCCGGATCACGGCCGAGTGGATCCGCGACGACTTCTACTGGCTCCAGTCGCTCCAGATCGTCGCGCAACCGATGTTGATCCTGCCGATCCTGATGGGCGTCACCACCGGCCTGCCGCCCGCCGAAGGGCCGTTCGCGTCGGCGATGTTCAATTCCCTGAAAACCTTTTCGGCCGCGCTGGCCACCGGCCTGCTCGAAACATGGGGCACGGCCCGCGAACACCTGCACTCGAACCAGCTGGCGGACCAGCTCGGCAACCGGGCGCAGTTGAGCGCCGGGGCCGTGCTCGACAACGCAACCGGCCTCGCTCCGCTCGCGCACCGGCTGCACGAGCAGGCGCTGGTGCTGGCCTCGGCCGACCTGTACCGGCTGGCCGCCTGTGTCGCGTTCGCCCTGCTGCTGCTCGTGCCGCTGCTGCCGGTGCGGATCGCACCACCGTGGGCCCCGCAACCTCCTTCCTCGCACTGAGAGACGATCGCCATGTCATCCGCCATCTCCCCCAAGCACAAGGCGCTTGCCGCCGCCGCGCTCGTGATCGCCGTCGGCGTCGCGGCCTGCGCCGGTACGCACCGCCTCATCGATTCGCATACCGAAACGACCGACGACGCGTACGTCGCGGCCGACTTCACCCTCGTCGCACCGCGCGTCGCCGGGCCGCTCGTCGAAGTCCTCGTCGACGACAACCAGCCTGTACGGGCCGGCCAGTTGCTGCTGCGCATCGACGACCGCGACTTTCGTGCCGCGCTGACGAGCGCGCAGGCCGACGTGGAAGCCGCCCGTGCGGCAGTGGCCAACGACGACGCCGAGATCGCCCGCCAGCCGGCGCTCGTCGACCAGGCGCGCGCCGCACTGCGCGCCGACGACGCGGCCGTGCAATTCGCGCAGGCCAACGACGCCCGCTACCGCGACCTGGCCGACAACGGCGCGGGCACCGCGCAGGAACAGCAACGCGCGGCCAGCACGCTGGCCGGGCAGTTGGCGAAACGTGCCGGCGACGCGGCCGCGCTGGCGTCGATCAGCCAGAACCTTGCCGTGCTGCGCGCCCGGCGCGACCAGGCAAACGGCGCACTGGCCCGCGCCGAGGCCGCGCTCGACCAGGCGAAGCTGAACCTGTCCTACACGGAAGTCCGCGCGCCCGTCGACGGCAAGGTGGGCCGGCGCACCGCACGGGTCGGCGCCTTCGTCACGCCCGGCGCGCCGCTGCTCGCGATCGTGCCGCTCGCCGACGCTTACGTGATCGCGAATTTCCAGGAAAACCAGATCGGCGCGATGCATCCGGGCGACCGCGTGCGCATCCGCGTCGACAGCCTGCCGGGTGTCAGCATCGCGGGCCATGTCGCGAGCCTCGCGCCGGCCACCGGCGTGAGCTTCGCGCCGATCGCCCCCGACAACGCCACCGGCAATTTCACGAAGGTCGTCCAGCGCGTGCCGGTCAAGATCGCCATCGACGGGCCGCACGAGCAGGCCGCCGCGCTGAGCGTGGGCCTGTCCGTCGAAGCGAGCGTCGACACCGGCGCGCATCGCGAGGCCGCGACCCAGCAGGAGGCACAACGATGAACCCGATTCGGATCCTGCGCGCGGCGACGCTTGCGCTCATCGCCGGCGCCGCGCTGACGGCCTGCACCATGGGGCCGAACTTCGAGGCGCCGGCCAGCACAGTGCCGCCCGTGTTCGCACGCACGCAAACCCTGCAAGCGCCCAGCCAGCCCGTCGAGGCCGCCTTCAACGCCGACTGGTGGACCCTGTTCGACGACCCCGTGCTGAATACGCTCGAACAGCGCCTGGCCGACGCCAATCTCGACGTCGCGGCCGCGTCGGCACGGCTGCGGCAGAGCCGGGCCGAACGGCGCGTCGCCGGCGCGGCCGAGCTGCCCACGCTCGCCGCGGCCGGGTCGTACGACCGCGAGCGCGGCAGCGAGAACGGCATCCTGTCGCTGCTCGGCGTCACGCCGAGCGCGCCGCCCACGCAGTCGGCCTCGGGCGATACGCCGTTCGGCGTGGCCGCCGCGCCCGGCTCGTCGGGCTCGCCTGCCTATAACCTCTACCAGGCCGGCTTCGATGCGTCGTGGGAACTCGACCTCTGGGGGCGCGTGCGGCGCGGCGTCGAAGCGGCCGACGCGCTGACCCAGGCCTCGTACGAAGCGCGCAACGCGGTCTTGCTGTCGGCCCGCGCGGAACTCGCACGCGACTACCTCGAACTGCGCGACGCACAGGCCCAGTTGCGGATCGCCCGGCACAACCTCGCCATCGCGCGTGACCTGGAGAAACTCGTGCGCATTCGCCGCACGGACGGTGTGACGACCGATCTCGACGTGGCCAATGCGGCCGCGCAGGTGGCCTCGATCGAAAGCCGGCTGCCGATGCTGGAATCGCGCCGAGAAACGCGCGCCAATGCCATCGGCGTGCTGCTCGCGCAACCGCCCGGCGCGCTGGCCCCGATCCTCGACGCACCGCATGCGGTGCCCGGGCTTCCGGCAAGCGTGCCGATCGGCTTTCCGTCCGAACTCGCACGACGCCGGCCCGACATTCGCCAGGCCGAGGCGCAGCTACATGCGGCGACCGCCGCCATCGGCGTGGCGCAGGCCGACTTCTATCCGCGCATCACGCTGAACGGCAGCGCCGGTTTCCAGAGCCTCCAGCTGTCGAGTCTCGCCAGTTGGGCGTCGGGTCAGTTCGTGATCGGGCCGTCGATCTCGCTGCCGATCTTCGAGGGCGGGCGCCTGACGGGCATGTTGAACCTGCGCCGGGCACAGCAGCAGGAAGCCGCGATCGTCTATCAGCGCACCGTGCTCGAAGCATGGCGCGAGGTCGACGATGCGCTGGTGGTCTATCACGCCGAACAGCAGCGCCACGATCGACTCGTCGCGATCGTGACGCTGAACCAGCGCGCGCTCGCGATTGCGCAGCAACAATACCGGTCCGGTGCGGCCGACTATCTCGACGTACTCAACGCCCAGCGGCAATTGTTCGACGCGCAAGGCCAGCAGGAGACCAGCGAGGCCGACGCGGCGATGCATCTCGTCACGCTGTGCAAGGCGCTCGGCGGCGGCTGGGAGACGCGCTTCGGGCCCGCGGCAAGCACCGGGCGCGCGGATCCGACGATGTCGCCTGCCCACGGCACGATCGTACAAACGCGAAGCCGAAAAGGGGAAGTCGACTGATCAACGCGCGGCATCAGCCCGCTCGCAATGCGCGGGCGCTTTCATCCGCGTCACCTTCGTCCGCCATCCGCCCGATGTAATCCCGCACGAACTGCACGGCAATCCGGCCCGACCGCGCACCGCGTTCCAGCGCCCACTGCAGCGCTGGTTCGCGCGCCGCGCGAATCTGCTCCGCATCGAAGCCGGCTTCGCCCAGCCGGCTGTCGACAACAGCCAGATACGCGTCCTGCGTGAACCCGTAGAACGTCACCCAGATCCCGAATCGCTCGGATAACGAAATTTTCTCCTCCACCGCGTCACCCGGATGCAGCTCGCCGTTCTCCGCACGCGATACGTTCGCGTTGTCGCTCGCCTGCTCGGGCATCAGGTGGCGGCGATTCGACGTCGCGTACACGAGCACGTTCGACAGGTCGCTCGCGACCGAGCCGTCGAGCACCGTCTTCAGTTCCTTGTAGCCGGTCTCGCCCGCCTCGAACGACAGGTCGTCGCAGAACACGATGTATCGTTCCGGCCGCGCCCGCACCAGCTCGACGATCGCCGGCAAATCGCTCAACCGTTCCTTGCCGACCTCGATCAACCGCAGCCCGTGCGGCGCGAACGCATGCAGGCACGCCTTCACGATCGACGACTTCCCGGTGCCGCGCGCGCCGGTCAACAGCACGTGATTCGCCGCGAAGCCGCGCACGAACTGCCGCGTGTTCCGTTCGACGATCGCGACCTGTCGCTCGACGTTGCGCAGCGCATCGAACGCGATGAGCGCGGGCGCCGCGACCGGTTCGAGCGGCGCCGCTCGCGGCCCGCCGTCGAAGCCGCGCCAACGGAATGCAACGGCCGCGTCGAAATCGACGGGCGCCGGCTGGCCGGTGCCCGCCAGCGCTTCGAGCGCGGCTGCGATCCGTTCGAGCTGATGCGTAAGCGCCGTTGCATCGACGGAAGCACGCGCGTCCGGCAGCGCGGCCATCAGGTTCTGCACGTCGCGATCGCCGCTCATTGCCGCGCCCCTTGCGACGCGCTCGCCTGGAACGGAAACCGCTGCGCGATCGCCACGCCGACGAGCGCCACGCCGCCGCCGATCAGGTGATACAGCCGCAGCGATTCGCCGAGCAGCACGATCGCGCCGCCGGCCGTCATCACCGGCAGCAGATTCATGAACATCGCGCAACGGCTCGGGCCGAGCAGCCGCACGCCTTGCATCCACAGATACGGCAGCACCACCGACGCCAGCCCGCCGGCATACAGGATCAACGGCACGCTCGCACGCGTCGGCCACGCCGCCTGCGCGGGCAAGCGCAGCAGCATCGGCACCATGAACACGAGCGCGGCGAGCGCCTGCACGTAGGTCGACTGCCACGCCGGCAGCGCACCGATGCGCCAGCGCTTCAGCAATACGCCATACAGCGCATAGGCCGCCGACGCGGCCAGCATCAGCAGGTCGCCCGTATGCACGCCGCGCGCGGCGATCGTCGTCGGGTGCCCTTCGGCAATCAGGTAGACGACGCCCGCGAGCGACAGCACCCCGCCGCCGATCATGCCGACGCTGGGCGGATCGCCGAGCAGCAGCGAGCTGAGCGCCATCGTCATCAGCGGCACGAGCGCCGTGATGATCGCCATGTTGGTCGCGCTGGTCGTTTTAGCGGCCTCGTAGGACAGGCTCTGGAACAGCGCCATCGCGAGAAAGCCGAGCACCGCGAGCTGCGGCAGGTGCGCGACGAGCGCCGCGCGATTGCGCCACGCGGGGCGCAGCGTGAACACGCTCATCAGCGCGACGGCGAGCAGCAGCCGATAGAAGGTGATCGCCGACGGGTCGATCGTCGACGCCGACAGCTTCGACACGACCACGTTGCCGGCCCACAGCGCGATCGCGCAGAAGGGAAACAGAAAAGGAGACTTGTTCATCGCATTCGACGGATTACTATCCTGACAGGGGGTTGGCGTGGATGGGAACGCCATCGTGCCCGCCCGTCCACCTGCCTGTCTCACGCCAAAATGTCACGACTTGTCGCCAATCGGACACTCGAGTCCACGCCGCCCGGCGCTCACCTGCCATTCGAATCGACGCCGATGCCCGTATCGGCGATGGCGGCGACGTACGCACACGGCACGTCGATCGCGCCGCACCGGCATCGCCGCGCGCAGTTGCTCTATGCGATCGAGGGCGTGATGCACGTGCAGTCCGAAGGCGCGTCGTGGGTCGTGCCGCCGACGCGCGGCGTGTGGCTCGAAGCCGGTCTCGACCACACGGTGCAGATGAGCGGCGACGTGCAGATGCGCACGGTGTTCGTCGAGCCGGGCGCGGTCGAGCACCTGCCCGCGCGGAGCTGCGTCGTGGAAGTGCATCCGCTGCTGCGCGAGCTGATCCTCGCCGCCGTGGATGTGCCGCTCGACTATGCGCCGGGCTCGCGCCACGATCACCTGATGCACCTGCTGCTCGCCGAGGTGACGGTCGCGCCGCTGCTGCCGCTGTACCTGCCGTGGCCGCACGACCCGCGCCTGCGCACGATCTGCGACGCGCTCGTCGCCGCGCCCGACGACCTGCGCACGGTCGCCGAATGGGCCGACCTGCTCGGGCTGTCGGTCCGCACGCTGCATCGCGCGTTCCGGCGCGAGACGGGGCTCAGCTTCCGCCGCTGGCGCGAACAGGCGCGGCTGCTGCTCGCGCTCAAGCGCCTCGCGCACGGCGAGAAGGTGCTGACCGTCGCGATGGATCACGGCTACAGCAGCCAGAGCGCGTTTTCCGCGATGTTCAAGCGGCATTTCGGCGTGTCGCCGTCGGCGTTTTATGCGTAGGGCGGGTTCGTGCGCGGCACGCTCGCCGAACGCCGGTTGCCCGCGCAGGCCGCGCCCACCGCATGACGCGCGCCGCTAGCGCACGGCAATCCCCGCGATGAAGCACACGCACGCGGCGGCCGACGCCACCGTGCGCACGTGATTCCACATCGTCCAGTCGTGCACGTAGCGCGACCACAGCGCCGCGCCCTGCGCGGTCGCCGGATCGGCCGCGGCGAGCGCATCGTTGAGCGGCACGTTGACGGCCATCGTCACCGCGAACATCCCGACCACGACCAGCACGCCGCCCGCGACCGCCAGCATCGCGCCCGGCTGCTCGCGATGGAACAACGCGAGCACGACCAGCGCGAGCGCCATCAGCGTCGTGACGAGGAACAGCGGCATGAACGGCGAACGCACGATGTCGACGTTGATCGCATTCATCGCAGCCACGCCGGCCTGCGGCGCAATCCGTCCGAGCGACGTCATCACGAACGTCGAGAACGCGAAATACACGCCTGCCATCAACCCACAGCCGACGGCCGAGCCCCACAGCAAGGCGGTGGTCGCGAATGCGATCATGATCGTGCACTCCACACGCCGGTGGCGGCCGTCGCGCGCGCATAGTCGGCGAAATCGCGTGCCGGCCGCCCGAGCGTCGCGTCGATGCCGTGCGTCACCGCGCTGTTGCGCCCGTCGAGCACCACGCGGAACAGATCGTCGAGCAGCGCGACAATCGGCTCCGGTACGCCCGCCTCGCGCAATCCGGCGACGAACGCATCGGCCGGAATCTCGCGATAGACGACCGGCCGGCCCGCGGCCCGTGCGATTTCTTCGACCGCTTCGGCGAACGTCAGCGCGCGCGGCCCCGTGACCTCGATCACGCGGTTCGCGAACCGCGCATCGGTGAGCGCGGCCACCGCTACATCGGCGATGTCGTCCGCGTCGACGAACGGCTCGCGCACCGCGCCGGCCGGCAGCGCGACTTCACCGGCCAGCACGCCGTCGATCAGGTAGCCCTCGGAGAAGTTCTGGTTGAACCAGCTCGCGCGCACCACGCCCCACCCCACGCCCGACGCCTGCAGCGCGGCCTCGGCGGCCTGCGCGCGGGGCTCGCCGCGCCCGGACAGCAGCGCAACCCGCTCGACACCGTGCTCCCGCGCCAGCCGCGCGAATGCGGCGATCGCATCCACCGCGCCTTCGACGGCCAGATCGGGCTGGTAGGTCACGTACGCGGCCGATACGCCGTCGAGCGCGGCCGGCCACGTGTCGGGCACCGTCCAGTCGAAGCGGACGGCCGATGTGCGCGACACGGGGCGGGTCGCGATGCCGCGCGCACGCAGCCGGGCATCGACGCGGGCGCCCGTCTTGCCCGAACCGCCGACGATGAGGATGGGAAGTGCCGACATGACCGTCTCCTTTGACTAAAATACGAGAATGTCTCGCATTTCAAAAACACGATAGACTCTCGCATTAGCAACGTCAAGTTTTTCTGGAGGCGGCATGGGCCGACGAAAATCGGGGCAGAACGACAGGCCCGAAGCGGCAGCGGACACGGCGGATGCCCCGGCGCGCGCACGGCTGGTGCCGACGCAGCAGCGCAGTCGCGAGCGGTTCGAGCGCATCCTTGCGTGCGCATCGGAGGTGATGATCGAGAAAGGCTGCGATGCGTTCCGGATGAGCGACATCGTCGAACGCACGGGCATCTCGTTCGGTTCGCTGTACCAGTACTTCCCGGACAAGGCGGCCGTGATCGGCACGCTCGCGGAGCGCTACAACGAAGCGGGCCACGTCTGCGTGCGACGCGACCTCGCGACGATGAAGACGCTCGACGACCTGCACACCACGCTCGCCCGCATCACGGACAGCTACTACCGGATGTTCGTCGACGAGCCGCTGATGCGCGACATCTGGCGGGCCACGCAGGCCGACCGCGCGCTGCAGGCACTCGACCGGGCAGACGGGGAATTCCTGGCGGGATTGTTCGCGGATGCGCTGGGCGAAGTGGCGCCCGAGATTCCGCATGCGCAACGGAGCACATTCGCCGAGCTGATGATGATCCAGATCGCGGCGGCCGTGCGCCATGCGATCACACTGCCGCCGAAGGCGGCGCAGCAGATTCTCGCGATGTTCAAGCGTGCGCTGCCGCGGGATCTGTCGGTGCTGGGCGCGTAGTCGTGCGTTTCAATGCACGCGGCCGCCCGAAGACGGCCGCGCGAAGTGGCAATACTTGCCGCTTACTTGCTGTAGTCGTACACCCCACGCCCGGTCTTCCGCCCGAGCCTGCCTGCCGTCACCATCTCGCGCAGCAGCGGGCACGCACGATACTTCGGATCGCCGAAGTCCTTCACGAACACGTCCATCACCGCGAGGCACACGTCGAGGCCGACGAGGTCGGCCAGCGCGAGCGGCCCGATCGGGTGGTTCGCGCCGAGCTTCATCCCCGCGTCGATCTCCTCGGCCGACGCAATGCCTTCCGCCAGCACGAAGAACGCCTCGTTGATCATCGGGACGAGAATCCGGTTCACGACGAAGCCCGGCGAGTTGCGCACGCCGATCGGCGACTTGTCGAAACGCTCGGTCAGCTCACGCACCGCCGCGGCAGTCGCGTCGCTCGTCTGCAGCCCGCGGATGATCTCGACGAGCGGCATCAGCGGCACCGGGTTGAAGAAGTGCATGCCGACGAAGCGCGCCGGATCGGCGAGCGGCGCCGCGAGCGCGGTGATCGAGATCGACGACGTGTTGGTCGCGATGATCGCTTCGGGCCGCGCGACGGCCTCGATCTGCTTCAGGATGCGGCCCTTCAGCTCGACGTTCTCGGTCGCCGCTTCGATCACGATATCGGCCGACGCGAGCTTCGCGTAGTCGGTCGACGTCGTGATGCGCGCCAGCGCCGCATCGCGCGTGGCGGCGTCGAGCTTGTCCTTCGACACGAGCCGCTCGAGGCTGCCCTTCAGCGTCGCGATGCCCTTCTCGAGCGCCGCGTCGCTGACGTCGATCATCACGACGTTGAGACCCGCAACGGCGGCGGTCTGCGCAATGCCGTTGCCCATGGTTCCGGCGCCCACGACGCCGACGATTTCGATGGCCATGAAATTTCCTGTGTGTTCGGGTGCTGAGCGTTCGATTATCAGATGTTCTCGAAGATCGCAGCAATCCCCTGGCCGCCGCCGATACACATCGTCACGAGCGCGTAACGCCCGCCGATACGCTTCAGTTCGTACAGCGCCTTGACCGTGATCAGCGCGCCGGTCGCACCGATCGGGTGGCCGAGCGAGATGCCCGAACCGTTCGGGTTGACCTTCGCCGGATCGAGGCCGAGCTCCTGCGTGACCGCGCACGCCTGGGCCGCGAACGCCTCGTTCGCCTCGATCACGTCGAGATCGCCGATCTTCAGGCCCGCGCGTTCGAGCGCCTTCTGCGTGGCCGGCACCGGGCCGATGCCCATGTACGCCGGATCGACACCCGCGTGCGCATACGCGACGAGCCGGGCGAGCGGCTTCACACCCTGCGCGCGCGCGGCGTCCGCGCTCATCATCAGCACGGCGGCAGCCGCGTCGTTGATGCCTGACGCATTGCCGGCCGTCACGGTGCCGTCTTCCTTCTTGAACACCGGCTTCAGCTTCGTGAAATCATCCGCGCTGGCTTCGAGGCGCACGTGCTCGTCGGTGTCGAACGCCACTTCACCCTTCTTCGTGCGGATCGAGATCGGCAGGATCTGATCCTTGAAGCGCCCTTCCGCGATCGCGCGCGCCGCGCGACGATGCGATTCAAGCGCCAGCGCATCCTGCGCGTCGCGCGAGATGCCGTACTTCGCCGCGACGTTCTCTGCCGTCACGCCCATGTGGATCGTCTGGAACGGATCGTGCAGCGCGCCGAGCATCATGTCGACGAGCTTGCCGTCGCCCATGCGCTGGCCGAAGCGCGCGGCCGGCACGGTGTACGGAGCGCGGCTCATGCTTTCCGAGCCGCCGCCGATCGCGATGTCGGCGTCGCCGAGCATGATCGTCTGCGCGGCCGACACGATCGCCTGCAGGCCCGACCCGCACAGGCGGTTCACGGTCAGCGCGGGCGTGTGCTGCGCCACGCCGCCGTTGATCGCCGCGACGCGCGCGAGATACATGTCTTTCGGCTCGGTGTTCACGACGTGGCCGAACACGACATGCCCGACTGCGTCGCCCGGCACGTTCGCGCGCGACAGCACTTCGGCCACCACCTTCGCACCGAGATCGGTCGGCGAGAAATCCTTCAGGCTGCCGCCGAAATCACCGATCGCGGTACGGACACCGCTCACCACCACGACTTCTTTCGCTGCATTGCTCATCGTCTCACTCCGGTTCGTTCGCGCCCGCAGGCGCGGGGATGCGTTGCGTTACATGTTCGGGTAGTTCGGCCCGCCACCGCCTTCCGGCGTGACCCACACGATGTTCTGCGTCGGGTCCTTGATATCGCAGGTCTTGCAGTGCACGCAGTTCTGCGCGTTGATCACCAGGCGATCGCTGCCGTCGTCGTTCTTCACGAATTCATACACCGCCGCCGGGCAGAAACGCCCCTCCGGTCCCGCGTAGGTGCGCAGGTTCACGTTCACCGGCACGCTTGCGTCCTTCAGCGTCAGGTGCGCCGGCTGGTTCTCCTCGTGGTTCGTGTTCGAGATGAACACTGACGACAGTCGATCGAACGTCAGCTTGCCGTCCGGCTTCGGATACTCGATCGGCTGGCATTGCGATGCGGGCTTCAGCATCTCGTGATCCGCATGCTTGTGATGCAGCGTCCACGGCACGTTGCCGCCCATCACCTTCTGCTCGATCCCGACCATCAGCGTGCCGAGGTACAGGCCCTTCGCCATCCACTGCTTGAAGTTGCGCGCGCGGTACAGCTCCGTGTACAGCCACGACTGCTTGAAGGCATCCGGGTACGCGTTGAGCTCATCCGACTGGCGGCCGGCCTGCACGGCGTCGAACGCGGCGTCGGCGGCCAGCATCCCGGTCTTGATCGCCGCGTGGCTGCCCTTGATCCGCGATGCGTTCAGGAAGCCCGCGTCGTCGCCGATCAGCGCGCCGCCCGGGAACACCGTCTTCGGCAGCGACAGCAGCCCGCCCGCGGTGATCGCACGCGCGCCGTACGACACGCGCTTGCCGCCTTCCAGGAACGCGCGGATCGACGGGTGCGTCTTGTAGCGCTGGAATTCCTCGAACGGCGACAGGTACGGGTTCGTGTAGCCGAGGCCGACCACGAAGCCGACCACGACCTGGTTGTTGTCCATGTGATACAGGAACGAGCCGCCGTACGTATCCGACTTCAGCGGCCAGCCGGCCGTGTGGATCACGAGGCCCGGCTTGTGCTTGGCCGGATCGATTTCCCACAGCTCCTTGATACCGATCCCGTAGGCTTGCGGATCCGCGTTCGCGTCGAGCTTGAACTTCGAGATCAGCTGGCGGCCGAGGTGGCCACGGCAGCCTTCGGCGAACAGCGTGTACTTCGCGTGCAGCTCCATGCCGAGCTGGAAGTTCTCGGTCGGCTCGCCGTCCTTGCCCACGCCCATGTTGCCGGTCGCGACGCCCTTCACGGAGCCGTCGTCGTTGTACAGGATCTCCGCGGCAGGGAAGCCGGGGAAGATCTCGACGCCGAGCGCTTCGGCCTGTGCCCCAAGCCAGCGCGTGACGTTGCCCAGCGAAATCACGTAGTTGCCGTGGTTCTGGAAGTTGGCGGGCAGCGCCCAGTTGGGCGTCGTGACCGCGCTCTTCTCGGACAGGAACAGGAAGCGGTCTTCAGTCACATCGACGTCGAGCGGTGCGCCGCGCTCCTTCCAGTCGGGGAACAGCTCGTTGATCGCGCGCGGATCCATCACCGCGCCCGACAGGATGTGCGCGCCGATCTCGGAACCCTTCTCGAGCACGCACACGCCGATCTCGGTGCCTTTTTCGGCGGCCAGCTGCTTGAGCCGGATCGCCGCCGACAGCCCGGCGGGGCCGCCGCCGACGATCACGACGTCGTATTCCATCGATTCGCGCGGGCCGTACTGCGCGAGCAAGTCCTGTGTGGTCAAAATCCTGTCTCCTCCTGCGTCCCGACCGTCAGCCGGTCAGAACTGGTCTTCCGTCAACGCGAGCACGCCCTCGTTGCCCTTCGTGCCGACGATCGACGCTTCGAATGCGCCCGCCTGCACCAGCACGTGCTCCGCATAGCATTGCGCGATCGCGATCTTCGCATCGAAGAACGCCGGATCGCTCGCGCGGTTCGCGTGCGCCGCCACCAACGCGCGGCCCATCTGCCATCCGCACAGCACCACGCCCGCCAGCTTCAGGTACGGCACGCTGCCCGCGAACACCGCGTTCGGGTCCTGCTTCACGTTCGCCACCACGTAATCGACCACCGACGACAGCGCCTTCGCGCCCTTCTCCAGCTGCGCCTTCACCGACGCGGCCGCCGCGCCGTCCAGCTTGCCCAGCGCCGCCACCGTGTCGCCGATCTCCGCGATCAGCGCCTTCGCCACCGCGCCGCCGTCGCGCATCGTCTTGCGGCCCACCAGGTCGTTCGCCTGGATCGCCGTCGTGCCTTCGTAGATCGCCAGGATACGGGCATCGCGGTAATACTGCGCTGCACCCGTCTCCTCGATGAAGCCCATCCCGCCGTGCACCTGCACGCCGAGGCTCGCCACGTCGTTCACCATCTCCGTGCTCCAGCCCTTCACCACCGGCACCAGATACTCGTAGATTGCCTGATGACGCGCCCGCGTCGCCTCGTCCGAATGGCGGTGGGCAATGTCGCTGTGCGCGGCGGCCACGTAGGCCAGCGCGCGTGCGCCTTCGGTCAGCGCGCGCATCGTGCCGAGCATGCGGCGCACGTCCGGGTGATGGATGATCGTCACCGACTGCTTGGCCGAACCGTCCACCGGACGGCTCTGCACGCGTTCCTTCGCGAATTCCGCGGCCTTCTGGTACGCACGGTCGGCCACGCCGATCCCCTGCATGCCAACGCCGAAGCGCGCCGCGTTCATCATGATGAACATGTATTCGAGGCCGCGGTTTTCCTCGCCGACCAGGTAGCCGATCGCGCCGCCGTGGTCGCCGTACTGCAGCACCGCCGTCGGGCTCGCCTTGATCCCGAGCTTGTGCTCGATCGACACGCAGTGCACGTCGTTGCGTGCGCCGAGCGAGCCGTCGTCGTTGACCAGGAACTTCGGCACGATGAACAGCGAAATGCCCTTCACGCCTTCCGGCGCGTTCGGCGTGCGCGCCAGCACCAGGTGGACGATGTTGTCCGCCATGTCGTGCTCGCCCCACGTGATGAAGATCTTCGTGCCGAACACCTTGTACGTGCCGTCGCCCTGCGGCTCCGCGCGCGAGCGCACCAGCGCGAGATCGGAGCCGGCCTGCGGCTCGGTCAGGTTCATCGTGCCGGTCCATTCGCCGGAGATCAGCTTCGGCACGTAGCGCTGCTTTTGTTCGTCGGTGCCGGCCGTCAGCAGCGCTTCGATCGCGCCGTCGGTGAGCAGCGGACAGAGCGCGAACGACAGGTTCGATGCGTTGAGCATCTCGATGCACGGCGTCGCGATCAGCTTCGGCAGCCCCTGGCCGTCGTATTCGGACGGATGCTGCAGCCCCTGCCAGCCGCCTTCGACGAACTGGCGGAATGCTTCGCCGAAGCCCGGCGTTGCGGTCACGACGCCGTCTTTCCAGCTGCTCGGGTTGCGGTCGCCTTCGACGTTCAGCGGGGCCAGCACCTCGCCGCAGAACTTCGCGGATTCGTCGAGCACGGCCTGCGCCGTGTCGTAACCGGCATCCTCGAAGCCCGGCAACTGCGCAACGGCGTCGATGCCGGCCAGTTCCTTCAGCACGAACAGCATGTCCTTGACGGGGGCGTGATAGCTCATGGTCGATGTTCCAATCAGACGTTTTATGAGGGGCGCTATCGGGCTTGATGCGGGGAGAACCGGCTCAGGCCCGGGCGACGACGTGAGGCATCGTAATCCTAGGGCAGGCGATTCTTATTGTCATATCCGGCCCATGTGGTGACAAAATCGGCCACGGGATTGGGGGGTTGGGCGGGGGAAGGCTGGCTGGGTGGGGGTTTGGGCGGGATCTCGTTTGGCGGTTTGGGGATTGGCGAGCAATTACCGTGCCGCGCGGGGTGGTCCAGGGGCCAGGTTGGGCGATGCCTTTCGGGCGTCGGGACTCTTATTCCGCGACATGTGTGCCGCGCCGGCGGGCGATTGCGGCCACGCGGAGCACGGCAAAGTCGACACCGGGGCTCATTGCGGTCGGATGCGCGGCGATGATGCTCGCCCCACTCGATCACGGCCATGAAAGACGCGAGAAACGCGCGTCGGGATACGCCGAGATAGCCGGCTCATTCGTTCCAGTCGCGCGTTTCATCGGCCAGCGTTTCGCCGACGCCAAAGAACGCAGCCTTGATTTTCATCGCGTGAATCAGGCTCCATCACGCGGATTATCGCCTTGGACGATTCCGAGATTCGTTGTCCGTGAATGCCCACTGGTCGCTTTCCACCACCCGCCCTTGGATTGCCGATCATCGATCTGCAACGCAGTGACGGCCGTCATTCTTTTGACTTTCATTAACAACGCCGCACGCGATCTCGGGATACTGTTTGCCCGTCGAGTGCGTCGCGGCGAAGCCGACCGGAACCAGAATTCATAGCCATCCGTGACCGAGAGTGGTTGATCGATATATCCGCCTCAGTCGCCGGCTAAACGGGTAATCTTTCTCGCGTCAGCGGTCGGAACAGATCCACCAGCAACACGTCCGTGCACTGCTTACACACTACACGCTCAAGAATACGAACCGACGCATGAACCGACCGCTCCTGTCCATTCTTCTGGCAACGTTGTTGACTTCCACCTTCGTAACCGGTGCATCGGCCAGTCCGTCCGCCGAGTTGACGATCCCCGACACCGTGCCGGCACCGTCGTCGGTCGATTCGACGAACGCACAACGGACATCCGTCACGCTCGCTCAACTTGGACGGGCCGCATTCAAGGATCGAAATTACCCGCTCGCCATCAACTATTACACCGCCGCCCTGGACGCCTACCCGCTTCTTGATGCGTTCCTGGGCCGAAACGTTGTATACAGCACGATTCACGAGCGAGAAAAATCCGCAGATGACGCAGTCGCCGCAGCAACAATCATAAAAAATACCGGCACCAGTTATAAATTTGCGACAGACCTCTATCATCTTGCCGGCCTGAATTACAAAATCTCGGAAAAATATGACAATGCGATAATCTCTTTTACAGAGGCGATTAAACTGGATCCATCAGATCCTGGAATCTATGAGTCCAGGGCGAGTGCCTACAAGCAAAAACTGGATTTCGAGCATGCCCTCGCAGATCTGGAAAAGGCGATGAGCCTCGACCCGAAGAGCGTTGAGATAAAGGATAGTTATGCGATGGCATTTGCGGACATGGGATTATACCAAGTTGCGATAGACAAGCTGAATGCGTCGCTCGCGGCGGACAACAGTTCGTCAACCACTTATATGAACCTCGGGCAAGTGTCCATGTCGATGGGGAAATATGACGACGCCCGCCGCTATCTGGAAAAATCGTTGCAACTTGATTCGCAAAACTGGGATGCCGTGCAAAACGACATCAAGTTGAATTTCTATACAAAACGCTACGCAACTGCATCAGGTGGTGTTGACAGATGGCTGGAGAACAACAGGGATTCAAGCAGTTCTCAATCCGTGGAATACATGCTCATCTGGAAGCATCTGATATCGCAACGACAGAAAATAGACGACCGGGAAAGCCTGGAAAGCGAAACATCGAAATTGCAGGATCAGACTGCCTGGCCCCGTCCGATCATTGATTTTTTCCTCTCGAAAATAAGCGCAGCCCAACTCAGGCAAGCGACGGCCAATGGCAACGCGGATTCACTCAAAATACGCCAATGTGAAGCCGAAACATATATTGGTGAGATGAATCTGGCAAGCGGTAAAACAGATGACGCAGCGAAAAATTTCGAAACTGCCGTCGCGCTGTGCCCGACATCCTGGGAAGAATACGAATTGTCCAGCTTCGAACTGAAATCGATCAACGCCAATTGATCGATACGAGTAGCCCGTTATCGGGAAAGTCGGGGGCTCGTACGGATCGGCAACGAGCGTTGCAAAAGGCCGTTGGTGCCCCTTCGGCCCGATCCGTCCCCCTCGGATCAGCCCCCTACTTCACCACCACCAACGGCCCCACAAACGCCTCAAAGTGCGGCAACCAGATCGGAATCGCCTCCGTGACCGCAAACATCCCGTGCCCGTTCTTGCCAAACGGCGGTTCAACAATCATCTGCCCGCGCCCACCCGCCCCCTGAAACGCGGCGAACCAGGTCGCCACCACCTCCGGCGCGAAATACTTGTCGTTCTGCACGTAATGCCACAGCACCGGCATCCGCGTCGTACTCGCGAAATGCCCGATCGTGTCGGCCATCTGCTTCGGATCGCACGGCATGCCGGGATGAGTCGTCGGGTTCCCGCCCCGCCCGCCCGAGAAGTTCACCACCGCGACCACCCCCTGCGGCGCGTAGCTCGCCGCCGCCAGCGAAGCAAACCCACCCGCCGATTGCCCGACCAGCACGACGCGGTTTCGATCCACCTGCGGCAACGTCTGCGCATACCGCACGGCCGCGAGCACATCGCGCGCGGCCTGCTGCCCCGCAGCAAGATAATCGGGATGCCGGCACGAACCCGCATCCTCTTCATCAACCCCGCCCGTCGCTCCATACCCGCGGCGGATCGGCACGATGACCGCGAAGCCGAGCTTCACGAACGTCCGAATCTGCGGCAACGCGCGATAGCGGCGCACCTTCGGCCGGTCGCGCGGATCGGGCGGGCTGCCGTGGCTCAGCACGATCAGCGGGAAGGGGCCGGGGCCATCCGGCATGTACGTGGTGGCGACGATGTCCCGCGTGCTCGCCCCCTCATCGACCGGCACCTTGACGACGGTTTCATGCAGATCCGGCGCGATGGACGTGTCGTCGGCCGCCGTCGCCGCACAGCCGACGACGGAAGCGATCAACGCGCCCGAGATGAGCACCCGGCACAAGCGGATGGCGATCCGGTTTCGACGAACGACGATGCTCATGGGTGATCTCTCCACGAATCCGCTGCCGACGGCCCACGCTGCCGCGATGCCTACGGCGAAGGCGTCAGTGTATCCGGGCGGCGAAGGTGCATGTTGCGGCGGCGTCAGTCACGGGCGGATAGACCGGCGCCGCAACTTCAAGCCGAACATCACCATCCCCAACAGCAGCGTGAAAACGACGATCTCGCCGCGCGCGTTACAACGCACACCGAATCATCGTGTCATCCGACGGCCAATTGCGTGCGGTAATATTGCGACTCGATGAAGTAAATAGCAGAATCCCAAGCGGACACCATGATTGAAGAACGCATACCGTCCCGCACACATCGCGCTGTTTGGCCGCTGTCTCTGTCGGTCGGGAACGATCCCGTCGATACAAACGCGGCCTTTTCCGGTCTAAAGCGACATCGCCCCTCCGGCACACCTGCCGCGGGAGCCCTCGACGCACCGAGGCATACCGCCCACCCGCCCCGATTCCCCCTCTCCCCTGACACCACGGCCATCACGCTGCACAACCTTCCCGTCGTGAATCGACGCAACGCCACGCTTGGGAGCACGAAATGAAACTCAGTGGGCTGGGCCGCAAGATTGCGGTGTCGATGGCGGAGCTGGCGCTCGGCATCATGCTGATCGTCGTGCTGATGACCTATGTGTTCTACTACGTGATGCTCCGGCACTGGGGCGAGTTCTGCCACCAGGCAAGCTGGATTCCGTCCACCCCCGAGTGGATATGCCTGGGCATCACGCTCCTGATCGGCCTGATACTCGCCGTTGTCGTGTCGACCCGGCTCGCGCATCGGATCCTCGTGCCGCTCAACTCGGTCGCGGACAGCATTCGCCGCGTCGCCAGAGGCGACCTGACCGCGCGCGCCGTCGCCGGCGATCGATCGATTCGCGAAGCCGCGCTGATCGCGGACGACTTCAACGCGCTCGCCGCCCAGCTGCAGCGCATGACGGACGAGCAAGCATTCTGGAACGCCGCGATCGCGCACGAACTGCGTACGCCTGTCACGGTCCTGCGCGGGCGGTTGCAGGGGCTGGCCGAAGGCGTCTTCCAGCCGGGCGAGGCGCTGTTCCGAAGCCTGTTGACCCAGGCGGAAGGATTGACGCGCCTGATCGAGGATCTCCGCGTGATCAGCCTCGCCGAAAGCGGGCATCTGAGCGTCAGTATCCAGGAGACCGACCTGGCGACGCACGTCAAGGCGGTCGTCGAGATGTTCGAGGATTCGCTGGCCGCGGCCGGTCAGCACATGGTGCTCGATCTCGATACGCGGCCCGTGCGCTGCGACGCTTTCCGGATGCGCCAGGCGCTGCTCGCGCTACTGGAGAATGCACGGCGCTACGCGGTGCCCGGTGCGATCCGCATTCACACACGGGTCGAAAACGGGACGTGCCAGCTGGTGGTCGAAGACGAAGGCCCGGGCATCCCCGCCGATTGCGCAGCCCGGATCTTCGATGCCTTCCGGCGCGTGGACGATACGCATTCCGACCAGAAGGGCGGCAGCGGCCTGGGGCTGGCCGTGGTGGCGGCCATTGCGCAGGCGCACGACGGAGAGGCATCGTGTCGCCCAACCGCGCGCGGCGGCACGTCGTTCGCGTTGCGCTGGCCCGACAGCCCCGCATCGGCGCGCACGGCCGCGCCGAGCCGGAACGACCTGCAGTCCACGACGCAGCGCACTGTCGACACAGACCCGCGTTAGGCCTCTCGGCGAGCGGTAGACGCGCCCTGTCCGCCGGGCCGCGCACCGCCGCCGCGCCTCCTCGCCCCCCGGCCGCTCCGGCAGCGGAACGGGAGGCGCGCCGGCCCTGATCCATCCCGCGCCGCCGCCCACCAAAGCGAACCGCGCAATCGCATCCCCCGGGCGCCGGCCCGGGCATGCCGATGGCACACACAGCCACCGGCATTTCAGCAGACGATTGCGTCATTCCGGGATACCCGCGCCACCCACACCGCTTCCAGATAGCGCCAAGCCCCCCCGGCGCCCATCATCATCCGGCCCGGCCCGGCCCGCCCCGCCTGCCGATCGCCCTCCCGCCACTCTCTCACGCCCTCCATCAAACCTCCATCTTTCCGCACAAAAAACTCCATCGGGCGCACGCACACTTCGCTCCGAAAATGCGGGCCACTGGATGCCTGCGTCACATGGAGTCCACATGAAAAATCAGAAACGAGCCTGCTACGGTGCCGTGTGCGCGCTGGTGGCGGCGATGCTGGCGGGCTGCGGGCCCACCGAACAGCAGGCGGCCGCGCCGGCCACCCCGGTTGCGGCGATGACGCTGGCGGCCGCGCCCCTCGACCTGACCGAAGACCTGCCGGGCCGCGTCGCGGCCGTCCGGATCGCCGAGATCCGGCCGCAGGTCAGCGGCATCGTGCAGCGGCGGCTGTTCGAGCAGGGCACGGAAGTCCGTGCCGGCCAGCCGCTGTTCCAGATCAACCCGGCGCCGTTCAAGGCCGACATGGACACGGCCGCAGCCGCCCTGCAACGCGCGGAAGCCGCGCTCGCGCGGGCAAAGGTGCAGACCACCCGCCTCAAGCCGCTGGTCGAGGCCGACGCGATCAGCCGTCAGGTGTACGACGACTCGGTGTCGCAGCGCGACCAGGCGGCCGCCGACGTCGCGCAGGCGCGCGCGACGCTCGCCCGCCGCCAGCTCGACCTGAAGTTCGCGACCGTCGAAGCGCCGATCACGGGCCGCATCGACCAGGCCCTCGTGACCGAGGGTGCGCTGGTCGCGAGCAGCGACAGCCAGCCGATGGCACGCATCCAGCAGATCGACCAGGTCTACGTGGACGTGCGTCAGCCGGCCGCATCGCTCGAAGCGCTGCGCGGCGCGCTCGCGGCCCAGCCGGACACCGCGGGCAACGGCCTGCCGGTCGACGTGCTGCGCGACGACGACTCGCGCTACGACGTGAAGGGCCGCATGCTGTTCTCGGGCGTCAACGTCGACCCGGGCACCGGCGACGTGCTGCTGCGCGTGCTGGTCGACAACCCGAAGCGCGAGCTGCTGCCGGGCATGTACGTGCGTGCCCGCATCCCGCGTGGGCACTTCGAGAACGCGCTGACCGTGCCGCAACAGGCGATCGTCCGTGCGGGCGGCAAGCCGCAGGTCTGGGTGCTCGACGCGAAGAGCCAGGCGCACCTGAAGGCCGTCGAGGTGGGCGAGCTGACGAACCGCAGCTACCGCATCAAGTCGGGGCTGCAGGCGGGCCAGAAGATCGTCGTCGAAGGCATGGAGCGCCTGAGCGACGGCGCGCCCGTGACAGCGACCGCCTGGAAGGCGCCTGAAGCGGTCAAGACCGCTTCGTCGCACTGAGTCACGGGGAGCATCCAGTCATGTCCCAATTCTTCATCCGGCGCCCGGTCTTCGCGTGGGTGATCGCCCTCTTCATCATCCTGCTGGGCCTGATCGCCATCCCCGAACTGCCGGTTGCGCGCTATCCGTCGGTCGCGCCGCCGACCGTCACCATTACCGCCACCTACCCGGGCGCCACGCCGCAGACGATGACCGACAGCGTGCTGAGCCTCATCGAGCGCGAGCTGTCCGGCGTCCGCAACCTGCTGTACTTCGAATCGGCGTCGGATACGTCCGGCCAGGCGAAGATCACCGCGACCTTCAAGCCCGGCACCGATTCGGCGATGGCGCAGGTCGAGGTGCAGAACAAGCTCAAGTCGGTCGAGCCGCGCCTGCCGCCCGTCGTGCGGCAAAACGGCGTGATCGTCGAGTCCGCCTCCACCGGCTTCCTGTTGTTCGTCGGCCTGAAGTCGGACAGCGGCCGCTATGACGAAAACGCGCTGGCCGACTACATGGCGCGCAACGTCGTCGAGGACCTGCGCCGTGTCGAAGGCGTCGGCAAGGTGCAGCTGTTCGGCTCCGAACAGGCGATGCGCATCTGGGTCGATCCGCAGAAGCTGATCACCTACGGCCTGTCGATGAACGACCTGACGACGGCCGTCGCGCAGCAGAACGTGCAGATCGCCCCGGGCAGCCTCGGTGCGGCGCCCGCGCTGCCGGGCCAGCGCGTGACGGTACCGCTCACCGCGCAAGGCCAGCTCACGTCGCCCGAGCAGTTCGCGAAGATCGTGCTGCGCGCGAACGCGAACGGCTCGAAGGTCGTGCTCGGCGACGTCGCGCGGGTCGAGCTCGGCCCGCAGTCGTTCACCTTCGTCAACAGCGAGAACGGCAAACCCGCGACCTTCGCCGGCGTGCAGCTGGCACCGGGCGCCAACGCGGTGAAGACCGCCGAGGCCGTGCGCGAGCAACTGGACATGATCGCCAAGACGATGCCGTCCGGCATGACCTACTCGATCCCGTTCGATACCGCGCCGTTCGTGAAGATCTCGATCGAGAAGGTGATTCACACGCTGATCGAAGCGATGGTGCTCGTGTTCCTGGTGATGTACCTGTTCCTGCAGAACGTGCGCTACACGCTGATCCCGGCGATCGTCGCGCCGGTGGCGATGCTCGGCACCTTCACGGTCATGCTGATGACGGGCTTCTCGATCAACGTGCTGACGATGTTCGGCATGGTGCTCGCGATCGGCATCATCGTCGACGATGCGATCGTCGTCGTGGAAAACGTCGAACGCCTGATGGTGGAAGAAGGCCTGTCGCCGAAGGACGCGACGATCAAGGCCATGAAGGAAATCACCGGCGCGATCATCGGCATCACGCTGGTGCTGACGGCCGTGTTCCTGCCGATGGCGATGTCGAGCGGTTCGGTCGGCGTGATCTATCAGCAGTTCACGATGTCGATGGCCGTGTCGATCATGTTCTCGGCCCTGCTCGCGCTGACGCTGACGCCGGCCCTGTGCGCGACGATGCTCAAGCCGGTCGAGCATGGCCACCACGAGAAGCGCGGCTTCTTCGGCTGGTTCAACCGCCGCTTCGACCGCATGACGAGCTGGTACGAAACGCGCGTCGGCAAGCTGGTCGGCCGCACGGGCCGCGTGATGCTGCTGTTCGTCGCAATTTCCACCGCGCTGGTGTTCGGCTTCCGCATGCTGCCGTCGTCGTTCCTGCCCGAGGAAGATCAGGGCTATTTCATGACCGGCTTCCTGCTCCCGTCGGATTCGACCGTCGAGCGCACGGGCGACGTGGTCAAGACCCTCGAGAAGCATCTCGCGTCGCGTCCGGGCATCGAGTCGAGCATCTCCATCATCGGCTACGGCTTCTCCGGCCTCGGCTCCAACGCGGCGCTGAACTACGCGGTGCTCAAGGACTGGGACAAGCGCGACGGGGCAAACGCGATGGACGAAGCGATGCGCGCGCAGGCCGCGATGGGCGGCGTGACGGAAGGCACGGTCATGAGCCTGTTGCCGCCCGCGATCGACGGGCTGGGCACCAGCTCGGGCTTCACGATGCGCCTGCAGGATCGCGCGAACCAGGGCTACGCGGCACTCAAGGCGGCTGAAGCCAAGCTGCTCGAACTGGCCGCGCAAAGCAAGGTGGTGACCGGCGTCTATCCGGACAGCCTGCCGGCCGGCACGAGCGTGAAGCTGGACATCGACCGCGACAAGGCCGAAGCGCTCGGCGTGTCGTTCACGACCATCAGCGACACGCTGTCGGCCGCGATGGGTTCGACCTACGTGAACGACTTCCCGAACGCGGGCCGCATGCAGCAGGTGATCATCCAGGCGGATGCCCCGGCACGCATGCAGATCGAGAACGTGATGAAGCTCTACGTGCGCAACGCGACCGGCGGCATGGTGCCGCTGTCCGAAGTAGTGCGTCCGGTCTGGTCGGAAACCCCACTGCAGCTGGTGCGCTTCCAGGGTTACCCGTCCGCACGGATTTCCGGCGGCTCGGCCCCCGGCTACTCCAGCGGCGCGGCCATGGCCGAGATGGAGCATCTGGCCGCGCAGTTGCCGCCCGGCTTCACGGTCGCGTGGACCGGCCAGTCGCTGCAGGAGCGTGAGTCGGCTTCGCAGGCGCCGATGCTGATGGCGCTGTCGATGGTCGTCGTGTTCCTGGTGCTCGCGGCGCTCTACGAGAGCTGGGCGATTCCGCTGTCGGTGATGCTGGTGGTGCCGCTCGGCCTGATCGGCGCGCTCGCCGCGGTGATGTTGCGCGGGATGCCGAACGACGTGTTCTTCAAGGTCGGGATGATCACCGTGATCGGCCTGTCGGCGAAGAACGCGATCCTGATCGTGGAAGTCGCGAAGCAGTTGCGCGAGGAAGGCATGGGGCTGATCGAGTCGGCCGTGCAGGCATCCAAGCTGCGGCTGCGCCCGATCCTGATGACCTCGCTCGCGTTCGGCCTCGGCGTCGTCCCGTTGATGATCGCGACCGGCGCCAGCGCCGAGACGCAGCACGCGATCGGCACCGGCGTGTTCGGCGGCATGGTGACCGCCACCGTGCTGGCCATTTTCTTCGTTCCGGTTTTCTACGTGTTCGTGATGAGCATCCAGGAACGCCTCTCGGCATGGCGCGCTTCCGGCAAGAAGCCCGCCGCCGTGACCCACGAACATGAAGGTTGATGCCATGCGATTACTCATTCTTTCCGCAGCGGTTTCCGCCACGCTCGCGCTGTCGGCGTGCTCGATGGCGCCGAAGCTGGTCAAGCCCGAGCTGCCGGTGCCGACCGCCTATACGACCGCGGTCGCGGCCGACCAGCACGCGAACGCCGCCGATCTCGGCTGGCGCTCGATGTTCGGCGACCGTCGCCTGCAGCGCCTGATCGAGCTCGCGCTCGAGAACAACCGCGACCTGCGCCTGGCCGCGCTGAACGTCCAGGCGGCCGAAGCGCAGTACGGCATCCAGCGTTCCGCGCGCCTGCCGTCGATCGGCGCCGGCGCGAGCTTCACGCGCCAGCGCACGGCCGCCGACTCGCAGTCGAACCCGCCGCTGCTCGAGAACACGCAGAACCAGTACGGCGTGAACATCGGTCTCAGCGCGTTCGAGATCGACCTGTTCGGCCGCGTGAAGTCGCTGTCCGATGCCGCGTTCGCACGCTACCTCGCGACCGATCACGGCCGCCGGGCGGTGCAGATCGCGCTCGTCGGCTCCGTGGCCAACGCGTATTTCGCCGAGCGTCTCGCGCAAGAGCAGCGCGCGCTGTCCGAACGCACGCTGAACGACTGGCGCCAGTCGCTCGACCTCGCGCGGCGCCTCAAGCTCGCCGACCAGGCGAGCGGCGTCGACATCGCGCAGGCCGAAGGCCAGGTCGCGAGCGCCAGCGCCGATCTCGAGGCGCGTTCGCGCGCCGTCGAGCAGGCGCGCAACGCGCTGCGGCTGCTGGTCGGCACCGACCTGCCGAAGGACCTGCCCGATCCGCTGTCGCTGGAGCGCCAGCCGGTGATGACCAAACTGCCGGCCGGACTGCCGTCGGAACTGCTGTATCGCCGGCCGGACATCCAGCAGGCCGAGCAGAATCTCGTCGCCGCCAACGCCGACATCGGCGCGGCGCGCGCGGCATTCTTCCCGCGCCTGTCGCTTACGTCGTCGATCGGCTTCCTCAGCCCGGGGCTCGGCAGCCTGTTCGACGGCGGACAGCGCGTGTGGAGTTTCGCGCCGCAGGTCACGCTGCCGATCTTCCAGGGCGGCCGGCTGCGTTCCGAGCTGAATCTCGCGGAAGTGCGCAAGTCCAGCGCGGTCGTCGAGTACGAACGCTCGATCCAGACCGCGTTCCGCGAAGTGGCCGACGGCCTCGCCGGGCGCGAGACCTTCAGCCGCCAGATCGACGCGCAGACCAAGGTCGTCAGGAGCGCCGAGCGCCGGACCGATCTCGTGAACCTGCGCTATCGCGCCGGCATCGAGGACCGGCTGGAACTGCTCGACTCGCAGCGCCAGCTGTATGCCGCGCGCCAGACGTTGCTGGATCTGCGCAACGCCGAACTGGGCAACGCGGTCGCGCTCTACAAGGCGCTCGGTGGCGGGCTGACCGACACCGACGTGCCTCCCGCCAACAGCGTGGCAAAAAACTGAGCAATGGGCCGTCGCCCATCCGTTCGCGACGACTGAAAGCACGGTGAAGTCCGGCGGCGCACGTGCCGCGCCGCCGGATCGCCAACACGCTCACTTCCAGTGAACCCGATGAACCCTCTGATACTCATTGCCGAAGACGATCCGGAGATCGCCGACATACTCGACGCGTACCTCGCCCACGACGGCTTTCGCACCTACCGCGTCGATCACGGCCAGGCGGTGCTCGACGTGGAGCCGGTCCTGAAGCCCGACCTGATCCTGCTCGACGTCAGGATGCCGAAGAAGGACGGCTGGGAAGTCCTGGTCGAACTGCGCCGCCGCAGCGACACGCCGATCGTCATCATCACGGCGCTCGACCGCGAGATCGATCGCTTGCAGGGGCTGCGTTTCGGCGCGGACGACTACATCACGAAGCCGTTCAACCCGGCCGAGGTGGTCGCGCGCATCCGCGCGATCCTGCGTCGTTTCGAAACGGCCACGTCCGGGCGCTTCATCAAGGTCGGCAACCTTGAAATCGACACGCAAAGCTATCTGACCACGGTCCGCACCGACACCGGAGCAACCGGCGTCTCGCTGACGCTGACCGAATTCCGGCTGCTCGCGCACCTGGCCGGCTCGCCGAACCGCGTGTTCACGCGCAGCGAACTGATCGACGCATGCCTCGCCGACGTCGATGCGCTGGAGCGCACCGTCGACAGCCACATCAGCCGGCTGCGCAAGAAGCTCGAATGCGCGGGCGCGTCCGGGATGCCGGAGGTGATGCGCGGGGTCGGCTACCGGCTGCGCAGCACCCAGTGAATGCGCGTCATGGATCGCGGCGGCACAAGGCACATGGCGCGGATCGTCGGTCTCCTGACGATCTCAGTCGTGCTGACGATCGCGACCGGATGGTTCGTCGCCTACGGCCTGTTCGTGGCCGTGTCGTCTTCCGCGACCGACAACCCGATCGTGGTGGTGATCCGTGAGACGCCGAGCTATCTGATGCTGGCAGCCGTCTTGCTGGCCGCGCTGGTCGCGACGATCGTCGATCTCGTCAGACTGGCGCGCAGAACGGGCTCATAGCAACAGGCCGACGCGCATTGCACGCTCGAGGCCACGCTGTGATTCCCTTTTTTTTGCGATGAAAACGCAGCGCCTTCAAGCCCGCTCCGCCTCCATCATTTCTCCATCAAACCGCACCAAAGCGTCCATCGACGCGAAGCACACTGCGAAGCCCATCACCGAGACCGCATGCGCGAGCAACACGAACCCATGGACACGTTTCCGGCCCTGATCGCCTGCGAGCATTGCGACAGCGTCTACCGACGCCGCGCGCTGGCGCCGCACGAGGTCGCGCGGTGCGAGCGCTGTTCGGCCGTGCTGTTTCGTTCGAGCTGGCTCGATATCGACCGGTGGCTCGCGCTGGCGATCGCGGCAGGCGTGGTGTTTGCCATCGCCAACCTGTGCCCGATCATGCGAATCAGCGTGCAGGGGCTGCATAGCGAGGCCACGCTGTGGCAATCCGCGCTCGCGCTGGCCAAAGGCTACGCCGCACCGATCGCGATTCCGACGGCGCTCGCCATCGTGGTGGTGCCGTTCCTGCAGATCGCCACGCTGATCTGGTTGCTGGCGTTTGCCCGCGCCGGGCATCGCGCGCCCGCGTTCGGCCCGCTGATGCGGCTGCTCGTCGCGCTGCGGCCGTGGAGCATGATCGAGGTCGGATTGCTCGGCATCCTGATCGCCATCATCAAGCTGTCCAGCATCATGCAGATCATTCCCGGCGCGGGCTTGTGGGCCACGGCCGTGCTGATGGTGCTGATCCCGCTGATCGCGGGCCACGATGCGCGCCAGCTGTGGGATTGGGTCGTGCCGGTGGAACCCGCCGGAGGCCGCCCGTGAGCCTGCCCGTGCGCGCCAGTCAGCTGGGCATGGTCGGGTGCCATGCGTGCGGCCTCGTCTGCCGCCCCCCCGCCTGCGCCGCGCAGGATGCGCACGCGCATGGCGCCGAAGCGGCACGCTGCCCGCGCTGCGGGTCGGCGCTGCACACGCGTCGCCCGGACAGCCTCGTGCGCGCGTGGGCGCTGCTGATCGCCGGGCTGATCTTCTATCTGCCGGCCAACCTGTTGCCGGTGATGCGCACCACGCTGCTCGGCAGCCACAGCGAATCGACGATTCTCAGCGGCGTCGTGGTGTTCTGGAAAGCCGGCTCGTACGGCATCGCGTCGGTGATCTTCATCGCGAGCGTCGTCGTGCCATGCACGAAGTTTCTCGCGCTCGGCGCGTTGCTCGTCACGACGGGCCGGCGCAGCGTGTCGGCCATGCGCGAGCGGGCGGTGCTGTATCGCGCGGTCGAGCTGGTCGGCTACTGGTCGATGCTCGACGTGCTGGTCGTCGCGATCATCTGTGCGCTGGTGAAGTTCGGTCCGCTGTCCGAGATCGAGCCGCGCGCCGGCATTTTGTTTTTCGGCATGGTCGTCATTCTCACGATGCTGTCTGCGATGAGTTTTGACCCACGCCTCATTTGGGACGCCGAAGAAGCATGAATCCTCCATCCGGCCCGCAAGGCCTCGAACCCCACGACCCGCCCGTGACGCGCAACCGCCTGCGGCTGTCGCTCGTCTGGCTCGTGCCGCTCGTCGCGGCATTGATCGGCGTGTCGATGGTGATCCACGCGTGGTTTTCCGTCGGACCGGAAATCACGATCACGTTCAACACCGCGCAAGGCCTCGAAGCCGGCAAGACGCCCGTCAAGTACAAGGACGTCGTGATCGGCACCGTCACCGCCATCTCGCTGAGCGACGACAGTTCGCACGTCGTCGCGACGGTCTCGTTCGTGAAGAATGCGCGCAACCTCATTCGCGACGACACGCGCTTCTGGGTCGTGCGCCCGCGCGTCGGCATGGGCGGCGTATCGGGCATCGACACGCTGTTCTCCGGCGCCTATATCGGCATGGACACGGGCGGCTCGACGCAATCGCGCAAGGCCTACACCGGGCTCGAGACGCCGCCCACCGTCATCAACGGCATGCCGGGGACGAGCTTCGCGCTGCGCGCCACCGATCTCGGCTCGCTCGATATCGGTTCGCCGGTCTATTACCGCCACCTGATGGTCGGGCACGTCGCGTCGTACAAGCTCGACATGCAGCGCCGCGACATGAACCTGCAGGTGTTCATCGATGCGCCGTATGATCGGCTGGTGACGACCGATACGCGCTTCTGGAACGCGAGCGGGATGGATCTGTCGCTCGACGCGAACGGCCTGAAGCTGAAGACCCAGTCGGTCGCGACGATCGTGGGCGGCGGCATCGCGTTCGCGACGCCGGAAGACAGCGATGCGGCGGCGGCCCGTGCAAATCACCTGTTTACGCTCGCCGACAACGAAGCGTCCGCGATGGCGGCCCCGGACGGTCCATCCCAACTCATTCGACTCCGTTTCGAGCAACCGTTGCGCGGGCTCGCGGTCGGCGCGCCGGTGGAATTCTCCGGCATCAACATGGGCAAGGTGGTCTCGACCCAGCTCGACTTCGACCGTGGCACCCGGCGCTTCCAGTCCATCGTCATGGTCAAGGTCTATCCGTACCGGCTCGGCCCCGTCATCGAGAAGCTGCAGAAGACCGAAGGCAACGGCAATCCGCGCGCGGCCCAGTTTCTCGCGGGCCTGGTCGAGCACGGGCTCCGTGCGCAGGCGCGTACCGGCAACCTGCTGACGGAGCAGCTCTACATCTCGTTCGATTTCGTGAAGAACGCGCCGAAGGTGCCGTTCGATGCGAATGCCACGCCGCTGACCTTGCCCACCGTGCCGAGTACGTTCGACAAGCTGCCGGAGCAGCTCGCCGACATCGTCGACAAGATCAACAAGCTGCCGCTGGCGTCGATCGGCAAGCATGTCGATTCGAGCCTGACGAACCTGGACGCGACGCTCAGGCAGGTCAACGGCCAGTTGCTGCCGTCGACGACGCGCGCGCTCGACCAGGCGAACCAGACGTTCGGCGCGTTGCGCCAGGGCATCGCCGAGGACGGCCCGCTTCAGGAAAACCTCACGAACACGCTGACCGAAGTCCAGCGTACCGCGCGCTCGTTGCGCACGCTCACCGACATGCTGGGCCGCCGTCCCGACGCGCTGCTCCGGGGCACCGGCGCCGATCACGCGCCGCTCGCGCCGCTCGCCCCTTCCACCTCGCCTGTCCAGCAGGAGCCACGACAACCATGAGCTTCCCGATTCGCGCCAGGACGATCGCCCTGGGCGCCGGCGCCGTCATCGCGCTGACCGCCTGCGCGTCGAACCCGGTGCATTACTACACGCTGGTATCGCCGGCCACGTCCACCTCCACGACGTCGACCACCGCGCGCGCCGCCGCGCCGCTGGCGATCAACGTGTTGCCGGTCGGCATCCCCGCCCA
This sequence comes from Burkholderia sp. AU27893, assembly GCF_002223205.1. Lineage (NCBI taxonomy): Bacteria > Pseudomonadati > Pseudomonadota > Betaproteobacteria > Burkholderiales > Burkholderiaceae > Burkholderia > Burkholderia sp. AU27893. The sequence goes on along the minus strand of NZ_NKFD01000005.1, from coordinate 366,207 downwards.
GCTCGACCAGCAGCAGATGGTCGTGCGCAGCGGGACCGGCGCCGCGCGGATACTCGACAACGAACGCTGGGTCGCGCCGCTCGGCGACGAGCTGCGCGCGGCGCTTTCGTCGGCGCTCGTCGAGCAGCTGGGCGCGCGCAACGTCACCGGCCTGCCGCGCCCGTCGAACCAGACCGTCATGAGCATCCGCACGCAGGTGCGGCGCTTCGATGCGTGGCCCGGCAGCATGGCCCAGTTCGAAGCGGATTGGGTCGTCGGCGTGCAGCAGGACACGCCGGGCACCCCGGGCACGCGCATTTCGTGCAGCACGCGGCTCAACGAAGCGGCACCCGGCGGCTACGCGGACATGGTGCGGGTGCAACAGCGCATGATCGAGCAGTTCGCCACGCGGATCGCGAGCACGGTGCGCAGCTTCGGCAACGGGCGCCCTGCCTGCCCCGCCGATTCGTAAACCGTCCCGCCCAGGGGAGTCGTCCATGGGAGCGCGCGAAGGTATCCGGTTATGGGAACCGGCTACCTTGAAGCGATGCAAGACGCATGACGCGTGACGCGTTACGCGTTACGCGCGCCGCCGGTAAGTGCCCGGCGTGCTCCCTGTCCAGTGCCGGAACGCGCGATGGAACGCGCTCGGATCGTCGAAGCCGATGTCGGCGCCGATCGCCGCGATCGTGTCGGGCGTATCGGTCAGCCGCTGGATCGCGATGTCGCGCCGCAGTTCGTCCTTGAGCGCCTGGAACGTCGTCCCTTCGGCGGCCAGGTGGCGGCTCAGCGTGCGCACCGAGCAATGCAGGTGCTCGGCCGCCTGGTCGATCACCGGCAGGTCGGGCAACGCTTCCGACAGGTACTGCCGCACGCGATGGCACACGAGCTGTTCGCTGAACGATTCGAAGATCCAGTCGCCCGGTGCGCGCGCGAGGAACTTGCGCAGGTTGCGCTTGCTCTGCCGGATCGGCGCGTCGAGGTAATCCGCGCTGAAGCGCATCAGCGTGCGCTCGCAGTCGAACTGCACGGCGCCGGTGAAGAAGTACAGGTGCTCGACCGCATGGCGCGGCCGCGGGCACGCGAACTCGATCTGCAGCAGCGGGATCTTCTGCCCGATCAGCCAGGAGCACACGCCGTGCACGAGCTTGAGCATCAGCTCCTGGCCGAGCGCGCCGATCGGGCCGATGGCGTCGTTCGGGCGCAGCACCGTCTGCGCGACGAGGCCGTCGCGCTTCGATTCGACGAAGAAATCGTCGAGCAGGATATGGAAGAATTGCCCGAAACGATGCAGCGCCGTTTCGAGGTTGCGCGCATCGAGCAGGCTCAGGCACAGGTACTTCAGCGTGCCGCCGCGCAGCGGGCGCGAGAAGATGCCGGGCATCTCGTCGTCGAGTTCGATCGCGAGCGTGCGGTACAGCGTCGAGAACTGTTCCTCCGTCACGCGCGCATGCGGTTCGCCGAGCAGCTCGATCGGGATGCCGGCGCCGCCCAGGTAGCGCTCGACCACGTCGCGCTGCACGGCCGCGCTCGCGAGGAAGCCGTTGACGAGCGAGATCGGCACCGTCGCGCTCGGCGACGGCAGTGCACGCCCGGGTGCATGCCCGGGCTGGGCGGAAAGTGAATCTGAACCGGTCATCGCGTCCCCGTCGATCGAACCGCTCGCATTGTACTTGAGCGGCCCGCGCGGAGCCTTCCGGGCCGTCGGCGCGCCGGGTGCCGCGCGGCGCGCCGACGCCGTCAGTCGGTGCGGCTGAGTTCCCGGCGCAGGATCTTGCCGACGGTCGACTTCGGCAGCCGGTCGACGAAGCGAATCAGCTTCGGCACCTTGTAGCCCGCGAGGCTTTCGCGACAATGCGCGACGAGTTGCTCCTCCGTCACGTCGGCGTCCTGCGCGAGCACCACGAACAGTTTCACGGCCTCGCCCGTGCGCGCGTCCGGCACGCCGATGCACGCGCACTCGGCCACGCCGGGCACGGCGGTCGCGACCGCTTCCACCTCGTTCGGGTACACGTTGAAGCCCGACACGATGATCATGTCCTTCTTGCGGTCGACGATCCGCAGGAACCCGGCTTCGTCGAACACGCCGACGTCGCCCGTGCGGAAATAGCCGTCGGCCGTGAACGCGGCCGCATTCGCGTCCGGTTTCCGCCAGTAGCCGCCCATTACCTGCGGCCCCTTCACGCAGATCTCGCCCGCGCCGCCGATCGCCACCTCGTTGTCCTGGTCGTCGAGCAGCTTCACGTCGGTCGACGGCAGCGGCAGGCCGGTGGTGCCCGTGAAAGAGTCGATCGACTGCGGGTTGAACGACACGACCGGCGACGTCTCCGACAGCCCGTAGCCCTCGCGGATGAAGTTGCCCGTCACCGCCTTCCAGCGCGACGAGATCACGTCGATCACGGCCGCGCCGCCGCCGGCCGACAGCTTCAGCCGCGACCAGTCGACTTCCGCCAGGCGCGGATGGCCGGCGAGCCCCGCGTACAGCGTGTTCACGCCGACGAACACCGTCGGCCGCGCGGCCTTCAGCACGTCGATGAAGCCGTCCATGTCGCGCGGGTTCGCGATCAGCCAGTTCTGCGCGCCGATCGCGAAGTAGGACAGGAAGTTCACCGTCAGCGCGAAGATGTGATACATCGGGATCGCCGTGACGACGACCTCCTCGCCCGGCTTGCGCGCAGCCGGCACGATCGCCGCGAACTGCTCGATGTTCGCGACGAGGTTGCGGTGCGACAGCGCCGCGCCCTTCGACAGGCCGGTCGTGCCGCCCGTGTACTGCAGCAGCAGCAGGTCGTCGCCGCCCAGCGCAACCGGTTCGAGCGTGAGCGATTCGCCGACGGCTATGGCGCGCGCGAGCGGGATCGAACCGGGCGGCAGCGCGTCGCAGGTCCCGGGCGGCGCATCGACGACGCCGAGATCACCACGCCCGACGCTCAGCACGGTGCGCACGCGCGTGCCGCCGACCACTTCGGCGAACGTGCCCATCGACCCGCCGCACACCAGCGCGACCTCGACGCCCGCGTCGTTGAGCTGATGCTCGAGCTCGCGCGCCGTATAGAGCGGATTCACGTTGACCTGGATCGCGCCGATCTTCGCGACCGCGACGAACGCGACCGCAAACGCGAGCACGTTGGGCAGCATCACGGCCACGCGATCGCCCTTGCGCACGCCCACGACCTGCTGCAGATAGGCGGCCAGCGCGGTCGACAGGCGGTCGACGTCGGCATAGGTCAGCGTGCGGCCATACGAGTGGAACGCCGGGCGATCGGCGAATCGGCGCATCGCGTCGTCCAGCAACGCGGTTACGGAAGGAAAGCGATCGGGATCGATCTCGGCGGGGATCGAGCCATACGACCCGGTCCAGTGTCTTTTCGTCATGTCTCACTCCACGGGGGACGGCGCGCCGGCCGCGCCGTTCGCACGACGGCCTGCACGCCGGAGAAGCGCGGACCATCGCCTGATCGGCGACTATCGCCCGCGCGGCGCACTTTGAAAATGATCCGGGCGGCCGAAAAGATGATCGAAACGGACAGGCGGGCCGCACCTGTCCAGGTTACTGCGCCGGACACCGCCGACCTGGCCGGCCGGCACGCGCCAGGCCGGCTGCGGCGGCATGGGTGCAATCGAAGCCCGCTGCGCCGGGTCGCACCGGCACGCGCATCAGGGTGAACCCTGTGGCGCATGGGACCGATCCCGAGCAGAATTGCGTGCCGTCAACGATATCGATTCGGACGCAGGATGCTCCCATGCCGCGCAGTGCGCTCTTGAACCCGACGACCGCCCGCGCAGCCCGCCTGCCGGACGTCGAGCCGACCCACGCGTTGCGCCAGCAGCGCTTCACGCCGGCCAAGCTGGCCGTGCTGCTCGACGTGGCGACGCAAGCCGGCCTCGACCCGGTCGCTGTGCTCGACGGCACCGGCCTCACGCCAGCCGCCGTCGCGGACCCGTTCACGCTCACGTCGCCGCTGCAGTTCCTCACGGCCGCGCGCAACGCGATCGGCCGCTACGACGGCACCGATCTCGGCGTGCGCGTCGGCCACCGGCTGCACGCGTCGAGCTACGGGATGTACGGCTACGCGATGCTGTGTTCGGAATCGCTCGCGCACGCGTTCGAATCCGCCGTCAAATATCACCGGCTCGCGAACGGCATGCTCGCGATCCGCTGGGTCGAACAGGGCGACATCGTGTCGTGGCAGTTTCCCGACCGGCACGAAGTCGCGCTCCCCGACCTCGACGAGCCGCTGTACCGTTTCCTGATCGACATGCAGTTCGCGCTGCACGTGACGATCATCAAGGACGTGATGGGGGCGTGGTGCGTGCCGGCGCGCGCGCAGTTCGCGCAGCCGCAGCCGGCGCACGCGGCGTTGCTGGCCGATGCGCTCGAATGCCCGATCGCCTTCGACCAGCCGCATCACGTGCTCAGCTACCCGGCCGCATGGCTCACGCGCGCGCCGCAGCTCGCGAATCCGATTACCGCCGCGCAGGTGTCGTCGCATTGCGCGAGCCTGCTCGACGAATTGCGCAGCCAGGCCGGCGTCACGCGGCGCGTGTACCAGGAACTCACGCGCACGCCCGGGCAGTTTCCGGACATCGACGCGATCGCGGCGATCCTGTGCATCACGTCCCGCACGCTGCGCCGCAAGCTCGAAGCCGAAGGCACGTCGTACAGCGAACTGCTGGCGAGCGTGCGCAAGGCGCTCGCGATCGACTATCTCAGCACGACCACGCTCAGCACCGAGGACATCGCATCGACGCTCGGCTTCAGCGACGCGGTGGGATTCCGCCACGCGTTCAAGCGCTGGACCGGCATGACGCCGAGCGACGTGCGGCGCAAGCGCGGCGGTTGAACGCCGGCATTGCGTGGGAGACGGTCAGCGCCCGTCGCCGGCCGCGGGCGTGGCCACCGCCAGCTCGAACTCGAACACCGCCCCGCGCCCGGCCCGGTCGACCAGCCGGATACGGCTGCCGTTGAGCGCCAGCATCCGGTGCACGATCAGTAGCCCGAGCCCGCCGCTCGTCACCGCGCCGCCGCTCATCGGCCGCTGCGGCCGCTGGAACAACCCTTCGCGCCGCGCCGCCGGAATCCCTTCGCCGGTATCGGCCACGGTCACGAGCACGCGGTCGCCGCGCGGCTCCAGCGCGACTTCGACCTCGCCGTGCGCGGGCGTGTGTCGCAGCGCGTTGTCGAGCAGGTTGGTCAGCACGCGCTCGATCATCCCGAGATCGGCCGACACGACCGGCACCCGCGGCGGAATCCGCGCATGCAGCGCGACGCCGCGCGCCTGCGCGGTCAACTCGAATTTCTGGAACACGTCCTGCACGAGATCGACGAGCGAGAACGGCTCGCGCTCGGCCTGCACGCCGCCCGATTCGAGCCGCGCGAGCTCGAACAGCGCCTGCGCGAGCCGGCCGACCTTCGCGCTTTGCGCGAGCGCGATCGACAGGTAGCGCCGCCGCTCGTTTTCGGCGAGCGTGTCCGACTTCAGCGACAGCGTCTCCAGGTAGCCGTGCAGCGACGTGAGCGGCGTGCGCAGGTCGTGCGAGATGTTCGTGATCAGTTCGCGCCGCTGCTGGTCCTGGTGCGTCAGCGCGCGCCACTGGTCGCCGATCCGGTCGGCCATCTGCGCGAACGCGGATTCGAGCACGACGATGTCGTCGCCGCGCCGGCCCTGCCGCGAGCGCGGCACTGGCGGCTGCGTGTCGGGCGTGCCGTTCGCGTCGAAGCGGCGCATCGCGTCCGTCAGCCGGCGCAGCGGGCGCGTGATGAAGCTGAACGCGGTGAGGCCCGCGAGCAGGCCGAGCAGCGCGACCAGCGCCATCGACCACAGCGTCGTGCGCAACACGTTGCCGGCGTCGACACGCGCGGCCAGCTGGTCGTGCGCCTCTCCGAGCAGCACCACGTAAATGTAGCCCGACGGCGGCTGCCCCGCCAGTTGCAGCGGCGCGGCGCTGAACACCTTGCGCGCATCGGGGCTGCGCGGGTCGTCGCCGAGGATCGGCAGCGGCTCGCCCGCGATGAAGCGCTGCACGGGCGCGAGATCGACGCGCTCGCGCTTCACGTGACCGGGCGGCGCATCGTCGCCCTTGATCCGCCCCGCGTTGTCGAGCAGATAGACCTCGACGCTCGGGTTCACGCCCATCAACTGCCCGAACAGCGTTCGCACGGCGTCCGGGCGCAGCCCGTTCGCGTCCATCAGCGGCGCGCTGTGGGTCACGCTGTTGACGATGTTGGCGGCCAGGTCGCGCGACAGCCCCTGCACGACTTCCTGCTCGCGCATGTCGTTCGCGCGGATCTGCAGCCACGCGGACGCGCCCGAGCACGCAAGCAGCAGCACCGAGAACACGAGCGACAGCCGCTGGGTGAGGGTGAGCTTCATCATGCGTCCCGCTGGCCCGGTGCGGCGAGCTTGTAGCCGCGGCCCCACACGGTGAGGATCCGCACGGGTTCGGCCGGATCGGCCTCGATCTTCGCGCGCAGCCGGTTGATGTGGGTGTTGACCGTGTGCTCGTAGCCTTCGTGCTGGTAACCCCACACGGCATTGAGCAGGTCCATCCGGGAGAACACCTTGCCCGGGTGCCGCGCGAAGAAATACAGCAGGTCGAATTCGCGCGGCGTGAGGTCGATGCGCGCGCCGTCCACGCTCGCCTCGCGCGCGATCGGGTCGATCGCCAGCCCCGCGACGTCGAGCGTGCCCGCGTCGATCCGCGAATCGCGCGCCAGCGCATCGACGCGCCGCAGCAGCGCCTTCACGCGCGCGACGAGTTCGAGCACCGAGAACGGCTTGGCCAGATAGTCGTCGGCGCCGAGCTCGAGGCCGAGGATCCGATGCACCTCGCTCGAACGCGCACTGGTGATGATGATCGGCGTGTAGCGCGTCATCGCACGCGCGCGCCGGCAGATTTCGAGGCCGTCTACGCCCGGCAGCATCAGGTCGAGAATCAGCGCATCCCAGCCGCCCTGCTCGAGCAGGCGCAGCCCCTCGGCACCGTCCGCGCTGTGCACGACCTCGTAGCGCTCGTCGCGCAGGTGCAGGCTCAGTACATCGGCGATATCGGCGTCGTCCTCGACGATCAGGATGCGTTTCGGTTGGTCCATGGCGGCGGGCGGCGGCACGTCGGTGCCTGGTATCGGTTCGGGCCGGCCCCGGTCCGGCTGGCCGGGTTCTCCGGGGGAATCGCGGCGATGGGCCGCGCTGCCGCCATTGTGCAAAATTTTGCGGCGGGGAGTGATCACATTTTATTTAACTTTGGCCGGTGCGCGTGTCGGGAGTCGAGACTGGAACGGCTCTCCGACCGTCCCCTTCGATGGCGATTGAGGAGAATGCAGAAGCAGTGCTATCAACCGCCGTATCCAATGCGCACACAACAAGCACTACAAACTACTTTTCGACGTGAAGACCACACCGACCGAGCCTCGCGATCACCCGCATCGGTCGATAACCGTCGGTTGGTGACGCGACCGAAAATGCCATTCCTGCGCAACGCGTTCGGTGCGAGTCGATTCGGCTCGCGGGCGGCGCATGGCGAACAACCTGCCCGCTTCCCGTGCGCCCGCTCTAGCTACTCCGAATCCGCCTGCGCAAACCCGAGCGTCAGCCCGAACGCGTCGAGGATCGTCGCCGCCGTCTTGGCCATGCGTTTCGCCATGGCCTCCGGCGTCTCGCGCACGGCGCCCTGGCGAAGCCAGTGCACCGCCGTCCAAACCAATCCCCCGCCTAGCACCGTCAGACAATCCTGCTCTGCTTCCGTACGGACGCCTTCATAAGGCGGAAGAATCCGGCCGGAAACGAAGGTCACCAGTTCATCGAAAAACGCCGATGTCGCCGCGTCGTTGAACACGGTCAGATAGAACGACTGATGCGCATTCAGATGCTCGAGAATCAGCGCGGTTTCCACCTCCATTGACCTGATGAACGTGGAATTCGGCGGGTTCAGCAGTTTGCCTTGCTCCTCGACGAACGAAAAAGCGTTGTCGAGCCTCACCAGTGCCGCCCGCTGAGCCGCGGACTGAAGGTCGGGAAAGTGCTGATAGAACGTGGGACGCGCGACCCCGGCACGCTGCACCAGTTGAGCAATGCTGAGCGTGTTCAGCGGCGCGTCGTCGAGCAGCTCGGTCGCGGCGCGAACGAGCGCGTCGTAACTCCGTTGAAAGCGAGGATCGGCGGGATTAGGGCTTACATCAGGTGGCATAAAAAGCTCTGGACACGTGGTTTTGTCTATTTTACATTCGTTCAATAGATTGAGATGTGATGCGTCGACATACCTCTGAAAGGCTATTGAAATGAAATCCTCATCCCTCGTCCCCCAGCCGCCCCTGAAACCCGTCATCGGTCATCTGATGGAGGTCCTCGGGCCGTCTCCGCTTGCCAAGATGATGGATCTCGCGCGCAAGTACGGGCCGGTCTACTGGTTCGAGGTGTTCGGCCAAGGTTACTACGTTGTCAGCGGCCAAACACTCGTGAATGAAGTGTGTGATGAAAGCCGATTTCAGAAGTGCGTGCACCAGTCGCTGCTCGAACTGAGGCCTGCGATCGGCGACGGGTTATTTACGGCATTCGGGGACGAACCGAACTGGGCCAAGGCGCATCGTGTGCTGATGCAGGCGTTCGGCCCGCTCAGTATCTGGTCGATGTTCGACAAAATGGTCGACATCGCCGACCAGATGTTTCTCCATTGGGAGCGGTTCGGCCCGGAGACGCCGGTCGACGTGTCCGATCACATGACGCGACTGACGCTCGATACGATTGCCCTGTGTGCGTTCGATTGTCGTTTCAACAGCTTCTACCGTGAAGATCAGCATCCGTTTGTCGATGCCATGGTCAACACCCTCAGCGAGGCCGGAAAGCGCGAGTTGCGACCCAAACTGGTGTCGAAGCTGATGATCAATCGCAGTCGCAAGTTCGACGCCGACATCGAAGTCATGCGATCGCTCGCGACCAAGATGATCGAGGACCGGCGCAAGCACCCGCACGACAGCGAGGCGTCGATGGACCTGCTCGACCGAATGCTGAACGGCGTCGATCCGGTGACGGGAGAAAAACTCGATGACGAGAACATCGTCTTCCAGATGATTACCTTTCTCATCGCCGGACATGAAACGACCAGCGGGCTCCTGTCCTTTGCCACCTATTTCCTCCTCAAGAACCCGGACATCCTGCAAAAAGCACGGGACCTGGTCGACGAGGTGGTGGGCAGCGAGACCCCGCGGATCGAGCATCTCGCGCGACTGCGTTACATCGAACACATCCTCATGGAGACGTTGCGAATCTGGCCGACCGCGCCGGCATTCGCCGTGTCGCCGCTCGCCGACACCACGTTCGGCGGGAAATATGCCGTTTCTCCCGACGACATCATCATGATCCTGACGCCCATGTTGCATCGGGATGTGAGCGTCTGGGGCGAGGACGTCGAGGCGTTTCGTCCGGAGCGATTTGCCCCGGAGAATGCGGAGCAACTCCCGCCCAATGCCTGGAAGCCCTTCGGCAATGGGGCGCGTGCCTGTATCGGCCGCCCGTTTGCGATGCAGGAAGCGCATCTCGTCCTGATCATGCTGCTTCAGCGATTCGATTTCTCTTTCGCCGATCCGGACTACGAGCTGGAGGTCGCCGAAACGCTTACGCTGAAGCCGACCGGTTTCCGGATCAACGTGAAACCGCGGGCCCGGGGTGCGCTCAAAGTGCCCGATACGGCCGTTCGCGCCCGCCCGAGCGCGCAAAGCCCGAGCGTCGCCCCGGTTCAGTCGGCCCCTTCCGGCGAAGATGTGTCGACGATGCTCGTCCTCTTCGGGGGAAATACGGGCTCCGCCGAATCCTTTGCAAGACGCATTGCAGGAGACGCGAGTCGGCACGGATTTCACGCCACGTGTGCGCCCCTCGACGATTTCGCGGGAAAACTCGACGGGTATCCGGCCATCGTGATCGTCACCGCTTCCTACGAAGGACAGCCGCCCGACAACGCCCGATCATTCGTCCCGTATGTCGAAGCACTCGAAGAAGGCGCGCTTCACGGTGTTCATTTTTCGGTGCTCGGGTGCGGCAACAAACAATGGGCACGGACCTACCAGGCGATTCCCAAGCGAGTCGATGAGGCGCTCGAGAAGGCCGGTGCCACGAGAGTGCACGTCAGAGGCGAACTCGATTCCGGTGGCGACTTCTTCGGTGAATTTGACAATTGGTACACCGAAATGTGGGACCGATTTGCGATCAGCGCCGGGAAGGAAGTCTCGACCGTGCAACCTGGCGATACCGCACTGAAAGTCAGTTTCGCCGAGAACACCCGTGAAAAATTGCTGAACTTCGGCGACATGGCGCACGCGTCCATCGTCGACAACAGGGAACTGGTCGATATCAGCGTGGCCGGCAGCCGCTCCAAAAAGCATATCGAACTGAAACTGCCGGAAGCGATGACGTATCGATCGGGAGATTACCTGGCCGTTCTGCCGCGCAACTCGAAAAACAACGTCGATCGCGTCTTGCGCCGGTTTCGCGTGAGCTGGGACACGCCGGTGGTGATTGAAGGCACGTCAAGTAATCCGCGCCTCCCGCTCGGCCAGCCCATCAGTTGTGGCGACCTGTTCTCGAGCTATGTCGAACTCGCCGTTCCTGCCACCCGATCACAAGTAACGACCCTGGCTGCCGCCACGCGTTGCCCTCCCGAGAAGGTCGAGCTCGAGCGCCTGAGCGCCGACGATTTCGAAGGCGAAATCCTCGGAAAGCGGACCACCGTCATGGATCTGCTCGAACGCTTCGGATCCGTCGATCTGCGGCTCGAAAAATTCCTCGATATGCTGCCCGCGCTGAAAGCACGCCAGTATTCGATCTCGTCTTCCCCGCTTTGGAAAGCAGATCATGTCACGCTGACGGTAGCCGTGGTCGATGCACCGGCGCTCTCCGGCAATGGTCGCCATGAAGGGGTGGCGTCGTCGTATCTCGCGCGACTCAACACCGGGGACAGCCTGTCCGTTGCAGTCAGGCCATCGAATGCGCACTTTCGGCCACCCGCCGAGACCGGCCTTCCGATGATCCTGATCTGTGCCGGTTCCGGCATCGCTCCATTCCGCGGCTTTCTGCAAGAGCGCGCACTACAGAAGCAGCAAGGGGAAAACGTCGGCAAGTCGCTGCTCTTCTTCGGCATCGATGACCCCGACGTCGACTTTCTGTATCGCGACGAACTCGACGAATGGGCACGATGCGGTGTGGTCGAAGTGATGCCGGCTTACTCGAACCGCCCGGAGGAAGGTGCCCGGTTCGTTCAGGACAAAGTCTGGCTGGAGCGCGAGAAGATCGCCGCACTGTTTGCGCAAGGCGCCACCGTCTTCGTCTGCGGGGACGGAAAGAACATGGCGCCTGCCGTACGCGCCACGCTTGCCCGCATTTATCAGGAGGCAACGGGAGCGAACGACGAAAGCGCCAGCGCGTGGATCGACACGATGGAGCGGGAGCATGGCAGATATGTTGCCGACGTGTTTGCGTGACGGTGACGGGATCCTGTCGCGTCCGGTTGCGGCAGACAGCTGATCTGCCCCGCCACCGCTTTCCGGAGCGGATGCGACACGTACTTCGATCCTGGCCTGTGCCCTGTTTTCCTTGCGTCCTTCACCCCGGTTCCGGTCGAGTTCCGACCGGAACCGGGGGTTGATCACACGCCGCATGACTACGTCGAATCGACCCCACGTCTTTCAATGACGGCACGCCTCGGAAAGCGACGGGTTAACCACGATCGACCGTCGCTGAACACCATGCTAACTTCATCGTCCACATGACCTGGTCATTTGATCAACATTGAAATGGACTTGCCGTCCCACTGAAAGCCACGCGAATCGCTCCATGCATACCGCCTCCGGATAGGCATGACCGATCCCTCCGATGTCGTGGCGGAGTGGCCGATGCCGATCACCCCATGATGTCCTTCAGTGTTTCCGAGCGCGATCGCTTCGCACTATTAATTTCGCATTCCAGAATTTATTGAAGACAGTCGAAATCGCGCCAAGACACCCGACACTCACTCATTCGATTCCATGACTAGCGAACTCACCCTCTCCCGTCGCGACGTGGAGTTCATTCTTTTCGACTGGCTGCAGGTCGAATCGCTTACGCGCCGGCAACGATTTGCCGGGCAGGACCGCTTCGACTACACGTCCGTGCTGGATGTGTACGAATCGCTTGCCACGGATCTCTTCCAACCGCATAACAAGAAGAACGACAGCAACGAACCCGCATTCGACGGAGAACGCGTCACCATCAACCCGGAAGTGGGTGTCGCATTGCGTGCATTTGCGGCCGCCGGGCTGATCAGCGCGTCGTTCCCCAACGAGTGGAACGGCATGAGCCTGCCCAGCACCGTGGAGCGGGCCGGCATGGCGTATTTGCTCGCAGCCAATCCGGGAACCGCGGGCTACGCCTTTCTCACGATCGCCAACGCCAATCTGCTGATGGCCCACGGCGAGCGCGAGCGGGTCGAGCCCTACGTCAACGCCATGGCGGAAGGGCGATGTTTCGGCACGATGTGCCTGTCGGAGCCGCAAGCCGGTTCAAGTCTTGCCGATATCCGCACGCGCGCGGTTCCGAGCCGGGACGGCCGCTACCGCCTGTTCGGCAACAAGATGTGGATCTCCGGTGGCGATCACGAGATTTCAGAGAACATCGTCCACCTGGTATTGGCCAAGATTCCCGACGAAAACGGCCAGCTTCCGCCGGGTGTTCAAGGGATATCGCTCTTCACCGTCCCGCGCAAGTTGATCGACGCCGACGGGCTGCCCGGCGAGCGAAACGATGTCGTCCTCGCCGGCATCAATCACAAGATGGGGTACCGCGGCACCGTCAATTGCCTGCTGAACTTCGGTGAGGGTCGCTACCGCCCGGAAGGCGAAGCGGGCGCGATCGGGGAGATCGTCGGCGAACCCGGCAAAGGCCTCGCCTACATGTTCCACATGATGAACGAGGCGCGCATCTCGGTCGGCCTCGGCGCCGCCGCGATCGGCTATACCGGCTACCTTCACTCGCTGGATTATGCGAAAACGCGCCTGCAGGGCCGGACACGCGGTGACCGATCGCCCGCAGCTGGACAAGCGCCCATCATTCGTCACGCCGACGTCCGGCGCATGCTGCTGGCGCAAAAGGCCTATGTGTCGGGTGCACTCGCGTTGTGCCTGTATGCGGCTCGACTGAGCGACGATATCCATTCGCAAGAAGACGCCGGCGATCGCGAAGACGCGCATGGCCTGCTCGACCTGCTCACGCCCGTCGTCAAGAGCTGGTCGTCCCAATGGGGTCTCGTCGCCAACGATCTCGCCATTCAGGTTCACGGCGGCTACGGCTACACACGCGAATACAACGTCGAGCAGTTCTATCGCGACAATCGGCTCAACCCGATACACGAAGGCACATTCGGTATCCAGGCGCTCGACCTGCTGGGTCGCAAGACACGCGCAAACGGCGGCGCCGCGATGAATACGCTCGACCGGAAAATCGCCGAGACGGTATTCAAGGCCCGGTCGATCGGCTCGCTCCATGACCATGCCGACACGCTCGAACGCGCGTGGGAACGCATCCGACTCGTCACCGCCGAGCTGCACCGGCTCGACGACCCGGAGCTCCAGCTGGCGAATGCGGCCGCCTACCTCGAAGCATTTGGCCATGTCGTCGTCGGCTGGCTTTGGCTCGATCAGGCGATCGTGGCCAGCACGCTCGAAAGCGGCCCCGCCGGGAGCGACTTCCATCGCGGCAAGCTCGCCGCGTGCGACTACTTCTTCGGGTGGGAAATGCCCAAGGTGGCCGCGTGGCTGGCGGTGCTCGATCCCGTGGAAACCACGCCCCTGACGATGCCCGAGCACTGGTTCTGACCCGTGCGCGCAGCCTCCGTTTCGTTGCTTCCGTTAAATTCATGAGGATGTCATATGATTGATGCCGTCATCGTTTCCACCGCGCGCACGCCGATCGGCAAGGCCTATCGTGGTGCATTCAACCTCACGCACTCCCCCACCCTGCTCGGTCACGCGATCCGGCATGCCGTGCTGCGCGCCGGGATCGAACCGGATCGCATCGAGGACGCCGTCATCGGCTCGGTGCTCAACGCGGGAACCGCCGGCAACAATGTCGCCCGCCAAGGTGTGCTGGCGGCCGGGCTGCCTGCTTCGGTCGGCGCGCAAACGCTTGACCGGCAATGTGCGTCGGGCCTGATGGCGATCGCCACGGCCGCCAAACAGATCATGTGCGACGGAATGCAGGTGGTGGTCGCGGGCGGCCAGGAAAACATTTCGGCGGTACAGACGCGCTACTTCGAGTGGACGCGCGCCGACCAGGATCCCAACGTGCTGGCCGTGCAACCGGCCGCCTACATGCCGATGCTCGAGACCGCCGAGTTCGTTTCCCGCAAGTACGGGATCGCTCGGGACGTGCAGGATCAGTACGCGCTCGATTCCCAGCTGCGCACCGCCGCCGCGCAAAAGGAAGGCCGCTTCTCGGACGAAATCGTCCCGATCACGACACAGATGCTGGTCGTCGACAAAGCGACCGGCGAAACGTGGCGGAGGGAAGTCACGCTCTCGCAGGATGAGGGCAATCGTCCCGGCACGACGCTCGAATCGCTTGCCGCGCTCGCACCGGTGGTTGACGGTGGCGTGGTGACCGCCGGGAACGCCAGCCAGCTGTCGGACGGCGCAAGCGCCTGCGTGCTGATGAACGGCAAGACCGCGGAGCAGATCGGCGCAACGCCCCTGGGCATCTATCGCGGCATGACCGTCGTCGGCAATGCGCCCGAGGAGATGGGCATCGGCCCCATCTACGCGATCCCCAAACTCCTGAAGCTTCATGGCTTGACCGTCGACGACATCGGACTGTGGGAGCTCAACGAGGCTTTTGCCTGCCAGGTGCTGTACTGCCGCGACAAGCTGGGAATCGATCCGGCCCGATACAACGTCAACGGCGGCAGCATTTCGATCGGCCATCCGTACGGGATGACGGGCGCCCGCCTGGTCGGACACGCCCTGATCGAGGGCAAACGACGCGGCGCGCGCTACGTCGTCGTAGCGATGTGCGTGGGGGGCGGCATGGGTGCGGCCGGCTTGTTCGAAGTCGTCTGACGGAGCGCGCCTTTACCCGCAGAGCGAATGGGGCGGCAGCCCCGCTCTTGCGGGCCTTGCAGACCTATCCGGGGATGCGTGAGCGAACCTTGTATCGCAAGCGCGCCTGATGCGCCATCGCACCAGGCGCCGACGCGCGCCGGACTTTTTCCGTGCTTCCATTCGCGTGCCGGTTAAGATGCGGGTGATGCCGACCGCTCAATCTGCCGGCATCACCTCGGTCGATCACGTCAATGGTTCGGCACCCGCAACTCGCGCCGCAGGATCTTCCCGACGTTGCTCTTTGGCAGGCTGTCGCGAAACTCGATGCTTTTCGGGCGCTTGTAACCCGTCAGCTGGCCTTTACAGAACGCCATCAGGTCTTCGAACGTCAGCGCCGGATCTTTCCTGACCACGAACAGCTTGACGGCCTCTCCGGAATGCTCGTCGGGTACGCCGATCGCCGCGACCTCGTATACGCCGGGATGGTTGGCGACGACTTCTTCGATCTCGTTCGGGTAGACGTTGAAACCGGACACGAGAATCATGTCCTTCTTGCGATCGACGATTCGCACGAAGCCCGCTTCGGAGATCGACGCAATGTCACCCGACCTGAAGAAGCCGTCCGCGGTCATCACCTTCGCGGTCTCGTCCGGCCGCTGCCAGTAACCCGCCATCACCTGCGGACCACGAATGCACAGCTCTCCGGCTACGCCGGGCGGCAATTCGTTGCCGTCGTCGTCCCGGATCGACACTTCCGTGGAGGGCAACGGCAGGCCGACGGTGCCGTTGAACTCACTCCCGGTCACGGGATTGATCGCGACGCAAGGAGATGTCTCGGACAGCCCGTATCCGTCGATGATCGTCGCGCCGGTCATCTCCTTCCAGCGCCTGGCGACGGCTTCTTGCGTGGCCATCCCGCCACCGCTGGCCAGCAGCAGATTGGAGAAATCGAGGCGCGAGAATTCAGGATGATGGAGCATCGCGTTGAAGAGCGTGTTGACGCCCGGAAAATTTGTGATCTTGTATCCGGCGAGCGACTCGATCATCCCCCCGATGTCCCGCGGATTCGGCACCAGGATGGAAAGCGCACCCATGTGCATCGTCAACAGGCAGCAAACATTGAGCGCAAAGATGTGATAGAGCGGAAGTGCCGCCACCGTGACGAGCTGCGTCACGTCAGGGCGCAAATCGCGAGCCGGTTTGAGCCAGAGGTCCGACTGCAATACATTCGCGACGATGTTCCGATGCAACAGCGTCGCGCCTTTCGACACCCCGGTTGTCCCGCCCGTATATTGGAGAAAAGCGACATCGTCCGGCGACTGGGAAACCGGTACGAATGTGCCCCGACGTCCCTCCTCGATCGCATCGTCAAATGCCGCATACGGGCTCGGCTTCTGTTCCGCGCCGCGAGCGTTGCCCTGCGCGGCCACCAGAACATGCTTCACCTGCGTGTGCGCAAGGACTGCATCCAGCGTTGCCGTGCAGCCGTCGAGAATGACGATCGCCTCCGCGCCGCTGTCATTCAGCTGGTGTTGCAGCTCGCGGGGCGTATAGAGCGGGTTGACGTTGACGACGACGTAGCCGGCGCGCAGGACTGCACAAATCGAGATCGGGTACTGCAGCACATTCGGCATCATGATGGCGACCCGCGCACCCCGCTCGAGGCCGCGTGACTGCAGCCACGCGGCCAGTGCTGCGGACATGCTGTCGAGTTCACCATAGGTGATCTGCTTTCCATCGCACGCAAACGCCGGCTTCGCGTGAAACCTGCTGAAGCTTTGCTCGATCAATGCACTGATGTTTCGATACGCGCTGGAATCAATCTCTGCCGGAACGCCCGGCGGATAGGCATCAAGCCAGATCCTTTCCATACCCAATCTCCTCTGTCCCGTTTGAATAACTGCGCGACGCCAACCTCCTCATCACGCGCGTGAATATGCCGGGACGCCTCGAACCCGCGAGACTCATCCCTCGTCGCAACGATAGGGCTGCGTGGTCGACCGCCAGTCAGCGACGCCGTGAATCACGTCGTCGGCAGACCGTTGACGGGCGACGGCCACCATCCTGTTTGTTTCGCCTCCGTCGCACCCTGCCTGGCAGGCAAACTCATGCCCCCCCGAGACGCGACTTCCGAATCAGGGGGGCTACGCCAAAATTGGTCAATTGATATGGTCATTTGACCATACAGGGACGCTTGCAGCAACTTGGTAGTTGCACGAGGCTGCGACGCGGGACTTGTCGATGCCATACTCGAGCCGAAGCCCGGGCCATCGGTGTCGAAGTTCGTCGAGGTTGCTCGTGGCGTCCGTCAAAACGCACATCGTGTACGTTTACTCAGCTCATGCAGGACGACCCGCGTGACGCTTAGAAGCGGTGACGCAGGCCGACCGTCGCGGCAGTCTGGCTGACCTTCGAGCTCGGGAACGCGTTGATATCGCCGTTGTAGATCGACGACCCCAAACCGGCACCCTTCGTACCACGCTGGTACACCATCTGAGCGTAGACGTCCGTACGCTTCGACAGGAAGTAGTCGGCTTGCACGCCGAACTGATTCCAGTGCGTGCTGTTGCCGTTCAGTTTCGCATTCGTATACGTATAGGCTGCGCCCAGGCCGAGTGCCGCCGTCAGGTTGTACTTTGCGTTGACTTCGTAGTTGTCGGCGCGCAGCGTACCGGCACCGTTCGTCTGGTTGTCGAGGCGCGATTGCGTCCATGCCGCGCCAACCAGTGCCGGGCCAAATGCATACGTTGCCGCGATGCCATACGTGCGGCTGCGGCCCTGGATTCCGTATGCAGTGCCATTGATCGAATCGACCGACGGGTTCACCGCGCCCGACGTGGACAGGCCAGCGTTGTTAGCTTGCGAGTACGCCGCACCCAGCTTCAGGCCTTCAAACTGGTACGACACGCCGGCGCTGTACGCACGGTTATTCGCAAAGTTCGTGCTGTTCGAGAACGAGTACGTGCCGCCGAATTGCAGGCCGGCATAGTTCACGCTCGTGTACTTGATCGTGTTGTTCAGCGCGACGTCGCCGTTCGTGCTCAGGCGGTCATTGTTCAGCGGGTGTGCGAAGTACGTGCCGCCCCACGAGCCCGTTGCCGTCAGCGGCGCCAGGTAGTCTTGCGTCGCGTCGTATTGCTTACCCAGCGTGACCGTGCCGTACTGGCTCGACAGACCGACGAATGCCTGGCGGTTGAACATGCCGCCGTTGCCGTTCGCGAACTTGCCGTTGCCGAGGTTGAAACCGCTTTCCAACGTGAAGATTGCCTTCAGGCCGCCACCGAGATCTTCCGAGCCACGCAGGCCGAAACGGCTCTGGTCAATGCCCGACCCCATCGAGAAGCGCGACTTGCCTTGGCCTGATGCGGTCTGGACGTTGCTTTGATAGGTCAGGCCTGCGTCCAGCACGCCGTACAGCGAGACGCTGCTTTGCGCGTATGCGACGGTGGAGAACGATACTGCAGCTGCTGCAGCGATCAACGTCTTGTTCATTCGTGAAGCTCCATTCAAAAAAGAGGCAGGTCTCGCGACCTCGTTCATAAACGGCCGGCAACCGCCAGCCACCGGGAGGACCTCGTGCTGTTGGTCGCCCCCGGGTTTCCAAGGCGCCCGCATCGACGGGCGCTAAAGGGTCAGGCGACCCGTTTCAACATTTCCCGGGCGCATCGACAGCGCCGGAACCGAAGAACTTCCGGCTCCAGCCGGACAGCCTGTCGCTGAACAGCAGTTCATACAGCACCGGCACCATGCCGAGCGTGATCAACGTGCCGAGCAGCAGGCCGCCCATGATGGTGACGGCCATGCCGGTCCACAGCGTGCCGGCGAACAGCAGCAGCGGAATCAGGCCGGCGATGCAGGTCAGCTTGGTCATCACGATCGGCCGCAGGCGCGCCACGGCCGCCGCGACGACCGCTTCGCGGCGCGACTTGCCGGCCGCCAGCTCGACCTCGATACGCTCCAGCAGCAGCACCGCGTTGTTGACGATGATCCCGGCCAGCGACAGCAGGCCGAAGTTCGCCATGAAGCCCAACGGTTCGCGGGCGATGATCAGTGCGGGCCCGACGCCGATCATCGCGAACGGAATGATCCCGACGATCAGCAGCAGCTTGCGGAACGAGCCGAACTGCCAGATGAACAGCACCAGCATCGCGACCACCGCGTGCGGCAGATACTCGCCGAGCGCCACGTTGGCCTCGGCGGACTCCTCGATTTCGGCGCCCAGCTCGATCCGGTACCCCGGCGGCAACGCGATCCGGCCGATGGCCGGCGCGAGTTGATCGACCGCCTGCTGCGCGGTGCCGTGGGTATTGCGGCCCTTCACGGTGAGCGTGCGCATCAGGTCGCGGCGTCGAATCGTCGACGGCTCGGTATTCAACGTGACTGTCGCAACCGCGGACAGCGGAACCGGCGCGCCGCCCGCAGCCGGATGGATCAGCGTATTGGCGAGATCTTCCGGCCGCGTGCGCTCGGCTTGCGCACCGCGCACGACCAGCGGCACCAGCGTATCGCCGTCGCGCAACACCGACACGTTGACGCCGGAATAGCGCGTGGCCAGCGCCGTCGAGATGTCCTCGCTGCTGACGCCCAGGCGCCGTGCCTTGTTCTGGTCGATCTCGACGTCGACACGCGGCACGCGCGGCCCCCAGTCGTCGTGGATCTGCACGATGCCCGGCTGGGTATGCAACGCCGCCTGGATCTTGCGGCCGATCTCGCGCAGCACGGCTTCGTCGGGACCGGACACGCGATACGCCACCGTGCCCGCGTCGTGGGCGCTGCGCGAGAAGCGTTTCGCATCGGTTCGCACCTCGGGATGGTGTTGCGTCATCCACGCCTGGGTTCGGGCGATCACGGCGTCGAGATCCTGCGGCTTCGCGACGCTGACCGTGACGTAGCCGATATGCGACGCAGGCAGCGGCGGATTGAGCACCAGGACGACACGCGGGCCGCCGTCGGCGACATAGCCGATGCTGGTCGTCACCTCGGGATTGCGCTTGCGATCGTCGAGCCAACGGCTCAGGTCGCGGACCACGTCGCGCGTGAGCCGCGCATCGCTCCCGGGCTGCAGCTCGATTTCGACCTGGAACTGCGGCCGGTCGGAAGCCGGCAGGAACCCGGCCGGACGCGTGGCCAGGATCGCGAGCGCACCGACCAGCAACGCAGTCATCACGACCAGGAACCGCCCCTTGTGGTCGAGGACGCGGCGAATCAGGCGCGCATAGGCACCGTAGAAGCGGCTTTGCTTGACCGTCGCGTCGGCATCGTGCTCGTGCGCATCGCCTTCGCCGTGATGGCCGGATTTCAGGAAGAAATAGCAGAGCAGCGGCGTCACCGTCAGACAGAGCAGCCACGACCCGAGCAGCGACAGCGTGAGCACGACCACGAGCGGGCGCAGGTATTCGTTGGTGGCGGTGTCGCCGAAGAAGAACGGCGAGAACGCGAAGATGATGACCAGCGATGACGTCAGCAGCGGGATCGCGAGCGTACGGCCTGCTTCGATGCACGCGTGACGGCGCTCCTCGCCCGCGGCTAGGCGGCGTTCGACGTCCTCCGCGATCACGATGCCGTTGTCGACCAGCAAGCCGAGCGCGATGATGATCGCGGCCATCGACACGATGTGCAGTTCGATGCCCAGCGAGCGCATCACGAGCAGCGTGGCCAGGATGGTCAGCGGCACGATGCCGCCCACCACGACGCCGGCGCGCCAGCCGAGGAACAGCACGACGACGATCATCACGATCACGATCGTCTCGATCATCACCTGGTTCATGCGGCCCATTTCCCGCTCGACCACGTCCGCCTGGAAGGTCACGTAGTCGAGCGAAAAACCGGCGGGCAACTGCTGCTTCAATTCGTCCAGACGCGCGCGCAGCGCCTGGCCGACCGCCTTCACGTTCTGGCCTTTGCGCATCGAGACGCCGAGGACGACCGCGTCTTCGCCGCGGTAGATCGCCGCGGACTCGGGCGGGTCGACGGGCCGGACCTGCACCTGCGCGATGTCGCCCAGGCGCACGGTGCCCGGCGCGGCGTCCGCGCGCGTGCCGGCCGGCGGCACAGTGAGCGTGAAATCCTGCAGCGCCTGCAGCGAGCGGATTTCGCCGGAGCTGACGACCGCGCTGTTCAGGCCCGACACCACGAGCCGGCCGCCGGACTGCACCACGTTCTGCTTCTGCAGCTGTTGCATGACCGACGCGGTGGACAAATGCAGCCCCGCCATTCTGGCGCGGTCGAATTCGATATAGACGCGCTCCTCCTGCAGCCCATGAAAGCTGACGCCCTGCACGCCGGGCACGCGGTACAGCCCTTCGCGCAGCAGCTTCAGCGGTTCGCGCATCTCGCTCATCGAAAACCCCGGCGCGGTCACCGCGATGGACGCGATCGCCACGCGACCGAAGTCGTCGTCGATCTGCGGAGGCAGCGTGCCGGCCGGGAACAGCGGCACCGCTTCTTCGACCTTGGCGCGCATGCGCTGCAACACCGGCATCAGTGCATGCACGTCTTCACGCAACGAAACCTGGAGGATCACGCTGCCGTCGCGCACGGTGCTCGCGACGTGCTTCAGTTCGTTCAATTGACGCAGGCGCTCTTCCAGCGGCCGGGCGACGAGCTGCTCCATCCGCTCGGCCGGCACGCCGGGGTTCGCGACGAACACCAGCGCGTCGCGAACGGTCGTGGAAGGTTCCTCCTGGGACGGGAACGTGAGGAACGTGAACGCGCCGGTCACGAGAATCAGCAGCGCGACAAAGAAGGTAAGCCGGCTGGAATTGAGTGCGGCCTGGGTCAGCTTCACGAGCGCGCTCCCTGTAGAAGGGTCTGCGCCCGATACGTGACGACGGACTGGCCCTCGTTCAGGACGGCCGTCCCCGCGACCACCACCTGCTCGCCGGCGCGCAGGCCTTGCGTCACGGCGACGCGCCCGCCCGGAAGCAGCTGGTCGTCCGTGCGGATCGCGCGACGCTTCAGCGTCTGGCTGGCGCCGTCGATGACGAAGACGCTGCCTCGGCCGGCTTCCGTGCCGGCCATGACGGCCGCCGCCGGCAGCGTGATGTCATGCGCGTCGCCGCGCGGCAGCGCGACGGACAGCACGCCGCCACTGCGCAGCCCGGAAGGGGTACCCTGGACCCGGAAGATGGCTTGCACCAGCGAACCGTTGTCGCTCCGGCCGGACAGCCGTTCCATGGTCAGCGTCACGCGATCCGTGCCGCTGACCCCGTGGGCTTCGGCGCCGGGTGCAAGCGTCGCGGCGATCGTGTCCGGCAGCATCACGACGGCTTCCAGCGCGCGGCCGGCCTCCATCTGCAGCACGCGCTGGCCTGCGGCGACATCCACGAACGGCTGGACCTGACGTGCGACGATTTCGCCGTCGAACGGCGCCGTGATGCGCGTGAACGCGAGATCGCGCCGGGCGCTCGCCACCGCGGCCTCCGCGACACCCAGCTGGCTCGCGGCCTGCTGATGCGACGCCTGTGCGGCCTGCAACGCGGGCGCGGAAATGATTCCGTCGCGGGCGAGTTCCTCCTGCTGACGCAGGTGGGTGCGACGCTCGGCCAGGGTCGCGGCGGCGGCGGCACGATCGGCCGTCGCCTTGTCGAGCCGCCAGCGTGCCGGCGACTCGTCCAGTCGCGCGAGCACCTGCCCGGCGCGGACGCGATCGCCCACGTCGACCAGCATCGCGACGACGCGGCCCGACGACTCGAAGCCGAGGTCGGTGCGCTGGCGCGCGCGAAGCGTCGCGACGAAGGTGTCGGCATGTGCCTGGCCGGCACCGCCGGCCACTTCGACCTTGACGGGCCGCGGAACGTCGGCAACCGGCGCGGCGGACGGCTGACATGCCGACAGCAGCGTTGCCGAGACGAGCGCGCAGAGTACCAGCCTGCCCGCTTGAGGCATGGAACGGGAATGCATCGTAAAACCTTCGAAATGAATGAGGGAGCTCAGGGAAGCTTGCGAATCGCGCTTTCCAGCGTGTCGCGCAACACTTGGCGCTGCTCGGGCGTGAACCGGTGCAGGTTGAGCACTTCGAGCAGGGCGATGCCGTCGAGGGCGACGACCAGCGCGAGCACCTGCCCCGCATCGGGGCCGCTTTGCGCAACCCGTGCATAGCTGCGCGAGAAGAAATCCCGCACGGGACCGGCCAGATGCGGATACAACGACGTGGCGGCCAGCAGGTTGGCCAGCAGCAGGCGGCGGTCTTCCGGCATGTCGAAGGTCAGCTTCGACAGCTCGGCCATCGACGACTTCAACGGCTTCGCGGAAGCGTCCGCCTCACGCGCGTCACGTGCCTCCTGCGCCCGCAGGTCCAGCATGTCCAGTTCGCCGACCACCCGCTCGATCAGCGCAGCCAGCAAGTCGTCGCGCGTTTTGAAATGGTAGACAAGGCCCGCTTTCGTGACCTTCGCGGCAGCGGCCACGGCTTCAATGGTCAGGTTCTGGATACCCTGGCTGGCCACGAGCTCGGCCGCGGCATCGAGAAGACGGTCGCGTGAACTGCTGCGGCCGGCTCGTCGCTCGGAAGTCGACATGGTGCATCTCCTTGGGATTGAAACTTAACTATACGTACAGTATAGTTTCACGAACTCCATGTCAAGACTCAAGGTAAATCCATGCCGACCGCTGTTTCCCGCCCCGTTTCCGCGCACCGAGCGCTGACCTGTCTTGCCGTTGCCGCGACACTCGCCCTCGGCGGCTGTGCAACCGCCCCGCCCAGCCACGTCGCCACGACGCCCGCCGTTACGGCGCCCTCGCAATGGGCCGAAACGTCCCCCGGGAACCAGGGCACCGTCGGCGACATGTGGTGGCGGGATTTTGGCGATCCGGTGCTCGATCGGCTCGTGGACAGCGCGCTCGATGCCAACCGCGACCTGAAGATCGCCGCGGCGCGCCTCGCGCAGGCGCGCGCGCTCGGCGACAGCGCCGAGGCGGAGCGCCGCCCGCGGCTGGATGCGATGGTGCGCGGCGAGCGCGGGCGCGAAAACAGCGTCGATCCGCGTGCGGAGCGCAGCGGCGTCGGCTTGCGTGCCGCGTGGGAAGTCGATCTGTTCGGGCGCGGTGCGTTGCTGGTGGACGCCGCACGGTCCGACAGCGCCGTCGCTCGCGATGCGCTCCGCGCGGCCCGCATCGCGCTGGCCGCGGACGTCAGTACCGCCTACTTCGAATTGCGCACGCTGGAGCGGCGCTCCGCGCTCAAGCGCGAGGCGCTCGAGGTTGCGCAAAGGCAGGCGGTCGTGGCAGCGCGCAAATTCGCCGCGGGCCAGGTGACGGCGCTGGATGTCGAGCGCTGGCGTGCCGAACTGGCGCAGGAACAGGCGTCGCTTGCCCAGCTCGATGGCGAACACCGGGTGCGCTTGCATCAGCTCGCGCTGCTCGTCGGCAGCCCCCAGGCGCCCGAGCTCGGCGCGCAAGCCGTGCCGGCCGCACTGCCCGCGCCGCCCGCGACGGTGTTGCCCGCCACGCTGCTCGAGCGCAGGCCCGACGTGCAGCGTCAGGCGCGTGCGCTCGACGCCGCGCTCGCCCGTGCCGGCGCTGCCCGGAAAGAGGTCTATCCGCGCCTCCAGATCGAGTGGGCCGGAACGAAGGAAAGACTGGCCGCGGTCGGCGACGGCGCCGCGCCTCGCGTGGCGGTCGGCTATGGCGTGTCGGTGACGCTGCCCATCCTCGATGGCGGCCGGATTCGCGCCAACGTCGCGGTGCACGATGCACGCGCGCAGGAAGCGATGGCCGAATACGAAAAGGCCATGCTGGCGGCGCTCGTCGACGTCGAGACGAGCCTGGCCCGATGGTCCGCATCGGATCGCTCGATGCAGGAGTGGCAGCGCGCCGAGGCAGCCGGCAAGGTCGCCGCCCGCAATGCAGCCAGACTGTATGACGCAGGCCAGGCCGACATGAGCGATGTGCTCGCCGCACGCCACGCGCACCTGCGGTCCCGCGACGCGCTGGAAACGGCAATCGGCGCGCAATGGGAGGCCGCGGTCGGCCTGCGCCGCACCTTTGCCGGGGCCGTCTAGGCGGCCTCGCCGATGCGTCCGCGACGCTTGCGTATCGACGACGCGCGCTGGCTGCACCCACGTCGGCGCGAAGCATCCGCGTTGCTATCGCACACCACACTCACTTCGCATGCCGAAGTTCGCCACCCACTGGCGCGGAAGCCGAGGAAGCCGCCGACGGCGCATTCATGTACGCCGGCGCGGCCTTCGTCTTCTGCCGGACACCCGGCGGTGGCGCCGTCGGGCGCCGCTCCATGTCGGCCAGCATCTGCCCGCACGGCAACGGACGGCTGCGGCCCGGCTGCAGCAGCGCGAGCAGACTGGCGAAGGGGTTCAGCAAGCCCAGCCCGACCGCGGCGCCGCCCCGCGCGATCAGCGGGCCCGCCTTCACCCCGACGTGCGGTTGCTTGAAGGATCCGGTGACGTACAGCGGCGAGCGGAGCGATATCACCCGGAATCCCTTGGTATGCGGATGGATCGTCAGATTCATGGTCTCGTCCCGCAGGTTCACGTTGCCGTCCATGCCGATCACCGCATCCTCAGTGTCGAGCGCGAATACGCGCGAGTCGAGCACGCCGTTGGTGGCCACGAAGTCGGCTACGCCGCAGTTGATCTTGACGTCACGTGTGCCGAACAGTTTCTCGTACACCACGTTGGCGACGTTCAGCCCCGCGGCTTCCATCAGCAAGAGGCTCACCGTGCCGTCGGTCACCAAGGTCTTCACCTCGCCGTTGGCAGTCGCGGCCAGCGCCGCCGGCGAATTGCCGGTGGCCGATAGCGCGGCATCGCCGTTGACCTCGCCGAGGGCCGTTTGCATCACCGTGAAGGTCGGGAACAGTTGCTTGAGTTTCAGATGCCGCGCCTGCAGCGAGAACCGCCCTTTGAGCGGTACGCCGCTGCCGTCCAGGTGGATGTTCGACGCCAGCGTCCCGCCCGCGACACCGAAGTTCAGCGGGTTGAGCGTCAGCACGCCGTCACGCATCACGAGATGGGTCGACAGGTCGGTGATCGGCAGGCTCGCGGTCTTGACGATGCGCCGACCGGTGAATCGAACGTCGGCGTCGATCTTCTTCCAGCGGTCCGTGCGAAATGTCTCGACCGGCAACGCCTTGTTCGTGGGCTGGGCGACCGCGGCGCCCCGCCGCGCCTTGCTGGCATTCGTGTCGGCGCCGATGAGCGGCGCGAGGTCGGAGAACTGCAGCAGCCTCGACTCCAGCGTGCCGGACAACAACGGCCTCGGTTCGCGCGACACGTACACCAGCGTGCCGCCGAGATCGCTACCGCCGACGCGTCCCGTGAAGTTCTCGTACTTGAAGACGTTCCCGGACGCCCGGAACTGGCCGACCAACCGGCCGTCGGTCGCATAGGGCGAGGTTTCGGGCAGCGTGATGCCCGTGACGTCGTACAGCTTCGCCATGCTGGTGCCCGCCAGCCACAGCCGGAGATCGACCGCGGCCAGGTGAGACGGGTCCGTCAGCGTGCCGACCAGCGCCAGGTGCGTATCGCCGAAGCGCAAATCGGCCTGAACGGGAAACGGACGTTGCGCGCCGCGCACGTCGAGCAAATTGCCGATCTTGCCCGTGCCGGCGACCTTGCCCTTCTTGTAGGTTCCCTTGACGGTCCAGCCGATCGTGTAAGTGCCGACGCCGGTGGTGGCCGCGGGCGCCGAGGCCGTCGAGGCCAACGACGACGCCGAGCCCGGTGCGGCGGTTGCGCGGGCGTTCGAACTCGCCACTGGGCCTGATGCAGCCGGCGCGATCGCGGTGCCGGATGTCGTCGCAACAGCATGCGAAGCCGCGGCCAGGGCTTGCGAAGCCGCTGCCGATGCGCGTGACGCCGCTTCGGCCCCCGATGCAGGCACCACCGGTTGCGCCGCACCCGCGTGTGCCTGGGCCGCGAGCTTCTTCTGACCTGCCGGGCCGACGGCCCGTGCCGATTCGTGGTGCGCCAGCGCCTCTTGCTGTTTCATTACCGCGTCGAACGGGATCGGCTGGCCAAGCGTGTCGATCACCGCGCTCAGGTCGAACTGCTTCTGCTGGTCGTAGTAGCCAAGATTGCCTTGGGCAAACGCGATCTCATGCAGGTCGAGCGCCCATCGGCCCGACTGGGCAGACTGCTTGAACTTGAACGTCCAGTTGGCTCGCCCATCCTTCAGGCGTTCGAGGTCGACGGACGGATTGACCAGATCGATTGCCGGAATCACGATGCGGCGTGCCAGCAGCGGCAGCGCCTCGACCTCGAAACTGATCGCGTCCAGCGTGACGAAATACTTCGTGCGCGCCCAATCGGGGTTGGCGATCGTGACATTGTGTGCGATGAATCGTGGCCAGGGCACCCACGCGCGCCATCCGTGCTCGCTCGCGGGCCGACGCCACCCGACCTGCAGGTCGCCGTTGATGGCGAACTGCCGTCCGATCGCGTCCGACACCTTGTCATCGATCCAGGGCCGGGCTCGATTCCAGTCGAACGTCACGATGACGATCACCAGTGCGGCAAGCGCCAGGGCGACGCTCACGGCAAGCCACGCGGCCGCCTTGCCGACGCTGTGGCCGATGTGCATTGCTCACTCCCCCAGTTTGCTGCCCGGTATCCAGCAAGACGCGTTCCTGCGGACAGGAGCCTTCCGCCAGATGACGTGCGGGCATTCGAAATGGGGTTCTCACGACTTTCCGGTCGTCGTGCTTCGCAGTAACGTTCCAGAGCGATTGCTCCCCTGCCGCGCGCGGCGGGAGCGGTGGCAAGCTGCCGGGCGCGAGAAGCAGGCGCCCGCCGCGGCGCTTCCCGCATCCACGGGATGTCGATCGGGAGGATCAATGGATCGTCGCCTTTTCCTCAAGTCGTCGGCTTTTTTTACCATTGCGGCCGCCGCCGCCGTCAAGCACGACGTTTCACCGGCGCCCCTGCGGGGCAGCCCCGTGCGCAAGCCCCTCCTTCGATTCCCGCAAGGTGTTGCCAGCGGTGATCCGCGCGATCGCTCCATCGTGTTCTGGACGCGATGCGTTCCGGTCTCCAGCGGCGTGCAGCACGATGCAAAAGGCGTTGCGCGCGCGATCCCGCTGCGACTCGAAGTGTCGACGCGGGCGGATTTCTCGACGCTCGTCGCCCGCGTCCCGTTGCGGGCGCTGGCCCTCTACGACTTCACCGTGCGCGCGAAGGTGACGGCCTTCTCGCCGAAGACCACCTACCACTACAGGTTCGTCGCCGGCGACGACGTCAGCATGACGGGTGTCGCGCGCACCGCGCCGGCGGCAAACGAGGCCAACGAACGGGTTCGCTTCGCGTGGCTCACCTGCCAGGACTGGAGCGTCAACCACTGGCAAGCGATGACGTTGCTGGCCGACGAGCGCGACCTCGATTTCATCGCGCACGTGGGCGACTACATCTATGAAACGGTCGGGACCGCTCCCCCCGGCCGTGCCGAACCGGCGCATCCTCCGCCGCACCTGAGCGGCGGCAAGGTGCTCGCGGACGGCCGCGCGTATGCCGACACGCTCGACGACTACCGGACGCTCTATCGCACCTATCGAACCGATCCGCGCCTGCAGACGCTGCACCAGCGCCTGCCGATGATTGCGATCTGGGACGACCACGAATTTTCCGACGACTGCTGGCAGGATCATCAGGTCTACACCAACGAAGAGCGGCAGGAAACGAAGCGGCGCCGCAACGCCAGTCGCGCGTGGGCGGAATACATGCCAGTGGATTGGGACGATGTGCGCTTCGAGCCGGACAATCCGTCGTACATGAACATTCGCATCTACCGCGATTTTCGTTTCGGCATGCTGATGCATCTGGTGATGACGGACGAGCGGCTCTATCGCGACGACCACGTCGTGAGCGAGGCCGCTGTCGCACGGGCGCACGGGCACGACCCGGTGCATGGGGACGACGCAGCCGGCTCGCGCTACTTCGTCAAGCAGGACGTACTGCAACGTGAAGAGGCGCGCGAAACGCGGCAGCTCGGCCGCCCGCCGTCGATGCTCGGCCCGGAGCAGACACGATGGTGGAAAACCTTGATGAAGGACTCGCCGGCCACCTGGAAAGTTTGGGGCAACGAAGTGATGTTGAACCGTCTGTGGTTCGTGATGCCGGGCGCACCCGCGGCGCCGGCGGCCCGCCTCGTGGTGGATTGCGACGCATGGGACGGCTATCCCGCGCACAAGCACGAACTGCTCGCATACCTGAGGGAGCACGGGATCCGTAACGTCGTCGCGATCACCGGCGACCTGCATGCCTTTCAGGGCGGCGTCGTGCGCGACGATCCCGATCCCGCGACGGGGGTGCCGGTCATCGTCGATTTCGTCTGCGCCGGCATCAGCAGCATGTCCTTCTATACGTACCTGAAAGCCGCATGGAACGGCACACCGCTCGCGTCGATCGTGGCGACCCCGGCCAGGCTCGACCGCTTCCTGACGGCGAACAACCCCGATCTGTGCCACGCCGACCACGACGCGCAGGGTTATGCATCGGCCACCGTCACGCCGGAATACTTTTCCGTCACGTTCAACAAGGTGAAGCCGTTGAACCCGGACGGCACCGCGCCCGCGGATGCACTGCTCGGCCGCACGCGCTTGACGGTGCCCAGGGATTCAGTCGAGGTACGCATCGAACGTATCTAGACGCCGACGCGGCGCGTCAGTGGAAATGTCCGCCGAACAGCCCAAGCAATCCAATGACGATCAGGTAGATCGCGACGATGTAGTTCAGCAGGCGCGGTACCACCAGAATGAGAATCCCGGCGATCAGCGAGACCAATGGGCTCCAGTTCGTGAATGTGTGCATGGCGTTGCCCTCATGACAATAGATCGCGAAATCGCTGGGTGAAGCGCCTCACCGAGACACGACGGGCATGTGTCGTGCAGCGTTTCATTGCGGGCCCGAGCGATTTCCGTGCCTGGCTCGGCGCGCGAGCCCCTGTGACGATACTGGCATGCCTTCAAGCCATGGCGTTCGCGCATCTCACGGCGCTTGGTCGTGCCAAAGCCGTCACGCGCCGCGGCGTCGGGACGGAATTGACAAGGGCTTGAAAAATCGTCCGCAGATCGCGTGCCGGGAAGGATGTCGATCGTGGCACCCGCAAGGGGACGGGAAACGGTCCCGTACAAGGACGCTTATGACGAGCGAGCAGCTTGCGTGCCCGGTTGTCTGGTTCGCGCCACACCGAGCCCGTATGGGCGGGCCGGAGCGTGATCCTAAACGTGTCGAGGAACGTCGTCATCGGCGTGGCCATTCGATCCCGAATCACGCCTCGTCACACCGCGCCACGCGTGATCACACCTTTCACATCCACGCTGGAACGATCGCTCTCCTTTCATCAGCAACACCCTTCAAAAGCGACGGGTTAACCATGATCGACCATCGAAAAACGCCATGTTAACTTCCTCGATCATACGACTTGGTCACTTGACCTGATTTGTCGCGAATACGCCAGTTCACCGGAAAAAACCGGCGAATACCTTCATGTCTGTCGCTTACGGGACCAGTACTGGAGCACCCGGAGGTGGCGACAACGTCGGGAACCACGTACGTGTTCCGTCAACTGGCGTAACAGGAACGAATGGCAGTAAGCGAAGGCATACGCAGTCAAATGACTCAGTCAGAAATTCGACTTGATGTTCGGATCATCACCCGAATCAGAACGTGACGCCGCGTCTGATTTACCCGTCCACGCAACTTCGAGGCAAACATGAACGCAACTATTCAGACCATTCAGGACGCGCTCCCCACCGTTCCCAAACAGACCAGCGCGCAAGAGATCGTTTCGCTCATGAACCAATATGGTGGAGTCCGAATCAAGCATTATCTGACCCAGGAGCAGGTCGCGAACATCAATCGCGAGGTCGATGCGCCGCTCGAGCGGCTTCGCGAAGGGTCGTCGCACGACAACGAACTGATCAAGGATTTCCACGGCACCTATACGAAGCGCCTGACGAACATGGTCACGCACAGCAAGACGTTCGGAGACGTGCTGGACGACGACCTCTTTCATGAACTCGGCGAGGTGCTGTACCGCGAAGAGTCCGGCGACTGGTGGCTTTCGACCGCGCAGGTCATCGACATCGGCCCGGGCAACACG
Source organism: Burkholderia sp. AU27893 (assembly GCF_002223205.1). Classification (NCBI taxonomy): domain Bacteria; kingdom Pseudomonadati; phylum Pseudomonadota; class Betaproteobacteria; order Burkholderiales; family Burkholderiaceae; genus Burkholderia; species Burkholderia sp. AU27893. The sequence continues at coordinate 335,114 of NZ_NKFD01000005.1, read as the reverse complement.
GCACAGATGCTGCATCGCGACGTCGGCAATTTCCCTCCCCTGTGCGCGCTCGGCGTCAACGGGCCGACGGTATTCACCAACCTCATGATTGCGCTGACGCGCTTCACCGAGGAAAACGGTGCCACCCGAATCATTCCTGGAAGCCAGAACTGGGACGAGGATTACTTCGACAGCAAGGGCACGCCCGACATGACCATTGCCGCCGAGATGGATGCCGGCGACGCGTTGCTGTTCAGCGGAAAGGTGATCCACGGTGGCGGCGCGAACGTGACGAAGAACGAGCGCCGGCGCGGGCTCACGATTCCGATGCAACCGTCCTACCTGACGCCGGAGGAAGCGTATCCGTTCATTGTCGAGATGGACACCGTGCGGCGCCTGTCGAAACGCGTTCAGCGAATCATCGGCTTCCGCTCGCAATATCCGGCCGGCACGCCGGGCCTGTGGCAAGTCGACTACGACGATATCGCGACGCATCTCGGTCTCTGAGCCACGAACAGACACCTGCATCCATCCGGGAGGGGGATCCTCTTCCACGGATTCCGTAATGCACATGCACGGGCCACGACAGCATCACCGCCAGCGAAACACCCCATGAAGATCGACCTGACGAATCGCGTTGCGATCTTGAGAACGATGCGGGGATTGCGCGCTTTTCCAGGGATGGCCCTCAAGAATCGACTTTCTATTGCACCTCATCCAATTCAGGAGCGTGATCATGGTGAAGCGTTTATTCGTCGCAATCTCTCTCGTTATCGGGCTACTTCTTGTATTAAGTCCGGGATTCATGGTTCTCTACCATATCGAGCACTACGACTCGAGCCAATAGGCTTCCGCTGGCAAGATCGAACATGCCGGCGTAGCCTCGCGCGCGGATCGTGTCGAATGCGGTCCGCGTGACGCAGCAAGGCTGCATTCGCGCAGCGAGTTAGCCGGCACGTCGATCCAACGACGAGACGCGAGATTTCGGATGCGGCATTCCCCAACATCCCGGGGGTTCAAATATATGGTCACGTGACTCAGTCAAGAGAATTTATATCGGGTCTGACGTTCCCAGAACGAATTTTTCACAAGGAGTCGCACATGGACAGGCTGGCAAGGAAGAACGAGTGGTTCGCAAGAGCCGAAAAGGTCATCCCGGGCGGGATGTACGGTCACCAGAGCGTCAAGTATCTGACGGAAGATTTCCCGCTGTACTTCGCAAAAGCGAAAGGGTCCCATCTCTGGGACGTCGACGGCAACCAGTACATCGACTACGTGTGTGGCTACGGCACGAACCTGTTCGGCTACGGCAACGAGCGGATCGAGCAAGCCGCGGCCCTCCAGCTGCAGAAGATCGACACGGCGACAGGCCCCAGCGAGGTGATGGTTCAGCTTGCCGAGGCGCTCACCCAACAGGTCAGCCACGCCGACTGGGCGATGTTCTGCAAGAACGGCTCGGACGCCACGTCGATGGCCATGGTGATCTCGCGCGCGTATCGCGAGAAGCGGAAGATTCTCGTTGCGCGCGGCACGTACCATGGTGCATCCCCGTGGAACGTGCCCTATACGACGGGGATTACCAAGGAAGACCGCGCTCACGTCGTCTACTTCGAGTACAACGATATCGAGAGCCTCAATGCCGCCGTCAAGAGCGTCGACGGTGACGTAGCGGCCATCTACGCGACGCCGTTCCGGCACGAAGTGCTCTACGACCAGTTTTTCCCGTCGATCGAGTACGCGAAGGAATGCCGTCGCCTCGCGGACGAGCAGGAAGCGCTTCTGGTCGTCGACGAGGTCCGCACGGGGCTGCGCCTGTCGCGTGATTGCTCATGGTCGGACTGGGGCGTGCACCCGGACCTCAGCTGCTGGGGCAAGGCCATCGGCGGCGGCTATGCGATCGCGGCGGTGCTCGGTTCGGACAAGGCACGAGAGGCGGCGACGAACATTTTCGTCACGGGCTCCTACTGGCTCTCGGCCGTGCCGATGGCCGCGGCCATCGAAACGCTGCGCCTGGTACGTGAAACCGACTACCTCGAACACACCAGGCGGTTGGCGGACATGCTGCGCGCCGGCCTCGCCGAGCAAGCCGAGCGGCATGGCTTCGAACTCAAGCAGACCGGGCCGAGCGTCATGCCCCAGATGCTGTTCGCGGGTGACGACGAGCTCGTGTCGCGCGGCCGGGCGTGGACGTCGGAAGTCATCAAGAATGGCGCCTATCTCCACCCGTGGCACAACATGTTCTTCACGGCGAGCCATACCGACGAAGACATCGCGCGGACGCTCGAGGCGACGGAAACGGCGTTTGGCGCGATCAAGCAGAAGGCGGTGGCAGTGAGCCGCCTGGATATCCTGGACACCGTGCAGCGTTGATGCCGGATGCTGGATGAGCCTTCGGCCTGCGGCCGAAGGCTGTATTGCCGAGCGCATTCGCCCGGCGTCAAAAACCTGAGCGGCCGCGTGGGCAATCGACACGCCCGGCTTCAGGCCAGGCTCAATCCACTCCCGTACCGCGTCTTCGTCAAGTTCCAGTCGGTCTTCCCGCCCGCGGCCGACCGGCATTCTGCTTCGAAGGTCTTGTTTCTTCGTCGTCAAGGCACGAGTGCATGGGTCCACGCAGACACTTTGCCTCAGACCTTCTTGCCCTCGCAAACCAGGTTCGGTCGTCGACGACTCGGTCAGTCGCCGGCGCGGAAGATCGCCGGTTGGACGTGGGTGAAGTTCCGCACATCGCCGACCACCTCGGCTGTTCTGGCCGAAGCCAGCGCAGCGTCGATTCCAGCCTGATCGCTGAAACGCAACAGCGTGACGCAGGCAAAAGGCTGCGGGCCCGGAGCCGGAAACAGAACCTCCACCGACTGCAGGCCACATTCGCCCCACGCCGCCCGGACGAGCGACACGTGGGTGGCGAGATAGTACTCGCGATCAAATTCCATACCCTCTACAGCGGGATAACTCACGATCAAGGTAGCCATATCCGATCTCTCGCATGAAGATTCAAATACATTCCCGCAGGAACGCGACCATTACTGCGGCTTTCGCTCCAGGCGACCAAGGGTATAACCCCGAATCAGATTCCCTTCCTTTTCCTGCACCCGTTCCAGCGCACAATAGGCGTAATACAGCGAAACCGACATATAAGACCAGGAAAGCAATGCAAATATATAGAAGATCATATGATCGCTGTCGCCAGGGATATGAAAGAAGTCGTAGACGGTCGCAATGATCTGCGTGGATACGAGCGTCAGGATCACGCTTGCAGCATTACGATACTCTCCGGCATTCGCCAGTTTCTTGACAACGTAAATGAGGTAAAGCGAGAACAACGACCACATCACCAGATAGAAATACGGCTTGGGTCCAACCATGAAATCCGCGGTCCACAAAATGACCGTCCCCACCAGCGCCCCCACCGCATACAACACGTCGCCGACAATCGATGGTTTATATCGATGCGTAACCGACATCATGCCCGCAACGATGATGATCGGCACGCCGAAACCTCTTGAAAACGCGTCGCAGAAAAGCGAGATGCTGAAAAAGATCGCCTTGCCGGTCAAGGCATTGATCATCAAATTCGTTGCCGAGAACGTCACGACCAGCGACTCGAATCCGAGGAGGCCATTGCGCTTCCGGAAGTACTTCACGCCACAAATGAACGAAGTCACGATCAACGCGAGATCAGCCAGGCAATAAAGATAGAACTTGAGTTCCATGAAAAAACTCCGTGATCGTCGAGATATTTGTCTTCCGCCATGTTCGTCATCCACGTTCACGGCAGTCTCTTGCGCTGCCCGTCGGCGCGAGAGGACGCTTCCAAGCGATGTCTGCTCCGCACTGGCATGTCAGGCATGCCGGCGCCGCCCAGGTACCGGTGCGGTCAGTGCGGCCGCGCTCGGTTGATCGCTTCGCCGCGCACGTCAGGCGACCGCGGCTTCGGCGTGTTTTGCCTTGAACTGCCGGATCGCCACGCTGGTCAGAAACATCGGCACCACCAGCAACCCGACGGAGAGCCAGCCGACCGCATGCAAACCGGCCACGCTGAACACCGTGCCCGCAATCGCCGGGCCCACCGTCAGGCCAAGATTGATTGCCGACGCACAGGTCGCGGTGCTTCTTCCGCTGGCATCCATTTGCGAAAGTGCCGCCACCATATAAGGCGCCACCAGCGTGGCGCCGGCACTGACGAGCGCCGTCGACACGAGAAACGCCCACTTGCCGCCCACGCAATACATGCCCAGGCTGCATGCGATCAACAGCGCGAGTCCCAGGGCGATCGGCTTGAACAGACCCAGGCGATCGCCCAGCCAGTTGACCACCACTCCCACCGGCAACTGGAGCGCCGCATTGAGCATGAACAGCATGCCGAGTTGCTCCGCTTCGACGCCCCGGGTCGCAGCGACCTCAGCGGCAAATCCCATGAGGGCCGTCTGCGACACGTAGATGAAGAATGCGCTGACCAGAATCCCTCGGACGTCACTGGATTTGATGGCGTCCTTCGCGACCGCTTCCTCGCTTGCGTTGACGGCAGGATGCATGAACGCGCCGAAAAACAGCGCCGCCACGACCACGGCGAGCTGGACGGCATCCACCCCGATAGGACCCATCTTCACATTCAGGATCGGTACGACGTACATCGCACAGGAAAATATGACGGCCATCGCAACGGCGACTTGCGCCGCGATCTTCTCCGGGTGCTTGACGTGTGCAATCACCCCATACGCGCACACGCAGCTGACGCCCAACGCGGCGCCGAGAACCAGCTTCGCTGCGACGAATACATAGAAATTATGTGAAAACATCGCACACGTCGACAGGACGGCAAGCGCTGCCGCAGCGAGCGCGCCCGTTCTCTTGTTCAACGTCGCCGTGTGACGACCGAAAACGATGATGGAAAGCGAAAGACAGAGCAGCACCGCGGACGCGAGCCAACCGGCGGTGCTTTCGGACAGCCCGAACCGGGCCATCGATTCCTCGATGCTGAATGGGAGCAGGTAGGTGGGCGTCCAGACCACGGCTCCTGTATAAAGCAGCGCGATTTTTCGGATTCCCTTGATTTCGACACTCACGATCGACTCCTTGTCGTTTGCACGAATACGAGATCGCGACGAGGCATCGAATCGCCCGCTTGCTCGCGTTCATACCGGCACTGTTTCGAAGACTGCTGCATCCAACCGAAAAATCGCACGATCAGAACGGCTCGCTGTGCACCGATCCAGGCATCCCGTCGAGCGACCACGATGCCATCCAGATGATGGAATCGCCCGGTCTCCGCATGAGAACCGGGTCACGATTCCATCACCCAACCCGGGCGTTAATCGAAATGCCCGACCTCGAGGAAATCCTTCATCTTCAACAGGTCGTTCGGATCCGACATTTGGCCGTTACGCTCGACGAAGCCGGCGAAAGTCGTGCCGTACGTCCAGCCGAGCAGGCGCTGCAGCTCTTCCGGATAGCGCTTCACGCGTTCGATCGGCAGCGTGAGGTACTGGTTTTCTTCCTGCCGGAGGATCGCCAGGTCATACGACATCGTCAGGCCGGTGCGCGGGGCATCGCTGGTGTTCTTGCCGCCGCCGTGATACGTGGAGCCGATGAAGAACAGCGCATCGCCGGCCGACATGGTCGCGGGAATGGCTTCCTCCTGCGTGGGCATGCGCTCGTCGTCCCACTTGTGGCTACCCGGGATGACGAGCGTGGCGCCGTTTTCCGCCGTGAAGTCCGATACGGCCACCATCACCTGGAACCGGGCCTCGCGCCCATAGTTCGGGTGCCGCCAGAGCCACACGGAATCGTCACGATGCAACGGCTGAAGGCCCTGACCCGGCAGAATCTGGATGGCTTGCGTCACCCCCACCTGAATATCGGGCGCGACATCGACCTGGTTCTCGCCGCTCCAGATCTTGATCGGCGTCTGCAGGATGCTGCGCGCCGCACCCAGATAGAGCGGATGCAATGCAACCTCGGCCATCCAGTCGGTACGCGCGAAGAGGCGCGAGACACGACGCGTCTGTGTCCCTGCGAAGTAATCGTCGACTCCGTTCGGAGCGGATTCGAGCGTGTCAAAGAGCGTACGCTGGATTCGCGCAAGCAAATCGGAATCGAGAAAGTTCTTGACGATCGCTCCGCCATCCTGCCGAACCGCATTTGCGAGATCTTCAGGAGTGCTACCACTTGAAAGGCGCTGCAACGACATGATGAATCCTCCAACAAATTTTCAATGATTAAAAAGTGCAGCGTATCCTCGGTCGCCACTGCCTTCTGCAATGGATGACAGGATGCGCTCACGGAGCGCCTTCAGAATTCGCGGCGGCTGCCCGATATCTTCCTGCGCCTGCTGAAACAGTTCGGTTGCGCGTGCGTAGATGTCGAGGTCTGCGCCGCGCGGTTGATAGTCGGACGCCGCCACGGATTCGAACAGACCTTCGATGAAGTGAGTCTGACCGGCGAGATAGGTGGGAATCAGGTCGCGAATCTCGTCGATCGAAATGCCCGAGTTCACGACGAATCTGAGACCTTCCAGGAAGGCTGCGCCAGCACCAAAAACGAACGTGCCCGTCAACCCGGCATCGAGCACGTTCGGCACGTCGGGTCGTGCACTGACGTAGGTGGATTGCGGAGCAATCTTCCGGAGCAGAGGCACCACTTCGCTCCAGATCTTCTCGTCGCCCCCAAAAAGGATAACGGCGTTCTCGCGGCCGATATCCGGCGGGAAGCACTGGATCGTTCCGCTGATGAAGTTTGCTCCGGCGCCACGCACGATTTGATCCAGCTTCTGGACCTCGGACGGGCGCCCCGTGGCCAGGTTGACCACCGTTTTCCCTTTCAGGCGCTCGCCCAGCGCCTCGAAGTCCGCCGCGAGATCAACCGGTGTCGCCGTCACGACGACGATGACGTCCGCCTCGTCAAAGGCGGCGGTGGCACGCTCGGCCACCCGGGCCCCCAGTTCGCGCAGACGCTGCGCCTTTTCAGCCTTCCTGTTCCAGACGACGACTTCCGCACCATCGTCGATCAGCGTGGCGGCAATGGCGGACCCCATCACCCCAAGGCCCAAGACGGCAATCACATGGCTCATTCGTATTCCCTATCGTTGTCGTTGACCGCACTACCGAGAAATGTCCTTCGTTCAAGTCAACCACACGAGTCATTAGACTTGGTCATATGACTATCAAGCAAGCCGTATGCCAATCGGATCCGGGTGTTCGCCCTTCGTGAAGGGCGGCTGACGCGCACGGTGGTGATGCGCATGCCCCGGTGCGGGGAATTCGCCGCACCAGATGATGCTCGGCGTCACGATCGCGGTGCAGGCGGTTGACTTGATCAAATGACCACGAATCTACAGGCACGAGTCTTATGCTTCGACAGGACATTGGGAATACGGAGTTTCCATTAGCCTCGTCATGAAGGTGTCGTACGAGCCAATACAGTGGCGCCCGTTCCACGATCCGCACGGCTGCTTTACCGCGCACGTGCGAGAGCCACCGTACCTGCGCCGCTCTGCGACAGCCTCATCGAAACAGGCACGCAAGCGCCGCTCGATGAGCGGAGCCACGCTTGATGCGCCGGGTCGATCCCCGATGAGCGAATCCGCTTCCTGGTTCACGAAGCATGCCGCCGAACCGCACCACCATGGCGATGTTCGCCCGGCGTCGCGACGCATCGACGTCGCCACCATGACCGGCACGTGCCTGCGAACGGCACGTCTCACGTCGCCCTGGCGGCGCAACATCCGCGCAGGAACATGCCTTGTGTTGCTTGCGAAATGCCGCCCATCGTCATGCTAATATCCGAGGATTCGACTACCCTGCATGGGTAGCGCCTTTGGACGAAGACATAAAACGGAGCGCTGGCTTATGCAGCGAGTACGGGCTGAAGTCCGCCGCCAGGACCTCGTAGCGGCGACTGTCGCGGTGATTGCCGAGCACGGTGTGAAGGGTGCCACGACCCGTCGCATCGCCGAGGCTGCAGGATGCCCACTGGCTTCCCTGCACTACGTCTTTCACTCAAAAGACGAGCTGCTCTTCGCCGTCTACGAATCCCTGATCGACTTGATCCGCTCGGATAGCCCCGAGCCTCCTGAGCACGGCACTCTGTCCGACCTGGCGGAATTCAACCTGCGCTCCGTCATGACCTGGTTCGAAGCCAACCCGACGTACGCGAAGACCCAGTCGGAGTTGTATACGTGGGCGCTCAGACACCAGCCCGACATGGCTATTGGCGCCCTTCGCATCTCCCAGGAAGGCGCCCGCGCCAACCTGACCGCCGCCGAGCCGCGTGCCGATGCCAAGGCGCTGGACGCCATCGCGCGGCTGACCATCGTCCTGATCGACGGATTGCTCTTCTCGTGGTTTGCCCAGGAAGATTCGAAACGTCTGGCTGCCGATGTCGACCACGCCAGCAAGATGCTGGCCGCCTACGCGGCGACACTGGCGGACGCCCGCCCTGCCGCCAAGACCCCTCGCAAGTCGGTACGGAAGCACTAAGCCGCTGCCGCCTGACCGACGCACCGGCTCCCCCGGTGCTCACCAAGCGGTCGCGTCGCCGCTTCACATGACTGCTCGGCTCGCGGCGCATGGCGTTTGCAATTTCGCCCATGCGCCGCCCTGCGCGCACGCTCCGCTCGACGGTGCTTTCAGCAACCGTTGCCCGCATCCGATCGCGACACGTGCGACGTGAAGTCACCGGCACCGCCGGGAATCCACATTGGCTGCAGCCAAGCACCCTGCTTCCATTCGCCTGAAAACCTGACGCTCCCGGCAGACCGCCCGCGGTCGTGCGTTGCAGTGCTCGCGCTCACGGGTTTACCTCCATCGACAGCGCCTCTTTGTCTGCTTAACGTTGACCGATCAAATGATCAAGTCATTAGATCGGATTTCAGAAATCGACTTGAGCGGATGCACCGGATATTCAAGGCACCCGTGGCCAGCCCCGTCCATGGACAAACTTTCAAGATGCCGACATAATTCACGAGCGTTATGGTCGCTTGACCATGTATCACGAATAAACGCTACACGTCTGCATGACGTGGACGCAAGAGGATTTGCGGGTACCGGAGTTTACCAATGACAAGAGTTCGCGCTGCGTTGCGGCGACAAGATTTCGTTGACGCTGCCGTTGAAGTCATCGCCGCGCACGGTGTCGCTGGGGCCACCACGCGGCGAATCGCTGAAGCCGCGAGTTGCCCGCTGGCATCGCTGCATTATGTATTCCATACCAAAGACGATCTGTTCGATGCGGTCTACGAATCCCTGTTCGACCTGCTCGCGGCGAATGCTCTCGCCGACAGGGAATTTCATTCTTTCGGCGAACTCGCCGGATGGCAGCTGCGCAAGAATGTCGACTGGCTCGTGCAGCATCCGTCGTACGCCCGGGCACAGTCTGAACTGATCCAGTGGGCAGAGCGTCATCGCCCGGATTTCGCGTTGAGGACCTATGTGCAGACCATCGAGCGAACGATCGCTTACCTCGGCAAGTGCGCGCCACAAGTCAACCCTGACGCGATTGAATCCGTCGCCAGAATGAGCATCATCCTGATCGACGGATTGCTGAACAGTTGGCAAGGCGACACGAATATCCGCGAGCTCAGGGCGAACCTGGATAATGTAAGTTCAGCGTTGGAGACGTTTGCCACCTCTCTCTCGAGCTCGACGGCACAGGTTTGAGCGTCGCCGTGGCGTGTCATTGCACCATTGCCGGTAACCCGACGAGGCCCATCCACACGATGCTTCATGACAGGCTTCTGATCCTGCCACCTTTCCGTGGACGGACGTCCGCATACCGCCGGACGCCCATCGTCGCTTCCCGCTAGCTGACGGCGCCCGGCGCCGCACCGAACATCGACTTCGTCTCGAGGAACTCCTCGATGCCGGCGTAGCCCCACTCTCGTCCGTTGCCGGACTGCTTGTACCCACCGAACGGTGCCGCGATGTCGACGGGCGCACCGTTCAAATGCACCATCCCGGTCCGCAACTGTCTCGCGACGCGCTCCGCCTGTTCGATCGAATCTCCATAGACGTAGCCGGACAATCCGTACGGCGAATCGTTGGCAATGGCAACCGCATCCGATTCGTCCTGGTACGGGATGATCACCAGGACGGGGCCGAAAATCTCCTCGGTCGCGATCTTCATGCGATTGTTCACGCGGCTGAAGACCGTCGGCTTGACGTAGTAGCCTCGTTCAAGCCCCGACGGATTGCCGAGCCCACCCGACAGGAGCACCGCGCCCTCGTCGATGCCCGTCTGGATCATCTCCTGCACCTTGCGATGCTGGCGCTGGTTCGCCATCGGCCCCATGGTCGTACCGGGATCGCGCGGATCGCCGACGACGACCTGCCCGCATGCAGCGACTGCGATCTGCTCCGCCTCCGCGAGCCGATGCGCCGGCACCAGCATGCGCGAAGGCGCGGTGCACGTCTGGCCGGAGTTGGCCATCATCTGGAGCACGCCATGCGTGACGCCCTGTTGAAAGTTTTCGCTGTCCAGAATGATGTTCGCCGACTTTCCGCCCAGCTCCAGCGTCACCCGCTTGATCGTCGTCGCAGCGGCCTGAGCGACTTCCACGCCGGCGCTCGTCGAACCCGTCAGCGACACCATGTCAAAGAGCGGGCTGGACGCGATGGCTCGGCCCAGGCGCTGCCCGGAGCCCTGCACGAGATTGAAGACGCCGGGAGGGACGCCGGCCTTCTCGAGAATCTCGGCGAGCACGATGGCCGAGTACGGCGCATTCTGACTGGGCTTCAACACGATCGTGCAACCCGCCACCAGCGCCGGCGCCACCTTGCACATGACCTGGTTCATCGGCCAGTTCCACGGCGTGATCAGCCCGCACACCCCCACCGGCTCCTTCACGATCCGCGACGTGCCCTGGGTGCGTTCGAACGGATACTGCTTCGCCACTTCCAGCGTCGTATGGAGATGCCAGAGCCCCAGTGCCGCCTGAAGCGGGCGGGAAATGGCGTCCATCGGCGCGCCCATCTCGAGCGTGATGGCGTCCGCCATATCCTGCAACCGCTCGGTGTATTCACCGATCACGCGCTCGAGCAGCTTGAGCCGCTCGACGAGGGGCGTGTTCGAGAATGCCGCGAACGCGTCGCGCGCCGCCTGCGCGGCCAGGTTCACATCGGCTTCGTCAGAGAACAGCAACACGCCTGAGACTTCGCCCGTCGCCGGATTGATGATGTCGTGCTCCACGCCACCGTTCACCGGCTCGACCCAACGGCCGCCGATGAACGCCTGGCGGAGATGGTCTGCTTCGAAAATCGGCATCTGCTCGCTCCATGTCATTGGGTATCGAGGGCGAGTCTTCAGCCTTCTGGATCGCCCGGGAAGATCCATACTAACGTCTTTTTTGATCATTTGGCCAAGTCACATGACTCGGTAATAATCAGCATTGCCACCGGCAAGCCAACGTAAGACGCTTCATGGAACGAACGGTCATGCTGCTGCAAAGGACCTGCAGCGCGTGTGACCGGATGCGCGCAACACGCCGAAACCTCTTTGCTCACGCGGATCGGTTTGGTCTGCCGGAATGGACGTTCGACGATCACCGGCCGGCAAGCACGAGTCTGCTCGCCGCTCGCGTATCGCGGCACGCATCACAGAGGGTTAACCTTCATCGACAAGGAATTTTTCGAGCAATACTTTCTACTACACGGTCATTTGATCAAGTCATATGGCAGACTTCACGCCGGATAGCCAGGAAGCAAGCAATCCGCAAGGAAGCGCGCCGAGACCCGGTCGCTTTTGACGTCAACATCGAACGACAACTCTCCCTCGGGAGCGAAAGGTAACTACCATGGCAATCATTCAAGTCCAGCAGATCATGCACGAGAATCCGCTGCATGCTCGCGCTCCGCATGAACCCCGCTATGAAGATGGCAGCGCGTTCTGTGACGGCAAGTACGTTCCCATCACCGAAGCGACCGTCCCGCTCGTCGACGCCGGGTTCCTGCACGCCGATGCGGCCTACGATGTCGTCACCGTCTCGCGGGGCAACTTCTTCCGGCTCGACGATCACCTCGCGCGCATGGAAGAGTCGTCGGCGAAGTTCTTCCTCGAGAATCCATTCAATCGTGACCAGGTCCGGGAAATTCTCCATACGCTCGTGCGCAACTCGGGCCTGAAGGACGCGTACGTCTGGTGGTGCGTCACCCGCGGCCCGCTGAGCGTAGACCGCCGCGACCGCAGCGCAATGAAGAACGCGATGTTCGCGTTTGCCGTTCCGTTCTTCTTCCAGGCTGACGACGAGGTCCGCACGCGTGGCTCGAACCTGCTGATCAGCAAGCGGTACAACCGCATTTCCGCGAAGGCGGTCGACCCCACGGCGAAGAACTTCCACTGGATGGACATGAAGCTCGCGCTCTTCGAAGCCATGACGCAGGAGAAGGACTGGGCGGTGCTCGTCGACGAACACGACAACCTCACCGAAGCAGCCGGTGCGAACGTGTTTTTCGCCAAGAACGGAGAGCTCTACACGCCCGCCGAAGGCTGCCTGCTGGGCATCACGCGCCAGAGCGTGTTCGATATCGCCGCCGAGCTCGGCATCAAGGTGAATATCGGCACGTACACCGCGACCCAGCTGCGCGAGGCCGACGAAGCATTCACGTCGTCGTCGGCAGGCGGGATCATGCCCGTCAGCGCAGTGGACGACCAACCGCTCGGCAACCACAACGGCCCCGGCCCGATCTCCGAGAAGATTCACAACCTCTACTGGGAAAAGCGCTGGGCAGGATGGCACGCGCAGCCGGCCGAGTACTTCTCGTCGGTCCCGGCGTAAGCCGGAAGTCACTCAGAAGCGGCGCGCGTACGGAGCCGGCCCGGTCTAACGAGCCGCATCCGGCCCTGGTGGGCGCCGAATAGCTGCATGCATTGACGAACCGTCCGGCGCCCCACCCAGGCGCCGGTCGATACGAACTTCTACGTTATAGCGATGACCTGGAGTTCGGTGATTCAGTAAAACCAAGCACGAACACACCCCAATTCATTTCGCATAGCTAATAAACGGACGGGACTATCGGACCCTCATCCGTTTTCACCCATGCACAACCCTTTGGCGGGCGCACGTTACCTGGTCAAGGTCAAGGAGATAGCCGTGGTCAAGACTCATGCTTTCAAGAAATCCGCTTCGCTCATCCGATCGGCAGCGAAATTGTCCGTCATCGCTTCCGCCGTCGCGATGTCCTTGACCGGTGCGCTTGCGGAAGGGACGGATGCTTCACATACGCCGTCGGGCGCCGAAATCGCCGGCACCGCGAGCGGCATTCCCGCCTGGACCCCCGTGGGCAACGTCGGGGCGGGCTGGAGCTACGGCAAGCGCCGCGCGGATTTCTTCAAATACAAGTCCGACAAGCCGCTGTACACGATCGACGCCAGCAACGTCGACAAATACGCGGACAAGCTCAACCCGGGCCAGATCGCGCTGCTGAAGAACCTGAAGGGCTTCACGATGCCGGTCTATCCGTCCCGGCGCACGTGCGGCGTACCCGATTTCGTCGCGGAGAACACGAAGAACAACGCGGGCTTCGCCAAGATGTCGGCTGACGGATCGGAACTCGCCGATGCCCGCCTGCCGGGCTACCCGTTCCCTGCGCCCAAGACCGGCGCGGAAGTGATGTGGAACGCGAAGCTGCACTACCGCGGCGCCGGCGTCGAGATGCGCGACATCATCACTGTCGTCTCCCCGCGCAAGGGCGCGTCCGACTGGATCAAGAACGTGTCCGACGCGTGGATCTACCAGCCGTGGGGCGACAAGGCCGGCACGACGTTCGCGAAGGTCAACCAGATCGAAGGCAACGCCTACTACGCGTACAAGTCCCCGGCGGCCATTGCCGGCCAGGCCGCGATCTTTACGAACTATGCCGACAAGCCGACCGAAGTCTTCTACTACTTCCCGGGGCAGCGCCGCACCCGTCGCATGCCGTCGTATGCGTACGATGCGCCCCAGATCGGCTTCGACAACCAGTACAACATCGATGAAGCGCTGGTCTTCTCCGGACAGACGGACCGATTCTCGTGGAAGCTGCTCGGCAAGAAGGAAATGATCGTCACCTATAACGACCTGGGCATGTACGACTTCTCGGACAAATTTGAAGATGCGTACGGCCCCGACTTCGTGAACCCGGCGAAGCGTCGCTACGAACTCCATCGCGTGTGGGTCGTGGAAGCCACGGTCAAGCAGGGGATGCGCCATACCGCTCCGAAGCGCCTCTTCTACGTCGACGAAGACAGCTGGAGCTACCTCGGCGCGGTGGACTACGACGCGCAGGGCAACATCTCGAAGGTCCGCGAGGGCTACATCATTCCGGTGTACGAGACGGGCAGCTGCGACACGCTCGCATTCGCTCAATACAACCTCGTCGACGGCCGGTACCTCGTGGACGGTTCGATGCTCGCGGCCGGGCGGGACGCGAAGTGGTCGGTCGACTCGTCGGCGGACCAACACTACAAGCCGAGCTTCTACAACGCCGACAATCTCCGCGCGTTGAGCGAGCGTTGACAGGGGCCGAGACAAAATGGCTAGCACCTCCTCATTACAGCCCCGCTCCAGCGTGGTGTTCGTGCGCGCGGCGATCGCGGCGCTTGTCGCCGTCGGGTGCGGCAGCGCGCACGCGTTCACGTTCACGATCGGCAACGTCGAAGGCAGCTTCGATTCGACGATATCGGCGGGCGTCGGCATTCGCACGGCGTCGCCGAGCAGCAATCTCGTGTCGCCGACCTACAACGTGGCCACCGGTGCGCAGACAGGCGGCGGCCGACTCGGTCAGTTGAGCGGCCTCTCCGATCAGGGCGACATCAACTACGGCAAGGGAGATCCGTTCACGAGCTATCTCAAGGGCAACCACGAGCTGGTCCTGAAGATGCCGTCGCAAGGGCTCACGTTCATGGCGCGGGGCACCTGGCAATACGACTACTCCGGTACCCGAACGACAGGCGCAACCAGCGGACAGGACCTGTTCTACAACCCGTCGCCCAACCTGAGCGGCGGCCTCCCGTCCGATGCCGAGAAGAACATCCGCTTCAAGCCGCGCCTGCTCGACCTGTGGGTCAGCAAGCAGTTCAACGTAGGCGACCAGATTGCGCGCATCCGCGTGGGTAACCAGGTCGTCAGCTGGGGCGAAAGCATCTGGGAAACCGGCGGCGTCAATGCGACGAATGCGATCGACGTGAATCGCGCGTCCCAGCCCGGCGCGCAGGTCAAGGAGATCATCCTGCCCGCGCCGATCGTGAGCGTCGCATCCGGCGTGGGTCACGGCGTGAACGTCGAAGGGTACTACCAGAGCAACTGGAACCAGAACTACCTGCCGCCGGTTGGCAGCTATTGGTCGAACCAGATCGTCGGGCCCGGCAACAACACGTATGGCGCCTCGACCATCCATCCGAAGAACGGCGGGCAGTATGGTTTTTCCATTCGCTACCAGCCGGCGGGAACGGACCTGAATCTCGGTTTCTACACGATCGCGTACCACGACAAGTTCCCGCAACTCTCGCTGAGCTCGACGGGCGGGACGGTCTTCCGGTTTCCGGAAGACCGTCACATGATCGGTGTCAGCGCCAACTTCCCCGTGGGCGACTGGGCGATCGGCACCGAACTCTCGTACCGTCCGCGAGACGCCGTTCCGCTGAATCCGGCCAGTGGCTGCGTCGCGCAAGGGGGGAACTGCTGGGTCGACGAGAAGCGATTCCAGTGGCACCTGACGACCCTCTACTCGCTCCAGCCGGGCAATTCCGCGGCGTTCCTGAAGCTGCTCGGCGCCCAGACCGCCACGCTGACGACCGAGACGGTGATCATCGCGTATCCGGGGCTTCACAAGAGCTACGGCGGGTCGCCGATTTCGCCAGGCGCGCTTCTGTGGGGGAACGAATTCAACGACTTGTTCGCGACCGGCGCACTCAACACGCCGGGTAGTGCCCAGGGAACGAAGTACTCCGGCGGAATCGACGTCGATTTCAACTGGGTTTACGACGGCACCCTCATTCCCGGGTGGCAGGTCAATCCGGGGATCTTCGTCCGATACGGCCTCTTCGGCAATACGCCGAACGTGAATGCCCAGTTCATGCGCGGCGTGACGGCCATGAACCTGTATGTGAACTTCATACAGAACCCGGCGAACTGGCAGGTCGGCTTGAACTACACCCGTTTCATGGGCCCGACCAACCCGCTGGCCAACCCGCTACGTGACAGGGACTTCGTGGCAATCGTCGCATCTCGAAATTTCTGAGGTCAATATGAATCAACCGCCTGTTTCCGACGCAGCCCGACCCGGCAAGCTGCCAAGAATGCTTCATTCGCTGGAAAATATGCTGTTCGGTCACAGGCGTCTCGTGCTGGGGCTCCTGGTGCTGTTCACGGTCGTCATGGCCTGCTTCGCCGTCAAGCTGCGCATGGATGCCGGGTTCGAGAAGCAGCTGCCGCTGGGCCACGAATACACGCAGACGTTCAACGAGTATCGCGGTGACCTGCTCGGCGCCAACCGCCTGATCGTCGTCGTCAAGGCCCGCAAGGGCAGCATCTGGACGCCGGCTGCGTTGAAGCGCCTGTATGAAGTCACCCAGGCGGTCACCTTCCTGCCGAACGTGTCTCGCAGCAGCGTCCAGTCGCTCTGGACCCCGAATTCATTCGTCAACGAGATCACCGAGGACGGATTCCGGGCCGACCCGCTCATTCCCGGCACCGTGACGCCCGATCAGCTCGACGGCAACACGGTCGGCGCCATTTCGCGCTCGACCGCCCAGGGCGGCTTCGTCGGCAGCCTCGTGTCGCGCGACCAGAGCAGCGCAATGGTCACCGCCGATCTCAACGAGCTGGATGCGAAAGGCGAGCGGGTCGACTACGTGGCATTCGACAAGGCGCTCGAATCGCAATTGCGCGCCAAGTTCGAGGATGCGAACTATGAAATCCAGATCATCGGTTTCGCGAAGCAGATCGGCGACATTGCAAACGGCGCGTCGTCCGTCCTGAAGTTCTGCGCGATCGCGCTGCTCCTGACCGCGTTGGCCGTCTACTGGTACTGCCGCTCCGTTCGCCTGACGATCCTGCCGCTGACCTGCTCGCTCGTCTCGCTCGTCTGGCAGTTCGGCACGCTGCATCTGCTCGGCTACGGGCTCGACCCGTTGGGCGTGCTGGTTCCGTTCCTGGTGTTCGCGATCGGCGTGTCGCACGGCGTCCAGCAGATCAATTTCATCGTGCGTGAGATCTCCCACGGGAAGTCCGTGGAGCAAGCCGCCCGATCCAGCTTCAGCGGGCTGCTGATTCCCGGCACGCTCGCGCTGGTGACCGCGTTCGTGTCCTTCGTCACGCTGATCCTGATTCCGATCCCGATGGTGCGCGAGCTCGCGATCACCGCTTCGCTCGGCGTGGCGTACAAGATCGTCACGAACCTGGTGATGCTTCCGCTGGCCGCGTCGTTGCTCAAGGTCGACGGCAACTATGCAAAGAATGCGGAAGGGCATGCCGTTCGTCGTGGCCGCGTGCTCCGCGTGCTCGCGAAAGTCGCCATTCCGCGCAATGCGGCGATCGTCCTGCTGGCCGCCGTCGTGGTGTTCGCCGTGGCGGCCTGGGAAAGTCGGGACCGCGTGGTCGGCACGCTGCAGGCCGGCGCGCCCGAGCTGCGTGCCGATGCCCGGTTCAACAAGGATTCGGTTTCGATTGCGTCGAGCTACGACGTCGGCCTGGACTGGATTTCCATCGTCTTCGAAGCGCCGCCGCAGTCCTGCAACAACGTGGAGGTCGGCGCCTACCAGGATCGCTTCGTCTGGTCGATGCGTGCCGTTCCCGGCGTGTTGTCGGTCGTGTCGTTCTCGTCGTTGCTGCGCCAATACAACGAGGGATACAACGAAGGCAATCCGAAAATGTCCGCGATCCCCATCGATCCGGACAACTATTCATCGCTCGCCGGCGAGGTGGCCCGCACGCCCGGCGTCATGCGCAAGGATTGCAGCATGACCGCGGTGAACATCTATCTGGCCGACCACAAGGCGACCACGATCACCCAGGTGATCAACGCCGCGAAGCATTTCCGCGATACGAACAAGCTGCCGGGCGTGAAGATCCGGCTCGCGTCCGGCAACGCCGGCGTGCTGGCCGCGGTCAACGACGAAATCGAGCGCAGCGAATTGCCGATGATGCTTTACGTCTATACGACCATCGTCCTGCTCGTCCTCGTCACGTACCGTGACCTGCGCGCGGTTCTCGCCTGCTGCTTGCCGCTGACGATCGGCACGTTCATCGGATATTGGTTCATGAAGGAGCTGCAGATCGGCCTGACCGTCGCCACGTTGCCCGTGATGGTGCTGGCGGTGGGCATCGGCGTCGACTATGCGTTCTATATCTACAACCGGCTGCAGCTGCATCTCGCCAACGGCGTCGGCATCGTCAAGGCACTCGAACAATCGATCCTCGAGATCGGGACGGCCACCATCTTCACGGCGATCACGCTCGCGATCGGCGTCGCCACCTGGTCGTTCTCCGAGCTCAAGTTCCAGGCGGACATGGGCAAGCTCCTGGCGTTCATGTTCATCGTCAACATGGTCATGGCCATGACGGTTCTGCCCGCCTTCGCCGTCTGGCTCGAGCGCATCTTCCCGCGGCGCAAGCCCGCCCGTGCCCCCGGCCTGCTCGCCCATTGAAGAAGAAGAGGATTCCATGACCCTGTATCGCAAGGTTCTCTCCCTGTCGGCCGGCGCCGTCGTCTGTGGCGCGCTGCTGGGCAGCATGCCAGGCGCGGTATCCGCATCGGAACTCCGGCCCGTTCCGGCCGTCCAGTCCAGCATCGCGACCCAGTCCCCCGTGCTGGATGCGACCTGGGCCGGCCAGCGGGTCGTGAGTGTCGGCGCGAACGGCATCGTCCTGCTGTCCGACGACCGCGGTGCGACCTACCGTCAGGCCAAGTCCGTGCCCGTGAGCTCGACGCTGACGTCCGTCAGTTTCATCGACGCCAGGACAGGATGGGCGGTCGGCCACTGGGGCGCGATCCTGAAGACGACCGACGGCGGCGAGACGTGGGAGGTCCAACGTCTCGTGACGAGCGAGGATCGCCCGCTGTTCGGCGTGCACTTCATCGATGCGAACCACGGCGTGGCCGTCGGACTCTGGTCGCTCATCCTCGTCACCGATGACGGCGGCAAGACCTGGACCAAAAAGGAAGCCGTGCTCCCGAACGGCAAGAAGTCGGACCTGAATCTGTTCGGCCTCTTTTCGAACGGCAATGGCGAGATCTTTGCCACGGCCGAGAAGGGGCAACTCCTGATTTCCCGCGACAAGGGCAACACGTGGGAAAGCGTGGAGACCGGTTACAAGGGGTCGTTCTGGTGCGGCGTGGCGCTGCCCAACGGCGTGCTGCTGGTCGGCGGGCTGCGCGGCACGCTGATGCGCAGCGAGGACAACGGCCATACCTGGTCGCGCGCGACGCTCGACACCCGGAATTCCATTACCGCGCTTGCGTCCCGAGGCGCCACGGTATTGGCGGTCGGGGTCGACGGGCTGCAGGCTCAAAGTACCGATGATGGCAAGACGTTCCAGCGCCTGCGCACCCAGACCGGGACGACGTACACCGCGGCACTCCCGTCGACCGGCGACAAGTGGCTGATCTTTTCTCGCGACGGGATCGTCGCGCAGTAACGACCGGATGTCTGATGCGCGCGGCGGGCCGCGATCGTAAATCGCGGCCCGCTGTGTCGAAGTCTGCCTGGCCTCGGATGGAGGGTGCGCCAAACGGCAATCAGACTCTCCCACCCCGGGAGTACGGATCACTCGAAGAAGCAGCGGCTGACCGACGAACCGCCGTATCACGCAGGAAGCCCGGCGGTCAGGCGCTTACGGTCAATGATGCGCGCGGCCACCACACCAGCTCGGAGCCGACGATCTGCCCGCGTTGCCCCCAGCTCTGCTGCATGCATGTCAGCGTCGCATGCACACTCGACGAACAGCGGATCCCGTCCGCGAGCGATACCCACTTCCCGTCAGCCGGATTTTCGAAGGCGATAGCCGATGCCGTGCACGCTTTCCACAACGCCCGACGCACCGGCGGCCACCAGCTTTCTCCGTAACCGGCTCATGTGGCTGTCGACGGTGCGCGTGGATGCGCCGACGTCCGCCATGCACGCATCGAGCAGTTCGACGCGCGTAAATGCACGATTCGGCAGCCTGGCCATGTGAGCCAACAGGCGGAATTCGACGAGTGTCACGGAAACCGGCGTTTCGCCGGAGGACGTTCTCACGCACGCCATATAGCGCTCCGTATCGACTTCGAGCGCACCCAACCGGAGGCGACGTTCGGGCGCGAGCGCACCGGAGCGGCGAAGAATCGCGAGCAATCGCGCGACCACCACGTCCATGCTGAACGGCCTGGCGAGGTAGTCGTCGGCGCCGGCGTGCAGTGCGCGCAGCTGCTCCCCGTCCCGGTCACCCGCCGACATGACGACGATGGGGGTAGCGCTTTGCCGTCGAAGCCTGGCGAGCAGGTCCAGGGTATCCGCACGCAGTTCACGGACGTCGAGAATGACCAGATCCGGCTTCAGGTTCAGTTGCGCGGCCAGCACCGTCTGGGCGGGGTGGGTCTGGAATGTTCGAAAGCCATGGCGAGTCAGGCAGGTATCGAGCGTCGACGACATTTCCGGTGCGTCATCCGCGATGAGTATGAGCGAGTGCATGTTTGAATATCCGGGTCGTTGCCTTGCGTGCACGCGGACACCTACCGGACAGCGTTCAGGCGCCGCATAGGGGGCCCCGTTCACGGGCATCGCTCGTCGAATGGAAGACGGCGTTCGGCATGACACTCGCCGAAGCCATCGGGATAGTGGTCAGTGAAGAACATTTCCCGCCCCCGGACCGGGCCGGACGCCGCGCAAGATCGATCGGCCGGCGGCTTCGCTGGTTGCCGCGGCTCATCGCCGCGAAGCAGGCACCGGTCTTTCTTCGATTGCTGACGCACACCGGTGGCCACCCGGCATCCGCGCGTCGGGTGGCGACCGCTCGTCCCTCGTGCTCGCGTTGCCCTTCAACGAGCAAGGATGCGTTCATGATCGGCGGCTGGCGGCGTCAGCAGACCTCACCACTCGAGCGTGCGATGCCACCGCAGCGTCCAGCCTTGCCGCGACCGGCCGGCGAGCCGTTGCGTTCGGGTCGTGGACGTCGCTGCACACATCATGCTCGCGACGTTCACGTGCGGTTGAAACCTTCGTGCCGACGAACGTCGGCACGAGAGGGCCACTCACACCGCCGTTTCCGGCACCGCGGACGGGAATCGGGAGATCCTCCGGATCAGGTCCGAGGCTTTCTCGCCGATCATGATCGTCGGCGCGTTCGTGTTGGCGCCCACCAGCGTCGGCATGATCGATGCATCCACCACGCGCAAACCTTCCGTGCCCCGGACGCGCAACTGGGAATCGACGACGGCGAGCGCGTCGTTCCCCATGCGACAGGTTCCGACCGGGTGGTACACGGTGTCGGTCCGCTCGCGCAGCAACGCACGAATGTCGTCGTCCGATCGCGACCGGGACGCGAACACGTCCTCCGTCACGAACCGGGCCATCGCCGGCGCGGCCATCAACCGCCGGGTCAGCTTATATCCGTCGACCAGGACCTCGAGATCGTCGTCGTGTTCGAGGAACGCCGGGTCGATCAACGGCGCATCGAGCGGATCGGCGCTTCGCAGCTTGACCGACCCGCGGCTTTTCGGCCGCAGCAGGCACACGTGACAGGAAAGACCGTGTCCGAGGCGCACCTTCCTGCCGTGATCGCTGACGGGCCCGACGACGAAGTGCATCTGAACGTCCGGTCGATCGAGATCGGGACGCGTCTTCAGGAACGCGCCGCCTTCGGCGAAGTTGGTGGTCAGGGCACCAGTTCGCGAGTTCCGGTATTGCCGGATGTCGCCGAGCGTCTTGATCGCGCCGCGCACCGATACGCCGAGCGCATCCAGGCTGTTCGTCTTGTAGCTGACGACGAAGTCCGGATGATCCTGCAGGTTCTCGCCCACGCCCGGGAGATCGGCGACGACCGGGATCCCGAGACGCTCGAGTTCGTCCTTCGGCCCGACGCCGGACAACATCAGCAACTGCGGCGATTGAAGCGCGCCGGCGGAAAGGATCACCTCTTTCTTCGCCCAGACCGTCTCGACATTCCCCCCGCGCGTGACCTCGACACCCACGGCCCGCTTGCCGTCGAACACGATGCGCCGGACCTGCGCGCCCGTCTCCACCGTCAGGTTGCCGCGCGTCTTCAGGTGCGGAAAAAGATAGGCGCGTGCCGCGCTCCAGCGCTCGCCATTCTTCTGGGTCACCTGGTAAATGCCGACACCTTCCTGCTCCGCACCGTTGAAATCGTCCGTGACGGGCAGGCCGCACTCTCGTGCGGCGTCCAGCCAACGCGCCTGGAACGGATTGTCCGTCCTCAGGTCGCTGACCCACAGCGGGCCGCCGCGCCCGTGCCATTCATTGCCCAGCCGCTCGTTGTGCTCGCTTCGCTTGAAATACGGGAAGACGTCGTTCCAGCCCCAGCCTTCGTTGCCGAGCGCGGCCCAGTCATCGTAGTCGGCATGATGGCCGCGCGTGTACACCATCGCATTGATCGCGGACGATCCGCCCAACGCCTTGCCGCGCGGCTGGTAGCCGCGTCGCCCCTGCAGCCCCTTCTGGGGCACCGTCTCGAACGCCCAGTTGTTCAGCTTGGACGGGATCATCAGCACCAGCGCGGCCGGCACGGTGACGGGCCATCCATCGCCCGTGCCGCCGGCTTCGAAGAGGCACAGCGTCACGTCGGGATCTTCGGTCAAACGCGAAGCCAGCACGCTGCCGGCCGAGCCGCCGCCTACAACAAGGTAATCGAATGAGTTCTTCACGGGTCTGTGTCCTCGATAGATGCCTGCACGCGTCACAAGCAACTACCTGATGCATCGATTCCGCCATTCGCGTCGCGGCCTCAGCGAGCCGCCGCGCGATCGGCGTCATGCCGTCATGCATCAGCACTGCGCGGCCGCATCGGCAACGTTGGAGGTCATCCATCGAACCGCGTGCGGCCACGAAATGGCGAAAAGCGAAATCAGGTCGCTTCCGCCGACGTATCAATGGTGTTGGGCGGCGCCGAGTAACGTTCGAAAGCTCGCGATACCCTTCTCGATCCATGCCTGGGCGCCCGGGGAAATCGCCCCCATGTCGAAGAACCCGTGAATCATGCCGTCGCACCGGATCGTGTCGACCTTGACGCCGCTCGCGTGGAGCAAGCGGCCATAGGCCTCGCCCTCGTCGCGCAGCGGATCGAATTCGGCGGTCAGGATAACCGCCGGCGGCAACCCGGCCAGGTCCTTCGCACGGATCGGCGCCAGACGCGGATCCTCCCGGTTGGTCCCGTCGGGCACGTAATGTCGCTCGAACCAGGCGATCGTCTCGAGGTCGAGAAAGTAGCCTTCGCCGTTTTCCTTGAAAGAAGGAAAGCCGGCACGATCCTGCGCGACCGCCGGGTAGATCAGGAACTGCGCGGACAGCGCAATGCCGTCGGCGTGCAGTTGCTGGGTCACGACCGCGGCCAGATTGCCGCCGGCGCTGTCGCCGGCCACCGCCACGACGTCGCTGCCGCCCAGCTCGCCCGCGTTCGCGATCACCCATCGGGTGGCGGCAATCGCATCGTCCGCCGCGGCCGGATACGGATGCTCCGGCGCCAGCCGGTAATCCACCGAGACGACGACCGCGTTGGCGCCACGCGCCAGCTCCCGGCATATGTTGTCGTGGGTATCCAGATCGCCGATCACGAACCCGCCGCCATGGAGATAGACGACCGTCGGCAGATGGCGCTCCTGGGTCGGACGGTACAGCCGCGCCCGCAGCGATCCGGTCGCGCCGGGAACGGTCAGGTCTTCCACGCCGTGAACGTCGACCACGGCCTCCGGTGCGCGAACGGCGCGCGCCAGATGCTGCATCAATCCGCGCGCCTCTTCCGGGCTGGACTGCGACAGCGGTTTCGCGCCGGACCCGGCAAGGGATTCGAGAAAACCACCGAGGTGCAAATCGAGTGCCATAACTTCACCTTTATTCGAACGTTGCGCGGGGATCAGCGATACACGAGGACTTCGGCATCCGGGCTCAATTCCGGGATGGTCTGGCGCTCTTCCTCGTACTCGAAGTGGTGCTGCCACGGCATGCGATCACCGCGCAGGTGCATCTGGTGTTGCGAGCGCATCACGTATCCGGCATTGAAGTTGTTCGGGTCGGTCCACGGCAGCCGCTGCATGTCGGCGTCTTCGGCGCGCAGGCACGGCTCCACCGTCTTCGCACCTACCTTTTCCATATGCGCCAGGACGCGGCAGGTGAATTCGCACACGAGATCGGCGCGCAACGTCCAGCTCGACCGGTAATAGCCGTAGATGAACGCCATGTTCGGGATACCCTCGATCATCATTCCCCGATACGAGACGCGCTTGGTCATGTCGACCGGTTCGCCGTCGAGGTGGAACGCGATCTGGCCGAACGCGCTCATGTCGAAGCCCGTCGCCGTCACGACGATGTCCGCCTGCAGGTGCTCGCCCGACGCCAGCACGATGCCGCTTTCGTCGAACGATTCGATGGTGTCCGTCACGACGGACGCCTTGCCCTCCCGGATGGCCGTGAAGAGGTCGCCCTCGGGCACCGCCGCCACGCGCTGCTGCCACGGGCGATAGCTGGGATTGAAGTGCTTGTCGACGTCGAACCCTTCCGGCAACTGTTGCCGGGTCTCGTTGATCAGCCAGTCGCGAACGGCGTCCGGGTTCGCGGCGGACAGGTTGATCAGGTCGAACGTCTGCTTCAGGTGCGCACGCCGCAGAATCTCGGAACGCCACGCTTCGGGCAGGTTCAGTTCGCGAAGCGTCGCGTCCAGCTGGTGGGTCCACGGAACAGCCGTGAAGAACGTCGGCGACCGTTGCAGCATCGTCACATGCGCCGCGGTGCCGGCCATCGCGGGAATCAGCGTCGCGGCGGTCGCGCCCGAGCCGATCACGACCACCCGCTTGCCGGCATAGTCGAGGTCTTTCGGCCAGTGCTGCGGATGCACGACCGTTCCCTTGTAGCGGTCGAACCCGTTCCACTTCGGCGTAAAGCCCCTGCGATGGTCGTAGTACCCCGCCCCCAGCCACAGGAAGTCCGTGGTGATCGAGAAGTGTTCGCCCGTATCCTTGCGCGACACCTCGACCGTCCAGCGCTTCTGCTCGCTCGACCAGCTCACCGTTTGAACGCGGTGCCCGTAGTGGATCTTCGAACCGAGGTCGTATTCCTTGATGACATCGCCCAGATAGCTGTGGATCTCCTCCGCCGTGGCGATCGAGCGGCCCTGCCACGGGCGGAATCCGAATGCGTACGTGTACAGGTCGCTGTCGGAACGCGCACCGGGGTAGCGATGGGTCCACCACGTACCGCCGAAGCCATCCATCGCTTCCAGGATGGCGAACGAGCGGTTCGGCAAGTTCATGCGAAGATGACAGGCGGCATCGAGCCCCGAGATTCCCGCCCCGATGATTAGTACCTCTACGTGCTCAGGCAAACCCGAATCTGTGTGATTCCTAGTCATGAGATCCCTCCGATGACCCGTTATTGAAAATATCCGTAACGCCGCACGACTAGATCAACAGACTTGGTCATGTGACTACGAAAGAAAAGACACTCGCACGTGCATGCCGGCGACAACGTTTCAAACCAGTACGCGCCCCCTGCACCCGGCCGGGCATGCACGCGGGTCATTGAGGTGTGCATCTGGTTTGACCAGTCACCCCGAACATGATCAATTGACCAAGTTCCACGGTTCCCAGTCTATGCAGTCGAGGGACAATTTGAATCAGGAGTTTCCATTACCCGATCGGTCTCGAGGGCTGAATGCTACGGCCCGCGCGACGATCGACGCGTCAAGCTTCGAAGCCGTCCGGTTCGGCAAGCCGCCGGACAAAGGAAGCAGCGCGATCCAGCAGGTATCTCGCTGCCGGGATCGTGCGGGCTGCGGTGATGATGCCGTGATGATGCCCGGGTAGGTGGAGATGCTCGACCGTGCTCCCCGCGCGGGCCGCGCACGATGCGTAGGCAATGCCTTCGTCACACAGCGGATCCAGCCCCACAGTGGCAATGAACATCGGCGGCTGCCGCCGGCCTTCCGCATGCAGCAACGGGGACAGGCGTGGAAGATCGAACGGCGTGCCGGCCGGCACGTAATGTTCCCGGAACCAGCGCATCGACTCGGCGACCAGCGGAAATCCGCCTTGAATGCGCTGGTAGGACGGCAGCGACGCCGTCAGGTCCGTCACCGGATAGAACAGGATCTGCCCGATGACCGCGGGTCCCGCCGCCGGTGCCGCATTGGCGATGAGGGTCGCCATATTGCCGCCGGCGCTGTCGCCCGCCAGGATCACCCGGGACGCATCGATGGCGAGCGCGGAAGCGTTGGCCGCCAGGTAGTCCAATGCGCGCTCGCAGTCTTCGAGCGGGATCGGCCAGCGGTGCTCCGGCGCTCGCCGGTACTCCACGGAAGCGACTACACCCCCGCCATGCCGTGCGAGATGACGGCAGATGCCGTCATGCGTGTCCACGCTGCCGATCACCCACCCGCCGCCGTGAATGAAGACGACCAGCGGTTTGCCCTCGACGCGCTCCCCGCCGGGCGGACGATAGAGCCGTAGCCGAATGCTGCCGTCCGCGACGGGAACGTCGATATCGTCGTGGGCAACCGCTGCGTCGGCGGCGAGGCCGTTCAATTCGCAGGCCCGCACGAAGTTCACGCGCGACTGGTCGACGGAAAAGCTGCCGTAGTGTCGCCCGCCCAGTTCGCGGAACGCCCGAACGGCGTCCCGCGCATCGTCAGCCACCTCGGTCAGCGGCAACCAGTGCATCGATGTCATGGGCATCCCCGCTCAGATCGCAGCGAACACGCTTTGATCCCATTGCGTCACGGCGCGGTATTCGTCCACCGTGCCCGGCCAGTTGTTGATCACCTTGCCTTGCGCGTTCTTGTACCAGCTCGAGCAGCCCGCCGAAAACGCCGAGCCGACCATCGCCGATTGCAGCTTGCTGTTGTACTCGTCGAACACGGCCCGATCGACGTCGACCGCCTTCACGCCGGCCGAAGCCATGCCGCCGATCGCGTCGATGATGTAGTTCTGCTGGATCTCGAGCATCGACACGATGGAGTTGTGGTTCAGGTTCGTATTCGGCCCATACAGCATGAACATGTTCGGAAAGCCCGGCACCGTCATGCCGAGATACGCTTGCGGGCCGTCCTCCCACACCTGGGCCAACGTGCGGTCCGTGCCGCGCACCTGCAGGCTGCCCTGGAAAGCCTGACTCTCGAATCCGGTGCCGAACACGACCACGTCGAACGGAAGCAGGCGGCCGTCCCGGGTCACGATGCCCTCGTCGACGAACGATTCCACCCCCGCCGTCTCCAGCGCGACGTTGTCGCGCATGAGCGCCGGATAGTAGTCGTCCGATCGCAGAATCCGTTTGCACGCGTATTCATAGTCCGGCGTCAGTTTCTCGCGCAGTACCGGGTCGGGCACCTGGCGATGAAGATGCGCCAGCGCGAGACTCTTGCCTTCCTGCTGCGCGCTGGACCCCATCCGCGTGCGCTCGAACCCGGACTCGCGGAACGCGTGCAGCGATTTCCGGCTTTCTTCGAACAGATGGGGCTCGCGCTCGTAGGCATCGAGCTGCTCCGCCGAGAAGACGATCTGGTTGCGCGGCATGATCCAGTTCGCGCTTCGCTGGAATACCGTCAGGTGATCGACCTTCGGCGCGATGAGCGGCACATACTGCACGGCGCTGGCGGCGTTGCCGATGCTTGCCACCCGTTTGCCGGTCAAGTCCACGTCGTGCCGCCACTCGGCGGAGTGGAAATACTCGCCGTTGAAATCCGCCAGGCCGCGAACCGCGGGGATCATCGGACGGTTCAATTGCCCCCAGGCCGGCACGAAGAATCGTGAGGTCATCCGCGAGCCGTCACTCAGCGAGAACCGCCAGAGGCTGGCGCCGGCATCCCATTCGGCACTGCGAATCTCGAGGTTGAATCGCAGGTGTTCCGCCAGGTCGAACCGCGTGGCAAGCGATTTCAGATAGTGCAGCAGCTCGTTGCGGCCGGCATACATCGCGCTCACGCGCAAATGCGGATGGAAGCTGTAGCAGTACAGGTGCGATTCGGTATCGCATGCCGCGCCGGGATACGAATTGTCCAGCCACACGCCACCGAGATCGGGACGCTTCTCCAGCACGACGAAGTCGTCGATGCCCGCGATTTTCATGCGGGCGGCCATGCCGAGGCCTCCGAAGCCTGCACCCAGGATAACGATCTCGTGGTGCTCAATCCTTTCTACATTGTTCACGGTGCATTCTCTCTATTAACGTTACGGCGACTGCGGATTGGCCGGCGTCGGTTCAGTAGGCCTGTTCGTACAGGCGCAATGCGTCCGACTCCGTGACGACGACCGGATTGTTCAACAGCAAGCGCTGCTGCTTCATCGCATCGGCCGCGAGGGTCGGCAGGCTCGATTGCGTGACACCCACGTCGCGCAGACGTCGCGGCGCGCCGGATCGGTCCATCAGGTCTTCCAGGAAGGCAATGAACGCCGCCGTGCGCGCCGTGGCGTCGCCCGTTCCACCCGCGCCGACGACGTCCGCCAGTTCCGCGTAGTGCGACGCCGCCGCTTCGGCGTTGAAACGCAGCACGGGCGCCAGCATTAACGCGTTGGACAAGCCGTGCGGGATATGGAAATGGCCGCCCAACGGATACGCCAGCGCATGGACCGCGGCCACCGGGGCATTGGCGAACGCTTGACCCGCCAGCGTGGCGCCCAGCAGCATGGCCTCGCGGGCGCGCCGGTCCGCGCCGTTTTCGCAAGCCGGGATCAGGTGGCTCACCAGCATTCGCAGCGCCTCGCGCGCGAGCGCGTCGGAAATGGCATTCTTCTTGTGCTTGCTGGTATAGGCCTCGATGGCGTGGACCATCGCGTCGATGCCCGTCGCAGCGGTGTGACTGCGCGGCAGACCAACCGTCAGCTCGGCATCCAGGATCACCTTGTCGGCATACAGCTGACGTGCGACGATGCCCATCTTGGTTGTTTCGTTAACCGAAACGATGGAGATGTTGGTGACTTCCGACCCGGTACCCGCCGTTGTCGGGATCTGCACCAGCGGCAGGCGCGCACCCTGAACGTTGCCGATTCCGTACATTTCCGCGATCGATTGCCGCGACACTGTGAGCACGGCGGCCAGTTTTGCGATGTCCATCGACGAGCCGCCGCCCAGGCCAATCACGACATCCGCGTCGGCACCGCGTGCAAACTCGACGCAGCGCAACACCACGTTTTCCGGCGGGTCGGCCACGACCTCGTCGAACACCGCCACGCGGAATCCCGCGGCCGCCAGCGACGCTTTCGCCGGTTCCAGTACACCGGCCTCGTGCAGCGCGGCGTCGGTCACGATCAGGACATGGCGGCGCTCCGTCCATGCCGCCATCACCTGACCCAGGCGGCGCGCACAACCCCATTCCTGGAGAATGGACGGAACAGTTTCGAAGAGCATCGACTGCGGGAGCATTTCCATTGACGTTTCCTTGATGCGGACGGTGGCCGTTAGACCTGGGTGCACAGGTACTTGATTTCCAGGTATTCCTCGATGCCGTAACGGGAACCCTCACGGCCCAGGCCCGACTGCTTGACCCCGCCGAACGGCGCGACCTCGTTGGAAATCACGCCGGTATTCAGGCCGACCATGCCGTACTCGAGTGCCTCGCCCACACGCCAGATGCGGCCGTGGTCGCGTGTATAGAGATAGGCGGCGAGCCCGTACTCGGTGTCGTTGGCCATCGCGATCGCTTCCGCTTCATCCTCGAAACGGAACACCGGGCCGACGGGACCGAAGAGTTCCTCGCGCGCGAGACGCATGGCCGGCGTTGCATCGGCAATGACGGTCGGCTCGAAAAACGTGCCGCCAAGCGGATGGCCTTTTCCGCCCGTGACGATGCGCGCGCCCTTGCTGAGCGCATCGTCGATCAGCCGATTCAGGTGGTCGCAGGCGGACTGCTGGATCAGCGGCCCCTGCTGCACCCCCGGTTCGATACCGTTTCCGACCTTGAGCGCCTGGACTCGCCGGGTAAGCGCGTCGACGAAGCGGTCATGAATGCCGGCCTGGACGAGAAAGCGATTCGCGCATACACAGGTCTGGCCGCTGTTCCGGTACTTCGACGCCATCGCCCCTTCGACCGCCGCGTCGAGATCCGCGTCGTCGAACACGATGAAAGGTGCGTTGCCGCCGAGTTCGAGTGAGAGTCGCTTGATCGTCGCGGACGACTGGCTCATGAGCACGCGGCCGACTTCGGTCGAGCCGGTGAACGAAAGCTTGCGCACGACCGGGCTGGCCGTGAGCACCGCGCCGATCTCGCGTGACGGGCCGCACACCACTTGAAGGACACCGGCCGGAATGCCCGCGCGCTCGGCCAGCACGGCAAGCGCTAGCGCCGTGAGCGGCGTCAGGTCGGCGGGGCGCACGATGATGGAGCAGCCCGCGGCCAGTGCCGGCGCGACCTTGCGCGTGATCATCGCGGCAGGAAAATTCCACGGCGTGATCGCGGCACACACGCCGATCGGCTGACGAATGACGACGATGCGCTTGTCGCCTTGCGGGTGCGGCATGACGTCGCCGTAGACCCGCTTCGCTTCTTCGGCGAACCACTCGACGAAAGAAGCCGCATACATGATTTCGCCGCGCGCCTCCGCCAACGGCTTGCCCTGCTCCGACGTCATGATCAGTGCGAGATCGTCGGCATTCGCCACGATCAGGTCGTACCAGGCGCGCAGGAGCTTCGCGCGCTCGTGGCTGGCCCGCTTCTGCCAGCTTTGCTGTGCCAGCGCCGATGCGGCAATGGCTTGCTCGACCTCCGCGGCGCCGAGGCTGGCCACGCGGGCCAGGATGGCACCCGTGGCCGGATTCGTGACGGGAAACGAACGGCCATCCGTGCCCTCCGCCCATCCCGACGCCAGCCACGCACGCGTCTCAAGCAAGGAGCCGTCTCGCAGTTGGGCGCGTAGCGCCGAAGGGTCAATCGCTTGGTTCGTCCTGCTGTGCATTTCGTTCACGAGCACCGTCTCCAGAAATTCTTGTTTTTCAACCCTGGCGCTTTCAGCCGATGGGCGAAAGCTGCCCAGGCGTCGATATGCGGACGCCTGCTCCATCTCCCGGGATTTCGCCAAACTTCCGGTGGCCGATGCGCGTCAATCTCCGCGCCGCCCGGACGCCTTCGCAAAATGTTGCCCACGCCTGGACCATCCGCGATCGAGCAGCGGCTGCCAATTGGGGATGAAACAAACATATGGGTCACTTGACATGGTCATTTGACCATAAACCATTTTTCGCAGCAACTCAGTAGTTGCACGGGCTATCGGTGACTCGTTGGGAGATGACTATGCGAGGCCGGGGAGTCGCTCGGTGACTGCAATGCCAAGGAGAATCCGGCAGATGCACTCGGCGGCGTATCAAGCCAATGCGACGCCACGTGCCGTCAACGGCGCGGGGATATTTGCCCTACCTGACGGCAACCCGATGCGCAGATGAATCAGGTCGCGGAATGGCGGCTGCGGTTGCACGGTCGAGCGGCGCAACGACTGGCCTGAAAGTGGCGGCCAAGGGCATGACGCCAACGGCAATCGGGTTCCGAAGTGCGCGGGTGAGACCTGCGTTGCTGGCCGTACACTGCCTGCCGGCAAACCCGCTCATTCAATGTTGAATTCGCGGTTCACTCGACGTTGAACTATCTGCGTTGCCGTTCATTCAAGCTTGAACCTTCAAGGGCAGCCTGGCCCGTTCGCGCAGGGCCGACCGACTCTCATCGACCCGAATCGGACAATTTCGCCCCCCCCCCGGACGGAGCTTCGAATCAGGGCTCGTCGCCGCACGTCGAATGTCTGATTATTGGAGCGCTCGGTAGCCTTGATTCAGCAATCGCTGACATATCCAGGTGCTGCCATGGCGAGCACTGTAGATATTCTTTGCCACGAAGAGTATTAAAGCCGCAATCAAAAGGGCCGGACGGCCGGAGGAACAGAGGAGACCGGAGGCAGCATCGACAGCGGCCAATCGCCCTCCTTGAACAACCAATCCTTCAGAGTATGCCCAGATTGTGCCGAATAACAGGGCAGACCAGTTGAAACCGAGCTTCACGCGCTGCTCCGGCATGGTCGGATGGATCATTAAGGTTGACGGCATCGTAGATAGGGAATTGATTACGGCGATATGTCGATTATCGCCCTGGAAACGACGTTCTTTAGACGTCCAGTCGCGAGTGCTCCAATACTGGACGGACATTGTGGGCAATCCTGACCTCGCTGTCGACTGACCGCTCATGGCCGATTTTCGCCGACGTGATCCGGCTGAATCGTTACAATCGCCCAGATGCCCCCTTCGACAGCGTCGAATTCGAGACATGCTGACTTCCTATTTCTGGAGCGGCGACGCCATCCGCAGTCGACGCGTAAGTGACATCGTTCTATCAGGCACGGTCGACGTGCCCGTTCCCTCCGCACGCGTGCTTGCAGACTGGGAAAGAGAAACATCGTCGCGGCTCGTCCTGGAACCCGGGGACGTCGAGGCGATGCCTTTGGCGCGAACGCAAGCGCGCTGGCCGGACTATAAGCGCTGCGTGCAAGCAATGTCCGACTGGACGTGCGCACTAGGACTGCCCACCGTGCTTGCCTCCAGCGACGTAGCCCTCATGGCCTGTCGTGGCGCGAAGTACCATCATGACGGTGCGCAATATGGCGGTGCGGCCTTCTGCAATCTATTCCTGAGCGAGGACCGGGGGCTGGACTTGCATTTTCCCTCTACGGGCCATCGCATTCCCCTGACCCGGGGGATAGCTGTGATATTCGATACCGGCCAACCTCACGGCGTCATTCAGCGCCGCAGCAGCGGCTTTAATGCGGCCGACTTCGCGACGGACCAGGATTGCATCCAGATATTCCTGACTTGGGAGCTTCCCATCGAAGATGCCCATGTCGGGCAAGCACTGAAGGTAGTCTTCGACATCGCCCCTTCGACCTCGCTGCACCTGGATGAGGAGCAAGTCTGGTCGAACGGCGCACCAGCCGCTGTGTGTCCAGAATCTGGTCGCTGGTACCGGGTTGACTGATTGTTAGGGGCACACCTCGGCGTTGCCGTGGCACGCTGGACAGACTTCTGTTGAGCACGATAGACGCAAGCAGCGAGCGCCGTTGGGCTAACCGCCTGGTCACCGCGATGAATACACCACCAGGCTGGTAACGGTGCGCGCGGCGCATCCGGTCGGCTTTGCACGCGAATACACGCTCCGTCACGTGCCTGACGGATGGCAAAGCCGCGTAATTTCAGTGTAATATCCGCTGCAGAAGACCATTTGTATTATCAATCGAAATAATGAAAACAGTCAGCCGGATTCAATCTGGCGACTGATACGGGGAAAGCTTGAACTCGCCATTCAATACCGGTGCATCCGGATCCGTTGGGCTGCACGTTCCAATCACGTGGGCCGGATCTCTTCTTCTCTACGCCGACACTTTCTGCGCGGCCGCCCCCATTCCGACTGATATCGCGCGCTGAGCGGCCCGTTCCGCGTCGCTCGCCTTCGTAGCACGCGGCCGGTACGCCGCTATCCCGCGATTCGGACAAACGTGCGCATGCCCGCACGGCGTCGTCACGTTGATCGATCAAAAGAAGAGGATTACTGAATTATGACTGCGTGTACCCACTGCGGAACCGATCTGCCCGACGGTCTCAAGTTCTGCAAGCAATGCGGAACGCCGGTTGCGGCCATCCGGACCGAAGCGGCCTGCGCACCGTGCCGGAACTGCCACGCCGCGCTGACGCCGAACCAGCGTTTCTGCAACAAGTGCGGGACCCCCGTCGCATCGGTCAATGACGCCGGTGCGATCGAGGCGGAAGCGCCCGTGCCGCCGGCCGAGCCCGCACTGCAACCCGCACACGTGGCCGCTGGATACGCTCACGAATCTGCCTACGTCACCGTCGACGCGCAAGATACGCAAGCGGACATCAGCGTCGAATCGATGGCGGTGAACACTGCAGGGAACGACCTCGCGCACGTCGCGAACATCGCCGATCCGGTATCGGGGCGTGCGAACGCACCGCTGCAATCGCACGACGCCGCGGCCACTGCCACGCCCGTCGCAGCGGCAGACCAGCGGGGCGACGCGGTCGCTGCGTCGCAATCCTCGCCTGTCGGTACGGATGCGCAACCCGCGCCTGCGGGCGTATCGGCGAATACCGCAGCGGCACTCGCCGACGACGATACAGACGGTGCCGATGCGACTGCCAAGCTTCACGGCGTACCGGATGACGATGTGACGTCGGCGTCGGCCGAACCCATGCGTCCGCATTCCGGTGTCGTGCCCCCGCCGAAACCGCAGACCCCGACGACGAACGACGCTACGTCTGCAAGACTCAAGATCGTCGCAGCCGGCGTCGCGGTCGCCGTCGCCTGCGCGGGTGGTGCGTTCTGGTGGCACGGCCGCCAGGCGAGCGCACCTGCAACGCCCGAACCGGTTGCTGCATCCACGGTTCCTGCGTTCACGGCCAACGCCGCATCGGACATCACGGAACCGGGTTCCGCCTCCACCGGCGCGACTGTTGCGACGACACCGCCCGACGCACCGGCGTCCGCGCCGACCGATACGGCCGCCGCAGCGATGACCTCGCCCGCGTCGGGCCCGGCCGTCGT
Organism: Burkholderia sp. AU27893; assembly: GCF_002223205.1. Taxonomy (NCBI): domain Bacteria; kingdom Pseudomonadati; phylum Pseudomonadota; class Betaproteobacteria; order Burkholderiales; family Burkholderiaceae; genus Burkholderia; species Burkholderia sp. AU27893. Next base: position 300,439 of record NZ_NKFD01000005.1, on the reverse strand, counting down.
CACGAATGTCACGACGGCCCCGGTGCCCGCGACACCACCGGCGTCGAACGCGCCGCCGGCATCCGCGAACGCGCAGCAGTCGTCGCCCTTCGCGAAACTGCAGGACGACACGTCCACGCCGACCACCCCGGCCCCCGCCACCGTTGCAGAGGCGCCGCGCAACAAGCCGCACCCGACACCGCCGGCCCGCCCGTCCGCGGCGGCCCACCCTGCCGCGCCCGCCGTCGACGGCCTGCTGAAACGCGCGCAGGGCGACCTGTCGCGCGGCCAGTACGACAAGGCGATCGCGACAGCGGAAAGCGTCCTGGCGATCGAGCCGGGCAACCGTCCGGCGAAGACGTTGATCGCCAAGGCGAAGGCGCGGCAGATGGATGCACTGCGCAACAACAGCACACTTGAATGAAGCGCCGGAGAAAACCGACATGACAATCCAGAAGACCCTCGCCGCGGCCTGCGCGGTCACCTTGCTCGCCAGCGGCTGCGCCACCCAGAACGGCACCGGCGGGATTTCGTCCGAATCCGTGTTGCGCTGTACCGCGCTCGGCGCCGGCGGCGCGCTGGTCGGTGCGCTGATCGGCGGCACCAAGGGCGCGATCGGCGGCGCGGTTGCCGGGCTCGCCGCGTGCGCCGTGATCGAAGTCGCAACACGGCAGACGAAGACGGCGGCCGAAGTCGATCGCGATTACCGCGCGAACAACCGCAACAACCTGCCGCCGTACGCGAAGATCGACGCCTACACCACGGTTGTAACGCCGCGCTCGGCGGTCAAGGCCGGCGAGCCGATCAGGCTGGCCTCGCAGATTCGCGCGGTGTCCGGCACGAACGAGCCCGTCCAGGAAGTGAAGGAAGTCGTGACCGTCTACGCGCCGTCGGGCGAGCAGTTCAAGCGCGGCGAGAAGATCGTCAACGCGACGCCGGGCAGCGGCGAATTCGACAACAGCTTCACGCTGAAACTGCCGTCGGGTGCGCCGCAAGGCACGTACACGCTGAAAAGCCAGGTCTACCTGAACGGCAAGCCGGGGTCGACCCGGCAATCCAGCATCCAGCTCGCGCAGGTCGACGGCGTCACCGTCGTCGCGCTGCTCGACGCCCCCGCCGCTCACTGACCGGCCCGCACCTGCAAGGAGATTCAACGATGTCAACGCTCGATCAAGCCCCCGTGTCGGGAAAGTTCGGCCTGCTGCGCGCCGCCGAGGCCGTCACGAACTGGCGCGCACTCGCGATGTGCGCGTTCGCGCTGGTCGCCAGCATGCTGATGGTCATGCTCACGATCCAGGTGATCGGTCACAGCCCCGTGCTCGGCCTGCTGTTCGTCATCGCGACGCTCGCGATCTCGCTGATCGGCTATTCCGCGGTCGGCATCGTGCTGATGCGCGATGCACAGGGTGAGTCGGTCGGATTCGTCGATGCACTGCTGCAGGCGACGTTCAGCGTCCACCGCCTCGTCGGCATCGGCGTGCTGCTCGTGGTCGGCTGGATCCTGCTGCTGCTCGCACTCCTGATCGTGTTCCTGGTCTGCAAGCTCCCGGGCGTCGGCCCGCTGCTGTACGCGATCGCGTATCCGGTCGCGGCGATCGCCGCGGGCGCGATCTTCGCCGGCATGGGGTACGTCGGCTATCCGCTCGCCGCGCCCGCCATCTGGCAAGGCAACTCGACGCTGCAGACCGCCGCGCGCCTGCTGCAGATCGGCCGCCGCCAGCTGCTCGGCGTGATCGTCCGGATGTTCGGGCTGCTGCTGCTCGTCGGCGTGCTGTCCGCCATCGTGTTCGGCATTCTCGGCACCGGCGCCGCGATCGCGTCGTCGATCTCGGCGGCAACCGGCACCAGCCCGCTGGGCGGCCTGATGGGCATGAGCGGCCTCGGCCGGCACGCCGGCACCTACGGCCTTGGCATGGACGCGGCAGGAGGCGGATTCGACTACCGCAGCATGGCCTACCTGGGCGCGTACGGCTTCGGCAACGGCCTCCTGATCGCGATCGGTCTCGTGATTCCATTCCTGACGTTCGTCAACGGCACGTGCCTCATCTATCTGCAGACGGTCAGCGGCGTCGATTTCTCCGCAACGGAAGAGAAGCTGAGCCAGCACGTCGCGGACGCGAAACGCCATGCCGAACAGGCACGCGAACGCGCCGCCGATCACCTTGCGAAAGCACGCGACTCGCATGCTGCCAGCGCGGTGGGTGCAGCGGAGACGGCATCGCTGCCGGCGTCGGCTGCGGAATCGCCCGCCGCAGACGAGGCCACGGCCTGCGCGCAGTGCCACAAGCCGATGGCCGCCGACGACCTGTTCTGCGGCGAATGCGGTGCGCGCCGTCACGCTTGACGGCGGCATGATCGCGCATCAAGGCGCGGCCCACGGCCAGGTATCGCCGCGGGTCGCGGTTTCCGGGCAAACAACAGGCAGATGCCGGCGCGAGAAGTAGCCGTTCCCGGCCCCCGTCGCCGGGTCTCATCCGACTTCAGTCGTTCAATGCGATCGTGAAATGCGACGCCCGATCCGGGCGGACGATCCGCCCCGATGCGCGCGCGGATCGCCTCTCGCGCACTCAGTACAGCCCGGCGACCATGCGCGCCGGGAGGTCGCGATCGTAAGATTCGCCGTCGAACGTGCCGCCGCTCAGCCGCCGATGCATCGCACCCGCGCTCGGCAGCTGATCACGTTCGATCCGCGTGCCCGAATCCCAGAGCCGCGAACGTATGATCGCCTTCGAGCAATGGAAATAAGCCGCGTCGATGTGGATCAGCACCACCGTGCGCGGCGCTTTCCCGTCCACGGCAAAGCGCGCGAGCAGGCCGGGCTCGGCGCTGATCGTCGCGCGGCCGTTCACGCGCAACGTCTCGCCGACGCCGGGAATCAGGAACAGCAGCGACACGCGCGGATCGGCCACGATATTGCGCAGCGTATCGATCCGGTTGTTGCCCGGCCGATCCGGCAGCGCGAGCGTGTTCGGATCGACGATCGACACGAATCCCGCCACATCGCCGCGCGGTGAAACATCGGTGCCGTGCGGCCCGACCGACGACAGCGCAACGAACGGCGACGCGCGCACGAACGCCTGGTAGTCGTCGTTCAGGTGGTCGATTTCCTTCCACAGTGCCCGTTCGTGCGGCGTCCCGTAGATAGCCTCAAGTTGCGCGACAGTCGTGATCTCGTGAGTCACATCAGTATCCTTGCGTCGACGTTGCGGCGCGAGGATGAAGCGGAAGCGCCGTCTCGCCATCGTACACGCGCCGCCCGCTCGCCGTTTGCCCGTTCAAGCCGTCGCGGTCTCGCGCTGCAAGGCCGGTAACGCCAGATTCGTGCGGAAATCGTCGCCGAGGTAATCGGTATCGAGCAGGTTGCGCCGGCGCAATTCGGGCAGCAGCCCGTTGAGCAGCAGGTCCTCCTGGTCGGGCTGCCCGAGCCCGTGCAGCGACAGCACGTCGACGAGCCCCGCGCGATAACGCGCCTCGATCGCATCGGCGAGCTGTTCGGGGGTGCCCGCGACGAACCAGTGGCCGGTTTCCTGCGCGCGGATGATCAGTTCGCGCAACGTCAGGCGCTGCCGCGCATAGCCGACGAAGATCGCGACGCGGCCGCGCCGGCGATGCACGCTGTCGATCGCCGGCAGCAGCGATCCCGGCAACGGCTGGTCGAGCGGCAGGTCGCGCAAGTCGACGCCGCCGCCGAGCATGTCGGCGAGCTTGAGCCGCCCTTGCTCGTAATCGACGCGCTCATGCTTGTCGCGCAGCCGTCGCGCGACGTCGGCGTCGGATTCGCCGATCACCGAGTGAAACGAGTTCATCACGAGCGGCAGCCGCCCTGCCCGGCCGAATGCGGTCGCCTGCCGGTGCAGTTCGCCGACGAACGTGCGCGCATCCTCGAGCGTCGGCTGCGACGTGTAGACGACTTCCGCAAACCGCGCGCCGAGCGTCACGCCGCTCGCCGACTGCCCCGCCTGGAACAGCACGGGACGCCGCTGCGGCGAAGGCGGCACGTTCAACGGCCCCTGCACCTGGAAGTGCGCGCCTCGGTAATCGATCGGCCCGAGCTTGAGCGGATCGACCGATACGCCGCCGCTCGCCGTGCGTCGCACCGCGTCGGGAGCGTTCGCGTCGAACAGCGCGTTGACCACTTCGACGAATTCGGCGGCGCGCGCATAGCGCTGCTCCGGGTCGGGCAATGCGGCGTCGCCGAAATTCTCCTCGCCGACCGACGACGTCACCGCGTTCCACGCGGCGCGGCCGCCGCTCACGTGATCGAGCGTGCCGATCAGCCGCGCGAGGTTGTACGGATGGTGATACGTGGTCGACACCGTCGCGACGAGCCCGATCGACGACGTCGCCTGGCTCAGTGCGGCCAGCGCGACGATCGGCTCCTGGCTGCCGGTGCTGCCGGCGAGCCCGGCCGGATCGGCCTGCAACAGGTCGGCCGTGAAGAGGCCGGTGATCTTCTCGGCTTCCGCCTTGCGCGCGAGCGCCGCCGCGCGACGCATGCCTTGCGCGGGATCCGCATCGCCCGGCGCAACCAGCACGCTCGCGGCGCCGACGAGCGTCTTCAGGCGTCTACGTGTATCGCTCATGATGCGGCTCCGGCATGCGCCTCGGGTCGGCCGGTTGACATGATTCGCTCGTTCATTCGTATTCCCCACGATTGCGTTCGATCGGCGGACCCGCGCCGGCACCATGCTGCCGACGATCGCGCGCCGGGGCGTCCGGCAGGGTCCATGCGTGCGCCGCAAGGCGCGCAGCCATCGACCATAACGCAGGCCACCCGGTGGGCCGGAACGAATATTTTCGGCTTTCGATATTCTTCTTGATTGTTTGACCGGGCAAACGGCGTCGAAAAATAATCCGGCATGCCTAACCCGTTGATCGTGCCGCTTCGAACCGCGCCGGTCGCACCCTCATGACGTCCGACGCCCCTCATTCCGCCGCTGCATTGTCCGCCCTCCCGTTTCGCCTGAGCGTGCTCGACAAGAGCCCCGTCGCACCGGGCGAAACCGCCGCCGACGCACTCGCGCGCAGCGTGTCGCTCGCCCGCTTCGCCGACGACGCGGGTTATCACCGCTACTGGCTTGCCGAGCATCACAACACGGCTGCGCTCGCGTGCCCGTCGCCGGAAATCCTGATCGCGCATGTGCTCGCCCACACTCGCCGAATTCGTGTCGGATCGGGCGGCGTGATGCTGCAGCACTACAGCCCGTACAAGATCGCCGAGAACTTCAACCTGCTCGCGTCACTTGCACCCGATCGTGTCGATCTCGGCATCGGCAAGGCGCCGGGCGGGCTGCCGTTGTCGACGCGCGCGCTGCAGGCCGGCTACGACCCGGCGCGACGCGCGTCGTTCGCCGAACTCGCCGCCGAGCTGAAGCGCCATCTCGACGGCAACCACACGCCGCCGGGCGACGCGGGGAACGAAGCCGCCACGCTGCACGCGACACCGTTTCCGCCCGTCGCCGCCCAACCGTTCCTGCTCGGTGCGAGCGCCGAAAGCGCCGCGCTGGCCGCCCAGCTCGGCTGGGCGTTCGTCTATGCGTCGCACCTCAACGCATCCACCGCCGACCTCGAACGGAGCTTCGACGCATACCGCCACGCATCGGGCGGCCGCACACCGCTGCTCGCCGTATCCGTGATCGTCGCCGCCACACGCGAAGCGGCCGCGCGACTCGCGAGCGGGCATCAGGGCTTTCGCGTGCAAGTGGGCGACACGCCGGCGGTCAACGTCGGCAGTCTCGAGCAGGCGCACGCGTACATCCGGCAGGCGGGCAACGGGCCGCATCGGATCGACGCACGCGAGACGCGGATCGTGCACGGCACGCGCGACGACGTGCTGCGCGAACTCGATACGCTGCATCGCCGCCACGGGATCGCGGAATTCGTCGTCGACACACCGCTTGCCGATGCCGCACCGAGGATTGCGTCGCTGCGGCTGCTGGCCGGTGCGGAGGCGGACGGCAACGACCCGGCGGCGTCACGACGCGCGACCGAAGAAACGCCGCATGCACCGCACGCCGCCGCCGTCACCCGTCAACCCGACCTCGAAGGCGTCGCACGATGACCGATACGATCCGCATTGCCGGCGCCGACGACGTGCCGGCCCTTTATGCGTTGCTGCAGGACGCGTATGCGCCGCTCGTGCCGCAGGGCGTGCACTTCAACATCACTCGCTCGCCGATCGAGCACGTCGCGCAGACCGTTGCGCGCGAAACGACCTTCGTGCTCGAGCGCGCGGACGCCGACGGCCGCCGCGCGCCTGCCGCGACGCTGACCGTGCGGTTCCCGTGGGTATCCGGCGAGCGCCCCCGCACGCCGTATCCGTTCCTGCACTGGTTCGCGGTGGCGCCCGCGTTCAAGCGGCAGGGGCTCGGCCTCGCACTGCTCGGCCACGTGGAAGCGCAGTTCCTGACCGAACAGGTCAAGGCGCCCGCGACCTATCTCGCGACCGCGACCAATCATCCGTGGCTGCAGCCGTACTACGAGCGGCACGGCTATGTCGCGTTCGACCGCTCGACGAACACGCTCGGCACGCCGCTCGTCTGGCTGAGAAAGATCCTGATCCCGGATCTCTACCGGGAACCGCCGGCGGCGGATGCCGCTCCGGGCGCCGAGCGTCTTCGCGCCAGCGCATGACGTTCCATGCGCGCCGTTTCGACACTCGTCCCGCACCGCGCTTCGTCGCGCCCCGTTCCACCCGCCATGCCACTTGTAAAGGATTGCCCCGCATGACCTTCGCTTTTCCGGATTCCGCGCTCCGCGCGTCGCGCCGCACGGCATCGGCCGCGCTGCTGTTCGCCCTCGCCTTGCCGCCCGCGGCGTTCGCCCAGGGCACGCCCGTCACGGGCGGCACGCTGACCTGGGGCGTCGAATCCGAGCCGCGCACGCTGAATCCGCAATTGAACGGCCAGGACAAGGTCGAGCTGCTGCTGCGCAACGTGTATGAGAGCCTGCTCGCGCGCAAGCCGGACGGCAGCTTCGTGCCGTGGCTCGCAAGCGGCTACAAGGTGTCGCCCGACGGCAAGACCTACACGTTCACGCTGCGCGACGGCGTGAAGTTCAGCGACGGCGCGCCGCTCGACGCGCAGGCCGTCGCGCGCAACTTCCTGAACGCACGCAATCCGGCGTATTCGGGCGGCAGCCAGCTCGCGGCACAGATCCTGCACGTCGCGGACGTGAAGACGCCGGACGCGCGCACCGTCGTGATCACGCTCGACGCACCCTATGCGCCGTTCCTGACCTTCGCCGGCCGGTTCGCGCTGCTGTCGCCGAACGCGTTCGACCGGCCAAGCGTGAAAGCGGGCGGCGCCGACGTCGCCGGCACCGGCCCGTTCATCCTGCGCCGCTACGTGAAGGGGCAGGAAATCGAGTTCGCGAAGAATCCCGACTATCGCTGGGCGCCGCCGACGGCGGGCCATCAGGGCCCGGCTTACCTCGACCGGATCGTCTACCGGTTCCTGCCCGAATCGTCGGTGCGCACCGGCGCGCTGCTGTCCGGCCAGGTCGACGTGATCGAGGGCGTATCCGGCAACGACGCGGCGTTGATCCGCAAGAACCCGGACTTCACCTACCAGCACGCGCTGAACACCGGCACGCCGTACTCGCTGTTCCTGAACGTCGGCTACGGCCCCACGCAGGACGTGAAGGTGCGCCGCGCGCTGCTCGAAGGGCTCGACACGACCGGCATCGTGCAGTCGATCTATCGCGGCGAGCGCACGCGCGCATGGGGCATCACGTCGCCGATCGACCCGCTCTACGACGCACGCATCGAAAAGACCTACGGCAACAATCCGAGGCTTGCCAACCAGTTGCTCGACGAAGCGGGCTGGAGCGCACGCGACAGCGGCGGCTACCGCACGAAGAACGGCGAACGGCTGACGATCGCGGTGATCCAGGCGCAGGCGACCGTGCGCGACCAGCGCGACGTGCTGCTGCAGGCGCTGCAGGCGCAGGCGCGGCAGCGGCTCGGCGTCGACCTGAAGATCCAGTACGTCGACGACGGCACGTACGTCGAAGCACGCAAGACCGGCAAGTTCGGCTCGATCGCGAACTCGAACACGCCGCCGGACGGCATCGACATCGAAGGCCACTACCTGCCCGTCGATCGCGGCGGCGCGCTGAACTACAGCCGCGCGGCGGCACCGGAACTGACGCGCTGGCTGCAGGCGGCCGCGCGCACGCAGAACGTCGCGGAGCGCAAGACGTTGTACGGCGAACTGCAGCACTTCGCGATCAACGAGCAGGCGTACGCGGTGCCGCTGTACGAGCCGGAGGACCAGATCGCCGCCGCGAAGGCCGTCCAGGGCCTGCGCTTCCGCCCGTTCGCGCAGATGCCCGAGAACCCGTACGACGTGTGGGTGAAAAAGTAAGCGAGCAAGCCACACCGGTCCGCCGCGCGCGGCACCGGCAGGAGAAGCCGAGCATGAACCATCCGAGCGCCGTACCCGTTTCCGTCCAGGACACCGCAGCGCCCACGCCGCCCGCCTCGTCACCGGCCGCGTGGCGCCGCGTGCTGCGCTCGCCGGTGGCGACGCGGCTCGCCACCGGCGTACTGGTGCTGTGGGCCGCGATCACGCTGTCGTTCGCGGCCGTCCACGTCGCGCCCGGCGACATCGTCAGCATCCTGATCGGCGAGCAGCTGAGCACACCGCAGATCGAAGCCGCTATCCGCCGGGAATGGGGGCTCGACGAACCGCTGCCGCTGCAATACCTGCACTACCTGTGGCGGGTGCTGCACGGCGACTTCGGCCGCTCGTACATCCTGAACACCGACGTCGCGCCGCTCGTGATCGGCCAGCTGTGGCCGACGCTGAAGCTGACGGGCGCGGCGCTCGTCGTGACGCTCGTGTTCGCGGTCGGCCTCGCGGTGCTGACGGCCGGCCGCCGCTGGGCCGGGCGGGCGGCGTCCGGCGTCGAGCTGCTGCTCGCGTCGACGCCGTCGTTCTGGCTCGGGATCATGCTGCTGTTCGTGTTCAGCTTCACGCTGAAGCTGTTCCCGGTCGCCGGCGATCGCGGCTTCGCGTCGCTCGTGCTGCCGGCGCTGTCGCTCGGGCTCGCGCAGGGCGCGGTGATCGGCCGCGTGCTGCGCCAGGGCATCGAGCGCGCGCTCGACGAGCCGTATGCGCTGACGGTGCGCTCGTGGGGCATCGGCGGGCTCGCGCTGCGCGTGCGGCATGCGCTGCGCCACGCGGCGCTGCCGGCCGTCACGCTCGCCGGCTGGCTCGTCGGCGGGCTGCTGAGCGGCGCGGTGATCACCGAGCAGGTGTTCGGCCGGCCCGGCCTCGGCAAGATCACCGTCGACGCGGTGCTGTCGAAGGACATGCCGGTGATCCTCGCGATCGCGATCCTGTCGGCGGCGATCTATGTCGCGCTCAGCACCGCCGTCGACCTGCTCTACCTGCTGATCGACCCTCGCCTGCGCGACCGCCGCGCGCGGCATTGAACCGGAGACACCGATGTCCACGCCCCTCGACCTGCCGTGGCGCCCGCGCGCGCCGCTCGGCGCGGCCGGCTGGCTGCGCCGCCATCCGGGCCTCGCGCTCGCGGCCGTCTACCTGCTGCTGAACGCAGTGGCGGTGATCGCCCCCGGCTGGCTCACGCGCTACGACCCGCTGGCCGCCGATCCGCTGGCCGCGCAACTCGGCAGCAGCGCCGAACACTGGCTCGGCACCGACCAGCTCGGCCGCGACATCTTCTCGCGGGTCGTCTACGGCGCCCGCTACTCGCTGTCGATCAGCGCCGCGTCGATCGCGGTCGCGACGCTGTTCGGCACCGCGCTCGGGCTGTTCGCGGGCCTCGCGCGCGGCTGGCTCGACGAACTGATCTCGCGCTTTCTCGATGTGGTGTCCGCGTTCCCCGACCTGCTGCTCGCGCTGATGCTGATCTCGTTTACCGGCCCGGGCGCCACGAACCTCGTGTTCGCGCTCGGCGTCGCGTCGGTGCCGCGTTTCGCGCGCGTGGTGCGCGCGCAGACCTTCGTCGTCGCCGGCTCCGGCTACGTCGAGCAGGCACGCACGTTCGGCCTCGCGCCGGCGGTGCTGGTGTGGCGCCACGTGCTGCCGCACGCGATCGCGCAGGTGCCGGTGCTCGCGACGGTCGGGCTCGGCACCGCGATCATCGGCGCGTCGGGGCTGAGCTTCCTCGGCATGGGGCCGCAGCCGCCCGCCGCCGAGTGGGGGCTGATGCTCGCCGAGGGCCGCAACTACCTGTACAACGCGTGGTGGATCGCGGTCTGGCCCGGCCTCGCGATCACCGCGGCCGTCGTCGCCGTGAACGCGCTCGGCGGCTACTGGCAGGCACGCTTCGAACGCCGGGAGACGACATGACGACCCTCGCACCCGCACCGCACGCCGCGCCGCTCGTCCACGTCGAACGCCTGACGATCGGGTTCCGCGGCCCGCGCGGCACGCGCCCCGTCGTCGGGCCGCTCGACCTGGCCGTCCATGCCGGCGAATGCGTCGCGCTCGTCGGCGAGTCGGGTTCCGGCAAGTCGGTCACCGCACGCAGCCTCGTCGGGCTGAACGGCCCGCACGCCGTGGTGGACGCCGAACGCCTCGAGATCGCCGGCACCGATGCGCGGCGCCATCGCGAACGCGACTGGCGCGCCATTCGCGGCCGCCGGATCGGCTACGTGCTGCAGGACGCGCTCGTGTCGCTCGATCCGCTGTGGCGCGTGCGCGACCTCGTCGCCGAGGCACTGCACGATACGCGGCGGCGCGACGTTCACGCGCGCAGCGCCGACCTGCTGCGCTCGGTCGGCATCGACGAGCCCGAACGGCGCTTGCCGCAGTATCCGCACCAGTTGTCGGGCGGCTTGCGGCAGCGCGTGCTGATCGGCACCGCGCTCGCCGGCGGCGCATCGCTGCTGATCGCCGACGAGCCGACCACGGCGCTCGACATGACCGTGCAGCGGCAGATCCTGTCGCTGCTGCGCGCGCGCCGCGAGGCCGGCGATGCGCTGCTGCTGATCAGCCACGATCTCGCGGTCGTCGCCGAACTCGCCGATCGCGTGCTCGTGATGCGAGCCGGCCAGGTCGTCGAGCAGGGGCCGGCGCGCGATGTGCTGACCGCGCCCGCGCATCCGTACACGCGCCAGTTGCTCGCCGCGATTCCGACGCCCGCGTCGCGCGGGTTCCGGCTCGCGGCGGATCCGCAGGCCGATGGCGACGCCGACACCGCAGCCGCGGCCCCGCGCATCCCGCTGCCGCCCAAGCGGATCGACGCCCGCGAGAAAGTGCTCGCCGTCGACGCGGTGACGAAGCGCTACGGCAGCCACGACGCGCCGGTCGCGGTGGACGGCGTGTCGTTCGCGCTGGCGCGCGGCGAGACGCTCGGCATCGTCGGCGAATCCGGTTCCGGGAAATCGACGATCGCGCGGATCGTGCTCGGCCTGATCGAGCCGGACCACGGCACCGTCACGCTCGACGGCGAACCGTGGAGCGGCGTGCCCGAAGCCGCACGGCGGGCCCGCCGCGCGCGGCTGCAGCTGATCGCGCAGGATCCCTACAGTTCGTTCGACCCGCGCTATTCGGTGGGCCAGATCATCGGCGAAAGCCTCGATGCGATCGGCGTGCGCGGCGATGCGCGCCGCCGCCGCGTGCTGCAGTTGCTCGACGAAGTGCGGCTCGGCGCCGGCTGCATCGACCGCTATCCGCGCGAATTGTCCGGCGGCCAGCGGCAGCGCGTCGCGATCGCGCGCGCGTTCGCACCGAATCCGGCGCTGCTCGTCGCGGACGAACCCGTCAGCGCGCTCGACGTGTCGATCCAGGCGCAGGTGCTCGACCTGCTCGCCGACCTGCAGGCCGAGCACGGCACCGCGATGCTGTTCATTTCGCACGATCTCGGCGTCGTGCATCACGTCGCCGACCGCATTCTCGTGATGCGGCGCGGCCGCGTGGTCGAAAGCGGCCCGGTCGGCACGGTGTTCGCCGCGCCGTCGCATCCGTACACCGCGTCGCTGCTCGACGCGCTGCCCACGCTGCCCGACGCGCGCCCGTCGCCCGCGCGCGCCGCGTTCGCATGACACCCTCCCTCTCTCGTTCCTGCCCGTCATGAGCCAACCGACTTCCGCTACCTCCCGCCCGATCCATCTCGGCGCCATCATCCAGGGCGCGTCCGGCAACATGTCCGCGTGGCGGCATCCGGATGCGGTCGCCGACGCGAGCATCAACGTGGCCTTTGTGCGCGAGCTCGCGCGACAGGCCGAGGCCGCGAAGTTCGACCTGCTGTTCGTCGCCGACGGCCTGCACATCAACGCGAAATCGATCCCGCACTTCCTGAACCGCTTCGAGCCGCTCACGCTGCTGTCGGCGCTCGCGCTCGTCACCGAGCGGATCGGGCTGGTCGGCACGCTGTCGACGTCGTACAGCGATCCGTTCACCGTCGCGCGGCAGTTCTCGAGCCTCGACCATCTGAGCGACGGCCGGGCCGGCTGGAACGTCGTCACGTCGCCGCTCGAAGGCTCGGCGAAGAATTTCTCGCGCGACAAGCATCCGGAGCATGCGCTGCGCTACCGGATCGCATCGGAATTCCTGACCGTGACGAAGGGGCTGTGGGACTCGTGGGAAGACGACGCGTTCGTGCGCGACAAGGCGAGCGGCGTGTTCTTCGATCCGGACAAGCTGCACACGCTGAATCACGCCGGCGAATTCTTCTCGGTTGCCGGGCCGCTGAACATCGGCCGCTCGCGACAGGGGCGCCCGATCCTGTTCCAGGCCGGCGCGTCCGACGACGGCAAGGGGGTCGCGGTCGAGCATGCCGATGCGATCTACACGCGCCAGGAAACGATCCCGCTCGCGCAGGCGTTCTATGCGGACGTGCAGAAGCGGCTCGCGGCGCGCGGCCGGGCACCCGACAGCCTGAAGGTGTTCCAGGGCACGAGCGTGATCGTCGCGGCATCGGCCGCCGACGCGGAGGCGCAGTATCAGGACACGGCGCGGCTCGTGACGATCGACAACGCGCTCGACTATCTCGGCCGCTACTTCGATCACCACGACTTCACGCAATACGCGCTCGACGCGCCGTTCCCGGATCTCGGCGAACTCGGCGGCAACCAGTTCCGCAGCACCACCGACACGATCAAGCGCGACGCGGCCGAGCGCGGCCTGACGCTGCGCGAGGTCGCGCTCGAGGCGGCCACGCCGCGCCCCGCGTTCGCCGGCACGCCCGAGCAGGTGGCGGACGGATTACAGGCGTGGGTCGATGCGCGCGCCACCGACGGCTTCATCGTGCGCGGCGGCACGCCGACGGCGTTCACGGAATTCGCGACGAAGGTCGTGCCGATCCTGCAGGAACGCGGCGTCTACCGGCGCGATTACGAAGGCGCGACGCTGCGCGAGCATCTCGGGCTCGCGTACCCGGTCAACCGGCACGCGCAAGCGGCCTGAATGCCGGCCGCACGGGGCGGGCATCGGGCAGCCGGTGCGCGCCCCGCCCCGACGAGCGCCTTCGGGCGAAGACGTCGAACGGCGGCAGCGTCCCGCCCCTTGGCTACACCCGCCCCGCCAGATGAAACCGTGACGCCGGATGCCACAGCTGCACCGACGTCGCGACCTGCCCGCCGACCCACGTACGCCGCCGCAGCAGCAGGCACGGTTCGCCGATTTCCATCACGAGGTGCCGGCGCACCTGCGCATCGGGCTTCTGCGCGTAGATGCGGAATTCCGCGCGCTGGATCGGCGCGAGCCGCACCATGTAGTGGTTCGGCGTCTCGACCGTGAAATCCTGCTCGAGATACGCGGGAAACAGCGCCGGATTGACGTAACGATCCTCGAACTGGATCGGCTCGCCCTCCTCGCAATGCACGATGCGCGAATGAAACACCGGCCCCGTGCGCAGCCCGAGCGCTTCGACCGCTTCGGGATCCTCACTGCTTTCGAGCGTCATCACGCGCGCACTGTGCCGATGGCCGCGCTCGGCGATCTCGTCCGCGATGTTGCGGATCTCGAGCACCGTCGATTCGTAATGACGGCGCTCGACGAAAGTGCCCGCCCCCTGGATACGGGTCAGCACACGCTCGGCGGTCAGCTCGCGCAGCGCGCGCGACACCGTCATCCGCGCCACGCCGAACTCCTTGACCAGTTCGGCCTCGGTCGGAATCGCGCCGCCGGGCTTCCAGTCGCCGTTCGCGATCCGCTCGACCACGTAGCGCTTGATCTGCTGGTAGGCCGGCAGCGCGCGCGCCGGCACGTCGTCGCCCGGTACGGCCCCCGGCCGGGCCGCCGTGTATCGTTCCGCTTCGTTCATGCGCCCTCGATCGAATGAAGATGGGATGACCTGCCGAGCGTCGCCCCGCCGCTGCGTCACGCCAGCGACGGCGGTACGCCCGCGACGATGGCGGCCGCGCTCGCGATGTCATCGGCGAGCGGCCGGTCGTCGTGATACGCCGGCACGCGTTCGCGCACGTAACGCCGCAGCGCGTCGGTCGGCGCCGCCCGCGATGCTTCGTTTTCCTGCAAATCGTATGCCTGCGCGGCGGCCAGCAACTCGATCGCGAGCACACGCGTGGTGTTCTCGATGATGTCGAGCGCCTTCAGCGCGGCCGGCGTCGCATGGCACAGGTGATCCTCCTGCAGGCCCGACGTAATGCCGCCGTCGAGGCTCGCGGGCGCGGCGAGCCGCTGGTTCTGCGCCACCAGCGCGACCGCGGTGTACTGCGCGATCATGAACCCGGAACACGTGCCGCCCGGCGCCGCGAGAAAGGCCGGCAGCCCGCTCACGAGCGGATTGACGAGCCGGTCGAGCCGCCGCTCGGCAATCGCCGCGACCTGCGCCATCGCGGCCGCGAGGCTGTCCATCGCGAGCGCGATGCCCGCGCCGACCGCATGCGCCTGCGAATGGACGGTCGGGGCGTCGCGCGTGCCCGCGACGATCGGATTGTCGGTGACGGACGCGAGCTCGCGGTCGACGACTTCCGCCGTGACCGCCAGCACGTCGCGCGCCGCGCCGTGGACGTGCGGAATCGTGCGCAGGCTGAGCGGGTCCTGCGTATGCCGTCCGTTCGCCGCGGCGAGCATCGCGCTGTCGGCAAGCATCGCGCGCAGGCGTGCACCGACGTGCCCGATGCCGGGCGAAATGCGCAGCGCCAGCGAGGCCGGATCGAACGCGGCGAGCTGGCCGCCGAGATTCTCGAAGCTCGTCGCCGCGATCCAGTCGGCCCAGTCGAGCAGCCGCTCCGCGCGGGCGAGCGCGAGCGCGGCGAGCCCCGTTACGCACGGCGTGCCGTTGACGAGACTCAGCCCCTCCTTCGCACCGAGCGCCAGCGGCTCGCGGCCGATGCGGCGCAACGCTTCGTCGCCACGCACGCGTTCGCCGCGATGACGCGCGTGGCCGTGGCCGATACAGACGAGCGCGACGTGCGCCATGTGGGTCAGGTAGCCGACCGACCCGTGCGCCGGCACTTCCGGCAGGCAATCGTGTTCGAGCAAGGCGACCAGCTGGTCGACGATGTCGGCGCGCACGCCGGAATGCCCGTGCGCGTAGTTGTTGATCGCGGCCGCGATGATCGCGCGCGTTTCCGCCGCACCGAGCGGCGCGCCGACGCCGACCGCGTGGCTCATCAGGATGTTGCGCGACAGCGTGCCCTGCTGCTCGGGCGACACGATCACGTCGCACAGCGCACCGACGCCCGTGTTGACGCCGTACGCACGAATGCCGCGCGCGACGATTGCGTCGACGAGTTCGCGCGCCGCGACGACTCGCCCGCGCGCGTCATCGGTCAACGCGAGCGGCGCGCCAGCCGCCACCGCCGCGATCTGCCGCCAGTCGAGCGGCCGGGCCGAACGGAATACGGTCATGGCGGCCTCAGTTCGCGGCGCGGTCATGATGGCTCGACACGAACTGGCGGAAGCGTTCGGAGCACTGGCCGCCGAACAGTTCGCCCGGGGTGCCGTCCGCATCGACCTCACCCTGATGCAGGAACATCACGCGGTTCGACACATGTCGCGCGAAGCCCATTTCGTGCGTGACGACCAGCATCGTGCGCCCTTCCTCCGCGAGCGAGCGCATCACGCGCAGCACCTCGCCGACCAGCTCCGGATCGAGCGCGGAAGTCGGTTCGTCGAACAGCATCACCTTCGGGTGCATCGCGAGCGCCCGCGCGATCGCGACCCGCTGCTGCTGGCCGCCCGACAGATGGGCCGGATAGTAGCCGCGCTTGTCCGCGAGGCCGACGCGCGCGAGCAGCGCCTCCGCTTCCTCGACCGCCTCCGCGCGACTGCGCTTCTGCACGCGCAGCGGCCCTTCGACGAGATTGTCGAGCACGGTCATGTGCGACCACAGGTTGAAGTTCTGGAACACCATCCCGAGCTGCGAGCGGATGCGGTCGACCTGACGCCGGTCGCCCGGATGCAGCTTGCCGTCGCGCGCGCGTTTCATCTTCAGTTCCTCGCCGGCGAGCGCGACGGAGCCGTCGTCGGGCGTTTCGAGCAGGTTCAGGCAGCGCAGGAAGGTGCTCTTGCCCGAACCGCTCGCACCGAGGATCGAGATGACGTCGCCTTCGTGCGCGTCGAGCGAAATGCCCTTCAGCACGTGGTGATCGCCGAACGACTTGTGGATGTTCCTGACCGACAGGGCGACGGGAGCAGCAGAGTTCATCGATTTCTCCTGGAAGGAAGGACGCGGTCAGGATGCGACACGTCGCGCATTGCGTGCGTCGGCCGCGGGTGCACCGGACGGCTTCGGCGCGCGCAGGTGGCCCGACAGCCGCCATTCGAGCGCGCCGAGCAGGCGGACGACGATGAAGTTCAGGCCCAGGTAGATGAGGGCCGCACACACGAACACCTCGGTCGTCCGGTAGGTTTGCTGGATGATCTGCTGCGCGACGCCCGTCACCTCCCACACGGTCACGAGGCTGGCGAGCGCGGTGGACTTCACCAGCAGCACGGCTTCGGTCGAATACGCGGGCAGGCACTGACGCAGCGCGATCGGGCCGATCACGCGGCGCAGCAGCGCGAAGCCCGACAGGCCGATCGAATAGCCGGCCTCGATCTGCCCGACCGGCACGGCCATCAGC
Organism: Burkholderia sp. AU27893; assembly: GCF_002223205.1. Lineage (NCBI taxonomy): Bacteria > Pseudomonadati > Pseudomonadota > Betaproteobacteria > Burkholderiales > Burkholderiaceae > Burkholderia > Burkholderia sp. AU27893. The sequence continues at coordinate 283,452 of NZ_NKFD01000005.1, read as the reverse complement.
CCGCCGCGCAGGATCTCGGCGGTGTAGCCGGCCGTACACAGCGCGAGCGACAGCACCGCGCACACGTACGGCTCGCGCAGCAGCGGCCACATGAAGCTCTCGCGGATCACGCCGAACTGGCCGAGCCCGTAGTACACGAGAAACATCTGGATCAGCAGCGGCGAGCCGCGGAACACCAGGATGTAGGCACGCGCGAAGCGGTTCGGCAGCCAGCGCGGCGACACGCGCATCGTGACGATCACGAGCGACAGCAGGCCGCCGAGCACGAGCGACGCGAAGAACAGGCCGAGCGTGGTCGGTACTGCCGCGAGCAGCTGGCGCAGCGTGTCGAACAGGAAGTCGAAATCGAGTGACATGGGCGCTCCGTCAGTTGCGTGCGAAGTTGCGGCGGAACGACCGGCCGACGATCGCTTCGGCCCGGTTGAACACGCGGTTCGACAGCCCCGTCATGACCAGGTAGAGCGCACCGCCCGCGACGAAGAACACGAAATACTGGTGGGTCGAATTCGCCGCGATCTGGCTCGTGCGCAGCAGCTCGGCGAGCCCGGTGACCGAGATCAGCGCCGAATCCTTCAGGCTCAGCTGCCACACGTTGCCGATGCCGGGCAACGCGAAGCGCAGGACCTGCGGAATCAGGATGCGCCGCAGCACCATGCTGCGCGGCATGCCGATCGAGCGCGCCGCTTCGAGCTCGCCCTTCGACACCGCGAGCACGGCCGCGCGATACACCTCGGCCTGGTACGCACCGGAAATCATCCCCACCGCGAGCGCGCCGATCACGAACGGCGGCACGCCGATGAAGCCTTCCGCGCCGAACCACTGGCCCACGGCCGTGACGAGCGTCGAGCCGCCGAAATAGAACAGGTAGATGACGAGCAGTTCGGGCACGCCGCGAAACACCGTCGTGTACAGGTCGCCGAGCAGGCGGGCGCTGCGATAGCGCGACAGCTTCGCGGCCGCGATGCCCGCGCCGATCACGGCGCCGACCGCGAGCGCGGCCAGCGTGAGCGCCACCGTCATCAGCGCGGCGAGCAGCAGCACGCCGCCCCAGCCTTCGGTTCCGAAGCCCAGCATTTCAAGGATCGCCATGCGTGCCTCCCGGCAAGCGTTGATAGGATCGGCAGGATGCGCGCCGCCGCGCGCGGCTCATGTCGCTTGCGCGGCGGCGGCCGGACGTGTGCTTACGGCGTGACGTCGGTCTTGAACCACTTGTCGGCGAGCTTCTTCACGGTGCCGTCCGCGAGCGCGGCGCCGATCGCCGTATCGAATTTCGTCTTCAGGTCGGCATCCTGCTTGCGGAACGCGAGCCCTTCACCCGGCCCCCAGATCGGGCCGCCGAGCTTCGGGCCCGCGAGCACGATCGATGCGGTGTCCTTCTTCGTGTTGTTCGCCGCGTAGTACGTGACATCGTCGAACGACGCGTCGATACGGCCGGCGACGAGGTCGAGATCGCGCTCGGGCGAGGTCTTGTACACGCGGATCGACGCGATGTCCTTGAAGCTGTCGTTGATGAACTTCGTGTAGACGGTGCCCGACTGGATGCCGATCGTCTTGCCCTTCAGCTGCTTGCGCAGCGCGTCGACGGTCGACTTGTCGGCATTCGCATCGCCCGACAGCTTGACGATCGGCGCGCCCGGCGCTGCCTTCGGCAGGATCTTCGTATCGGTGACGGCGAAGGTCGCGGGCGTGGCCGCATACGGACGCGAGAACAGCAGGATCTTCTCGCGCTCCGGCGTGATCGAGATCGCATCCATCAGGACATCGAACTTGCCGGCCTGCAGCCCAGGGATCATCCCGTCCCAGTCCTGCGCGACCATGTTGCACTGCACCTTGATCCGCTCGCACACGTTGGCGAGCAGCTCGGGCTCGAAGCCGCCGAGCTTGCCGCCCGGCAGCGTGAGGTTCCACGGCGCGTAGCCGCCCTCGAGCGCCACCGTCACCGTCTTCCATTCCTTCGCCTGCACCGGCGCGGAAAGCGTGGCCGCTGCCGCCGCGATGATGCCGATCGTCCTGACTGCCCACTTGATGCGCTTGCCGTTCACGAGTTTTCTCCTTGCGTTGAAGATCGTCATCCCTTCGGTCATGCAAGCGGCCTCAGGAATTTGTCTATACAAGCATGCAAGAAGAAAAATGGAGCGACAAGCGTTGATCAAAAAAAACCGGAAAAACGCGGGAAATCCCCTAATTCCGGGGCTCCGACGTGCGTCGCGGTGGTGATCCGCAGCACGAACATGGTGCATTTCATCCGATCTTTCGGTCAGGATGACTAGACAAATTCATGATTCGACTGTTTCGCTAAACATACTAAAACTAACAATCGAATCCCGCGGTCATGCCGCAGGCGTATTGCTCGCGCGCCTCCCGCGAACCCGGCGACTGCGTGACGTGCATGCCCCGCCCTCACCACGCCGCAAACACGTCCTGCGCGATCCCGAAGCCCGTGCTCATCCCTGCACCGCTCGTCACGACGACGACGCGCGTGGCGTCATCCGGCGCTTCAATTACGCAATCGGCATCGGCTGCCGACGGATAACTGCCGGTCCAGCGTTCGACGATGTCCAGTTCCGGCACATCCAGCGTCTCGTGCAACAGGCGCAGGATCTGCGCATCGATCTCCTGCGTCGCGAACGGCAGCGGTGCCGCGCCGTATTCGTGCGAATCGCCCACCACGAGACTGCCGTCGGCGCTCTGCACCGCGATCAGGTGGATGCCGTAACCGAGGCACACCGGCTCCTCCGCCTGGAGGCGCGTGCGCAATGCGTCGGCGGCGGGCAGCACCGCGAAACCCGCGTAACGCAGCAGGCTCAGGTCGCTCATCACCGCGGCGCGCAGCGCCAGCGGGCGGTGCGGCCGCACGCGCAGCATCTGCAACTGGCACAGCCGCACCGCGTGCCGCGCAAACCAGTCGCCGTACAAGTGACGGCTGTCCGCATTGCCGCAGACGATCACGCGCTCCGCGTGCAACACGCCGCGCGACGTACGCACGGTTGGCGTGCGCACCTCGTGCACCATCTCGCCGTAACGAAATCGCACATCGAAGCGTTCCGCCAGCCAGGACGCCAGCAACGCGATCGCGGTACGCGGCTCGATGCGCAGTTCATGCGGGCTGTGCAGCACGCCTTGTGCACCGTCCAGCCGCAGTTCCGGCGCGACGGCCTTTGCCTCGCCGGGCATCATGACCCGGCAGCCCTCGGCCATGCCGGTCTGCATGAACGCATCGATCAGTTGCATCGCCTCGGGGCGACGCGCAATCAGGTGGAGGCCCCGGTGAAGCACGTCGATGCCGGCTTGCGGCGCGACGTCCGCCCAGACCTCGCGGCTCGCCCGCGCACGCCGCCAGCTGTGTTCGGCGTGCTGCCCGGTGACGGTGACGAAGCCGAAATTGCGGATCGACGCGCCCACGCATGCGGCATCGCGTTCGATCACGCAGACGCGCAGCCCCTTGAGCGCCGCCGTATAAGCATGGGCGAGGCCGACGATGCCGGCGCCGACGATGATCACGTCATAAGCGTTTGCCGCTGCGATGGCGTTCACGATTGCACGTTCCTTGTGTCGAGATGAGATGCGCCGCCCTTTCGTGGCGAGCGTATCGGTTGCTGTTTGCCGCGCCCCCTGGCCGTATTCCCGCGTGCGACGCGAACCGGCCGGCTCGCGTCGTTCGTTACCGGGACCGGCGCACGATTCCGCACTATCGCGACGCGGGATGACATTCGGATGAAAAGCCACACAAAGGCATGAATTGGCACATTTTGCCACTTGACGACACGACGATCGCCGGTAGACGGTAGCCGGTGGCGGATCAGGCCGACGTGTCCGTCGTCGCTACCGGCTCCGCATCGGCTCGCGCCGGCTCGGGCGCCGCGCCGCGATCATCCGGCGGCGTCATGAGCGCCACCAGCGTGTCGTGATCGATCGACTCGTGCTGCAGCAGGCTCCGCGCGATCCGTTCGAGCGCGTCACAATGCTCGCCGAGCGTCGCCGCGACTCGCACGTGCGCGTCTTCGAGCAGCGCGCGCACCTCCTCGTCGATCAACTGCGCGGTGTGTTCGCTGCACCGGCCGTCGCCCGGCGTCCACACGCCAGACGAACCGCCCTGCGGTGTCGCATCGTCGAGCGTCGCGAGCCCGAGCTTCGCGCTCATCCCGTACTGCATGACCATGTGCCGCGCCAGCGCGGTCGCTCGTTCCAGATCGTTCTGCGCGCCGGTCGACACGTCGCCGAACGAGATTTCCTCGGCCACCCGGCCGCCGAGCAGCACGTCTAGCCGGTCGAGCAGCTCGCTCCGGCGCAGCACGTAGCGATCCTCGGTCGGCACCTGCTGCGTGTAGCCGAGCGCCGCGATGCCGCGCGGGATGATCGACACCTTCTTCACCGGATCGCAATGCACGCGGCTTTGCGCGACGAGCGCGTGCCCGGCTTCGTGGTACGCGATGGTCCGCTTTTCCTCGTCGTTCATCACGCGGCTCTTGCGCTCCATGCCCGTCATCGCGCGGTCGATCGCTTCGTCGAAGTCGGCCATGCCGATCGCTTGCTTGCCGAGTTCGGCCGCATGCAGCGCGGCCTCGTTGACGACGTTCGCGAGATCCGCGCCGACGAAGCCCGGCGTGCGCTGCGCCAGCTCGGCGAGGTCGACTTCCGGGGCCAGCTTCACGCGCTTCGTGTGCACGGCCAGGATCTGCTTGCGGCCATTCAGGTCGGGCCGGTCGATCGCGATGTGGCGATCGAAGCGTCCGGGCCGCAGCAGCGCCGGATCGAGGATCTCCGGCCGGTTCGTCGCGGCCATGATGATCACGCCCGAATTGGCCTGGAAGCCGTCCATCTCGACGAGCAGCTGGTTGAGGGTCTGCTCGCGCTCGTCGTTGCCGGACATCAGGCCGACGCCGCGCGCCTTGCCGAGCGCATCGAGTTCGTCGATGAACACGATGCACGGCGCCTTCTGCTGCGCCTGTTCGAACAGGTCACGCACGCGTGCCGCGCCCACGCCGACGAACATCTCGACGAACGCCGAGCCGCTGATCGTGAAGAACGGCACGGCCGCCTCGCCGGCCACCGCGCGCGCGAGCAGCGTCTTGCCGGTGCCCGGCGCGCCGACGATCAGCACGCCTTTCGGGATCTTGCCGCCGAGCCGCTGGTAGCGTTCGGGGTTGCGCAGGAACGCGACGATCTGCTGCAGCTCGGCCTTCGCCTCGTCGATGCCGGCGATGTCGTCGAACGTGATGCCGGTTTCCTGCTGCACGTACACGCGCGCCTGGCTTTTGCCCATGCCGCTCAAGTCACGGACCCCGCCCGGCCGGCGCATCATGAAGCTCCAGAACGTCACGAGGACGATCACCGGCAATAGCCATCCGGCAAGCGTCTCGAGCCAGCCCGAATCCGGCGCGCCGCGATAGCGGATGCCGGCGGCCGTGAGGTCGGTGACGAGACGGGCGTCGGCAACCCGGTTCGTCGTGAAGCGCCACGGCGGGCCCGCCTGCTTCACGGCGGCCGCGTCGGATGCCGGCAGGTTCGCACCGGCCTGCGGCATGCGCAACACGCCCGAAATCGACGACGAGCCGATGTCCAGATCGTCGACGAGCCGCGCGTCGACGAGGCGGTGAAAATCGCTGTACGAGATCGACGTCGTGGCCGGCTGGGCCATCAGCAGTTGATACGCCACCAGCACGGCAAACGCGAACGGGATCAGCAGTGCGGAGTAATCGAATGTTTTTTTCATGGCATCAGGCCGACACGGCGGGCGCGGGCCCGCTCATGCATCGTCATGCAACGGTCAACCGGTCGACGACTTCGCGCACGCCCCTGACCGACGCGGCCGCACCGCACGCGGCGCGCCTTTCGGCGAGCGACGCGACCTTGCCCGTCAGCGTGATGATGCCGTCGTCGGCGGCAATCGAGATCCCGGAGGATTCGCGCTGCGCGCGACGCGCCAGCGCTTCGGCGATCCGCATGCCGACGTCCGGCACCGTGTGGTCGGCGCGCACCCGGATGCGATTCGCGACGCCGACGACGCCGATCATCCGGCTGACCATCTTTTCCGCCGCGCGGCTCTGGTATGCATGATCGACTTCGCCGTCGAGCGTCACGCAACCGTGGTCGACCTCGACGCGAATCCTGTGATCGCGCAGCGCCTCCTGCCAGCCGAGCGCGAACGTGATCGCGATCGCCAGTTCCTGATCCGCGCACGCATTCTCCGGCGGCGTGACGCTCAGTTCGAGCACGAGCGCGCGCGCATCCTCGACATGCAGCGCCGTTTTCTGCGCCTCGAGCTTCTGGGCCCAGCTGTCGACCGTGCCGCGCAACGTCACGACCCGGTCGCGCACGTCGACGTCGATCCGTCGCGCGTCGATCGCCGGATTCCAGAACAGCGCCTGCTCGACATCCTGCTTGAGTGCTGCATCGGACTTCATGTCGGTCTCCCGTCGCCCCGGACCGGTCGCGACATTCGCGATCGGCGATGGGGCTGCACCGGCTTCAGCATCGCGCACGGTGGCGGCAGTGGCTTGACGAGGATCAACCAACGACGTACCGGCGGCCGTGGCTGCCGGGCGCGCGAATGCCGGATGCGTCCGTTGATGCAGATCAACCGTGCGGCAACGCGCGACGCGATCATGACGCCAGACGCGGCGAAACCCGCGACAACCCGCGCGTTTCGCAACCGTACGGCAGCCACGCGCCAGGAGACCATCATGAACCGCAGGCAATACCGCATCGCGCTCGCGACGCTGAGCGTGTTCATCGCGCTCGCATCGCTGGCCGGCATCATCCACGGGATGCTGTTCGACGAACGGGTATTCAGGTACGCGATCGTCACGCTGATCCTGAGCATCCTCTCGTTCGTCGTCCTGCTGAATCTCGCCCCGGGCGACCGCCCGTGATACCGCCTGCATCGCCCTTCATGAACGGCATCCTTCGCCTCGCGTTCAAGCCGAACATGAACGACAGCGCGACGCTCCCCGCGCTGACCGCCGGCCTCGCGTTCCCGTGCTACTGACGATCGTCGCACTCGGCGGTCGGAGCGACGCGGGCTGACACGCGGCGGTGCCGCCGTCCTGCCCAGGCGTTGATTGACGTCAACCCGGAGCCGCAACGGCCGAAGAACGAACCTCGCCCGAGCCGGGCCGAGCACGGATACGGCAATCCCTGATTTCCATCAATCGCTTCGCACGCATCCGCGCTGTAATCGACTCACTGCTCCGTCCACTTCCGTGAGGCGATCCATGAAACTGACTTTTCTCGGCGCGACCGAAACCGTGACCGGCTCGAAATACCTGGTCGAGCACGGCAACCGGCGCGTGCTGGTCGACTGCGGCCTGTTCCAGGGCACCAAGAACTTGCGGCTGCGCAACTGGAGCCCGTTGCCGGTCGCGCCCGACACGCTCGACGCGGTCGTGCTCACGCACGCGCACATCGACCATACCGGCTATCTGCCGGTGCTGGCGCGCGAAGGATTTCGCGGCCCGGTGTACTGCACGGCGGCCACGGCCGAACTCTGCGACATCATGCTGCGCGACAGCGCGCGGCTGCAGGAGGAAGAAGCCGATTTCGCGAACCGCCACGGCTATTCGAAGCATCATCCGGCACAACCGCTCTACACGCTGGACGATGCGCAGCGCGCGCTGCACCTGCTGAAGCCGGTCGCGTTCGACGAATGCACGGCGCTCGGCGGCGGGCTCGCGTTCCGCCTGCTGCCGGCCGGGCACATTCTCGGCGCGGCGAGCGTCGTGATGCACTGGGATCACAAGGTGCTGGCCTTCTCGGGCGACCTCGGCCGCTATCACGACCCGATCATGCAGCCGCCGCTGGCGCCCGCGCATGCGGACTACCTGGTCGTCGAATCGACGTACGGCGACCGGCTGCATCCGCAATCGGACCCCGAGAGCGAGCTCGCCGCACTGTTCGACAAGACCTTCGCGCGCGGCGGCGTGGTCGTGATGCCGTGCTTCACCGTCGGCCGCGCGCAGGAGATCCTGCACACCATCGCGCGCCTGAAGGCATCCGGCCGGATGGCGCGCGTGCCGGTATTCGTCGACAGCCCGATGGCCACCGACGTGACCGAGATCTATCGTCACCATATCCTCGAACACCGGCTCACGCCTTCCGAAGCGAACGCGCTCGGCCACGCGGCCACGATGATCCGCTCGGTCGAGCAGTCGAAGGCGATTGCCGACCATCAGGGCCCGATGGTCATCATCGCCGGCAGCGGGATGGCCACCGGCGGCCGCGTGCTGCACCACCTGAGCCGCTACGCGCCCGATGCGCGCAACACGGTCGCGCTGGTCGGCTACCAGGCGGCCGGCACCCGCGGTGCGGCGCTGGCCGCGCACGAGCCGACGCTGAAGATCCACGGCGAGTACGTGCGCGTGCGTGCGCAGGTCGAGTCGATCACGACGCTCTCCGCGCATGCCGACTACGAGGAGATCCTCCGCTGGCTCGGCACGATGCAGCGCGCGCCCGTGCGAACCTTCGTCACGCATGGCGAGCCGGCCGCGGCCGACGCGATGCGGCGGCGCATCGCGGAGCGGCTGCACTGGCCGTGCGAGGTGCCGGTGTATGCGCAGTGCGTCGATCTCGATGCGGTCGCATCCGGCGACACATGCGAGCCGGCCGCGCTTTCGTCCTGACGGCGTGACCCACCGGACGGTGGCGGGAACCCGGTATTGCTTGCCGGTTCCCGCCTCGCGCTGCCCGGCCGTCAACCGACTTCGATGATGACCTTCAGCGCATGGGTTTGCGCCGCGCGGCCGAACGTGTCGTACGCGCGCTCGACGTCGTCGAGCGAAAACCGGTGCGTGATCAGGCGTTTCGGATCGAGGCGCCCGGCGCGCACGGTCTTCAGCAGCATCGGCGTGCTGACCGTGTCGACCAACCGGGTCGTGATCGAGATGTTGCGATCCCACAGCTTCTCGAGGTGCAGGTCGGCCTTGACCCCGTGCACGCCGACGTTCGCGACCACGCCGCCCGGCGCCACCAGTGACGTACACATTTCGAACGTCGCCGGAATCCCGACCGCCTCGATCGCGCAATCGACGCCGACGCCGTCGGTCAGCTTCATCACTTCCGCCACCGGGTCGCCGGTGCGGCCGTCGATGCAATCGGTCGCGCCGAAGCGCTGCGCCACGTCGAGCCGGTTGCTGTCGGGGTCGATCATGATGATCCGCGCGGGCGAGTAGAACTGCGCGGTCAGCAGCGCCGCCAGCCCGATCGGGCCCGCGCCGACGATCGCGACCGAACAGCCCGGCTGCACCTTGCCGTTCAGCACGCCGCATTCGAACCCGGTCGGCAGGATGTCCGACAGCATCACGAGCGCCTCCTCGTCCGCGCCCGGCGGAATCCGGTAGAGGCTCGTCTGCGCATGCGGGATGCGCACGTACTCGGCCTGCGTGCCGTCGATCCGGTTGCCGAGGATCCAGCCGCCGGTCGTGCAGTGCGAATACAGGCCGCGCCGGCAGTATTCGCAGCGGCCGCACGACGAGATGCAGGAGATCAGCACGTGATCGCCCGGCTTCAGCGCATCGACGGCGGCGCCGACCTGCTCGACGATCCCCACCCCTTCGTGGCCGAGAATGCGGCCGGGTTCGCAAGTCGGCACGTCGCCCTTGAGGATGTGCAGGTCGGTGCCGCAGATCGTCGTGCGCGTCACGCGCACGAGCGCGTCGGTGGGCGACTGAAGTTCCGGCATGGGCCGCTCTTCGAGCGCCTTGCGCCCGGGCCCGTGGTAGACGAGTGCTTTCATCGTGGTACCTCCATCGAAAGAAAGGGTTGCAGGTTCATCCATCAGGATGGCGACGCATGCCGCGCCTGTGCCAGCACCATCGCGAGTGCGCAGGACGCGACCCGGACGACGGCGCCATCGGCGCGGCTCGTCAGCACGATCGGCACGCGCGCGCCCACGACGATGCCCGCGCTGATGGCGCCGCTCAGGTATTCGAGCTGCTTCGCGAGCAGGTTGCCCGCTTCGATATCGGGCACGACCAGGATGTCGGCGCAGCCGGCGACCGGCGAATCGATTCCCTTGTCGTGCGCCGCCCGTAGCGAGATCGCGTTGTCGAGCGCGAGCGGCCCGTCGACGATCGCGCCCGTGAGCTGGCCGCGCTCGGCCATCTTCGCGAGCGCCGCCGCGTCGAGCGTCGAGCGCATCGCCGGATTGACGGTCTCGACCGCACACAGCACGGCCACGCGCGGGCACGCCACGCCCAGCGCATGGGCGACGTCGATCGCGTTCTGCGCGATGGCCGCCTTCTGCGCGAGGTCCGGCGCGATGTTCACCGCCGCGTCGGTCAGGATGAACGGACGCGGGTACGCCGGCGTCTCGATCAGGAAGCAGTGGGACATGCGCTTGTCGGTGCGCAGCCCCGATTCGGCGGCGACGACCGCGCCCATCAGCTCGTCCGTATGCAGGCTGCCCTTCATCAGCGCGCCGGCACGGCCGGCCGCCGCGAGTTCGACCGCGCGGGCCGCCGCCGCATGGCTGTGCGGCACGTCCTCGATCGTCCACGGCGACAGATCGACGCCCGCATCGTGCGCGACACGCAGCACCTTGTCGCGCGGCGCGACGATCAGCGGCTCGATCGCGGCCGCCAGCGGCGACTCGCCGAGTTCGGCCAGCGCAACGAGACTGGTTGCATCGCACGGATGCACGACGGCCACGACAAGCGGCGCTGCGTTGCGGGCCCGCTCGATCAGCCCGGGCCAGGCGCCGTCCGCGCGCGGCAGCAGGCCGGGCAGGTACGCGCCACCGCACGGCCCCGGATGCCGATGCCCGTTCATGTCTCGAGCACGTAGGCGCCGGGCGCCGCCGCGGGCCCGGCGGCCGGCGTGCGGGCCGGCACGTCACCCGACGAGCGCGCATGCAGCCAGTCGCGCCAGCAGGTCCACCACGATCCGTCCACCGCGGGCGTGTCGCGCATGAAGTCGCACGGGCTGCGGTAAGGCGCGCCGGGTTCGCGGGTCGCGCAGCGGTAATGGCGGCCCGGATGACCGGGTTCCGACACGATGCCCGCGTTGTGGCCGCCCGCCGTCAGCACGAAGGTCAATGCATGGTGCGTCAGCAGATGAAGCTTGTAGACCGAGCGCCACGGCGACACGTGATCGCGCTCGGTGCCGACCACGAACGTCGGCACGTCGAGATCCGACAGCGCGACCGGCCGCCCGTCGACGCAGTAGCGGCCGGCCGCGAGATCGTTGTCGAGGAACAGCCGGGTCAGGTATTCCGAATGCATCCGGTACGGCATGCGCGTGGTGTCCGCATTCCACGACATCAGGTCGTTGGGCTTCGTGCGCCTGCCGAGCAGGTATTCGCTCATCATCCGCGACCAGATCAGGTCGCGCGCGTTCAGCAGTTCGAACGCGGCGGACATCTGCGCGCCGTCCAGGTAGCCTTGCCGCCACATCAGCGCGTCGAGCGCGGACAGTTCGCTCGCATCGATGAACAGGCCGAGTTCGCCGGGTTCGCTGAAATCGGTCTCGGCCGCGAGCAGCGTGACGGATCGCAGGGCTTCATGTTGCCGCCCGTCGCGTGCGAGCGCCGCCGCGCCGATTGCCAGCAGCGTGCCGCCGAGGCAATAGCCGGCCGCATGGACCGCCTCGCCGCAGATCGACCGGACGACGTCGAGCGCGGCCAGGCACCCGTCGCGCAGGTAATCGTCGAGCCCGAGATCGCGCGCTTCCGCACCCGGGTTGCGCCACGACACCGCAAACACCGTGTAGCCCGCGTCGACCAGGAAGCGGATCAGCGAATCGTGCGGCTGCAGATCGAGGATGTAGTACTTCATGATCCACGACGGCACGATCAGGATCGGCTCGCGCGCGACGCGCGGTGTCGTCGGGTCGTATTGCAGCAGCTCGCACAATGCGTTGCGCCACACGACCCGGCCCGGCGTCATCGCCACGTCGCGCCCGGGCAGGTACGCCCGCGGGTCGCGGCCACGCGTGCCGCCGGCGCGATCGAGCCACGCGTTCGCATCGTCGAGCCAGTGCCGCGCACCCGCCACGAGGTTCGCGCCGCCGCTGCGCAGCGTCGCGTCGAGCGCGACGGGATTGGTCGCCAGGAAGTTGCCGGGCGAGCACGCGTCGAGCCATTGACGCGCGGCGAAACCGACCAGCGCCTCGTGGTGCCGTTCGACACCCGGCACGCCGCGCGTCGCGTCGCGCCACCAGCGCTGGACCGACAGGAAGCCGTCGCGATACGCACGAAACGGCCAGCCCGACCAGGCCGGCGCGGCGAAACGGGGATCGGCGCGCCCCGCATGCACGGCCGGGCCGTCCGTGTCGGCGTCGTCCGCCGCGCCTTTCTCCGTCGCCGCGGGCGCGGCCGCGAGCCACGCCTGCGTCGCGAGTTCGAAGCACTTGCCCGGCGACACCGCCAGGTGCGCGCCCCAGTCGAGCAGGGCCAGCGCCAGCGACACGGGCGACAGCCCGAACGTCATCGCGGCGACGTTGGCATGCGCGGCGCGGTTCCATTGTTCGGCGGGTGTCGCGTCGGCCGGCGCGCACTCGGGCGTGCCGGCGTTCCGGCGGTCCCGATCGGATTGCCGCCTCGATTCGCGCGGGCGCGGCACACGGACGACGGACGCTTTCATCGCATGTACATGCCGCCGTTGACGTCGAATTCCGCGCCGGTTGCGAACGCCCCCGCATCGGAACACAGGAAGGCGACGAGCGCGGCGATTTCGTCGGGGTCGCCGAGGCGGCCGGCCGGAATCTGCGGCAGGATCTTCGAGTCGAGCACTTCCTTCGGTACCGACTCGAGCATCGCGGTGGCCAGGTAGCCGGGGGCCACCGTGTTGACCGTGATGCCGTGCCGCGCAAGTTCGAGCGCCAGCGATTTCGTGAACCCGTGGATGCCGGCTTTCGCGGCCGCGTAGTTCACCTGCCCGTACGCGCCGCGCTCCCCGTTCACGGACCCGATGTTCACGATCCGGCCGAAGCCGGCATCGATCATCCCGGGCACGAACGGCTTCGTCATGTTGAACAGGCCGTCGAGATTGGTGCGCAGCACCGCATCCCACATGCTCTTGGTCATCTTCACGAAGGTGGCATCGTGCGTGATGCCCGCGTTGTTGACGAGCACGTCGACGCGCCCGAACTCGGCCAGCACGCGCGCCGCGCAGTGCTGGCACGAGTCGTAGTCGGCCACGTCGACCTCGTACGCATGAAACGTGCGGCCCGCGTCGCGTTCGTGCGTGAGCCACGTCGCGACGTGGTCGTTGCGTTCGGTGTGCGACACCGCCACCGTCATGCCGGCCTCGTGCAGGCGGCGGCTGATCGCGGCGCCGAGGCCGCCCATTCCGCCGGTGACGAAAGCGACGCGCTCAGCGGACATGATCGTGCTCCCGCACCGCACGGCTGCCGTCGAGACGCCGGACGGCCGCGGCCTCGTCGCCTGCATCGACGGCTTCCGTGATGCCGAGTTCAAACGCGGCCATCCAGTCGCGCCACGGCATGCTCGCCTCGTTGACCACGGCCAGCCGTCCGAGATCGGGCCACCAGTCGGTCTGGTAGCGCGACAGCGCGCCGGTGCCGTAATCGCGCAGCCACGTGCGCCACGCACTCGCGCTCTCGAACTGCCCGCGCATGCACAGCTCGGTGGCGTCCTGCCAGAGCGCGACGGTCGCGATCGTGTAGTCGCGCATCACCTGCCGGGCTGCTTCGCCGAACGCCGTCCACTCGGTCGTCACCGTGAGCGCCTGCTGCAGGCCGCGCACCGCGTCGCGGTCCCGCTCGATGCGCCGCCCTGCCAGCGCGTTCCATTCGTGCTGCCAGTCGCGGGCCAGCGCGGCCATGCGCAACGCGAGATCGCAGCCCGCGCGGCAAGCGTCGTTCGGTGTGGTCAAGGCATGGGGGCTCATCGCATTCGCTCCTTCGATCCGGTCGGTGAATTGGCGTCCACTTCACTGTGCGACCGTGGCGCACGGCACCCGTTGATCTGAGTCAAGCACGCGGAAACCCTGCTTCGTAGACTGGATTGCACTGGCGGATCACCCGTCGATGGAGCGATTCCGATGAGCTACAAAAGCCTGGTCGTGCACCTCGATACGAGCACCCGCGCGCATTCGCGCCTCGAGCTCGCGTTGCGTCTTGCCCGGCGCTTCGGTGCGCATCTCACCGGCCTGTTCGCGGTCTACACGCCGGAGCCGCATTCGTTCTACGTGATGGCCGGTTCCGCCGACTATTTCCGCGCGCACCGCGAGCAGCGCGACGAGCGGCTCGCCGCACTGGAGCGCCTGTTCCATGCGGAAACCGCGCGGGCCAAAGTGCCGGCCACCTGGATTCGCGCGGACGAGCGCGCGAATGTGGCCGTGCCGCGTGCCGCGCGTCTTGCCGACCTCGTGATTGCGGGCCAGAGCGACCCGAACGATCCCGAAACCTACATCGACGACCAGTTTCCGGAGAACCTCGTGTTGTCCGCCGGCCGCCCGGTGCTGTTCTGGCCGACCACCGGCGAATTCCCGTCGATCGGCGAACGGGTGTTCGTCGCGTGGGACGGCAGCCGCGAGGCCGCCCGTGCCGCGCACGACGCGCTCCCCTTCCTCGAGCACGCGAAGCGCACGACGGTCGTCGCCGTGGTCGACGGCGATTCCGAAGCGGCGACCACGCGCATTCCGGCCGCCGATGCCGCGTTGATGCTCGCGCGCCATGCGCGCGACGTGAACGTGCTCGATATCGACACCGGTACCGGCACGGCAATCGGCGACACGCTGTTGTCGCGTGCCTATGAAACGGGTTCCGACCTGCTGGTCATGGGCGCCTACGGGCATCCGCGCTGGCGTGAACTGATCATGGGGGGCGCCACGCGCACGGTGCTCGCGTCGATGACGCTCCCGGTGCTGATGTCGCACTGAGCCGGTCGATGCGTACGCTCGCGCTGCTCGTCGTCAATGCCGGTTCGTCGAGCGTGAAATTCGCGGTCTTCGCGTATCCGCCGCATGGGGACCCCGCGCGGCGGCCGCTGCACGAAGGCGAAGCGAGCGAAACCGGCAACGGCGTGTCGCTCCACTTCGACGCTGCGCCGGGCGGCACGCTGCCGTTGCACGCGGGAGATCCGTACCGTGCGGTGCTCGCGCAGGTCGCGATGTGGATCCGCGTGCAACTGCCGCATATCGCGCTGGGCGCCATTGCACATCGTGTCGTGCATGGCGGTGCCCGGTACGTCGACCCGGTCGTCGTCGACGACGCGGTGCTCGACGCGCTGCGCACGCTGACGCCGCTCGCGCCGTTGCATCAACCGCACAGCCTCGATGCGATCGACGCGCTGCGCGACGCGTTTCCCGACGTGCCGCAGGTCGCCGTGTTCGATACCGCGTTTCATCGCTCACTGCCGCGCGCCGAGCAATTGCTGCCGCTGCCGCACGGATGGTTCGACCAGGGCGTGCGCCGTTACGGGTTCCATGGTCTGTCGTACGAATACCTGGCCGTCGTGCTCGACGAGCAGTTCGGCCCACGTGCGCACGGCCGCGTGATCGCCGCCCATCTCGGCAGCGGCGCCAGCCTGTGCGCGATGCGCGACTGCCGCAGCGTCGCGACGACGATGGGCTTCTCGGCGCTCGACGGGCTGATGATGAGCACGCGCTGCGGGACACTCGATCCCGGCGTGGTCCTGCACCTGCTCGCGGCCGGCAAGCTGTCCGCCGAAGCATTGGGTCACATGCTGTATCACGAGTCGGGGCTCAAGGGCGTGTCGGGCGCTTCCGGCGATCCGCGTGTGCTGCTCGCATGCGAAGCCGCCGGTGACGCACTGGCCGGCGATGCGCTGACACTCTACGTCCACCGCATCGTGCGCGAAGCCGGTGCGCTCGTCGCGCTGCTCGGCGGCCTCGACATGCTGGTCTTCACCGCCGGCATCGGCGAGCACTCGGCCGTGTTGCGCGAGCGGATCTGCGCGGCGCTCGGCTGGCTCGGCATCGACATCGACGCGGGCGCGAACGCGGACCATGCGCAGGTCGTGTCGTCCGCGTCGAGCGCGGTCACGGTTGTCGTCGAGCCGGCCAACGAAGCGTGGATCGCCGCGCGCGCCGCGGTCGGGGTGCTGCGCGCCAACCGCGACGCTTGATCCAGATCAGCGCGAGCGGCGCGCACGCGCCGATGATGATTTCATCCACCTCCGTTCAAGGGACATGCCATGTACTCGAACATTCTGGTTGCGCTCGACGGCAGCGACACGTCGTCCCGTGCCCTCGACGCCGCGCTGGCCATCGCGTCGGAGACGGGTGCGCGGCTGACGCCCGTCTACGTCGTCGATTTCCTGGTGCCGGCCTACGACATGTACGGCTACGATCCGTCGATCCTGGTCGACGCCTTTCGTGAAGAAGGGCTGCGCGTCACCGAAGACGCGGCGCGACGCCTGAAGGCGCGCGACGTCGCCGGCACGCCGCAGATCTCCAACGTCGCGCCGGCGGGCGAAGACATCCCGCACCGGATCGTCAGTCTTGCCAACGAAATCGAGGCCGACCTGATCATCATGGGCACGCACGGCCGGCGCGGCGTTCAGCGCCTCTTCCTCGGCAGCGTGGCCGAGCGCGTGCTGCGGCTGGCCACGTGCCCGGTGCTGATGATTCCGGCGGGCTGCCCGTCCGGCAAACCCGCCGAGACCGTCGCGGCCTCCACCGAAAAGGAGCCGTCATGAGCTACAAGACCCTGCTCGTCCACCTCGACGACAGCGCGCGCTGCGCGACCCGCGTCGACCTCGCACTCGAACTCGCGGCGCGCTGGAATGCGCATCTGATCGGCCTCTACGCGGTTTGCCAGGATCTCTTCGAACCGCTGCGGCGGCCCGACGAACCGCTGAAGCTGGCCGTCTACGAACGCCTGTGCGACCAGCGGCGCAAGGAGGCCGAAGAAAGATTCCTGACGGCCGCCGAGCGCGCGGGGCGCAGCGTCGAGTGGCAGGCGCCGGCCGGCGACGCAACTGCCGCCGCGATTCTGCACGCGCGCCACGCCGACCTGCTGATCCTCGGCCAGGAAGACCCGGACGATCGCATGACCTACGTCGCGCGCCATTTCGTCGAGGATGTCGTGATGGGCAGCGGCCGTCCGGCGATCGTCGTGCCCTACGCGGGCGACGTGCGAACGATCGGCGAGAACGTGCTGATCGGCTGGGACGGCGGGCGCGAGGCCGCCCGCGTGATGGCCGATGCGCTGCCGCTGCTGGCCCGCGCGCGCTTCGTCAACGTCGAGACGGTCGTGCACGGTCAACCCGATCCGGACAAGACGCCGCCGGGCGTCGACGTCGCCGCGTATCTCGAACGGCACGGCGTGCGCGCGTCGTTCTCGACGACGCCGCGCGACCGGTCGGTCGGCGTCGGCGCGACGCTGCTGAACCGGGTGACCGACCTGCATGCCGATCTGCTGGTGATGGGCCTGTACAGCCATGCGCGCATGCACGAACGCGTGCTGGGCGGTGCGACGCGCACCGTCCTCGAGACGATGACAGTGCCGGTACTGCTGTCGCACTGACGCCGCACGCATGACGAAGGGGTAGCCGCCTGCGGTTGCCCTCTTCCGTCACAAGACGGCCGCGCACGCGCCCCGCCCCTCACGCACGACCAGCACCGGCCGGTCGGCGGTGCGCACCAGCGATTCGGCGACGCTGCCGAGCACCGCGCGGCGCATGCCGCGGCGCCCGTGCGTGCCCATCACGATCAAGTCCGCGTCGCATTCCGCAGCAGCGCGCGCCAGCACGGACGACACCGCGTCGCCGCACGCGTCGATCGTGTGCGCGATGCCGCGCACGCCGCACAGGCGAAACGCGGCCTCTGCATCCGCCACCGCGATCGCGGCCCTGTCCGCATCCAGCCACGCCGGATCGCGCGGGTCGAGATAGCCGCGGTCGACGTCCGTCCGTCGTGGCGCGTCCGATACCACGCACACGGCGACGATCAGGCCGCCTGAATGGCCGGCGAGCGCGATCGCCTCGTCGAGCGCGAGCCGCGCACCGCGGCTGCCGTCCAGTGCTGCGAAGATCCGTGCGTACATGACGCCTCCCTGTCGTTGCCCGGCATCGACCGGCTTGCCGAACCAGTCTGGGGCCGGCCGACGCGATCCGGTTGATGCCGGTCAAGCCCACGCGACGGCGGCAGTCCGCATCGATCCCGATTGGCGAACGCCGGCGACCGGCGCACAATTTCGGGGCATCGACGAACCGGACCCCGTGCCGATCCGGCCCCGACGACGATGGACATCGTCCGGTCATCGGCGTCGGCCACCATCGAACGATCGAGCGCGCCGGTCCGCGACGATGATCGACGCATGCCGCCGCGTGGCCCGCGCCAGGTGATCCGGCAAGGAAGGGATAGCCATGATCCGGGTACTCATCGCCGACGACCACGCCCTCGTCCGGGACGGTCTGCGGCACATCCTGCAGAATGCCAGCGGCTTCGAGGTCGCGGGTGAAGCGTGCGACAGCACGTCCACGATCGCGCGCGTGCGGGATACCCCCGCGAACGTGCTGGTGCTCGACCTGTCGATGCCCGGCCGCAACGGCGTCGAACTCATCAGGCAGATCAAGGACGAGAAGCCGGCATTGCAGATCCTCGTGCTGACGATGCACGCCGAGCAGCAATACGCGGTGCGCGCGTTCCGCGCCGGCGCATCCGGCTACATGACCAAGGAGAGCGCGAGCGCCGAGCTGATCGCGGCGCTGACCAAGATCGCGGCGGGCGGCGTCTACGTCAGCCTGACCATGGCCGAGCAGTTCGCGCAAAGCCTGAACGAGCCGACCGATCTGCTGCCGCACCAGCGGCTGTCCGACCGTGAATTCGACGTGTTCCGGCGCGTCACCATCGGCGAGTCGATCTCCGAAATCGCGGAAGCGCTCTGTGTCAGCGTCAAGACGGTCAGCACCTACAAGACGCGGATTCTCGAGAAGATGCAAATGCCGAACGACACGGCGCTCGTGCGCTATGCGATGCGCCACAAGCTGTTCGACGACCCGGACGAGCTCTGACGGCGGCGCGGGCGCCCGACCGGTGCGCCCGCGCGTCGCGCCCGGACAGAATGCCGCACCCGTGTAGGAAACCGCCTACATCACTTCCATGTGACCTACTGCATCTTCAATGGCGGCTGATTTCCTTGACGCCGCGCAACATCCATACTCCAGATCAAGAAAAACAAGCACGCGCGTCGCGGAGCAAAGGCGGCACTCGCCGTCGGGACAGGTCTCCCGGCTCGTCCGGCGCGGTTCTTCACCATGAGTGCGACAACCGTCAGGGCCGCGGGCGCTACCACCCGCGCGATCCCGCCCACGGCGGCTCGTCGCCGTCCTGAACGTACTGGAGCCGATCATGCAGCGCCCTGCCGAAGTTTCGCCGACCACGCCGTTACGCCCGTTCATCCCGCTGCATTCCGTCGACCGGGCGGACCAACCGAAGCGCGCCGCGTCCCGTTGCTCGACGTGCGCGTTGCGGACCGTCTGCATGCCGGCCGACCTTTCTCCTGACGAATTCGCGCGCGTCGACGCGATGATCTGCACGACGCGGCACGTCAAGCGCGGCGAAACGCTGTTTCGCGCGGGGGATGCGTTCAACAGCATCTATGCAGTCCGAACCGGATCGTTCAAGACCATCGTGATGCATCGCGACGGCGACGAGCAGATCACGGGCTTCCAGATCGTCGGCGAATCGCTCGGGCTCGACGGCGTGCACACCGGGCACCACAACGGCGATGCGATCGCGCTCGAGGACAGCACCGTCTGCATCATTCCGTTCGGCCAGCTCGAGCAGATGTGCCGCGAAGTCCGGCCGATGCAGCATCACGTGTACCAGATGATGAGCGGCGAAATCGTGCGCGAATCCGCGCTGATGCTGCTGCTCGGCACGATGACCGCCGAACAGCGCGTGGCCGCGTTCCTGCTGAACCTGTCCACGCGCTTCAAGGCGCGCGGCTACTCGGCCGCCGAATTCGTGCTGCGGATGACGCGCGACGAGATCGGCGAATATCTCGGGATGAAGCTCGAAACGGTCAGCCGCATGATGTCGAAGTTCCAGCACAAGGGGCTCGTCGCCGCACAAGGCAAGCAGATCCGCATCGTCGACCCGGAAGGCCTCGGGCGAATCTGACGTCGCTGCGGGCCACGCGCGCGGCCCGCGCATCAGCCGCGCACGGCGAGTACCGCCGCCCCGGACAAACGGCCCGTGCGCAGATCGTCGAGCGCGCGGTTCGCATCGGTCAGCGCGTAGCGCACGGCCTCGACCCGCAGCGGCATTGCCTCGGCGACCCGCATGAATTCGACCGCGTCCGCACGTGTCAGGTTGGCGACCGACACGATGCGGCGCTCGCCCCACAGCCACGCGTACGGAAAGCCCGGGATATCGCTCATGTGAATGCCGCCGCACACGACGGTCCCGCCTTTGTCGACGGCGCGGAGCGCGGCCGGCACCAGGGCGCCCACCGGCGCGAAGATCAGCGCGGCGTCGAGCGCCTCGGGCGGCGCTTCGTCGCTGCCGCCGGCCCACGCGGCACCGAGCGAACGCGCCAGCTGCTGCGCCACGGTATCGCCGGGCTTCGTCAGCGCAAACACCTTGCGCCCCTCCGCATGCGCGACCTGCGCGACGAGATGCGCCGCCGCGCCGAAGCCGTAGATGCCGATGCGGCGCGCATCGCCCGCCATGCGCAAGGTTCGATAGCCGATCAGGCCCGCGCACAGCAGCGGCGCGGCTTCGAGATCGGTGTAGCGCCGCGGCAGATGCACGCAATAGCGGTGGTCGGCGACGGTGCGCTCTGCGTAGCCGCCGTCGATCGTATAGCCGGTGAATCCCGGGCTGTCGCACAGATTCTCGCGGCCGGCCGCGCAGTACGCGCAATGGCCGCAGGTCGAGCCGAGCCATGGCACACCGACGCGCTCGCCCACCGCGAAGCCCGTCACGCCCGCGCCGAGCGCGCGCACCGTGCCGACGATTTCGTGCCCCGGGATCAGCGGCAGTTTCGGATGCGCGAGCTCGCCGTCGACGACGTGGAGATCCGTCCGGCACACGCCGCATGCGTGTACGTCGATCAGCAACTGGCCCGCCGCCGGCAACGGGTCCGGCACGCGCGCCTCGCGCAAATGCGGTGTCGTGCCGTCAAACATCATCGCAAGCATGCTCGCCTCCTCGCGCGCGCCGGTGCGTGCGCTTCACCTCTCCACGCTAGTCGCTCCGCGTCGCGAACGCACGGCCCGGTGACGCGCGCTTGATGTGGGTCAACGGCGGACGGGCGGTTGCTGACACGATGAAGTGGCATCACGCCCGACGTGTGGCGACCAGGAGATGATCGAATGGTATCCGTTCCCCCACTAGCCGCAAGCGCCCACCCTGAAGCGCATCTGAGGTCGCTGCTGGCCTACGCGGTGCTGGCCCCGTCCAGCCACAATTCGCAGCCGTGGCGGTTCATCGTCGACGGCCCCACGATCGCGGTCTGCGCGGATCGTGTGCGCGCATTGCCCGTCATCGATCCGTTCGATCGCGAGCTGATCATCAGCTGCGGCGCGGCCCTGCTCAACCTGCGCGTCGCGCTCGATCACGCCGGGCTCGCCCACACGATCAGCACGTTTCCGTCCGACATCGATCCCGATCTGCTCGCGCTGGTCCGGGTGTGCGACGACGGCTATTCCGACGCGTCGCTCAGCGCGCTGTTCGATGCGATTCCGAAGCGCGTCACGACGCGCGCGCCGTTCGACTCGACGGCCGTGCCGGACGACCTTCAGCAGGCGCTGATCGCGGCCGGCGTCGCGGAAGGCGCCGAGATCACCTGCGTCGACTCGATCGCGCACCGCGCACGGGTGGCCGAGCTGGTCGCGGAGGCCGATCAGCAGCAGTTCGCCGACCCGCGCTTCAGGCGCGAACTGGCGAGCTGGATCGATCCGCGCCGGCACGCTGACGGCATGCCGGCGTTCGCGGCCGGCGTGCCGACGCTGCTGGATTTCGCGGCGCCCGTCGTGACGATGGCGGTGCGGACCTTCGATCTCGGCAACGGGTTGGCCGCGCTGCATCACCAGCTCGTCGGCGCATCGCCGCTGGTCGTCTGCATCTCGACCGTGCGCGACGATCGCGACGCGTGGCTCGCCGCCGGACAGGCGCTGGAGCGCGTCCTGCTCGTCGCGACGCGTGCAGGCTATACCGCGTCGTACCTGAACCAGCCGATCGAGACGGCCGGGCTGCGCGCCCATCTGCGCCACATGCTCGGGCTGCACGGCGAGCCGCAGTTGCTGCTGCGGGTCGGGCGCGGCCCGCATACGCCGCACTCGCCGCGCCGCCCGCTCGACGAAGTCGTTTCGTGAGCGCGCCCGGCGGCGCTGCCTTTCCGATCCGGACGAGGAAAAATCATGAGCTTTCTGCGTTACGCCGCCTTCTGCGTGACCGTCACGGCGGCGCACCTTGCCGCCGCGCAAACGGCCGTGCCCGAGCCGACCGATCTCGTCAATGCGCAGCACTGCATGTTCTGCCATACGTCCGACATGACGTTCCTCGGGCCGTCGTTCCACGACATCGCGCAGCGCTACCGCGGCGATCCGGCGGCCGCGCCTGAACTGGAACGCAAGCTGCGCGTCGGCGGCCGCGTGCACTGGGGCGACACGCCGATGCCGTCCGCCGAGGATCGCGGCGGCCCGCTGTCCGCCGACGACGCGCACCAGCTGGTGCAATGGGTGCTGAGCCAGTAACCGGCCCGCCAGCCAGCCGCTCATGTCGACCGTCGTCAAACGGGTTCCCGCCGGTATCGCTCGTCGAGGCGGAGTGCGCCGCCGTACCGCCGCCGGCCCGACGGCGGTGGACACGCGCGGCAAACGCGCACGCACGCGGCCCGATGCGATCGTCGGCGACGACCGCGACCAGCGCATCCTGCAGCGCGCGCCGCGTCTCGCCAACCGCCCGACCCGCACGCCCGCCGACGACGATGCCACCGTCCTGCAGCGCACGGACATGCGCGGCATCCGGCTGCAACTCGACTACTGGAAGGCGGAGGAACGCCTGCAGAACGAACGCATCGGCCATGCCGTCGTGATCTACGGCAGCACGCGCATCGTTGCCCCGACCGTCGCGAACGCGCGGCTGAACGAGGCCAATCGCCTGCTGGCAGCGCGTCCGCACGATGCGGGCCGGCGTCACGCCGTCGCGGCGGCGAGCCGGCTCGTCGAGCACAGCGTGTATTACCGCGTCGCGCGCGAATTCGGGCGCATCGTCGGCCACGCCGACCGGTGCACGCGCGCCGCGCGGCTCGCCGTCGTCACCGGCGGCGGCCCCGGCATCATGGAGGCCGCGAATCGCGGCGCATACGAGCGCGGCGCGCCGAGCATCGGCTTCAACATCGAGCTGCCGCGCGAACAGGCGCCGAATCCGTACATCACGCCCGGTCTCTGCTTCCGGTTTCACTATTTCGCGATCCGCAAGCTGCACTTGCTCGAACGCGCGAAGGCGGCGGTATTCTTCCCCGGCGGCTACGGCACGTTCGACGAGCTGTTCGAAGTCCTGACGCTGCTGCAGACGCGCAAGATCCCGCCGCTGCCGGTCATCCTCGTCGGCGAAGCGTACTGGCGCCGCGCGGTGGACCTGGCCTTCCTCGCGGACGAAGGGATGATCGACCGCCGCGATCTCGACCTGTTCACGTACTGCGAATCCGCTCCCGACATCTGGCGCGCGATCGGCGGCTGGTATGCGCGGCGGCGCACCCGTCGCTCGCGCCGCGCTGCCGCACGCCGCCCGTGATCGCGGTCGGACGGTCAGGCCGGTCGATGCACACACGATGCGGCATCGACTGCATCGGATGACGAACGAAACATCGCCACTCAGGCAACGCGTTCACGACCGCCGCGGCTTCAGACCGTGAACATGTTCGACTTCCTCATCTCGACCCACGTCATCCCGGCGCGCAGCCCGTCGATCGCGGCTTCGCGCTCGGTGTCGTGGGTCCGGCTGTGCGCGAACGTACGCTCGCACGCGCCGTCCGCCGACACCAGCGTCACGTGGATCCTGCAACGGTAGCCGCCCGTTCCGGCGGCGATCGTCTCGACCGCCACCGACCAGTCCGCATCGTGTACCTCGCCTGACAGTGTCATTTGACTCCCCCTTCCGCGCGGATTGCGCATCCGGTCGCCGCTTGCCGGCGTTACTCGACGACCAGGTCGTCGACGACGGCGCGCACGCCGCGCGCCGACCATGCCGCCCCGCGCACGGCCTTGCGCTCGGAGAACGAGCCGACCTTGCCGGACAGTCGCACCGTGCCGTCGCGCACCTCGATCGCGATGTGCTTCGCCTCGCGCTCCGCATGGCGCATGATTGCGCGCTTGATGTTGCCGCCGATGTCGGCCGAGCCGATCGCCCCCTGCACCGCGATATGGTCGGTCACGCCGGTCACGCTGCGCATCTGCGAGATCGCCCGCACGGCCAGGTGGCTCTGATAGGCCCATTCGACCCTGCCGGACAGCGTGATCCAGCCGTGTTCGACCTGCACCTTCACCGCGTCGTCGTGCAACCCGACCGTCCAGTGCAGCACCGAACGCACCGCGTTCGCGATGTCCTCGTCGGTGCGGACGTCGTCGTCCGGCAGATGCACGGTCATGTCGACGACGAGCGCCTTGACGCCGGCCACGCGGTTCGCCGCCCGCTCGATCGCCAGTTTCTCCGCATAGCTCGGCGGATGACCCGAGAGCGTCACGATCCGGTTGACGACCTCGACACCGATACGTGTCGCGTCGATCGCCGGGTCGGATTCCAGTTCGTCCTGAACGTCCTGCTTCAACTGCTTGTCGGTCTTCATCGCCTGCACTCCCGTGAGCCGCGGCGCGCCTGTGCGCCGCACGTCTCCAGATTTGCACACGTGCGGCGAGGGAGCGCTGACGCAGGTCAACGGACGCCGCCCGACGCGCAGACGGAGCGCGCCCGCGCCGGCAGCACCGGATCGAATGCGCAGGCGTTCGGGCGATTGCCTCAATGAAACGGCGCGCGGATCGCTCCACGCGCCGATAGCTCCGTTCGGACGACGCGTGCCCGCATCGCCCGCTGCCGGCCGGCCGATCAGCTGATGGCCAGTTTCTTCTGCGCGACCGGCGCCTTCTTCGGCAGCGTCAGCGACAGCACGCCGTCCTGGTAAGTCGCCGTTGCGTTCGCGTCGTCGATCTCGCCCGACAGCGAGAACGAACGGCTGATCGCGCCGCTGTAGCGCTCGCGGCGGATTACGCGTTCGCCCTCCTTCTGTTCCTGGTTGCGCTCGACTTTCGCGTGGATCGAGACGGTGCTGCCCGTCACCTGGACGTCGATGTCGTCCTTGGCGACGCCCGGCAGTTCCGCGTTGACCGTGTACGCCTTGTCGCTTTCCGTCACGTCGATCTTCATCGAGGCCAGGTCGGGCTCGTCCGTCAGCGTCATCCCGCGCAGCGGCCTGAACAGCCCCTGAAACAGGTCGGCGACGGGTTCGATCGAAAACGGATCGTAACGCGTGACATTGCTCATGGTTCGTACTCCTTGAACGATAGACAGGCGGGCCGCGCGTTCGTCCCGCCCGCGCGACGCCGTGACGAAGACCGGATTGGCGCGGCACCGTGTGCCGCGCAACGGACGAACGATCATCAGGATTCCAGCGTAACTGCCCGTATCGGCACGTGCTTGATGCGCGTCAACGGCCGCGGGCGCTCACGTGCAGAACCGGAAATAGCCGCTATGAAGCAGGATCGGCCGGCCGCCCATCTCCTCGAGCAGGCAGCGTGCGGCGCGCTCGATCGCGGGACGGTGGCGGGCGAACGCCTCCACCAGATCCTGTTCGCGCGGCGACGCCGCGCGGAAGTGATCCTCCAGCGCCGCAGCGGTGATCGCGCAATGCACGCGGCGGCCTTCGACCAGCGCCGGAAAGGTCAGCGCCGGATCGAGGCCGCAATACGTCGGATGTTCGGAAGGAAAGGAGATCTGCATGATGGGCACCTCGGCAGGTTGTGCACGGGCAGGCGCCGGCTGGCGGCGCCCCGTGCATGGCGGCCCTAAGCTGCCGCCGCGGCCGGTGCGGCGTCGCTGCCGCGCACGAGCAGGACCGGGCAGCTCGATCCGCGCAGGAACCGTTCGGCGACGCTGCCGAGGAACAGCCGCCGGACCCCGCGCCGCCCGTGGGTGCCGACCACCGCGAGATCGATCGACCGCTCGACGACGTAGCGCTGCAG
Source organism: Burkholderia sp. AU27893 (assembly GCF_002223205.1). Lineage (NCBI taxonomy): Bacteria > Pseudomonadati > Pseudomonadota > Betaproteobacteria > Burkholderiales > Burkholderiaceae > Burkholderia > Burkholderia sp. AU27893. The sequence goes on along the minus strand of NZ_NKFD01000005.1, from coordinate 257,342 downwards.
CCGTTCGGCGACACTCTCGCCGATCTCGGTCTCCAGGAGTTCCGTCTCGCCATTGACTGCCGCGTGCGCGATGGTTCGTTCCACGTGTCGCAGGACCGACGCACCGTCGCGCCGGATCTCGTCCAGCAATGCATCCGGGTCCATCCGTCCGCCGAACGTGATCATCAGCGACTTGTCGACGACGAAAACGGCGAACAGGCGCGCACCGTACGAGCGCGCCACCTTCAGGCCCTCGTCGAGCGCGCGTTGCGATGAAGGGCTGCCGTCCACGGCGACCATGATGTTCGTATACATACCGACCTCGCTGGATGAACCGATGCGCCGGCGGCGTTCGGCCTGACTTTCATCATCGGCGTTCGCCGGAAGCAGGCGTTGACGGAGGTCAACGGTTCGAAATCATGCGGAAACCGGCACGCGAGTGGGCGCGCGACGCCGGATCATCGCGGCACGACGGGCGCCGTCGGCGCGTCCGACGAACGCGCGGGGTTCCCGTACGACCGGAAGCCGCGCTCGATGTCGAGGATCTTCGTCGCGCACGCGTCGTACCGCCAGCCCGGGCCGCCGTCGCTGTCGTACATGCCCTTGCACATCGCCTTGAGCCGGATCACCGAAGTGCCGCCCGATGCCGTGCGGGAGGCCCACAGATACACTTCTCCGGCCAGAAACGGCGCCGCCGTTTCGATCGTCTCCGCATCGGCGCGCGTGATCCTGGTCGACGAATGCGCTTCGACATAGCCGCGTGCGAAGTGCCACGCACGGTCACATTCGGCAGGCGTCGAACACTGCAGCACCGCGGCCTGGCGCGTCGCGAACAATTGCGTTTCCGTCGCGCGGAAGGCCGCGTTCCGTTCCGCGCCGGCGCACGCGCTCAATGCAAGCAGCACGCCGAGCGCCCATAACCGTTGGTTCATCACCCTGCCCCGCAACGCATCGCGTTCCGCCCGCCAGCGGGCGGCATGAACACGCCCGGCGCGAATCCGGCCCCGTCGCCGCCGCCATCCTGCATGCGGCGCGCAGTCGCGTGCGGCATCGCGCGAGCGTTCGACTCGACTGTATGGCTTGCATGAGGAATGGGGTTGACCTGGGTCAATGGCCGGCCCGGGCGACGCGGGCCGCGAACCGGAATGCCGTCGATGCCGCACCGACGCCTGCGCGCACGCCCCCGTCCGTGCGCGCAGCCGCGATGCCCGTGTCGTCATCGCGGCTGATGCGATCGCACGCGGCGACGCGCGCCGCCGTTCACTCGAACCGGCACGCCGCACGCGGCAGCGCCGCGAGCGTGTCGCTCGACAGTTTCAGAATGCCGTCGAAATTGGCCTGGTTGTCCGCCGGGCAGAACGCCGCGAGCGTCATGCCGTCGGGGAGCGTGTACTCGACATTGAACACGGCCTTGTTCAGCGCGATGAAGCTCGCATAGTCGCCGCACTCGTGGAACCTGTTGCACTGCTCGTTGAGCGCCCAGTCGGCCACTTTCGCCATCGCGGCGGCGATTCCCGAACCGTTCTTGAGGCCCATCGACATCCCGCGATCGTGCGCGGCGGCGATCAGCGCCGTGTTGTATCGCAGCTGATCGTCGCGCGTCAGCGGAAAGCCGGTTTCCTGGCGATAGCTGTCGTCGAGGTCCGGCTCGATGCCGTCGCAGCCCTTTTTCTTCGCCTGGTCGAGGCGTGCCAGCATCAGCGGCATCAGGATCGTGGTCTGGCGAATGTCCAGCCAGCGTTCGTGATCCTCGTATCCTTCGACGGGATTGCCGAGCACGCTGTCCGGAAACTTGCCGGCGTCGCCACGGGTGTCCTCGCGCCCGCCCACCTCCATGTAGCAGACAACATAGATGCCCTTCGCCTTCAGGCGCTGGATCGTGCCGGCATCGGTCAGCTCCATGTCGACGTCGAACATCTTGCGCGGGTTGTTCACGCCGTCCAGCACCGTCTCGTTGATCCGGTTGCCGTCGATCTGCCATTGCCAGCTCGTGCCCGGCACGAGCGGTTTCCACGCGGCGGCCTGCGATGCGCGCGCCGAGGAAGCCGCGAACGCGCTGCCGGGCGCGGACGAATCCGAGTCGCCGCCGCACGCCGCGAGCAGCAGCATCAGCACGAATGACGCGAACGATCTGGTGGACATGGCGAATCCTTTGCCTGTTGGGCGGCTTGTCAGGATGCGAGGGTGCGGAGAGACGTGTGCAGCGGAACGCGGGCGATGCCTCTGCCGATACGGCGGTGGTGCGCGAATGCGCGAGGTACGTGCGGATGGTAGGCGGGAACACTGCGCCCATCTGTTCCGATTTGTCGATTTTTGTGGGCATGGTGGGCGCCGGCAAGCCGTCAACTTCGTGATGGTCGAGCACCGCCGATGCGCGGCGACCGCAGCCGGCAAAAATCGGATTTTTTACATTGAACACCGATAACGCATCAAAAGAAAAAATAAAACATCTTTGTTTTCCAAAACTAAAAAATGGAACCGATGTCACGATATTTTTGTTTACAGCACCTCAACCACTCCAATGAATTATTCAATTTACGAAGGTAATTCTCGGATACCACATTCATCTCGTCAAACCAGTTTATGACGACGCGCAAAACCCTCTCCGAGCCCCGCCACACAAGCCGACACCAGCCATTCGCTTCATGACTTCACGCTCATTTTCGACAACCATCACCCTCATCATTCAAATGAAATAAACAATGAATAAATCGCTTGAATTTGTTTGACAATCAAACGTAAGGATAATTAAAGTCGTCGCCGACGATGCGCGGGTCGCCTCCCGATTCGCGCAACCATCCATCCTCACCAGGGCAAGCAAGGCGATGAATTCAATTGATGTCAGCACTGCAGGCGGGAACCGCGTCGAGCCCAACGGCGCCCGCCACCGGCCACTCCGGATACGCCGCGGAACGGTGTCGGACACATCGGGAATCTGCGCGCTGTTCGAACGGGAATACGGCGACTCGTCGCACCCCTGTCTCGATGCGGGCTACGTGAGGCGCGCCGTCTCGAACAAATCGGAACTGTGGTTCGTCGCCGAAGAGGAGACGCACGCGACGATCGGTTGCATGAGCGTCAGCTACAACGCGCAGAATCGCTCGTGGGAATACGGCCGCGCGATGATTTCCCGGGACCATCGTCACCTGGGTGTCCTGTCGGCGCTGATGCAATCCGCGATCGACACGTTGCCGGCCGCGGATCACGACCTGGCGTTCGCGATTGCCCGCACCGATATCGCGCTGCGTGCGTTGCTGCGTCATCTCGATGGCGTCGTGGTCGGACACGACGGGTCACCCGACAGCGCGCATGGCGTGCGTGAACATCACGTCATCGCGCTCGAGACATTCCGCTCGCCGCGCTTCAAACATTGCCTGCCGCTCTCGCCGATCTTCCGCGAATCCGACGTTCTGCGCAGCGCGATCTTCGAACCGCTCGGTGTCGCCGGAACGCCGGCACCGTATCCCGATACCTGTTTCTGGGGGCACGGGTACGAGTGCGCGGACGACTTCACGTTTCGTGTCGACGAGCGGGCCGATGCGATCTATCTCTGCCAGCATGCCGGCGGCCCGTACATGACCGAGCGCGACGTCACGGCCGATCTGCTGCGTTTCCTGAAACGGCGCGGCACGACGACCTATGTCGGCGCGATCGTGCTCGCCGACAAGCTGACCCTGGTCAAGGCGATGCTCGACGCCGGATTCCGCATCACGGCCTATTTGCCGGCGTGGCACTGGAGCCGCGGCGCGCGCTACGACTGCCTGCTGCTCGCCCGGCGGGACCACGGCTTCGCGAGCAAGAACGGACTCGACGCACACATCGACGTGCTCGATGCCGCCTACCGCGAGATCGGCCAACGCATCCTGTCCACCTGACATCCGTGCCGGCCACGCGCCGCGCTCCCCATCAATCCACTCAATCGAGGTAGCACATGACCCAAGACGAATGGCGCTCGGTCAAGGCGACATTGCCGAACGGACCCACGGGACACCTGACGCTCGCGCTCTGGTGCGCCGATGTCGCATTGCTTGCCGCTGCATGGGTGCTCTGGCTCGCCGGCGGGCCCGGACGCATCGCCGCGCTCGTCCTCGCCATGCTCGCGCTGATTCACCTCTACCTGATCATGCACGAGGCACTGCACAACGCCGCATCGCGTTCGCGCGCGTGCAACGAGGCCATCGGCCATCTCTGCGGATGGATCATCGGGTTGCCGTACCTGCCGCGGCGCAGATCGCATCTGGGCCATCACGCGTGGACCGCGCACCCGACACGGGATCCGGAGAACCGCAAGATGATCCAGAAGTTTTCCGTGATGACGGAAAGCGGCGCGCGTACGCTCGAATTCATCTGGCGGCACTGGATCCCGATGATGGCGTTCAATCATTTCCTCAGCCACTGGATCGCACCGTTCCTGCACCGCGACACGCCCGCGCATCGCGCGAAATCGAATACCGAGATCGCGTTCGGCGCGCTCTACCTGGCCGGTTACGCGGCGGTCGGCGCGCTGGCGTATCGTGCGGGCGTGCTCGGCAGCCTCATCGCGTTCTCGACGATCCTGTGGGTCGTGTTGCTGATGGCCGTCGAACTGCTCAACCTTCCGCATCACGCCGAGATCCCGCTGCTGGCCGACGACGCGGCACGCCCGCCGCTCTGGGAGCAGGACGTGGTGTCGCACAGCTGCGCCAACGTTCCGCTCTGGTCACGCTGGGTGATCCTGAATTTCAACCTTCACGTCGCCCATCATGCGTACCCCTGGTTGCCATGGTACGACCTGCCGCGCGCACAACGTCTGCTCGATGCCGTCTCGACGGCCGAGGCGCCGCGCCAGACCCACGAGTGGGCATTCGCCGTGACCAAGCGACGCCGGCCGCTGCTCGAACTGATGGGGCACTTCTTCGACAAGCGTGGCGCGTCGTCCCAGGGCGGACGCTGACGCGCCGCCCCGGCGAGCGCATCCGCCGAGTGCCGGCGGCCCGGCTCTCGACACCGGCGATGCCTCCGGTTGCCGGTCGCGGCAATCGGAGACCACGGGAAACGTCGTCGCAATGATGCTGATGCAGACGGCCCGCATGGTCTCCTCCGCTGTGGGGCTTCGTTCACCGGCCGGACGACAGGCGGTTGGCAAACCGGTTCGCATAACCAAGCGTACCGACACCGCCGATCGAATTGCACGTCGACGAGGCGGCGCCGGGCGGACAATCGACGTCGCGGTCGAACGACCAGAAGTGGACACCCGCGAGACCGTTCTGTTTCACGAACTGCGCCACGGTGTCCGCGTCCGCCGGCGTAAAGGTTTCGCCGACCACATCGTTGCCGCCGATCATCGGCGTCAGCTCGATCTGGCTGTACGGGACGCCCCAGTGATCGTGCAGGTTCATCGCCGCCTGGACCGCCGACTGTCCCATCTGGCAGGTGCCGTTCGCGACCACGCAGTTCCCCGCGCTAGCCGACCCGTAGTCCATCGTCATCAGGTCGATGGTGTAGTTCTTCAGGCCAGCCGCCTGGATCGCCTGCATGACCCAGTCACCGTAGATGTTGAAGCTGTCGGGGGCGCTGGCACCCCACGAGCTGGCCGTGGTCGCGCCTTGCTGGGAAGGGGCCAGCGTCGCGAGCGTAAAGCTGAAGCGCAGGCCGGGATACTTCTGCTGGGCGACGGCCACGCGCTGGACGAGATCGTTGATCACCTGTTGCGTCTGCCCGCCCTCGATATCGAAATCGATCCCGATCAGGTTGCTCGATGCATAACGATCGATGAAGGCCGCCATCCCCGCATCCGTCCCGCACGTGAACATGCCGGCCGCGCCGCCGGTCGAAATCACGTAATTCACGTTGGCCGCGGTGAACAGCGGCACATTGGCTGCCGCCATCGCGCCGCCGTCGACGCCCGCCCAGTTCTCGCTGCCGCATTCACCGGTCGCGAACGCGAGCGTCAGCGTACGGACACCGGTTGGCAGCACCGACAGCACCGGGCTCAGCTGACCCGTGACGTTCGTCGAGATGACGTTGGTGTTCCAGTTCATCGAAATCGTCGCGTCCTTGTACGGGCTATAGACGAATGCCGGCGCCGTGCCGGTAACCGTCCCGCCCGCCGTAGCAGCGCCGGTGCCGGCGCCTAACAACGACCCTGCCAGCAGAAGCGCCAGCGCGCCCTTCAAGGTCGATCGCCGCATGATTCCGGTTGGCTGGTTGCGCTTCATTTTCATGCCCTCGATTCCGGTCTGGCTCATGATTTCCCCTTTCGATTGACAACGCTCCGCCGAGGTCGAATTCAAAAGAAATCAACCTGACAAAATTGCCACTTGAAGACAAATTCCGATATTGATTCCGCCTTTATCTCGACGACGTAAAACAATTCGACGGACGATGTAGTGATCCTTCAGCTCAGCGCCAGCACTTCGATTTGTTATACTACATAATCATCATGCATCAACCCTGAAATCGATTATTTCCATCCATATCCAAACCCGAAATATTCACGTGATCGCATCGCCCTATTGCAATTGTCGCGATGCGATAATTCAAACGGATAGCTCGCAGCCATCCGACTGATTGTTCAAATCGATGAAATTCAGGCGATGCGATCCGGTCGTACGACGGCGTCGCGCGGGTGGGCGGAGGGGCAATGATGGGGCTGCTTCGGCAAGCCGAGCGGGACACGGCCCGGTCGGTCGACGAGCGCATCCGCGCGCTTGAGCGGTGTTCTTCCGTTCATGACGCCCGGGCATCGCCGGGCGTGTCATGTCGCCGCCGTATCAGAACGGGCTGCGTGTCGTATCGCCGTTGGTGAACGTCGCGTCGACGACCTGATAGAACGCCATCGCCGTATCCGCGACTTCCCACACCGCGAGGATGACGTGGTAACCGCTACGCACCGGCAACCGGCATTGATGAATGGTCGGCTGCTGGGGCACCAGGTTCGCGTTCGGATCCCAGTAAGGCTGGCCGGGATTCTGGATCGTGCAGAACGGCGTGGGCTCGAACTGCGCGCGCGTGAGCTTTTGCGACGGGTTCCAGTCGGCGCGAGTAATGAAGTAGTTCCAGCGACGCGTCTTGTGCACGGCGCTGAATTCCCATTTGAAATTCTGCAACGCACCCGGCCGCAGCGGGATCTTCTGCCAGCGGCTCGGCGACTGCTCGTTCAGCACGGGCAGCGGGCCGTTCGTGCTGGCGCCGGCGATTTCGCCGTCCGGCGGCGGTGCGGCATTCTTCGCGTCGGCCGGCGCGAACGGATCGGACAGGCCGCTTTGCGTCGCGGGGAAGAACTTGCCGTTCTCCATCGCGTTCGCGTGCCAGGCGTCGACATGACAGTTCGGATTCTGCCCTTGCGTGCACAGCACGATACGCGAAGGCGGTTCGGTCAAACGGCCGTGCGCGTGAGCACCGGCCGCGGCGACCAGCAGTGCCAGGCCGGTCAACGAGCGTGGCATCACGGAAGCAACGTATCTGCGGATGATCTTGTTCATGGGCCCTCATGACATCGATGTCGGAACGGATAGATGCGTGACGGGCCTGCCGCAGGATCCCCGGCAGGGGGTTCCTGTCGACACGGCGTCGCGCACACTGATCGGCAAAAGCGGCCACCCGATGAAACCGCGGCACGCGATGATGAATCGCCGCGTTTTCTGACAAATCACTTTCACCGAACCGAACCTTATCCGCAAAAACCGGAAAAATAAACGTTCCGTATCGATCGTTTTTTAATTTTGATCAAACGTCCGATTCGTTTTGAATTTCAGCCGGTTTTGTCTCGACTTTAATTGCGTGACATTGAATAAACCGCCCATTCATTAAAACACCGTTATCGATCATTCGGCAGGCGGTTTTACGCACTCGACTTGCCCTGCGTGGTTCGTCGCTGCTTCGACCGATGAAAGAATTGTGACCAGTGGAAGAATTCGATGGAAACCGGCGGGCCGCCCGCTTCCCCCAAGCCCTGAATGCTTCAAGCAGCCAATCCCGTCGATGCCGCAACCGTGAGCTCCCGGTTGAACTGCGTCATGCAGTTCAGGTCGAGCGCGCGAATCTGCTCGGTCATGAAGTCGACGAAGATGCGGATGCGCGTCGGCAGGTGTTGCCGGCTCAGATAGCAGATGTAGTGGCCGCGATCTTCCGGCACATGCTTCGCCAGCGCGACGACGAGCGCCTTCGATGCGAGATGGTCGCGGATCTGGTAGCCCGCCAACTGTGCAATGCCCGCGCCGTTCAACACTGCGCGCAGTACCAGGTCCGTGTCGTTGAACGTGAGGCGCGAGGTCGGCAGGTACTTCTGCGGGCGGCCGTCGACATTGAACTCCCATTCGAACAGGCGTCCGCTCGCGAACCTGAAATTGATGCACGTGTGCCGGTCGAGGTCTTCCAGGCGCTGCGGAAGCCCGTGCGTCGCCACGTACGACGGCGCCGCGCAGAGCGCCATCTGCATCGGAATCAATTGGCGCGCGATGATGCTGGAATCCTCGATGCGCCCGTTGCGGAACGACACGTCGATCCGCTCGGACACCAGGTCGATCGGCCGGTCGTCGAGCAGCAGGTCGATGTCGATGTCCGGGTACGCGTCCGTGAATTTTGCCAGCAGCGGCGCCACGATCTTCCTGCCGAAGCCCACGGCCGAGCTGATGCGAATGAGGCCGCGCGGCGGCCCCTGCCGCAACTCGAGCATGTCGTTCATGGCTTCGACGATCTGCGCCACGCCCTGATGGCAGTTCTCGTAGAAGCGCCGGCCCTCGCACGTCAGTTCGGTCGTGCGCGTGGTCCGCTGGAACAGCCGCGTGCTCAGTTGCGCCTCGAGCTTCTGGACGTTCCGGCTCACGGCCGGCCGCCCGACGCCGAGCCGTTCGGCCGCCTTGGTGAAGCTGCCCTCGCTCGCCACGGCAACGAATGCCAGGATGCCCGCATAGCTCGCGCCAAAGCTCGCCGACAGGGCAGCGGCACGACCGGCCAGGTCGCGCCGCACGCCGTACTCCGATGGTTCCGAATGATTCATTTCCCGCTGCCCCCATACCAATCATTCCGATTGCCCGCGATCCGCGGGCGCCTGCGAACCGTCACCCGTGCGAACGCGAATCAGTTTCGCGCCAGCCATGCGTCGAGGCCGATGCGGCCGAGTCGCGCATTCCCGAGCGGCACCAGCGAGGTTTCCTCGACGCGCCCGCCGTAGTAGCGAGCGTCGCGGTCGGTCACCACCGCGCGCGGATCGCCGACCGACTTCAGGTAGCGCGCGACGATCTCCGCGAACGGCGCGCGATCCGGGCCCGCGATCTCGACCGTGCCGTTCTGCGGCGCGGCCAGCGCGACCTGCGCGACGAGCGCCGACACGTCTTCCGCGGCGATCGGCTGAAACAGGCCGTCACCGATGCGGACCGTGCCGTCTTGCGTGCTGAAATCCGCAATCCCGCCGATGAATTCCATGAATTGCGTCGCGCGCACGATCGTGTACGGCACGCCCGCCGCTTCGATCGCCTGCTCCTGCGCGACCTTGGCCAGGAAATAGCCGTTCTCCGGCATCCGGTCGCAGCCGACGATCGACAGCGCGACGTGATGGCGCACGCCCGCAGCCACTTCGGCCTTGCCGAGATTGCGTGCGGCCGTGCGGAAGAAATCCAGTACCGCCTGCGGCTCCCACGACGGCGCGTTCACCACGTCCACCACGACATCCGCGTCCGTCAATACATCGGCCAGGCCCTCTCCCGTGACGGTATTGACGCCGGTGCTCGGCGAGGCGGCCAGCGCCTGATGACCTGCTTCGGCGAGCAGCGTGACGACACGTGAGCCGATCCGGCCCGAACCACCGATGACAACGATTTTCATCGCACAATCTCCTGACGATTGGATTTGACGGGAATGCGACTGGGCATGACGGGTGCCGGATCCGGAGAAGGCGGCCATGTCCGTCGCATCGCGTGACGCAATTGTGGAAGAATCATGTCCTATCCATCAGTGCCAAGAATCGGCGATCGGACTAGTCCAAGCTGGATCCGATCCTGTCCCTGCGTGCGTGACCTGAGAAGCCGTGATGTCCGAGCCCACCCTTCCGCTGACCATCGAAATCGACCGGCAGCACCAGTTGCCGCTTTATCTGCAGATTTGCGAGCGGTTCAGGGCCGCGATCGCCGCCGGCCACCTGCGCCCCGGCGACCGGGTACCCGCGCTGCGCGGCCTGGCGACGCAACTGAACACGGCGCGCGGCACCGTCGAACAGGCCTATACGATCCTGGTCGACGAGGGCTATCTGCAGATGCGCGGCGCGGCAGGCACGTTCGTCTCGCCGTCCCTGCCGCTCTCGCTGACCCGGGCGTCGCCGCCACGCACCGGTACGCCGCCGAACCGGCCCGGCGAACCGGCGAGTCCGCCTCGGGCGTCGGCCCCGGCGGCCCCGGCGGCCCCGGCGGCCCCGCCCGCCCCGTCGGTCGCGCCCGCCGACCTCCTGCCGCCGCCGCGCCCGCAGCCGATCGCCGTCGCGATGAGCGGCGAGCCGAGCCCGCTGCAACCCGGGCTCCCGGCGCTCGACGCGTTTCCGCGCAAGGTCTGGCACCGGCTCGTGTCGTTGCGCGCGCGCAGCGGCGAACGTGCGCTGCTCGGCTATCCGAATCCGGCCGGCTACCGGCCGCTGCGCGAACACATCGCCACCTATCTGACGCTGTCGCGCGGCGTGACCTGCGTGCCGGACCAGGTCTTCGTCACCGGCGGCTACCGCGCCACGCTGGAACTCATGCTGCGCAGCCTCGCACGGGCGAACGACCGCGTGTGGTTCGAGGATCCCGGCTATCTGCTCGCCCGCGGCTTCCTGTCCGAGACCGGCGTGCAGCTCGTCCCCGTGCCGGTGGACGACGAAGGGATCGACGTCGCGCGCGGCATGCAACTGGACCCGCAAGCCCGCTTCGCGCTGGTGACGCCGTCGCATCAGAGCCCGCTCGGGCATACGCTGTCGCTGTCCCGCCGCATCGCACTGCTGGACTGGGCCGCCAGGACGTCGGGGTGGATCGTCGAGGACGACTACGACAGCGAGTTTCGTTATCTCGGCCGCCCGCTGCCGGCGCTGAAGAGCCTTGACCGACGCGATCACGTGATCTATTGCAGCACCTTCAGCAAGGCGATGTATCCCGGCCTGCGGCTCGCCTACGCGGTCGTGCCCGAGCGCGCGGTAGAGCGCGTCGAGCGCGTGGCGTGCAGCATGAATGCCGGTTCGCCGCCCCTCCTGCAGGCCGCCCTCGCCGACTTCATCGAGCAGGGTCACTTCGCGCGGCACCTGAAGCGGATGCGCGCGCTGTACGGCGAGCGCCGCATGCTGATCGTGCACGCGCTGCGGCAGGCGTTCGGCGAGCGGCTGATCGTCGAATTGCCGGCGGGCGGCATCCAGTTCGCGGTGCAGTTCACCGACGGGCCCGACGGACCGGTCGACGACGTCGCCGTCGCTGCCCGCGCGCGCGACGCCGGCCTGGCAGTCCTGCCGCTGTCGATCTGGTACACGAACAGCCACACGCGGCAAACGCCGCGCGGCCTCGTCATCGGGTTCGCGAACATCGTCGACGCGGACGACGCGCAGCGTCACGCGCGAACGCTGCGCGCCTGCCTGGACCGCTGACGCGCGGCGCGCAACGCCCGGGCGTCGCGTCACGATCCCGATTGGTGCCCGAAGGGCAACATTGAATCGCCCGGGACGGCCGTACCGCCGCCGATCGTGCTCCTCTAGCATGGAGGCGTCTTTTCCCGGAGACCCGCCAGGGATCGCGCCGCACCGGAAGATCGCCGCAACGCTCGTGCGATCGTTCGTCGCGCCACGCGTCCCTCGCGACACTATCTGCCCGGGGCCGCGCCGCCCCGTTCGCCACACGCTTCGACACACGACTGACCGGGAATCGAAGCGGCGCTGAACTCGAGCACGCATCATGGACGACAAGAAGCTCCAGGCCCCTCCGCTTTCCCTCCTCGACCGGTATCGGGGCCACGCGTTTCAGCCGCTCTATACGACGAGCGTCACCGTGACCGGCGGCGAGACGGGACACGGCCGCGCGTCGGGCGTCGTTCGCTCCGACGACGGCAGCCTCGCCCTCGAGCTGCGCCTGCCCGCCGAACTCGGCGGCCCGGGCGGCGGCACCAATCCCGAACAGCTGCTCGCCGCCGGCTACGCCGCGTGCTTTCACGGCGCGCTGAACCTGCTCGAGCAACGCGCCGGCACGGCGCCGGCCGAGACCGTCGTGGAGGTGCGGGTTGCGTTCGGCCGTGATCCGATGGACGGCGGTCATGCATTGATCTTCGAGGTTCGCGTCCGGATGCCCGGCGTCGAGCGCAGCATCGCCGAAGAGCGGGTACGCGCCGCGGAGCGCCTGTGTCCGTACGCCAAGATGGCCAGGCAGGGCGCCGTCAATCTCGTGACCGTCGTCGACTGACCCGACGCGCGCCGTGCGGCGGCGCCGCCCGGTCCGCCGCCTGCCTTCGCCGCCGTCGCCTCGTGCGTGGCCGACCCGCTGCGCGTCTCGCGCCCCGCTGAGTCCTCGATGAGGCCAACGACATGCATCTCGGAAAATCCTACAAGCTGGCGGAATTCCTGATCTGGACGCGCTGGAAAGTTTACGAGCTCGTCGTTTTCGGGGCCGTCCCGGTCGTCCTGTACACGTTCTTTTCGGTCAGATGGTTGTCGATCCCGCTGACGATCGTGGCGCTGCTCGGCACCGCGACGTCGTTCATCGTCGGCTTCAAGAATGTCCAGACGTACAACCGCGCCGCGGACGCGCTGGACATCTGGATCGGTGTCCTGAGCAAAAGCCGTCGCTGGGGCCAGGTCGTGCAGGACTTCGTCGGCGACGAAGAGGTCGCGCGAACCCTCGTCTATCGCCACCTTGCGTGGCTCACCGCGCTGCGCTACGACTTGCGCCGCCCGCGCGTCTGGGAAAGCACGAACAAGCGCTACAACGCGGAGTACCGCCGGTCCTATCGCGTGCCGGAGTGGGAGAAGGACATCCGGGAGCTGCTCCCGGCGTACCTGTCACCGTCCGAAGCGGCACAGGCGTGCGCGTCCGCGTCGATCGCGACGTTCATACTGAGCCTGCAACGCCGTACGCTCACGATGCTGCACACGGCCGGCCGCCTCGAGACGAGCTTCTACATGGACCTGCACAAGACGATCGGAGATTTCACCGACCTCCAGTCGCGCGCGGAGCGTTTCAAGAATTTCCCGTATCCGCGCCAGTACGCGACCGTCAGCTCGCTGTTCGTCCGGTTCTTCTGCCTGTCCCTTCCGTTCGGTTTGCTGAACGAGTTCAACCGGCTGAACGACGGCGTGAGCGGTTTCATGCACGGCTACATGGTCTGGCTGGTGGTGCCGTGCAGTGTCGCGGTGTCGTGGATGTACACCTCGCTCGACCAGGTCGGCGAGAGTACCGAGAACCCGTTCGAGGGTGGCGCGAACGACGTGCCAATTTCGACGCTGTGCGGCACGATCGAACGCGATCTCAGGGCGATGCTCGGGGAACATGCGGGCGCGCCGTGCGGCGAAACGATCATCGCGCTGTAGCGAACCGTGCGCCTTCCCGCTGCGGTTGAGATCGACCGCGCCCCCGACATGGATTGGTGCCGAAGCGGCAACAGAATGCGCACCTGCCGGGCACTACTGGCCCGCGGGGCCCGCGATTACGATGTCGTCAGGCAGGCCGTGCGTGGGGCGCCACATGCAGGGCCGGCAGTCACGATTCCACATTCCACATTTCAGGAGAACTGATCATGACGCAACGTATCAACTACTTCCAGCAATCGCCGGAGCTGACCAAGAAGCTCGTCGAACTCGACGGACTGTTTCAGAAGACGACGATCGAGACGCCGATCCGTGAGCTCGTCGAGATTCGCGCGTCGCAGCTCAACGGCTGCGCGTTCTGCGTCGACATGCACACCAAGATGGCAAAGATCCACGGCGAGCGCGAACTGCGCCTGCATCACGTCTCGATCTGGCGCGAGTCGACGCTGTTCTCGCCGCGCGAGCGCGCCGCGCTCGCCTGGACCGAAGCGCTGACGCAGATCCCGTCGCACGGCGTGCCCGACGAGCTCTACGAACGCGTGCGGGGCCACTATTCCGAGAAGGAACTGTCGGATCTCACCTTCCTTGTGGGCGCCATCAACTGCTGGAACCGGCTGAACGTCGCCTTCCGCGTCGTGCCCGGCTCGTTCGACAAGATGTTCGGGCTCGACAAGGCCAACCTGGAGTAACGACATGAAACGCCTCATGCTCGCGCTTGCTCCGCTCGCGCTGTCGCTCCTGGCCGCCGTTCAGCCGGCCGCCGCCGCCCCGCACGCCACGGTGACGCAACTGACCACGGAGCCGTTACCCGAGTACCCGGGCAAGGAAGTGGAAATGATCGTCGTGGACTATCCGCCCGGGGCCGTCGATCCCGTGCATCGCCACGATGCTCATGCCTTCGTCTACGTGCTCGACGGCAGCATCGTGATGGGCCTGAACGGCGGGAAAACGGTCACGCTCCATGCCGGCGACACGTACCATGAAGGACCGGACGACGTGCACACGGTTGGACGAAACGCCAGCAGCACGAAGCCGGCAAAATTCGTCGTGATGCTGCTCAAGAACAAGGGCGCGCCGGTTCTCACGCCGGTGAGGTAAAGCGATCGCCGCCTGGGCCCGGCAACGCCGGGCCGGGCGCGCGAGGCGAACCCGCGGGCGTCGCCGCGGACTACAACATCGCCTGACTGACGAGCGCGTACTGCCCGCAGGCCGGATCGGCCGGCCCTTCGTGCGCTGCGGCGGGCGCGTTGCGCACCATCTTCGAACACGTATCGACCCGCGCCAAACCTTGTTCGGCCAGCCAGTCCGGCAGACTGGTCCCGTCCGGCACGTCGATGCGGACGAATTCGCCTTCCCGTTGCGTCAGCCAATGGCTGACGAGCGCCTTCGCATACGCATCGTCGCTCGCGCGCGGTGCAGCCACCGGGCCGATCACGTCGCCGCGCCCGAAGCGCCGCAGCACCGAAAACCCGACCACCTCGCCATCGCGTTCGAGCACGACGCTTTCACCGCGCTGGAACAGCGCGGCCATCAACGCATCGCGCTGGAGGCCGGACGCGCGCGCGTCCAGCTCGACGAGGCGCGGCCAGTCGGCCGGCGTTCCGGCGCGCAGCCGCACGCCTTCGGGCAGGACCACGGCGGCCGGCCGCACCACGTTCCCCTGATACTGGCCCAGCGAGCCGCACACGTTGAAACCCAGCTTCTCGTACAGCGGCCGACCGGCCGGCGTCGCATGCAGGAACGTGACGCGCGGCCCCAGTTCGTCGATGAGCAGCTCCATCAGCTTGCGGCCGATGCCCCGCCCCTGATGCGCGTCGGCCACGATCACATGCCCGATTGCCGCGCGATCGGCACCGTACTTCCAGCACATCGCCGTGCCGATCACCACGCCGTTTTCCTCGGCCGCGAATGCGGTCGACGTGTCCGCGGAAAACTGCCAGTCTTCCGCCCTGAACGGCCAGCGAAGCGCGACGGTCAGCGCATGGGCCGCGGGGACGTCCGCGGCTGTGAAGCGCCGGTAGCGAAGCGCCGGCATCGTGTCGGAATCGTTCATTTCGTTGTCCTGTTTCATCAAGCAGTCTTTATAAAAGTGTCGTCGTGCACCATGGCCCGACTTCAATGTCGGCTGCGCGCATCATCGCGATCGCGCGAAGTAGTGCTGCGCCAACGCGACCCAATAGCGGACGCCAGCCGGAATGATCTCGTCGTTGAAGTCGTATTTCGGGTGATGCAGCGCCGGTGCGCTCGCGCCGTCCTGCGCATTGCCGATCAGCACGTAAGCGCCCGGCCGCTCCTCCAGCATGAAACCGAAATCCTCGGACGTCATGTTCGGCGGCACGTCGCGGTCGACGCGCGCGTCGCCGAACGTGTCGCGAATCACCGCTTCGCACAGCGCCGTCTCGGCCGGCGTGTTGACCGTCGCCGGGTAGTACTGGAAAAACTCCACGTCGACCTGCGCGCCATAGGCACTCGCCAGCGCCTCGCACGCGAGCCGCACGTCGTGCTGCAGCTTCTGCTGCAAGGCCGACGACAGCGTGCGGATCGTGCCGCGCAACTCGGCGGTGTCGGGAATCACGTTGTCCGTCGTGCCCGCATGGAACATGCAGACGGAGATGACCGCGGGATCCACCGGATCCTTGTGCCGCGCGGCGATGGTCTGACATTGCAGCACCATCGAGCAGGCGAGCGGCACCGGATCGATGCCCAGGTGCGGCTGCGCCGCGTGCGCGCCCTTGCCCGTCACCGTGATCCTGAAGCGCGAGCCGGCGGCCATGATCGGGCCCGTGCGCAACCCGAAATGCCCGGCCGGCAACCCGGGCCAGTTGTGCATGCCGAATACCGCCTCCGTCGGGAACTGCTCGAACAGCCCGTCGTCGATCATCCTGCGTGCGCCCGCGCCGCCCTCTTCGCCCGGCTGGAACACGAAATGGACGGTGCCGGGCAACTGCGGCAGCTCCTTCAGCACGCGTGCGGCGCCGAGCAGCATCACGGTATGGCCGTCATGGCCGCACGCATGCATGATCCCGTGCGTACACGACGCATGCGCGAAATCATTGGCTTCGTGGATCGGCAGTGCGTCCAGATCGGCGCGCAGCACGATCCCGCGCGCCGGATCGGCGCCCGGCAGGCTCGCGACGACGCCCGTGCCGCCCAGCCCGCGCGACACCGCATAGCCGAGCGCTTCGAGCTCGCTCGCGACGACGTCGGCCGTCCGGTGTTCTTCGAATCGCAATTCGGGATGCGCATGCAGGTCGCGGCGCAGCTTCGCCCAGTGCGCGTGATGCGCTTGCAGCAACGGGGCGGGAATGACGGGGTTATCCAGTTCCAATTTCGGCACCTTCGGAAAGTAGCGGGCTTCCAACTGTACCGCCGGCGCGAACCGCGCGCGGCGGCCGGGTCAGTCGTAAAAGCCGACGATCGACTTGATCTCCATATACTCCTCCATCCCTTCGATCCCGTACTCGCGGCCGTTGCCCGACTGCTTGTAGCCGCCGAACGGCGCCTGAGGGTCCCATGCCGGATAGTTCAGATGCACCTGCCCCGCGCGGATGCGGGCAGCCACCGCGCGGGCCTGCGCCTTGTCGGTGCCTTGCACGTGCGCACCGAGCCCGTAGACCGTGTCGTTCGCGATCGCGACCGCTTCGTCGACGGTGTCGTACGGCAGGATCGCCAGCACCGGGCCGAAGATCTCCTGCTGCGCGATCGTCATGTCGGTGCGCACGTCGGAGAAAATCGTCGGCCGCGCATAAAAGCCGCGCTCGAGCCCCGCCGGCCGGCCGGGGCCGCCGGCGATCAGCTTCGCGCGTTCGTCGATGCCCGCGTCGATCATCTGCGCGACCCGCCCGAACTGCGCGCGGTTGGCGAGCGGCCCGTGCGTCGTGGCCTCGGCGAACGGATCGCCGACGACCAGCGTGCGCGCCGCCGCAGCAGCCAGCTCCTCGACCGCGCCGAGCAAGGCGCGCGGCACGATCATGCGGGTCGGCGCGCTGCACGACTGCCCCATGTTGCGGAACGCGGCGGCCACGCCCGGCGCGATCGCGCGCGACAGGTCCGCATCCGGCAACACGATATTCGGCGACTTGCCGCCGAGCTCCTGCGCGACGCGCTTGACGGTCGGCGCCGCCGCCTGCGCGACCAGCACGCCGGCACGCGTCGATCCGGTGATCGACACCATGTCGACCTCCGGGTGCGACGACAGCGCGGCGCCGACCGTCTCGCCGCTGCCGCTCACGAGGTTGAATACGCCGGCGGGCACGCCCGCATCGGCGATCACTTCAGCGAACAGCAGCGCGCTGAGCGGCGACAGCTCGCTCGGCTTCAGCACGACCGTGCAGCCGGCCGCGAGCGCGGGCCCGACCTTCGCGGTGATCTGGTAGATCGGCCAGTTCCACGGCGTGATCAGCGCGCAGACGCCGATCGGCTCGCGCACGACCGCGGTCGTGCCGCGTTGCCTGACGAACGCGTAGTTCGCCAGGTTGTCGCGTGCGACGCGGATATGTTCGGCCGCGAGCGGCACGTGCGCACCGCGGGCATAGCCGATCGGCGCGCCCATTTCCATCGCGAGCGCCGTGGCGAACAGTTCGGCACGCTCCAGCATCAGCGCATGCACGCGGTCGAGCAACGCGGCGCGTTCCTGCGGTGAAGTCGCGGACCAGCGCTCGAACGCGCGGCGCGCGGCCTGCACCGCGCGGTCGGCGTCGCGCGCGCTGCCGAGCGGGATCTCGCCCAGCGTGTCTTCGGTGGACGGGCTGACGACCGCGAACCGGTCACTGCCGTCGGGCAACACCCAGTCGCCGTCGATGAAGAAGCGATCGAGCCTGCCGGCTTGCATCAGGTGAACAACAGGGGAATTCATTGCAGAGTGTCCTTCAGTCGATACCAGGCGCCGACGAACGGCAGGAACCACGGTTTGCCGAAATGCCCGGGAATGGCCGGCCAGTCGAAACCTTGCCACGGGTTAAGCTCCGCGCGCCCGTCCATGATCTCGGCCATCAACGTGCCCATCAGCGTGGCCATGTGGGTGCCGTGGCCGCTATAGCCCATCGAGTAGTAAACGCCGTCGCGCTCGCCCGCGCGCGGCAGCCGGTTGGCCGTCATGTCGACCATCCCGCCCCAGCAATAGTCGATGCGCACGCTGGCCAGCTCGGGAAACACGGCGGCGAGTTGATGCCGCAGGATCGCGCCGCTCTTTTCGTCCGAACGCGGGTTCGACGTGGCGAACCGCGCGCGCCCGCCGAACAGCAGCCGATTATCGGGCGTCGTGCGGAAGAAGTTGACGAAGTTCTTCGTGTCAGTGGCCATCCGGCGCGTCGGCAACAGGCGATCGAGCCACTCGCGCGGCAACGGCTCGGTGACGATGATGAAGGCGCCCACCGGCACGACCCTGCGGCGAATCCAGCCGAACGGCCCGACGTGCGAAATGCCGCTCGCGAGCAGCACCTGGCGCGCACGAATCTCGCCGCGCGGTGTGCGGACCGCATACGCGCCGCCCGCTTGCCGCTTCAGGCCCAGCACCGGCGCCTGCTCGACGATGTGCGCGCCGCGCGCCTGGGCCGCGCGCGCCAGGCCGCGCACATATCGACCGACATGCATCCCCGCGCTCTTGCCGAACAGCAACCCGCCGTGATAACGATCCGAGCCGATCTCGTCGCGCAGTTCGGCCTTCGTCACGAGGCGCGTGTCGGGGTCCACGCTCGCCGCGAGCAATGCGTGGCTGCGCGCGAGCTTGTCGTAGTGCTCGGGTTTCGCCGCGAGCTTCAGCTTGCCGGTGCGGGCGAAATTGCAATCGATCGACTCTTCGTTGACGAGCCGCTCGACCGTGTCGACGCCCGCGTCGAACGCGAGATACAGGCGGTTCGCCAGTTCCGTGCCGAGACGTTGCGACAGCGACGCATAATCCTGCGCGAAGCCGTTGTTGCACATGCCACCGTTGCGCCCCGACGCCGCCTGGCCGACGGTGCCCGCCTCGCAGACGACCACGCGCGCACCTTTCTTGGCCAGCGCCAGCGCGGCGGCCGAACCCGTGATCCCGCCGCCCACCACCACCACGTCGCAACTGCCGTCGGGCAACTCCGGCGAGTGGCTCACGAATGGCTCCGACGTATCGAGCCAGTACGAACTGAAACGCATCAGGCACTCCCAAGCTGTCGCATCGCACTGCCGGGCCGGCGAACGTTCACCGCACCGATCCGGCCGCTCGCGGGCGGCCCGGCGCGATGCGCGTCGGATACGAGCGGACTCTCATCCATGTGACGGCGTTGCATCAGAAATCGGCGACCTTGCCCCACGCGGACTCGCTGAACCGGCCGGGCCGGTACGGCGCCGGGTCCACGAACGGTTGCGCACCGGACGCGAGATCGGCGATCAGGTGCCCGGCGCCCGGGCCGATGCCGAAGCCATGCCCCGAAAACCCCGCCGCGAGGATCAGCCCCGGCACGCCCGGCACTTCGCCGATGCCCGGCACGCCGTCCGGCGTGCTGTCGACGAACCCGGCCCACGCGTGCGTGATCTTCGCGTCGCGCAGTTCGGGCAACAGTTCGGCCGCGCGGCGGTACGTTTCGGTGACGGTCGGCATGTCCGGCTTCGGATCGAGAATGCGCACGGCCTCCATCGGCGTCGGCGCGTCGAGGCGCCAGTGCTTCAGCGTTTCATGGCCGCCGCGCACGCCTTCGAGGCCGCCCGGCAGCAGGTTGCGCCAGCGCTTCGCGAACATCGGCACGAATTGCGGCGCGAAGCGCAGGAACTGCGGCGTCAGGTCCACGCGCGCGCGGCCGCTGATCGCGAGTGCATAGCGTCCATCGCTGCGGCGCGTGATGGACACGCCGGACGTGTACATCGCATCGGGCAGCGGCGTGTCGACGGGCGATACGCTCAGGATCGACTGACGGATCGACGCCTGCGGAAACCGGATGCCGAGCTGGCGGCAGAACGACGACGCCCAGGCGCCGCCGGCCATCACGACCGTTCGGGTCTTGATGACGCCGGCCTCGGTGACGACGCCCGCGACGCGGCCGCCTTCGAGTTCGATGCCGCGCGCCGCGCAGTGCTGGTGGACGCTGCCGCCCAGCTTCATCAGTGCGGCGGCCACGGCCGGCGCGGCCTTGCCCGGATCGGCCGTGCCGTCGGTCGGCGAGAACACGCCGCCCTTCCACTGCCGCCCGGTCGCCCGTCCGCGTTCGGCGGCCTGCTTGCTGTCGAGCATGTAGGTGGTCACGCCTGCCGTCTTCGCGAATTCGCCCCAGCTCGCCCAGCGGGACAATTCGGCTTCGTCATTGCTGAGATACAGCAGCCCGCAGCGATGAAAGCCGGTGTCTTCGCCGGATTCGGCCGCGAATCGTTCCCACAGATCGATGCTCTTGCTCGCCATCGGTAACTCGCGCGCATCGCGGTTCTGCTGGCGGCACCAGCCCCAGTTCCGGCTCGACTGTTCGGCGCCGATGCGCCCCTTCTCGACGAGCGCGACCGAGATGCCGCGGCGGGCCAGGTAGTAGGCGGTGAAGACGCCGATGATGCCGCCGCCGATCACGACGACGTCGGCCGCGGCCGGCGGCGTGGACAAGGTTTCGATATGGCGCAGCGGAGGGGACATGCTCAGTCTCGTTCGGTGGAAGGTTTGACGTTCTGCATCACGTAGAACTTCGCCACGCGCTCGCTGCTTTCCCACCCGATCGACGCGCCGCGCGGCACGAACAGCGCATCGCCGGTGCCGAGCGACTGCACGCTGCCGTCGGGCGCCGCGAACCGCACGCCGCCGTCCAGCAGGAACATGAACTCGTTCGCGCGATGCGGCCGGACGATCCGGTGATACGGCGTCGAATCCCACGTGCCCGCGCAGTAGCCGGCGCCGTCGTCGGTGAACACGTTGTCGCTGCGGCATTGCGGCGCGGGGCCGAGCAGCGCCTCGGCCGGCAGCGTGGCGGACGGCTTGAAGTCGGCGTCGGCGCGCAGCGCGAAGACGCCGCATTTCGTCGGTTGCGCGCACGCGGCCGCGCAGAACGTCAGGAGTACCGGCGATTGCGCGGCGATGCGCAGTGCGGTGCCGCCGCCGATGACGGCGCCTTGTCCCGGGCCGACCACCAGCGGCGCGGCCCCGACCGCTTCGAGCGTCAGCTCGCCCTGGATGACGGCCAGGGTTTCGATGTGCGGAAAGCTCGCCACGTCCAGTTCGCCGTCGAAAACGATCCGCCCCGCGGCCATCGCGTCGGGGCCTTCCCACGCAATCTCGCGATGCGACGCGAACGGATCGCTCGCGCCGAACGCCTGCTTGCGGAATGCGGTGGAAGACGGTGCGCCGTCGGCCCGGTGCAACACGAAAACTGCGGTCATTTCTGCTCCTGTGCAGTGCGTGACGGATTCGTTCGAAAGCGGTCACGCGATATCGGAAATCGTCGTTTGCCGGCGCTTTAGCCGGACATCCTCAGCGGGGCGTGTCGTCCATGCGTGCGCCTACGCCGCGTGACACGACGCTTCGCGGTGTGCGGCGCGCTGGCGCGTCGATGGCGTTCGCACCGGCGCGCCGCCCGTGCGGGCGACTACGTAATCGCGCGGCGTGATCCCGAGTACGCGCCGGAAATGCCGGCACAGATGGCTCTGGTCGAAGAAGCCGACGTCGGTCGCGACGACCGACGGCGCGAGACCGGCGCGCAACAGGTCCTGCGCCCGCCGTATCCGCACGAGACACAGATAGCGGTGCGGCGACAGCCCGGTTTCGCTGCGAAAACGCGCGGTGAAACGCGACACGCTCAGCCCGGCCACCGCCGCGAGCGTATCGAGGTTCAGCGGCTGCGCGAACGATGCATCGATCGTGCGCAGCACGTCGCCGATCGCGGGCGACACGGGCTGTGCGCCACGCGGCGAGCCCACCGAGCCAATGAATTGCACTGTCATATCGAATTCTCCCGGGCGCTCGCTTCAGTGCAGGAAATCCTGCATCCGGTAATACGCGCCGACGACCGGCAGGAACCACGCGTGCCCGAAATGGCCCGGGATCGCCGGCCAGTCGAGCTCGCGCCATGGGTTGGACGCGGCCGCGCCATACAGCACGTCGGCCATCACGCGGCCCATGTGCACCGACATCTGCACGCCGTGGCCGCTGTAGCCCATCGAGTAATAGAGCCCGTCATGCTGGCCCGCGCGCGGCAGCCGGTCAGCGGTGATGTCGACCAGCCCGCCCCAGCAGTAGTCGAGCCGCACGTTCGCCAGTTCCGGGAAATAGCCGGCCATGCCCGCACGCAGGACGTCGCCGCTTTTTGCATCGGAGCGCGGGCTCGACATCGCGAAGCGCGCGCGGCCGCCGAACAGCAGCCGGTTGTCGGGCGTCACGCGAAAGTAGTTGCCGATCTGGCGCGACGTCACGTATGCGCGGCGATGCGGGAACAGCCGGTTCAACTGCGCATCCGGCAGCGGCTCGGTCACGACGATGAAGCTCCCGACCGGCGCGATGCGCCGCCGGAACCACGCGAACGGCCCGTGCTGCGAGGCGCCGGTCGCGACCAGCACGCGATCGGCGACGATCGTCCCGCGGGCGGAGGTGATCCGGTGCCGCTCGCCGTCCAGCCGGTCGAGCTGCGTGACGGCCGCGTGCTCGTACACGCGTGCGCCCGCACGCACGGCCGCCTGCGCGAGCCCGACGCCGAACTTGCCCATGTGCATCTGTGCGCCGTTGCGCTGCAGGAGTCCGCCGTAAAAGCCGTCGGACGCGATTTCATCGCGGATGCGCGACGGCTCGATCAGTTCGATGTCCGGATCGACGTCGCGCCGCAACGCGTCAAAGGTCTTTTCGAGCCCCGCGAAATGCTGCGGCTTCGCGGCGAGCTTGAGCTTGCCCGCGCGCCGGAAATCGCAGTCGATCGCCTGCTCGGCGACGATCGTCTCGACGCTCTTCACCGCGCTTGCGTAAGCACGATAGAACGCCTTCGCCTGCTCGACGCCGATGCGCGCGGCCAGCGACGCATAGTCCTGCGCGACACCGGTATTGCACTGGCCGCCGTTGCGGCCCGATGCTTCGCCGGCGACCTGCGCGGCTTCGAGCACGACCACCGACACGCCGCGCTGCGCGAGCGCGAGCGCCGCCGACAAGCCGGTGAAACCGCCGCCGATCACGACCACGTCCGCACGCCCTTCGACCGGCCCTTCGCTGCCGGCGCGAAACGCGGGACGAGTATCCAGCCAGTACGATTCCAGTTTCATCGAATTTTCTCGAGCATTCCGGCGACGACGATCGGCGACCGTCCAATGAGAATCATTTAATCACCATCAAAAAGCGCAGTTGCCGCGTATTCGCGCGCGCCACACGCGTCATTTGCCGTTTTGCGCGCCTGCCGCAGCACACTATGCGCAACGTCGATCGCCGGCGCGGGCAGAGACGATGCACGAACGACGGCGCGCATCACAGCCGTACCGGCTGCACCGTCGCGCCGCCTGCCGGCACCGGCTCCGCCTGGAAGCGCGCGAGATCTTCCTCGCTGCGATGGCACAGCACCTGCGCACCGTTCCCGAGCGTGCGCAGCGACGGAGCCGTGCGGTTGCACACGCCGTCCACGCGCATCGCGCAGCGCGACAGGAACGGACACAGCTCGGCCTCGTGCTCGCGCGCGCCGATCGGCACCAGCGGCCGGTGACAACGCTCGGCCGCATCGTCGAGCCAGCCCGCACGCAACTCCGGCGCGGACGACACCAGCAGATGCGAATACGGGTGATAAGGCGGCGCGCACAGCGCGTCGCGGCTGCCGGTTTCGACGCGACGGCCCGCGTACAGCACGACGATGTCGTCGCTGATCGCGCGCACCTTCGCGATGTCGTGCGTGATGAACACGTACGACACGCCGAGCTTCGCCTGCAGGTCGCGCAGCAGGTCCATGATCGCCGCGCCCACCACCGTATCGAGCGCCGACGTGACTTCGTCGCACAGGATCAGGTCGGGCTCGGCCGCGAGCGCGCGCGCGAGGTTCACGCGCTGCTTCTGCCCGCCGGACAATTCTCCGGTGCGCCGCCCGGCCACCGCCTGCGGCAGCCGCACGAGCTCGAGCAGCTCCGCGACGCGCTGCCGCGCCCGCGCACCACGGATCCCGTGATAGAACGCGAGCGGCCGCGCCAGCGTGCGCTCGACGGTATGCACGGGGTTGAGCGCGGTATCGGCGTTCTGGAACACGATCTGCACGCGGCGGTGCTGCTCCTTCGAGCGCTTGCCGATATCGAGCGCGAGCGGCTCGCCGTCGAGCAGGATCTGCCCGGCCGTCGCCGGCACGAGGCCCGCGATCACTTTCGCGAGCGTGGTCTTGCCCGACCCCGATTCGCCGATCACGCCGACCGTCTGCCCGCGCCCGATGCGCAGGTCGACTTCGTGCAGGATCAGCTTCGCGGGCCAGCCCTTCGCGGTCCGGCCGCCGTAGCCGGCGACCGCGCCGCGCACCTCGAGCAGGGGCGCCGGCGCGGCGCTCGCCGCTTTCGCGTCGCGTTCGGCATCGTTCGGCGTGACCGCCGCGATCAGGCTCTGCGTGTACGGATGCGCCGGCGCATGCAGGATCTGTTCGGTCGCGCCCGTCTCGCGGATCACGCCGTCGCTCAGCACGACGATGCGATCGGCCATCTGCGCGACCACGGCCAGATCGTGCGACACGTACACCGCGCTCATCCCGCAGCGCCGGATCACGCTCTTGAACGCCTGCAACACGTCGATCTGCGTGGTCACGTCGAGCGCGGTGGTCGGCTCGTCGAGGATCACCAGTTCCGGATCGGTGATCAGCGCCATCGCGGCCATCAGCCGCTGCAACTGCCCGCCGGACACCTGGTGCGGATAGCGCCTGCCGATCGTCTCCGGCTCGGGCAGCGCGAGCGCGCGGAACAGCTCGACCGCCTTCGCCTGCGCATCGCGCCTGGTCATCGTCTTGTGGATCAGCGCGCTCTCGATCACCTGGTCGAGAATCGTGCGCGACGGATTGAACGCGGCGGCCGCGCTCTGCGCGATGTACGCGACCTTGCGGCCGCGCAGCGCGGTCAGCGCCTGCGCGCTCAGCGTGCACACGTCCGTGCCGCCGAGCTTCACCGAGCCGCCGGCGATCCGGCAGCCGGCGCGCGCGTGGCCCATCAGCGACAGCGCGATCGTCGTCTTGCCGGAGCCCGATTCGCCGATCAACGCGAGCACCTCGCCGCGCCCGATGTCGAAGTCGACGTCGTGGACGATCGTCGTTTCCGCGCCGCCCGGACGGCCGCCGACCACGCGCAGCCCGCGCACCTCGACGAGCGGCGTCGATTCCGGAGTCGATTCATCCCGCATCAGTGTTCTCCCGCGGCGGCAGCCGCGCCCTTGCGGCGGCCGCGATGCGGCAAACCGTCGATCATCAGGTTGACGCCCACCGTCAGGATCGCGATCGCGACCGCGGGCATGATCGCGACGGCCGAGCCGTCGCCGAGGCTCGCGATGTTCTCGCGCACGAGCGAGCCGAGATCCGCATACGGCGGCTGCACGCCGAGCCCGAGAAAGCTCAGGCCGCTCAGCAGCAGCACGACGAACGTGAAGCGCAGCCCGGTGTCCGCCAGCATCGGATGGATCATGTTGGGCAGCATCTCGACGCACGCAATGTACAGCGCGCTTTCACCGCGCGCTTTCGCCACCTGCACGAATTCGAGCGTGCTGATGTTGACCGCCAGCGCACGCGCGATGCGGTACGAGCCCGGCATGTAGCTGACCGCGGCGGTGAGCACCAGCAGCGGCAGCGACGAGCCGAACGCGGCGACGAACATCAGCGCGAACATCTTCGACGGAATCGACGTGAGCGCGTCGAGCAGCCGGCTCATCGTCTCGTCCACCGCGCGGCCGGACACGGTCGCGAGCAGCCCGAGCGTCGTGCCGGTCACCGCGGCGAGCAGCACCGCGGCGAGCGCGAGCAGCACCGTCAACCGCGTGCCGTACAGGATCCGGCTCAACATGTCGCGGCCGAGGAAGTCGGAGCCGAACGGCAGCTTCGCGCTGAACGACGCGAACACGTCCGGCGTGACGATCGTGCCGACGTCGTGCGGCGCGAGCAGCGGCGCGAACACGGCGATGAACAGCATCAGCGCGACCATCGCGAAGCCGACGCGGCCGCCGGTCGTCAGTGGCACGCGGGCGCGGCGGCGCTTGCGCGGATGCTCGGGAGCGGGCGCGGCGGGCGGCGTCGGCGCGCCCCACGGCGGATGCGGATCGCCGGGCGGCGGCAGCGCGCTGCTGCGTTGAACGGGTTCGGTCGGGTGCATGGGCGGCATCTCGGAAGGTGGACGGAACGCTCAGGTGCGCAGTCGCGGGTTCGACACGATCGAGCAGAGGTCGGCGAACAGCACGAGCGTCAGGTACGCGACGCAGAAGATCAGCGTGCACGCCTGGACCAGCGGGAAATCGCGGTTGCTGACGGCGTCGACCATCAGGCTCGCCAGGCCCGGATAGTTGAAGATCGTCTCGACGACGATCACGCCGCCGAGCAGGTACGACAGGCTCAGCGCGATCGCATTGGCGATCGGGCCGATCGCGTTCGGCAGCGCGTGGCGCAGTACGACGCGAGCGGGGCTCGCGCCCTTGAGCACGGCCATCTCGACATACGACGCGCTCAGTTGCTCGATCACCGCGGCGCGCGTCATGCGCGCCATCTGCGCGATCACGACCGCGCACAGCGTCAGCACCGGCATCGCATACGCGCGCAGGAAGTCGTGCAGGCTTTCGATCGGGCCGCTGTACGACAACGCGGACAGCCAGCGCAGCTTCACCGCGAACACGAGCACGGCGACCGTCGCGATCAGGAACTCCGGCGTCGCGACGAGCGACAGCGTGCCGAGGCTGATCACGCGGTCGACCACCGACTCGCGCTTGACCGCCGCGAGGATGCCGAGCAGCAGCGCGATCGGCACCGACACGGCGGTCGTGATCGCCGCGAGCGCGAGCGACTTCGGCAGGCGCCCGCCGATCAGCTCCGACACCGGCATGTCGCCGGACAGCGACCGGCCGAAATCGCCGTGCAGGAGGCCCGCGAGCCAGTGCACGTAACGCACGTGCGCCGGCATGTCGAGACCGAACTGCTGGCGCAGTGCGGCGACCGTCTCCGGCGTCGCCGACTGGCCGAGCGCGGCCTGCGCGGCGTCGCCCGGCAGCAGGTTCGTGATCGTGAAGATGATCGCGGACACGATCAGCAGCGTCAGCGCGGTGACCGCGATGCGCCGGCCGATCAGCCCGATGAGAATTCGGTTCATGGTGCGGCACTCCAGAAAAAACCGCGCGTGGCCGGCACGGTGGCCCGCACCGGCCGCGCGACGGCGGCCAGCCACGACGTCATGCGTTCCACCACACGTTCTCGGCGAACGTGAAGCCCATCATCGGCCCGGTGGGGATCGAGCCGAGGCCCGCGAGCCGCTTGTCGTAGCCGTCGAGGAAGCTGATGAACGCCGGAATGCCGACCCGGCCCTGCTGCGCGACGATCACCTGCATGTCGCCGTACATCTGCTTGCGCTTCGCGTCGTCGGTTTCCGAGCGCGCGGCGAGCAGCAGCTGGTCGAACTTCGCGTTCTTCCAGCCCGACTCGTTCCACGGCGCATCCGACTTGAAGAACTGCGTGAACAGCACGTCGGCGCTCGAGCGCGGGTTGATGTTGCCGAAGGTGAGCGGGTGCTTCATCCAGTGGTTCGACCAGTAGCCGTCGGGCGACGCGCGGTTGACCTGCAGGTTCAGCCCGATCTTCTGGCCGGCCTGCTGCAGCAGCACGGCCATTTCGATCGACCCGTTCGCGTCGGACGTCGCATAGATCGGCGGCAGCGCGGCGCCGAGCGCACCGGCCTTCTGCAGCAGGAACTTCGCCTTGTCCGGATCGTGCGCCCGCTGCGGCAGCGACGCGTTGAAGTAGCGGTGCCCCGGCGGAATCGGCTGGTCGTTACCGATCACCGAGTAGCCGCGGAATACCGCCGTGCGAAGCTGCTCGCGATCGAACAGGTACTTCATCCCTTCGACGAAATCGGGACTCGAGACGATCGGGTTGTCGCTGCGCATGATCAGGTCGGTATAGAGGCCCGACTTGGTTTCCTTCAGCGCGTAGCCGGCCGTCGACGAGACCCGCTGCGTCGAGCGCGGATCGATCGCGTTGATCAGGTGCACGTCGCCCGACAGCAGCGCGTTCAGGCGCGCGGCGCTGTCGCTGATGCCGATCAGCTCGATCTCGTCGAGATACGGCTTGCCCGGCTTGAAGTAGCTGTCGTTGCGCACGCCGACGGTCGACACGCCCGGCTTGAACGACTTCAGCTTGTACGGGCCGCAGCCGATACCGGTCGAGAAGTCGGTCGTGCCGTCCTTGACGATCACGAGCTGCGGCGTCGCGAGGATCACCGGCAGATCGGCGTTCGCGCTGGCGAGCGTCAACGTGACTTCGTCGGGGCCGCTCGCCTTCGCATCCGTGAACTGTTCGGCAAGCGTCTTGACCTTCGACGCGGTGGCCGGGTTCTTGTGGCGCATCAGCGAGAACACTACGTCGGCCGGGCCGACCGGCTTGCCGTCGTGGAACGTGACGCCCTTGCGCAGCTTGATGATCCAGGTCTTCGCATCGGTGGTCTGCAGCGATTCGGCGAGGTTCATCTGCGGCGTGAGGCTCGCATCGAGCTGCGTGAGGCCGCTGTAGAACATGAAGAAGCGCGTGTAGTCCGCGCCCGTCGAGCCCTTGGCCGGGTCGAGCGTATCGGCCGTCGAGCCGGCTTCGTTCGCGACCCGGATCTTGCCGCCGCGCTTCGGCGCGGGCGCGGCGAACGCAGCGCCGGGGGTCATCAGCAGTCCGCCGGCGCCGGCGGCCATCATGCCGCCCGCCGCCATGACCTTCATCATGTCGCGGCGCGTGAAGCCGCCCTTGCCGCCATTGTCGATATCGTCGCTCATCCGAACTGCTCCTGACTGTGGAAAGTGGGGTCTTGGGTCCAGCGTGTTCTCGAATCCCGCCGCGCCCGCGTGCTGGTGGCGGTCGCAACGTCGTCATGCAATTCATTTAAGCATCGCCAAAATGCGGTTTGTCGCGATTCGGGCGGCCCGCACGATACGAATCGACCGTTTTGGGTGGCCTGCGCAGCATGATTTGCTGCGTGCGCATCCGGGGCGCCGTGTGCCCGGCGGCGTGTCGCGGCGGCTGCCGAACCCGTGTCGATGCAGGAAATCGTAAGGCCGCAGCCGCCGCAGATTGCGCCGACAAAATTGCCCGTTCGGCATCCGGCGCGCGTTTGGCTCACGCAAACCGCATGTTTGTATCGAACGCGTGCGCGCCTGCCGACGACGGCTGAAACGAGCGGTACGTCACGGCGAATCGCCGCACGCACGGGCGTCGGCAGCGGGGATCGCGACGGTACGTCGCGCAGGAAAGTTCAGAAGAATGCCGCCCGATCGGAACGGCTTCGGGGGAAGGCGGGAAGATGACGGGACTGCCCCTGAACCGGGCCCGTGCAGCCGTCAGGAACCGCGCCACCAGGCGGCGACGCGTCCATCACCGGCATGTCGGCGCGCACGCAGGGCGTGTGCCGGCGCGGCGCACCGCAGGTGGTCAGGCAGTCAGACGGTCAGACGGTCAGACGGTCAGACGGTCAGGCAGTCAGGCAGTCAGGCAGTCAGGCAGTCAGGCAGTCAGGCAGTCAGGCAGTCAGGCAGTCAGGCAGTCAGGCAGTCAGTCAGGCAGGCAGTCAGGCAGGACGATGCGCCGGCCGTGGGCGGACGGCGCGCAGCCGTCACGCGGCCAGGCGGAATACCGATACGGCGGCCCGCAGGCGCGCCGCCTGCTCGTCCAGCGACGACGCGGCCGCAGCCGCCTGCTCGACGAGCGCGGCGTTCTGCTGCGTGACTTCGTCCATTTGCGCGACCGCCAGCCCGATCTGTTCGATGCCGGTGCTCTGCTCGGCCGATGCCGCCGAAATCTCGCCCATGATGTCGGCCACCCGGTCGATCGACCGGACGATCTCCGTCATGCGCTCGCCCGCCGTCTCGACGAGCCGGCTGCCGCTGCCGGCCCGCTCGACCGACGCGTCGATCAATCCCTTGATGTCCTTCGCGGCCGCGGCGCTGCGTTGCGCGAGCGAGCGGACTTCCGACGCGACGACGGCGAACCCGCGCCCCTCCTCGCCGGCCCGTGCGGCTTCCACCGCGGCATTGAGCGCGAGAATGTTGGTCTGGAACGCGATGCTTTCGATGACGACGGTGATGTCGGCGATCCGCACCGATCCGTCCGAAATCTGCCGCATCGTCTCGACGACCGCCTGCACGGCGGCGCCGCCGAGTTCGGTCGCCTCCTTCGCCTGGCCCACGAGCGCATTCGCCTGGCGTGCGTTGTCCGCGTTCTGTTTGACCGTGGACGTCATCTGCTCCATGCTCGCGGCCGTTTCCTGCAGCGACGCGGCCTGCTGCTCCGTGCGCTGCGACAGGTCGAGGTTGCCTTGCGCGATCTCGCCGGTGCCGGTGGCGATCGAGTGCGTCGTGGTCTGGATTTCGGCGATGGTGTCGGTCAGCCGCGCCTTCATGTCGCCGAGCGCGACGAGCAGGCTGCCGGGCGCGGCGTGCGCCGTATCGAACTGCACGTCCAGTTCGCCGGCGGCGATGCGGGCAGCGATCTGCGTCGCATGCGCGGGCTCGCCGCCCAGCGTGCGCCTGACGCTGCGCAGCACGCCCCATGCGATGGCCGCGAGCGCCGCGGCGATGACGAGCGTGATCGCGCCCAGCACCGTCGCGAGCCGGGCAAACGCCGCGTTGATGTCGTCGTAGAAAAATCCGGTGCCGATCCACCAGTCCCAGTCCGGAATCGCGACCACGCCCTGCAGCTTCGGCTCCAGGTCCGCGTCGGGGCTGCGCTTGATCAGCACGTCGACGAGCGCGAAATGCGACTGTGCCATGCCCGCGCGATACGCCTCGCTGTCGGTCAGGCCGCTGGTCGTGCGGTTGCCTTTCGCGCGCGTGCCGATGAACTTCGCGTTCGGGTGGACGAGGTTGACGCCGTCGGCCGTCGTGACCCAGAAGTAGCTCTTCGAATTCGCGTTGAGCGCCGCCAGCGCGGCCTTGGCCTGCTGCTGCGCCTGCTCCTGCGTGAGCGTGCCGCTCGTCTGCATCGCGCGATACGAATCGACCAGGTGCTCGGCCTTGGTCAGCAGCATGACGATCTCTTCGCGGCGGCTGTCGATCAGCGCGTCGCGCAGCGTGTGCAGCGACAACGCGGCGAGCAGGACGACGCCGAGCAGCGCCGCGGCAACGAGCATCAGCAGTTTGGTGGACAACTTCATGCGGGGCCTCGAAAGATTAACCGTTCGGTACATATATCGGCCCGCGACGCCGCCCCTTGAACCGCTCAATATCGGTAATTACCCTCGTTTCGTGCGCTGATCGAACGCGCGACGGGTGGCGATGGACGCCGGCGGCATCGCGGCCGCCTCCCGTCCCGTCCTGCCCCGTCACGCCGATCGACGAATCGGCCGACGCAGCGCCTTACAGCCCGAGTTGCGTCGCGAGCTGGCCGATATCCGACACTTCGTAATAGTTGTAGAACGGCGTGCCCGGCTCGTGGCCGCGGTTCACGAACGCCTTGTGCCTGATCCCGAGGTCCTCGGCCGTCATCAGGTCGTAGCGCAGGCTCGACGACACGTGCAGCACGTCCTCCGGCTTGCAGCCGAGCTTGTCGAACATGTATTCGAAGCCCTGCATGCGCGGCTTGTACGACTGCGCCTGCTGCGCGGTGAACACCGCATGGAACGGCGCGCCGAGCTTGTCGACGTTGCTCATGATCTGGTCGTCCATCGCGTTCGACAGGATCACCAGCTTGTACTTCGACGCCAGCCGCGACAGCCCCGCCGGCACGTCCGGGTGCGGGCCCCAGGTCGGCACCGCGTGATAGAACAGCTCGGCCTCGGCTTCGTCGAACGTCACGCCGAGCCGCGCGCAGGTACGACGGACCGAGTTGACGACCACGTCGCGATACGGCTTCCATGCGCCCAGCACCTCGTCGAGCCGATAGGCGGCGAATGCGCGCACGAAGGCCTCCATCGTCGCCGGCGACAGCCGGTCCGCGTAGATTTCGCGCGCCGTCTCGGCCATCCGGAAATGGGTCAGCGTGCCGTAGCAGTCGAAGGTGATGTACTTCGGTTCAAACTGGATCATGGTCGGGTCCTGTCGGTGTGAAGCCCCGGCACGGCCGGGGATGGGCTGGGTTCAACGAAATTGAATCAGGGCAAAAAGTCGTTCGCGCATCGTTCGGCGCCGCTCAAAACGCACAATCGCCGCAAGTTGCCCGGCGCATGCAGCACGATCTGCGGTGCGATCGGGCGCGGCGCGGCAGGGCCGGCCGGTGGGCGCCGCGCTGCCGCAGCGGGCTCGCCTGTCAGCGCGGCCCGCCGGCAGGCGGCAGCGCCGCCGTGCATTCATCGTAGTGCTGTTCGCACAGCACGAGTGGCGGGATTGACCGGCCGCGCCGGCACGATCCGCGCGTTCGTCCGCGTCGATCGAACGGGTTTGCGTCGATCTCGCGGGCGGGCCCGTCCCCGCCGGAAAACAGGCGAATCGTCCTATCCGCGCCGCACCCGCGCTGGCAGAGTGAATGTGTCATTTCCACCCATCCGGAGTCCGGCGTGTCCGACCTCAACCCTTCCCGCACGCTCACCTATCGCCCGTTCGCCGACACCGACCTGCCCGCCGCCCATCGGCTGTCGGAGGCGGTCAAGTGGCCGCACCGGCTCGAGGACTGGCGCTTCGTGCTCCAGCTCGGCGGCGGCATCGTGGCCGAAGACGAGACCGGCGTCGTGGGGACCGCGCTGGGCTGGCGCCTCGGCGAATCGCACGCGGCGCTCGGCATGCTGATCGTGTCGCCCGAGCGCGCGGGCGGCGGCATCGAGCGCGAGCTCCTCGCCCGCGCGCTCGACGGCTTCGGCACCCGCACCGTCTTTCTGCATGCGATGCCGGGACGCGAGCCGCTGTACGCGGCGTTCGGCTTCGAGCCGATCGATACGATCAACCAGCATCAGGGCGCGGCGTTCCGGCCGCCGCTGATTTCGCTGCCGCCCGGCGAGCGCCTGCGCCCGCTCGGCACCAACGACGGGCCGCGCCTCGCCGCGCTCGCGTCGCGCGCGGCCGGCTACGAACGCGGCGCGGTGATCGACGCACTGCTCGACGTCGCGAACGGCATCGCGCTCGATCGCGACGGCGAGCTGCTCGGCTTCGCGCTGTTCCGCCGCTTCGGCCCGGGCCATGTGATCGGGCCGGTGATCGCGCCCGATGCGCTGCGCGCGCAGGCGCTGATCAGCCACTGGCTCGCGCTGAACGAAGGGATGTTCGTGCGGGTCGACCTGCCGAGCGACAGCGGGCTGTCCGACTGGCTGGACGGGCTCGGGCTGCCGCGCGTCGATACCGTCGTCACGATGGCGCGCGGCACGACGCCCGCGCGCGACCCGGCGCTGCGCGCGTTCGCGATCGTGAGCCAGGCGCTTGGCTGAACGGGACACACGATGAGCTTTCTCTACAAGGCCGACCCGGTGCGCGGTGCGCAATGGGCGGCACGCTTCGCGCAACAGGCGCCCGATCTGCCGTTCCGGATCTGGCCGGACCTCGGCGACGCCGCAGCCGTCCGCTATCTCGCCGCCTGGCAGCCGCCGGACGATCCGGTCGCGCTGTTGCCGAATCTCGAAGTCGTGTTCTCGGTCGGCGCCGGCATCGACCAGTTCGACCTGTCGCGCGTGCCGTCGCACATCCCCGTCGTGCGGATGATCGAGCCGGGCATCGTCGAAGGGATGGTCGAATACGTGACGCAGGCCGTGCTGACGATCCATCGCGACCTGTTCGACTATGCGGCGCAGCAGCGCGAGCAGATGTGGCACGAGAAACCGGTACGCGCGGCGGCATCGCGGCGCGTCGGCGTGCTCGGCCTCGGCACGCTCGGCCAGGCCGTGCTCGACACGCTGCGGCGCTTCGGCTTCCCGTGCGCCGGCTGGAGCCGCACGCCGCGCTCGCTCGACGGCATCGAGTGCTACGCGGGCGACGCGGCACTCGACGCGTTCCTCGCCCGCACCGACATCCTGATCTGCCTGCTGCCGCTGACCGACAGCACGCGCGGGCTGCTCGGCGCACGCGTGTTCGACGCGCTGCCGGCCGGCGCGTCGCTCGTGCAGGTCGGGCGCGGCCCGCAGCTCGATGAAGCCGCGCTGCTCGCGGCGCTCGCGAGCGGCCGCGTCGACAGCGCGATCCTCGACGTGACGGACCCCGAACCGTTGCCGGCCGGCCATCCGTTCTGGGCCCATCCGCGCATCCGCATCACGCCGCACATCGCGAGCGCGACGCGGCCCGACACCGCGGTCGATGCGGTGCTCGCGAACCTCGCGCGCCATCGCGCGGGGCAGCCGATGATCGGCGTCGTCGATCGCGCGCGCGGCTACTGACGTCGATGTCCGGCCGCACGGGGCGCGCAGCAGAAAATGCCGAAGCGCCCCGTGCAAACGCCGCGTGCGTACGTTTCGGGCAGCAAATTGAAGACGCATCCGGATTTGTCGCCCGTTAGCATGACCTCACCGCTGACACCTGACGAGAGTCCTGCCTGCCATGAACCAAGCCGCGCTGATCGAAGCCGATCGTCAACACCTGATCCACCCCGTCGTCAACTACCGTGCGCACGAAGCGCGCGGCGTCACCGTGCTCGAATCCGCGGAAGGCGTATTCCTGCGCGATGCCGCCGGCCATACGCTGCTCGACGCGTTCTCGGGCCTGTGGTGCGTGAACGTCGGCTACGGCCGCGACAGCATCGTGAAAGCTGCCGCCGACCAGCTGGCCAAGCTGCCCTACGCAACCGGCTATTTCCATTTCGGCTCGCAGCCAGCGATCGAACTCGCCGAACGCCTCGCCGCCCTCGCGCCGCCGTCGCTGAATCGTGTGTACTTCACGCTCGGTGGCTCGGACGCGGTCGATTCCGCGATCCGCTTCATCACGCACTATTTCAACGCGACCGGCCGCCCGTCGAAAAAGCACATGATCGCGCTGGAGCGCGGCTATCACGGCTCGTCGTCGATCGGCGCCGGCCTCACCGCGCTGCCGGCGTTCCACCGCCATTTCGACCTGCCGCGCGCGGACCAGCACCATATTCCGTCGCCCTACCCGTATCGCCACCCGCTCGGCAGCGATCCGCAGGCGCTGATCGCCGCGTCGGTCGCCGCGCTCGAATCGAAGGTCGCCGAACTCGGCGCGGACAACGTCGCCGCGTTCTTCTGCGAGCCGGTGCAAGGCTCGGGCGGCGTGATCGTGCCGCCGGCCGGCTGGCTGAAGGCGATGCGCGACGCGTGCCGGCGCCTGGGCATCCTGTTCGTCGCCGACGAGGTGATCACCGGCTTCGGCCGCACGGGCCCGCTGTTCGCGTGCGAGGCCGAACAGGTCGATCCCGACCTGATGACCGTCGCGAAGGGGCTGACCGCCGGCTATGCACCGATGGGCGCGGTGCTGATGTCCGACGAGATCTACGAAGGGATCGCGGGCAGCCGCACCGATTCGCCGGTGGTCGGCCACGGCCATACGTATTCCGCGCATCCGGTGAGCGCGGCGATCGGCCTCGAGGTGCTGAAGCTTTATCACGAAGGCGGGCTGCTCGCGAACGGCCAGGCGATCGCGCCCCGCTTTGCCGCGGGCCTCGACGCGCTGCGCGCGCATCCGCTCGTCGGCGACGCACGCTCGGTCGGCCTGCTCGGCGCGCTCGAACTGGTGACCGACAAGGCGCACAAGACGCGCTTCGATCCGGCACTGAACGTGCCCGACAAGATCGCGGCGGCCGCCTATGCGAACGGCATCGTCTTCCGCGCGTTCGGCGACGGCGTGCTCGGCTTCGCGCCGGCGCTGAGCTTCACCGTGGGCGAGTTCGACCTGTTGTTCGACCGCGTGCGCCAGACGCTCGACGACGTGCTGGCCGACGCGGGCGTGCAGCGCGCGCTCGATGCCGCGCACGCGCAGCCGGCCTGACGGGCCAAGGGAAAGCCGGGCTTGTGGCGGATATCTTTCGACTCTAAAGTAACCGGACATTCCATTTTTCCGACTCCCGACTCACGTGAACATGACGGACAGCAAGCTGGATCGCATCGACCTGCGCATCCTCTCCCAGTTGCAGAAGCGCGGCCGCATGACCAACGTCGAACTGGCCGATGCGGTCGGGCTGTCGCCCAGTCCCTGCCTGATCCGCGTGAAGCGGCTCGAGAAGGCCGGCTACATCGGCGGGTACGGCGCGCATATCCAGCTCGAGAAGCTCGGCGACGTGCAGGTCGTGTTCACCGAAGTCACGCTGGCCGACCATCGACGCGAGGATTTCGACCGCTTCGTCGCGGCGATCCGCAACGTCGACGAGATCGTCGAATGCCACCTCGCGAGCGGCGGCTACGACTATCTGCTGAAGTTCATCACGCGCAGCGTGAGCCATTACCAGACGATCGTCGAAGGGCTGCTCGAGCAGAACATCGGCATCGAGAAGTATTTCAGTTACGTGATCATCAAATCGCCGTTCGTCAAACGGCACTACCCGCTCGAATCGCTGTTCGGCGAACGTCACTGACGCACCGCGCGCGGCCCCCGCGAATACGGCAGCTTCGCTGTCCGTACGGGACAGTCGCGCGCGTGCCGCGCCGCCGTCGTCGCCGAACCGCTTCATCCAAGGACCTGCCATGCCGCTTTCGCTGACCCGCACCGAACTCCTGCGCTCCGCCAACCTGATCGACGGCACGTGGCGCGACGCGCTCGACGGCAGCCGCTTCCCCGTGACCGATCCGGCGCGGCTCGACACCGTTGCCCATGCACCCGACAGCGGCGCCGCCGATGCGCGCGCGGCCACCGATGCGGCGGTACGCGCCCTGCCCGCCTGGCGCGCGACGCCCGCTCGCGACCGCGCGGCGACACTCCGAGCCTGGCACGCGGCGATCGTCGCGAACACCGACGATCTCGCGAAGCTGATGTCGCGCGAACAGGGCAAGCCGCTTGCGGAAGCGCGCGGCGAAGTCGCGTACGGCGCGTCGTACGTGCTGTGGTTTGCCGAGGAAGCGACGCGCACGTACGGCGACATCATTCCGCAGCAGCAGCGCGGCAAGCGGCTGAGTGCGGTGAAGGAGCCGATCGGCGTCGTCGCGGCGATCACGCCGTGGAACTTCCCGCTCGCGATGATCGCGCGCAAGATCGCGCCGGCGCTCGCGGCCGGCTGCACGGTCGTCGCGAAGCCCGCGGAGGACACGCCGCTCACCGCGCTCGCGCTCGCGTTCCTCGCGCAGGAAGCCGGCGTGCCGGCGGGCGTGCTGAACCTGATCACGGCGTCGCGCGAGCGCGGCATCGACGCGGCCGCCGACTGGCTCGCCGACAGCCGCGTGCGCAAGATCACGTTCACCGGCTCGACGGCCGTCGGCAAGCTGCTCGCACGCGATTCGGCCGCGACGCTGAAGAAGCTGTCGCTCGAGTTGGGCGGCAATGCGCCGTTCATCGTGTTCGACGATGCCGAGCTCGACGCCGCGGTCGACGGGCTGATGGCCGCGAAGTTCCGCAATGGCGGGCAGACGTGCGTATCGCCGAATCGCATCTACGTGCAGGCCGGCGTGTACGACGCGTTCGCCGCGAAGCTCGCGGCGCGCGTCGCCGCGCTGAAGGTCGCGCCGGCGACCGACCCGGCCGCGCAGATCGGCCCGATGATCAACGCGCGGGCGGTGGACAAGATCGCGCGGCACGTGGGCGATGCCGTCGAGCGCGGCGCGCGCGTGCTGACGGGCGGCAAGCGCCTCACCGAGCTGGGCCCGAACTTCTACGCGCCGACGGTGCTCGCCGACGCGAGCGCCGACATGCAGCTCACGTGCGAGGAAACGTTCGGCCCGGTGGCGCCGCTGTTCCGGTTCGACACCGAGGACGACGCCGTCGACGCGGCGAACGACACGCCGTTCGGCCTCGCCGCGTATTTCTACACGCAGGACGTGCGGCGCATCGCGCGCGTGTCGGCGCGGCTCGAAACGGGCATCGTCGGCATCAACGAAGGCGCGCTCGCGAGCGAGGCCGCGCCGTTCGGCGGCGTGAAGGAATCGGGCTACGGCCGCGAAGGCTCGCGCTACGGGCTCGACGACTACCTGTCGATCAAGTATCTGTGCCAGGGCGGGCTGGATTGATCGGGGCGGCCGCGTGCCGTCCGCGGGGCGGCCTCGCGCTGCCCGGCCTGAACGCATGCGTTGACATAGGAACCGATCGGTTCTTATAATGCGATCCATTCCTGGACACCGCATCAATTGCGAAACCGATCAATGGCCAATTCCGCCGGCGTGGGCCGCCCCCGCGAATTCGAACTGGAAGATGCCGCGCGCGACGCGATGGCCGTCTTCTGGGACCACGGGTACGAAGGCGCGTCCCTGCCCGACCTGATGGCCGGCACGGGCTTGTCGCGCGGCAGCCTGTACAAGGCCTTCGGCGACAAGAAAGCGCTGCTGCTGGCGGCGCTCGACCTGTATATGGCCGACGGGCTCAAGGCAACCGCGGACATCCTGTCGCAACCCGGCACCGTGAAAGCGGCCATCCGGGACTCGCTGCTGCGTTATGCGCGCCTGTCCGTCGGCGACGCCGGCCGGCGCGGCTGTCTCGCGGTCGCGATGACCACGGAACTGGCCGCCCGCGACGCGGATGTCGCGGAGCGTACCGGGCGCATGTTCCGCCGCTTGCAGCAGCTCTATGCCGGCGCGATCGTGCGCGGCCAGGCAAGCGGCGAGATCGCCGAGCAGGACGAGCAGGTGCTCGCGCGTTTGCTCGTCTGCCAGGTCGAGGGCATGCGCGTGCTGGGCAAGACCGGCGTGCCCGAGGCCGACATGCTCGCGCTGGTCGACCGCACGATGCGCCTGCTCGATTGAAATTTTTTTACCCACTTTGGAACCGATTGGTTCCGTATGGAGAACCGTTCATGTCACGGAATGATCCCGGATCGCCCGACCCGCGTCGGTGGGCCATGTTCGCGGTGCTGCTCGTCGGCGCGTTTCTGCCACCGCTGGATTTCTTCATCGTCAATGTCGCCCTGCCATCGATTCGCGCGGAGCTGGGCGCGACGTCGTCCGCCGAGCAACTGGTGATTTCGTCGTATGCAGGCCTGTACGCGGTCACGCTGATCACCGGCGGGCGACTGGGCGACCTGTACGGTCGCGGCCGCGTGTTTTTCCTCGGGTTGATCGGTTTTGCCATCGCCTCGACGCTGTGCGGCCTCGCAGGCTCGCCGGGGATGCTCATCGCCGGGCGAGCATTGCAAGGTGTGACGGCCGCGATCATGGCGCCGCAGGCGCTCGCGTCGATCCAGGCGATCTTCCCGGAATCGGAAAAGCCGCTCGCGCTCAGCCTGTATGGCGCGGTCTTCGGCTTGGCGGCCGTGATCGGGCAGGCGCTGGGCGGGATCCTGATCTCGCTGAACCTGTTGAACCTCGGCTGGCGGACGATCTTCCTCGTCAACCTGCCGCTGGCGATGCTGGTCGTCGTGTTCGGCATCCCGCTGCTGAAGGAAACGCGTGCGCAGCATGCGCGCAAGCTCGACCTCGGCGGCACCGCGCTGTCGATGCTGACGCTCGGCGCGTTGATCGTGCCGCTGATCGAAGGGCGCGAGGCGGGCTGGCCCGTGTGGGCCTGGGCGTCGCTGATCGCGGCGCCGGCACTCGCGTGGGGCTTCTGGCGTTACGAGAGCCGGCTGGGCCGCCGCGGCGGCGCACCGCTGCTCGATCCGGCCGCGCTGCGCGCACCGGGGCTCGGCCGCGCGTTGCTGATCGCGCTGTTGCTGTACGCGATCGGCGCGTTCTTCCTGCTGTTCTCGGTGTATCTGCAGAATGCGTTGCACGTCGACGCGTTGAGCGCGGGCCTCGTGTTCCTGCCGTTCGGCGTGGGGTTTCTGCTTGGCCCGCTGTCGACGCCCTTGTGCACGCGTGCAATCGGCGCTTACGTGAATCCGCTCGGCATGAGCCTCGAGATCGTGGGGCTCGTCGGACTCGCCTGCCTGATCGACACGACGCCGATCGGGATGCCGCTCGCGTCCGTGCCGCTCGCCGCCGCGCTCTTCGTGATCGGGTTCGGACAAGGTCTCGCGCTGCCGACGCTGATGCGCATGGTGACGGGGCGCGTCGCACCGGCGGTGGCGGGGATGATCGCCGGTATCGCCAGCTCGACGCTGCAGGTCAGCACGTCGCTCAGCGTCGCGATCATCGGCGGGATTTTCTATACGGTTCTGGGCGCGCGCCAGGATCCGGCGGCCATTGCGCACGCATTTATCGTCGCACTCCTGTCGATCTCGGTGTTCCTCGCCGTCGGCGCCGCGCTGGGCATCTCGCTCGCGCGTGCACCGGCCGCGCCGTCGTCGGTGCGCTCCGCCGGGCAGCCGGCCTTCGGCCCCGCGCGCAAACGACCGTGATCGCCCGAGATCGCCCGTATCGACATTCAACGTTGCATCCGTCCAACCCGGAGGTTTCTCATGGTTTTCGCCGTTTCCTATCGTCGCGTGATGGGTGCGCGATTCGATGCCCGCTACTACGTCGAGCAGCACATTCCTCTGGTGGAAAAGTCGTGGAAACCGTACGGGCTCGAATACGTCGATGCGTTCTTCCCCGCACGGCAGGACAGCGAGGTGGTCGTCGTGGCCATGTGCCGCTTCACGGATCGGGCAGCGCTCGACGCCGCGTTCGCGTCCGCGGAAACGGCCGACATCATGGCCGATATCGACGCGTTCACCGATATCGCGCCCGATCGCTACATCACGGATGTGTTCTCGGGCGTCGAATGAATGCCGCCGGTCGCGGGCGACCGACGAACGACTGGGCGACCTGAATGGCGTAACGCGATTTTTGATTCACGACGTACACGGCAGGACCGGCGAACCTTGAATCATGCCGGCCGGGTCGTGCGTCGACGCATCCACGGATGCGTATGCGTATGCGTATGCGCATCGCGCATCGCGCATCGCGCATCGCGCATCGCGCATCGCGCATCGCGCATCGCGCATCGCGCATCGCGCGTCATGCGTCATGCGTCATGCGTCATGCTTCGTGCTTCGTGCGTCACGGATCGCGTCAAAGCAACCCCATCGCCGATGCCTTGAGCGTCGCCGCGGCGCGTGTCGAGCATTCGAGCTTGCGAAACGCCTTCTCGACATGGGTGCGCACCGTGCTCGGACTCATCGAGAGCGCCTGCGCGACCTGCTTGTTGCTCGCCCCTCGGGAGATGGCCCGCAGCACGTCGATCTCCCGTGGCGACAGTCGCGGGCCGTCATGCGACGCGCGAGCGGCCATGCGCCGGCCCGCAGGCGCGCCACCCGTGACGAGCGCCGCGACCACGTCGCCGCATAGCCGGCCGCGCGCCGCTTCTTCCTGCAATTGGCCGGCGGCGGCCGCATCATCGAGCGCCGCCCGCCACGGTCGCGCCGAGCGCAACGCGACCCACGCCAGCGATGCCGCGAGTACGCGCGCTTCCAGCGTCAGCGCCGCATCGCGCACGCCCCGGAAATAACCGGAACCGTCCTGCCGCTCGTACGCATACGACGCAAGCACCGCCGCTTCACCGAGCGCGCCGGTCTGCCGGCCGGCGCGCTCGGTCCAGTACGGCACGAGCCGCACCTTTTCCCATGCGCTTGCAGGCAGCCGCGTCGGCAGGTTCCACACGTCGTTCGGCACCGCGGCCCTGCCGATGCCATGAATCAGCCCGGCGCGGTAGACGCGCTCGCGCGCGGCCGCATCCGGCGACAGGCGCTCGTAACACGCGGCCGCCGTCACGGCGACCGAACGCGAGAACCCGGTCATCCACGGCAGCTTCAGATCGATGACGTCCGCGATCAATTCGGCGGAGGTCGCGCCTTGCATATCGGGCGTGGCCAATGCGGCATCGAGACCGTCGGGCGACAGGTGATCGAGCGCCGCGAGCCAGCGCGCGGCGTCGTGCGCAGCCGCGTCGACGAGCGCGCTCGGATATCGCGCGCCCGCGCGTTGCCCGATCCATTCGATGGCCTGCTCGATGCCGTACGTGCGGCTGAATACGTCGAGATCGCCCGCGAGCGTGACGAGCGACACGGCGGCCGGCACCTGTTCCCGCGCGAGCCGGGCGGGCAGCCCGTTGCCGTCCCAGCTTTCGAAAATGTGCCGCAGCGCGGTTTCCGTGGCGTGGGACAGGCCGAGTATTCGCGCGACTTCGCCCGACACTTCGCAGTGGATTTGCGCGAGCGGGATCATCGCGGCGCCGGCGCGGCCGACCGCTTCGGCGAGGCCGGGCCGGTTCTCGAGCATCGCGGCGCGAATCGCGACATCGTCGCCGAACGCCTGAGCGAAACCCGCGGCGTTCGCAGTACAGCCCGACCAGCGCAACAGCGCGACTTCGCGGGCCGTGTCGCACACCGACGCGTCGAATCCCGCCGCGTGCGCGAGATGTGCCGCCAGCCAGCCGGTGCGCAGCGAATGATCGGTCGGCTGCCCCATGCTGAGATCGCCGATGAAGGCCAGCGCGCGTACGGCGTCGAATATGCGCAACGGGGTGTGACGGGCTTCGGCGTCGGGCATCGGCTGGGGCGCGGGCATTCACGAGAACGGGAGAACGATCATACGCGACGACGTCGCGCCGTGCATGCGCGTGCGCGTGCGGATCGGCCGCGCGCCGCACCCGGCCCGAGGCGAGGTCGGCCGCTGCCCGGTGCGCGCGGCCGGCGCGCGTTCGCCATCGGACATCCGACCGATGGCGGGCGACCGCGACGATCGCGATACTCGGTGCACTGGAGATCCGGTCGGCACGACCTCCGCACGGCGGACACGCTGCACGCCGGCCGGAACGACGATCCGATATATGAAGGAATGCAAATGGCTGATCACTCCCCCGAATTCGGTGCCCCCGCCGACGCGCAATGGCTGAAACGGTACTACTTTTCCCGGGCGATATTCTCGATGCTCTGGGTCGCGCTGGCATTTTCCGTCGGCCGGCAGAGCGCGGCCGGCGCGGCGATCCTGCTGATCGTCTATCCGGCCTGGGATGCGCTCGCCAATTTCGTCGACCTCGCCCGCAGCGGCGGAGCGGCGACGAACCGCACCCAGGCGATCAACGTCGCGATCAGCGCCGCCACGACGCTGGCGGTTTTTCCCGCGTTGAATGCCGGCATGCATGCGGTGCTCATGGTGTTCGGCATCTGGGCGATTCTTTCCGGCCTGCTGCAGCTCGGCACGGCGCTGCGTCGCTGGAAGCAGGTCGGCGCGCAGTGGGCGATGGTTCTGAGCGGCGCGCAATCCGCGCTTGCGGGCGTGCTGTTCATCGCCCAAAGTCACGCGTCCATGCCGCCCGCTATCGTGAAGATCGCGGGCTACGCGGCGGTAGGCGCCGCCTATTTCCTGATATCGGCACTGTGGCTGCAGTTGCGGCGGGCGCGACGCAGCATGTCGTGAGGCGTCGATCGAGATGAAGATGTCACGCCACGGAGTGCCGTCGCCGTGGTTGCGGTCAAGGGCAGACGTCGTGCAACGCATGAGTTCATGCAGATGATCGCAGCGGTGAAAACCGGGGGATTTCGCGGGCGCGAATGGCACGTGTCGGACGACGCGAACGGGTTTGAACGACCCGTTCGGGCCATGCGGATGCGATGTAGATGCGTCCGCTGTTAGCTCCAATTGAGACACCACGTGCCGGCTCTTTGTCGGTCTTCCGCTAACAGCCAGCGTTCAACCAATCTCAACGAACTTGGGTTCGACGAGAGATGTTCACACGGGTGGCGCATGTCACAACATGCGACTTCCTGCGCGCTTGGCCAGCTCACTCGTAAGGCTACAATGGGTCGTCAATCACCCGCGCGAGGCCGGAATGTCAACCCCAACACGTGAACCTCAAGACCAAGAGCCGGAGCTAGAACGTCTGCTCAACAGTGTCCTTGAAACGATAGACTCGACTCGTTATCCGAATATCGAGATTCCGTTCCTTGGCGCACTGCGAAGTGAGGATAGAAACATTTGGTGGGGCGCAGTTACTCAACTTCAAGAGCTCACAGCTGGTATCAAGGATGCCATCGTCCGAGACAGCCGATTTCTCGGTGAGAATGTGAGAATGATGCGAAGCGGGTTAGGTGGCGGGTCCGGGTTTTATCCAAACTTTGTCGACCAACTCCTTGTTCGCCGTGCTGCT
Source organism: Burkholderia sp. AU27893 (assembly GCF_002223205.1). NCBI lineage: Bacteria > Pseudomonadati > Pseudomonadota > Betaproteobacteria > Burkholderiales > Burkholderiaceae > Burkholderia > Burkholderia sp. AU27893. Next base: position 212,751 of record NZ_NKFD01000005.1, on the reverse strand, counting down.
CAATTGGGGTCAGCTGATAAGGCGATTCAGTGGCTCCAAAAGGTCCTAACCACTTCGGATGCAACAGGCCGATTGATCTTGACGTTGTGGGGAGTTCCCGTTGAGAGTGAGCTTCAATTGACGGACGATGTAAAGATTGTTCCGGTGGAAAGGCTTCCTGAAAGCGAGCAAAAGCAAGTCGTGATCGACCACGCGTTCGGTGTTGGGGGAAGGATGCCCACGTCCGCACTCGATTTCGCGGCTCCCGAATCTGCTCTTGTGATAGAGCGACACGTCGCACCGCTTACCTACGATGGTTCCGCGACGCCGCAACACGATGACTACATGTCGACGCACGAGTTTCTACGCGAAATCGCTCTCGTTCTCACCATAGTCGGCCCAAGGGTCTCCCTACCTGCAATGCTTTGGTTTACTTTTGACGACTCTGATTTCAATGTGTGGCCTAGCAGCATGAACTCGCTGATGGAGATTATGCCCACGCAATTCGGAAATAACTCAAACATCGATCCGGAGGAAGCGCCGGAGATGGTGAGGGCATATCTCGCGTTACCTGCTGGCACACGTCAACTTGTACGGGTCGCGATTGAACGAATTAGTCAAGCGCAGCGCCGTCGGAGCGTCGGCGATCGCGCAGTTGAGTTAGCCACCGCGCTCGAAGCTCTGGTTGGGGACGGAGCTAACAACGAGATGACTCACAAGGTCAAAGTCCGCACGGTTCGATTAGTAGGCGGCTCGCGTGACGAACGTATTATCAATGCGACCATCATCAACAAGACCTACTCGATTCGAAGCAAACTCGTTCACACGGGGCGGATTGACGAAAATGCTACTGCCGCAATCGCGGGCTCACACTTCACGGTGTCGCAGATCGTTGACCGAGCTCTGTCGTTGTGCGTCCAACTGACAAAAAAGATCATCATGCGCGGTGAAGTTCCGAACTGGTCTCTCTTTGATATTACAGAGCAGCCGGGCGACTCGGCCGACGGCTGAACGTTACCAAACTACCTGCTTTCTGCGATGAGCCTTGAGAAATCGCTGCGAAATCCCTGCCGCAGACGCGACGCGTGCGTCCGCAAATGCATTTCCAACGGACCTTGACGGAAGATTGACGATAGTCCGCTTCTGGCCGAACCCGGTCACGCGCGAGGGGCAGTTTTCGACCCATTGCGGCGAGCGGCCGCGCTCCGAAGCAGACACTCAAAAGCAGGGGCCAAGTCACCCGTCACGGGTTATCAGCTCTCTTGAGAAGGTGACATGTAGATATTGATGTACTCCTCTAAATGCCGGTCTCTCAATAGCGACAAATTAATTACATCCTTGCTCGATTTTCCATTGGCGTTTTTAAATGTCACCACAACCGATGGCGCCCTCCTGTATCCGCCAGTCGAAATTACGTTTTCAATGAAATTCCATGGGAGTTGTAACTTTCCATGTTGATAGCCGGTTTTCGAAAGCGTTACTGCGGGCGTGTTGATATTCCACCAAATTCGAACGACGTCGCAAGCCTTCTTTCCAAAGAAAATCGTTGCGGGAAGAAACATGATGCCAAGCACGGTTACAGCCAGATTATCACTTGGCTGCTTCGCAGGAGCCCAAAGCCACGCCGTGTTTATGAGCAGAAACGTTCCGGTGATGGCCAGTAGAGCCATCGATTCAAATGCAACGACTCCCTCTGAGTAGAAAAAATCCATGGATTGAGGAACACTTTTTGTTTCTAATATTTTCTTGACCTCGGCCTGCCATTTTTCGGCGTCTCTACCAATTTTTACCATTCCATACGGGATGATAACGAGGAGCGCAGGAAGCATCAGTAAATAAATTAATTTACCCAACTCTCAACCCCTTGGTGAAAGCGATAGATAATGGATTATTTTCAATTCAGCTTCCAAAATGTTCATGGAATGAAACGACCTCGAACTAATCGCATTGCAATGTAGCCCGACTCAACCATTTGCACGCAGTAACTGGCACCCTACGCCCATAGTGTCGCCGATTGTCGACGATTTCACCTGATGTGTCGAATGTCGCTTCTTGGCCGAACCCGGTCACGCGCGAGGGGCAGTTTTCGACCCGAACCGGTCATACGCCTCACTCCGAAGCGGTCATTCAGTGCGGCTGCGCCGGCAGCCTTCGTTAATGGTCGTCGACTTTACTTCAGCTTTGTCCCATCCCGCACGATATCGTTAATAGTTTCGGTCGCGTTGCCAACGGGAGAAACGCATATCGCCACAAACGTGGCTAACGTCGTAACAAGGCACGATAGCGCGTCTCTCTTCATATGCGAACCATCTGACTGTTGATCTACCTAAAGGCTCAATTCTAGAATCTCGCCGTTCTCGGCAGCCAAGAAAAGGAAATCACGTGCTGCTGCCAACTGCAAGATCAGAGCCTCTCGCGGTATTTCTAGAACATAGGCCTCTCCGCGTGGCGTCCATCTGTAGACGAAGCTAATAATCTCGTCTTCCCGCTCCTCAAGTCCACAAATTTCGCGCTCCAACTCGCATGCGACCTTGCCAAGTGTAGTGGACTCGGCCGCTTCCTCCTCGAACTGGTCGAACATTGTTCCAAGCAAGGCGTTTGTTCTTTGCCAAAATTTGGAGACAAACAACCATTCAGAAGCAATTCCATCCAAGACGAAGACTGGCTCCTCAATACAACCAGCGAGAAAGAAGCGTGAACTCCTAGCGCTCATAGACCACCGTTTCAATAGACTATTGGTCTCTAATTGTGGGCGATATAGGGTGCCGCGTCTATCGCCCGCTTCTGGTCGAGGCTGTGTAAAAAACGCATTCGATCACCTAGACTGAATCAACCCATTCCGATGAGAGGCGACGATGGGGCGATTTGTCGAAGGCGAGGACCGCAAGCAAGTCACGTTGCTTCCAGAATGTCTCGATGATTTCATCGCCGAGGACAATCCAGTCAGGATCATCGACGCGCTTGTAGACACGAACTTGAACTGATCTCGCTCGGATGCCAGAGCGCCACGCCGGCGGACGGGCCGGCCCTCTTACCACCCGGCGGTATTGCTCAAGATCTACATCTACGGCTATCCGTCACGAGTAACGGGTTAGCACCTGTACCCCGACTACTCGGTCCCCGTCGCATTAGACTTGCTTTGCACCCGATCACGCATGACGCCATTGCATTTCTTTGAGTCTGGCGAATATGAAACGAATCGATTGTCTTCGACTGTCTCAACGTGAATTCGCCCGCATGCAGAACACTCGTATGCGGTGCGATTGATCGTGAGAAACTTCCCATAAAGGTGATCGTGGAGCACGTTTCCATGATCTAGTTGAAGGGCAATGTACTCTTCGGAATAGTCGCGACTTATCAGCCATTCATGAATGTTTCCTTGTTCAAGGGCTGTTACGTAGCTTTGAAGTTCACTCACAAGCCAGTCCGAAAACGACTCACAATGCAAGTCCTTGAACATCGAAGCTTTGTAGGGCAAGGAACTTGTGTTGTCGCAAATCAAGTAACCGCATTGACAGCGAAGCTTGCTCATTCAATCACCTTTAAAATTTGCCGATGGTGTTGCAATCAGGTGTACGGAAAGGTGATTGTCGACGATTTTGGCAGCTGGGTCGAATGTCTCTTTGTGGCTGCGGATTCAACCCGTCGATGCAACACACTTGAGGCTGCATAGCAGCAAGGAGTGTTGCCATGAAACAGAGACGGCGGATCTACTATACAGACAGCCAGAAGACGTTAATGTGGGAGCGCTGGCGCAGGGGCGAATCGCTGCAGCAGATCGCCCAGCTGTTTGATCGGAACCATTCCTCGGTACAAGGGATTCTGGCCGAAACGGGCGGCATACAGCCAAAGCAACGGCGCCGTTCGAGCTTGGCACTGACCCTTCCCGAGCGGGAGGAGATCTCGCGCTCAGTGGTTGCTGGTGATTCGATTCGCGCGATTGCGATTCGGCTCGCACGTGCTCCGTCCACCATTAGCCGCGAGCTCAAGCGGAACGGCGGTATGCAGGGTTATCGGGCGAACAATGCTGACGAACTTGCGTGGGAGCGAGCCCGTCGCCCCCAAGTCTGCAAGCTCGTCAGGAACCGGGAGCTCGCCCAGGTCGTGGCAAGCAAGCTCGGGCTGCAGTGGTCACCTGAGCAGATCGCCGGTTGGCTTAAGCACGTGTATGCGGTCAACAAGGACTATCAGGTGTCGCACGAAACCATATACCGCAGCCTCTATATACAAGCTCGCGGTGCACTCAAAAAGGAATTGCTCGAGCATTTACGGCGCTCGCGAGCTATGCGTCGTTCGCGTCATCACACGATGAAGACCGACGACCACGGCAGAATCTGCGACACCGTCCCGATTAGTGAGCGCCCCGCGACCGTTGATGATCGTGCGATACCGGGCCACTGGGAAGGCGATTTGCTGTTCGGCAGCGCGAACAGTCAGATTGCCACGCTCGTCGAGCGTCAGAGCGGCTTCGTGATGCTAGTGAAAGTCGGCAGCAAGGATACGGAAACGGTCATCAATGCGTTGATTCGGCACGCCGGCAAGCTTCCTCAGGAACTCTACAAATCACTGACCTGGGACCGGGGCAAAGAGATGGCCGATCACACGCGCTTCACCGTGGCCACCGACATCAAGGTCTACTTTTGTGATCCGCAGAGCCCTTGGCAACGGGGTTCGAACGAGAACACAAATGGGCTCCTCAGACAGTATTTCCCGAAGGGGCTCGACCTCTCGGCCTATTCCCAGGCCAAGCTCAACGCTGTTGCCAGGCGGCTCAATGAGCGTCCGCGGAAAACACTAGACTTTGATACACCGGCTGAGCGCTTTCATCAATTCGTTGCATCGACGGGTTGAATCCACAGCCGAAAGCGGTCGCCCAGCAATAGGCGTCGCATCTGGCGAAACCAAGTTCGAGAAGCTCAGATTGAATACTCGAACATTCCGATGTAGACCAGTTCGAACCCTTCGCCTTGCACTGACCGTGGCGATTTTATCTGTTCGCAATTTATGAAAATCAGCGCGTTCGCATCTCCCAAATTTGCGGCGCGCGCCGCTTCACATAGCGCTTCCGACCATTTGTCCGAGTACGAGTGAGGTGCAAAGAACTCTTCCAGTGAAGTATCCGGCTCTCGCAGCCCTGTTTCCATGAAATCATGGTCACAGAAGAACTCACCCTGGGAGCCGTAGAACTCGGAAACTGGTCGACTTTCATCCTGGCCGTAGTGTTCTGCGAGAAAGCTTGAAAATCGGGAGGTGTCAGTTATCCGGCCAAGATAGAAATGAGAAGCTTCCATTTTATGCATCGTTGGTTGGCTCCCTTGAGCGCAAAAAAAGTTGTATTCCTTCACCTACTGAGCGGCTGCTCCTGGCCGCATGGCGACATTACCGCATTGCAACGTACGGAAAAACAGGAAAACCCGGTGATCCGACGATAGTTGCAGGCAATAACCGCCCGACGAGGCAACCGACTACCGCTCATCACTCAGCCACCGCCGACGATCTGCTCAAGGTCAACTTCGGTCAGGGTTTCTCACTCCCCTGCCTGGAGCCGATGGCCGCAGCAATACGGCTTTGCGCAGCGACGAGTTGGTCATCCGTAGTCGCTACCAGCCAAAGACGTGCCTGCTCCTCGATTTGGCGGTTGTGATCCTTCAACGGGCCCATCGCGGCAGCGGCCTTCCAGACGACCGGGGCGATTCGGCTTTTCCTGCCTGACGGCGCGCCTACCAGCAGGCAGTAAGGTCCCAGCGGGAGCGATACAAACGGAAGTGCCGGGCTGGCACGCACGCGCCAGTCGATGAAAGGCGTGTCGCCGATAAGCAGCGGCATGGGCAAGCCGTGAAGCACACTGAAATCGTACAGCGCCAGTTGCTCCCGCACGCCGGCGTAAATTCGCCGGATGTCGTCGACAACCGCCGCGCGTATCTCGTCATCGAACATGGGTTCCTGCGCGTATCGGGCAAACGCCTTTCGAGCCTCCCATTGATATGCGCTGAACAGGCCAATCTCCACGCAGTCCTGCACTGCGCGCTGGACATCCGCTACGGAACCGGCTTCCTCCGGCGTACCCAACTGCGCGGCCCGCAAAAACCGGGCAAGTCCGGCCTCGTGGATCGCAGGACCCTCCGCAGATGCATCGTCTTCAGCGCCCTTGCCAAGGGGCACATAGATATATTTCTCGGCCGCGAAATGCGACTTCTTGCCCTCGTCAAACCTGATTTCGCCATCTACGCAGTCGAGATAGCGAGTCCCGATTCGGCCATGCTCCCAAACCCAGTTTTTCAGGAGCGGACGGAGTGGATGCAGTCTGTCGTGATCGGTCATTGAAGCCTCCAGGTTGCCCAGTATAGTTCCAGGTTGTCGATTGTTCGTGGAGGACATGGCGATCAATCGATCCACTACCGCCGTTGGAGCAAGGTTCAGAGCCAAGCTGACCTTCGAACGTCCAACTGCATGCACCGGCGAAGGTCCTCAGACAGTCGCACTGATGGGCTGTCACTACGCGCTTTGGTAACGGACTGCGCAAGCGGGCGCCCCGGGCTGCCCTTTACTCTCTTGACGCGGCGTCAGGAGCCGTTCAAGCAGATCGGCGCTGTCCAGTTGCGCAATCCACCAGTTCAAAGCGTTCCCTACCTTGTCCTCGCGCCAAGCGAGGTAGCCATTCGTGAACTCGCGCACACCCACAATGCGACGCGCAACCAGCCTGCCTTCGTGTATCGGTTCTTTCGCTACGAGATCGGGCAGCATCCCAACCGCGATACCTTCGCACAGCGCTTGCAGTTTAGCTGCGAGCGTCGGCACGATGATCAGAGGCTGTCCGTCACGGGTAGCCACAGATTGCGGTTGCAGTTCGCGAGAAGTGTCACTGATGACGACACCCCGATATCTTGCGATCGTTTCGCTCTCCAACGGCTCGGGCATGCGGGCGAGTGGATGGTCCGGTGCCACGACAAAAACGTGCCGGAGGGTTCCGATTGGCCGGGCCGCAATATTGGCGGCATGCGGCGGCTCGCCGAACGCCCCTATCGCGAGATCGGCACGCCGCGTAACCAGGGCATCCCACACGCCCCCAAGCACCTCGGTGGAAAGACTGAGCTGGGTATTCATCTCCAGGTCGTAGAAGGCATGGACATACGGCCATAAGGACTGGATCGGCAGGATTGCATCGACGCACAGTCGAAGCTCCGATTCCCAACTGTCTCGAATACCTTTTGCTTTGACCTCCAGGCGTCGAGCCGCGTCTAAAAGTCGACGCCCATCTTCCACAACAGCACGACCCGCTTCCGTGAGTCTCGCCCGTCTGCCGCTGCGATCGAACAGCTCGACATCCATGTCGCTTTCCAGCTTTTGCACGAGGTAAGTGAGCGTGGACGGAACTCTATGCAACAACTCGGCCGCATCGGCGAATGTACCGGTCCGGTCAATTGCATCCAAAACTTCGAGAACTTCAAATGACAGCTTCGTCGCCATACAGCATCCTTGGATACTTCTATCGTTCACAGGCTTCACCGCGTCGGCCGAGCGGCTTTGCCGCAGCAACGCTTCCACACGGTGCCCAACCTTTCGGGACTCGCTCGGATGCTGATCAGATGGACAACGGCGATGTCGTCCCTGAACCGGATGCATCTCCCTGATGCTCTCGTTGACGAAGCCACCGGCCACTCAATGGTCATTGCGGCAAGAGTCTAAGGTACACGCTGCCGTTTGTCTGCTCGTGGCGTGACGCACAGTTAGCCAGGCGCATGACAGGTCGCCGCCACCGCATGCGTAATAATCGAAAGCAACCGGCTCACCCGATGGCCTTGACCTGGAGACGCAGCACGAGACCGATTGTCGCCATTTCTTAACAGATGATTAAGAACGGCTACAAACGGCAAAAATATACTGCTCATGTTTCATGAATCGACGCCGATAAAAGGAACGCAGTACACACCTTTTCTATCGGGAGAGTCAGATGTCCATCCAGGCAATCAGTCAAAGTACTGCGCAGGCACCGGGTCCGTCGGTTGCATCGACTTCGGGGTCGGCGTCGACGGCTCCGGCCGCGAGCGCAACCGCTTCTTCGGCCGCTGGATCAAGCACCAGCACGTCCACGTCGTCGTATACGGTCAACATCAGCAGCGCCGCGCGCGCGATGTTGGCGGAAGCAACGGAGACCTCGGTTCAAACCGCGCAGGAAGCAGGAAAAGGTGACACGCAGGCGCAGCGTCTGCTCGCAAAAGAGGCGGCAGCCAAGGCGGCGTAAGCGCGCCCGGCAGTTTCGGTGATTGAACCGCCGCCGCGCGGGCCTGGCGGCGGCACTCGGTCAAGCTTCATGCATACCCTGCATACAGGCACTGGATGGGGTATGCGGCAATCATCGTTTGTCGTTGCCGATCGAATGGCCGCTCACCGGTGCCCGGGCCGATCGACATGTCCGTGCTCTCCTTTCGCTCATTCGACCAGGCGCGCAGGCGAGTACGCGCCGTAGTTGGCCCCGATGCCACCCGCCCCTGACGCCTGGCATTTGTCCGGATTGTTGCTCATCTCCATCTGAATGTATTTCGCACTCCCGCCACTCGCGCCGTCAATGTGCACACATGCAAATGCCAGAATCCGCTCGTAGGACGACGTCGTGAGATCCTGAACAATCGGGATCAGCACATATTCACAGGCCTTCGTGCCGGCCGCACTACACGCGTTGACGGACGAATACAGTGTCGTCTTCGTGCCGGGCTGGATATACGTGCACGTGTTGTCAGCGGTCGAGCAAACGCCGCTCGGCGATCCGACCGCTGCCGGATTCGGATTGCCGCTGGCTATCAGGTTCCGCACCGTCGGCACATCATTGGCGGTGGTATCGAACGTCGTCCACTGACTCGCCTCGCAAGGCCCGGCATGGTAGGACGAGGTCACGTAAAAGGTGTACGGCTGACCGGCGACCTGATTGGGTTGACCAGGGCCAGGCGGCGTCGTGGCGGTTGCGACCTTGGGTTTTCCGTTCGTCGAATCCCAATACTGGTCGTACATGCATTTCGTCATCGCAACCGGGAAGAGCGCGCCGGTGCCGACATTGCCGGGGTCCGAAATAACCGCGACAGCCACCGCGCTCTCGGGTACCGACTGAAAACCTAAGACCTTCGCCAGAAAGGAAGGAACGCCGCCACCGTTTTTCGTTCCCGAACGCGTGACGACGACTTGCACGGCCGGCTCGCCGACGGCCGGCGACGCGGGCATGGTGGTTTGAAGACCCTTGACGCTCCCCGTCACGTCCCAATAGCCGTACGTCACATCGGTCGCGTATCCGACCAGCGTCACATTTGACGACTTGTTCAACGAGACGCTCTGTACCGTCTGCGCCTGGGCCGTGGCCCAATCGGGAGCCGTCGACTTCGTGTTGCCGCATTGCGCTCGCGGATAGATACATGGCGCACCGGCCAACGCTGCAGCGTCGGCGGCATTCTGAAGCTCGTTGCGCACGACAAAAAGATAGCCGACGTCGATCGCCAGCGCACCAAAACCGAGCAGTATCGTCAGCAAGACAGCGACCGTTATCGCTACCGCGCCTCGCTGATCACGACGGCGCTTCGAAGCGAGACCGGCATACTTCGAATGTCTGCGTGCGCGCGATGACCGCCCACCTCGGAAACGAGTGTGATCCATGGCCGGCTCCTCACTCGTTGTTCATGACGGTGGTCGCTGTCAAGGTCAACAGCTTGGTCAATGGCCCGATCCACGAACCTAGAGCCAGGCCGGTGAATTTATACGTGACCGTCACCGTGAGCGGCGTGCCGAAACTCCCGCCCTGACCCGACGGAACGGCGACGGTAGGCGTTGACGCGCTACCCAGGCTGATCAAGTGAGTCTGGCAGTAATTGAGCGCGACATTCTGAATATCCGTCGTGGAAGCTTTGGGGGATTTCAGAACGATCCCGGCTCGCGCACCTTCGCGGCTCGCGTTGGTTATGACGGCCTGGTCGAACATAACGAGACCGAATTCGATAATGCCGAACAGGATCAACAGCAGCAAAGGGAGCACCAATGCGAATTCAACAACCGCAACGCCCCGCTGCTGTTTCCAGTGTCGTCGATTCATGATTCTTGTTCCCCGTATAAGAAACTGACGCGATGTTCGACGCGCTCTCATTGCTTCTTCCCGCATGCGTTCCCCCATGCACGGTCAGCGAACAAGCAAATTGCGCACCATCGGTCGCACACGGTTGACGCGCGGGGACAGCGTCTTGCGACACCGATGAAGGAAGGCGTGAGAGGGGGGAAATGTTTCAGACTTGAACCGTGAAGCGTCGACGCTCAGTCGACGGCGCAACGCACCTGCAAGCGGATGCACACGGAATGGGGGAAGATCGGCGCGAATGATTCAGTTGTGAAACACCGACGCAGTTACGGGCCTGCAACGCGTCTCTGCCATCTGCCGGACAGGAGGCCAAGAGTCACGTTGGCTCGGCCGCCGTCTCGCCTGCGGGATAGCGTTGCAGCATCGATCGCGCAGCCTCGGCATTCGTCGGATGCAGCCATTCCCAAACCCGGCCTTTGCGACCCCTTGACGACGCCAGCTTGCCCCCGCGTATCTACCGGCTACCCAACGCCTGAGCCAGCGCATCCCCCGCAGCCAGAATATGCGCGGACAGCGCCGCGCACGCCGCGTCCACATCGCCATCGCGTATCGTCTGAACGATGTCCCGATGCTCGTCGTTCGAGCGATCCTGCCAGTCGAGTTGCTGCCACGTCGCGTAAAGATGCCGCGAACTGGCGCGATGCATGTCGCCGATTGCGTCGATGAGCCGCGGCATCCCGCACCGCGCGGTCAATGCGCGATGAAACCTGAGGTTCAGCGTGCCGAGCACGGCGATACCGCGCGCCGCCGACTCCTGATCGAGGATCGCATCGAGTTCCTCCAACGCACGGGCGTCGAGAGCGGGCATCGCCTCGCGCAGCGCCAGCGCCTCGAAAGCAGCGCGCATCTTGGCCAATTCAAGCACGTCCGCCGGCTCGAGCGGCGCCGCCCGCACGCCCCTTCGCGGTTCCACCACGGCCAACCCTTGCGCTTCCAGCCGCCGGAACGCCTCGCGTACCGGCACGTGGCTCGCGCCGAACTCGGCCGCGATGTGGTCCTGACGCAGCCACTCGCCCGGCGCGATGACGCCCGAGATGATGCGGTCCGCCAACGCGGCAGCGATCCGATCGGCCAGCGAGCGATCTTCCTTGACTTCAAAGTTCATGCCGACCACCATGCATATATTATCTATTAAATTGTAACAAACTCGGAGGCTCGATGCGCCACCACCGTCCTGAGCGTCTGCAGCACATTGCCGGCATCGGCGTCGATCGCATGGGTTCGATCGCCGATCATGCCGACGTCGACCTGTTGCGGCTCGAAAATCTCGATACCGACATCCCGCCCACTGCGGAGGCGCTCGCCTTCACCCGGGAGGCCATCGAGCGAGACTCGGCCAACTCCTATTTGCCGTTCGTCGGTCAGGATCGGCTGCGCGCGAGCGCTGCCGCCCACGTGTCGGCGCTTTCGGGGCAGCGCTTCACGGCCGACCAGGTGGTGGTGTCGGCGGGCGGGCTCTCCGGCATTCTGAACACGCTGCTTGCCACCGTCGAGACCGGCGACGAAGTGATCGTCACCGATCCGACGTACGCGGGCCTGCTGAACCGCGTCCGCCTGGCGGGCGGCGTGCCGCGGCAGGTTCCGTTCGCCTTCACGCCGGGCGGCGAATGGAAGCTGGACCAGGCCGCGCTGGGGGCGGCAATCGGCCCGAAAACGCGGGCCATGCTGCTGATGTCGCCGTCGATGCCTTCGGGCGGGGTATTCGATGCATCCGACTGGCAACTGATCGCGAGCCTGTGTGTGCAGCACGATCTGCTGCTGATCCTCGACAGTGCGATGGAGCGGCTGCTGTTCGATGGACGCACGGTCATCCATCCCGCCGGCCTGCCCGGCATGGCCGAGCGCACGGTGACGGTCGGCGCGGCGTCGAAGGAGCTGCGCATGATTGGCTGGCGGGTCGGCTGGATCGTCGCGCCGGAATGGCTGATTCCCGATCTGGTGGCCGTGTCGCTCGCCAATGTCGTGGTGCCGGTCGGCATTGCCCAGGAGGCTGCGGCAGTCGCGCTCGAGCATTCCGCGTCCGATCTGCCCGGCTACGTGAGCGAACTCGAAAGGCGGCGTGACACGATCGCCGCCGAACTGTCCGGGCTCCCGTTCGGCATGCCGGCGGGCGGCTGGTCGATGCTGCTGCGTGTCTCCGACTTCGGCCTGACCGGATCGCAGATGTCGGAGCGGTCGCTGCGCCGCTGCGTATGTGCGACGGCGATGACCGGATGGGGCGTCGCACACGGCGAGCAGTATGTCCGTTTCGTGTTCTCGAACGAACCGGTCGAACGGTTGCGCACGCTCGGAAACAAGGTGCGCGTCGCGCTGGAGGACGCATGATGGCCGCCTATGAGACAGCCGGGTCGTGCGCCAGGTGTCCGTGGCTCGAGGCATCCGGCATGCCGCGTGTGGGGGGGCGAGCGAACTCACACGCGATCCTGTTTTTGCCGAAAGTCCTGCTTGCGACGATTCACGTGACGCGAGACATCCGACGCCGGGCAGCGCGATGCCCGGCCCGGCCGAACGCCCTACCGCGCCGCCGGCGGCTGCAGGATGTCGCGCGGAATCGTCGCGATCAGCACGCAGCTGACCAGCAGGCACGCGCCCAGCGCATAGGTGCCGTTGTTGATGTCGCCGGTCATCTGCTTGGCGATGCCGGTGATCATCGAGCCCGTGAACCCGGACAGGTTGCCCACCGCGTTGATCAGCGCAATGCCGGCCGCCGCCGCGGTGCCGGACAGGATCTGCCCCGGAAAGGTCCAGTAGATCGGCATCAGCGCGAGGATGCCGCACGTCGCGATGGTCAGGAATACGATCGACAGCACGACGTTGTGCGCCAGCGCCGCGCTCGCGATCAGGCCGACCCCGCCGATCAGCGCGGGAATCGCCGCGTGCAGGCGGCGCTCGCCGGTCTTGCGCGAGTGCGACGCGTTCCACACCATCGCGAAGATGGCCGTCAGGTACGGAATGGCGGTCAGGACACCGATATGCAGCGGGCTCTGCACGCCCGACGCGCGAATGATCGACGGCAGCCAGAACGCCAGCCCGTAAAAGCCGGTGTTGAACGTGAGCAGGATGAAGGTGAGCAGCCAGACGCGCGGGCTGCGCAGCGCGGCGCCGATGCTGTGCGACTTGTGCGCGGCTTCGGTTTCGAGGTTGCGCGCCAGCCGCGCCTTTTCGTCGCCGGACAGCCACTTCGCCGACTGCGGGCCGTCGCCGAGGCACGCCAGCACGACGAACGCCACCACGATCGACGGCAGCCCTTCGAGCAGCAGCATCCATTGCCAGCCGCTCATGCCCGACAAACCGTGCGTGTGCTCCATCAGCCAGCCGGACACCACGCTGCCGAGCGTGAGGCTCAGCGGGATCGCGACCAGGAAGCCCGACATGGCCACGCTCTGGCGGCGCGCCGGGAACCAGTAGTTCAGGTACAGGATGACGCCCGGAAAGAAGCCGGCTTCGCACAGGCCCAGCAGGAAGCGCAGCGCGTAGAACATCGTGGACGTCTGCACGTGGAAGAACTGCGCGAGCGGCACGATGAACGCCATCGACGACGACACGATGCCCCACGTGATCATGATCCGCGCGATCCAGAAGCGCGCGCCGTAGCGGTGCAGCAACAGGTTGCTGGGCATCTCGAACAGGAAATAGCCCCAGAAGAAAATGCTGGCGCCGAGCGCATAGACGCCATCGCTCAAGCTCAGGTCGTCGAGCATCTGCAGCTTCGCAAAGCCCACGTTCACGCGATCCAGGTAGGCCACGACGTAACACAGCAGCAGCAGCGGCAGGATGCGCCGCATCACCTTGCGATACAGGGCGTCGTCGGATGAATCGGCCGCGGCCGGGGCGGCAGCGGCCTGCGTAATGGATGGCATCGGTCTGTCTCCTGATTGTGTAGGTCTTCTTCGTACCGGCGGTTCTTCGACACATCGATGTTACCGATAACATTCCGTGGCAAAAAAAACGCCGACGAGGCAGCGGGGAACAATCGACACACTGATACCGGTAACGAATCGGAAGGTAGCACGCGGCGACAGGCGCGTACAAGCGCCGGCGAACGCGTGGTTTCCCTAACGCGCGCATCGCCGCGACGGGGCGGCGCGGCACGCATGAACGCGGCTGCGGCACCGGTATGATGTAGCCTTTCCAGCTTCCGTCCGATCGCGATTCCGATGCCCAGTCCCACCGCCGTCCGGCCTGCCGGGCCGCCCCGCATGTCCGACGTAGCGCGCCTCGCCGGCGTATCGAAGATGACGGTGTCGCGCGTGCTCGCCGGCCACAGCGTGGCCGCCGAGACGCGCGCGCGGGTCTGCGCGGCGATCGACCAGCTCGGCTACGTGGCGGACGCGGCCGCCGGCGCGCTGTCGTCGGGGCGCTCGGAATTCGTTGCGGTGCTGGTGCCGTCGCTGTCGAGTTCCAACTTCTCCGACACCGTGCGCGGCCTGACCGATGCGCTCGAACCCGAAGGCCTCCAGTTGCTGCTCGGCGACACCGACTACGATCTCGAGCGCGAGGAACGGCTGGTGCGCTCGATGTTGCGGCACCAGCCGCGCTGCATCGCGCTGACGGGCGCGCAGCACACCGATGCGACACGCAAGGTGCTGGAACGCTCGGCCATTCCCGTGGTCGAGATGTGGGACCTGCCCACGCGTCCGATCGACACCGCCGTCGGCTTCTCGAACGTGCGCGCCGCCCGGGCGATGGTGCGCCACCTGGCCGAGCGCGGCTACCGGCGCATCGGCTTTCTGGGCGGCGCGAGCGAGCTGGATCGGCGCGGCCTCGACCGGCTCAAGGGATACCAGGCGGAGATCAAGGCGCTGAAGCTTGGTGAGCCGCGCGTCGTGCGGCTCGGCGAATCGCCGATCACCATGAGCCACGGCGGGCCCGCGATGGCGGCCCTGCTCGCGCAGTGGCCGGACACCGATGCCGTGATGTGCGTCAGCGACATGTCGGCATTCGGCGCGATCATGGAATGCCACCGGCGCGGCCTGTCCGTGCCCGAGGACATCGCGGTGGCCGGCTTCGGGAACTTCGAAGTGGCCGCATGCTGCCACCCTGCCATCACGACCGTATCGGTCGACGCATACGGCATCGGCCTGCGCACGGGCGAGGCACTGCTGGCGGCACTGCAGGCGCGCGACAGCGGCGAGCCGGTCGAATCGCAAAGCATCCGTATCGACTACACGATCGTCGCGCGCGAAAGCGCGTGACGGGCCGGCGACCGGGCCGGTCGCGCCCGGCGAGAACCGGCGAGCACCGGCGTGCGCTCGAGACGCGCGCGGAGGACGCGATTGCGTACCGCCCCCCTGCCCTTACGCCGCCCCGCCATCGCATGAACGAAAGGCCGTGTTGACGGCCGATGCGCGTCGATACGGTGCCGTTCGACTGGATGGAAACCGGTGCGTCGCGCACGGCGCTTTCTCCGTCCCCTGCGCCACCCGCACCCAAAAATTCCCTTCCGCCACGCAAAAACCCCGTGCTAACATCCATTCGATGTTACCGGTACCAATCCGGCACGCAACAATGAACGAGCCCTTCGGAGACAGCCCGCCATGTCACAGCCACCGCGCCGCCTGCGCAGCCAGGAATGGTTCGACGATCCCGCGCATGCCGACATGACCGCGCTCTATGTCGAGCGCTTCATGAACTACGGATTGACGCGCGAGGAGTTGCAGTCGGGCCGCCCCGTGATCGGCATTGCGCAGACGGGCAGCGACCTCGCGCCGTGCAACCGCCACCACATCGAACTGGCCGAGCGCACGAAGGCGGGTATCCGCGATGCGGGCGGCATTCCGATGGAATTCCCCGTGCATCCGCTGGCCGAGCAAAGCCGCCGGCCGACCGCCGCGCTCGACCGCAACCTCGCCTACCTCGGGTTGGTGGAAGTGCTGCACGGCTTCCCGCTGGACGGCGTGGTGCTCACCACCGGCTGCGACAAGACCACGCCCGCCTGCCTGATGGCGGCCGCGACCGTCGACCTGCCGGCGATCGTGCTGTCGGGCGGGCCGATGCTCGACGGCTGGCACGACGGCAAGCGCGTCGGCTCGGGCACGGTGATCTGGCATGCGCGCAACCTGCTCGCCGCCGGCGAGATCGACTATGAAGGCTTCATGCAGCTGACCACGGCATCGTCGCCGTCGATCGGCCATTGCAACACCATGGGCACCGCGCTGTCGATGAACAGCCTGGCCGAGGCGCTCGGCATGTCGTTGCCGGGCTGCGCGAGCATCCCCGCCGCGTACCGCGAGCGCGGCCAGATGGCGTACGCCACCGGCAAGCGCGCGGTCGAGCTCGTGCGCGAAGACGTGCGCCCGTCGACGATCATGACGCGCGCGGCCTTCGAGAATGCGATCGTCGTCGCGTCTGCGCTCGGCGCGTCGACCAACTGCCCGCCGCACCTGATCGCGATCGCGCGCCACATGGGCGTCGAACTGGGCCTGGACGACTGGCAGCGCCTCGGTGAATCGGTGCCGCTGCTCGTCAACTGCATGCCCGCTGGCGAGTACCTCGGGGAGAGCTTCCACCGCGCCGGCGGCGTGCCTGCGGTGCTGCGCCAGCTCGATGCGGCCGGCCTGCTGCGGCGCGACTGCGCGACCGTGTCCGGCCGCGCGATCGGCGAGATCGCCGACACCGCGCCCGACGCCGATCGCGACGTGATCCGCACGCCTGACGCGCCGCTCAAGCATGGCGCAGGCTTCATGGTGCTGTCGGGCAACTTCTTCGACAGCGCGATCATGAAGATGTCGGTGGTCGGTGAAGCGTTCCGCCGGACCTATCTGGCCGAGCCGGGCGCGGAGAACACGTTCGAGGCCCGCGCGATCGTGTTCGAAGGCCCCGAGGACTACCACGCGCGCATCAACGATCCCGCGCTGAACATCGACGAGCGCTGCATCCTCGTGATTCGCGGCTGCGGCACGGTCGGCTACCCGGGCAGCGCGGAAGTCGTCAACATGGCGCCGCCGGCCGAACTCGTGAAGCGCGGCGTGAGCTCGCTGCCCTGCCTGGGCGACGGGCGCCAGAGCGGCACGTCGGCCAGCCCGTCGATCCTGAACGTGTCGCCCGAGGCGGCGGTCGGCGGCGGCCTGGCGCTGCTGCGCACGAACGACCGCATTCGCGTGGACCTGAATCGCCGCAGCGTCGACGTGCTCGTGGACGAGGATGAACTCGCGCGCCGTCGCGAGACGGCGCGCTGCACGGTACCGCAGGCGCAAACGCCGTGGCAGGCACTCTATCGCCAGTTCGTCGGCCAGTTGTCCACCGGCGGCTGCCTCGAACCGGCCACGCTGTACCTGAAGGTGATCGAACAACGCGGCAACCCGCGCCATTCGCACTGACCCTCCTGCCCACGACCCTTGCCGAGCTGACCATGCGTACTCTTTCCGTTTCCGACTGCCTGCCGCACGACCTGGCGCAAGCGCTGCTGATCGGCCGTGTGTGGCGGCACGACGGCGCCCATGTGGGCCCGAGCGTCGTTGCCGTGCGCAACGGCGAAGTGATCGACATCACGCGCACCGTACCGACCACCGCGGACCTGTTCGACCGCCCCGACGCCGCCGCCCTCGCGCGCACGGCGCCCGGCGAATCGCTCGGCCGCGTCGAGCCGCTGCTGCGGGCGGCGCTCGACGGCACGCGCGGCGCGACCCACCTGCTCGCACCGTGCGACGTGCAGGCCATCAAGGCCTGCGGCGTGACCTTCGCCGTCAGCCTGATCGAGCGCGTGATCGAGGAACAGGCCGGCGGCGACCCCGTGAAAGCAGCGGACGTGCGCGCGACCATCGCGGCCACCATCGGCACCGATCTGTCGAAGATCGTGCCGGGCTCGGACGCCGCGATGCGGCTGAAGGCGGAACTCGAGCGCCGCGGCGCGTGGTCGCAATACATGGAAGTCGGGATCGGCCCCGATGCCGAGGTGTTCTCGAAGGCGCAGCCGATGTCGGCGGTGGGCTTCGGCGCGGACGTGGGGCTGCTGCCCGTGTCGGTCTGGAACAACCCCGAACCTGAGATCGTGCTCGCGGTTGCCAGCGACGGCAGGCCGGTGGGCGCGACGCTCGGCAACGACGTGAACCTGCGCGACATCGAAGGCCGCTCGGCGCTGCTGCTCGGCAAATGCAAGGACAACAACGGCTCGTGCGCGATCGGCCCGTTCGTGCGGCTGTTCGACGACGGTTTCACGCTGGACAACGTGCGCGAGGCCAGCGTGTCGCTGCGCGTCGAAGGCGCCGACGACGGCTTCGTCCTCGACGGCATCAGCCACATGCGCGAGATCAGCCGCGACCCGCTCGACCTCGTCGCGCAGACCTGCGGCGCGCATCACCAGTACCCGGACGGCTTCATGCTGTTCCTCGGCACGATGTTCTCGCCGATCCAGGACCGCGACGCGCCCGGCGGCGGATTCACGCATCACCTGGGCGACCGCGTCACCCTCTCCACGCCTACACTCGGCGCACTCGTCAACACCGTGCGGCTGTGCACCGAGATCGCGCCGTGGACCTTCGGCGTGCGCGCGCTGTATGCGAATCTGGCCGCACGCGGCCTGCTTACGACGTAAGCCCCCGGGCCGCGATACCCCCATCGACATCGACGCGCGGCGGATCGACGGCAAGACCGCCCCCTCAAGCACGCGGTTGCGATGACGGGTGGCGCGCCTGCGTGCCGCGCCGATGCGGCCGCCCGGCGAAATCATGCAAAATACGCCCCATCTGAGATGCGGAGACGCGCCCGTGGGGATCAACTTCGACTTGAACGACTTGCAGGCGTTTCGCGCGGTCGTGGAAACGGGCAGCTTCCGAAAGGCCGCGGAATCGGTCAGCATTTCCCAGCCCGCGTTGAGCCGCCGGATCGACAAGCTCGAGGAAGCGCTCGGCGTGCGCCTGTTCGAGCGCACCACGCGTCGCGTCGCGCTCACCACGGTCGGCCGCGTGTTCGCCCAGAGCGCCGAACAACTGCTCGACGATCTCGACGTGGCGCTGCTCGGCATTCGCGACGTGTCGTCGAGCCGCCTCGGCCATGTGACCATCGCGTGCGTGCCGTCGGTCGCCTACTACTTTCTGCCGGCCATCATCGCGCGCTATCATCGGCGCTTTCCGCGCATCCGGGTCAAGCTGCTGGACGCGAGCGCGAACGAAGTGCTGGGCGCCGTCATCAGCGGCGAAGCCGATTTCGGCGTGAGCTTCATGGGCAGCCAGGAAGCCGACATCGAGTTCAAGATGCTGCTCCAGGAGCGCTTCGTCGCCGCGTGCCGCCGCGACCATCCGCTCGCGCGCAAGAAGCGCGTGACCTGGAACGAACTGTACGAGCACGATTACGTGTCGGTGGACAAGACTTCCGGCAACCGCCTGTTGCTCGACCAGGCGCTGGCCGCCGTGGCGCCGCGCGGGCCGAGCGTGTGCGAAGCGCGCCACGTGACGACCCTGCTCGGCTTGATCGAGGCCGGGCTCGGCGTCGCCGCGGTGCCCTCGATGGCGATGCCCGGGCACGACCATCCGATTCTCACGAGCGTGCCGCTCGTCGAGCCGGTCGTCAAACGCCGGGTGGGCATCGTCAAGCGGCGCGGACGGCCGCTCACGCCGGCTGCTGAAGCGTTTCACCGGATGATCGTCGACGCGAAGCGCGACGGCATCGCAAGCAGCGATGCCTCGGCGTGACGACGACACAAGCGACACGAAGGAAGACCGTTCCGTGAGGTTGGCCACGCTGCTCAAATCGCTCTACGTGCAGGTCCTGCTCGCGATGCTGCTCGGCGTGACCGTCGGTCACGTGTGGCCTGACGCAGGCGCGAGGCTCAAGCCGCTCAGCGACGCGTTCGTCGGGCTCGTGCGGATGACCATCGCGCCGATCGTCTTTTGCACGATCGTCTCGGGCATCACGTCACTGGCGAACGGGAAGGCGATCGGCCGCACGATCGTTCGCGCGCTGGCGCTCTTCTATCTGCTGACCGCCGTCGCGCTTGCCGTCGGGCTCGTCATCGCGTTCGTGCTGCGCCCCGGCGCCGGCCTGCACATCGACGTTCACCACCTCGACGCGAGCATCCTCGCACAGTACGCGAAGGAGGCGCAGCCGCGCGGGCTCGTGGCATTCGGGCTGAGCGTGATCCCCGAGACGATGCTCGGCGCGTTCCAGCAAGGCGAGGTGTTGCCGGTGCTGCTGCTGTCGCTGCTGTTCGGCTTCTCGCTGAATGCGCACCGGCGGGCCGGCCAGCCCGTGCTTGCGCTGATCGACGGGGTCGCCCAGGTGGTCTTTCGCGTGCTCGCGATGATCATGCGGCTCGCCCCGCTCGGCGCGTTCGGCGCGATGGCCTTCACGGTGGGCCGCTTCGGGATCGGTTCGGTCGGCTCGCTCGCGAAGCTGGTGGTGTCCTTCTATGTGGCCTGCGCGCTGTTCGTCGCGCTCGTGCTCGCCCCGCTCGCGCGGCTGCACGGCTTCGCGCTGTGGCGGCTGTTGCGCTACCTGCGCGAAGAGTTGCTCATCGTCCTCGCGACATCGTCGTCGGAGCCGGTGCTGCCGCGCCTGATCGTCAAGCTGGAATCGCTCGGGTGCGACAAGGGCGTCGTGGGGCTCGTGCTGCCGGCGGGTTATTCGTTCAATCTGGACGGCACCGCGATCTATCTGACGCTCGCCGCGTTGTTCATCGCGCAGGCGTGCGACGTGCCCCTTTCCGCATCGCAGATCGCCGTGATGCTCGCCGTGATGCTGCTCACGTCCAAGGGCGCGGCCGGTGTTTCCGGTAGCGGGCTGGTGGCGCTGGTCGCCACGCTTGCCGTCATGCGCGACCTGCCCGTCGCCGGGGTCGCACTGCTGGTCGGCATCGATCGTTTCATGTCCGAGGCGCGGGCGCTGACGAGCGTGATCAGCAACGCGTGCGCGGTGATCTTCGTGTCGATGTGGGAACGCGCATGCGATCGCACGCGTCTTGCGCAGCGGCTCGCTGCCGGAGGGCCGGTCTCCCCGAACGGAGTCGATGCGGGCCGTGCCGCCGCGGATGCCGGCGGCGACGGTGACGGGAAGGCGGTCTGACGCCAACCTTCCCGTCGATCATGCTCAATGAGCGGGGACGGAATCCAGCCCGGTCGATTTCACGTCGGCCTGAACATCAGGCGACGCGAGATAGTCGAGCAGTGCCTTCGCTTCCGCCGGATGCTGCGCGCCGACGGGGATGCCGGCCGCGAAGCGCGTGACCGACTGCAGCGATTCGGGGATCTTGCCGACGAAGGTCGCCCCCTTGACCGGCAGCAGCTCGCTCACCTGCTGGAAGCCGATCTCGTAGTCGCCGTTCGCGACGACCGATGCCACCGGAATGCGCGGAATCATCTTCGCCTTCGACTTCACCTGGTCCTCGATGCCGAGTTTTTTGAACAGCTCGCGCTCGATGTAGACGCCACTCGCGCTGTCCGAATACGCGATCGACTTCGCGTGCAGCAGCGCCTGCTTGAGACCTTCGGCGGAACCGACGTCGGGTTTTGCCGAGCCGTCGCGCACGACCACGCCGATGCGCGAGTCGGCCAGCTCGACGCGCGAGCCGGGGATCACCTTGCCCTGCTTGATCAGGTCGTCCAGCGCATAGCCGACCATGATGACCGCGTCGGCCGGCTCGCCGCGCGCGAGCCGGTTCGGAATCGCCTCGGGCGACTTGCCCATCGACGGGCCGAGCGCGGTATCGAGCGTGTTACCCGTCGTGGCGGCAAACCGGGGGCCGAGCAGCTTGTAGGCGGCGGTGAAGCCGCCCGAGCTCATCACGTGCAGTTCGGCGGCCTGCACGTTGGCGGCCATTGCCGTGGCCAGGACGAGCGCGGCCGCGCAAAATTTCGGAAGCAGGTTTCTCATGATCATGGTCGTGGTCGTGGTCGTGCGGATTCGTCTGGGTTGGCAAGCATTCCGGATGGCCCGGGCCTCAATGCGCGGGCGTCAGCGTCGCCGTGTGGCGACGATAGAGCGCGAACGTCGCCAGCAGCGCGCACACCGCGGCGAAGCTCATCCAGTAGCCCGGTGCGGCCTTGTCGCCCGTCGCGTGAATGAGCGCGGTCGAAATGGCCGGCGTGAAGCCGCCGAACACGGCCGTCGCGAGGCTGTACGCGAGCGAGAAGCCCGCGACGCGCACCTGCACCGGCATCACTTCCGTGAGCGCGACGACCATCGCCCCGTTATAGATCCCGTACATGAACGAGAGCCACAGGAGGACGAGCAGCATGTTGACGAACGACGGCGCGTGCGCGAGCAACGACAGCGCCGGGTAGGCGGTCACGACGGTGAGCACCGTCATGCCGACCAGCAGCGGCCGGCGGCCGATCCGGTCGGACAGCGCCCCGCCGATCGGAAGCCACACGAAGTTCGACACGCCGACGCAGAGCGTCACGAGCAGGCTGTCGGCGGTGCTCAGGTGCAGCACCGTCTTCCCGAAGGTGGGCGCGTAGACCGTGATCAGATAGAAGCTCGTGGTGGTCATCGCGACCAGCATCATGCCGGCCACTACGACGCCCCAGTTCTGCACCAGCGTCCCGAACACTTCCTTCATGCCCGGGCGATGCTTGCGCGCCTTGAACTCCTGGGTTTCCTCGAGGTTACGGCGCAGCATGAAGATGAACGGCACGATCATGCAGCCGACGAAGAACGGCACGCGCCATCCCCATGCGGCGATGGCCGACGCGCTCAACCATTGATTGAGCGCAAAGCCGAGGCCCGCCGCGACGACGATCGCGACCTGCTGGCTGGCGGATTGCCAGCTCGTGAAGAAGCCCTTGCGGCCGGGCGTCGCCAGTTCGGCGAGATACACCGAGACGCCGCCCAGTTCCGCGCCGGCGGAGAAGCCCTGCAGCAGCCGCCCGAGCAGCACGAGCGCGGGCGCCAGCAGGCCGATCGTCGCGTAGCCCGGCACGAACGCGATCAGGACGGTGCCGCTCGCCATGATGGACAGCGTGACGATCAGGCCCTTGCGGCGGCCGACATCGTCGATGTACGCGCCCAGCACGATGGCGCCCAGCGGCCGCATCAGGAAGCCGGCGCCGAACACGGCGAAGGTCATCATCAGCGACGCGAACTCGCTTTGCGCGGGAAAGAAGACGTTGGCGATCTGCGTGGCGTAGAAGCCGAACAGGAAGAAGTCGAACTGCTCGAGAAAATTCCCGGCGGTGACGCGGAAAACCGCAGCGGCCTTCGAACGGGCGTTCGGAAGGCTGGACGAGGGGTGCATCGGGTGTCTCCTGAAAATCCGGAAATAGGCGGGAGGGGTGGATCGATTGTCGTTTTCCGGCATGTTCGCTCGTCGCCGCGCAAACGATAAGTGCAATTTTTGGAAGGATTGATGTCGATGGGTTATCAATCGACGTGCCGGCGGCGCGTGTCGCCGCCCCTCGTTCCGCGCGCGGCGAACGCTCGATGCATCGCTTTGCGGGACCGGCCACGCGGGCTCGCACACGTTTGCGCTCCCGTGCGCGCCTGCCCGCGCCTATCGGCGGCCCTGCCGGCCTCGATTTTCTGTTAACCGTGCCGTTAACCCGGATTTGACCCGCGCCGGAACCGTCGCAACCGGCTTCCCCTACGAGCACGAGCATGCCCGCAACCACCTCGATCGAGAAAATCGCCGACTGGGCCGGACGCAACCATCTTGTCGTCGGCGCATTGGGCACGTTGATGTCGCTGGCGGCGCTCGGGATCAGCGCGGCGACCCTGTGGGTCGGGCGCAGCGAAGTGATCGAGCACGCGCACGAGACGTCGCGCAACGTCGCCGCCGTACTGGTGAGCCAGATCGCGCGCACCGTCGAGACGTCGAACAACGCGCTGGTCGCGCTCGCGTCCGATCTCGGCAAGCCCGCGGTGCGGCGCATGGATGCCGGGCTGCGGCACGACCTGCTGTTCGAGCGCACCGCCGCGCAATACGTGACCGGCATGGGCGTGACCGACCGGCACGGCCAGTTGATCGACGGCTGCTGCGGCACGACCCATCGTTGGGATTTCAGCGATCGCGACTACTTCAAGGTCCATCGCGATGCCGACAACGTCGGCCTCTACGTGTCCGAGGCGTATCGCGCACGCTCGCGCGACGGCAAGGAATCGATCGCGCTGTCGCGGCGCATCGAACGGCCGGACCATACGTTCAACGGCATCGCGGTGGTCGCCATCGACATCGCCTATTTCGAGCAGCTCCTGTCCGGGCTCGATGTCGGGCCGAACGGGGTCAGCGCGATCCTGCGCGCGGACGGTGCGATCCTCGCGAGAAATCCGTCGTTGAACGACAACCAGATGAACCACCTGCGTCGCTCGAAAGCGTTCGACCGGATGGTGCACAGCGAGTCGGGCTTCTACCCCGCTCGTTCGGTCATCGACGGCACCAAGCGGCTGTATACGTACCAGCGGGTGCCGGGCACGCCGCTGATCGCCGTCGTCGCGCCGGCCGAGCGCGACGTGCTGGCGAGCATCACGCGCCTGTCGTGGACGGTCGGCGTGTCCGCCACCGTGATCAGCGCATTCTTCTGCGCGGTGGTCTGGCTGCTCGCGTTTGCGCTGCGGGACAACCTGCGCAAGCAGACGCTGCTCACGGATCTCACGCGGACCGATCCGCTGACGGGCTTATGCAACCGCCGCGCGCTCGATATCGCGCTCGCCGACGAATGGGAACGGCTGCAGCGCGGCAGCAACGGCAGCCTGTCGATCCTGTTCATCGATGCGGACCACTTCAAGCAGTACAACGACCGGCACGGGCATGCGGAAGGCGACACGGCGCTGCGCTTTCTCGCCGAATGCATCCGCACCCACACGCGACGGCGCGGCGATCTCGCCGCGCGCTACGGCGGCGAGGAGTTCGTCGCGGTGCTGCCGGATACAGACGAAAGCGGGGCCGCGCAGGTCGCGGAGGCAATTCGCCGCGAAGTCGAACGCAACCGGCTCGACGGCTTCGCGGAAACCGTGCCGGCGTTCACCGTCAGCATCGGCTGCGCGACCGGCCATCGCGCGCGCCCTCCGTCAGTGCACGCGCTGTCGCATCAGGCGGACATGGCGCTTTATCGTGCGAAGCGCGAAGGCCGGAACCGGGTGTGTTGCGCGGAAACGGAGCAACACGCTCGCGTGGCTTGACCTGACCGGCCACGGATCGTGGCCTGCATCTTTTTCTCGGCAGCGGCCTCTACGCAAACGATTGCGTCGGACAACAGTCCTAAATTGTTCATGTACCAATCCGATAATAAGGAACGCTACTTGATATCAATGAAACTGGACGGCTCACATGAATAATCGACGATTAACGGTTCGCACGAAGCTGACCCTGGCGTTCAGTCTCCTGACGTGCATGGTGCTGCTCGTCTCCATTCTCGGCATCGTATCGCTCGGCAATGCGAACGCGGCATTCGACCATTACGTCAACGGCACCAACGCCCGTGCCATCCTGGCGGACAAGGTTCGCGTCGCGGTCGACCGGCGTGCGATCGCCGCCCGCAACCAGGTGCTGGCGACCGCGCCGCGCGATGCGGACATCGAGAAGGACGCGGCGCTGCAGGCCGACCACGACGTCGGCGCGCTGCTGGGCGAACTGACGAATGCAGTGCGCGAGGGGAGCGGCGCGACCGACCAGGCCCGCGAACTGGTCCGGCAAATCGGCGCGGTCGAAGCGCAGTACGGCCCCGTGGCGCGCGCCATCGTCGACGCGGCGGCGAACAACCGCCGCGATCAGGCGATCACGATGATCAACGAACAGTGTCGGCCGCTGCTGGCCAGGCTTGTCAGCGCCACCGACGCCTATGCGACGTTCGCCCGCGTGCAAGGCGAGCAACGGGTGACGGAATCGGCCGACCGCTATGCATCACAACGACTATTGCTGATCGTCATGTGTATCACGGCGGCGGCCGCCGCCGCGATCCTGGGCGTCTTCATCACCCGCGGCCTGCTGCGCGCGCTCGGCACGGAGCCTGCCGTGCTCAGCGAGATCGCCGGCCATATCGCCGCCGGCGACCTCGGCGCCGAATCCACGACCGGTGCCGCGCCGGCCGGCAGCGTCCTGGCGTCGATGCGCGACATGCAGGCGAACCTGATCCGCCTGATCTCCGAGGTCCGTACCGCATCCGGTAACGTCGCGACGGGCGCCGGCGAAATCGCGTCCGGCAACCAGGACCTGTCGTCCCGCACGGAACAGCAGGCCGCCTCGTTGCAGGAGACCGCATCGAGCATGGAGCAGCTGACGTCCACCGTGCGCCTGAACGCCGACAATGCGCAGCAGGCGAGCGGGCTGGCCAACAACGCATCGGAAGTCGCCCAGCGCGGCAGCACGGCAGTCGGCCTGATGGTCGACACGATGACGGACATCAGCGCCGGCTCCGCCAAGATCGCCGAGATCACCGCGATCATCGAAGGGATCGCCTTCCAGACCAACATCCTCGCGCTCAACGCGGCCGTGGAGGCCGCCCGCGCCGGCGAGCAGGGCCGCGGCTTTGCCGTGGTGGCCAGCGAAGTCCGCAGTCTCGCGCAGCGCTCGTCGAGCGCCGCAAAGGAAATTCGCGAGCTGATCTCGGAATCGGTCCGGAAAGTCCAGGACGGCTCGCATATCGCGAACAACGCGGGCGAGACGATGACCCAGGTCACGCATGCGATTGCGCGCGTGACCGACATCATGGGCGAGATCGCGGCCGCGTCGAACGAGCAGAGCCGCGGCATCGAGCAAGTGAATCTGGCCATTACGCAAATGGATGAAGTCACCCAGCAGAACGCGGCGCTCGTCGAACAGGCCGCCGCCGCATCGAAGTCGCTCGAGGAACAGGGTGGCCGGCTTGCCGAGGCGGTATCGCTGTTCCGGCTCGACACGCGGGCGGCGGGCGCCTAGCCTTCCGCCGTGCGCGTGCCCGTGATGGACGCATCGAATCCCGCGCCCGACATGCTCAGCACCCGAAATTAACCAGATAGTGGGAATTCACGCGCATTGCATCCGATGCGAAACAAATCCGTAACGGCCGCGTAACGATCGCTCACCACAATCCTCCATCTTCGACCATCAGGATGGAGTCTTGCATGTTTGCGTCACGAAGCCGTTTCCCGCTGCACGTCGCAGCCTTGTCGAGTGCGATCGTGCTGGCTGCGTGCGGCGGCGGCGATGATGTCACGTCGACCAGCACCCTGGCGGCGGCCGTTCCCGCGCCGCCCGCCGACCCCGGCTTCGTCGACAGCGCGCCGATCCCGAGCGCGCCCGCGTTCGTCGACAACGTCGCGACCAACCAGCGCGGCGATGCACGCTATGCGACGCTGTCGACCAACGCTGCGGTGCGCGTGTTGAGCCGCTTCCTCGATCTCTGGCAACCGGCGACGATGCTGGTCGATGCGGGCGTGAGCGCGCCGGCAAACGGCGCGTTTCCGGCCATCTCGCCGTCGACCTGCTCCGGGTTGCCGAACAGCGGCGTGTCGTGCGGCACGATCCTGAACGATGCGGTGCTGTCGGCCAACGTGCAGTACGTGGTCAACGCGACGACCGCCCGCACGCCGCAGCAGGCCGATGCCGCGTATTACGACGACCGGCGCGGCAAGGGTTACAGCGTGACCGACGGCATGGGCCCGCTCACCGCCGCGTGGCGCACCGCGGCGCAGCAGACGACCAGCATCACCAGCGTGCCCGCCGATGCGACGACCGTGCTGTACAACGACTCGGGCAACAACGTCGGCGTCGGCAGCAGCAGCGGCAACGCCAGCTTCGGGAAGGTCGTCGACCTGCTCAACGAAATGGGCAACAACGCGTCGACCGAACCGTCGAAGCGCTTCTTCAAATATGCGCGCCCGTACCGCTGGAGCACGAGCGTGATCGTCGCGCCGACGCTCGTGCCGGCCGAAAGCACGACGCCCGCGACCGACGGCGGTTTCATCAGCGGCCACACGGCCGAGGCTGTGCGCGACGCGACGACGATGGCGTGGCTCGTGCCGGAACGCTTCCAGGAAATGCTCAGCCGCGGCCTCGAACTGGGCGAGAACCGGATCCTCGCCGGCATGCATTCGCCGCTCGACGTGATCGGCGGCCGCATGCTCGCGCTGGCCGTCAGCGCGGCGAACCTGACCGCGTACGCCAATGACGCGCAGGCCGCGTACACGCAAGCCCATCAGACGCTGCAACAACTGACGGGGACCAGCGCCACGACCTTCTCCGCCTTTGCCCACTCCGGCACCACGGCCACCGACCGGTTCGCCGACTACACGACGAACAAGGCCGCGTTCCTGCGCCGCATGACGTTCGGCTTCGGCGCGATCGAATCGACGGACGCGCCGCCGGTCGTGCCGAAGGGCGCGGAGATCCTGCTGCAGACGCGCTTCCCGTACCTGAGCGCCGACCAGCGGCGCATCGTGCTGAAGACGACCGAAGTGCCGTCCGGCTATCCGGTCATGGACGATGCGGAAGGCTGGGGGCGCCTGAACCTGTTCGCGGCCGCCGACGGCTACGGCGCGTTCAACGGCAACGTGATCGTGTCGATGGATGCGTCGCAGGGCGGGCTCAATGCGGCCGACCTGTGGCGCAACGACGTCGCGGGCGCCGGCAAGCTGACGCTGCAAGGCAGCGGCACGCTGACGCTGGCGGGCAACAACCGCTACACGGGCGGCACGCAGGTGAGCGGCGGCACGCTCGCGGCCGCGTCGACGACGGCGTTCGGTAACGGCGACGTGTACGTCGGCTCGGGCGGCGGCGTGAAGATCGCGGCCAATGCACCGGTGACGATCGCGACCCGCTATACGCAGCTCGACAACACGACGCTCGAACTCGACATCGACGGCAACGGCGGCGGACGCCTGCGCGTGGGCGGCCCGCTCACCGTCACGGGCGGCACGCTGCACGTGAAATTCGTGAACGGCTTCACGCCGAAGGCCGGCGACACCATCGCGCTGATCGACGGCGCGGCGGCCGCCGCGAAGTTCTCGACGGTGACGGTCGACGGGTTCAAGGCCACGCCGGTTTATACCGCGACGGGCGTGTCGGTCACGCTGTCGGCGGCGTAGCCGGCAGCGAAGATCGATCCCGCAACGGCGCCGCCCAAGGGCGGCTTCGGCGTGGGCGTGGGCGTGGGCGTGGGCTTGGGCTTGGGCTTGGGCTTGGGCTTGGGCTTGGGCTTGGGGCTTGGACTTGGGCCCGAGCCTGGCCTCACGCGAAGCGCGCAGGCGCCGCCGTGCCGGCTTCGCCCGACGGGCAAGACCGCGTACCGAAGCGCCGCTGCAGCTCGATGATCGTCGGCAGGTTGAAGTCGTGGACATCCGGCGTGGCGCCGCCCTGTCGCCGGTTCACCTCCACACAGAGCTCCAGCGCCCGCGCCCGCGTCTCGGCAAGCAAGCGCAGCGCCTCGCCGAGCAGGCCCTTCTCCAGTTCCGACAGCTGATCGCCGCGGCCGGCTTCGCCGGTCGCCGGCTTGCGCATGATGGTTTCCATCGCAACGTCTCCTTCCCAGTCCGATTGCGCGGGCGGCCGTACACCGCGTCGCGCGTCACATGACCGCGCCGCGCAGCCAGGGCACGAATTCGCGGTCGCCGATACCGTTCTCCTCGCTGCGCGACGGCCGCCCGGACGCGACGTCGAGCATCAGCCGGAACAGCCGCTCGCCCGCTTCGCCGACCGAGAGCGCGCCGGCGACGATCCCGCCGCTGTCGAAATCCATATCCGATTGCATTCGCTCGAACAGGCCGGTCGTCGTCGCGATCTTGATCGTCGGCACCGGCTTCGAGCCGAACACCGAACCGCGGCCCGTCGTGAAGCACACGAGATTTGCGCCGCCGGCGATCTGCCCGGTGGCCGACACCGGGTCGTAACCGGGCGTATCCATGAACACGAGCCCGGCTTGCCGTACCGGCTCCGCATAGTCGTAGACTGCGCGCAGCCGCGAGCGGCCGCCCTTCGACACCGCGCCGAGCGACTTCTCGAGAATCGTCGTGATGCCGCCGGCGAGGTTGCCGGGCGACGGGTTGTTGTTCATTTCGCCGCCGTTGTCGGCGACGTAGCGCGCCCACCACTGCAACCGGCCGAGCAGACGCTCGGCCACGTCGCGCGACGCCGCCCGCGCGATCAGCAGATGCTCGGCACCGTAGATCTCGGGGGTCTCGGAAAGAATCGCGGTGCCCCCGTTGCGGACCAGCAGATCGACGGCCGCGCCGAGCGCCGGGTTCGCGGTGATGCCCGAGTAGCCGTCGGACCCGCCGCATTGCAGGCCGACCGTCAGCCGCGAGGCCGGCACGGCGCTGCGACGCGCGCCGTCGGCCACCTCCACCAGTTCGCGCACGATCGACACGCCTTTGGCCACGGTGTCGCGCACACCGCCTTCGTCCTGGATCACCAGCGTGCGCACGGTGCCGGGCGCCGCCGCGTCGAGCCGTTGCGCGAGCGCGCCGACCTGGTTGACCTCGCAGCCGAGGCCGACGAGCAGCACGCCGGCGAAATTCGGGTTGCGTGCATAGCCGACGAGCGTGCGCCGCAGCAGCTCGATGCCGTCCCCGGTCGCCGACATGCCGCAGCCGCTCTGATGGGTGATCGCGACGACGCCGTCGACGTGGCCGAACGCATCGAGCGCGCCGTGCCGGTACGCATCGGCGATCGCATGACACACGCTCGCCGAACAGTTGACGCTGGCGATCACGCCGACGTAGTTGCGGGTCCCCACGCTGCCGTCGGGCCGCACGAAGCCGTCGAAG
The DNA here is from genome assembly GCF_002223205.1 of Burkholderia sp. AU27893. NCBI lineage: Bacteria > Pseudomonadati > Pseudomonadota > Betaproteobacteria > Burkholderiales > Burkholderiaceae > Burkholderia > Burkholderia sp. AU27893. The sequence goes on along the minus strand of NZ_NKFD01000005.1, from coordinate 182,054 downwards.
GTATCGCGGCGATCCGTCTCGACCTCATGCGCGTCGTCGGCAGGGCCGCCGTCGTGCGTATGCTCCTCCGGCATCCCGACGTTGTGCACGTGCACGTGCTCGCCCGCGGCGATGTCGCGCAGCGCGACGCCGATCGGCTGCCCGCATTTGACGATCGCGCCGCCGCGCGCGATCGGCGCGGTGGCGACCTTGTGGCCGGCCGGTATCGCGTCCGCCGGTTGCAGCGGTGCGCCGCGCACGTCGATCGGCACGTCGGGCGCCAGCGCATCGAGCGCGACGGCGACGTTGTCGTTGCCGTGAAGGATCACGATTGCCGGTTGCTTCACGATGCCTCTCTCCCTGTCATTGCGATGCCGGCCGCCGGAGCGCCGGCCGCCGGTTCATGGCGGGCGACGAGTTGCCGCAACCGCGGTTGTTCGGCCGGCAACGCGAGCGAATCCGCGAGCGCGAGCAGCGGCGCGATCCGCCGCGCGACTTTCTCGCGATGGTTGACCGCGATATCGGCGATGCGATGCGCGAGAAACGGATTGAGCAAGCGCTCGCGCACGCTGTCGACGTAGCGTTCGGCCGTTTCGCGCAAGCCCAGCGCCACGAATACCGGCGCGACTTCATCGCGCCACACGGCCTCGAGCCCGTCGCGCAGCCGCGCATCGTTCATCGCGTCCAGCACCGTTTCCGCTGCATTGCGCCCGGCCGCGAGCCACTGCTCCGCGAGCCAGCTGTGCCCGAGATTGAGGAAGAACAGCTTCAGGCGCTCGTGGCTGCGCAAATCGTCGGTGACGACGATCTGCGCGTGCCGGCACGGCAGCGCCATGCCTGCGCGCCGTTCGATCGCCCAAAGCGCGTAGGGCTCCGCGATCGCGCCGACCGGATGCAGCGGCTCGGACACGATGCGGTCGACGAGCGAGTTGACCCATGTGCAGCGGTGGCCCAGATAGTCGGCGAACGCGTCGGGCAGCCGCCACTGGCGCGCGAGGCCCAGCACGATGTCGCGCAGCGTGTCGCCGTTGTTCGTCACCAGTTCGCACGGCAGGATCGACACGCCGTCATCGGGCCGCACCTGCCAGCGCGCATGCAGCAGCGCGAGCAGCTTCGCCGGAAAGCCGTGCGGTGCGTGCTCCGGGTGATCCAGCAGGTCCGCGGCGTCGCGCGGGTCGGCGCGATAGCCTGCGTCGCCGGTGTTCGACACGATGACGCGCACCGTGTCGATCGCGGCGCCGCGTATGTCCGCCCAGTCGCGCTCGGCGTCCCACGCGCGCTGCACGGCGCGGCATTCGACGACTTCGTCGACCACGCCGCCGCGCTCGCGCCCGCGAATCCGCACCGGATAGCGGCCGGTGGCGCGCAACGCGTCGATGCGGGCGCGGCTGGCCGGATTGCCGGTCGTCTGCACGATGCCGATGCCGCCGATCGCCTCCTCCGCATCCAGCGCCTGGGAGACGAACAGGTCGACGTGCGCGAGCAGGAAGCGGCTCGTGCCGAACTGCAGGATCGGCGGCGTCACCATGTCGTGCGCTCCGCGTGCCGGATTCGACGGATCAGCATTCGACGAGCGCCTTCACGACGGTCTGCCCGGCATCCAGCAGACGCGGCAACGCGTCCGGCACCTCGTCGAGCCGCATCCGGTGCGTGTTCAGCGCGCGGTCGGGAATGCGCCCCGCGCGCATCGCGTCGAGCACCGTCGCGAAATCCTCGGCCGTCGCATTGCGGCTCGCGAGCAGCGTGGTTTCCCGCTTGTGGAATTCGGGATCCGAAAACGCGACATGCCCGCGCACGATCGAGATCAACGTGTATTTGCCGCCGTGCGCGACGAATTCGAACCCGCGATTCATCGCATCGAGGTTGCCCGTCGCATCGAACACCGCATCGAAATACTCGCCGTTCGTCAACGACGCGAGATGCGCCGCGTCCCCTTCCCCCACCTCCACCGCCGCATCGACCGCCAGATGCTGGCGGCAGAACGCCAGCCGGTCGGCGCGCGTGTCGAGGCACGTGACGTCGGCGCCGCGCAGCTTCGCGAAGATCATCGCGGCCATGCCGATCGGCCCGGCGCCGACGACCAGCGCGCGCTGCCCGGCACGGATGTCCGCGCGGCGCACCGCATGCGCGCCGATCGCGAGAAATTCCAGCATCGCCGCCTGGTCGAGCGAAATGCCGTCGGCCTTGTGCACGAACTGCGCGGGCACGCTCAGGTATTCGGCGAGCGCGCCGTCGCGATGCACGCCGAGCACCTTGATGTTCACGCAGCAGTTCGTGTTGCCGTGCCGGCAGGCGACGCAGTGTCCGCACGACAGATACGGCATCACGTACACCGCGTCGCCGGCGCCGAGCCGCGACTCCGGTTCCGCCTCGACGACGACCGCCGACAGCTCGTGCCCCATCACGCGTGGATAGTCGAGGTACGGCTGGTTGCCGGTGTAGATGTGCAGATCGGTGCCGCAGATGCCGACCCGTTGCACGCGCAACAGCACTTCGCCGCTGCCGCGCACGGGCAGCTCGCGCTGCTGCACGCGCAGCACGCCGGGGGATTCGCAAATCACGCTGAGCATGTCGGTTTCCTTTCGTTCGGGTTCATTCGTCGTGGCGTGCGGTGTCGATCCGGTAGAAGCGGCGCGCGTTGCCGCCGAACAGGCCGTCGAGCGCCGCGGCGCCGAGCGACTGCGCGACATCGTCCTCGCATGCGGCCAGCCATTCGTCGTAGCCGCCGCACGCCGACGCCAGCCGCAGCACCGGCCAGTCGCTGCCCCACATCAAGCGCGTCGGCCCGAACAGGTCGGCCAGCGCCTGCACATACGGCCGCGTGCGCGCGCGCACCGCATCCGGGCCGGCCGACGGCCCCGCCTCCGTCCAGAGGCCGGACAGCTTGCAATGCAGGTTCGGCAGGTGTGAGAGTCGACGCATCGACGTGAGCCACGGCTGCATCTCGCCGCGCTCGATGAACGGCTTCGCGCCGTGATCGATCACGATCGGCAAATCCGGGTGGCGTCGCGCGAACGCATGCAGCGCATCGAGATGGCGCGGCATCACCAGCGCATCGAACCGCAGCCCGTGCTCGAGCATCGCGGCGACCGCGCGATCCAGCCGCGGATCGTCGATCCACGCGTCGTCGGGCAGATCCTGCAGCATCGGTCGCAAGCCGCGCGCCTTCGGCGCGGACGCAAACGCCGCGATCCGCGCGGGTGCGTCGTCGGCCTTCAGGTCGACCCAGCCGACCACGGCGCCGACGCTCGGCGTTTCGGCCGCGAGATCGAGCAGAAAGCGCGTGTCGGCTTCGCTCGGCAGCGACTGCACGAGGACGGTGGTATCGATGCGCGCGGCGTCGAGCAGCGGCGCCAGATCGGCGGGGCCGAAATCCCGGTGGATCGCAGCGAGTTCGGCCGGCGGCCAGCAGCCGGCCCGCGCGCCGATGCGCCAGTAATGCTGATGGGCGTCGATCCGTGCGGTCATGCGCATGCTCCCGGCACCGGCGCGTGCGCGTCGATCAGCCCTTCGTCGCGCAGCGCCTCCCACAGCTCGGCGGGCGCGGGGCGCTCGAACCAGGCGATGTTCTGCGCCAGCTGAGCCACGCTGCGCGCGCCGACCACGCACGACACGACGGCCGGATGGCCGAACGGAAACTGCAACGCCGCGGCGGGAAGCGGCACGTCGAAGCGGTTGCACAGCGCGCCGAGCCGCGTCGCCTTGTCGATCACGTCGGCGCTCGCGTCCGCATAGTTGAACTTGCCGTTGCCGGCGAGCAGGCCGGAATTGAACACGCCGCCGATCACGATCGCCGTCCCGTCACGGGCGCACGCGTCGAGCAGCGGCTCGAGCGCCGTCTGTTCGAGCAGCGTGTAGCGGCCGGCCAGCAGCACCGCATCGAGCGCCGCTTCGTTCAGCGCGTCGGCCGCGACTTCCCATTCGTTCACGCCGAGACCGAACGCGCCGATCTCGCCGCCCGAGCGCAGCGCATCCAGCGCGCGAAACCCGCCGCCGCGCGTCAACTGGTCCCAGTAGTGCGCGTGACGCTCGCCGTGCGTCATCGCACCGATGTCGTGCACGTACAGCATGTCGATCCGCGCGAGCCCGAGCCGTTGCCGGCTGTCGTCGTGCGAGCGCATGATCCCGTCGTAGCTGTAGTCGTAGACGGGCCGGAACGGCAGCGGCTCGGCCCAGCCGTCGTCGCCCGGCCGCACGCTCGCGTCGGCCCGCATCAGCCGCCCGACCTTCGTGCTGAGCGTGAAGGCGCGGCGCTCGCGCGGGGCGAGCCCCGCCCCCACGCGCCGCTCGGACAGCGTGTAGCCGTAATACGGCGCGGTGTCGAAATAACGCAGGCCGGCGGCCCACGCGGCGTCGACGAGCGCAGCGGCATCGGCGGCCGACATCGGCCGATAAAGGCCGCCGAGCTGCGAGCAGCCGAGGCCGAGTGCGGACACCGTCAGCCCGCTGCGCGGCAAGGTGCGCGTATCGTGTGCGTTCATGAGTGGTGACTCGATGCGTGAGAGCGGCACGGGCGATCAGTACAGGACGTTCTTCGCCGCCTGCGAATCGAGGTTCTGCTTGTCGACCATCACGACGCCGGTGTCGATCAGCTTCGGCGCGGGCTTGCGCTCGATCACGTCGAGCGCCGTGCGCACGCCCTGGTTCCCCATCTGCCACGAGCCCTGCACGGCGATCGCCTGCACGGTGCCGTCGCGCACGAAGCCCTGCAGGTCCTCGTTGCCGTCGAACCCGATCGCCACCACCTTGCCCGCCTTGCCCGACTGCTTCAGCGCGCGGCCCATCCCGACCGCGGTCGGCTCGTTCGCGCCGAAGATGCCCTTCAGGTCCGGGTTCGCCGACAGCACGTCGGTCGTCTGGTTCAGCGCGGTCGCCATTTGCGACTGCGAGTAGTACGGGCCGACGACCTGCAGCTTCGAATGGCTCTCGATGTACTTGCGGAACCCGCCGACGCGGCTGACCTCGGACCCCGCGCCCGGCACGTACGACATGATCGCGATCTTGCCGGACTGCCCGACGCGGTCGATCAGCGCCTTCGCGCACAGCGCGCCCGCCTTCTCGTTGTCGGTCGACAGGAACGCCTGGTAGTACGGCTTGCCCGCGTCCGCGATCGCCGAATCGATCAGCACGACGGGAATGTGCGCTTCCCACGCCTTCTTGATCGCGGGCACCAGCGCATCGGGATCGGACGGCGCGAGCACGATGCCCGCCACGTGACGCGTGACCGCGTTGTCGACCATGTTGACCTGCCCGCTGATGTCGGACTCGGCCGCCGGGCCCTGGAACGTCATCGTGTAGCCCTTCGCGCCGTCGAGCGCCGCCTTCGCGCCTTTCTGCACGTTCTGCCAGTAGTTCGAGTTGACCGTCTTGACGATCACCGCGATCTCGCCGCCCGCCGCAACCGCGCCGCCGCTGCATACCGCGAACACGCACGCCGATGCCGCCAGCAGGATGGATTTGTTCATGTCTCGCTCCGCTTCTCGTTGGTTGGGACTGCTTGCTGCCGGTCAGGGCCGGCGATTGCGCAACTGGTCGATCCACACCGTGCCGAGGATCACGACGCCGATGATGATCTGCTGGATGAAGCTCGATACGCCGTTCATGTTCAGGCCGTTGCGCAGCACGCCGATCACGAACGCGCCGATCGCCGTGCCGGAGATCGTGCCGACGCCGCCCATCAGCGACGTGCCGCCGATCACCGAACTGGCGATCGCGTCGAGTTCGTACATCACGCCTTCGTTCGGCTGCCCGGTGACGAGCCGCGACATCAGCACGCAGCCCGTCACGCCCGCGAGCGCGCCCGAGAGCACGTAGGTGAACAGCTTCACGCCCTGCACGTTCACGCCCGACAGCCGGGCCGCTTCCGCGTTCGACCCGACCGCGTAGATGTGGCGGCCCAGTGACGTTCTCGACAGCAGCACGGACACCACGACGAACAGCACGACCATGATCACGACCGGATACGGAATGCCGGGAAAGGTCGTGTCGGGAAAGCCGTCCGCGCCGATGCGCGAGATCCGCAGCAGCGCGCCGTTGCCGAGCGCACCGAACGCGTCGCCGAGATCCGATACCGGCCGCGCGCCGGTGATCTGCAGCGCGATGCCGCGCGCGACGAGCATCATGCCGAGCGTCGCGATGAACGGCGGCAGGCCCATCTGCGTCACGCAGATGCCGTTGACGAGCCCGCACAGCGCGCCGACCAGGATGCCGGCCGCCATCGCGGCGGGCACAGGCACGCCGGCCTTGACCAGCAGCGCCGCGCAGACGCCGGCCAGCGCGAGCACCGAGCCGACCGACAGGTCGATGCCGCCCGTGATGATCACGCAGGTGGCGGCGACGCCCAGGTAGGCGATCGACGTGACCTGCAGGCCGACCGTCATCAGGTTGTCGACCGAGAAGAATGCCGCGCTCGATATCGAGAACGCGAACACGAGCACGACGAGGCTGCCCAGCGCCGCGAACTTCTGGATCAGGTCGCGCCGCCGCTGTCGCGCCGCCCGTTCGTCGGCCTGGCTTCGATCGGATGTCATTTCAAGCATGGGAACGCCCCGACGCAAAGTGCATGATCTCCTCCTGACTGGTGTGTTTCGTGTCGAGCAATGCGGTCAGTCGACCTTCGTGAAAAACGGCGATCCGGTCGGTCATGCCAATCAACTCCGGCAATTCCGAACTGATCAGCACCACGCCGACGCCGTCGGCGGCGAGCCGGTCCATCAGCCCGTAGATCGCGAATTTCGCGCCGACGTCGATGCCGCGCGTCGGCTCGTCGAAGAACAGGATCTTCGAGCCGCGATACAGCCATTTGCCGATGACGACCTTCTGCTGGTTGCCGCCGGACAGGTTGCGCACGCGCTGGTGCACGGACGGCGTGCGAATCGCGAGGTCCTGCACGTAGCGGCGCGCGACGGCGAGTTCGTCGTCGAAGCGCAGGAATCCGAAGCGTGACGCGATGCCGCGCACGTTCGCGAGCGTGAGGTTCGCCGCGACGGGCATCGGCAGCGCGAGCCCTTCCTTCTTGCGGTCCTCCGACAGATACGCGATGCCGTGCCGGATCGCCTCGCGCGGCGAGCGGATCGTCACGGGCCGCCCGTGCAGCGCGATCGTGCCGCCGTCGACGCGATCGGCGCCGAAGATCGCGCGGGCGATCTCGGTGCGCCCGGCGCCCATCAAGCCCGCGAAACCGAGGATCTCGCCGCGCCGCAGCGCGAACGACACCGGCCCGAACACGCCGTCGCGGCGCAGCTCGCGCACGTCGAGCAGCACCTCGTCGGTCGGCACCGATTGCCGTGACGGATAGGCGTCGTCGAGCGTGCGTCCGACCATGCGCGCGACGATGTCGTCGAGGCTCACGTCGGCGAACGCGTCCGTCGAGATGTGGCGCCCGTCGCGCAGCACCGTCACGCGATCGACGATCTGCGCCATTTCGTCGAGCCGGTGCGAGATATACAGGATCGCCACGCCGTCGGCGCGCAGTTCCTCGATGATGCGAAACAGCTGCACCGTTTCCGCTTCCGTCAGCGACGACGTGGGCTCGTCCATGATCAGCACGCGCGCGTCGTGCGACAGCGCCTTCGCGATCTCGACCATCTGCTGCTGCGCGATCGACAGCACGCCGACCTTCGTCGTCGGGGCCACGTTCAGCCCGATGCGCGCGATGCAGCGCGCCGCATCCGCGTTCATGCGTTTCGTATCGACGAACGGGCCGCGCCGCGGCTCGCGCGCGAGGAACAGGTTCTCCGCCACGCTCAGGTGCGGGACGAGATTGAGTTCCTGGTGAATGATCGAGATGCCCGCCGCCTGCGCTTCGGAAGCCGAACGAAATTGCACCGGCGCGCCGCGGTAGTGAACGACGCCGTCGTCGGGCAGGTACTGGCCGCTGATGATCTTCATCAGCGTCGATTTGCCCGCGCCGTTTTCGCCGCACACGGCGTGCACCTCGCCGCGGCGCAGGTCGAGGCGAATCCCGTCGAGCGCGAGGACGCCCGGAAAGCGCTTGCGAATCCCGTCCAGGCGCAGGATCTCCCGGTCCGCTGCGTCGTGCGCGGCCTGACCGGGCAGATTGCGAGGCATTGCCATTGCGTCTCCTTGGGGTGGATCGACCTCGGCACTCCCTGGTCAGTCCAATTCGGATGAATTACAGCAACCAAACCTGTTTTGGTCAAGCCAATTTAACTATTTCAATCTGATCTTACCAACAGTGAAAACCCGGACATCGGGATGAACCCGCCGCCATACGGGGCGATGCGGCAGGCGTGATAGACTCCGCGACACGCGCTTGCGCCCAAAGCGCATTGATCCCACTCCATCGGATGAAATCGACAGAACCCAAGCGGCTTTACCAATCGGTCGCGGCCCAGATCGTCGCGTTGATTCGCCAGGGCGAATTCGCGATCGACGAGCGGCTGCCGCCGGAGCGCGAACTGGCGCTCACGCTCGGCGTCTCGCGCCCGTCGCTTCGCGAGGCGCTGATCGCGCTGGAAATCGGCGGCCAGATCGAGATCCGCATGGGCTCCGGCGTGTACGTGCGCGACACGGCGGCCGACGCGGTCGGCCCGATCGCCACGCTCGGCGACAGTCCGTCGGAATTGATGCAGGCGCGCGCGGCCGTCGAAGGCAGCGTCGCCGCGCTGGCCGCGGCCCGAATGACGGCCGCGATGCTCGAGCGGCTGCGCCGCACGGTGCAGCGCATGAAGCGGCTGGCGGAGGCCGGCAAATCCCCCGTCGAAGCCGACCGGCAATTCCACATGCTGATCGCGGAAGCCGCCGGCAACTCGGTGCTCACCCGCTTCGTCGGCGAGCTGTTCGACAGCCGCCACGACCCGATCGCCACCGCGATGCGCGGCCACGCGGAGAATCCGCAGACGTGGACCGCCGCGGTGCGCGAGCACGAGGACGTGCTGCTCGCGCTGCAGGCCGGCGACCCGATCGCGGCCCAGACGGCGATCCGCGCGCACCTTCGCGCGTCCGAAGCGCGGTGGATCGAGGGTGGGCTGAAAGCCGATCCGGATTGACCCACGCACGGGCACCGGCACGCACGTCGTCGCACCACGACGCACGGCGCCACGGAATGAACCGTGCCGACCGCCATGAAATCCGCTGATGCGTGATTCGAGCCCGCGCGGCAACCCGCGCGGGCGTGACGTCGCTCGACGTCGGCCTCCCTGATCGAACCAAGCAAGACGCGACGACCCGGACATTGCCGGTCGCCGCTTTCCGCTGGACGAAGAACCGCCGCGCCCTGACGTCGCGAAAAGCGCGATTCCGCGCGTTCCGCGACCGCCGCCGCACCGCCCGCCGCCATGCACCCACCCCATCTCAAAATTACGATTGCAAATGCCTCTCATTTGCATTAAATTGCCGCGCAAATGTACTGTTTGGAACACAGATGCCGGCGCAATGCCGCCCGCCGTGCCCGAACGCGAACGACACAACAAGGAAAAGGACGGGTATGAGCAGGAGGAACTGGGCGGCCGCACCGCTGGCCATCGTCGTCGGCACGGCCGGCATGGGCGCCGCCGACGCGCAGGAGACGGCGCTGCCGACCATCGAGGTGTCCGCGCAACGCGCGACGGCGCCGTTCCGCACGCGCGAATCGACGAGCGCGACGCGCAGCGAGGCGGACGTGATGGAGATTCCGTTCGCGGTCAGCAGCGTCGATACGAAGCTGATCCAGACGGTGGCCGCCACGCGCGGCGACGATCTGTACGACTGGGTCGCGGGCGTGTCGCGCCAGAACAACTTCGGCGGCCTGTGGGACAACTACGCGGTGCGCGGCTTCGCCGGCGACGGCGGCACGTCCGGCACCGACTACCTGGTCAACGGCTTTTCGTGGAATCGCGGGATGAGCGTGCCGCGCGACACCGTCAGCCTCGAGCGCATGGAAGTGCTCAAGGGGCCGGCGTCCGCGCTGTATGGCCGCGGCGACCCGGGCGGGATCATCAGCTATACGACGAAGCAGCCGCAATTCGCCCGCGCGAACACCATCGGCGTGTCGGCCGGCAGCTACGGTGCGTTGCGACAGACGCTCGATTCGACCGGCCCCGTCACGAAAACGCTCGCGTACCGCTTCGTCGCGATGAACGAGAACAACGGCAGCTTTCGCGACACGGTGTCGAGCAAGCGCTACCTGTTCTCGCCGTCGTTCACGTGGGACATCGGCGCGGACACGACGCTCCACTACGAATTCGAGAGCGCGCGCCAGCGTGCGCCGCTCGATCGCGGCGTGCTGGCGGTCAACGGCCAACTGGGCGTGATTCCCGCGTCGCGCTTTCTCGGCGAGCCGCGCGACGGCGACTACGACGTGCGCAACACGGGCCATCAGTTCACGCTCGAGCACCGCATCGATTCGAGCTGGTCGATCAATGCCGGCGTCGCGCAACGCAACACCGACCTGTCGGGGCGCTCGTCCGAGGCATTCGCATTGCAGCCGGACGGCCGCACGCTGTGGCGCCGCTACCGGCAGGTCGCGTTTCACTCGAACGACCTGCAAGGCCGGCTCGAAACCACCGGCGCGTTCCGCACGGGCGGCATCGGCCACACGCTCGTGATGGGCGTCGACGCATATCGCTTCAACTATGACCAGTTCGTCGCGCGCTCGACGCCGAGCGCCGCCGCGCCGTATGCGATCGACATCTTCGATCCGGTCTACGGCCAGCCCACGCCCGCGCTGCGTACCGCGACCAACCTGCTCGAACGCGACAACGGACAAGGCGTCTACGCGCAGGACACGCTCGCGTTCGGGCCGCACTGGAAGATCCTGGCCGGGTTGCGCTGGGATCGCTTCCACCAGTCGATCGACAACCGCCTGAACGGCGTGACGACGAGCCAGTTGCAGACCGCGGTGAGCCCGCGTCTCGGCGTCGTGTATGAAATGAGCCCGGCGTGGTCGTTCTATGCGAACACCGCGTATTCGTTCCGGCCGAACAACGGCGCGGACGTCGGCGGCAACGCGTTCGATCCCGAGAAAGGCCACGGCTACGAAGCCGGCGCGAAATGGGCGGGCGCGCGCTCGCTCACGACCGTCTCGGCGTTCTACGTGACCAAGCGCAACGTGCTGACCGCCGATCCGGCGAATGCCGGCTTCTCGCGCGCGGCCGGCGAAGTACGCAGCCGCGGCGTCGAATTCGAATGGAGCGGCGACCTGGGCCACGGCTTGCGCGGCCTCGTCAACCTCGCGTACGTCGATGCCGAAGTCACGCGCGACACGGTGCTGACGCCCGGCGCGCGGCTCGTCGACATACCGCGGCTGAGCGGCAGCGCGCTGCTGATGTACGAGACGACCCTGCCGTTCGCGGACAAGGCCGGCGCCGGCGCCGGCGTGATCTATGTCGGCCGCCGCGCCGGCAACACGGCCAACACGCAGGACGGCTTCGAGCTGCCGGCCTACGCGACCGTCCAGCTCAACGGCTACGTGCAGGTCAACAAGCACCTGCGCGCGTCGGTCGTGCTGAACAACCTGTTCAATCGCACCACCTACGTCAGCTCGTACAACAGCCTGTGGGTCACGCCGGGCGCGCCGCGCAGCCTGTTCGCGTCGCTCGCGTACTCGTTCTAGCGCGGCCGGGGCGGCTGACGCGACGCGCATCGCGCGTCAGCCGCCGACCACGAACCGCGCGCCCAGCGCGAGCAGCAACGCAGGCGGCATCACGCACGCGCCGACCGCGAGGAATGCGCGGAAACCGACCTGCAGCCCTTCGCGCCGGATCGCCGCCAGCCACAGAATCGTCGCGAGCGAACCGGTGATCGACAGGTTCGGGCCAAGATCCACGCCGATCAGAATCGCATCGACCACCGTCTGCGGGCTGTGCGCCGCGTGGATCGTCGAACTCGCGATCAGCCCGGCGGGCAGGTTGTTGACCGCGTTCGACACCAGCGCGATCGCGACGCCGGCCACGGCCGCCGCGACGTGCTCGCCGCTTTGCATCAGCAGGTGCAGCAGGCCCGCCAGCGCGCGCACCGCGCCGGTCCGGTCGAGCGTCTCGACGACGACGAACAGCCCCGCGACGAGCGGCAACACGCTCCATGAAACCGCGCGCACGATCGGCACGCACGCCGCGCGATCCCGCATCGCCACGCACGCGACCGTGACGACGCCCGCCAGCGCGGTCGGCAACCCGAGCGGGCGATCGGCGACCGACACCGCCATCAGCGCGACGGCCGTTGCGGCGATGCCCGCCAGCGCGATGCGGCCGCCGCTGGTCAGCGGCTGCACCGGCAGCCCGGACTCGCAACGGCCGGACAGCGCACGCCGCTGCACGATCCGCAGCATCACGAACGTGCAGACGATCGACGCGACGGACGGCGCCGCGAAATGCGCGAGCCAGACGCCGAGCGCCGGCATGTGTGCACAGTACAGCACCAGGTTCGCCGGATTCGAAATCGGCAGCACGAAACTCGCGGCATTGGCGACGAGCGCGCAGCTGTACAGCAGCGGCATCGGATCGGCCTTCGCGCGGCGCGCGGCGGCAAGCACCGCGGGCGTCAGCACGACGGCGGTCGCATCGTTCGACAGGAACACCGTGGTGACGACGCCGACCCCGTAGATCAACGCGAACAACCGCCGCGGCGAGCCCTGCGCGAGATTGACGACGTGCGTCGCGACCCAGTCGAACAGCCCCTCGCGACGAGCCGCCTCGGACAGCAGCATCATGCCCGTCAGGAACAGGTACACATCGCCGCCTTTCGCGACGGCATCCAGTGCCTGGGCAGCCGGCAACAGGTTCAACACGACCAGCAGCAGCGCGCCGCTCACGGCCCAGATGGCCTCGGGCCAGCCGAACGGACGCGTGATCACGCCCGCGGTGGCGAGCGCGGAAATCAGCCAGGCAAGCGAAACAGGATTCATGGGCAAGTGGATCGAGGCATGGAAATCGACATCGCCTTTACGACGATGTCGCCGATAGATCGGCGGGCTTGCCGCACACGCGGCCCAGCGAGCGCGCATGACCGAGCCACAGCGCGAGCGAGCCCGTCGACACGGCGCCCAGCACGACGAACGCGGCCGGATAGCCGAAGTGCTGCGCGAGCACGCCGCCCAGCACGGGACTGAGCGCCGCGCCGATGCCCTGCGCGGTCGCGACGGCGCCCTGCCCGGCATTCACGCGGCCGGAGCCATGCAGCAGGTGAACGACGAGCGCGGGCACGACCACGCTTTGCAGGCCGGCGCCGATGCCGTCGAGCACCTGCACCGGCCACACGCCCGCTTCGCTCAGCCACGCCGCGGCGACCAGCCCGCGCACCGGCAGCACGAGGTACGAGAACAGCAGCACCCGCCAGTAACCGTGCGCGCGAATCAGCCGGGGCGCGAGCCACGCCGCCGCGATCATCACGCACTGCGCGATGACGATCGTCTGGGCGGTGAACGCGCTCGCGTTGCTGCGATGCGTGACGACGACGCCCATCCCGTAGAGCGGCAGCATCGCCGCGTTGCCGAGATGAAACAGCGCGAGCGACGCGCCGAGCAGTACCAGCGGCCGGTTGTCGGCGAGCGTGCGCAGGCCGCCGACGCGCGATGGCGGTGCCGATGCCGGTGCCGGTGCCGGTGCCGGTGCCGACGCCGCATCCGACGCATGCGGATGCGCAGCATCCGTTCCCGGTGCGGCACCGGCGGGATCGAGACCCCGTGCGGACGCATGATCGATCGCGTGCCCGGGAATCGCCAGCGCGCTCACGATGGCGAGGACCGTGAACACGCCGACCAGCGCGAACACCGCGTCGAATCCGACATGCCAGCCGAGCCACCCGGCGAGCGCCGCACCGGCGACGTTGCCGGCGTGGTTCGCCATCTGGTTGCGCCCGAACTGCCGGTCGAAACCCTGCCGGCGCACGATGCCGAGCGTCACGCCCGCGGCGGCCGGCGCCAGCACCGCGCCGCTGACCGCCGCCACGACCTGCGACGCCGCCACCGCCGGATAGCCGTGGACGAACCTCATCGCCAGCGACGCCAGCGCCGTCACCGCGGTCGCCACGACGATCAGCGCCCGCTTCGCGCGCACCGTGTCGACGAGCGCGCCGGCCAACGGCGTCGCGGCCATCGCGGCGAGCCCGGCCAGCGTCATGACCGAGCCGATCGCATCGGCGCCCCAGCCGCGCGACAGCAGGATGACGCCGATGAACGGGCCGATGCCGGCCTGCACGTCGGCGAGGAAGAAGTTGAGCGCTTCGAGCGCGCGCGCCGCTCTCATGGCCGTCTCAGCGTCGCACGATCATTCGGCATCCGCATCGACGAGCTCGGCGATCTCGCTCACGTCGAGCGTCGTGCCGTGCGGCGTGACGACGCCGTGCCCCCACGCCTGCACATGGACACCGGGACGCAGATACTCGTGCAGCGCTTCAGCCGCATGCGGCGGCACCCGCAACGCGACGCCGCTCGTCAGCAACGCGCCGTTCAATTCGCCTTTCGGGCCGTGCAGCGCAAACGCGACTTCGCCGCTCGATTCCAGCGGTTGTCGAGCGGGGTGCGTCGGCTTCGCCGGCGCCGCATGCGCGGGCCCGTCGTCGACGATGTCGACGCCGTCGCGGCCGGTCAGTTGCACGGCCGCGATCATCTCGGCGCGACGCGGCTTGACGCCCCGCACGCGGATGCGGTCGCCGACCGCGACACGGCGTACCAGTTCGCGGCCCAGATGCGGCGGCACGTGAACCTGCAGGTCGCCGTTCAGGATCAGGCCGTCGATGTCTCCGTGCGGATTGAGCAGGAACTGTGTGACGCGGCCGCGCGTTTCGGGCAGGCAGGCGGGATCGATCCAATGCATGGCAGGACTCCTTTCGATGGGTTTCGGAATGGCGTCGCGCTCAGCGCGCGACATCGTCATAGAGATTCACGACATGGCCCGGCGCGCCGAACGCCGTCGCCTGCAGCGCTTCGCCGTACGCGTTGCGCGTGCCGTAGCCGACCGCGGCCACGCGCTCGCCGGGGACAAGCAGCGCGCCGAATTGCTGCGCGGCCGGAACGGTCAGCTTGACGATCGCGCCGCTGTCGAGCATCACGCCGTCCGGCTCGCCGCGCGGCGCCCGTGTCACGCGGCGCACGACGCCGGACACGCTCAGGCGGGCGAGGTTGACGCCGCGCAGCATGGGCGGCACCGGCGCGACGGGCGCGGGCGGCTGATCGGACAGCGACGCGCCGGTGCCGTCGTTGCGGACGACGCGGGCACGGATTTCATCGTCGACGCGTCGTTCGCCGGCGACCGTCACGCGGTCGCCCGTCTTCACGAGCGCCGTCAGTTGCGAACCGAGATGCGGCGGCAGGCGGACGAGCGTGCCGTCGGAGAGCACGAAGCCGTCGACGGTGCCTTCCGGGTTGATCGTCAGGCGCGACAGCGTGCCGGACACCAGCGCATGCCGTGCGGTGTCGTTTCCGGGCACGGCAGGCACCAGCGCGCGAGGCCGAGGAGGAGCAGGCGGCGGCATGGCGCCGGCCGGATCTTCCGCGCGCGGTGCGGGCGGCACTTGCGCCACGCTGACCGTTGCGACGGCAACGAGCGCGGCCGCGCAGAGCATGCGAGACGAGCGGCGGACGGCGGCACGGCGCCGCGGCCGCGATCGAACGACAGGCAGGTACGACTTCATGACGGGCTCCGGCGACGGGTTGCGATGCATCGATATCCGCAATACCCGTGCCAACCCGCGACGCCCCGCGTGGCCGTGCGCCGAACGACGACGCGCGCGAAACCTGTCGGATTTCCCGACACGTCGCTTCGCCGGATGTCGGCATTCCCGACAGTCGAAACGGCGAGACTAGCCTAGTCGCCGCGCTCGATCCCGAGATTCGCCATGCGCGCATAGAGCGACTGGCGGCCGATGCCGAGTTGCCTCGCGGCCTCCGCGCGGTTGCCGTTCGCGCGCTCGAGCGCGCGCAGGATCGCCGCGCGCTCGACCGTCGCCAGCGCATCGGGCAGCGGCATGTCGAGCAGGTGCGCCGGCACCGCATCGGCGTGCGGCTCGCGCGCCGGCCCGGCGGCCAGGCCGAGATCGGCCGCGCCAATGGCCGGCCCGGGCGCGAGCGCGGCCGCCCGCTCCATCACGTTGCGCAGTTCCCGCACATTGCCCGGCCAGCGGTGATCGAGCAGCGCGCGCTGGGCGTCGTTCGTCAGATGCAGCGCGCGCGTGCCCGCCGCGCTGCCGAGGAAATGCGCGGCGAGCGGAAGGATGTCGGCCACACGCTCCGCGAGCGGCGGCAGATGCAAAGGAATGACGTTCAGCCGATAGAAGAGGTCTTCGCGGAACGTGCCGTCCGCGACGGCCGCGGCGAGGTCGCGGTGCGTCGCGGCCACGACACGAATGTCGATCGCCGTCGCGCGATCCGCGCCGAGCGGCATCACCTGGCGCTCCTGCAGTGCGCGCAGCAGCTTCGCCTGCATCGCGGCGGGCATGTCGCCGATCTCGTCGAGAAAGAGCGTGCCGCCGTCGGCCTCCACGAGCCGCCCCGCGCGATCGGCATGCGCGCCCGTGAACGCGCCGCGACGATGCCCGAACAACTCGCTTTCGAGCAGGTCGGCCGGGATGGCCGCGCAGTTCACGGCGACGAACGGCCCCGCATGCCGGGCCGACGCCGCATGCAGCACGCGGGCGGCCACCTCCTTGCCCGTGCCCGTCTCGCCGGTCAGGAGCACGGTCGCGTCGCTCATCGCGGCGCGGCCCACTTGCTTCTGCACGTCGCGCATCGCGGCGCTCACGCCCAGCAGTCGCGGTCGGTCCGCCGACGGTTCGCCCGCGAAATCGCTGTCGCCCGGCGCGCGCGCGGGCGGCTGATTCGCCGACACGATGCGTTCGAGCAGTTGCGCGATGTCGCGACGCCCGATCGGCTTCGTCAGGTGATCGAACGCGCCGAGCCGCATCGCTTCGATCGTGTTGTCGCTGGTCGCATGGGCCGTCAGCATGACGACCGGAATCGCGGCCAGCGCGGGATCGTCGCGCAGTTGCGCGAGCACGGCCAATCCGTCCAGATCCGGCAGGCGGAAATCCAGAAAGATGCATTCGACGCCATCGCCGTCGCGCAGCGCGCTGAGCGCGGCGCGGCCGGAGGCGGCCTCGACGGCCCGATGACCGAGATCGGCGAGCGTTTCGGCGAGGCTGTCGCGAAAGGCCGCGTCGTCGTCGACTATGAGGATGTTTGCCATGGAATTTCAATCACGAATGCGGCGCCCCCGTCGAGGCGCGCGTGCCCGCCGTGCGCCGCCGCCACTTCGCGCACGACGGCCAGACCAAGGCCCGTGCCCTCCGCGCGGCCGGTCACGAACGGCTCGAAAATCCGCTCGCGCTGCGCGGCCGGCACGCCGGGGCCGCTGTCCGACACGGTGAGGCACAGCCAGTCGCGCCCGGCGAAGGTGCGCCGCTCGGCGGCGAGCGTGACCGCGCCGCCGTCGCCCGCGTGGTGCAGCGCGTTGAGCAGCAGGTTGTCGAGCGCCCGCCGCATCTGGTCGGGGTCGAAAGCAGGACGATCCGACGGCCATGCCAGCCGTTCGCCCTGCCCCGCGAGCGACAGCGTCAGGTCGATCGCTTGCCGCTGCGCCAGCTCGCGGTGCGCGTCGACGACCTGCGCGAGCCACGCGTCGACGTCGACCCGGGTCGCTTGCGGGCGCACCGGCTGCGTCAGCGCGAGCAGGCTCGACAATTGCGCATCGATGCGCTCGATCTGCGCGAGGATCACGCGCAGCGCGTCCTGCTGCCGCCGGCCATCGCCGGCCAGCGCGTTTTCCGCCTTCAGCCGCATTGCGCCCATCGGATTGCGAATCTCGTGCGCGACCTGCGCGGCCAGCTTGCCCAGCATGCCGAAGCGTTCGGCCTGCGCGAGGCGCGTGCGCAGTTCGTCAGCCTGCTGTTGCAGCCGGTCCGCGCGCCGCGCCCGCTCGTTGAACGCATCGATGACGCGGTCGAGATCCGGCTCGCCGACGTACGGCAGATGATGCTCGCGACCGTCGGGGCCCAGCCCGCTCTCGATCCGCGCGAGATTGCGCTTCCATCGGCGCAGCGCCACGGCCAGCGCCGCCGCGATCGCCAGAATCACGGCGAGGACGGCCGCGAGGCCCGTGGCCAGCAACTCGCCGTGCCGGCCCAGCGGCGGGCGCGCACGCGTCAGCATCCACACGTACAGCCCCGATCCGCCGCGTACCGGGCAGGCCGCCGCGATCACGGCATCCTGCGCGCCTTCGACGACGTTCGCCGTCGCGGCACGCGTCGCGGCCGCGGCGCGCAGCGTGCGGAGGATCAGCGGGGTTTCCGCCTCCGGTACGTCGTGTTTGACGCCACTGCCCTGGTAGGTGGGAAAGGAATACGCGAGAAACCCGTTCGCCGCAGGCGCGGCGCCGGGCATCCAGAACCCGCCTTCCATGTCGGGGGCGCGGGAAAGCACGATGTCGAGGATCGCATGCATCAGCTCCGGGGCGGGCCCGGCGCCCGGCGACGCGGAAGACGCGCTGTAACGCGACGCGACCGCTTCGCAGGCCGACGCGCCGGCGGCCTTCGCGCTGGCGACCTGCTGACTCTCGGCGGAACTCGCGGTGATCCAGACGACCGCGACCAGCGTCGCGCACAGCGCCGCGACGAGTGCCCAGAGCATGACGAGTTGGGTGGAAAACGACGGACGCTTCATCGGATCGGGCTGGCGGCTGAGGACGACAGCATAGCGTATCGCCTGTCGTGCGAAGCCGCCACGATCGTCATGCAGCGTACGGGTGTCTTGCCGGGCCGGCGGCTCCGGCTCGCACCGGAAAGCCGGGCGAAAGCCTCGGGCGCTGCACGGCCTTTGGTCCAGCGTCCTGCCCGGCGCTTCCCGTCGAGCCCCCATGCGCATCGCTTCCGTTCGCACCTTGTTCGCCGTCCTGTTCGCCGTCGGTACACTCGTCGGCACCGTCACCGATAATGCAAGCCTGATCGACCCCGGCTTGCCGCGGGTGCGCGAAGGCATTCGCGACATCCGCCCGGACGGTTCGCTCGAGCGCGAGGTCAAGCGCGGCGATCGCGCACTGCATGACCACACGTTCGCGCTGCCGCCGCGCGTGTTCGCGGCCGAACTCGTTCAGCGAAGGCCGGCTCGGGGCCGACGTGACGGCGGCGTGGCGCGTGCCGCTGCCATGATGCGCGGCGCATTCGATCAGAAGCGGTGACGAATGCCGACGATCGCAAGCTCCTGGGTCGCCTTGCCGCCATCGACGTAGGCGTCCGCAATCACCGCCTGCGCGGGGCCCGCGCCGTTGCTGCCCGATGCGTGCCCGTAGCTCATCGTCGCGTAGAGATCGGTGCGCTTGCTGAGCGCGTAGTCGGCCGCGAGCGTGACCTGCTGGTAGGTGGCCGACGAATCGCCGTGCGATTTCAGGTAGTTGTACCCTGTCTCGAACAGCAGCACGGGCGAAGCCTGCCACGCGACGAACACCGAGCCGTTGTTGTAGCGCTCGGCCGTCCCGAACGTCGAATTGCCGTCGCGCAGGTATTCGGCATAACTGTAGTGGCCGCCCATCGTGAATGCGCCGAGCACGTAGCTCACGCCGGCGCGCGCGATATTCACCGCACTCGCCGTCGCGTAAGCATTGTTGACCGGCGACAGGAAGATCGTATCGGCGCTGCTTGCCCCGCGCGTCGACAGCGCCGCGTTACCGTTGTCCAGATGCGCGTAACCGGCCGCGACGGTCAATGGCCCGGCCGTGTACGACATCGCCGCGTTGTACGCCTGCCCCGAACCGACCGAGCCGGCCACGCCGCCGAACCCGTACATCGCGGCCACCTGCAGGCCGCCCCACGACGGGCTCACCCATTTGACCGCATTGCTGTTGCGGACCGAACCGTCGGCATTGTCGACGTCGCCGGGCGCCGTGAAGTACTCGAGGAAATTGTTGCCCTGCACCGGCAACACCAGATCCTGCAACGTATCCTGCTGACGGCCGGCCGTCACCGTGCCGAATCCGCCCGCCAGCCCGACGAACGCCTTGCGCCCGAACAGCAGGCCGCCGCTCATCTTGCCGCTGTTCACGTTGAAGCCGTTCTGCAGGTTGAACAGCGCGCTCAGGCCGCCGCCGAGATCCTCGGTGCCTTTCAGCCCCCACTGGCTGACGGACATCTGCCCCGACTGCAGCTTGACCTGGTTGCTTGCGCCGCCGGTGTTGTGCGTGTACTGAATCGATTCGTCGATGACGCCGTAAAGCGTGACCGAGCTTTGCGCGAATGCGGTGCCGCACATGCCGGCCGCGCATGCGAGGGTGGTCGATGCGATCCATTTCATTGCCGTGCTCTCCTGTCGTTGCGTGATTGATCCATCCGATTGACGTGCTTCAGACGTCATTCGTCATTTAATTTGGATAACGA
This sequence comes from Burkholderia sp. AU27893, assembly GCF_002223205.1. Lineage (NCBI taxonomy): Bacteria > Pseudomonadati > Pseudomonadota > Betaproteobacteria > Burkholderiales > Burkholderiaceae > Burkholderia > Burkholderia sp. AU27893. The sequence goes on along the minus strand of NZ_NKFD01000005.1, from coordinate 161,777 downwards.
ATTGATGAAGACGATACGAAGCGCCTGCGCGTCCCGCGGTTCTACCTATGCCGTGCCGCGCGAGCGCGGTGCCTGAACAGGCAGATCAGCTCGCTCGCCACGTGCGCGGCGACGAGCGCGGTCATGTCCGCATGATCGTAGGCGGGTGCGACCTCGACCACGTCCGCGCCGACCAGGTCGACCGACGTGAGCCCGCGGATGATCGACAGCGCCTGCGCGCTCGACAGGCCGCCCGGCACGGGCGTGCCGGTGCCGGGCGCGAACGCCGGATCGAGCCCGTCGACGTCGAAGGTGAAATAAGTCGGCCGCGCGCCGACGATCTCGACGATGCGTGCGATGGTCGCGTTCACGCCGTGCTCATGCACCCAGGCCGCATCGAGCACCGACACGCCCATGAAATCGTCGTTCCACGTCCGGATGCCGACCTGCACCGAGTGGGCGGGATCGATCAGCCCGTCCTTGATCGCCTTGTAGAACATCGACCCGTGATTGAGGCTGTCCGGCCGATCGTCGGGCCAGGTATCGCAGTGCGCATCGAAATGGATCAGCGACAGCGGCCGGCCGTACTTTTCCGCATGGGCCACGAGCAGCGGATAACTGATGTAGTGATCGCCGCCGAGCGTCAGCATCCGGGCACCGGCATCGAGAATCGTGCGCGCATGCGTGACGATCGTCTCCCTGACGGTCGACGGATTGTGCACGTCGAGCCAGCAGTCGCCGTAGTCGATCACTGCATAGTCGTCGAACGGATTGATCCCCCATGGATACGGCAGCAGCACGCCGAGCTGACTGCTCGCCGCACGGATCGCGCGCGGGCCGAGCCGTGCGCCCGGACGGTTGGTCGTCGCGATATCGAGCGGCACACCGGTCACCGCGAGATCGACGCCGGCCAGTTCCTTCGTATACAGGCGCCGCATGAACGACACCACGCCCGCATAGGTGTTCTCCTTCGACGAACCATAGGGCGATTCGCGGCGGATCGCGCCGTCTCCGCGCAGGACAGATTGCTTCTGCATGATGCGTCACCCCTTTTTCGTGTGCCGATAACGCGCACGCCGGTGTCAGATGCCCAGCGCGCAGCCGTCCTTGCGATGGTCGGACGCGCCGATCAGCGTGCCGGCCTCCCAGTCGATCCGGATCGCCTGCGCGCCGCCGATCGCCCAGCTCGGCGCGACGAGGTTGAAGCCGCGACGCGCGAGCGCTTCGCGCGCCGCCGCGGGCATCGTGCATTCGACTTCGACCTGATCGGTGCCCGGCCGCGGAAAGATGCGCGGCAGGTCGATCGCCGTTTGCAGGTCCAGGCCGTAGTCGAGCACCTTCGACAGGAAGTGCGCATGCCCCATCGCCTGATAGTGGCCGCCCATCACGCCGAACGTGATCTGCACCTTGCCGTCGCGGGTCACCATGCCGGGAATGATCGTGTGCATCGGCCTCGCGTGCGGTGCGATCGCGTTCGGGTGGCCTGCTTCGAGCGTGAAGCTCTGGCCGCGGTTGTGCAGCATCACGCCCGTTTGCGCGGACATGATGCCGCTGCCGAACGGATGAAACAGCGAGTTGATGAAGCTCGCGCAGTTGCGATCCTTGTCGACCACGCAGATGTAGACCGTGTCCTTGTGCTCCACCGGCGCCGCGACCGGCGCGCCGATCGCGTGCAGCGCCGCGATGCGCGTACGCAGCGATTCGACGGAGGCCTCCGACAACAGCGTATCGACGTCCATCGGCCGCCGGCGCGGATCCGCCAACAACACGTCGCGCAGCGCATACGCGACGCGCGCGGCATCGATCTCGCGGTGCAGGCGCTCGGCGCCGAGCGGATCGTCGTTCGCATCGAAGCCTTCGAGCAGCTTCAGCATCAGCAGCGCGATGACGCCCTGCCCGTTCGGCGGACACTCGTGCACGTCGTAGCCACGAAAGCGCGCGGTGATCGGCGTCACGTATTCGCCATGGAACGCCGCGAAGTCGTCCATCGTATGCAGGCCGCCCATGCTGCGCAGGCGCGCCACGATGTCCTCCGCGACCCCGCCTTCGTAGAACACGCGCGGGCCCGCTTGCGCGATCGCCTCGAGGGTGCGCGCAAGCAGCGGCTGCCGATGCACGCTGCCTGCCGGTGGTGCGTGGCCGGCGACCAGCATCTGCGCGCGGCTCGTGGCGTCCAGCGACAGCAGTTGCGCCTGATGCGCCCAGTCCGCCGCCGCGCGCGGCGCGACCGCATAGCCGTCGCGCGCGAACCGGATCGCCGGCGCAAGCAATGCGGAAAGCGGCAGCGAGCCGTGGTCGCGCGCGAGCGTTGCCCATGCGTCGACCGCGCCGGGCACCGTGACCGCGTGCGGCGAGTGGCGCTCGATCGACGTGACGCCGAGCGCGCTCAGCCGCTCGACGCTGGCGGCGGCCGGCGCCCAGCCCGACCCGTTGAAGCCGACGATGTCGTCGCCGCCGCCGCGCGAATAGAGCGCGAAGCAGTCGCCGCCGATGCCGGTCGAGCCGGGCTCGACGACGCATTGCACCGCGCACGCGGCAATCGCGGCGTCCATCGCGTTGCCGCCCGCTTCCAGGATCCGGACGGCAGCCAGCGTCGACGCGGGATGCGACGTCGCGGCCATCGCGCCGGTCGACATCACGAGCGAGCGGCCCGGTTGTTCGAAATTCCTCATGGTGCGCTCCCGATTCAGCGTGCGGCCAGCGACCGGCGCCACGCGAGCGTGTCGTCGAGCGCCCGTTTCGACGCATCGAACAACTGGTCGATTTCGTCGTGCGTGATGATCAACGGCGGGCAGAAATTGAACGCATCGCCGAGCGCGCGCGTGATCACGCCATACGCCAGCGCCCGCTCGCCGGCATGGGCGGCCACGCCTTCGGACGGCGGGAACGGCGTTTTCGTCGCCTTGTCGGCGACCAGTTCGACCGCCGCGAGCAACCCGGCCCCGCGCGCCTCGCCCACGAGCGGATGTTCGGCGAGATCGGCCACGCGCTGCTGGAAGTGCGGGATCACGCTGCGCACGTGGTCGAGCACGCCGTCTTCGTCGTAGATGCGCAGCGTCTCGAGCGCGACGGCCGCGCAAACCGGATGGCCGCTGTACGTGAAGCCGTGGCCGAAGGTGCCGATCTTTTCGCTTTCGGCTACGAGAGCGCGATAGATCGCATCGTTGACCATCAGCGCCGAGATCGGCAGGTAGCCGGCCGACAGCTGCTTGGCGACGACGATCATGTCGGGCTGCATGCCGAAGGTTTCCGAGCCGAACATGTTGCCGGTCCGGCCGAACCCGCAGATGACCTCGTCGGCCACGAGCAGGATGTCGTACCGCTTCAGCACGCGCTGGATCTTCTCCATATAGGTGGCCGGCGGGACGATCACGCCGCCCGACGCCATGATCGGCTCGGCAAAGAACGCGGCGATCGTGTCGGGCCCTTCACGCAGGATCAGTTGCTCGAGCGACTCGGCGCAGCGCGTCGCGAACTGCTCCTCCGATTCGCCCGGCAGCGCATGACGATAGTAGTGCGGGCAGTCCGTATGCAGGATGCGATCGATCGGCAGGTCGAAGTCGCGATGGTTGTTCGGCAGGCCGGTCAGGCTCGCGGACGCGATCGTCACGCCGTGGTACGCCCTCGTGCGTGCGATGATCTTTTTCTTCAGCGGCCGCCCGAGCGCGTTGTTGTAATACCAGATCAGCTTCATCGCCGTGTCGTTGGCTTCGGAACCCGAGTTCGCGAAGAACACCTTCGACATCGGCACGGGCGCCATCGCGATCAGTTTCTCGGCCAGCAGGATCGACGGTTCGGACGACTTATGACCGAACGCGTGATAAAACGGCAGCTTGCGCATTTGCCGGTCCGCCGCGTCGGCGAGCCGCGATTCGCTGAACCCCAGCGACGCGCAGAACAGGCCGCTCAGCGCTTCGATATAACGGTTGCCTTCCGTGTCGTACACGTAGACGCCCTCGCCGCGCTCGATCACCATCGGCCCGACATCGCGATGGCGGCTCAGGTTCGTGTACGGATGAAGGACATGATCGATGTCGTTCTGCTTCAGAGTGTGCATGAGTACCTTCCTGGTTTCGTCTCTTCCATGGTCGTGTCTTGCGTGTACGGCACCGGCCCGAACCGGCCGCCGGTCACCGCTACTTGAGCCCGCCGGACAGGAACTTCTGCAACCGTCCGCTTTTCGGCGTCTTCAACAGGTCGCGCGGATGGCCTTCCTCCTCCACGATGCCCTCGTGCAGGAACATCACGTGGTTCGACACTTCGCGCGCGAAGCCCATCTCGTGCGTGACGACGATCATCGTGCGGCCTTCGCGCGCGAGATCGCGCATCACCTTGAGCACGTCGCCGACCAGTTCCGGATCGAGCGCCGACGTCGGTTCGTCGAACAACAGCGCGTCGGGCTCCATCGCGAGCGCGCGGGCGATCGCGACACGCTGCTGCTGGCCGCCGGACAGGTGCGCCGGATACGCATCGGCGAAACGCGTCATGCCCACCTGCTCGAGATAGCGCTCCGCCCGCTCGTGCGCCTCCGCGCGGCCGAGCTTCAGTACGTGCAGCGGCGCCTCGACGACGTTCTGCAGCACCGTCATGTGCGCCCACAGATTGAAATGCTGGAACACCATCGCGAGCCGCGTGCGCATCCGGCGCAACTGGACGGGATCCGAGATCCTGATCCGGCCGCGGCGGTCGACCGACGTCCTGACCTCGCCGCCGCCAAGCGAGACGCGGCCCGACGAAGGCGATTCCAGAAAATTGATGCATCGAAGCAGCGTGCTCTTGCCCGATCCCGACGACCCGATCACGCTGATCACGTCGCCCGGATTGGCGGCCAGCGAGACGCCTTTCAGCACCTCGTTGTCGCCGTAGTGCTTGTGAAGATTTTCGACGGACAGTGCATTCATGTGGCGTGGCTCCGCGATGGGGCGAGCGTGGAAAGCGGCAGCGGCCGCAAGTGAACGAGCAGGCGGCGCTCGGTTGCGCGGATCAGCAGCGCGACGAGCCCGGTCAACGCGAAATAGACGGTGCCGACGGAAATGAACGCCTCGAACGGTGCGTAGTAGTTCGCGTAGAAGTCTCGCGCCGCGCCCGTCAGGTCGATCAGCGTGATCGCGCTGACGAGCGACGTACCGTGCAGCATCAGGATGACTTCGTTGCTGTAGGCGGGCAGGAAGCGGCGCAGCGCCGACGGCAACACGATGCGGCGCCAGGCGGTCGCACGCGACATCCCGTATGCCTGCGCCGCTTCGATTTCGCCGTACGCGGTCGCGCGGATCGCACCGGCCAGGATCTCGACGGTGTACGCACAGGTGTTCGCCGTCAGCGCGATCATCGCGCAGCCGAACGGGTCGCGCAGCAGCAACAGCAGCGGATTGCCGCGCTGCCACGCGTCCTGCACCCACTGGAACTGGCCGAAGCCGTAATAGACGATCATCAGTTGCGCGAGCAGAGGCGTGCCGCGCATGAACCACGTATAGACCGCCACCGGGCCGTGCACGAAACGGTTCGGCGACACGCGCAACACTGCCAGCGGAATCGCGAGCAGCAACCCGAGGGCGAGCGAACCCACGGTCAGCTGCACCGTGACCCACAGCCCGCCGGCGTACGCGCCCAGCAGCGAGATCCATTGTTCATGGCTCATCCGTGCAGCCTCCCCTCGCGCATGCCGCGGTTCAGCCGGACGCGGGCGCGCGCCATGCACGCCGTCGATCCCGACGTCACCAGCAGATACACCGCGCAGGCGGCAAGATAGAACGTCATCGGCGCCTGGGTCGTGCGGCCGGCCTGGTCCGAGATGAACATCACGTCGTGCAGGCCGATCAACGACGCGATCGCCGTGGTCTTGAGCAGCACCAGCCAGTTGTTCAGGGCGGCGGGCAACGCGAGCCGCGCCATCTGCGGCAACAGGATGCGGCGAAACGCGAGCCCGCCCGAGAATCCGTATGCGCGCGCCGCCTCCATCTGGCCGCGCGGCACACCGAGGATCGCGCCACGGAACGTCTCCGTGTAGTACGCGCCGAAGATGAAACCGATCGTCAGCACCGCGGTGGCGAACGCGTCGACGTCGGGCGCATGCAGGCCGAACACGGCCGACAGCCGGTTCAGCACGATCTGGCCGCCGTAGAACACCAGCAGCATCATCACGAACTCCGGCACGCCGCGAATCAGCGTGGTGTACGCGGTGGCGGCCGACACCAGCACGCGCGAGCCCGACAGCTTGGCCATCGCGCCCGCCATGCCGATGCACACGGCGAGCGCGGCGGACAGCACGGCGAGCACGATCGTCATCTGGGCGCCGCGCAACAGGGCCGGCAGGTATTGCTGCAACTCGGACATGACGCTCCTTTCCCGCGCGCTGGCGGTTCGTTCCGGCCGCACCGGCGCATACCCGCACGCCGGCGCGATGCCGATCGGCGGACGATCAGTAGATGTCGAAATCGAAGTACTTCTTCTCGATGGACTGATACACGCCGTTCGCGCGAATGGCCGTGATCGCCTGGTTCAGTTGCTGCCGGAGATCGTCGTCGGTCTTGCGCACCGGAATGCCGTAACCCTCGCCCAGCAGCGTCTTCTGCTCGGGCGTCGTACCGACGATCGGCGTGCCGACGAACTTGAAGTTGGCGCCTTCCGGTTTCGTCAGGAACGCGGAATAGGCGGCGGTCGCGTCCTGCAACGCGGCATCGATGCGGCCCGAGCGCAGATCGAGATAGACCTCGTCCTGGGTCGGGTAGCGCACCAGCTGCACGCCGTTCTGCACCCAGTACGCGCTCGCGTACTTGTCGGCCAGCGTGCCGCGCTGAACGCCGACGCGCTTGCCCTTGAGTTCCGCCGGCGTCGCGTCCTTGATCGGGCTGCTTTTCGCGACGACCAGCCGGCGCGGCGTGTTGTAGTACTTGTCGGTGAATGCGACCTTCTGCTTGCGCTCGGCGGTGATCGCGACCGACGCGACGATCGCGTCGACCTTGTCGGCCATCAGCGCGGGCAGCAAGCCGTCCCAGCCGATCTGCACCAGCGTGCAGTTCGCGTGCATCTGCGCGCACAGCGCATGGATGACGTCGATGTCGAAGCCCACCGGCGTGCCGTCGGGCTGCATCGACGAAAACGGCGGGTACGCGCCCTCATAGCCGATCCGGATGTCCTTCCACTCTTTCGCGTGGGCCTGCGCGGCCGCCAGCAGGACGGCGACGAGCAGCAGGAATCTCATCATGGGTCGCTTCATATCGACACTCCGTAACGTGTTTCGTGGGAAATGACTGCGTAATCGTGTTGCAGGTGTTTCGTCCGACAATTCGTTCGGATCACTGATCGATAGGCACGAGGCGACAGCCATCGCCTCGTGCTGTTTCCGTCAGTGCCCGCCCGTCATCCAGTCGCGCACGGCCGGGACGGTCGCTTCGATGTGCTCGCGCACCGCGGCCTCGAGCGCGGCAGGATCGCCGCCCCGGATCGCGTCGACGAGCCCCATGTGGTCGTCGCGCGACGTCTTCGGCTTGTAGGCCCGCTCGAGCCACAGACGCATGTGCGGTTCCACCACCGTGTGCAGCCCGGCAATCTGCGTGATCAGGCGCTGGCGCCCGCACAGCTGACACAGATACTCGTGAAAGCTGCGATGCGCGGTCACCCACTGCTGGCCGTCCGGTTCGGCGCGCTCCATCACGTCGATCAGGCGCGTCAGTTCGTCGAGATGCCGCGGCGTGATGTTCGGCAGCGCCATGCGCGCCGCCAGCCCTTCGAGTACGCCGCGCATGCCGAACACCACCTCCATCTCGTCGACGTCGAGCCCCCGCACGATCGCGCCGCGATTCGGACGGATCGCGACCAGCCCTTCGCTGGCGAGCCGACGGAACGCTTCCCTCACCGGCATGCGGCTCGTATTGATCTCGGCGGCGATGTCCTCGGGAATCAGGCGATCGCCGGCCTTGTACGTCCCCATCCGGATACGGTAAAGCACGTGTGCGTAGGCCTCTTCCTCGGCCGTGGCGGGAAATTGCGAATGCAGCGGCGGTGTACGTGCGTCCATGTTCATGCAATGACCTCCTTCGCGGAACGTCGGCACCGTCGCGAAGTGCCCGCACACCGATGGCGCGTGGCAGGCTCGCGAACGTCCGTTCGATCTCGAATGAAAGGCTTGTGTAATAGTGGATATTTGTATCTACGGCTGCACTATACGACGCCAGAAATAATGTCGAATATGGGTTAACCCTTGGTATCGGCGAGGCACCGACGCGCCGTCACCCGCCAACAAAAACGCCCAACGCCGGGAATCCGACGTCGGGCGTATCAACCCATTGCAGCGTGCGCCTCGATTCGCCGCGTTGAGCACACGGCATGTGCGGCGCTTTTCGCGCCTGCGGCCGGCGCAGCGGCCGCGTCGCCAGTCAGCGCGCGTCCGCGGGCATGGCAGCGCGCTTCGCCACCCCGTCCCGCTCGATCCGCTCGACGATGCGAGCGAGCCGAATGATGTCGGTCAGCGCGAAATCGGCCGCATCGGGCCGCGGCCGGCCGCACTGGTCGGCCATGCGCATCGCGAACGCGAGCGCTTCGGCACGCTCGCGCAGCAGCGCGCGCAATGCATCCGCGATCACCTGCCGGTCGCGCGGGTCAGCCAGGCGCAGCACGGAACCGTCGTCCGGCATCGCGAACGGCCCGGCCGCCAGCACGGCCACATCCGGCACGCGCATCGTGTTTCGTTCCATGGTCTTCCTCTTTGTCGACTCGCGACCGACCGGCGCCTTACCGTCGGTTGGACCGCGACACCACGTCGATCCACACCGCCAGCACCAGCACGGCGCCCTTGACGATCATCTGCCAGTACGCGTCGACGTCCAGCATCGACATGCCGTTGTCGAGGCTCGCCATCACGAGCGCGCCGATCAGCGCGCCGTAGACGGTGCCCGACCCGCCGCGCATCGACGTGCCGCCGATGAAGCACGCGGCGATCGCATCGAGTTCGCCCATCGTGCCCGCGGACGGCGACCCGGCCGCCAGCCGCGCCGTGTTCACCAGCCCGGCAAACGCGCACATCAGCCCCATCAGCGCGAAGATCGCGAGCTTCACGCGGTCGGTATCGACGCCCGACAGCCGCGTCGCCTCCAGGTTGGAACCGACGGCGTAGATGCGCCGGCCGAACACGGTCTGCGTCGCGATCCACGAGAACACGCCGAGCAGCACGAGCAGCAGCAGCACGGGCACCGGGATACCGCCGTAACGGTCGAGCGTCGCGACGAACGCGAACAGCACCGCGCCCGCGCCGACGATCTTCGCGACGTCCTGCCACCGCGGCGCGACCGCGAGCCGGTAGCGCCGCCGCGTCGCGCGCTGCCGCACCACCAGCAGCAACACGAGCGCGAACAGCAGGATCGCGAGGCCGTCCCCGACCAGGCGCGGCAGATAGCCCTGCCCGATGAACACGAAGCCGTCCGATACCGGCGCGATCGTCGAGCCGCCCGTCACGCCGAGCAGGATCCCGCGAAACGCGAGCATCCCGCCCAGCCCGACGATGAACGACGGCACGCGCCGGTAGGTCGACCACCAGCCGTTGAACAGCCCGATCAGCACGCCGAGCGCGAGCACGGCCGGGATCGTCGCCGCGACCGGCCAGTGACGGTTGACGTCGAGGATCGCCGCGACGCCGCCGAGCAGCCCGAGCAGCGAACCGACCGACAGGTCGATCTCGCCCGCGATGATGACGAACACCATCCCGCACGCGAGCATGCCGGTGATCGACATCTGCCGCAGCAGGTTCGAGACGTTGCGCGGTGTGACGAACGCGCCGTCCGTCAGCACCGAGAAGAACGTCCAGATCACGACGACCGCCAGCAGCAGCGCGAGCAGCTTGTAGCGCGCGAAGATCTGGTGAAGCGGCAGCCGCGCCGGGCGGCCGGCGGAACGCTGCGCGTCGGCATCCGGCGTCGCCGGGGTCGAGGAAGAAAGTTCGGAATTCATGTCGCGCTCATTGCGGTGGGTTCGGTGGACAGCCGCGCGGGCTTCAGCGCGGCGCCGAGTATCTGTTCCTGCGTGAGGCCGTCGTTGACGAAATCGCCGCGCAGCTCGCCTTCGCCGATCACCAGCACGCGATCGGCCAGCCCGAGCACCTCGGGCAGCTCCGACGACACGACGATCAGCGCGACGCCGCGCTTCGCCAGCGCGAAGATCAGCCGGTAGATCTCCACCTTCGCGCCCACGTCGACGCCGCGCGTCGGCTCGTCGAGGATCAGCACCTGCGGCTCGGCCAGCAGCATCTTGGCGAGCACCGCTTTCTGCTGGTTGCCGCCCGACAGGCTCGCGATCGGCAGGAACGGATGCGCGGCGCGCACCGACAGCCGCTGCATCTCGGTGCGGATCGCATCGAGTTCGGCGGCCGCGTCGATCCGCCCGCGCGCCGCGAAGCGCCGCAGCACCGCCAGCGTGATGTTGTGGCCCACGCCGAGCTGCGGCACGATGCCGTGGCGCTTGCGGTCCTCGGGCACCATCGCGATCCCGGCGCGGATCGCGTCGGCCGGCGAACGGATCGACAACACCCGGCCGTTCATCAGCACGGTCGCCGTGCACGCGCCCGGATACGCGCCGAAGATCGCCTGCATCAGCTCGGTGCGGCCCGCGCCCACGAGCCCGGCGACGCCGAGGATCTCGCCGCGCCGCACGCTGAACGACACGTCGTCGACCCGCTTGCGGCGCGCGTTCGTCACGTCGCGACAGGTCACGTTGCGCGCTTCCAGCACGACCTCGCCGATCGCGTGCGGCTCGCGCGGATACAGGTCGCGAATCTCGCGGCCGACCATCATCGCGATGATGCGGTCGGTGGTAAGCGCGTGCATCGGCTCGGTCGCGACATGACGGCCGTCGCGGATCACGGTGACCGTATCGCAAACGGCCGCGACCTCGTCGAGCTTGTGCGAGATGTACACGCACGCGACGCCGCGCCGCTTCAGGTCGCGCACGATGTCGAGCAGGATGCGCGTTTCGGCGGCGCTCAGCGACGACGACGGTTCGTCGAGGATCAGCAGCTTCGCGTCCTTGTTCAACGCCTTCGCGATCTCGATCAGCTGCTGGTGGCCGCCGCCGTAGTTCATCACCGGCTGTGCGACGTTGATCGAGTCGATCCGCAATTCGCGCAGCAATTCCTCGGCGCGCCGGACCATCGCGGCGAAGTGCATGCGCCCGCCCGGCAGCGTGATCTCGTTGCCGAGGAAGATGTTCTCGGCCACCGACAGTTCGGGCACGAGCATCAGCTCCTGGTGGATGATCACGATGCCCGCCCGCTCCGTGTCGCGCACGCCGGATGCGGCGAGCGGCGCGCCTTCCCAGCGGATGTCGCCGTCCCACGTGCCGTGCGGATAGACACCCGACAGCACTTTCATCAGCGTCGACTTGCCCGCGCCGTTCTCGCCGCACAGCCCGACGCATTCGCCGGGCCGCACGGTGAGGTCGATGCCGTCGAGCGCTTTCACGCCGTCGAAGGTCTTGACGATGCCGCGCATCGTCAGCAAGGGTTCCGTCATTCGTTCATTGCCTCGCAGGATGCGCGCGGGCGCGCCGGTAAGCCGCCCGCGCGTCGCGCCGTTACTGGCTCGCCAGCTGCGCCTGGGTATAGAAGCCGTCCTTCACGACGACGTCGACGTTGCGCTTGGTCAGCAGCGTCGGCTGCAGCAGCACGGTGTCGACCTTCTTCCTGCCGTTGTCGTACTGCGCGTTGAACGCGGGCTTCGTGCCCTTCGCGAGATCCACGGCCAGCTTGGCCGCTTCGCTCGCGATCAGCTTGAGCGGCTTGTAGACGGTCATCGTCTGCGTGCCGGCGATCACGCGCTTGACCGCCGCGAGATCCGCGTCCTGCCCGGATACCGGCACCTTGCCGGCCAGATGCTGCGCCGCGAGCGCCTGGATCGCGCCGCCGGCCGTGCCGTCGTTCGACGCGACAATCGCATCGATCTTGTTGTTGTTCGCGGTCAGCGCATCCTCGGTGATGCGCAGCGCGGTCGACGCGCTCCATTCGGGCACCCACTGCTGGCCGACGACCTTGATGTCGCCGCGATCGATCGCGGGCTTCAGCACCTTCAGTTGTCCTTCGCGCAGCATCTTCGCGTTGTTGTCGGTCGGTGCGCCGCCGAGCAGGAAGTAGTTGCCCTTCGGCTTCGCGTCGTAGACGCCTTGCGCCTGCAGCTCGCCGACCTTCTCGTTGTCGAACGAGATGTACGCATCGACGTCCGCGTCGAGGATCAGCCGGTCGTACGACACGACCTTGATGCCGGCCTTCTTCGCTTCGGCGACGACGTTGCCGAGCGTCTTCGAGTTGAACGGCACGATCACGATCACGTCGACGCCGCGCGAGATCAGGTTCTCGATCTGCGAAATCTGCCGCTCCTCGCTCGCGTCGGCCGACTGCACCGACACCTTCGCGCCGAGCTTCGTCGCGGCCGCGACGAAATAGTCGCGATCGCGCGACCAGCGCTCGACGCGCAGGTCGTCGATGCAGAAGCCGATTTCGGGTTTGTCCTTGCTCGCATGCGCGAGCGGTGCGCCCAGCGCGAACAGCGCCAGCGCAGCGGCGCCGGCAAGCGAACTCAATACGGTACGACGCGTCACGGTTTTCATGTCTCCAGACTCCTTGTTATGGAACCACCTCACGAACCGCGGGAGGTCGCCGGAATGCGCCGCCCGCATCGAGTCACTGCAAAGCACGGCATCGTGCGACGCGCATCGCATCAGCGATCCGCCCGTCAAGCACCCGTGGCAAACACCGGTTCGAGCGCACGGTAAAGCGCGCGAAACGTCGGCCGCCGCACGTCGCGATACCACGCGTGGCGCGCCATGTCCGGCTCGCGCACCGCGACGACGGGCGGCTGCGGGCACACGTCGTCGAGCCGCGCATCCGGTTCGAGCGCGAGATGCGCGAGGCGCGCGGCGCCCAGCGCCGGCCCCACTTCGCCGCCCGCGCGCAAGGTCAGCGCGCGGCCGCTCAGGTCGGCGAGCATCTGCGTCCAGTACGCGCTGCGCGAGCCGCCGCCGATCACCGTGATGCTGTCGGGTGCGAGCCCGGCCGCATGCAACGCATCGATGCCGTCAAGCAGCGCGAAGCCGACGCCTTCGAGCGTCGCGTTCGCGAGATCCGCACGCTGCGTGTCGGGCGTGAGCCCATAAAACACGCCCTTCGCATTCACGTCGTTGTGCGGCGTACGCTCGCCGCTCAGGTAAGGCAGGAACCACGGGCGGCTCGCGCGCGCATGCGTTTCGGCATCGTCGAGCAGCGCCGCGACGCCGTCGTAGCCGGCCAGTTGCGCGGTGAAGTCGACGCAGCCTGCCGCGTTCAGCATCACCGACATCAGGTGCCACGTATCCGGCAGCGCGTGACAGAAGCTGTGCACGGCCGATTCGGGATTCGCGCGGAACCCGTCGGACACCGCGAAATAGACGCCCGACGTGCCGAGCGACAGCAGCGCATCGCCGGGCCGCACGATACCGACGCCCACCGCGCCGGCCGCGTTGTCGCCGCCGCCCGCCACCACCGGGATCTCGCGCAGGCCGAGCGCCCGTGCGACGGCCGGCAGCAACGTGCCGGTGACGCGATTGCCTTCGAACACGGCCGGCATCTGCGCGCGCGACAGCCCGCAGGCGGCCAGCAGCGTGTCGTCGTAATCGCGCTTCGCGACGTCGAGCCACAGCGTGCCGGCGGCATCCGACGGATCGGTCGCAAATGCGCCGGTCAGCCGGTAGCGCAGGTAGTCCTTCGGCAGCAGCACGTGGGCGATGCGTGCGAACACGTCGGGTTCGTGACGGCGCACCCACAGCAGCTTCGGCGCGGTGAAACCCGGCATCGCGATGTTGCCGGCCACGGCGCGCAGTGCGGGGGCGAGCCGTTCCAGTTCCGCGCACTCGGCATCCGCGCGTCCGTCGTTCCACAGGATCGCGGGGCGCAACACCTCACCGCGCGCATCGAGCAGCGTCGCGCCATGCATCTGGCCGGTCAGCCCCAATGCGTCGATGTCGCGCGGCTCGATACCCGCCGTGCGCGCATCCGAGACGAGTGCGGCCAGCACGCCGCACGCGGCATCCCACCAGTCGCGCGGGGCCTGCTCGGACCAGCGCGGTTGCGGCCGGCTCACCACGAGCGGGCGGCTCGCACTCGCGCGCACCGCACCGTCGCGGTCGAGCAGCACCGCCTTCACGCCCGACGTGCCGAGATCGAGTCCGATGTACATGGCGTCAGCGCAGCCCGTAGATCGCCTGGTTCACGATGTTCTCGCAGCGCTCCTGCGCGCCGCTCACGTGCTGCGGGTTCACGCCGCGCGCGAGCGCATCGGCCGCGAGCGACTCCAGCGTATAGTCGCCCGCCAGGATCTTGCGGCCGAACGCGTCGTCCCACTGCGCATAGCGTTGCCGGCGCAGCGCGTCGAGGCGGTCGTTCTCGACCAGCACCGCCGCGCGTTCGAGCGCGAGCGCGAGCACGTCGATCGCGCCGACGTGGCCATGGAACAGGTCTTCCGGATCGATGCTCTGGCGGCGCACCTTCGCGTCGAAGTTCATCCCGCCGGTCGTGAAGCCGCCGTGACGCAGGATTTCGTAGAACGCGAGCGTCAGCTCCTCGACGCTGTTCGGGAACTGGTCGGTGTCCCAGCCATTCTGCGGATCGCCGCGGTTCGCGTCGACGCTGCCGAACACGCCGAGCGCGAACGCATTCGCGATCTCGTGATGGAACGAGTGGCCGGCGAGCGTCGCGTGATTCGCCTCGATGTTCACGCGAATTTCGTTCTGCAATCCGTACTGCACGAGAAAGCCGTGTACCGTCGCGACGTCGTAGTCGTACTGGTGCTTGGTCGGCTCCTGCGGCTTCGGCTCGATCAGCAGCGCGCCCTTGAAGCCGATCCGGTGCTTGTGCTCGACGACCATCGACAGGAAGCGGGCAAACTGGTCGCGTTCGCGCTTCAGGTCGGTATTGAGCAGCGTCTCGTACCCTTCCCGCCCGCCCCACAGCACGTAGTTCTCGCCGCCGAGCCGGTGCGTCGCGTCGAGCGCATGGCACACCTGGGTCGCGGCCCACGCGAACACGTCGGGGTTAGGGTTCGTCGCGGCGCCGGCCGCGAAGCGCGGGTGCGAGAACAGGTTCGCCGTGCCCCACAGGAGCCGCACGCCGCTCGCCTGCTGCCGCTCGCCGAGATAGTCGACCATCCGCGCGAAATTCGCCGCATATTCGCGCAGGCTGTCGCCTTCCGGCGCGACGTCGGTGTCATGGAACGTATAGAAAGGCGTTCCGAGCTTCGTGAAGAACTCGAACGCCGCATCGGCCTTCAGCCGCGCCCGCTCGAGCGCGTCGCCCGGCTGCTGCCACGGCCGCTGGAATGCGGCCTGCCCGAAGATGTCGTGGCCCGGCCAGACGAACGTATGCCAATAGCAGACGGCGATCCGCAGATGCTCGGCGAGCGTCTTGCCCAGCACGCGCCGCTCGGGGTCGTAATGGTGGTACGCGAGCGGATTGTCCGACTGCGGGCCTTCGTAGCGAATCGCGGGAATGTGTTCGAAATACGACATGGCGTCTCCGTGCTGGGTCTTGTTGCAGCGCAACGTGCGTCGGGGTGGCGCACTCGGCCGAATTCGGTAGGCTGGATCGTGCCCGCGACCCTGCCGGGCGGCAATTGCGAAATTGCGCAGCACGCTTAATGTTTCTTGCCAGACGCTGCGCGCGGCGCGCGTTCCGCCCTACAATCGCCAAACACCAGACACCGCGCGCCGCCGACCCGGGCGCGCCCCGGAGACAACGGCACCGCGCCCCTCGACGCAGGTGCCCCGAGATCGAGATGACACGCGTCCCTTCCGCCCAGACACCGCATCGCATCGCGCTGCTGTTCAACGCGAACAAGGTCTACGACCGCGAGATCATCAGCGGCATCGGCCAGTACCTGCACACGACGCGCGTCGTGTGGGACCTGTTCCTCGAAGACGACTTCCGCTGCCGGCTCACCGGCATCGAGCGCTTCGACGGCGACGGCATCATCGCGGACTTCGACGACCCGGCCGTCGCCAGCGCGCTCGCGGGCTCGCCGCTGCCGGTCGTCGCGGTCGGCTCGTCGTACGAGGATCCGGCCCAGTATCCCGACGATGTCCCATATATTGCGACGGACAACCCGAAGCTCGTGTCGCTCGCCTATACGCACCTGATCGGAGCAGGGCTCGCGCATTTCGCGATGTACAGCCTGCCGATCGCGCAGGAGAACCGGTGGGCGCAACAGCGCGAGCTCGCGTTCGACCGGCTCGCGCGCGCGGACGGGCTCGATGCGCCGATCTACCGCGGGCTGTCGACGAGCGCATCGGGCTGGAATCACGCGATCGAACAGCTGATCGAATGGCTGCATGCGCTGCCGAAGCCCGTCGGCGTGATCGCCGTGACCGATGCGCGTGCGCGGCACCTGCTGCAGGCCTGCCTGATCGCCGGCATCGCGGTGCCGGAACAGGTCGCGATCATCGGCATCGACAACGATCCGCTCACGCGCACGCTGACGCGCATTCCGCTGTCGTCGGTAATCCAGGGCACCGAGGAAATGGGCCGCACCGCCGCGCACCTGCTGCACCGGATGCTGCGCGGCGCGCGTTTTCCCGGGCAGCGCATTCTCGTGCCGCCGGTCGGCATCAACGTGCTCGAGTCGACCCGCCACCAGCCGCTCGCGAGCCCGCACGTGATGCGCGCGCGGCATTTCATTCGCCAGTACGCGTGCCAGGGGATCAAGACCGAACAGGTTGCCGACTACGTCGGCGTGTCGCGTTCGCTGCTCGAGGAGCACTTCCGGCGCGAACTGCAGCGCACCGTCCACCAGGAAATCCTGCGCCACAAACTCGAAGCCGCGCAGGCGCTGCTCGCCGGCCGGCAGGCGTCGAGCGCAGAAGTCGCGATCCGTTGCGGGTTCACGTCGCTTCAATACATGTACGCGGTGTTCCGGCGCGAACTCGGCTGCACCCCGCGCGAATACCAGGAACGTGCGGCCGCCTCAGCCTCCTGCTGACGGCCGCCGCCCATCTGAGCTCTCCCCCATGCACATCGATACCGATTCTTCCTCCCTGACGCACGGCGCGGCGCGCGTGCATGCCGAGCCGTGGGGCACGCTGCCCGACGGCGAACCCGTTCGACGCTACACGCTGCGCAACGCGCACGGGATGCGCGTGGGCATCAGCGACCTCGGCGCGACCGTCGTGTCGTGGCTCGCGCCCGATCGCACGGGGCGCTTCGCCGATATCGTGCTCGCGCACGACACGCCGGCCGAGTACCTCGAATCCGGCGCCTACCTCGGAGCAACGGTCGGCCGCTGGGCGAACCGGATCGCCGGTGCGCGCTTCGAACTCGACGGTATCGGCTACCCGCTCGACCGCAACGAGAACGGCAACCTGCTGCACGGCGGCGCGAACGGCTTTCATCGCGCGCGCTGGGACGTGATCGACGACTGCGGCGGGCTGACGCTTCGACTCGACTCGCCGGAAGGCGACGGGGGTTTTCCCGGCAACGTGACCGTGCAGGTTCGCTACACGCTCGACGACGACGGCACGCTGACGATCGACTATACGGGGCGCACCGATGCGCCGACGCCGCTGAACCTGACGAATCACAGCTACTTCAACCTGAGCGGGCGCGCGGGCAGCGACGTGCGCGGCCATCTGCTGCAGATCGACGCCGACGCGTTCCTCGAAGTGGACGAGGCGCTGATCCCGACCGGCACGGCCGACGTGACCGGTACCGCGTTCGATTTCCGGCACAGCGCGCCGATCGGCGCGCGCCTCGACTGGCCGAACGCGCAACTGGCCCGCGCGCGCGGCTTCGATCATTGCTTCGTGCTGGGCGACGGCGCGCACGAGGCCCGGCCCGTCGCACGCGTCTATGACCCGGAAAGCGGCCGCGAGCTGATCGTGTCGACCGATCAGCGGGGCCTGCAACTCTATACGGGCAACTATCTCGATGGCCTGCGCGTAAGCGGCGGCACACGTTGCACGCCACACGCGGCGCTGTGCCTGGAGGCGGGCGGCTTTCCGAACCAGGTGAACATGGCCGGTTTGAGCGGCGACGTGATCCTGTATCCGGACGCCGTCTATCGACAGACCACGCGGTATCGGGTGGCCGTTCACGCATAGCGGGCGCGGGCGGACGAGCGGCGAGCCGGCTCCCGAAGCCGATAGACCGCGTTGAAAATCCGCCCGATCGCATCGCCTGACACATCGCGCCCCAGCGGGGCAAAAACTGCACCCGGCGGCAAAACGTCTCCTGAAACAGCTCGGTAAAGTGGCCTGCGGCCATGCGTCATGCATCACGGCCGCGCCAAAAAATCCGATTCGGGAGACAAGCATGCAACGCATCACGAGATCAGCCATTCACCGCTCGGCATGGGCCGCGTCGGGCACCGCGCTCGCCCTGGGGCTGTTTGCCTGCGGCGGCGTCGATTCCTCTTCCACGCCGGTCACGCAGCAGGACTTCGGC
Source organism: Burkholderia sp. AU27893 (assembly GCF_002223205.1). Classification (NCBI taxonomy): domain Bacteria; kingdom Pseudomonadati; phylum Pseudomonadota; class Betaproteobacteria; order Burkholderiales; family Burkholderiaceae; genus Burkholderia; species Burkholderia sp. AU27893. The sequence goes on along the minus strand of NZ_NKFD01000005.1, from coordinate 143,353 downwards.
TACACGACGTTGAACCTGATCACCAAGGACGGTCTCAAGTTCAAGGACATGGACAAGAGCGGCCAGCTCGAACCGTACGAAGACTGGCGGCTGAGCGCAGAAGTGCGCGCACGCGACCTGGTCGGCCGCCTCACGCTGGCCGAGAAAGCCGGCCTGATGATGCACGGCACCGCACCGGTGCTGAACGACACGACCGGTGCGGGCACCGGCTCCGCTTACGACCTGGCGGCGCTCAAGACGCTCATCAATCAGCGGGGCGTCAATACCTACATCACGCGCATGAGTGCCGATGCGCACACCATGGCCGTCCAGGCCAACCAGATCCAGGCGCTGGCCGAGCAGTCGCGGCTCGGCATCCCGGTGACGATCAGCTCCGACCCGCGCAACCATTTCCAGTACACGCTCGGCGCCAGCGCAGGCAGCAGCGGTTTCTCGCAATGGCCGGAAACGCTCGGCTTCGCCGCGATCGGAGACGCGGCACTCACGCGAAACTTCGGCGATATCGCGCGCCAGGAGTATCGCGCCGTCGGCATCACCGAGGCGCTTTCACCGCAAGCCGATCTCGCGACCGAGCCGCGCTGGGCCCGCATCAACGGCACCTTCGGCGAAGACGCCGATCTCGCCCGCGCGCAGGTCCAGGCCTATATCGAAGGCTTCCAGGGCGGCAGCAACGGCATCCAGGCCAATAGCGTCATCGCCGTCGTCAAGCACTGGGCCGGATACGGCGCGCAGAAACTCGGCTTCGACAGTCACAATTACTACGGCCGCTATGCGACCTATCCGGGCAACAATTTCGCCTATCACCTGAAGCCGTTCGAAGGCGCCTTCGCCGCCAACGTCGGCTCGGTCATGCCGACCTATTCCGAACCGGACATGACGGTGACGGTCGACGGCATCACGCTGGAGCCCGTCGGCGGCGCTTACGACAAGGCGTTGTTGACCGACCTGCTGCGCGGGAAATACGGCTTCAAGGGCGTGATCGTGTCCGACTGGCTGATCGCCGACGACTGCGACGCGAACTGCATCAACGGCGTGTCGTCGGGGGCGCCGTCGTTCGTCGGACTGGGCATGCCCTGGGGGATGGAGGGCGCGACCCGCGTGCAGCGTTTCACGCGGGCGGTCAACGCCGGCATCGACCAGTTCGGCGGAGACGACGATCCGAGCGACCTCATCGACGCCGTCAATCGCGGGCAGTTGTCGGAAGCGCGCTTGTCGGAGTCGGCCTATCGCGTCCTGCTGCAGAAATTCCAGCAAGGCCTGTTCGACCATCCGTATGTCGATGCGGACGCGGCCGGCAAGATCGTCGGAAATGCCGGCTTCCAGGCACAGGCACTCGATGCGCAGCGCCGCTCGATGGTGCTGCTGCAGAACAACGGCAAGCTGCTGCCGATGGCGGCGTCGGGCAAGAATGTCTGGCTGTACGGCATCGATCCCGCCGTCGCACGGCAATACGGTTATCAGGTCGTCGATACGCCGCAAGCCGCGGACGTGGCGATTCTCCGCGTGAGCACGCCCTACCAGACGCTGCACCCGAACTACATGTTCGGCTCGATGCAGCATGAAGGCAGTCTCGCGTTCGTCGACGGCAGTGCGGATTACGAAGCCATCAAGCAGGCCGCGCTCGCGCCGAAGTCGATCGTCTCGGTGTACATGGATCGTCCCGCGATCCTGACCAACGTGCAGGACAAGGCCACCGCGATCCTCGCCAATTTCGGCGTGACCGATGCCGCGCTGTTCGACGTGCTGACCGGCAAAGGTCAACCGCAAGGGAAGCTGCCGTTCGAGTTACCGTCGTCGATGGCGGAAGTCGCGGCGCAGCGGGAAGACATGCCGCACGATACCGCGCATCCGTTGTATCCGTTCGAATTCGGTCTGTCGTATTGATGCGTTGTCGATGCCGGCCCGCCGATCGGGGCCGGCGTCGGCCAGGGCCGCCGATTCGCGCGTTGCCGCTCGCTGGCGGCGACGCGAGCGTGCGCGGCGGCCGACGTTGCATCGAGGCGAAAGACCGGGTTCAGCAACGATCAAGCACGACGGCTACGGGCTTTACGCGTACTTTCCGCTGCGACCCTGGACTCGTTCAGCAACATCTCCGCCGCCTGCCAGGCCCTTGCGGCAGCCTGCGAATCCCCGATCGCACGCGCATCCGCGGTCGCCCCGCTCAGTAACATCACGTACACGCCTGCCAGCTGCCGTGCCCGGCGACGCGGAACGATCTCGGCGAGCAGTTGCTCCATGAGGGCCAGCAAGTCGTCCCGATAGCGCACCGCCACGTCGGTCACCTTCGGGCAGGTCGCACCGAACTCGGCCAGCGCACGCTCGAAAAGGCAGCCGGCGAACGCCGGGCTGCGGAACCACGTGCCGTACCAGTCGAAAATCCCCTTCAGGCGCGCAGCGGCGTGCGGCATGGGGTCGAGCTTCGCGGCGATGCTCTCCATGATGAAGGTGTAGCGCTGTTCCAGCACGGCCTTGATCAGATCGTCCTTGCCGGCGAAGTGATGGTAGAGCGTCATGCGGGCAACGTCCGCTTCGGCGATGATCCGGTCGATGCCGACCGGATGAAAGCCATGGAGGGAAAACAGCTCACCTGCCTTGTCGACCACCTGCTGGCGTTTGCTCGCGCGCATTCATGCATCTCCTGACTACAGGGCGGCATCTTAGCACCGCCGCCCGCGAACAGCGTCACGCAGGCCGACACATGTACGGGGTTTGACGCAGACGGCCCCACGTCGGAAACGGATACCGCAACGACCGTCGCGCGCAGCGGTTTCAGCAAGGCACCCGGCCGCCGCCCATCATGCACCAGCGCTGTGTCTCCCGAGCCTTACGTGGCGACCCTTCATCGCTAGGCATCCGGTTCACACCGTGACGAAGCGAGAAGAACGATGTGACGAATGTATACTAGTCGATCTACTTTGACTAGAATCGCGATCAGCAAGGCCGAGGCAATCGGCGCCCGCACGACGATCGCCGTGTTTCTACTTCTCGATATATTTTCCGGTCCTAATATTTGGGAAATGAACACGTTTCATAAAAGTGCTATTCGGCGGTTAATACACGGCCGCCATGCCGGCGACAGGCGCCTCATGCAACGCCTGCCCATGCGCCCCGCGCCCGCCGTCTGGTGTGCGCTATCCGCCGGCGTCCTGCTGATCGGCCTAAGCGCGTGCAAGCGCGCCCTGCCGCCCGCCAACCCGACGGCGGACCCCGCATCCGCGGTGTCGTTGCCGGCCGCCCATGTGCCGGAAACGACCCCTGCATCGCCGCTGCAAACGCTGCTGGGCGTATTCGGCGCGGCGAAGCCGGCAACCTGGCCGGCGTTCGACAACCTGCCCGGCGTGCACTGGCGCGACGCGAAGCCGCTCGGCAATCCGGACGGCCATTCCGCCGAGACCACGCACTACCGGAGCGGCAGCACGCTGCTCACCGGCTTCGGCGACGTGGATGTGCCGGACGGCAAGGTCGGCGACGAAGCCGGCATCAAAACGGACAACGAAGGCCACGTCGGCGTCGTCCTCAACGGCAACGCGACCACCGTCCTGTCGATCGCGCTGCGCAAGTTCTACCCGAGCGACGACACGCAGGACATCCTGCTGCGCCAGCTCGGCCGCCGCGCCACGGTCAAGCGCATCGCCGGCCGATGCGCGCTCGACTACGGCACCACCGCGCCGAACACGCAAAGCAACGTGTTCTTCCGGGTCACCATCGCCAACGCCGCCGTGCCGGTGTTTGCGGAAACCTACGTCGACGAAGAGGGCGGCAATCAGGGCCCGGGGGCGACGACCTTCGTGTTCTACCGCACCCGGCCGGACCAGCGTATCGCGAGCATGAAGTGCAAGGGCGCCGACGCCTGAGCAGGCGCGCGTGGGCGCCGGGGCATTCGCACGAGACGTGCACGCCGGCGCCTGCCCGGCGCCGCAAAGGCGGCCGAAGCAGCGAGTTTCGGGCCGCGAGCGAACCGGCGCTCACGATCAATTCGACGCTCGGTGGTAAGTCGCGATATATCGTGCCTGTCCAAGGATGTTTCCATGCATCTGATAGGCAACGACCGCCGGACTCGACGTCGGTTTCACGCCGACACGCGGAATGGACAACGCGGATACCGTCACGATATATCGATGAGATTCGCCCTGCGGCGGACATGGCCCACCGTACCGGGATTCGCCAAAATCCGTCAGCGTTTCGAGCGCGCCTACCGGCATGAGCCGCACATCGCCTGATGCCCCTTTCCGAATCGACGTTTCCGAAGGCGGGATATCGACGACCACCCAATGCGTCCAGCCGAGCCCCCCGGTCGGGGCATCGGGATCGTACATTGTGACGACGATGCTTCTGGTACCAGCCGGAACGTGTGCCCACGAGATGCGAGGCGAGACGTTGTCGCCACGACATCCAAATCCGTTGTACACCTGAGCATTCGTGAACTGACCGTCATGATCGAGATCGTCAACCGCTACCGTCAGCGGATCAGCAAAAGCAACGGCGGGCACGGCTGCGCAAAGTACCGTGGCGCAGATACTCGATCGCAGAAAAATACCCAATCTCATGGCGGGATCCCGAGAGAAGTTCGGTGTGATGTTTCGCGCGACCGGATTGACACGCGATATGCCGTGCATGCAACGGTCGTCGACGCGGATTCAAGGCTCGCGCTTCAAACATGAGCCGCACCAAGGACGTGCTCACCCGATTGCCTGTGCGACAGCCTGCGCGACACATCCTAGGTTCATCGTGAATTCGGCAGTAGGCCGGCAGACAACATAAGCATGTTGCGTGAAACAGAACAATCCGCGACCGTATGCCGGACCTTCTCTCGTCGCGCTCCCGGATGATGTCGATAACACGACCATTCAGGATATCTGAATGCTTGATTCACGCGGCGCCACGCGAAATCGATCAACCCGCTTCCGCGGCGCGTGCAAACGATGCGCGGATCCGCATGATGGTCTGACGGGACGTCCCGAACCGGCGTGCGACTTCACTGACCGACACCCCCTTGTCGAGTGCGCGCATCACGCGTTCTCGATCGTGCCGCGCCAGCGAGGTGGGCCGGCCGACGTGCCGCCCGCTGTCTTGCGCGGATTGCACGCCCGCTTTACCGCGTTGGCTCCGGGCCGCGGTCTCCAGCCGGATCACCGCCCGGAGCATCTTGACCGCCTGCGGTTCGGGACGGCCCGCAAGATCGACGTTGCCGATTTCGACGCACTGGACGACGATCTTTTTGCTGCGGCACTGCATCAGGGTCGACAGGGCATCGCGCGCGCTGCAGCCGAGCGCGGCAATCTCCAGTACCACCAGCGAATCGCCAGGGGCGGCGCGCCTCAGGATTGCTGTCAGTTCCGTCCGCTCGGCGGCGGCGACATACGGCGGGACACGGTCGATGGCGACGCGGTTGAGCGCGACGGCGTGGCCGGCCTTGTCGAACGCAATCAGTTCCTGCTCGGGGAACGGGCTGTCGGTCGAGCTGTTGATGTAAAGAAAGGTACGGCTCAAGCGCCCCCCCGATGCATGCCAGGTTGCCGGCGGACGCACCGCCTCCGTGACTACGCCCCGCTATCGCCCATGATCGCGTGCGCGATCATGTCGATCGACACCGGTTTCACGAGAACGGCATCGAACCCGCACCACGCGTAACGCTCCAACGTCGGCGGCACCATGGCGACGATCCGTGTGCGCGGATGCGAATTGACGGTGTTGACGGCCAGCAGGCACGCGTCGTCGGGATCACGCTCGACGTCGACGACAACCGCCGAGGCCGGGCCATGCGAAATCGCTTCTTCCGCACGGTGTGCCGGCACCACGGTCGTGCTGAATCCGCGCAGCCGCAACAACAGCGCAACCGATTCCCCGACATGCGCGTTGCCGCGCAGAATCACGATGCGCCGGCCCACCTGCCGCGACGGCTTGTCGATGACCGATGTACTGCGCAGGACGGCATCGGCGCTCAGCCAGAGCAGACGCGCCTCGCGATAGTCGTCCAGCGCGGATTGCCTGACGGCCTCGTTCGCGAGCGGGTTGGCGAACAGCGAACGGATGCGCGCCTCGGCCATCCCGAGCCGCCGGTCCGCTTCGTCGAACTGCGCCTTTGCATTTCCGTTGCGGTTATCGATCCCGTCCTCCATGTCTCGTTTCGCGTGTCAACCGCGCAGCCGCGCGAAGATCGACATCAGGTCGTCGAGCGACACGGGCTTTTTCAGGTGGGCATCGAAGCCGGCCTGTTCCGCCTGCTTCACGTCGGCATCCTGCGCGTAGCCGCTGAGCGCGATACAGAGCACCGATTTCAGCGCCGGCACTTCGCGCAGCTTTTCGACGAAGGCCAGCCCGCCCATGCCCGGCATGCCGATGTCGGACAGCACGACGTCCGGCACATGGCCGTCGAGCGTCGACAACGCCGCCTCGCCGCTCGTTGCCGTCCGCACGACGGCGCCCTCGCCTTCCAGCAGGAGCTTGAACGTCTCGACCGTATCCGCATCGTCGTCGACCATCAGCACGTGCAGCCCCTGCAGCGACTCGACCGGGCTTCTGCTGGCCGAACGCGCATCGGCGAGCACGCGGTGGGTCGGCAGCGTCACCGTGAACGCCGCACCGAGGCCGGCGCCCTTCGATTCCGCCTGCACGATGCCGCCGTGCAGGTTCACCAGTTCCTTGACCAGCGCCAGGCCGATGCCGAGACCGGGGCGGCGCACCGACGATTCGCGGCTTTGCCGGAACATGTCGAAGATGTGCGGCAACAGCGCGGCCTCGATGCCGTTCCCGGTATCGGCCACGCGCAGCACCGCCTCGGCGTGCTCGTCGACCCGCAGCGACACGTCCACCGACCCGCGGCTGGTGAACTTCAGCGCGTTGCTGATCAGGTTCCAGACGATCTGCTCGATGCGCGTGAGGTCGGCATGAATGATCACGGGCGCGTCGGGAATCGCGACGTTGAGGGTGAGGCCGCGCTGGCTCGCTTCGTCCTGAACGGCATGCGTGACGCGCTTCACGATCTCGCGCATGTCGACGGGCGTGCGCACGACCGACAGCTTGCCGGTTCGCACGCGCGAAATGTCGAGCAGATCGTCGATGATCTGCGCCTGGCCGATGACGGTGCGCCGGATCGTATCGGCGGCACGCGAGATGTTCAGGTTCTGCCGCGATTCCGGCGCGCGCGCGATCAGTTCCGCGCTCGCCGAAATGAGGTTGAGCGGATTCTTGAGTTCGTGCGACACCACGGCCAGGAACTCGTCGCGGCGCCGCACTGCGTCCTGTTCGCCGCTTTCGCGCAGCGGCCCGACCGCGGGGTGGCCGGCCTTGGCCGCCGGCGCGAATTCGCCGAGATCGCGCGCGATCTTCGCAAAGCCGCTGATGCCGGGCTCGTCCAGGCGCGACAGCACGCCGCTCGCGAAGAAGCGGGTGCCGTCCTTGCGCAGATGCCAGCGCTCCTCCTCGGTCCGTCCGTTCAGCCGGGCCTCGCCGAATTCGCGCTGGGCAACCTGATTGGCGCGATCCTCGTCGGTCGACAGGAGGTCGGCGGACTGCCCGATCATTTCGGCCTCGGTATACCCGAAGATCCGCTCCGCGCCGGCATTCCAGCTGGTCACGATGCCGTCGTCGTCGAACGTGATGATCGCGTAGTCCTTGGTGCCTTCGGCCACGATGCGCATCAGTCGCTCGCCTTCGCGCAGCCGGTCTTCCGCCCGCCGGCGATCGGTGACGTCGATGAAGGACAGCACCGCGCCGTCGATGCGGTCTTCGGTCGTGCGATACGGCACGAAGCGCGCGAGATACCAGCGTCCGTCGTTGCTGCGCAGTTCGCGCTCGATCAGGCGGAGCGAATCGAATGCCTCGGCCGCGTCGTCGGAGAGCTTGTCGTATTCGAGCCGGTGCGTGATGTCCAGCAGCGAGCGGCCGATATCCGAAGGAATGATGCTGAAGACGTCCGTCGCCCGCGAGGTGTAGCGCTTGATGCAGATATTGCGGTCGACGAAGATCGTGCCGATGTCGTTCGCCGCGATCAGGTTCTGCAGGTCGTCGTTGATCTTGCCCGTTTCCTCGACCTTCGACTTGAGCTCCGCGTTGACGGTGGTCAGCTCCTCATTGATCGACTGCAGTTCTTCCTTGCTGGTCTCGAGCTCTTCCGTCGCCGACCGCAGTTCCTCGTTGATGGCCTGCAACTCCTCGTTGGAGGCCTTCAACTCTTCCGTCGACGTTTCCGATTGCTCGATGGTCGACTGAAGCTGCTCCTTCGTGCGCTGCAGCTCGCGCTCGAGCTGGCTGATGATCGGATCCTTCTGCACGTCGGCCGTCGCGGTCTCGGCACTGCTCATGCTGTCTTCGACTTCATCGAACAGCACCAGCACGAAATCCGCGTTGGCCTCCGGGTCGTGCACGGGCCGCGCGGTCATATTGACGAAATACGAACGCGCGTCGCGCTCGACTCGCACCCGCCGTGCCTCGACGCTGCGATTCGTGTGCAGCGCCTGATAGATCGCCGTGCGCAGCTCGAGACGCAGTTCGGGACGCACCACGGCAATGATGTTGTGCGAGGGTTCGCCGCCCGAATAGCGCAGGAAGCGCCCGGCCCGGTCGGACAGGTGCACGATTTCGGAATCGCGGCTGACGAGCACGCTCGGCGGCGCATGCTGCTCGACCAGGCGCTGGTGCAGGTCGCCGAACGAGAAGCGGCGGCGGCCCGGCGGCTGGATGGTCGTCACGACCGGCCGGGTGCTCATCATGCCGGAAATGGCGACCGGCACCGGGGTGTCGCCGCGCACCGCCATGTTCGCGCGGTAGATGCGGTTGCGCTTGTCGACGACCGAGAACATGGAACTCACGCTGTCGGCCGATTCGGAGCTGCCGAGAAACAGCACGCCGCCCGGACGCAGCGCGAAATGGAACATCTTCAGTATCTCGATCTGCGCTTCCCGATCCAGATAGATCAGCAGATTGCGGCAACAGATCAGGTCGAGCCGCGAGAACGGCGGGTCGCTCAGCACGTTGTGATGCGCGAACAGCATGTGCTCGCGCAGTTCCTTCTTCACGCGGTAGTGCGCGGCATCTTTCGCGAAGAACTGGCGCACGCGGCTCGGCGTCACGTCGGCGAGAATCGAATCGGGGTACAAGCCGGTGCGCGCAAAGGAGATGGCCCGTTCGTCGATGTCGGTCGCGAAGACCTGGAACGACACGCCCTCGGCCGATTTCAGCGACCGCTCCTGCAGCAGCATGGCGAGCGAATAAGCCTCTTCGCCGGTGGCGCAGCCGACCGACCACACGCGAATGCGATCCTGCTCGCCGCGCCCTTCGAAGAAGCGGGGCAGGACGTCGCGATCCAGTACGTCGAACGCCTCCTTGTCGCGGAAGAAATTCGTGACGCTGATCAGCATGTCCTGCAGAAGCGCCTGGGTTTCCTCGGGATGCAGATGGAGAAAATCGCGGTAGGCCTGGAGATCGGTGATGCCGTTGACCTGCAGGCGGCGCTCGATCCGCCGCAGCACGGTCGCCCGCTTGTAATGCCGGAAATCATGCGCGGTGCGCGTGCGCAGGATGATCATGATCTCGCGCAACGCGCGCTCGGCGGCCTCGTTGATCAGCTCTTCCTGGCGCTCCTCGTTTTCGTTGACGGGCAGATGGATTTCCTTCGCGGTCACCCACAGATCCATCAGCCGTTGCGGCATCTCCGCGGCGGTGGTCACGAAGTCGACCATGCCGGTCGCGATGGCGCTGCGCGGCATGCTGTCGTATTCTGCTTCCGCCGGCTCCTGGGCGAACGTGATGCCGCCCATTTCCTTGACCCTCGACAAGCCGACGGAGCCGTCCGAACCTGCACCGGACAGCACGATGCCGATCGCGCGTTCGCGGTGGGCTTCGGCGAGGGTCCGGAAAAAGAGATCGATGGCGGCGCGGCGGCCCCCCTCTTCCGGCCGATGCGGGGCGACGCGCAGATAATCGTCGACCATCGTCAGTTCGAGGGAGGGCGCGATCAGGTAGACGTGATCGGGCTCGATCGGCGTGGGGCTCGTGACTTCCATGACGGGCATGCCGGTGGCCTTCTGCAGCAAGCTGGCCAGATTGCTTTCATGATCCGGCGCCAGGTGCATGACCACGACGAACGCCATCGACGTGCGTGTCGGCAGGGCTTCGAAGAACTCCAGGAGGGCGCTCAACCCGCCTGCCGACGCGCCGATTCCGACTACAGGGTGATTGGCCTGGCTCGGGAGAGTCTGCCCACGTCTTTTCGACATCGCTGCGTGTCCAGTTGAAAGAATAATGGTGTGCGCGGCCAACGGCGGGCAGGCGCACGACCCGCTTGCGCCAAGATACGCGTGGATCGCTATTATCCCTCCACCCGCATTGACTGCAAGAACTTTGCCGTGTCGGCGAACCTGCGCTGCCCGGCCCGGCATCGACCGCGCAACGGGCCCGAATTCGTCAGACGCCACCGTGTATCGCCACATTCCGTTCCGATCAGCGTGAAGGGCCCGGTATGCGGCTCAACGGGCCGAGCGCCGCGCACTCGGCAATCCACGTGCGCTGCTCGCCGGCGACCTGCTCGACGGCACGTTGGCGGGCGATCTCGTTGTTCGTCGAGTCGCTCAGCGGGCTCGTCGTCAGTTCGATCAGCCGGTGTGCAAGCCCGTGGAGCGACAACACGAAATCCGCATAAGGCACGGCATGCAGCGGCATGTCGGACGCGAACGCTTCGTCGGGATCCTGGACGATCGTGGTGCCCCCGCACGACTGGATCGCATCGAGGCCGGCGGCGCCGTCGTCCAGCAGGCCGGTCAGGATCACCCCGATGGCGCGCGGCCCCATTTCGATCGCGACGCTGCGAAACAGCGGATCGATCGCCGGTCGCGCAAAATTCTGCTTGGCCCCGCGCATGAGGCGCAGCACCGCGCCTTCGACGATCAGATGGCGATCCGGCGGCGCCACGTAGATTCTGCCTGGCAGGTAGGTCTCGCCGTCCCTTGCATGCACTGCATGAAGCGGGCCCGCTGAACTCAGCAGCGACGGCAGGAAACTGTCATGCGCCCCGACGTGCAGGACGATCGCGATCGTCGCCTGCAAGTCGCGCGGAAGTCGCGAAACGAGGGCACGAAGCGTATCGACGCCACCCGACGACGTACCGATTGCGATGAAGTCCCGATGAGTCAATGTGCCTCCGACATTCCCGCTGCTTCAAGTGTAGACCCCCATCGCACGCGCATTCTTCATTTCTTTGAAAACGTATTCACCGCGCGCCCGGTCGGCCCGGAAGAACAGGGCACGCAATTCTTGTTCCGCACGTCCCATGCCGGCAATTTCAGGCTGCATTCCGCTCATCTCAACGGTTTCGCCTGTCTGTCCGTAACGCGTGATATACGGACATTTTTCCCCGATGTACTTTCTCCTCGTCCCTGACATAAGCTTGGTTACCGTCGTTTCCCCACCCAGGTTCATTACTTCACAGGTGAAGGAATGGTCGTCCAGAGACTTTCATTTCGCGCCGTCGCGGGCAAGCTGCAAGTCATCACGGTATGGCGATGCCTGTGGCGCAGCGGCGTACGTGTATGCCGCTGGAACATACATGTCGACCAGCGCTCGGGCGTCGAATCGATGACGGTGGATATCGTCGGACCGGATTCGCTGCTGGCCGACGACGTCATGGTGATGCTCGGCGATTCATCCTTGCAATTGACTGTCACGCTGTTTCCTATGGCCGTGGTGCCGAATTCGGCCGTCATGCAAGGACGCAGCAAGGAACGGTTGCGCGACGCAGCGAATTCGGTCGCCACCGCTCGCCCGCATCCGAAGCTGACGCTGGTCAGGGATATCACCCGCCGCGTCGCACGCACCGAACGAGACTGATTGCTTTCGGCGCGCCAGCCGCGTCCGTCAGGCAATACCGTCCCACCCCATTCAAAACGAAGCTGTAAAGATTGCCTGCCCGGCAATCCAGGAGACAAACATGCTGAGCCCTCACGAAATCGCAGCGCTCATGCTGGTCAAGGCTTCACCCGACCAGATCGACATGAGCAGCGAGGAACTCGATGCGCTGCGCGCGCAGCAGCTCGTGGAACTCGAGACCCTGGCTTCCGGTGCGCATCGCCCGCGCATGACGCACAACGGCGAAACGCTGCTTCGCATCGTGACGCAAACGTATTGAAGGGCGCCCTGACGGTGCAGCGACGCATGTGCCGACGCGGCGATCGAACCGAGGCGGCCATTTCCATTCAGGAGAGCGTAGATCATGAATACCCGGGAGCTGGTTTCGAGCGCGCAACGCGCCCATTTCGACTTCGCATTCGGTCTGGCCGGCGCGTTACTCGATGAAGCCGGAAAACTGGCCGAACTCAATGCCCGATTTACACGGTCGGCCCTGAAGGACGCGTGGGCAGCTACGGCAATCGCGATCGACAAACCGCAGGACTGGACATCCGCCCCGCGCGCGTTCACCGAGCCGCTGGCCGAGAGGCTCCAGTCCTACAGCCGCGAGTGGCTCGACATCGTGTCGTCCGGCCACGCCGACGTGATCAAGGTCGCCCAGGCCGGCAGCGATCAATACGTGCACCGGATCCAGGCGTTCGTCGACGATGCGGCGAAGTTCGCGCCGTCCGGCTCCGGGGCCACCGCCGCGGCCTGGAACTCCGCGATCGTCGCCGCGAACACGCTGTACCAGACCGTCGGCAGCACGGGCCAGCAAGCCGTCGAAGTCGCGCGCAGCAACTTCGACGTCGCCGCGCTGGCCGCGTCGAAGCAGGCAAAACGGGCGGTCGATCAGGAACAGCAGGCCGCCAAACGATAGCGGCCGATGCGGGCGGCGGAACCGGTTGCCGCAGGCGGATCGAATCGACGGCGCGCGCCATCCGCCGCCCAGCGCCTTGACCAACGCGACGAGATCGGTCGTCGTCTGCAGCGCGCCCTGCTCCGCCTGTTGCCGCCCCTCCGACCATTGCCGCTCGGCGTCGAGCACGTCGAGAAACGGCGACAATCCGTTGCGATAGCGGTCGCGCGCGAGGTCGAGCGCGGCCGCGGCGGCGTGCGTCAGCTCGAATGGCCGTCGGTCGGTGCCGTGTACTCGCTGCGCGTGCCCAGCGCGTCCTCCACGCCGTGTACGCCATGCAGCGCGGCCACGCCGTCGACGACCGTCTGCCGTTCGGATGCTTCGATCTGGCCGGTGAGGGTCACGCGCCCGCCCTCGACCCGCACGTCGACATCGCGCGGGCGAGCGACGAGCCGGCCCAGCGCCGAACGCACGCGCTCGGCGACCTGCACGTCGCTCGCATCGCCCGCGAGCCAGTCCGCCCGCAGGCCGGCGATCGCGCCGCGCGCCTGGTCGGCCGCCCGCTTCGCCTGCGTGCTCGCATAGTCCGCCACTTCGCGTCGGCGTGCGGCAGCCGTGTCACGGATGCGTGCGCGCCGCCGCCGGCCCGACGCCGGATCGAGGAAGTACATGGCGGCCGCGCCGCAGGCAGCGGCCACCGCAAGATTCAACAACGGGTTCGAAGGAATTCTGCAGGTCATGGAAGCACCGTAGGCAATACCCGGAACGACCGGGCTTCGTCATCATGTGCAGCACGCTCCGTTCCCCGGGCGAAGGTCACGTACATGCGACCGCCATGCAACCCGGCAACCGAAACGACAACCGTTTGAAAAATCATCGAGGCCCGCATCGCGTGCCCGTCCTTCCATCGCGATTCGGGCAGTCGGAGTGGGTCGGCGGTTTCGCGCACGACAACCGAACGCAGACCCGGCCTTCGGTCACGGCGTCTTGCCGTGCTCCTTCTGCCAGCGTTCCATCAGTGCGATCTCGTCGCGCTGCGCGGCGACGATCCGGCTCGCGAGCTGCCGCAGCGTCGGGTCTTTCCCGTACTTCAGCTCGACCTGCGCCATGTCGATCGCCCCCTGGTGATGCGGCGCCATGTGCGCGACGAAATCGCGGTCGGCGTCGCCGGTGTAAGGCGCGGCTTCCATCGCGTCCATCATCTTGCTGTCGGCACGCTTGTACGCCTGCGTGGGCGAGTCGGGCACGCTGACCGCATCGGCGGGGCGCAACTGCCCTGCGGCGGGCAACGCCGACGCACCGGCGGTCAGCACCATCCAGAGGGCGCTTCGGTACAGGGTCGTGCGGATGAATGCAGGCATGTGACAGGTCCTCGAAAAAAGATTGAGCGGTGCGCGTGCGGCCTTCCCCCATTCGCCCGCGTGCCGCCGCCTGCCGGGTGCAACGCCCGTACCAGCCCGGATGCGCGGCATGCGCCTTGCGCGACGGCCTCGCATCGGCTCTTACCGAACCAGGGAGAAACGGCATGACGACAGTGGCGGATTTCATCGTCGAGCGGCTGTACGACTGGGGCGTGCGTCGCATCTACGGCTACCCGGGCGACGGCATCAACGGCTTTTTCGGCGCGCTGAACCGTGCCGACGGCAAGATCGAATTCATCCAGGCGCGGCACGAGGAGATGGCGGCCTTCATGGCGTCCGCGCATGCAAAATTTACAGGCGAGCTCGGCGTGTGCGTCGCGACCTCCGGCCCCGGCGCGTCGCATCTCGTGACGGGCCTGTACGACGCCCGGCTCGACCACATGCCCGTGCTCGCGATCGTCGGCCAGCAGGCGCGCGCGGCGCTCGGCGGCCACTATCAGCAGGAGGTCGATCTCACCGCGCTGTTCAAGGACGTCGCGGGCGCGTTCGTGCAGCTCGCGACGGTGCCGGGCCAGGTGCGCCACCTGGTCGATCGCGCGGTGCGCACCGCGCTCGGCGCGCGCACGGTCACGGCGCTCGTGCTGCCGAACGACCTGCAGGAACTCGACTACGCACCGCCGAAGCGCGCGCACGGCACCGTGCATTCGGGCATCGGCTACACGGCGCCGAAGGTCGTGCCGTACGCCGACGATCTGCAGCGTGCGGCCGACGTGCTGAATGCGGGCAGGAAGGTCGCGCTGCTGGTCGGCGCGGGAGCGCTGCACGCGACCGACGAAGTGATCGCGGTGGCCGACCGGCTCGGCGCGGGCGCCGCGAAGGCGCTGCTCGGCAAGGCCGCGCTGCCGGACGACCTGCCGTGGGTCACCGGCTCGATCGGGCTGCTCGGCACGAAGCCGAGTTATGAGCTGATGAACGCGTGCGACACGCTGCTCGTCGTCGGCTCCGGCTTCCCGTATTCCGAATTCCTGCCGAAGGAAGGCCACGCGCGCGGCGTGCAGATCGACCTGAAGGCCGACATGCTGAGCCTGCGTTACCCGATGGAAGTCAATCTCGTCGGCGACAGCGCCGAGACGCTGCGCGCGTTGCTGCCGTTGCTCGAGGCACGCAGCGACACCGGCTGGCGCGACCGGATCGCGACCTGGAACACGGCATGGCACGACACGCTCGCCGCGCGGGCGGCCGCGAAGGCCACCGCCGGGCGCGGCGTGAATCCGCAGCGCGCGTTCACCGAGCTGTCGCCGCGCCTGCCCGACGACGTGATCCTGACGAGCGATTCGGGCTCCTGCGCAAACTGGTATGCGCGCGACCTGATGATACGGCGCGGGATGATGGCGTCGCTGTCGGGCGGGCTCGCGTCGATGGGCGCCGCGGTGCCCTACGCGATCGCCGCGAAGTTCGCGCATCCGGTGCGGCCGGTGATCGCGATGGTCGGCGACGGCGCGATGCAGATGAACAACATGGCCGAGCTGATCACGGTCGCGAAATACTGGCGGCAGTGGGCCGATCCGCGCTGGATCTGCATGGTGCTGAACAACGAGGACCTGAACCAGGTCACGTGGGAACAGCGCGTGATGGAAGGCGACCCGAAGTTCGTCGCGTCGCAGCAGATTCCGAACGTGCCGTACTACCGCTTCGCGACGCTGGTCGGCCTGCAGGGCATCTACGTCGACGATCCGGAACAGCTCGGCGCCGCCTGGGACGAAGCGCTGGCGGCCGATCGCCCGGTCGTGCTCGAAGTGAAGTGCGACCCCGAGGTGCCGCCGCTGCCGCCGCACGTGACGCTGCAGCAGGCGAAGCATTTCGCCGAGACGCTCGTGAAAGGCGATCCGCGCGAGGGCAGCGTGATCGTCGAGACCGCGCGGCAGGTGCTGTCCGCCGTGCTGCCGGGCAACGGCGAATCGGGCGGCAAGCGCGGGAAAGGCGAATCGTAAGGAGGAAGCGCGACGGGCCGACGCGACGCGGCACGGCGCGCGAGCCGATGTCGACGTCGTCCCGCCCGCGCGAGCGTAAACGGAAAATTCCCGCGGATGCGCCACGCATCGGCTGCCCGGTCGATCGACGTAACGCAGGCGGGCAGCCGAATTACAACGGGGCTGTAACGCACACGACATTGCGCGTGCAACGCCCGAGCCATCCGCGGATTCGCCCGCCGCGCACGGGAATTGCTCCGGTGCCGGTTGCCGTCGACGCGAGTCGTCGCCCTTCGCAGGAGCCGTGTTGCCCGTCCCGCCGCCATCGACCGCGCGCCGCGCCGCGCGCCTCGCCGAATTCGCGTGCGTTGCCGCGCCGGCCGCCGCGTGCGCGGCCGGCGAACCGCTGCCGCTCGCGTACGTCGCGCACGCGGGCGGACCGGCCGCGCAGCCCGTGTTCGTGCTCGGCTGGGCGCTGCTCGCGCTGTGCACGGCGGTGAGCCTCGTGATCGCGGCGCTGCTGCTGGCCGCGTTGTTCCATCGCCGCACGCGCACCGGCGGCCGGCGCGACGGCGTCCTGTTCGTGGCAGCCGGCAGCGCGGTGTCGATCGTGCTACTGTTCGGCGCGCTCGTCTACATGCTGCGCGTGCTCGGCGCGGTTGCGATGCCGCCGCGCCCGCCCGCGCTGACGATCGTCGTCACCGCGCACGACTGGTGGTGGGCCGCGCGCTATCCGGATCCGGCAAACGGCGCCGGTTTCGTCACCGCGAACGAGCTGCACATCCCGGTGGGCGAGCCCGTGGCGATCGAGCTGAAGAGCGCGGACGTGATCCATGCATTCTGGGTGCCGCAGCTCGCGGGCAAGACGCAGACGATTCCCGGCCAGACCAACCAGCAATGGCTACAGGCCGACCGGCCGGGACGCTATCGCGGCCAGTGCTCGCAATACTGCGGCGCGCAGCATGCGCACATGGCCCTCGAGGTCGTGGCCGAGCCGCCCGCTGCGTTCCGTGCGTGGCTCGCCGCGCAACGCCAGCCGGCCCCCGCACCGGGCGCCGATGCGGCGCGGCGCGGCCAGCGCGTGTTCGCGTCGCGCTGCGCGGGTTGCCACGCGGTGCTCGGCACCGATGCGGCGGGCGACGCGGGCCCCGACCTCACGCACGTCGCGTCGCGCCGGCTGCTCGCGGCCGGCACGCTCGACAACACGCCCGACAACCTGCGCCGCTGGGTCGCGCAGGCACAACAGATCAAGCCCGACACGCTGATGCCGTCGATCGCGCTCGCACCGCGCGACGCCGACGATCTCGCTGCGTATCTCGCGACCCTGCACTGAACGGAGGATGCCGATGGCCATCGCCCGCGACCTGCCTGCCCCCGCCCGAGTGCCGGATCTCGGCGATGCGCCGCCCGGCTCCGCGCACGAGCGCGCGCTCGCCGCGCTGTGGGAATCGGCGCCCGGCTGGCGCGGCTGGCTCGGCACGGTCGACCACAAGCGCATCGGGCTGCGCTACATCGTCACCGCATTCGCGTTCCTGCTGCTCGGCGGCGTCGAGGCGCTCGTGATGCGCATCCAGCTCGCGCGGCCGAACGCGACGCTGCTGACGCCCGCGCAATACGACGCGCTGTTCACGATGCACGGCGTCACGATGATCTTCCTGTACGCGCTGCCCGTGCTGTCCGGCTTCGCGAACTACCTGTGGCCGCTGATGCTCGGCTCGCGCGACATGGCGTTCCCGCGGCTGAATGCGTTCTCGTACTGGGCGTTCCTGTTCGCCGGGCTGTTCCTGTACGCGAGCTTTCCGCTCGGCGCGGTGCCCGACGGCGGCTGGTTCAACTACGTGCCGCTCACGTCGCTCGACTACAGCGCCGGCGCGAACATCGACATCTACGCGCTCGGGATGATCCTGCTCGGCATCTCGACGACCGGCGGCGCCGCGAACTTCGTCGTCACGCTGCTGCGCATGCGCGCGCACGGGATGTCGATCGACCGGCTGCCGATCATCGTGTGGGGCACGCTGACGGCGTCGGTCGCGAACCTCGTCGCGGTGCCGTCGGTCAGCCTCGCGTTCCTGCTGCTGTGGCTCGACCGCAATGCGGGCACGCATTTCTTCGACGTCGCGCACGACGGCCGGCCGCTGCTGTGGCAGCACCTGTTCTGGATGTTCGCGCACCCGTGGGTCTACGTGGTGGTGCTACCCGCGATGGGCATCGTGTCCGACGCGTTGCCGGCGTTCTGCCGGCGGCCGCTCGTCGCGTACGAGGCGGTCGCGGTCTCGACCGTCGCGACGATGCTGATCGGTTTCGAGGTGTGGGTTCACCACATGTTCGCGACCGGCATCGCGCCGCTCGCGCTCGCGTTCTTCGGCGCGGCGAGCATGCTGATCTCGATCCCGAGCGCGGTCGCGGTGTTCGCGTGGATCGCGACGATCTGGACCGGCCGCCCGGTATTCCGCACGCCGTTCCTGTATTTCGCGGGCTTCGTGCTGATGTTCGTGATCGGCGGCGTATCGGGCGTGATGACGGCCGCCGTGCCGCTCGACTGGCAGCTCACCGACACGTACTTCGTCGTCGCGCACCTGCACTACGTGCTGCTCGGCATCAACGTGTTCCCGGTGCTCGGCGGGATCACGTACTGGTTCCCGAAGTTCACCGGGCGGATGATGAACGAACGGTTCGGCCGCTGGACCTTCTGGGTCGTCCTGACCGGCTTCAACGTCGGCTTCTTCCCGATGCACGTGTCGGGGCTGCTCGGGATGCCGCGCCGCATCTACACCTATCCGCCCGGGATGGGCTGGGACACGTCGAACCTGCTGACGACGATCGGCTCGTTCATCTTCGGCATCGGCATCGTGATGTTCGTCGTCAATGCCCTCGTGAGCGCGCGGCGCGGCGCGCGTGCCGGCGCCAATCCGTGGCGTGCGGCCGGCCTCGAATGGTCGGTCGCGTCGCCTGCGCCCGTCTACAACTTCGCGGTGCTGCCGCTCGTCGCGTCGCGGCATCCGCTGTGGGAAACGCGCGACGATGCGCGCCGCACCAGCGTGCGCGTCGGCTACCGGCTCGCCGACGGGCGCGAGGCGCTCGCCGTGACGCCGCTCGCGGCCACGCCGGACGCGATCCTGAAGATGCCCGACGACACGTGCCTGCCGTTCGTGCTCGCGCTGCTCGCGACGGCCGTGTTCGCGGCGATGCTGGTGCGCTCGCCCGCGCTCGTCGGCGCGGCCGTGGCCGGCTGCGCGATCGCCACCGCCGCGTGGCTGTGGCCGCGGCGCACGCTGTGGCAGCGCGACGAGCCGCCCCGTCGCGAACCGGCGCCGGCCCCGCCCGCCGCTGTGAGCCGCCCCGACGAACCGCTGCCGGCCCCGGTGCCGCACGACGCGCCGGCCGCCTGCCTCGCACCGCTGCCGGTCGGCAGTTGCGGCGAGCGCGCAGGCGGCTGGTGGGGCGTGATCACGCTCGTCGTGACCGAAGCCGGGCTGTTCGGCTATCTGCTGTTCGCGTACTTCTACCTGCAGTCGCAATCGGCCGCATCGTGGCCGCCCGAAGGCATGCCGAAGATCGGGCTCGCGGCCGTCAACACGGTCGTGCTGCTGTCGAGCAGCGGGTTCGTGTGGCTCGCCGAGCGCGCCGTGCGGGCCGGCCGGCGGCCGCGCGCGGTGGCCGCGCTCGCCGTCGCGCTGGCGCTCGGCACCGCGTTCGCGTTCGTGCAGCTGCACGAGTGGCGCGACCATCCCTATGGCCCGACCGCGCACCTGTATGGCAGCCTCTACTTCACGATCACCGGGTTCCACCTCGCGCACGTCGTCGCCGGGCTCGCGATCCTCGCGCTGCTGGCCGGGTGGACTGCCGCCGGTTTCTTCGGCCGCGAGCGGCGGGTCGCGCTGACGGTCGGCGCGCTCTACTGGCACTTCGTCGACGTCGTGTGGCTGTTCATCTTCACCGCGCTGTACGTGTCGCCGTACTGGCTCAGGAGGCCGGGATGAACGGCGCGCGACGCACGTCGACCCCGCTGCTCGCGATCGCGGCCGCCCTCGTCGGTGCGCCGGCGCTGTGGTTCGCGCAGATGCTCGTCTCCGAGACGCTCGCGTCGACCGCATGCTATCCGCTCGGCGTCGCGCAAGCGGTGCCGCACTGGGCGCACGTGGGCGTGTGGCTCGCGCTGATCGCCGCGTGCGCGTTCGCATTGGCCGCCGCCTTCGCGACCTGGCTCGCGCGCGCCTGGCGGCATCGGCACGATACCGATGCATCCGGCGCGACGCGCGACGACAGTACGCGTTTCCTCGCGCGCTGCGGGATGCTCGCCGCGCTCGGCTTCGTGATCGGCCTCGTGTTCACGGGGATCGTCACGGCTTTCGTGGGGCCTTGCAGCCCATGGCACTGATCCTGAACCTGATCGTCGACCCGCTCCGGTTCGCGCGGCTCGGTACGCTTGGCCGTCGCGCCGGCGTCGCGCTCGGTGCGCTCGGTGCGCTCGGGGCGCTCGCGGCGCTCGCCGTGTGCGGCGCGCTCGCGGGCTGCAGCCCGCAGGACGACACCGCGCGCACCGACGATGCGACGGAACCCGCGTCGTCGGCTTCCGTGCCGACGGAGGAGCCCGACACCGGCTGGCGATACATCCGGATTCGCGCATCGGCCGCAGACGCTGCAGACGCCGCTGCGCCCGCTGCGTCGATGTCCGCGCGTGCTAACCAGGACCCATGGCTCGCGCAACCGGGCGCCACGGCAGCATCCGCACCGCCCGCGACGCCCCCGGATGCCGCGACCCGCCGCCCGATCGTCAAGGCCGCCGCCGCGGACACCGACGCCGCGACGCTCGTGCGTGGCCGCTACCTCGCGCGCGCCGGCGACTGCGCGGCCTGCCACGACGCGGCCGACCATACGCCGTACGCAGGCGGCCAGCCGGTGAACTCGCCGTTCGGGCCG
The DNA here is from genome assembly GCF_002223205.1 of Burkholderia sp. AU27893. Classification (NCBI taxonomy): domain Bacteria; kingdom Pseudomonadati; phylum Pseudomonadota; class Betaproteobacteria; order Burkholderiales; family Burkholderiaceae; genus Burkholderia; species Burkholderia sp. AU27893. The sequence goes on along the minus strand of NZ_NKFD01000005.1, from coordinate 122,363 downwards.
ATCTATGCGCCGAACATCACGCCGGACCCGACCCACGGGATCGGCCGCTACACGCTGCAGCAATTCGACGACGCGTTGCGGCGCGGCGTGCGCGCGGACGGCAGCCGGCTCTATCCGGCGATGCCGTACCCGTCGTTCGCGCGGCTGAGCGCCGACGACGTGCGCGCGCTGTATGCGTATTTCATGCGCGGTGTCGCGCCGTCCGCGAACGCGGTGCGTGCCACCCGCCTGCCGTTCCCGTTCAACCAGCGCTGGGCGCTCGCGCTGTGGCGCGTCGTATTCGCGCGCGGCGAGCGGTTCGAGCCGCAGCCGTCGCGCTCGACGGAATGGAATCGCGGCGCGTATCTCGTGCAGGGGCTCGGCCACTGCGGCGCGTGCCATACGCCGCGCGGCCCCGGCTTCAACGAGCGCGGCTACGACGAACGCAGCGCGGCGTTCCTCACCGGCGGCATCAACGACCACTGGTTCGCACCGAACCTGACGGGCGCGGCGGCGGACGGCCTCGGCCGCTGGTCGGCCGACGACATCGCCACGTTCCTGCGCAGCGGCCATGCGGCACGCGGCGCGGTGTTCGGCGCGATGGCGCCCGTCGTCGACGAGAGCACCGCATGGCTCACCGACGCCGATCGCCACGCGATCGCGGTCTACCTGAAATCGCTGCCGGCGCGGCCCACCGCCGCGACGAACCCGCTCGGCGTCGGCACCGCGCGGCTGACCGCGGCCGGCCCGCGCCCGGAAGGCGGCCAGCAGGCGCCGGGGGCCGGCGTGTATGCGGGATTCTGTGCGCGCTGCCACGGTGCGGACGGCCAAGGCGTGCGCGATCGCGGGCCGCCGCTCGCCGACAATCCGGTCGTGCTCGCGACCGATCCGACCAGCACGATCCGCATCGTCGTCGAAGGGGCACGGCCGGCGCCGGGCAAGGACGACCCGTTGACGCGAATGCCGGCCATGCGCGGCACGCTGACCAGCCACGAAATCGCGACGGTGGTCAGCTATGTGCGCGGCGGCTGGGGCAATCGTGCCGCCCCGGTGTCAGAGCAGGACGTCAGGCGGTTGCGGGAAGCCATCCAGCGATGAGCGGTCGGGCGGTTCGACGTCGATGTCGTATCGCGGCAGGTAGGGCCGCGCGTCGCGATCGGGGTCGTGGCGGTCGATATGAAGGGTACGCGGATCGCTTATCGGACTCCTCGCTGGCGCGAGACGGCTTGCGTTGACGGTGGGCTGGCGTCATGCCCGTCACTGGCCGTCCAGGCGCCGGTCGATCAGGTCGCGGCCACGCTCGATGCCGCCGCGCAGCGCCTCGAGTTCGGTCGACCACGCGCGACCGGCCGGCGCCGGCACGGTCAACTCGATGCGTGCGCCGTCCACATACACCTGCACCTCGTCACGCCACGCGCCGCGTTCGTCGCGCCGTGCCCAGACGAGAATCTCGTGACCGCGATACGGATTGCGAACCTGCGCGTCCTGTTGATGCCCCACGATGGTCTCCTGTCCTTATCTGCGATGTCGATGCAAAAAATGCACGCCGCCTGTCGCGGGTTGCGCCCCCCGCCCTCTGCGCATGCGCCGTTCCCGGCCGGCACGCGGCTTGCGTGCCTGATGCGCGTCGCATCGCCGCCGGGCACGGCTCGTACCCATCGGAAGGAGGACACGTCATGATCGGCCATCTCGAACTGCCCGGGCGCCTGCTGCTGGCGGCGTTGCCCGGCAGCGTGATCTGGCTCGAGCGCGTGAAGCGGTTCATCGTCCAGCAATCGGACGACGATCCCGACACCGACGACATTTCGGTGTCCTTCTCTTGCACGAGCGGCCCGGAGTGCGACGCCATCTGCGAGACGCCGAGAAACATCGCCTGCGTCCGCACCTGTCAACCCGAACCTTCGTCAAGGAGCTTCGCGTGACCCAGACCCATTTGCCGGGTTATCTCGTGACGCGCCGGCTTGCCACCCGCATGCGGCCGGGCGCGCGGCTCACCGCCGGCCAACCGGTCGACACGCTGCATGCGTGGCGCGTGTGTCGTCACGCCGAATGCGGGTGCCTCGCGCGAATTCGCATCGCACACGCAGCGACGACGCTTGCGCAAGGAATCGACCACGTCGCCGTCATGCGCGGCGGTGGCGACCACCCCGGCAAACGCGCACGACTCGATGTGCATTCGCTCGGGCTGCGGGCACCGTGCGCGCGCCGCGATACGCTGCTGCCGCACCTCGACGGCAACCGGGAGGTCAGTACCCGATGACCGTGGCGGAACGCACGACACGCGCCGACGCGACGACCGTCGACGCCACGCACGCGAGCGACATCCCGCGGCACGGCCTGCTCGAACGCGGCCGCAACTGCGACACGATCCGCGCCGCGAGCCGCTTCACGATGCTCGTCGACGGCGATGCGTATTTCTCGACGCTGCGCGCCGCGCTGCTGCGCGCACGCCATACGGTGTTCATCGTCGGCTGGGACGTCGACAGCCGGATGCGGCTCGCGCCCGGCGGCCCCGACGACACGCTCCCCGACACGCTCGCGGCATTCCTGCACGCGCTGGCCGCGCGGCGGCACAACCTGCGCATCTATGTGCTCGCGTGGGATTTCGCGATGATCTACGCGCTGGAGCGCGACTGGCCGCCGGTGTATCGGGCCGGCTGGCGCGCCCATCGCGGCATCGTGTTCCGGCTCGACGGCACGCATCCGCGCGGCGCGTCGCATCACCAGAAGCTGGTCGTGATCGACGACCGGCTCGCGTTCGTCGGCGGCCTCGACCTGACGCGCGCGCGCTGGGACACACCGGCGCACGCGGCCGGCGATCCGCGCCGCCACGACGAAGACGGCGCGCCGTACGCGCCGTTTCACGACGTGCAGGCGATGTTCGACGGCGACGCGGCGGCCGCGATCGGCGAGCAGGCGCGGGCGCGCTGGCGGCAGGCGTGCGGCCGCCCGATCGCGATCCGCGCGCAACGCCACCTCGAGCGGCCGGACGACGATCCGTGGCCGCCCGACGCCCGCGTCGACGTGCGCGACGTGCGGCTCGGCATCGCGTACACGGCGCCGCGCCACGACGGCCGCGAGCCGGTGCGGCAGGTGTGCGCGCTCGTCGCGGACACGATCGGTGCGGCGCGCCGGCACCTGTATGTCGAAAACCAGTATTTCACCGCGGCGGTCGTGCGCGAAACGTTGTCCGCCCGCCTCGCCGACGCGCACGGGCCCGACGTGACCGTCGTCGCGCCGCGCGTGCAGAGCGGCTGGCTGCAGGAAGCGACGATGGGCGTGCTGCGCGCGCGGCTGCACGCGGCGCTCGTGTCGGCGGACCCCTTCGGCCGCTACCGTCTGCTGTATCCGCACGTCGACGGGCTCGGCGACGCATGCGTGAACGTCCACAGCAAGCTCGCGATCGCCGATGACGAATGCGTCGTGATCGGCAGTGCGAACCTCAACAACCGTTCGATGCTGCTCGACACCGAATGCTGCGTTGCGCTCGTGGCGGCCGGCGATGCGCGCATCCGCGCCGCGATCGCCGCGCTGCGCGACCGGCTGCTGGCCGAACATCTCGACACGACGCCCGCGGCCGTGGCCGATGCATTCGCGCGCGGCGAGCGGCCGAACACCGCGCTCGACCGGCTGCGCGCGAAGCCGGGCCGCACGCTGCGCACGCTCGACCCGGCCGTCGCGCCGCAACTCGACGCGCTCGTGCCGGTGAGCGCGCGGCTCGACCCCGAGCAGCCGATCGAACCCGACCGGTTCGTCCGCGAATTCGTGCCGCACGACCGCCATCGCCCGCTGACCGCGCGGTTTCTCGTCCTCGGCATGGCCGTGCTGCTGGTCGCCGCGCTCGCGCTCGCCTGGCGCTTCACGCCGCTCGGCGAACGGGTGAACATCGCGTCGCTCGCGCATGCACTGGCCACGCTCGCGCAACGGCCCGCCGCGCCTGCGCTGCTGCTGGCCGGCTACGTGGTCGCGGCCACCTTCGCGGTGCCGATCACGCTGCTGATCACCGCGACGGGGCTCGTGTTCGGCGCGTGGCCGGGCGTGGCCTACGCGGCCGCCGGCACGATGGCGGCTGCGGCCGCGAACTACGGGATCGGCCGCTGGCTCGGCCGGGATGCGGTGCGCCGGCTCGCCGGCGCACGCGCGAACCGGCTCAGCGAGCACATCGGCCGGCGCGGCGTGCTCGCGATGGCCGTACTGCGGCTGTTGCCGATCGCGCCGTTTACCGTCGTGAACCTCGTCGCCGGCGCGTCGCATATCGGCCTGCGCGACTACCTGGTCGGCACCGCGATCGGCATGCTGCCCGGCCTCGTGCTGACCGTCACGTTCGCGCACCAGCTGACAGCCGCGCTGAACCATCCCCGGCCCGGCGCATTCGCGTGGCTCGCGGCGATCGGCATCGCACTGGTCGGCCTCTCTGTGCTGCTCGTCAGGGTGCTGCGACGATGGCGCTGAGCACGCATGCGGCGCCGCCGCCGCACATCCTCGCCGCCGACGACGCGCCGGCCGCCGCGCCGGGCGGACGCGACTGGCGGATCGCGACGTACAACATCCGCGGCGGCTACGGCGCGTGGCCGGCGCGCGCGGCCGACCGGATCGCGGCCGTGATCGACGAACTCGACGCGGACGTGATCGCGCTGCAGGAAGTCCCGCTCGGCGGCACGCGCGCGCCCGACGTGCTCGCGCACCTGCGCGACGCGACCGGCATGCATGCGGTGGCCGGCCCGACGATCGACACGCCGGAGCGCCGCTACGGCAACGCGGTGCTGTCGCGCTGCCCGATCCGCGCGGCACGCACGCTCGACCTGTCGTTTCACGCGCGCGAACCGCGCGGGGCGCTCGACGCCGACATCGATTGCGGCGCGCTCACGCTGCGGGTGGTCGCGACCCACCTCGGGTTGTCGGCAAGCGAGCGCAGCGCGCAGGTGCAGCGGCTGCTCGCGGCCTTCGACACGGGGGCGATGCCGGTGATCCTGCTCGGCGACATCAACGAATGGTTCGTGCGCGGCCGCGCGCTGCAGGCGCTCGTCACGCGGTTCCGGCGCGCGCCGGCGCCGCGCACGTTCCCGACCGTCTACCCGGTGTTCTCGCTGGACCGGATCTGGATTCATCCGGGCGAATGGCTGGTCGATGTGGTCGTACACCGCAGTGTGCGCGCGCGGCATGCGTCGGATCACTACCCGCTCGTCGCGCGGATGCGGCTGCCGGGTGACGCGGAAAGGGACGCCACGCTGCTCACGCCCGATGCGCGGTGAACGGTTTCGATACCGCAGGGCGCGCGCATGCGAACCGGCAAACTCGCCGGAACGGATGACGCGTCATGACGCACACGGATGCCGTCTGCCGTGCGCCGGGTGCCGATGACAACCCCCGATGCACTTCACGTGCCGTCGCACCCGTCCGCGCCCTCACATCGCACGGACGGGCCGCGCTTGCGCATCACGACCACTCTTCCGGCGGCAACGCCCCGCCGTCGTCCTCCCACAACGGCTGGCCCGTCTCGCCGCCGCTGCCCGCGATCACCGTCCCGCGCTTCGTTTCCTGCTTCCGGGTCGGCCGCGTGCCACGCGACGTCGCCCTTGTGTGACGCGTCCGCGTGGGCGCCACGGTGTGCTGCGCATCACCGCGCCCGTCGCTCGTCGATTCGGTCTTGGTTTTCCGCCGTCCAGTTGAAGCCATGCTCATGGTTTTCTCCGGTACGAATGAAACAACAGCCGATCCGCAAGATCGATGCCCCGACCGGGCAGGCGGATTGCTCCTTGCATCGGTTCCTGATCATCGCCCCGGAGACCACGATGCCGACCGACCTCAACCCGCCGCCGCCCGAGCGCCATCGGCTCGGCGAATGGATGGCCCGCGAAGAAGCGCACATGGCCGCGTTCCGGGAAAAAATCGCGGCAGAGGCCCGCGCGCATGCCGGCGAGCGGCTGCGCACGCCGGCCATGCAGGAACTCGCGCGGCTGTTCGACGACCACGCGGTGCTGCGCATGACGCTGGTCCGCGCGATCGAGGAGGCGGTCGAATCGGGCCGCCGGCTCGGCTATACGTCGATCGACGGGTTGATGACCGTCCTGGATCACCTGATGACCTACACGCCGCCGTTCAGCGACGCGAGCCTGATCGTGTGCCCGATCAATGCCTTTCTCGACTGGCCGATGTGCATGCCGTCGGGCCATGCGCTGTTTCGCGACGCCGCCGTCAACGCGCATCTGCAGAACGTGCTGAACGTATGGTGCGGCTTCCTGGGCGGCCCGCATTCGCGCGCGCATCTCGACACGTCGGCGCCCGACGGCTGGTTCTGCGACGCCGCGAGCAAGCGCATCGGGCTATCGCAGTTCCAGTATCGCGACGACCAGCCGCACGGCGGCTTCACGTCATGGAACGACTTCTTCACGCGGCGCTTTCGCGACGGCGCGCGCCCGGTCGCGGCGCCCGACGATCCGCACGTGATCGTCAGCGCGTGCGAGGCCGCGCCGTACCACGTCGAATCGAACGTGAAGCTGCGCGACCGGTTCTGGATCAAGGCGCAGCCGTATTCGCTGCGCGACATCTTCACGCCGGCCCGGCTGTCGCTCGCCGAGCGCTTCGTCGGCGGCGACCTGTACCAGGCGTATCTCAGCGCGTACAACTACCATCGCTGGCACGCACCGGTGCGCGGGGTCGTCACGCATGCGTACCGGGTCCATGGCACCTACTACTCGATCGTCGAGGCGGAAGGCGCCGACCCGGCCGGGCTGAACGACTCCCAGGGGTACATCACGGCGGTCGCGACGCGCGCCGTGGTCGCGATCGCCTGCGACGATCCCGGCATCGGCACCGTGGCCGCCGTGTTCGTCGGCATGGGCGACGTGTCGTCCTGCGTGATCGACGTCGTGCCGGGCCAGCGCGTCGACAAGGGCGACGAGATCGGCTACTTCCAGTTCGGCGGATCGACCTGTTGCCTGCTGTTCGAAGCCGGTGTGATCGACCGGTTCCTGCATGCGCCGCCGTTCGAGCACGGCACCGCCGTCGTGAACGTCAACTCGCCGGTCGCGATCGCACGGTGAGTCGCACGTGCGTCGGGCTCGCAGGCTCGACGCACGCCGGCTCGCGGTGCAATGTTTTCAACGGTTTGTAATGGCGCGGAACGTGGCCGGTGCGTCGGTCAGCGTGACACGACGCATGGCGCGGCCGCTACGGGCTCACGCCGCCCGAGGCGCCAGGGAATCGATCAGCGCGCCGTTGAAGGCCGGGAGGTCGTCCGGCTTGCGGCTGGTGATGAACGGGCCGTCGCGTACGACCTCCTGGTCGACCCACTTGCCGCCCGCATGACGGATGTCGTCCTGCAGGCTCGGCCAGCTCGTCATCGTGCGGCCTTCCACGAGGCCGGCGGACACGAGCAGCCAGCCGCCATGGCAGATCGCCGCGATCGGCTTGCCGGCCCCGACGGCCGCCGTCACGAACTCGCGCGCGGCCGGCACCATCCGGATCGCGTCGCCGTTCACCACGCCGCCGGGCAGCACGACCGCGTCGTAATCGCCCTCGCGCGCGTCGTCGAACGTGCGGTCGACCTTCACGCGCGCACCCTTGTCGACGTGCCTGAAGCCCTGGATTTCGCCCGGCTTCTGCGAAATCACGTCGACCTGTGCGCCTTCGGCCGCAAGCGCACGCTGCGGTTCGACGAGTTCGGCTTCCTCGAAGCCGTCGACCGCGAGAATCGCCACCTTGCAATGAACCAGTCTTCCGCTCATGAAGCCCTCCTTCAGTGACGCGGCACACGTCGTGCCGCGCCAGTCTCGCAGCAAGCGGCGTGCCGTTTCCGCTCACGCGGCGCGCCGGCCATTCGGGAACGATTACGCGCCGGGCAGACGGCTGATCGCGTTCGGCAAGCACCCGACGGAGATCGGGACGGCGCAGGGCATCGAGGATGCGCGCCCGGCACGCGAATTTCCCGCATGCAACGCCAGATGCCGTTCGCGCGGCGACCGCCGCCCGCGACCCGGGAGACGGCGTCGCTCACCCCGCTACTGCAGGCGACTCGCCGTGTCGAGCATCGCGTCGGTCACTTCGATCGTGAGCGTCAGGCTCTCATCGGTATCGGGCAATCGATCGAGCATCGCCTGCACCGTGTCGTGCAAAATTGCATGCACGCGCATCCGCGTGCCGTCGTCGAGCGACGCATACCGCTCCATCGTGTCGCTGTCGAGCGCCAGTTCGACCGCATGCCGGGCGAATTCCGGCGGCGCATCGGCCGTCAGCGCCCAGGTCGAGTGGAACTTGATCCTGCCCGTCGCGACGTCGACATGGACCGTCGTATCGAGATCGTCCGCCTCGATCGCATGGCCGTCGCTCTCGTCGATGTCGTCGTTCTCGTCATTCTCCAGCCGGTTCCGGGAATTGAATTGCATGATGCCCTCCTGTGTCGTGGCGGCGTGCCCGTCCCGGGAAACCTCGCCGCCCTCGTCGGCTCGGTGCCGTCAGTAGCCGCTGGAACCCGCGCTGCCCGCCCCGCCGGCACCGCCGCCGCCCGTGCCCGTCGACCCGGGCGAGCTGCCGTTGCCGGCGCCGGTGCCCGTGCCGTTGCCAGTCCCGGCGCCGCTGCCGCCCGCGCCCGCGCCGTTCGGGCCGCCGCCCGGCTTCACATGGCCGGCCGAGCCGCTGTGCGAACGCGTGCCTTGTGTCGCACCGTGCTGCTGCGTGCGCGCGGGCGGGGGCGGCGCGGTCGTGTTGCCGTTGGTGCCCGGCGTCGACATGTCCATCGACGGATTCGGCGCACCGGTGCCCTCGTCCGGGCGCTGCGAGTTCTGCGCCCATGCGGCAGGCGCGGCCGCGATGATCGCAACAGCCGCGCACGCCAGCACGCGCGGCGCGACACACTTCGATTCGAATACCGATTTCATGAAGTTTTCTCCCTGATAGACATCACGTGAAGGAAATTCCTGCCCCTTCCTTTCAGCAAGGCCCATGCCGCGGTCATCACGCATGCGGGCCGTCGTGTCGACCTCCGTGATCGCACGCGGGATCTGCGCAGCGCCGCCGAAAAACGGGCGCCACCGTCTGCCGCGTCGCCGTTGACGCATTCACGTATCGGCGCCCAGCCGCGCGCGCATCGCCGCGGTGATGCGCTGCCGCGTGTGCGCATAGCCTTCCCACGGATCGCGTTTCAACGCATCGAGGCGTTCGCGCAGCGTGTCGATCGTCCATTGCGCCCCGCCCGTCGTGTCGGGCACCTCGTCCCAGTCGAGCGGCACCGATACGCCCATGCCGGGCCGCGCGCGCACCGAATACGCGGCGATCGTGCTCGCGCCACGGCCGTTGCGCAGGTAGTCGACGAAGATCTTGCCGCGCCGGTGGCGCGGCCCCATCGTCGCCGTGAAACGGTCGGGCAGCGCGCCCGCAACGTGCTGCGCCACCGCGCGCGAGAAATCCTTCACGTCGTCCCAGCCCGCATGCCGCGTGAGCGGCACGACGACGTGCAGCCCCTTGCCGCCGCTCGTTTTGCAGAACGAGACGAGCCCCAACTCGTCGAGCAGCCCGCGCACGAGCTGCGCGGCGTCGATCATCGCGCGCCACGGCAGCGCCGGATCGGGATCGAGGTCGAACACGATGCGGTCCGGCCGCTCGATGTTCGACGCGTGCGCGTTCCACGTGTGCAGCTCGACCGTGCCCATCTGCGCGGCGCCGAGCAGCGCATCGACGCTGTCGATCGACAGCAGCGGCCCGTGGCCGGGATCGAGCCCTTCGTGCTGCGTGACGTACGGGATCTCGCGGCGCTCGGCATGCTTCTGGAAGAACAGTTCGCCGGCGATGTCGCCCGGGGCGCGCACGAGCGACACGGGCCGGCCCTTCAGGTCCGGCAGCAGCCATGGCGCGACCCATTGCCAGTAGTGCGCGAGGTCGATCTTGCGCGTGCCGCTGTGCGGATCGAGCACCCGATCGGGATGCGTGATGCGCACGCGGCCGACCTGATCGGCGGCGGCCGCGCGCGGCGTGTCGCCGGCAGATGCGGACGCTCGCGCGCCGCGCGTGCGGCCGTGCGCCGGATCGGGTTGCGGTGCACGCGAGGATGCGTTGCGCGCCGCGCGGGATTCGTTCATCGTCGCCTCCGTGTTGGTTGGCCGCGGCACTTCGCGGACGATCTGCCGTGCCGGCTTGTCTTCGCGCAGCGCGATGAACGCCGCCTGCCGCACGATGCCGTCGCTCGTCCATTCCGCGAATTCGCATTCGGCGACGAGCGTCGGCTCGACCCAGTGGACGCGCGTGCGGGACCGTTCGCGCGGCGGCGGGTCGAACGGCGTCGTGCCGCGTTCGTGCTCGCGCAGCGTCGCCGCGAGCCGGTCGAGCAGACGCGTGTCGAAGCCGGTGCCGACCCGGCCGACATAGCGCAACGGCGGTTTGCCGCGTGGTGGCTTGCCACCCGCGGCCGGTTCGTACACGCCGAGCAGCAGCGCGCCGAAGCCGTGCCGTCTGCCCGACGGCTCGGTATAGCCGCCGATCACGAACTCCTGGCGCCGCCGGCATTTCAGCTTGATCCACGCGGACGAGCGGCCGCCGCGATAGCGTGAATCCGCGCGCTTGCCGATCAGCCCTTCGAGCCCCGTGTCGCACGCGCTCGCGATCAGCGACGCGACGTCGTCGCCGAGATCGGGCGAGTAGCGCAGCCGCGCGGGATCGCTGCCGGCGAGCAACGGTTCGAGCAGCGCGCGTCGCGCGGTGAGCGGCGCATCGCGCAGGTCGTATCCGTCGAGAAACGGCAGGTCGAATACGAACAGCGTCACCGCGTCCGAACGGCCCGCACCGAGCGCGTTCTGCAGCGCCTGGAAATCGGGCAGCCCATGCTCGCCCAGGACGACGGCCTCGCCGTCGAGCCACGCGTTGTCGACCTCGAGCGCCGCGAGCGCGTCGCGCTGCATGCGCAGCTTCGCGGTCCAGTCGCGGCCTTCGCGCGTCATCAGCGTGACGTGCCGACGCGCACCGCGGCCCGCGATCCGGGCCAGGATCCGGTAGCCGTCGAATTTCACTTCGTAGCGCCAGTCGTCGTGCGCGGGCGGGGCATCGACGAGCGTCGCGAGTTGCGGCGTCACGCGCTCGGGCAATGCCGCGCGCACCGCGCCTTCCACCTGCGACGGATCGATCGCCGTCGTGCGCGCCCCGCCGTCATGCGGCGGATGGGCAGGCGCCTTGCGCGCCGCCTGTGTCCGGCCGTCATGCACGCTGCCCGGCTGCTGCGCGACGACATCGAAGCTGGCCGCATCGCGCGCGTCGTCGTCGCGTTCCTTGATCAGCAGCCATTGCTCCTGGCGCCCCTGCTGCCGCCCGCTGCGCACCAGCGCCCAGCCGCCGTGCAGCTTCGTGCCGTCGAGCCGGAACGTCAGCTTGCCCGCGCGGTAGCCTTCGCGTGCCCGGGCGATGCCGCCGTCGGGCGTCCACGTGCCCTCGTCCCACACGGTGACCGAGCCCGCGCCGTAATGGCCGGCCGGGATCTCGCCTTCGAACGACGCATATTCGAGCGGATGATCCTCGACGTGCACGGCCAGCCGTTTCACCGACGGGTCGACGCTCGGCCCTTTCGGCACCGCCCATGACTTCAGCGTGCCGTCGAGTTCGAGACGGAAATCGTAGTGCAGCCGCCGAGCGTGATGCTCCTGGATCACGAAGCGCAGCGGCCGGGCCGTGCGCGCGGACGGTCGCGTTTTATGTGCGTCGTGCGCCTTGTGCGGCCCATGCGCCTTCTGCACGCTCGCGTCCGCATCCGCGCGCACGCGCCGCCGTCCATGCGCCCCCTCGGGTTCCGGCGTCGCATCGAAGCGGCGCTTGCGGCGATAGGGTTCGAGCTTGCCGGCCATCGCGTCACCCTCCTTCCCGCATCGTCACGCGGCGTGCTTGCGGCGCACGGCGGTCTTCTTCACCGCGTGCGTGCCGGTCGCGCCGTGCTTCGCGGCCGCGCGCTTCGCCGCTGCATTCGCCGGCTTCTTCGCCGCGCCCTTCGCGGATGTCTTCGCTGCCGGCTTGCGCCGCGCGCCCGTCGACGGCGACGGCGAAGACGCACGGTCTTCCTCGTCGTCGTCCGCGCGCGCGGCACGCGCACCGCCGCCGCCCTTCAGGCTGCGCTTGAGCAGCTCGGTGAGATCGACCACGTTGCTCGCCGTGCGCGCCGTCTGCGCGGGGCGATCCTCGATTTCCTCGATGCGGCCCGCGCGCACCTTGCGCTCGACCAGCTCGAGGATGTCGTCGCGGAACGTGTCGTGATACTCGTCGGGCGTCCAGGAGCCCGACATGTCGTCGATCAGCTTCTTCGCCATCGCGAGTTCGCGCGCACTGACGCCGGCGCGCTTCGCGTCGTCGGCCGGCACAGACAGTTCGTCGAGCGGCCGCAGTTCCTCCTGCCAGCGCAGCGTATCGAGCGCGAGCAGCGGCCCGACCGGAATCAGCGCGCCGAGATGCTGGCGGTCGCGCATCACGACGTGCGCGATGCCGATCTTGCCGCTGTCCTTCAGCGCGTCGCGCAGCAGCGCATAGACCTTCTCGCCCTTGCGGTCCGGCACGAGGTAGTACGGCGTGTCGAGATACAGGAACGACACGGCGCCCGCATCGACGAACGTGACGATGTCGACGGTCTGCGTCGACTCGGGGTTCGCCGCGCGGATCTCGTCGTCGGTCAGCACGACATAGCGCTCCTTCTCGTACTCGTAGCCGCGCACGATGTCCTCGCGCGTGACTTCCTTGCCGGTGCGCTTGTTGACCTGCCGATAGCCGACCGGGTCCATCGAGCGCTTGTCGAGCAGCCGGAACGACGGCTTCACGGTGCGCGTGGCCGGGAACAGCTGCACGGGCACGTGAACGAGCCCGAAGCTGATCGCGCCTTTCCAGATCATGCGTGTCATCGATGTCCTCCTTGCGGCGTCCGTCGCCGCACGCAACCGTCAGGGCTTTCGGGAACGGCTGCGCCGCACGATGCTGACGTGGCCGTTGCGCTCCAGGATCGCCGCGTCGACGTCCGACAGGTCGTCCGCGCCGAGCGCCTGACGCACGCTCTCATGGACGTCCGTCGGCGTGATCAGCGCCGCGCGCATCTGCGCGTCGTCGAAGCGGCCGTTGCGATACACCTCGCGCTCCGCGCCGACCAGCAGCCGTTCGAGCCGGCGCGAGCGCAAGCAGGCCAGGCCGATCACGCGATGCAGCAGCGCGATCGCGAGCGACGCGGCCACCGTCGCGACGAACGGCGACGCACCGACCACCGCGCGGCTCAGGATCGCGCCGAGCAGGATGCCGACCACGTAGTCGAACGGCGAACGCTGGCCGAACGCGCGCCGCCCGGCGATGCGGATCAGCACCAGCGCGATCGCGAACACGACGATCGAGCGCAGCACCATCTGCCCGGGGCCGAGCATCCGGCCCTGTCCGAACAGTGCGACGACGACGTCCATGATCGCGTGGCGCTAGGCCGGCAACTCGGCGGCCTGCTGCTCGCGTGCCCAGACGCGATGGCGGCCGAGGTGGTCGGACAGGTCGTTCAGGACTGCATCGAGATCGACGGCCTGCCCGACGCAGACGCCTTCGGCCGGGTCCGGCAGGTGCGCGGCGCTCAGCAACTGCCGCCCCGACCCGACGGCCGCGATCGGCTTCAGGTGCTTGAACGCTTCGCGCACGAAATGCCGCGCGTCGGCGCTGTGCGCGAGGTCGCGGCCGTCGCCGTCGCCGCCGCACACGAACACCGCGTCGAACATCACCGACGGCATGCCGGCCAGCGTCGCCTGCGGCACGATGCTGCCGATCGGCGCCAGCGTCGGCGCGACGATTGTCGGCACCGCGTGCGCGGCCTGCAGCGCATCGCGCACCTGCTGGACGAGCGCCTCGCTCGTGCCGGCGGTCGCGATCAGCGCGATCTTGCGCGACCGGATGCCCGGCTTCGAGCGGCCGATCAGGCTCAGCGCGGGCGAACGCTGCGCGACCGCCGGCGTCGCGCCCCCGAGCGGCGCGGGCAGCCCGAGCCGCTCGGCCACCTGCGCGGCCAGCCCCGCGTCGAAGCGGGCGATGATGTCGTTGACCACCCGCTCGCGAATGTGCGGCTGCGTCACCTTGCCGAGTTCGAAGCAGTACGCGTCGCGGATATGCCGCTGCTCGATCTCGGTCATGCTTTGGTAGAACAGCGCGGGCTGCGAGAAATGATCGGCGAACGTCTCGCTGCGCACGCGCACCTTGTCGCCCTCGAGCGGCTCGTGCACGGTCTCGAAGCCGCCGCCGGCCGGCGCGGGCGGCGTCTCGCGCGGCCAGCCGCCGCTCGTCGAATTCGGTTCGTACGACGCCTGCCCGACGTTGATCGTCTGCCGGTGCATCGCATCGCGCTGGTTGTTCGCGAACGGGCACACCGGCCGGTTGATCGGGATCTCGTGGAAGTTCGGGCCGCCGAGCCGGCTCAATTGCGTATCGGTGTACGAGAACAGGCGCCCCTGCAGCAGCGGATCGTTCGTGAAGTCGATGCCGGGCACCACGTGCCCCGGATGAAACGCGACCTGCTCGGTTTCCGCGAAGAAGTTGTCGGGATTGCGGTTCAACGTCATCCGGCCGATGGGGCGCACCGGCACGAGTTCTTCCGGCACCAGCTTGGTCGGGTCGAGCAGGTCGAAGTCGAACTTGTCGGCATCGGCCGGATCGATCATCTGCACGCCGAGTTCGAACTCCGGATAGTCGCCGCGCTCGATCGCCATCCACAGGTCGCGCCGGTTGAAGTCCGGGTCATGGCCGGCAATGCGCTGCGCCTCGTCCCACAGCAGCGAATACGCGCCGCTCACGGGCCGCCAGTGGAACTTCACGAAACGCTCGGCGCCGGCCGCGTTCACGAAGCGGAACGTGTGCACGCCGAAGCCGTCCATCGCACGGTAGCTCGCGGGCAGCGCGCGGTCGGACATCAGCCACAGCACCGTGTGGGTGGTTTCCGGCACCAGCGACACGAAATCCCAGAACGTGTCGTGCGCGGACGCGCCGGTCGGCATCTCGTTCGGCGCCTCGGGCTTCACCGCATGCACGAAGTCGGGAAACTTGATCGCATCCTGGATGAAGAACACCGGCATGTTGTTGCCGACGAGGTCGTAGTTGCCCTCTTCGGTATAAAACTTCACCGCGAAGCCCCGCACGTCGCGCACGGTGTCGGCCGAGCCGCGCGGCCCCTGTACCGTCGAGAACCGCACGTACACCGGCGTTTCGGCGGCCGGGTCCTGCAGGAACGCGGCCTTCGTGTAGTCGGCCATCGGCTCGTACACGCGGAACACGCCGTGCGCGGCCGAGCCGCGCGCGTGCACCACCCGCTCCGGGATGCGCTCGTGATCGAAATGCGTGATCTTCTCGCGCATGATGAAGTCTTCGAGCAGCGACGGGCCGCGCGGGCCGCCGCGCAACGTGTTCTGGTTGTCGGCGATCCGCACGCCCTGGTTGGTGCGCAGCGCCTCGTGGTCGGGCCGCGAACGGTGCTCGTCGAGCTGGCGCGATTTCGCGCTGTCCTGCGGCTGGGCGGGCGGCGTCTTGCCGGTTGAGGGGGAATGGGTCATCGAACAGGTCCTCGTGGCATTCGGAAGGGGATCCGCCACGCGCGCACCGCGTTGCCGCGGCGCGCACGGGCGGACAGCAGGAAAACCGGCGCGGCCGGGCGCAACCGCACCCACCGGCCGGCGGTGGCTTCATTCAGGGGGCGCGCAATGCCGCGTCGAGTTCGGCGCGCGTCACGTCGAGCGCGACGTCGCACTCGATCGCCGCGTCCTCGACGCGCGGCTTGCGCGCGTCCACCGCACGCCGCGCGCTGTCGCACACATGGGTGCGCACAGGCAGCCGGTCGGCCGCGTCGAGCGACGCATAGCGGGCGATCACGTCGGGATCGAACCGCAGGTCGACCGCGCACCGCCAGTCGCGCGCGCTTGCGTCGGCCGGCACACGCACCCACGACACCTGGATCGTCAGCCGCCCGGACGCATCGTCCGCGTGCACGACGACGGTCGATTCCGACGGAAAACCGTTCGCGAGCGCATGCTCGAGTTCCGCGATGCGCTGCGACCGGTCGGGCGTGACGCTCATCGTCGGACGACGCCCAGCAGCAGCGTGACCAGGAAGATCACCACGAAGATGTAGAACAGGATCTTGGCGATCTCCGCCGCGCCGGCTGCGATGCCGCCGAAGCCGAACACGGCCGCGATGATCGCGATGATGAAGAAGATGATGGCGTATCGAAGCATGGAACCCTCCTGGATGACAGCGGTCACCGGTACGTATCGGCGTCGATCAGGCGTCGTGCTTGTGTTTCGGTTTGCCGTGGGTCGGCGTGGAGGCCATTTTCTCGAGCTCCTTTTCGCTCATCGATTTGGCCATCGACTTCGACGGGGCCTTGAGGTCCTTCATTTTCGTCTCGCCGCGCTTGGCCGACAGGGCGGCCCCGGCGGCGCGTTGCTGCGCCTGCGATTTGGCTGGCATGGTCGTGCTCCTCTCGTGGGTGCGTGCCTCGCGGCAAGCGGTGGCGCGCACGGGGTTGAACGGGGTGGCATGCGGTCGAATCGCCCGGCCGTCACGCCGCGTCGCGGCACGGCGGGCCGGCTCGCGAAATCGTCATCGCCTGGCGATCCTTCGTCACGGTGCCCTGCGCAAGAACGATGCCTCGGCCGCGTGGCCGCGGCGAATCCGCCTCGAAAGCCGCCCGGCGGGTCGATTTGCGGTTCACCGTCTGCCTGCCTCATGCATTGAACGTGCCAGCGCGTCGAAGCGCGTCCGTTCCGGGTTCGGGCTGCGTGTCGCCGCAAACGGGAACGGATTATTTACAAGCCGGCGGCAAGTTTTGGACATGCATTCCGTAAGCCGCGAAGCATGCAGGATCGTCAACCGTCAGCGCTTCGCATCGATGCGATCGACGGCCGAACGATCGAGAAAGGCGGTCGTGAGTGCCGGCAGGTGGCGCAGCAGCCACGCGGCCAGGCTGCGCTCCTGTTGCAGGATCCGTTCGCAGCACGCGTGGATCTCCGCTTCGCCGGCCGCCTGCGCGGCCGCGGCGAGCGCCGTATACGCGGCGATCTCGACGTGCGCGAACGCATAACCGGCCAACGCCCCCTTCACCACTTCGTCGACGGCCAGCATGCCGCTCGCGATCCGGCCGTACGCGGCAATGCGCGCGGCCAGGTCCTTGATCGCGGACGGCGTCGTCCCGAGCCGCATCAGGCACGCTTCGACGAGCGCCTGATGGCCGATCGTGTCGTCGAGATGCCGGCACAAGCGATCCTGCAATTGCGGATAGTGATCGAGCCGTTTCAGTTGCGCGGCGAGCAGCATCTCGGCCTGCCGCTCCATCGCATACGCATCGCGCAGCCAGTCTTCCAGGTGTTCGCGCGGATTCGCCATCGGTTTCCTCCGTCCGCATCGCGGCGCGGCGTGCCGTGCACCGCCATCGACGGCGCGTTGCTCGGCGCGCGCGATTCCGCGCACGGACCGTGAGTGATGTCCCGGCGCCCGGTCAGTACTGCATCAGCGGCGGCGTGCCCGGCAGCGGCCGGTCGCCCTGTGCACCGTTCGAGCCGGTCGACGGCCCGTCGGCCGCTTCGCCGCCGGCCGCGCCCTGCGGCATCGTCGTGGTCGACTGTGCGCCACGGCTGTCCGGTGGCGCACCACGGGCGCCGTAAGGGCCATTCGCCGGTTGCGTGCATGCGCCCAGCGCACACACGGCGGCGCACGCAACGACGCCCATGCGTATCGTCTTCTGGATCGGGTTCATCGCAATCCTCCCTGTGCCCGGCGTCTCATAGCCGGTTGAAATGGAAATCGCCGGCGTACGCGGTCGGGGCGCGACGCGCCATCATCGCGTCGAATTCCACCGCCACGCGCGTGAGCGCACGGCGCTGCGCATCGATGCCGGCCTGCTCGAGCGCGGCGAACGCGTCGGCATCGAACGCCACGGTCAGCGACGCCGGATGACCGTCGACGCGAAAACCGATATGCAACGCGCCGAGCGGCTTTTCCTCGATATGGAACGGCATCGCGCGCGCCTCGAAATGGCGGCCGAGCGTTTCGGCGATGTCGCGCAACACGCCGGGCTGCACGCGGACGCTCATGGCGATGCCTCGGTGCGCGTTCGCGATACCACGCCCATCGGCGGCGTATGCGCGGGCGGCTCGCGCTCCGGCGGGGCATGCCCCGGCGGGTCGCCCTCGGGTTGCCGGTACGGCTCGGGCAGGTCGGGGGGCACGTCGTCGGGATCGGGCGGTTCAGGATCCGGCCCGATGTCGGGTAGCGGCGGTTCGGGCCGCTGCAACCACTGCGCTGTGTCAGGTGTCATCGGCACTCCTTCCTTGCGGGGTCGGCGGGTCGGTCGCCAGCGCGACCTTCGCCTGCCCAGGGTGCGCAAACCGCATGCCGTCGTTCTCGTCATCAGCCACTCCGCCGCGACGCGCACGCGGGTGCCGCGAACGGCCTGCCGTGCCTTCGCTACACCGTCCGCTGCAAATCTTGCAAGGGCGCGGCTACGCGTCGAAAGCGGCCATCACGAGCCACAGCTCGCGGCCGTCATCGCGCACCTGTGCGGCGAGCGCATACGAATCGGACGGCTCGCACGCGCGCTGCAGCGCGAACCGCGCCGGCTCGGTCGAGCCGAACGTCTCGCCGCCGAGCGGCCTCACGTCGGCCTTGCCTTCGAACATCCGGCGCTCGGGCCGGTAAATCAGCGGTTCGTGCTTCCATTCGTTGAAATGGCTCTTCAACGAATCGAATCCGCCGCCGCATACGTTGACCTCGTAGCGCACGCCCGGTCGTCGTTTCGGAATCGTCATCGTGCCTCCCGCTCGATGTAGATGTAGACACGGCCGGCACCGGTTGCGCCATCCGCCTGCGTCATCGTCATCGCACTCGCGGCAAGTGGCGTGCCGCGTGCGTCCGGCGCATCGCGGCGCATCCCGGCGCAGACCGGGCACGGCCGTTGCGGAGGAAACACGCCATCGGCATCGACACGGAGGCTTGCGATGAAGGATTCGACCCGGACCGGCCACGACGCGCCGGCACACGAACGCCAACCTGATCCGTCGCCGCCGCTCAAGCACCGCGACCGCGCGCGGACGGGCCATTCGGAACGTCATATCGACAAGCAGCTCGAGGACACGTTTCCGGCGAGCGACCCGCCCGCGACCGGCGGCGTCACGCGCATCGAGCCGGACACGCCGCCCGGCACGCACGACGCCGGGCCGTGGCAGGACAAGCGCGAACGCGGCGACGCATGAGCGCGCACGGCACGCGGCTTGCTGATTTTGTGCGGCCCATTTCGATCCATTGCACTACCGAACTCGAGAGGAGAAATTCATGCATCGCGTCAACGAAATCATGTCGCAGGACGTCGTGCACATCGCACCGACCGACTCGATCCGCCATGCCGCGCAACTGATGGAGCGCTACGACATCGGCGCGCTGCCGGTGTGCGACAACAACCGGCTGATCGGGATGGTGACGGACCGGGATCTCGCGGTGCGCGCGATTTCGGCCGGCAAGCCGCCGGAGACGCGCATTCACGAAGTCGCATCGGGCCCGATCGAATGGTGTTTCGACGACGATTCGCTGGACGAGATCCAGCATTACATGGCGGACGCGCAACTGCGCCGCCTGCCGGTCGTCGATCACGACAAGCGGCTGGTCGGCATGCTGTCGCTCGCGGACATCGCGACCCGCATGGCCGGCCCCGAGCGGGACGATCTCGCGAACACGCTCGAAGGCGTGTCGCAACCGAAGCAGACGTGACGGAGCGCCCCCCGCCCCGTCCCGACCCACCCGCGCGACCCGCAGGGCCCGCCCCGGGCACCGTCGCGCCCCATGCAGCCTGGAGGAAACCATGCAGACTTCCGATCAAGGTCAAACCCGCATCATCGGCAAGGGTGCCGCGACGGCGGCCGGCCCTGGCCCCGACGTGATGGCGGCCGATACGCTGGAAGGCGACAAGGTCTATACGACCGACGGCGACGACGTCGGCAAGATCAAGGACATCATGCTCGACGTGCGCTCGGGCCGCGTCGCCTACGCGGTACTGTCGAGCGGCGGCATCCTCGGCATCGGCGACAAGCTGCACGCGATCCCGTGGAGCGCGCTCACGCTCGACACCGAGCGCAAATGCTTCCTGCTGTCGGTGTCGTCCGAGCGGATCCGCAACGCACCGGGGTTCGACAAGGACCACTGGCCGGCGATGGCCGATCCGCAATGGGCCGCGCCGCTGCACGAGTTCTACGGCAGCACGCCGTACTGGAGCGCCGGCGACGAACTCGGGCTGACCGACCCGACCGAGGAACTGAACGATCCGCGCTCACGCGACCGCCTCTGATCGCGCCTTCGCGCTGCGCCGGTGAACCGGCGTCGCCGCGTCGAACGCCCCGCCCGTGCGGGGCGTTTTTCTTGCCGGCCGTCGCGACGACGGCCCGGACATGACAGGCGACAGGTGACAGGCGAGCCGCGCTACGCGCGATGCCGCAGCGCGTCGATCACGACGGTGAACGCGCGCGACGCCGGGCGGCGGCTCGGATAGTACGCGTGGTAGCCGGGAAAGACCGGGCACCAGTCCGGCATCACGATCCGCAGGTTGCCGTTGCGGACATGCTCGAGCACGATGTCCTCGGTGACGAACGCGATGCCGAAGCCGTCGAGCGCCGCCTGCACCATGTGCGGCTGCGTGTTGCAGGTGATCCGGCCGTTCACGCGCGCCAGCACGTCGTTCCTGCCCTTCTTCAGCTCCCACGCATAGATGCCCTTCGCGGTGGCGAGCCGCAACGTGACGCAATCGTGCTCGAGCAGGTCCTGCGGCTTTTTCGGCGGCTTGCGGCCGTCGAGATAGGCCGGCGACGCGACCATCGCCATCCGGACATCCGGGCTGATCCGCACGGCGATCATGTCCTTCGCCACCTGGTCGCCGTAGCGCACGCCGATGTCGTAGCGCTCCTCGACGATGTTCGACAGCCCGTATTCGACCGACAGCTCGATGCGGATATCCGGGTAGTCGGGCAGGACCTGCCTGAGTTTCGGCCAGATGATCGTATCGATCGGATGCTCGGTGGCGGTGATGCGCACCACGCCGGCCGGCTTGTCCCGGAAATCCGACAGCGCGGCCAGTTGCGCGGTGATCTCGTCGATGCGCGGCGCCACCGCCTGGAACAGCGCCTCGCCCGCGTCGGTCGTCGATACGCTGCGCGTCGTGCGCGTCAGCAGCCGCACGCCGACCCGCGCCTCGAGATCGCGAATGGTATGGCTCAGCGCCGACTGCGACACGCCGAGCCGCGTCGCCGCACGCGTGAAGCTGCGCTCGCGGGCCACCGCGAGAAACACGAGCAGGTCGTTCAGGTTTTCGCGCGCCATGTCGAAACGCTCCGGTCGGGACGGACGCCCATCGTAGCACCGCGGGCGGCGATTCATCAGTCTGGCTCATGAGTCCAAGCGCGCGCGGCTACTTAATCGATCCACGACGAATCACTAGACTGCGAAGCCATCGACCCGATGCATCGCGGCAGCGCCCGGATGCTCGGACTACCCGCCTCCCGGAGCCCCACCTCATGACTACCCGCTTTCTCACTGCCGTTACCGCCATCGTCGCGCTGGTCGCGTCCGGCTCGCCGTTCGCGCAATCCGCACCGGGCCTGACGCGCGAGCAGGTCCGCCAGGACATGCAGCGCTACGCGGCCGCCGGCTTCAATCCGGCGCGCATGAACCCGCGCAGCTGGGTCGACGACGCCCAGGCCGCCGCGGCCCGGGTGCAGGCCGGGCGCGCCGACGACGCGCGCACGCAACTCGCCGTGCACGGCGCCTCGACGCGTTGCGACTGAGCGCGCGCCCCCTTCTTTTTTTCCGATCCGGTTTCCGACATGCCATCCGTCTCCACCCCCGATCGCGGCACCGCACCCGACGGTGCGGCCGCATGGGGCGCCGTCCTCGCGATGTCGCTCGGCGCGTTCGCGCTGGTCGCCTCCGAGTTCATGCCGGTCAGCCTGCTCACGCCGATTGCAGGCGACCTGCACGTCAGCGAAGGCCAGGCCGGCCAGGCCATCTCCGTGTCGGGCGCGTTCGCGCTGGTCACGAGCCTGTTCATCGCGTCGCTCGCCGGCCGGCGCGATCGCAAGCCGCTGCTGCTGGTGCTGACCCTGCTGACGATCGTGTCCGGCACGCTCGTCGCGTTCGCGCCGAACTACGCGGCGTTCATCGCCGGTCGCGCGCTGATCGGCGTAGCGATCGGCGGCTTCTGGTCGATGTCGGCCGCCACCGCGATGCGCCTCGTGCCGGCGCCGCACGTGCCGCGCGCGCTGGCGATCGTGAATGGCGGCAATGCGCTGGCAACCGTCGTCGCGGCCCCGCTCGGCAGCTTTCTGGGCGGAATCGTCGGGTGGCGCTGGGCGTTCTTCTGCGTCGTGCCGGTCGCCGCGATCGCATTCGGCTGGAAGCTCGTCAGCCTGCCGTCGATGCAGTCCGCGCCGCGCGGCGCGTCGGCCAACGCGCTCAGGCTGCTGGCCCGGCCGCCGGTCGCGCTCGGCATGGCGGCGGTCAGCGTGTTCTTCATGGGCCAGTTCACGCTGTTCACCTACCTGCGTCCGTTCCTCGAAACCGTCACGCACGCGGGCACCGTCACGCTGTCGCTGCTCCTGCTCGTGATCGGCGTCGCGGGCTTCATGGGCACGGTCCTGATCGGCGGCGTGCTGGAACGCGGGCTCTACCGGACACTCGTGGCCACGCCGGCACTGATGGCCGCGATTGCGGCGGCGCTGCTGGTGTTCGGCGGCTCCACGGCGGCCACCGCCTGCCTGCTCGGCGCGTGGGGGCTGCTCGGCACTGCGGCGCCGGTCGGCTGGTGGACGTGGCTCGCCCGCACGCTGCCGCACGATGCGGAAGCCGGCGGCGGGCTGATGGTGGCGGTCGTGCAACTCGCGATCGGGCTCGGCGCGACGATCGGCGGCCTGCTGTTCGACCTGCACGGCTACCGCGCGACCTTCGCGATGAGCGCGGCACTGCTCGCGTTCGCCGCCGGGCTGGCCGTCGTCGCGGGCCGATCCGCCCGGCGCGCCGCCACGCGCACCGGTGGTTGACGCCTGCGCCACGCCGCCCCGGCGGCTTTTTTACAAGCGCCGTGTAACCGCCCCGTCCGGCGCCGCGCGGCCGCTCGCCGCGTCCAGATAGCCCAGCAGCCGGTGCGGCGTCAGCGGCTTCGCGCAGTGCGCGTCGAACCCGGCTTGCTTCGCCGCCTCGCAATCGCGTCGCGACGCGAGCCCGCTGCACGCGACGAGCAGCATGTCGCCGGTGTGCGGATCGTTGCGCAGCCGCGCCGCCAGCTGCAGCCCGTCGAGGCCCGGCATCGCGATATCGAGCACGACCGCGAACGGCTGCCAGTCGCGCGCGATCGCGCAGACGGCGAACGGGTCGACGGCAATGCGGCATTCGAAGCCGCGCGCCTCGAGCAGCAGGCGCAGCGCATCGGCCGCGTCGCGATAGTCGTCGACGATCAGCACGCGACGCGGGCGCCGCGGCACGCTGTCGGGGGCGCGCCACAGCAGCACGTCGTCCGCGGCCGGATCGTCGCCGGGATCGGGAAGCATCGCGTTTCTCCTGTCGTTGATCCCGCCTCCACGCAAACCACGCGCCCGTCCCGGCGGATGCGGAACGGCGGTTGCTGCATCGGTACGAATCGTCGTACCGGAGCCCCTCATGCGCGTGACGCTGCGCTTTCGTTTCCGTTCCACCCCGCCGGCGTGGGCCACCTGCCGCGCCGCGGGCCGCACGGACATTGCCACATGACGCGCCAGACGCCGCCCGCCGCCGACGATGCCGACGATGCCCCGGCGACACTCGGCGCGTGCCGCCGCTGCGCGCTGTGGGAGCATGCGACCCAGCCGGTGCCCGGGGCCGGCCCCGTGGACGCGACGATCATGCTGGTCGGCGAGCAGCCGGGCGACCAGGAGGACCGCAAGGGATTGCCGTTCGTCGGCGCGGCCGGGCGCATGCTGGACCGCGCACTCGACGAAGCCGGGATCGAGCGCGCGCACTGCTACCTGACGAACGCGGTCAAGCACTTCAAATGGGAGCCGCGCGGCAAGCGGCGGCTGCATAAAACGCCCGCGCAACGCGAGGTGGCCGCGTGCCGCTACTGGCTCGAACGCGAGCTCGATGCGGTACGGCCGCGCGTCATCGTCGCGCTCGGCGGCACCGCGCTGCGTGCGCTGCTGCAAGACAACGATGCGACGCTGGAGGCCGCGCGCACACCGGTTCGCACGGCGCAAGGCCTGCTCGTCGTCGCCACCTATCACCCGTCGTACGTGCTGCGCACGCGCGGCGCCGATTCGCGCGAGCACGCGTACCGGACGCTCGTCGACGCGTTGCGCACCGCCTCGCGCCTGGCCGGCGCACCCAATCGCGACGGCGACCCCGATCGCGACAGCGGGCACGGCGCACGGGGAGGCACCCGGTGAGCGCGCCCGGCGACGACGTGCAGCCGGCCGCGGGCGCCGCGCCGCGCAACCCGACACCGTGGTACCGGCGGCTCGGCCCGGGCCTGCTCGCGGGGGCGTCCGATGCCGATCCGAGCAACATCGCCGTCTACGCGCAGGCCGGCAGCCAGTTCCGCTTCAACATGCTGTGGATCATCGTCGTCACGCTGCCGATGATGGTGGCCGTGCAGCTCGCGTCCGCGTTCATCGGGCGCCGCAACCGCGCGGGCCTCGTCGCGGGCATTCGCGAGCACTACTCCGACCGGCTCGCCAAGGCGCTGATCGTGATGGTCGCGATCGTCAACGTCGTCAACGTCGGCGCCGATCTCGCGGCGATGGGAGACGCGACCGCGCTCGTGATCGGCGGTCACAGCTACTGGTATGCCCCGGTCTACGGGGTCGCGTCGCTCGCGCTGCAGGTCATGCTGTCGTACGAACGCTATGCGCGCTGGCTGAAATGGATGACGCTCGGGCTGGTCGCCTACGTGCTCGAACTCGGCTTCGTGCAGATCGACTGGCACGCCGTACTGCACGCGATCGTGTTGCCCCGGATCGAATTCACGCATGCGTATGCCACCACGACGGTGGCCGTGCTCGGCACGACGCTGAGCCCGTACCTGTTCGTGTGGCAGGCCGCGCTCGAAGTCGAGGAAACGGCATCCACGGAGCACGACACGCGCAGCGAGACCGAGCGGCGCGTCACGTTCGACACGTGGTTCGGCATGGTCGTCACGAACGCGGTGTCGTTCTGCATCATGGTGATCGGCGCCGCCGTGTTCTTCGAGCACGGCCGGCACGACATCGGCAGCACCGCGCAAGCCGCCGAAGCGCTGCGACCGATCGCCGGCGAAGCCGCGTTTCTCGTGTTCGCGTTCGGCATCGTCGGCTGCGGGCTGCTCGCGATTCCCGCGTTCGCGGGCAGCGCCGCGTACGGCTGCGCGGAAGCGTGGCAGTTCCGCGAAGGGCTGAACGAGCCGGTGCGGCGGGCCCCCACGTTCTATGCGGTGCTGGCCCTGTGCGTGTTCGTCGGCATCGCGATGTGCGTGAGTCCGATCGACCCGATCAAGGCGCTGTACTGGAGCGCGGTGCTCAACGGCGTCGCGGCGGTACCGATGCTCGTGATGGTGATGCTGCTGTCGCAGCGGCGCGAGGCGGCCGGGCAACCCGGCAGCGGCATCGTGTCGAAAACCTTCGGCTGGCTTGCCGTCGTGCTGATGGCGGCGTCGGTCGTGACGATGGTCGTCGACCTGCTGACCTGAGCCGCTCATCGACCGTTCGTGGCGCACGCCACTTTCGTCGCGCCGGGCCGGGCTGACGGCCTCCCGCCAGGCCCGGCCCGCCCCACTTACATCATCTTGCCGCGCGACTTTTCGGCACGCGCCGCGTCCGCCGCCGATTCGACCTTCTTCACTTCTTCCGGCGGCGGCAGCACCGCCTTGAAGCCCATCGACTGGATCCACATCTCGCGCGCCCAGCCCCGCGTGTGATACAGGTGATGATCCTCGTCGGCCTCGACCTCGTCGTGCGCGTCCTTCAGCGTCTTCGCGGCATCGCCCGACAGCTGGTCGGCCGCATAGCCGATCAGCTCCCAGTTCAGGTGATCCTTGGTCTCGGCGAGCACCACGCACTCGGCCGCGACGACCTGCGCGACCGCCGGGTCGGCCTGCTTCCGCGCCTGCTCGATCGTATGCACGAGCGCCTTGCCGATGGCCGCCACCGCGCTGCGGCCGGGCGTCTGCGCGTCGGGATCCATGCCGAGCGTGTCGAACACCTTGCGCAGCACCTCCTGGTGATGCAGCGTCTCGCGGTGGTACTTCTCCCATTCCTTGTGCAGATCCTCGTCGGTCGCGCATTGCAGCGCGGCTTCGTAGATCTTCGCGCCGCCAAGCTCGGTTTCGTATGCCTGGCAGAGCAATTCGCGGATGCCTTCATGCTTCGGTTGCCGATGGGCCATGACTGACTCTCCAAAAAGACGGGCCGCACCCGCGGCCCGGGGTTGAACGGGCGCGCGTCAGTGCGCGCCCACCTTGCGTTCGAGCGCCTGCGCCATGCTCAGGTGATGCCGCAGCGTAGGCAGCGTGGTGCTCGCGAACTCCCTTAATTGCGGATCCCGCCCGTTGCGCGCTTCGCCTTCGAACAGCGCGACGGCCTTGCGGTGCGCATCCGGGCCGACCGCGGCGACATACGCAGCGTCGAAATCGCGACCGTGCTTGCCGCGCAGCGCCTCGACGTCGGGGTCCTGGATCTGCTCGACCTGCGGCTTCATGCCCTGGCGCGCGGCAATCTCGTTCAGGCGTGCATTCGCCTTGCCGTGATCGGCCACCATGCGCTGCGCGAACGCCCGCACGTCCGGCGACTGCGCCTGCCGCAGCGCGAGCTGGCTCGCCTGCACCTCGGCCTTGCCGGCAATGGCGGCCTTGTCGACGAATTCCGCGTCGCCGCCTTGCGGCGCTTTCGCGATCATCGCGTCGCCCGCGCCCGACGACGGGTTGATCACGCCGCCCGGCACCTGCGAATTCGATGCGGGCGGCTCGCTCGGCATCTGCGCGCGGGCGAGGCCGCCGGCGGCGAGCAGGGCCGCGGCGAACGCCGCGCTCGTCCAGTGGGATCGTTTCATGGGCTTCCTCCTTGCATTTGGCGAGAGACGGCGGTCAGCCGCCGACGATCGAGCCGCCGTTCGGGTGCAGCGTCTGCCCGGTCATGTAGCTCGCGCCTTCCGACGCGAGCAGCACGTAGCAGCCGATCAGTTCGTCCGGCTGCCCCGGCCGCTTGAGCGGCACGTTCGCGCCGAACTTCGCGACCTGCTCGGCCGTGAACGTCGATGGAATCAGCGGCGTCCAGATCGGCCCGGGCGCGACCGCGTTAACGCGGATGTCGCGTTCGGCCAGCTCCGCCGACAGCGACCGCGTGAACGCGACGATCGCGCCCTTGGTCGCCGAGTAGTCGGGCAGCGTCGGATTGCCGTGATACGCGGTCACCGACGCGGTGTTGACGATGCGTCCGCCGTGCTTCATGTGCGGCAGCGCCGCCTGCGTGCAGAAGAACATCCCGTACACGTTCGTGCGGAACGTGCGTTCGAGCTGTTCCTCGGTCACGTCCTCGACGCCCGGGCGCGGATGCTGTTCGCCCGCGTTGTTCACGAGCACGTCGAGCCGCCCGAGCCGCTCGACCGTGCGCGCCACTGCATCGTGCGCCTGCCGGCGATCGCCGACGTCGCACATGATTGCCTCGCAACGCCGGCCGGCCTGCTCGATCAACTGCTTCGTCTGCGCGGCGTCGTCGGATTCCTTCAGGTAGACGATCGCGACGTCGGCCCCTTCCTTCGCGAAGCCGATTGCAACCGCGCGGCCGATCCCGCTGTCGCCGCCCGTCACGAGCGCGACCTTGCCGGCGAGCTTGCCGCTGCCGACGTAGTCGGCCGCCGAGTCGCGCGGCTGCGGATGCATGTCGCGCTCGGTGCCCGGCTGGTGGTCCTGCTTCTGAGGCGGCGGAGTCTGTGCGGTAGTCATGGGTGCGTTCCTCCCTGAACGGTGTCGTCAATCGCTCGCAAGCGGCGTGCCGCACCGGGCAACGCCATCGTTGCGCGCGCAACGCTACGAGCGGGCGTAAAAAATTCAGCGTGAATGGTCGCTCGATGCAGGCTCGCCGGGCCGGCGTACCGGATCGAAGTCGCGCCATTCGCCGTCCTGCCAGTCGCCCTCGACACGCTCGATCGACGACGCCCCGGTCGCGCGCAACACGTCTTCCGCGGTATTGGCGGTGTCGGGCGCCACGCGCACCGCGAGGATCACGCCGGCTTCGCTCCGCGCGAGCGTGCCCTTGCCCTCGGCCTGCTCGCCGCGCATGCGGCCCAGCGCGCCGCCGAAGGCGCCGAGATACGCGCCGGCCAGCGCGGCGGCGGCCGGCACGAACCAGTAGCGCACGCCGATCGCATAGACGAGGAGCCCCACGACGATGCCGATCAGCACCCCGCGGATCGCGCCGATCATCGCGCCGCGCCCGCCGGGCTTCGCCGCCGTATCGGCATAGACGTCGCCGCCGATCGGAAAGCGCGCATGCTGTCCGGCGGGATTCAGGAAGAAGATCGATACGTCGTCCGAACCGAACGCGCGCTCGTAAAGGTGGCGCGCCCCACCTTCCGCTTCGTCGAACGTCGTGAAGCGGCCTGCGACGATCATCGCCATGGTCGTGCTCCTCGTGACGGGGGTGGCGCCGCGTGCAGCCGCACACGGCGCGACGGGGCGGCGCTCACATCAGCCGCCCGAGTTCCTTCGACACCGACGCCGGCGTGCCGTATTCGCGATCGGGAATGCGGCGGAGCATGTCGATCACGCCGGGGTCCGCATGCGAGCGTTCCGCACACTCGACGACGGCCGCCTTGCTGGCCGGATAGTCCATGCCCTTCAACGCCTTCTGCACGTCGATCGGGCTCGGCGCCTTGCCGTGGCCGCCCTGATGGCCGCCCTTGTCGTGGTCCTGCTGCGTGCGCTCGCCTTCGTGCGCGCGCGAGTGGCTGTATTCGTGGCCCGTATGCTGTCGGGATGTCATGAATCTCTCCTTGGGGATGAACGAAATCACGTCGACGCGCGGCGCGCACGCGCCAGCGCGGCGACCACCAGCGCCGCCGCACCGAGGGCGAGCGCCCCCGCCACCTTCGGCCGCTGAACCACCGTGTTGTAGGCGCACCCGCGCAGCACGGGCCCGTCCATGCCTGCGCGCTCGTGCAGCGCATGGCGCGGCTCGTACAGCGCGTTGTCGTCGCGCGGGCGGGCCGGGCGATCCGTACGCTGGCTGCGCCAGAACAGCCGCGCCGCGACGCGATCGAACAGGCGCGGCGCGTGATACGCGCTCGCCGACGTGAACTTCGCCGCGCCGCCCACGAACAGCGTGCGGCGCGGATGCGCGGCCGCGAACAGGATCGCGTCGGCCACCAGTTCCGGGTCGTAGATCGGCGGCGGCAGCTTCGCCTCGACGTTCATGTAGTTTTTCGCGTGCATCACGAACATCGTGTCGATCGCGGCCGGCTTGATCAACGTCACGGACACCGGCAGGTGGTCCCCCTCCATCTCGAGCCGCAGCGAATCGGTAAAGCCCTTCACCGCATGCTTGGAGGCCACATACGCGCTCTGCAACGGCACCGGCGCGTCGGACGCCTCGCTGCCCATGTTGATGATCGCGCCGCCGTGAAAGTCGTTCTTGCGCCGGAAGTGATCGGCCGCCACGAGCGAGCCGTGCACGACGCCCCAGTAGTTGGTGTCGAACAGCTTGCGCTGGTCGTCGAGCGGCACGGCGGAAGCCGGGCCGAAGATCGATACGCCGGCATTGTTGATCCACGTATCGAAGCCGCCGTAGGTCTCGACCGCCTTGGCGGCCGCGCGCTGCAGATCCTCGAGATTGCCTACGTCGCCCGCGACCGCCACCGCGAGATCGCCATGCTGGCGCAGCTCCTCGCACAGCGTATTGAGCGCGGCTTCGTTCCGCGCGAACAGCACCAGCTTCGCGCCGCGGCGCGCGGCCTTGCGCGCGGTGACGAGACCGATGCCGCTCGTCGCGCCGGTGATCACGATCGTCTGCTCGCCGACCGGTTTGAGCATGCAGTTCATGGCTGGACTCCTTGTGCGGCGCGGCCGCGGTCACTTGGCCCGGATCGTCAACTGATCGCGCACGTCTTGCACGCCGTCGACCTGCTTCACGACGCCGACGGCCTGCGTACGCTGCTGCTCGTCGGGCACGCTGCCGGTGAGCGTCACGATGCCGCGTCGCGTCTTCACGTGGATGTCGCCGGACGACAGCCCGCTCGTCCCGACCAGTTCGGCCTTCGCCTTGGTCGTGATCGTGGCGTCGCGAATTTTCGTGCCGGTCGTCATATGCGACGACGACGTCGTCGACGTCGACGTTGACGCGGCACTGTCGTCGCCGGCGGCGAACGCATTCGGCGCGATCACCGCGCACGTCGTGGTGGCGACGATCGCGATCGCCATGCCGGCGCGCATCGCGTTGCGACGACGGATCCTCAAGGAACGGACTTGCAGCGGGAATGCCTTCATCGTGACCTCCTTTCGTCGAGCCGGGATAGCCGGCGGGTGAGCGGGACAGCGCAAGTCGCGTGCCTCGGTGCCGGTGCGGTGCCGGTGCGGCGCCGCCGCGGGTTCGCCCGATCAGACGCCCTTTCATCCAACCCGTTGTAATTTTTTCGGTATCCCGACGGGGGGCTTCGCGGGCAATGCACCGGGTACGCCGCTTGCCGAACCCCCGGCAACGGCGGCCCATCCCCGCGGCCCCGATACCGGGAGCAACACCATGCAAAGAATCGCGTTGATCAGTGAGCACGCATCGCCGCTGGGGGTGATCGGCGGCGTCGATGCCGGCGGGCAGAACATCTACGTCGCGAACGTCGCGAAGCAACTGGCCGAGCGCGGCCTCGACGTCGACGTCTATACGCGTTGCGACAATCCGCACCTGCCGGAAGTCGTGCCGATCGGCCCGCACATGCGCGTGATCCACGTACCGGCCGGGCCACCGACCGACGTGCCCAAGGAGCGGCTGCTGCCGTACATGGTCGCGTTTGCGGACAGCATGGTCGCGCGCATGCGACGGGAGCCCGACCCGGTCGACGTGATGCATGCGAACTTCTTCATGTCGGGCGACGCGGCATTGCGCGTGAAGCGGCAGCTCGGCATCCCGCTCGTCACGACCTTCCATGCGCTCGGCCGCGTGCGCCGGCTGCATCAGGGCAACGCCGACGGCTTCCCCGATGCGCGCTTCGCGATCGAGGACACGCTCGCGCGCCGTTCGGACCGCGTGATCGCCGAATGCCCGCAGGACGCGCTCGACCTGACGACGCACTATCGCGCCGACGCCGCGCGCATCGAGATCGTGCCGTGCGGCTTCGACGTGCGGGAACTCAGGCCGACGCCGCGCATCGACGCGCGCGCGCAGCTCGGCTGGCCGCAGGATGCGTTCGTCGTGCTGCAGCTCGGCCGCCTCGTGCCGCGCAAAGGCATCGACACGGTGATCGACGCGCTGGCCCGCATGCCGCGCGACCCGCGCCGGCCGACCCACCTTTATATCGTCGGCGGCAGCCAGGCCACGCCCGACCCGGCCCGCGACCCGGAACTCGCCCGCCTCGCGGGGCTCGCGCACGACCTGGGGATCGCCAACCGCGTGACCTTCGTCGGCCGGCGCGACCGCGACACGCTGCACCTGTACTACAGCGCGGCCGACGTGTTCGTCACGACCCCGTGGTACGAGCCGTTCGGCATCACGCCGGTCGAGGCCATGGCCTGCGCGACGCCGGTGATCGGCAGCCGCGTCGGCGGCATCCGCACGACGGTGGAAGACGGCAAGACCGGCTATCTCGTGCCGCCGCGCGATCCCGCCGCACTGGCCGCGCGCCTCGTCGAGCTGCGCGCGCAACCCGAACTGTGCGCGGCGCTGGGCCGCGCCGGCTACCTGCGCGCGCACCGGTTCTATACCTGGCAAGGCGTGGCCGACCGGCTCGTCGACATCTATCGCGACGTCGCCCGAGCGCGCAGCGCCGGCGCGTCGGCCGGCACCGGTCACCGCACGCCCGTGTCGATCACATCGGGCGCGCTCGCCCATCGCAAGGAGAACGCATGATGAAGGGCCATGATCGCAAACGCGTGCTCGTCGCCGGCGGCGCCGGCTTCCTCGGCTCGCATCTGTGCGAACGCCTCGTGACGGACGGCCACGACGTGCTGTGCGTCGACAATTTCTACACCGGCGCGAAGGACAACATCGCGCATCTGCTCGACGCGCCGACCTTCGAGCTGATGCGGCACGACGTGACGTTTCCGCTCTATGTCGAGGTCGACGAGATCTACAACCTCGCGTGCCCCGCATCGCCCGTCCACTACCAGCGCGACCCCGTCCAGACGACCAAGACGAGCGTGCACGGCGCGATCAACCTGCTCGGCCTCGCGAAGCGCGTGAAGGCGCGCATCCTGCAGGCGTCCACGAGCGAGGTGTATGGCGACCCCGACGTTCATCCGCAGCACGAGCAATACTGCGGGCGCGTGAACCCGGTCGGCCTGCGCGCCTGCTACGACGAAGGCAAGCGCTGCGCGGAAACGCTGTTCATGGACTATCACCGCCAGTACGGCGTCGACGTGCGGATCGCGCGCATCTTCAACACGTACGGCCCGCGCATGCATCCGGCCGACGGCCGCGTCGTGTCGAACTTCATCACGCAGGCGCTCGCGGACGCACCGCTGACCGTCTACGGCGACGGCAAGCAGACGCGCTCGTTCTGTTACGTGGACGACATGGTCGATGCGCTGATCCGGCTGATGAATGAGCCGGGCGACGCGAGCGAGCCGGTCAATCTCGGCAGCGATGCCGAAATCGCGATGCTCGACATCGCGCGCGAAGTCGTGCGGATCGTCGGCGCGACGGTCGCGATCGAGTTCCGGCCGCTGCCGTCCGACGATCCGCGCCAGCGGCGGCCGAACCTCGAAGCCGCGCAGCGGCGCCTCGACTGGCGCGCGACCACGCCGCTCGCCACCGGGCTCGCGCGTACCGTGCGGTACTTCATTCACCGGCAGGCCGCGCATCACCCGCCCGGCGATCTCGTACGCAGCACGCAGATCGCGTCGCACCTGCTTGCGCAGGCCGATATGCCGCGCCGCCCGGCACCGGCGCAGTGACGACGCCGGCGCGCCCGGCGCGCGCCGGCCGTCAGTCGTCGCGCTTCGTCACGAGCATGATCTTCTGCGCCAGTTCGCGCACGTCGACCGGCTTGCACAGATAGCCGTCGAAGCCGGCCTCGAGGGCGCGGCGCTCATCCGCCAGCCCCGCGTGCGCGGTGACGGCGAGCACGCGCAGGTTTCGCGTGTCGCCGTTGCCGTCGCCGTCGACATTGCCGGCCCCGCGCCTCAGCGCGTCGAGCAGCCAGAAGCCGTCTCCGTCCGGCATCGCGAGATCGGACAGCACGACGGTGGGCTGCAGGCCGGCAGCCATCGCGAGCGCTTCGCGGCCCGACGACGCGACCGTCACGGCCGCGCCGAACGTCGTCAGCGCGGCCGTCAGGCTCGCGCGCGTCGTCGCATCGTCGTCGACGATCAGGATCCGCTGCGTGGCGAGCCCGAGCGGCGCCTGACGATCGGCCGCCTGCGCGAGCCCCCACGCCATCGCGCCGGCCGGCTGCCAGCCGGCCGGCAGCCTCACCGTGAACGTCGCGCCGAGATTGCGGCCCGCGCTTTCGGCCGTCACGGTGCCGCCGTGCAGCTCCGCGATATGCCGCACGATCGACAGCCCCAGGCCGAGCCCGCGCCGCGACGACGCGGGCGAATCGTCCGCGCGACGGAACATGTCGAAGACGTACGGCACGAACTCGGGCGCGACCCCCTGCCCCGTATCGGCCACGGTCAACACCGCGTGCGTGCCGTTGCGCACCAGCCCGACATGCACGCTGCCGCCGCCCGGCGTGAACTTCAGCGCGTTCGACACGAGGTTCGACAGCATCTGCCGCAACCGTTCGGCGTCGCCGGACACGATGAACGTGCTGGACCCGCAAGCGAATTCGAGCATGACGCCGGCCGACGACGCGGCCGTCTGGAACGTGCCGACCGAGTCGGAGAACAGCCGCGCGAGGTCGACCGGCGCCGCATCGAGCCGCAGCTTGCCGGTCGCGAGCGACGACGCGTCGAGAATGTCGCCGACCATCCGCGTGAGCGAGCGCGCGCTGCGGTCGATCGCATCGATCGCCTGACGCTGCAGCGCGTGGTCGACCGAGTTGCGCAATACCTCCACCCAACCGTAGATCACGTTCAGCGGCGTGCGCAGTTCGTGCGACACCGTGGCCAGCAACTCGTCCTTCAAGCGGTTCGACGTATCGGCCTGGTCGCGCGCATCGCGCGCCCCCTGCAACGACCGCGTCGCACGCAAATCATTCCGGCGCCGCGCCCCGGTCTCGTGCAGCGTCAACGACAGCGCGAGGGTCGCGCGCGCATCGCCGTGCAGCGGGCGCGCCGACACGGTCGCGCGAAACCGCCGGCCGTCGCGCCGGACGCACAGCAGTTCAATGGGCCCGAGCGCGTCGCTCAGGCCGTCGAACGATTCGGCGAGCGGGCTGCGCCGCAGCCAGCGCATCGCGACCAGGGTATCGAGCAAACGGCCGCGTGCGTCGTCTTCGTCGTAGCCGAAAATCCGCTGCGCGGCCGGGTTCCAGCTGACGATGCGGCCGTCGCCGTCGACACCGACGATCGCGTCGGGCGATGCGTCGACGACCGCTTGCTGAAGACGCGACGCATCGACTCGCGCGCGGTCCGCGCTGGCGTCGCGCACGATCATCACCGCGCCGTCGATGTTGCCGTGCAGGTCGCCGAGCGGCGACGCCACCTCGACGACCGGTACCGGATCGCCGCCCCCCACCGCCTGCAGCCAGTGCCGGTCGGAGGTCGCATGGGCGCCGCCGAGCGCGCGTTCGAGCGGGGTCGTCGGCACGCGGCGGCCCGCGTGGTCGACGATCCGCAGCACGTCTCGCGCGGGCCGCCCCGTCGCGTCTTCCGGTCGGCAGCCGACGAGCGCGGCCGCGGCCGCGTTGACGTAGGTGAGCCGCCCGTTCGCATCGGCCGCGATCACACCGTGCGGCAGCGCCTGCAACACGGCTTCGAGCTGCTGCCGCGCGGCCGCCTCGCGCCGGCGCGCACGATCGTTCGTGAGCCGCGTGTGGCGCAGCATCGCCGCGAGCGCGCACACCAGCACGCCGACCAGCATGAACGTGCCGAGCTGGACGAGCCGAGCGGGCAGCGGCTGCGTATAGGCCGCGGGATCCGACAGGAACAACGTCCACACGAGCATGCCGCTGGCCACGGTCGACACGACGCCGAACAGGAACGACGTCGCCCATGCGGCGGCCGCGAGCAGCGGGTAGTACAGCACGAACGGCAGGTTCACGCCGCCGAAGCGGATCGCGAGCGCCTGCAGCACGGTCGCGATCGCGACCAGCATCACGGCCATCACGTAATTGCCGGCGCGCGGATGGGTCGTTTCAATCATCGGACGCCTTCCTGTCGCGCGTGCCCGGGCGCCCCCGGCCAACGACGGCCGGGCACGCTGCCTGCTCGCCCGGCTGGCCATCCACCAGGGAGATCATCTCGTGACGCATGCCCCGACACGCTGGCTCGTTGTCTCGCCGCACCTGGACGACGCCGTCTTCAGTTGCGGGCGACTGCTTGCGGCAGCGCCCGGTTCGATCGTCGTCACCGTGTTCGCCGGCATTCCGCCGCGCGATGCGCCGGCGCCGCCGTGGGATCGCCGCGCAGGCTTCCAGCGCGCCGACGAAGCCGTACGCGCGCGCCGCGACGAAGACCGGCGCGCGCTCGCACGGCTCGACGCGCGGCCGGTCTGGCTCGACTTTCTCGACGATCAATACGGCACGCCCGCCGCATCTGCCGCGATTGCCGCGCGCGTGGCACGGGAGATCGACGCCCACGCCGGGTTCGGCGTCCTCGCGCCGGCCGGCCTGTTCCACCGCGATCATCTGCAAGTGCAGCAGGCCGCGTTGTCGCTGCTGGATCGCGCCCGCGCATCGCACGATGCGGCGCGCGTGTGGCGCTTCTACGAGGACGTACCGTACCGCCGGATCGCGGGGCTGATGGCCCGGCGCGTGAGCGGCTGGCGCGAGCGCGGCTGGATCGCCCATCCGGCAAGCGCCCCGGCCGGCGACCGCACGGAAGCCATCGCCGCGAAAGCCGACGCGGTCGCCGCGTATGCAAGCCAGATTGCGTTGTTCGATCCTCATATGCGCGCCGATCTCAAGGAACCCGAAACATACTGGCGGCTCGAATGCGACGTCACGTTCGCGTAACCCCCGCGCGCCACGTTGCGCCGCCGCCCGAAGCGCGCGTGACCGCCATCGTGCTGACGTTCAGACGACCGGCCGAACTCGCGCACACGCTGGCCCGGCTCACGTCGCTGCCCGACCGGCCCGCCATCGTCGTCGTCGACAATGCGGCGCAACCCGAGACCGCCGCGCTGATCCGCCACCGCTTTCCGCACGTCGTCCTCGTGCAGGCACCCGACAATCTCGGCGCGGCCGGCCGCAATCTCGGCGTGGCCGTCGCCCGCACGCGCCACGTCGCGTTCTGCGACGACGACACCTGGTGGGCGCCCGGTTCGATGGAGCAAGCGGCGGACCTGCTCGACGCGTATCCGCACGTCGCGGCCGTCACCGCGCGCGTGCTCGTCGGCGCTGACCAGCGCGAAGACCCGACCTGCCGCCTGATGGCCGACAGCCCACTCGATGCGCCCGTCACGCTGCCCGGCCGCCCGATCCTCGGCTTGCTGGCCGGCGCGACGGCGTTCCGGCGCGACGCGTTCATGCAGGCAGGCGGCTACCATCCGCGCTACTTTCTCGGCGGCGAGGAAGCGCTGCTCGCGCTCGACCTGTACCGCGCCGGTGGGTGGCTCGTCTATGCGTCGCGCCTCACGGTCCATCATCACCCGTCGACGCATCGCGACTCGCTCACGCGCAGCCGCGTCACGACCCGCAACGCGGTATGGACCGCGTGGCTCAGGTGGCCGGCCCCGGCCGCGCTGCGGCACACCGTGCGGCTGCTGCCGCGCCTGTGGCGCGAGCGCATGCTCGCGCGCACGTTCGCGGGGCTGGCGTGGACCCTGCGCGAGCGCCGTACGATCCCGCCGCACGTGGAACGCCTGCGCCGCCAGCTCGAGCGCGATGCGCGTCGGGATGCGTGCAACGGAGCATGAGCGCGGCGGCACCATCACGAATCCGGTTTTCCCGCATCGTCATCCAGTTGCGCGAGCCGGTTGTAGATCGTCTTCAGGCTGACGTCGAGCACCTCGGCCGCCTGCGCCTTCACGCCCCCGCATTGCGCGATCGTGCCGAGGATCAGCTTGCGGTCGACTTCCTCGAGCGGCGTGCCGAACGGCACGGTGACGCGATCGTCATGCGAATCGACCATGCTCGACAGTTCGTCCATGATCGGCGGCGGCAGCGTATCGATCAGGTCCGTATCGCTGAAGATGCTCGCGCGCTGCACGAAGTTGCGCAGCTCGCGCACGTTGCCGGGCCATGCGTAAGTCTTCAGCGCGTCGCGCGCGGCGGCCGAGAAACGCAATGAACGGCCGCTTTCCTCGTTGTAGCGCTGCAGGAATGCATCGGCGAGCATCGGGATGTCGTCGCCGCGCTCGCGCAGCGACGGCAGCGGGATCGGGAACACGTTGATCCGGTGGAACAGGTCGGGCCGCAGCTTGCCGTCGGCCATCGCGGCCTCCGGGTCGCGGTTGGTCGCCGCGACGATGCGCACGTCCACGTCGATCTCGCGCGTCGAGCCGAGCCGCGTGAGGCGCCCCGTCTCGAGCACGCGCAGCAGCTTGACCTGCGACTCGAGCGGCATCTCGGTGATCTCGTCGAGAAACAGCGTGCCGCCGTCCGCCCGTTCGAAGAAGCCCTTGTGCTGGCGCTCCGCGCCCGTGAAGCTGCCGCGGTCGTGGCCGAACATCTCGCTTTCGACGAGGTTCGCGGCGATCGCGCCGCAGTTCACCGCGAGGAACGGGCCGCGGCGGCGCAAGCTCAGGTCGTGCACCGTCTGCGCGGCCAGCTCCTTGCCGGTGCCCGATTCGCCCGTCAGCAGCACCGATGCCTCGGTGCGCGCGACCCGGCCGATCGCGTCGTAGACGGCCTGCATCGCGGGCGAGCTGCCGAGCATGCGGCCGAAGCGGCCGAGGCGCTGCAGTTCGGAGCGCAGTTCGGCGATCTCTTCATGCAGCGCGGTAGTGCGCGGCACGCGCGCGAAGATGCTGTTCAGCCGCTGCATGTTCAGCGGCTTCACCAGGTAGTCGGTCGCGCCGCGCCGCAGTGCGTCGATCGCGGTTTCGAGGCTCGCGTGGCCGGTGGTCAGCACCATTTCGCAATGCGAGCGCTTCGGCAACGCATCGAACAGGTCCATCCCGTTGCCGTCCGGCAGCACGAGATCGCACAGCACGAGATCGGGCGTATGCGTCGACACGAGCGTGCGCGCTTCCTCGAGCGTCGCGGCCGTATCGCAAGCGAGTTGCTGGGTGCGGGCGAGCGTCGCAAGCATGGTGCGCGTATCGGCATCGTCTTCGACGATCAGAACATAGGGCATCGAGGCTCCTCGTGAAGCGGCCCGACCCTGCATGGCCGGAACCGCGACGGACGCGCAGCGCACCGTCCCCGCCTCGTTTCGCGGCGGCACGCGCCGCGCTGCGCATGACTGGATGGGCGAGCGCTCCTGCCCGGGATGCAACGCTTAGCAGTATAGAAGAACGGTGTCGTGCATTCTCCGCCTATCGAATAAATCTATCCGGCCGCGCGGCACGCATTGCAGATTCAATGTCTCACCGCCGGTATAACAGGTATTCTCGGTATAGGAAAACGGTGACGCATGCCACGTCATTTTTTCACCTGGTCTCGACGCATTCGGTCAAACTTCCCACTCGATATCACACCATGTCGAAATCCGTCGACGACGGCATGCGGCTTTTCGGCCGCTCGCGTACGATCCAGACCCTGTTGCTGAAGGTGTCGCGTGTAGCCGTCACGCGCGTCGGCGTGCTGATCGTCGGCGAAAGCGGCGCGGGCAAGGACATCGTCGCGCGGCTCCTGCACGACATGAGCCCACGCCGCCGCGGGCCGTTCGTTCCCGTCAATTGCGGCGCGATTCCGCACGACATCGCGGAATCGCATCTGTTCGGTCACGAGAAAGGCAGTTTCACCGGCGCCGTCGCGCAGCATGTCGGCATGTTCGAGGCCGCGCGCGGCGGCACGCTGTTTCTCGACGAGATCGCCGAAATGCCGGCCGAGCTGCAGGTCAAGCTGCTGCGCACGCTCGAGTCGAACACGATCGTGCGGGTCGGCGGCCACGAATCGATCCCGCTCGACGTGCGGATCGTCGCCGCCACCCATCACGACCCGGTCGAGGCGGTGCGCAGCGGGCGGCTGCGCGAGGACCTGTTCTACCGGATCGCGACGGTCGCGCTGCACGTGCCCGCGCTCCGGCAGCGCGAGGACGACGTCGACGAGATCGCGCTGCAGATCGTCGAGCGGCTGAATGCGCGGCACCGCACGCGAAAGCGGCTGTCCATGCAGGCGATGAAGGCGTTGCGCACCTATACGTGGCCCGGCAACGTGCGCGAGCTGCGCAATACGCTCGAGCGCGCGTTCATCCTCGCCGACGAGCAGATCGAACTGCAGTTGCCGCGCCGCGCGCCGCCCCGCGACGAAACTCGTCACAACGCGATTACGCTGCATATCGGCACGACGCTCGCGCACACGCAGCAGCGCTTCATCGTCGCGTCGCTGCGGCATTTCAACGGCGACAAGCCGCGCACCGCGAAAGCGCTCGGCATCAGCCTGAAGACGCTGTACAACCGGCTCGCGCTCCTGCCCGAACATGAACGGGAGGCGTTTCGCGGAACCGGCACGTCGAACGTACCGACCCCGTCGAACGTGCCGAACCCGCCCGACGCACCGACGCCCTGAGCCCGCGCGGCACGCGTGCGGCTCAGGTCGCGACGTCGTGCAACGCCGCGTCCCAGTCGCGCACGAACCGCTCGATGCCGAAGCGCTCGCATGCGTCGCGTCGCGCGGCGGCGCCCCACTCGCGTGCGAGATCGGGATCGCGGATCAGCATGCGCATCGCATCGATCAGCACGGCCGGCCGCGTATCGGCCATGCCGTTGCGGCCGCTCCGGATGAGCAGCGCCATCTCGGTCGTCGCGAGCGCGACGATCGGCATCCCGATCATCATCGCCTCGATCACCGCGAGCCCGAGGCTCGTATAGCGGATCGGATTGAAGAAGAACCGGTAGTGCGACAGGAAGTGCGGCAGTGCCGGGTTCGGCACCTCGCCGATCCCGCCCAGCTCGGCCGAACCCATCCCGACCAGTTCCAGCGGCACGCTGTGACGCGCGGCCTCGAACAGGTCGGCGCCCAGCCGACGCCCGCGGCGCGCGAGGTTGTTCACGACCGTCACGCCTTTCGGCAACGTCCCGTGATACGCGACGTTGTCCGGCATCAGCACGCCATGCTCGATCACGCGTGTCGGCGTCACGCCGTTGTCCCACATCAGCGCATTGAACGGCGTCACGTGCACCAGCAGGACGTTCGGATCCTGCACCGGATGCAGCGTATCGGTCGGATGCCCGCGCGGCGGATCGTGCTCGACGAACAGGGTCGGCAACGCACGCTGGTCATCGCTCAGCAGCATCAGGCGGTCGTGCTCGTAATGCTTCTGGTGCTGGTACAGCACGCAGTCGAATGCGGTGTCGCGAACGCACTCCGCCGGCACCTCGTGCACGTTGTCGCCCCATGGCAGGTGCCCGACGCGGCCCGCATAGCCGGGCGGATCGTGCGGCTTCGTCACGAGGAAAAAATCGTGCGGCGCCTGCGACAGGTAATACAGGTAGTTGCCATGCACGTGCCAGGTCAGCACGCGCAGCCGCTTACGTGACATGACGCCTCTCCTCCGCCAGCAGTTCGCCCGCCCGCTCGACCACGTCGCCGACACCGATCGCCATCGCGCATTCGTGCCCATACGGGCACGTGTCGAACATGCACGGCCGGCACGCCGGATAGTTCGCGAGGACGCGATGACGCGCGCCGTCGAGCGGCGCCCAGCGGGCCGTGTCGCTGCCGCACGCGACGACCACGCTCGGTGTGCCGAGCGCCGCCGCGACGTGCGACACGCCCGTGTCGTTGCACAACACCAGCCGTGCGCGTCCGATCAGCGCGGCAAGCGCGCCGAGCGGCGTGCGGCCGCACAGGTTCACGCAGGGCCGCGCAAGGTGCTCGGCGAACGCACCGGCCAGCGCCAGTTCCGCACGCGTGCCGGTCAACACGATCTGCCAGCCGTCGTCGGCGAGCTGCCGTGCGGCGAGCGCGAAGCGCTCGACCGGCCAGCGCCGCGACGCCATCCGCGCGCCGGGATGCACGATCACGTAGCGCCCCGGATCGAGCGCATGCTCGTCGCACAGCACGTGCCACAACGCGTAATCCAGCCCGCCGAGCGGGAATTCGAGGTAGTCGCCCCATTCCGCATAGCCGAGCGCGCGCATCAGCGCCAGGTATCGCGTGACTTCCGGCTCGTCGTCCCGCCACACGAGCGTGCGGTCGAGCCGGGTCGCGCCACCGTCGGCCGGCACGAAGCCGGCCGTGCGCGTGGCCCCGAGCGACGCGACGATCGCGTTGGTGTGCGTGCCGCTGCCGTGCAGCTGGATCGCGAGGTCAAAATCCCGTGCGCGGCACTCGGCGATGAACGCTTCACGGGCGGCTGCGTCGGGCACCGGTTGTTCGCCGAGCCCCGGCGCACCGGGAAACGCGATGAAGCCGTCGAGGTAGTCCGAGAAGCGCGACGCAAACTCGCGCGCCCACGGCAGCCCGATCAGCGTGATCCGCGCGTCGGGTTCTCCGCGCCGCAGCGCGCGCAACGCGGGCACCGCGCACAGCATGTCGCCGAGCTGCAGCGCACGGAACACCGCGATGCGCGTCGGCCGCCGCACGCGCTCGAAATCGGCAGGTTCGGTCGTCATAGGAACAGGACCCGGAAATGAAGCGCGCCGCGCATGCGCCAGTACAGCGACACGGGCGGAATCGCGATGGACGTGACGATCATCTCGGCCACGTGCGACGGCGTGAGCTGCGTGCCGCGCAGGCGCTTCACGCAGAACGCCGCGGTAATCACGGCCCACACCACCGCGCATGCCGCGCCCGGCGCCGGCCACCCGGCCGCGAAGCACACGATCGCGCCGAGCGCGGCGAGCACCGCCGCGTAGTAATGCCACGGCGGCACCGGCCGGATATGGCGGCGGTAGGTCGCACGGTGCTTCTTGTACAGCAGCGCGTCGAAATAGACCTTCGACTGCTGGCCGATGCTCGCGCCCCAGCGCGCCGGGCGCACCGGATGCACGATGCACGCCGCGTCGGCGTCGACGATCGGCCCCGCATGTTCGCGCAACGCGAACATCAGGTCCGCGTCCTCGCGCCAGGCGCGGGTAAAGCGTTCGTCGAAGCCGCCGACCCGCTCGAGCGCTCCGCGCCGCACGAAACAGTTCGCGGTCGCGAATTCCGCATGCGCGAGGCCGGCCGCGTCGCGTTCGTAGTCGGTCGGCTGCGGCCGCAACGGCACGTCGATGCGGCCCGCGGCGGCGGACGCGGACGGTTCGGCCAGCAACGCGGCCGTGCCGTGGCGCAGCCACGCCGGATCGGGAATCGTGTCGTCGTCGGTGAACGCGATCAACGCGCCGC
Source organism: Burkholderia sp. AU27893 (assembly GCF_002223205.1). NCBI lineage: Bacteria > Pseudomonadati > Pseudomonadota > Betaproteobacteria > Burkholderiales > Burkholderiaceae > Burkholderia > Burkholderia sp. AU27893. The sequence goes on along the minus strand of NZ_NKFD01000005.1, from coordinate 79,697 downwards.
ACGCGCTGCGCCAGCCGACGTTGCGCGCGCCGGCCGGCCCCTGCGTGGCGGGCGCGGTCATGTAGCGGATCGCCGGCACGTCGGTCACGCGCGCACGGCACCGCTCGACGACGGGCCGCGCGCTGCCGGCGGCGTCGTCGTCGACCACATCTCGTAGGTCGTCGGGTCGAACACCTGCACGCACAGTGCGTCGAGGCAGCGTTCGAGCAGGTCGGGCCGCCGGTAGGTCGGCACGACGACCGACACGACCGGCGGCCGTTGCGTGTCGCGCGCGTTCATCTCGGTTTCTCCAGCAGGAACGAACCGATCACGAGTGCGTCGAGCGGCGACGTCCAGAAGCATTCGAGCGCGTCGCGCGGCGAGCAGACGATCGGCTCGCCCCGTGTATTGAACGACGTGTTGACGAGCACCGGTACGCCGGTGAGCGCGTCGAACTCGGTCAGCAACGCGTGCAGCAGCGGATGCTGGGCCTCGTCGACGGTCTGCACGCGCGCGGTGCCGTCGATATGGCGCACGGCCGGAATGGTCGCTTCGGCGCCGGGCGCGACGTCGTACACGAACAGCATGAACGGCGCGCGCAGCGGCGTGCGCCGTCCGCCGCGAAACCAGTGATGCGCCTTGCTTTCGAGCACGACCGGCGCGACCGGCCGAAAGTCCTCGCGATCCTTGATCTGGTTGAGCTTGCGCTGCATGTCCGGGTCGGTCGGCGACGCGAGGATCGAGCGTGCGCCGAGCGCGCGCGGGCCGAACTCCATGCGCCCCTGGAACCAGCCGATCACGCGGTTCGCCGCGAGCAGCGCGGCCGTTTGCGCGGCGACGTCGGCCAGCCGCCGGTACGGCAGCTGGGCGTCCTTCAGGAACGCCTCGATCGCATCGTCGCCATACGACGGCCCGAGATACGCATGATCCATCCGCCATGCGCCGCGCTCGCCGCGCATCCGGAAGTCGGTCCACAACGCCGCGCCGAGCGCGGTGCCGGCGTCACCGGCGGCGGGCTGCACCCACACGTCGTCGAACGGGCCGCGATCGCGGATCTTCGCATTCATCACGCAGTTCAGCGCGACGCCGCCGGCCATCGCGAGCTGCCGCTCGCCGGTGCCGGCGGCCAGCCAGTCGACCGCCTGCAATGCCGTTTCTTCCAGCACGAGCTGCAACGCGTGCGCGATGTCGCAGTGATGCGGCTCGATCGGGCCGCCGCGTTCGCGCGGCGGGCCGAACAGCGCGACGAGATCGCCGTCGACGATGGCGTAGCGTCCGTCGCCGTCGTAGCGCACCAGCTGGCGCATCGCGTCGGCGAACACCGGCTTGCCGTACGACGCGAGCGCCATCACCTTGTACTCGTCGGACGAATGCAGGAAGCCGAGGTAGCGCGTCACGCGTTCGTACAGCAACCCGAGCGAATGCGGCAGGTTCACCTGGCCGAGCCGCCGGTACGACCGGCCGTCGAACGCGCCGTAGCTGGTCGTCGCACGCTCGCCGCGCCCGTCCATCGTCATCACCGCGCAGCGCTCGAAAGGCGCCGCGAGAAACGCGCTCGCCTCGTGCGCGAGATGGTGCTCGACGAAATGCCAGCGGAACGGCCCGTCGTGCGTGACCCCGCGAAAGCGCCGCTGCAGGTGGTGCGGCGCACCGCCCGCGAGCTGGCGCGGCGCGTTCACGATCGACGACAGGAACAGCGGATGCCAGGGCGACGCCCCGCCGTTGCGCGGCGCGTGCGCCGACGGCGAAAGCGGCAAGGTCAGCGACGGCTCGGCCGTGTCGCGGTCGAGTTCGAACCACGGGTCGTACGAATACGCGACATGGTCGACGTCCGCGAGCGCGATGCCCGCCTCCGCGAGACAGTAGTCGATCGCATGGTAGGGCAGCTCCCAGGTCGAGAACGGTACCGGGCGCTTCGCGTGCTTCACGTGCGTGAAGCGCTCGTCCTCGGCGGCCGCGATCACGACGCCGTCGCGCACGAGGCACGCGGCACTGTCGTGAAAGGCGGCGTTGATGCCGAGCGTATGGATCGGTTCGGGCATGCGTCAGCTCCTCGAGATGGCGGGCGAGAACGGAATCACGTTCGACGGGCTCGCGTCGACCGGTCCGTCACCCTGCATGGCGGACCGCACGGCCGCCCGCCGCGCATGGCGCATCCGACCGCGCAGCAGCGCGTGCACGGCGGCGACCGCATCGTCGACGCTCACCTCGCGCAGGCACTGATGGCCGGGTTGATCGCACACGCTGCGGTAGCAGTTGCGGCACGGCACGTCGACGTTCAGCACCCGATGCGGCACCCGCCACGGCGTGTGCTGCGGATTGGTCAGCGCATAGAGATCGACCACCGGCGTGCCGAGCGCGGCCGCGAGATGCACCGGGCCGGAATTGTTCGACAACAGCAGGTCGGCCGTCTCGATCAGCGCGCCGAGTTCGCCGAGCGACAGCACGCCCGCCAACGGCACCGCGCGCGAGCCCGCGCGGGCGCATACCGTGTCGACCAGCGCGCGCTCGCTCTCGCTACCCGTCACCGCGATCCCGTCGAACAGCGGCGCGACGCTCGCGGCCACCTCGCCGAAGCGCTCGGCCGGCCAGCGGCGCGACGCCGCGCTCGCGCCCGGATGAACGACGAGCCAGCGCGCCGACGGCGCGCCCGGCCGGCGCGGGCCGCCGATGCGCTGCAACGTGGCCCGCAACCGCGCACCGACCGCACGCCGCGCCGCGTCGCCGGGCTCGAACGCCATCCGCCAGTTCGACGTCGTGGCGCCGATCGCGCGCACGAGCGCGAGCTGCCGCGCCACCTCGTGCCGCACGTGCGACTCCGGTTCGCTTTCCGGCACGCGGTCGGTCAACAGTTCGTACGGGTTCTCGCGGCAATGCGCGAGCCGCAGCGGAATGCCCGCCAGCCAGCACATCATCGCGGCGGGCAGCGGGTTCTGGCTGTAAACGGTAAAGACCACGGCCGCATCGAAACGGCCGGCCAGCAGCCGATCGATCATGTCGAGATCGGCGACCGGATTGCCGCGCACGTCGGGGTGCTTGACCCACGGCGCATCGTAGGTCCACACGTCGTCGACCATCGGCAGGTGCGTCGCCAGCGCGGCGCCCGTGCGCGACGTCAGCAGCGTGAGCCGGCGCCCCTCGCCGCTTTCCTGCAGCGCGCGCAACGCGGGCGTCGTCATCAGCACGTCGCCGACGCTGTCGAGCCGCACGCACAGGATGCGTCGTGCGCGACGCCACGCGGCGTTCATCGCCGGCCCCAGGTGCCGTGCCGCCGCACGGCTTCGCGCGCGACGATGTCGGCCGCGCGGTCGACACGATCGACGACGTGGTGCGGCGTACGCGCGGCGCCGGTGCGCCATTCGGTCTCGTGCCCGCAGTCGACGAGGATCGTGCGGCAACGCGCGGCGCGCCCGGCCTCGACGTCGTCGAGGATGTCGCCGATCATCCAGCTCCATTCGGGGACTGCGCCCAGCGTGGCCAGCGCGCGACGCAACATGCCGGGGCGCGGCTTGCGGCAGACGCAGTCAATCGTATAAGCGGGCACGCTGCCGCGCGGGTGATGCGGGCAGTAAAAAAAATCCGCCAGTGTCGCGCCGTTTGCTTCGAACAGTTCGGCGAGACACCGGCGGACCGCGCCAAGCTCGTTTTCGGTAAAGCGGCCGAGCGCGACGCCCGGCTGGTTCGAGACGACCACGATCGGCATGCCGGTCGCGCCGAGCGTGCGCAGCGCGCGCGCCGCGCCCGGTGCGAGGCGCATCCGCGCCGGATCGACGTTGTAGGGCACGTCGTCGAGCAACGTGCCGTCCTTGTCGATCAGCACGGCCCCGGGCAGCCCCCTTTCGCGCGTCAAGGCCATGACGTCTCCTTCATCGGCAGCACCATCACTTCCGGCACCACGGTGCCGGGCGGCTGCATCAGCACGAAACGCACGGCGGCCGCGACGTTCTCGGCCGGCTGCAGCGTGTCCGCGTCGATGTCCGGGAAGCGGTCGAGCAGGAACGGCGTGCGCATCCCGCCCGCGACGATCGCCGACACGCTCACGCCGGCCGGCCGCAGTTCGGCATGCAGCGCATGCGACAGGCCGAGCAGCCCCCACTTCGTCGCGTGATAGGCGGACGCATTCGGCCACGCGCGCTTCGACGCGGTCGACGCGATGTTGACGATGTGCCCGGTGCCGCGCGCCTTCATCATCGGCACGGCGGCGTGGCACATCAGGTAAGGGCCGAGCAGGTTCGTCATCAGCACCTGCCGCCACGCGTCGACGCTCACGTCGTCGATCGGCGCGGTCACGTCGATCGCCGCGTTGTTGACGATCACGTCGAGATCGCCGAGCGCTTCCCGCGCGTCGTGCACGACCTGCAGCACCGACGCCTCGTCGCGCACGTCGAGCGGCCGGCCGACCGCCTGCCCGCCGTGCCGTTCGAGCCGCTGCGCGACGGCGGCCGCGCGGTCGCCGTCGAGATCGGCGACGATCACGTGCGCGCCGTGCCGCGCCAGGTCTTCGCAAATGGCCTCGCCGAGCCCGCGGCCGCCGCCGGTCACCAGCGCGACGCGGCCGGCGAGCGGCGTTTGGGCGGAATCGTGTTGGACGTCGTTCACCTGCACCTCCTTGCGAACGTCCGGACGCATCCGGACTGGCTGGGTGACGCTTGTCGCGACAAACGTCGATGCAGGAGATACAGCGAGAACCGTGCCGACCGGCCGGCGCCCGTGCCGCGTCGCGCGCCGGCACGCCATCGCTGGCTTTTTTATAAGCTGCTGTAAAAACCGCCCCGCACGGCCGCGCTCAGATCGCCAGCGCGTCCGGCGTCGCCTGCGCACGGCGCTTCGCGAGCGCACGCAGGCAGTGCGCGATGCAGCCGGCGAATGCCTCGTCGAACCACGGCTGCGCGCCCGACACGCCGACCACGATCCCGCCGAGCGCGACGCCGCCCCACAGGTTCGTATCGCCCGCGCGCAGCCGGTACGGCTCGAGCGCCTGCACGACGTGGCCGTCGCGGCCCGTTTCCCACGACAGCCGCGCCTTCGCGCGCGCATACGCCCGGTAGTCGGCATCCCAGTCCTTCGGGTCGGGCAACGAGAACTCGTACAGGATCGCGTCCTCGAACGGCGCGTCGTGCGGCCCGAGCGCGGGATCCATGATCACGATGTGCAGGCAGCCGCTGTCGCCGACGAAGTCGCTCTGCAGCGCGGCCGACAGGCTCGGCAGCAGCAGTTCGACCGCGGCGACCGCGGTCGGGCGGTCGACGAACGCGCTACCGGCGCGGCGGCCGGTCAGCGCTTCGGGTGACGGGTGGGGCATGGGTTTCTCCAGAGGAAAATGCGAGTGCGCGCAACGGCGCGATCGGGTCGGCCGTTGCCGCGGGGTGGGTCAGGTGTAAGCGTGGAAACCGGCCTCGAGCGGCGCGCGTGCGGTCGCGGTCGCGCGCGTGCGCGTGGCCGGACAGCGCCCGGCTCTCGGGCAGCGCGCGGCCCTCTCGATCGTGCGCGGTGTCGATCTGGCGAACGACGCGCCGCTGGCAACGCGTCCGCCGGCGCGCAAACACGGCCGTGCATCTCGCATCGATCGCGAACGTGACGAAGCCGCCGCCGTACTTGCCGGTGACGATCACGATCACGAGCACTGCCCGGGCAGCGTATGGTCGGTTCCCGTCGTCACGCGTGCGCGAGGCGATTCGGAGCGCGCCGGTTCGTGCACGAGCGCTCAGTGATGCGGTTTGCGCTCGCGGTCGCGCTCGACGGTGCCCGGCTCGGGATCGAGCACGGTAGGCTGCGTCGGCGTCACGGTCCGCTGGTCGGGATGCAGCACCATCCGCGAATCGTGCTCGTCGTCGTCACGACGCACCCGCACGCGATTCTCGACGTCGCGCACGCCCATGCAGCGGTCGGCGAGATCCTCGATGCCGTGCTTCATCCATCGCGCCGGCACCGTGCCGTCCAGTTCGACGCGGCCGTCCTGCACCTGCACCGTGACGTCGCTCACGTCGATCTCGAGGGCATGCGCGAGCCGCTCGCACACATCTTCGCGGATCCGCTCGTCCGATCGCGTATAGCCTTTCGGCCCGCGACGATGGCGCAGCGCGTCGCGTTCGGCGTCGCTGCCGAACCGCGACAAGTCGGGGGCGTCGCCGCCATAGCGTGGATCGTCGCGCGGATCGCCATAGGCTCGGTCGCGGTCGTACCCGCCCATCCGGTGATGCCCGCGAAACTCCGGGGGAACGCCGCGATACGGGCTTTCCCGCCAGTCGCGGCCCTGCGCGTGATAGTCGCGTTCGCCGTAGCCGGGATCGGGTTCGCGCGCCGGCCGGCGCGGGAAGTCGCCCTGCCAGCCCGCATCGGCCCCGCCGCGCCGCTGGCCGACCGGCCGCGCCGCGCGTTCGCTCCATTCGCTGCCCCAGTCTTCCGGACCGACGTCCTCGCTCGCGAAGCGGCGGTACGCCGGCTCGTCGCCCGCGTCGGGCCATCGCGACGGATCGTCCGGGCTGCCGCGCTCGCCGGCGCCTCGGGATGCGCGTTCGTGGCGCTCCTGCCAGTCGGGCGGCCCGCCGCGTCCGCCGTGCCGTCCGGGATATCGTCGTTGCATCGTGCCCCTCCTTGATCGCGCCTGCGCCGCGCACGGCCCCATGCCGTGTCACGGCGCGCGTCGGTCAGGTCGAATGCAAGTCGCGTGCCGAGGTCGTGGCCGATGGGAGACCGACGCGCATCGCAACGGCATTCCGCTGCAGGGCACCTTATCTGCAATGCGATTGCAGTTTTTGCGTGCCGGGCGTCACGGCGTGCCGTCATCGCCCGCGTGGTCCCCGTCATCCGGTGGCGTCGTGCCGCCGGGCTCGCTCAGCCGCTCGGTGCGGTCCGGCTTGATGTCCATGCTTTCATCGAGGGTCGAATCGCCGTCCGCCGACGCGCGCTCACCGGTGCCCGCACGGTCCGTATCGCTGTCGAGCGACGCATCGCCGCGTTCGAGCGCGTGATCGTCGAGCGGCGAATCGACGTCGAACGGATGACGCCGCGCGCCAGCCGTGTCGCTGCCGCTGTCTGACGAATCGCTCGGGCCCAGTGCGCGGCCGTCGCGGCCGCGGCTGGCATTGTCGTCGTCCGGTTCGGCCGGTTCGTTGTCGGGGTTCAGCGTGCTGTTCATGGCGTTCTCCTTGCAAGGCTCGCGGCCGCGGGCAGCCCCGGCACGGCCGGCGGAATGCACGCGCATGCAATCGGCATGCCGCGCCGCACACCGGAACCGCTCACGTGCGGCCGGAACGGCGATCGGCACGACCGATGCGCACCCATTGATCAGCCGAATTGAGTTCCCTTATGCTTCCGAGGTGCCAATCCCCTAAGCTTTCGGGGTGCCAATCCGATTCGTACCGCCGCCGCCGGCCCGGCCGACGGCGGCCGGGCGGCGCTCGCCCGCCCGTCTTCGACAAGCCGCTCCGATGATGAAAGACGACATCAATCCTCGCTCGCCTCCGCCGCCGCTCGGGCAATCCGACGCGCGCGACCTGTTGCACCGCTTCGCCGAGTTCCGGTTCCAGACGGTCGTCGAGTCGATCACCGACTACGCGGTGTTCATGCTCGACCCGGACGGCAACGTCGCGACCTGGAACGCTGGGGCCGCGCGCATCAAGGGCTATCGCGCCGCGGAGATCGTCGGCCACCACTTCTCGCGCTTCTATCCGCCCGACGCGATCGCGGCCGGCCGGCCGTCGCTCGGGCTCGCCGAAGCGGCCGCCAACGGTCACTTCGAGGACGAAGGCTGGCGCGTGCGCAAGGACGGCTCGCAGTTCTGGGCGAGCGTGACGATCACGCCCGTGCACGATCACTCGAACCAGCTCTGCGGCTTCATCAAGATCACGCGCGACATGACCGAGCGCAAGCGCCTCGAGGAGCTCGAAGCGTCGACGCACCGGCTCAGCGTGTTCATCGCGATGCTCGCGCACGAGCTGCGCAACCATCTCGCGCCGTTGCGCCATTCGGTCGGCGTGCTGCAGAGCCTGACCGACCCGGCGCCCGCGCTCGCGCAGTGCCGCGACGCCGTGCATCGTCAGGTCACGCAACTGACGCGGCTCGTCGACGACCTGCTCGACGTCGGGCGCATCACCGCCGGCAAGCTCGAGCTGGAAGACCGGCCGATTACCGTGCGCGACATCGTGTGCCGCGGCGTCGAAAGCATCCAGCCGAAGCTGGCCGCGCGCGGGCAGCACATCCACGTCGATCTGCCCCCCGAGGCCGTGCCGCTGCACGGCGACGATGCGCGGCTCGTCCAGGTGCTGCACAACCTGCTCGACAATGCGTCGAAGTTCTCGCCGCTCGGCGGACGCATCGACGTCGGCGCCGCGATCGAGGGGCCGGTCGTCGCGATCCGCGTGACCGATCGCGGCGTCGGCATCGCGCGCGACGCGCTCGAAACCATCTTCGACCTGTTCGAGCAGGAAAGCGGGGCGGGCCGGCGGCCGGCCGAAGGGTTCGGGCTGGGGCTCGCCATCTGCCGGACGTTCGTCGAACTGCACGGCGGGCGCATCTCGGCCGAAAGTGCCGGGCCCGGTCACGGTGCGACGTTTACGGTGCGGCTGCCGATCGACCGCATGGCGCGCGCGACCCGCGTCGAGGTGCGCGGGCCGATCACGTCCGTGCAGACGGACACGACGCCGCTCCGCATCGTCATCGTCGACGACAATCGCGATTCGGCCGACACGCTCGCCGTGCTGCTGCAGGTGAAAGGGCACGCGCCGCGCGTCGCCTACAACGCGCACGACGCCCTGGCGCTCGCCCGCGACTACGCTCCGCAGTTGATGATCCTCGACCTCACGATGCCCGAGGTCGACGGCTTCACGCTCCTGCACGAGCTGCGCGCGATCGACGCGCTGCGCGACACGACCTGCGTCGCGCTGTCGGGACATGCCAGCGCGGCGGACCTGCAGCGCACCGCACGCGCAGGCTTCGACGAGCATCTGGTGAAGCCCGTCGAAATAGCCGTGCTCGACGCACTGCTGCAGCGCGTCGAGCACCGGGTTCGCCGCACACCGTGACCGCCGGGCTCAAGCCACCGCGCGACACATCGCCGCGCATGCTTCACACGCGAGCGCGCAGCGGCGGCAATGATCGTGGGCATGCCGCAGGCACTCGGCCGCACACAAGTCGCAGGCCTGCGCGCACAGCGCGCAGACACTCGGCGTGAGCACACTGCGGCGCGCCATCGCGCCCGACGCGAAGCGGCACAGCTGCGCGCATTCGATGTCGAGCGCGATGCAGTCGGCCAGCGCCTGCGCGTCGCGTTCGGTGAGGCACGCGGCCGTACACGCATCGCACGCGTGTGCGCACGCGTCGCAGGCGGCCATGCAGTTGTCGTATGGAGCGTTCATCGCCGTCCTCCCGGTTTCGGTTGACATCGTCATGGCGTCAGCTTCACCTTCATCCAGCCCGGCTCGCGCGTGTCGAACGCGCGGTAGGCATCGATCGCATTCGTCAGCGGCTCGCAACGCGTGAGCACCGACAGCGGGTCGAATGCGCCGCTGCGCACGAGCTCGACGAGCGGCGGCGTCACCGTGCGGTGATTGCAGTTGCCCATCTTGATCGTCAGGTTGCGGTTCATCGCATCGCCGACCGGAAACACGCGCGCCGCCGGCGGGTACACGCCGATCACCGCCACCGTGCCGGCTTTCGCGACCGCGCGCACCGCCCATTGCAGCACCTGCGACGGCCCGTCGCCCGGCACCCAGTTGCGGCCATCCGGCTTGCGGTGCGGCGCGATCGCATCGACTTCCGCATCGAATGCACGCGCCGCGTCGCGATCGGCCGCGGCCGGCCCGTGCGTCGCGCGCATCGCGTCGACGCCCACCGCGTCGATCACGCGATCGACGCCGATTCCGCCCGTCAGCCGCAGCACCGTCTCAACGGGATCGTCCTCCGCGAAATCGACGATCTCCGCGCCTTGCGCGCACGCCATCTCGAGGCGCGACGCCACGCGGTCGATGGCGATCACGCGTCCGGCGCCCATCAGCTTCGCGCTCGCGATCGCGAACTGGCCGACCGGCCCCGCGCCGAACACGGCGACCGTATCGCCCGCACTCACTTCCGCGAGCTGCGCGCCGAAATAGCCGGTGGGGAAAATGTCCGACATCAGGATCGCGCGATCGTCGTCGATCGCATCCGGCAGCCGAATCAGGCTCGCATGCGCAAGCGGCGTGCGCGCGTATTCGGCCTGCAGCCCGTCGAACGCACCGGTGTCGGCCGGCCCGCCGAAGAACGCGGTACCCGCGCGTGGGCCGCCCGGGTTCGCGACGTCGCATTGCGCGGTGTAGCCCGCGCGGCAGTACGCGCAACTGCCGCATGCGATCGTCGACGGAATCAGCACACGGTCGCCGCGCCGCAGGTTGCGCACGTCGCGCCCGACCGCCTCGACGATGCCGACCCCCTCGTGGCCGAGGATCGTGCCCGGCTTCATCCCGCCGAGGGTGCCGCGCACCATGTGCAGGTCGGTGCCGCAAATCGCGCTGGCCGTCAGGCGCACGATCGCGTCGGTCGCGTCGGTGACTTCGGGATCGGGCACCGTGTCGATGCGAATGTCGCCGATACCGTGGAATACGACTGCTTTCATGTCAGGCCCTCCTTGTTCGAACGTTCTCGGAACTGCCGAGAAAACAATCGAGCAAGGAATGAGCCCTGATGCGTATCACCTGAAATCCTCTCCGCGGTGCGGAGAGCATTCATCGGTCACGAACCACGGATTCGACATCGTCGCGCGGATTCGATGCCGGGATCCGACCGGGACAATTCATCGAGAAGGACATGATCGCCATGCCGCTGGGCGGCGGGCAACGCGAACGCGCGGCGGCCGTGCCCGGTTACATCGAAAGACACGGCGCGCCCGGCCACCCCGACGAGTTCGTCCGGCACCGCCGTATCGGCTGGCGGCTGTCGCCAGCGCGGGCGCCCTACCGCTGGGAATTCGTGGAAAACGGCCGCCCTTCAGCTATTGGCTGACGCTCACACCGCAGCGTCATCTCGCTTGACCGCCACGCACTTGATCTCGACCAGCAAGCCGGGATGCGCGAGTTCGGTCACGCCGATCGAAGTCCACGCGCATGTGCCGCGTGGGAAAACCCGATTCTTCACCTCGCGAAATACGGGCATATGCGTGCCCATCTGCACGTGGTATGTCGTCATATCGACGACATCTTCAAAAGTGCACCCAGCCGCTTCCAGAACCACGCGCAAATTTTCCCAGCATGCCAGGAATTGCGCTTCGGGATCGGCGATGACTTCGAGGTCAACGGTACGCCCGACCTGTCCGGCGCAAAAAACAATGGACCCAACCTTCACGGCCGGTACATAACCGGCGCGCTCCACGATACGTTGCATCGTCGGCGGGATGATCAATTCAGGGATGGTCACGTGTCTTACCCGTTAAGGATTGAAGCGGTCATTCACCGCGGCGCGGATGATGACCGTATCTGGCCGAGAGCACCCACGAAGTTCAATTCAGCGCGCGGCAATCGGTGATTCGGTCAGCATCGTATCGGCGATATCGAGCATCGCGCGCAAGCGATCCATATGCCGAAGGTCATGGTGGTAACCCACCCAGATGTCTCGGGATGGAGGCGGTTCCGGCGTTTCGATGCGCCGCACTGCCGGTATCGCGTCGCCCAGCGGTCGCGGCAGCACCGCCATGCCCATGCCTGCCGCGCACATCCGGCCCTGAACGGCTCGGCTCGTGCTGGTGAACACGCGCCGCGACCGCGGGAACCTCTCGAGCAGCCAGGCGACGTCGGGGAAGTGAGACTGCGCCGTATTCATCACGATCAATCCCACTGAGGCAGGATCGCGCCGCAACGCACGTGCGGTTTCCGCCGTGCCGTAAAGACCGTACGGAACGCTCATCATGCGGCGCTGGACAATGTCCGGTTCGGTGAAAGGAACGATCCGGAAGGCCAGGTCGGCCTCGCGACGCGACAGGCTCAGCAATCGGTAGCTCGCGATCACTTCCGGCACCACGGCCGGATGACGGCGCACCAGTTCCGCGAGAACCGGCGCGAGAACGTAGCCGGCGAACCACTCTGCGCACGATATCCGCAAGATGCCTTCGAGACGGTCGTGATGACCGGCCAGACGCCGCTCCATGGCCAGCGCGGCGTTTTCCATGGCTTCGGCGAGGCTCAGCACGGTATCGCCGGCGTCGGTGAGCACCAGCCCATCCGCGGTCCTGCGGAACAGCGCCTGCCCGGATTCATCCTCCAGCGCCTTGATCCGGCGGCCGATCGTTGGATGGCTCACGCCCAGGCTTCGGGCTGCCGCACCGAAAGATCCGCCCCGCTTGACCGCCAGAAACACCCGGACATCACTCCATTCCATGCGATGAACCTTCGTTCAAAAATGTACATTCAATATACAAGAACGACCATTCACAAACAATTGTGTGGGCCTCACGATGGTGACTTGCATCAATCGAACCGCCCCGCTCGGGGCCAACCTCTGCGGAGTGTGAAGACATGAACAAGTTGAAGGGCAAGGTCGCGATCGTGACGGGGGCATCGAAAGGCATCGGCGCAGGCATCGCGCGCCAGCTTGCGGCCGACGGCGCACAGGTCGTCGTCAGCTACGCATCCAGCGCGAGCGGTGCCGAACAGGTCGTCGGGGACATTCAGGCCGCCGGCGGGAAGGCATTGGCGGTGCGCGCCGACGTGACGAACAAGGCGGAGGTCGACGCACTCGTCAACGCAGCCATCGACCATTTCGGGCGGTTGGACATCGTGGTGAACAACGCCGGCGTCTACCAGTTCGCCAGGATCGAGGAAACGACCGAGGCGCGCTACCGCGAGCAATTCGACATCAACGTTCTCGGTCCGCTGCTGGTCGCCGGCGCCGCCGCGCCGCACCTCGGCAACGGCGGCAGCATCGTCAACATCGGCTCCAACGTCACGCGCGTCCTTCCGGCCGAGAGTGCCATCTATAGCGGTACGAAAGGCGCAATCGACGCCATCACCGGGGTGCTCGCGCGGGAGCTCGGCCCGCGCGGCATCCGGGTCAATGCCGTGAACCCCGGCTTGGTCGAAACCGAGGGCACCCATGCCGCCGGAGTCATCGGTTCGGACTGACGGCGATGTAGACAACATGACAGTGGCGAGCGAACTTATCAAAAGACATGATCTCCAGGATCTGAACTTCATTCTGCGGGCAATTCCATCTGGTACAGGAGTCGAAACGCTCGACCTTCGATTTATATGCCGCCCTTCGTCAGGGCGTGGCTCCCTTGGCGCCCATTCCTGGGTGGCAGTCGCGGCCACGCCGCTTTTCCCTCCCGGCACGCTATCAGTCATCGTGTCTACGCCATCCTCTCGGTCATTGAAGAATCGCAAAACATTTGACCGGTGCACATCGGTCGAATGACCGACCCGACGTGCAAGGGATTTCCGATTCGTGAGGGCCGCCGTTCGATGCCTCCGCGCAGGCAAAAAGTTATAACCGTCTTGCTGTAAGTGGCGTCGAGGCAGATTCCTGAATGGTCTGGCGTGCGGCATCGCCCTCGATGCTTACGCCGATTGGATGATTCACTACACCGTGGCACATCGCCTTGCCAAGGGGCTTCCGATTTAGCGCGGATGCAAGCGGTTTCTCGTCAGCACATCAACGATCTATATTTTCTATTTAAACAACCATGCCTATATATAAAATATATAAAAAAGAGACGGTAATCAATCCTTCGCTCGTTCGTCTTTAGTGTCATACGAATCCTTTGTTCCGTATGCGGGTCGGGGAAGCGCTGGCCGTCACCAGCCGTGAAACTTCCCCTCACATCAGCGAAGAGCAACCGACGATCTGCGATAGAGAAATAATTTAGAGACCTCGAGATCGATTTGTTTTGCAAGCGCACCTGTGACCGAAGACGCCTCAACTCGCTCAGGCCTGCACGCGACACGCCGTCAATTTCAAATGCGTTCGAGGCGTCATGCCCCATCCCGCATTCGACCCAAACCGGATACTGCACTCGACCATGCTGGAGACCCTGGCAATCAACAACTACCGCTCGATCAAGGAACTCGTCATCCCGTTGTCGAGGCTCAACTTGATCACTGGAGCGAATGGCAGCGGCAAATCGAATCTTTATCGTGCATTGCGGTTGCTCGCCAGCACAGCGCAGGATGGAATCGTGGCGCCGTTGGCCTCCGAGGGCGGCTTGCAGTCGGTCGTATGGGCAGGGCCGGAGGACCGCTCGGGGGCCATGCGACGTGGTGAGATCCCGCTGCAAAGACCGGCCAAAGGAACGCCCGCGCCGCGCCTGAAGCTGGGCTTCGGCGGCAAGACATTCGGCTACGCGGTGTCCATGGGTCTTGCCCAGGAATCATCCGAATCGCCTTCGGCGTTCAAGCTGGACCCCGAATTCAAGCGCGAAGCGATTTGGAGTGGTGCATTCCTTCGGTCTTCGAACATGCTGATTGATCGGGACGGTAATGTCGTGCGCCGCCGGTCGGACGACGGTTGGGATACCGTAACACACAGCTTGCCCCGTTACGAGAGCCTCTTCTCGCAAATCGGCAACGATCGGAGCAGTCCGGAGGTATTCGAAGTCAGGGAAGTGATGCGCCGCTGGCGCTTCTACGATCATTTTCGAATTGATGTCGATGCGCCGGCACGGCGGTCGCATGTGGGAACCCGTACTCCCGTTCTCCATCATGACGGGCGCGATCTCGCTGCGGCGTGGCAGACGATTCTCGAAGTCGGTGATCATCAGGCGCTCGACGATGCAGTGTCCGATGCCTTTCCCGGCGCGCATGTCGAAATTGAAACGGAGCGGGACGGATTGTTTTCGCTCGTGTTTCGACAGGACGGCCTGTTCCGCCCGCTCAAGGCTGCCGAGCTTTCCGATGGCACGCTGCGATATCTGCTGTTGTGTGCAGCCTTGCTGACTGCGCGGCCGCCCGAGTTGATGGTCCTCAATGAACCCGAGGCGAGCCTTCATCCCGATCTCATTCCCGCGCTGGGCCGACTCATTCGGTAGGCGGCGACGTATTCTCAAATCTGGGTCGTTTCCCATTCGACACGGCTGGCGTCAGCGCTTGAAGAGGACACGGAGTTCAGCCAGATCACCCTGGAAAAGGCATTCTCTGAGACGACGGTTCTCGGGCAGCACAAGCTCGACCGACCCGTATGGCGATGGCCGGATTCGGGCAAGTAACAGACACCCGTCGATGCGCTCGTCGGTCGGATCTGTTGCACCGATTCGGATGTTGGCCAAACTGAACCGCGCCGGTGATCTGCTTTAGAAAACATCACGGGAAGTCCATCGTTTCATGAAACCGGCGCGACTTTCAAGGCGGGCGTGCTGAGCGAAAACCTCCTGTCTGAACCGCCCCGGATTTTGTGGAGGCTCCAACTCTTGAGAGAATGGAGCCATGAACAAGAAGCCAAGTAAGTTTTCCCCGGAAGTCCGAGAGCGCGCGTTGCGCCTGGAACGCGAGCAGCGTAGCGAACATCCGTCGATGTGGGCGGCGATCGGATCGATTGCGCCGATGATCGGCTGCACACCGCAGACGCTGCACGAGTGGGTCAAGCGTGACCAGGTCGACCACGGTGAGCGCGATGGCGTGACCACAGACGAGCTCGAGCGCCTCAAGGCCTTGGAGCGCGAAGTCAAGGAGTTGCGTCGTGCCAACGAGATTCTCAAGGTCGCGAGTGCGTTTTTCGCCCAGGCGGAGCTCGACCGCCGTTTCAAGTCCTGAAGGCATTCATCGATCAGCATCGCGACCCCTTCGGGGTCGAGCCGATCTGCAAGGTCTTGCGGATTGCCCCGTCGGGTTACCGACGCCATGCCGCGCAGCTTCGTGATCCGTCGCGGCGCTCTGTTCGCGCAATCCGCAATGAACGTCTGCGGCCGGATATCAAGCGTGTGTGGCAGGCCAACATGCAAGTCTACGGTGCGGATAAAGTCTGGAAGCAGATGAACCGGGAGCGTATCGCGGTGGCGCGCTGCACGGTCGAACGGTTGATGAAGCAACTGGGTTTGCGCGGCGTGATGCGAGGCAAGCGTGTTCGCACGACTGTTCCTGATGCCATAGCCCTGCGCCCGCTGGATCGGGTCAATCGCCAGTTCAAGGCGGCACGGCCGAACCCGCTCTGGGTTTCGGCTTTCACCTACGTTTCGACGTGGCAGGGCTGGCTGTATATGGCTTTCGTGATCGATGTGTTCGCTCGCCGTATCGTCGGCTGGCGCATCAGCAGTTCGATGACCACGGACTTCGTCCTGGATGCACTTGAACAGGCGCTTTACGCGCGGCGCCCGGGCGACGACGGAACCTTGATACACGATTCGGATAGAGGGTCCCAATACGTCAGCATTCGCTACAGCGAACGGCTGGCCGAAGCGGGCATCGAACCGTCGGTCGGCAGCCGGGGCGACAGCTATGACAACGCCCTGGCTGAAACGATCAACGGCCTGTACAAGGCTGAACTGATTCATCGCCGCACCTGGAAAACGCGAGAATCCGTTGAACTGGCAACGCTGCAGTGGGTGGCTTGGTTCAATCGTCATCGGTTGATGGAACCCCTCGGCTATATCCCGCCCGCCGAAGCTGAGGCAAACGACTATCGGCAACTTGAAACAGCTACCACTGAACCCGCATCAACTTAAACCAACCAGCCTCCATGATTCCCGGGGCGGTTCAGATGAGTTCAAGATCGAAGCAGTCCAGCAAGTCACCGAGCGTGGTCATTCGGTTGCAGATGTGGCCCAGCGTTTGGGCATTACGACGCACAGCCTATATGCCTGGCGAGCGAAGTTCGATAAGCCAGATGTCGTGCGGCAGGTGGAACTAGACCGGAGTGCCGAGGCGCGGCGATTGAAGGACGTTGTGTATAACGACATGCCTATAATAACCCTTTTGGCTTGAGGGTTGGGTGATCGATATAAATTTGCGCCAGTATGTCGTACAAGCCACTCATGACATTACCAATCATCAGCTTGTATTTCTTAGCATCATCATCCGAGCAGTTATCAACAACAAGAAATACTGATTCATTCAACGATGCCCCCATCGAAAGCATCAACTCGTTTATCTTTCTGGCAGTTTCAAGATCGGCAATCATTGTTCACCCCTAGCAATCAACCCCATACAAAAATCCTTTCTCATCCATACAGCTTGTCATGCAATTCCAAAACGCAAATCCATAATCCGGAGTCGGCAAAGCTGTTTCGCTGCATTGAGCTATGCAGCTTTGCTTGACCTGCTGGCAATCAATCTGGAATGAATTAAATCTCTTGGAATTGATTTTGGCGCGCCCCCTTCCAAGATTAACCGAGTAGATTATATTTTCATCAGATTCAGTAATATAGGCAATCCCAGATGAATTAATCGCAATACCCATGGGATGATTGAACGAAGCATTCGCTCCGAGACCATCTGTCGAGCCTGACTGCCCAGACTCGGTAAGCGTCGTCACAAGACCTGCTGCCGTAATCCTGCGGATCAGGTTGCTTTCCGTGTCCGCTACATACAGTATATCGGCTGCGTCGGCGGCGATACCCATGGGATGATTGAACGACGCATTCCGCCCGAGGCCATCGGCTGAGCCTGTGTGCCCAGATCCGACAAGCGTCGTCACAAGACCTGCTGCCGTAATCTTGCGGATCAGGCTGTTTTCCGTGTCCGCCACGTAAATTGAACCCGCTCCGTCGACGACGATACCCATGGGATGGTTGAATAACGCATTCCCACTGAGACCATCGGTCGAACCTCTTTGCCCGGATCCGGCAAGAGTCGTCACAAGACCTGTTGCAGTAATCTTGCGGATCAGGTTGTTTTCCGTGTCCGCTACGTAGAGTGAACCGGCTCCATCGACAGCGATTCCCGTCGGATGATTGAACGACGCATTCCCCCCAAGACCATCGGTCGAACCTGATTGCCCAGATCCTGCAAGCGTTGTCACGAGACCTGCTGGAGAAATCTTCCGAATCTTATTGCTGGCTGTGTCCGCAACGTACAGAGCACCTCCTGCATCGACGGCGACACCGGATGGATGGTCAAAGGTCGCCCCCATACCCGCACCATCGGTCGAACCGGGTTGCCCTGATCCGGCGACCGTCGTTACAACGCCACTCGCCGCAACCTTCCGGATTTTATTGTTGCCGGCATCGGCGACGTAGAGACTTCCCATTGTATCGACGGCCAAATTGACCGGGCTATTAAATGACGCCGCGACTCCAGAACTGTCAACCGAACCATATTGTTTAGATCCCGCAAATACAGTAGCTGCCTTATTTGAAGTCGACAATGTGGAATTTTCAGCTGCCGGACCATCTCCATTGCAACCAACCAAAAACAAAGAACATAAAATAGCAAAAAGCCAATGATTTATATTTGCCATCGCGAGATCCCCAATATAAATTTATTTCTTATTGAAAATGTCTTCTGCATGGTCAACTTCCAAAAGACGGCCGTGCAGTGTCACGCCCGGCTACAGGCCGACTCCAGTCGATTCGCGACGGCCTCGATCGCGCTCACGGGAGCGCGAGCCAGTTGGTCATCATGGCTCGTCACCAGCTCGGCGAATAACCGATAGCTGTCCTCATCGAACTGGATCTCACCATCCCGCCCAGCCTGAAGCGCATTCCATGCAGCGGCCTCGTACTCATGGAACCCCCGCGTTTCCGCTGCGCCATACCCCAACGATCGCAGCATCTCGGCAGCCAGTGCCACCCTTGTCAGCAATTGCAGCGACGTCAACGTCCCGACGCCCGCCTTCAGTGCTTCGAGTTGCAGATGATATTCGAGCGCCAGACTATCCCTGACATGCCGGGGAAGCGGCATGCAATCGATCTTTCGAGCGCGTTTCCTCAGACTGGATTGGCGAGCTCGGCTATGGAAATCACGCATCGATCACCGTCCAGGAAATTGCCGGACGAAGGCTCCCCCTTCCACGCAGCTCGGAAAGGCCATTCGGCAATCGTCCATGCAACGCCCTGCGAGCCGCCGCGATCTCGACGAAACCGCTCATCGTCCGGCCACGGTCATTTCTTCGATCAACACCGAGCCTGACTTCAACGCGCCAGCCGTGAACGTATCGCTTCCCACCGCAACGATGTTCCTGAACATCTGCTGCAGCGTGCTGGCGACCGTAATGCCTTCCACCGAGTACTGGATCTTGCCGTTCTCGACCCAGAACCCGGCAGCGCCTCGCGAATAGTCTCCGGTCACCAAATTGATGCCTTGTCCGATCATCGACGTGAGCAGCAGCCCCGTCCCGAGTCGCTCGAGCATGCCGTCGAGATCGTCGCCCGGCAGGGTTGCCGTGCTGCGCAACGACAGACCGTGCGGGCCGTGCGCGTTGCCGGTCGTTTGCATGCCGAGCTTTCTTGCCGCGTAAGACGACAAGAAGTAGCCTTCGATCACACCGTCATGTACCACGCGACGCTTCCGCGTTCTCACGCCCTCGCCATCGAACGGCGCACTGCCCATCGCGGCGGGTACATGCGGATCCTCGTCGATACGGATGTGCGGCGCGAAGATCTCCTTCCCGAGACTGTCGACCAGGAAAGACGCTTTCGCGAACAGCGCGCTGCCGCTGGCCGCCTGGACGAAATTCATCAGCAATCCCGCCGCCAACCGCGCCTCCACCAGAACGGGCACCTTTCTGGTCTCGAAGGGGCGCGGCTGCAGACGCGCGATGGCGCGCTCGGCTGCGTAACGACCCACGAATTCGGGCGACGCCAGATCCTGGGGCCGCCGCTGCGACGTGTGCCAGGATTCCACCTGCATATGGCTGCCGCTTCCCGCCAGCGGTCTGCAAGAGATCGCGTGATTCGACGACGCGTAGCCGCCCTGAAACCCGTTCGACGCGGCGAGTACGAAGTGCGCGTTCATCGTGTCGACGCTCGCGCCTTCCGAATTCTGGATCTGCGGGCTGACCGAAAACGCCGCATCCTCGGCGCGGCGCGCGATTTCCAGCGCTCCGTCGATCGACAGCGGCCACGGGTGGTAGAGGTCGAGATCCCGCGGCGCATGTTCGAGCTGGTCGTCGTCGGCAAGCCCGGTTGCCGCATCCTCGGCCGTGGCGCGGGCAATATGGTAGGCAGCGGCGACCGCATCTTTCAGGGCAGCCGGGGATAAATCGGACGTGGTCGCCGTACCCTGCCTGTTGCCGACATAGACGATGACGCTGGCGCCCTTGCTATGCTTGTGTTCGATGGTATTGGTCGCGCCACGCCGGACCGATACGGAAAAGCCGCTGCCTTCCGTGATCCTCGTCATCGCACTGGTCGCACCGATGGCCTTCGCGTGCGCCAGGATGTCAGCCGCATATTGGTTGAATTCGTCTTGCGTATGCAGAAATTCATTCGATTGCATGTTCAGGTTGGCTTCCATGTTCCACTGTCTCGTATTGATTGCGACGCGTCGTCACACGTCACCGTCGGTGACGTGACGCTCCCTCTTGTGTTGAACCGGCTGGCTTCGTCAGACAGGCTGCGTGCGCGCGTCCAGCCACGCCTTCGCGTCGCCGCTCACGTGTCCGCCGACGCACTCGCGCACCGTCGCGTGATACGCGTTCAGCCACGCGCGCTCTTCGTCATGCAGCAGGTCGATCAGCACGCAGCGCGTGTCGATCGGGCACAGCGTCAGCGTCTCGAATGCGAGGAATTCGCCGAATTCCGTCTGCTCGCTCTCGCGGTTCACGACCAGGTTCTCGATCCGGATGCCCCATTTGCCGGGCCGGTACACGCCCGGCTCGATCGACGTGATCATCCCTTCCTCCATCGCCGTATGCGGCTCGGCCGCCGCGGAGTGCGAGATGACCTGCGGCCCCTCATGCACGTTCAGGAAATAGCCGACGCCGTGACCCGTACCATGACCGTAGTCGAGCCCGGCCGCCCACATCGGCGCTCGCGCGATCGCATCGAGCATCGGCGAGCGGATCCCGCGCGGAAAACGGGCACGCGACAGCGCAATCATCGACTTCAGCACGATCGTGAAATCGCGGCGCTGCAGGTAGCTGATCGTGCCGACGGGCACGACGCGCGTGATATCGGTCGTGCCGGTCGTGTACTGGCCGCCCGAATCGACGAGCAGCAAGCCGTCGCCGGCGATCGTCGCGTGCGACTCGGGCGTCGCGCGGTAGTGCGGCATCGCGCCGTTCGCATTGAAGCCGGCGATCGTCGCGAAACTCGGCGATACGTAGCCGGGGCGCCGTGCACGTGCGGCCGTGAGCTGCTCGTCGATCGTCAGCTCGGTGATCGTCTCGCGGTTCACCGCCTGCTCGAACCATGCGAAGAATTCGGCGAGCGCGGCGCCGTCGTGTTCCATCGTCACGCGCACGTGCTCGATCTCGGCGGCCGACTTGCGCGACTTCGCCAAGGTCGACGGGTTCACGGCCTCGATCAGCTTCACGCCGGCCGGCACCGCCTCGAGCGTGCCGACCGTCATGCGGCGCGGGTCGATCAGCAGCATCACGCCGTCGGGCAGTGCAGCGAGCGCGGCGCGCGCGGCATCGTACGGGCGAACCTCGACGCCGTCCTGTGCGAGCGCCGTGGCCAGTGCCGGCGCGATCTTGCCGTCGGCGACGAACAACGTCGCGCGATCGCTGCCGATCATCGCGTGCGCGACGAACACGGGGTTGAAGTCGACGTCGGTGCCGCGCAAGTTGAACAGCCACGCAAGATCGTCGAGCGTCGACACGAAATGCCATTGCGCGCCCTGTGTGCGCATCGCGCGACGCACCTCGGCGAGCTTGCTCGCGCGGCTCGTGTCGGCCTGCGGCGCGACGTGCTCGAATACCGCGTCGTCGGGCAGCCCTGGACGATCGGGCCAGATCGCATCGAGCAGGTCGAGATCGGTGCGCAGCGCGATGCCGCGCGCGTTCAACGCCCCCGCCAGCGCGCGGGCCGCCGCGACCCCGAGCACGGCGCCGTCGACGCCGACCGTCGCACCGGCCGCCACGTTCTGCGCGAGCCACTCGACATGCGGCGCGCTTTGCTGACCGCCCGTCATCTTCATCAGCTGTACACCGGTGCCGGCCAGTTCGGCCTCGGCCTGCACCCAGTAGCGGCTGTCGACCCACAGGCCCGCGAAATCCGCGGTGACGACGAGCGTGCCGACCGAGCCCGTGAAGCCGGACAGCCAGCGGTGCGCCTGCCAGCGTTCGGGCAGGTACTCGGACAGGTGAGGGTCGGCGGACGGCACGAGATACGCGGCAGTACCCTCGCGGATCATCGCGCCGCGCAGTCGCGCAATGCGAGCGGCCGCCGGCGTCATGTCAGGTAGAGGTTGATTCATGAACGTTCGTTTGTGTTTGGAATGGCGCCCGTGACAGGTTGCCGAATCGCCCGTCACGCGGCGTCTTCATTCTTCACGCGATCGGTTTCTCGTTGCATCTGTCCCGCCGTCAGCAATTGCCACGCGCCCTCCGCCTGAAGCCGGAGCACGTTCTGGTGGTACGCCAGCAGCGAATCGCGGTGGCCGACGCTGACGTACGTTGCACCGGCCAGCGCGAGTGCCCGATACAGCGACCGCTCGGTGGCCAGGTCGACAGCGCTCGTTGCCTCGTCGAGAAACACGTAACGGGCGCGCGCAGCCAGTGCGCGCGCGAAGCCGATCCGCTGCTGCTCTCCCAACGACAGCACTCTCGACCAATCGATCACCGTATTGAATCCCCCATGCCTGCGCGCGAGATCCGGCAGATTGACCTGCTCCAGCAAGGCCTGGAGCTGTTGATCCGTATGCGTGCTTTCCGTCTCCGGGTACAGGATCTGCTCGCGCAGGCTTCCCAGCAGCATGTACGGACGTTGCGGCAGGAACAACACATCCCGCGGCGGCGGCATCGTGATCGTTCCGCTGCCCGTTCGCCACAGTCCCGCTACGGCACGCAGCAATGAACTCTTGCCGACACCGGTTTGCCCCATGATCAGCAAGTGCTCGCCCCAGCCGATCGCCAGGCTCAAGCCTCGCAGCAGCGTGCGCTCGCGGCCAGGCGTCTGGAGCGTAAGACGCGTCAGTTGAATCGCGTTGCCTTCCTGATACGCGATGGTTTCCGCACGATCGGCATGGGCCGCGTTCACCGCATCGGCCTTTTCGACGATCTGGGCAAGCCGCACCACATGGGGCGCGGCGGACGCGAATATCGGCATGAACGTCGTCACGCGCTGGATGCCCTGAAGCAGCAGCGTTGCCGACGCCGTTCCTTGCGTCACCACGCCGAAACTGATCTTGCCGCTGAAGTAGAGCGGCACGAGGATGACGACCGGCAACAGCGTCCAGACGACGCCGACCAGCGACTCGGTCGACCGCATGATGAAGGCGTAGCGCGCCGTGCCCCTCGCGATGTCCACGACCTTGTCCAGCCGTCGCGCCACGCTGCGCGCCTCGGCGGATTCACCGCGGTAAAGCGCGACCGTCTCGCCATTGCTCCTGACATGCAGGATACCGAAGCGAAGCTCAGCCTCTGAAACGGTCAGGTCGAAATTCAGGCGAATGAGCGGCCGGTACAGCAGCCACGTCACCACGGCGGAAATGATGCCGTAGGCAATGACCCCATAGAACAAGAGGGGGGAAATCTGACGAAGCAGCAAGCCCTGGATGCCCAACGTGCCGGCCGAATAGATGGCGATGCGCGGCAACATCGCCGCCATGTTGCAGAACGGCCCCGCTTCCTGCTGAATGCGCTGGTCGACGTTGTCGACGTCGCCATCCTGTTCGATCCGGTAGTACGTCCGGGCCCCGAGATATCGGGACATCAGGTCATTCGTCATCCATGCGCGCCAGTGGATGGCGAGCCGGGTGTAGACGAAATCGAAGAACTGACTGAGGATGCCGTTGTTGATGACCAGGCCGATCGATGTCACGAGCAAGAACAGGCGCCAGTAAGACAGCTCGTGGCGCCCCACCAGCGCGTCACTCATCTGCCGGGTCAGGATCGAGACCTTGCCGCCAAGCAGGATCTCGAACAGCGAGAACGCGATGAAGATGCCGAGCGCCAGCCATGAGCGCGATGCGCCGGCTCTCGTCCAGTACGGGCGGGATATGTCGATGAAACGTCGAAAGAAGCGGCCGTTGAGACTGTAGTCCTTCGGGTCCGCTTGCGTGGTGGCAGTGAACATGTCTTTATTCGTACATTGATCGGGCGCGAAAGTCGTCGAAGCGAGCCGTATCGATCCTGGCTTAATGCGTTCCGCCGACCGTCACCTCGTCCAGCCGCAGTGTGGGCTGGCCGACGCCGACCGGCACGCCCTGGCCTTCCTTGCTGCACGTGCCGACACCCTTGTCGAGCGACAAGTCATTGCCGATCATGCTCACGTACTTCAGCGATTCCGGGCCGCTGCCGAGCAGCGTCGCGCCCTTCACCGGGTAGGTGATCTTGCCGTTTTCGATCATGTACGCCTCGGACGCCGAGAACACGAACTTGCCGTTCGTGATGTCGACCTGGCCGCCGGAGAAATTGACCGCGTACAAGCCGTTCTTCACCGACGCGATGATTTCCTGCGGATCCTTGTCGCCGTTCAGCATGTACGTGTTGGTCATGCGCGGCATTGGCAGCGCCGCGTACGACTCGCGCCGCGCGTTGCCGGTGACGGACATCTTCATCAGGCGCGCATTCAGCGTGTCCTGGATGTAGCCCGTCAGGATGCCGTCCTCGATCAGCGTCGTGCGCTGCGTCGGGTTGCCTTCGTCGTCGACGTTGAGCGAGCCGCGGCGGTTCGGCACCGTGCCGTCATCGACCACCGTCACGCCCTTCGCTGCAACCCGCTCGCCGATGCGGCCGGCGAACGCCGACGAGCCCTTGCGGTTGAAGTCGCCCTCGAGGCCGTGGCCGATCGCTTCGTGCAACAGAATCCCGGGCCAGCCGGCCCCGAGCACGACGGTCATCGTGCCGGCGGGCGCCGGGCGCGCGTCGAGGTTCACCAGCGCCGCGTGCACCGCGTCATCGACGTAGCGCGACAGCACGTCGTCGGTGAAGTAGCCGTAGTCGAAGCGGCCGCCGCCGCCGCCGGAGCCGCTCTCGCGGCGGCCGTTCTGCTCGGCGATCACGGTGACCGACACGCGCACGAGCGGGCGGATGTCGGCCGCGAGCGCGCCATCGCTGCGCGCGACCAGCACGACGTCATATTCGCCGGTGAGGCCCGCCATCACCTGCGTGATGCGCGGGTCGCGCCCGCGCGCCATCTGCTCGATGCGCTCGAGCAGTTTGACCTTGGCCGTCGCGTCGAGCGACGCGAGCGGATCGGACGGCAGGTACAGGTCGTGGCCCGTCACGCTCTTCAGCGAAGCGTCCGCCGTGACTTTCTGCATGCCGCCGCCGGCCGCCGCGATCGCCTTGGTGGCCGCGGCGGCTTGCGCGATCGCCGCAGGCGAGAGGTCATCGGAAAACGCGAACGCGGTGCGGTCATCCGCGACCGCGCGCACGCCCACGCCCTGGTCGATGCTGAAGCTGCCCGATTTCACGATGCCTTCCTCGAGGCGCCATGCTTCGCTGCGGCGTGCCTGGAAGTACAGGTCCGCGTAGTCGACGCGATGCGTGAAGATGTCGGCGATCGTGCGCGTGAGCAGGCTCTCGTCGACGCCGTAGGGCGTGAGCAGAATGTCCTTTGCGACGATCAGATTGCGCAAGGAGGGATCAACGGAGATCATGAATAATCGAAGGAAGGAAAGAGGTTCAAACGGAACGGGGCGCGTTCGCGCTCAGCCACGTCAACAGGGATTCCGCGACATCGGTACAGACGATTGCGGCTTGCCGCGCGCTATCCATGCTGACGACGTCGTATCGCTTCCAGAGGTCCGGGTCCTGCTCCCTGCACTGTTGAATGAATGCCCCGCGGCGCTCGATGAAGGCCGACACCCATGCCGCCCGCGCTGCGGCGTCGTCGCGCGGCGCACTTCCGATCTCGCTGTGCACCTGTTCGGTAGCGCGTTCGATCATCGCGGTGATTTTCTGCTCTTCGTCGTCACGCCAATCGGCCTTGCGGCGAAGCTCCCGATTCACGTACTTCAGGATCATGTGGAGTTTCCCATTGCCCGACCAGTCCGACATGGGACCGGCCAAGCCCTCGAGCATCTGGCTTGCCTCGAGGTCGGCCGACCCGTCACCCACGCCCAGCATCACGGCCGCGCGCTGCAACGCCTCCCATTCCTTTGCCGCGATCTTCTCGCCGGCGAGCTCGCGCGCGTGCGCTGCCTTGATGCGCAACACGATGCCGCGCTCGGTTTCACCCGTGAAGTACTGCGTGATCTCCCAGCGCGAGTGGTAAACGAGTTCATGGAGAACGTCGGTCGCGGCGCGCGCGAGATTCGCGCCCACCGGAATTGCGTGGAAGATCTTCAGCGCCGTCGCATCGGCTTCTTCCGCACCCTCCTTGACTCGGCTCAGGAACATCCAGATCGAATCGACGAGGTCCCCGAACTGCCGTGGTACCCCGACAACCTCCTCGAACTGACCCCGGGCGCCTGCCAGCCGCGTCGAGGGTTCCTGGGCGCGCTCACTGCCGCGCTGCGCATCCGAAAGCTCGTGATAGCGGCTGATGCATCTATCCTTGTGCGCTTCATCGCCGCCGAAGCTGCACCATTCCACGGCCGGTGCATCGACCGCGGCGGCCTCCGGCTCGTTGTTTCCGGCTTCGCTCGCGGCCGATTCCGGCGTCTCCAGCCCGCATTGCGCGAACCATTTCTCCATCGTCATGCGCATCCGTATGGTCGACGGTCCGGTCAGCCTGTCGTGCTCCTTGCCGTTCGCATAAAAGATCAGCGTCGGAATCGCCCTCACACCGAACTTCTTTCCGCCGTCCGGCTCGGAGTCGATGTTCAGCTTCAGGATCTTCAGTCGCCCCGCATAGTCCTTCGCAAGCCGATCCAGATGAGGTGCGAGCGCGCGGCAAGGTCCGCACCACGGTGCCCAGAAATCCACGAGTACGGCTGTTTCGCCCGACACGTCGTCGAGCAGCGTCGCGGCGGTCGTATCAAGAATTGACATCGTTCATATTCCTAAATTTATTTTGATTTCGGCTGCGTGACGAAATCGATTTTCACGAGGCCTGCGCGCTGGGCCGCCGAAAGCAGGTTGGCCACCGATTCATAACGCGCGGCCCGGTCGGCATACAGCTCGATCTCCGGCTGCGGTTGCTGGGCCGCCGCCTGATTCAGCCTGGCATCCAGTGCATCGGCTTCAACGGGCTTCTCGTCCCACATCACCGTGCCGCTCGCGTCGACCGATAAACTCACGTGCGCGGGCCGCGTATCGTTCGGACTGCTGTTCGCACTCGGCAAGTCGAGCTTGACCGCGTGATTGATCACCGGCAACGTCACCATGAACACAATCAGCAATACGAGCATCACGTCGATGAGCGGCGTCATGTTGATGTCGCTCATGACGTCGTCGTGGCTGTCGTCAAAGAACGCCATGTCAGCTCTCCTCGACCGTCGCGACGCGTTTCTGCTCGATCTTCACGCGCACGGAAGCCGTGCGATGGCGGTCCGAGTTCATCAGATACGCGTGCAACTCGTGGCGGAAGCGCGCGAGCTTGTGGACGATCATGCGATTGCCGCGGGACACCGCGTTGTAGCCGAGCACGGCCGGGATCGCGACAAACAGGCCGAACGCGGTCATGACCAGCGATTCGCCGACGGGCCCGGCCACTTGCGCGAGACTGCTCTGCCCCGCCTCGCTGATGCCGAGCAGCGCGTGATAGATCCCCCACACGGTGCCGAACAGGCCGACAAACGGCGCCGTGCTGCCGACCGATGCAAGCGCCCCAAGGCCGCTCGCCATTCGGGCAACCTGCTCTTCGAGCGCCACGCTCAGGCAGCGCTGCAGCCAGTCGTCCGGCGAGAGCACTTCCTTCAGGTGCGTATCGTTATGTCGCTCCGATGCTTCACGCGCGGCCTCCGCGAGATTCTGGTACGGGTTGCTGTGGTCGAAGCGACCCAGTGCCGCACACCCTTCCTCGATCGAACCCGCCTGCCAGAATTTTCGCTCGGCGGCTTTACTCTGCCTTCTCATGCGGATCAGTTGCGCGCCCTTGTAGAGCATGACCGCCCACGACGTCAGCGACATGACGACCAGGACCAGCGCGATGGCGTGACTGATCGTGTCGCCACGATTTACGATGTCTGCGATTCCGTAGTTCATTGCTGTACTCCTCGACGAGCTGCTTGCAGCTCAGTTGTCCAATCTGAATTCAAGTGGTTGAAGCGCACGAACGACGATCGGCGTCCCGTTCTCCAGGTACGGCTTGCAATGCCCGGCGAGCATCGCGGCACGCGCGGCCGCATCGAGTTCTTCGAAACCGCTCGATCCGGTGGTCGTCGCCTCCGTGATGCGGCCGTCGATGCCGATCGTCACGCGAAGCACCACCTTGCCTTCGTGACCCAGCCGGCGTGCAAGCGCGGGATACGGCGGACGCTCGATGTCGCATGAAACGTGCGCCACGCTCTTGGCGTCCTGCCCGCCGGCGAGCGCCATCATCTGCGCGGCTGGCGGCTGCGCCGACGGGGCGCTCTTCGCGCTTGTCTCGACGGGTTGGACGGCGGGCGGCGTAGGCACCGGCGGGTCCGGTTCATGCACTTGCGGGGTCGCCGCCTGGGCCGCACGGGGTGCGTCGTGATGCGTGGCGAGCACGGGCGCGCGGTGCGGCACGGGCGGCTTGCGCGTCACCGGCTTGACGGGTGGCCGCGGCGGAACGGGCGTCGGGGTCGGTTGCGGTGCGTTCACCAGCGTCACGCTGATCGACGATCCGGCCGACGCGAGCTTCCCGGCATGCAGGTCGAGATGGACGTCGGCCTTCCAGAACGCGACCAGCAGCAACGCATGCAGCGCCACTGCCACGCCGATTGCGACAGGCCGTCCATAACCGATACGAACCTTCCGGCCCGCTGCTGCAGGGCCGGATGCTTCCCTTGACGGCAATACGATCGAACTATCCACGACATGCCTCAGAAGTTGTAGCGTCCGGTCAGATAAATCAGTCGGCCTGGCTGCAGGCCGACGATCGCTGAAGTCATCTGGTTCTGATAGAGGGTGCGGTTGAACAGGTTCTTGACGCCCAGGGTCGCCGTCCATTGCTTCGCGTGGTAATACACGCTCGCATCGGTCTGCGCTTGCCCCGGAGCCTTGAATACCCCGAGGCGCGAGTTCGACACTTGATAGCCGCTGCGCGCCTCGACGCCCGCGCCCACCCCCCATCCATGCATACGCTCGCCCTGGAGGTCGTAAGTCATCCAGATCGTGCCGCTATGACGCGGCACTTCGCTCACACCGTCCGTGATTTGCTGCTGATTGCTGAAGGTGTAGTTCGCGAAAACGTTCAATCCTGGGAACAGACGGCCGGTGAGGCTGAGCTCTGCCCCGCGTACCACCATCCCCCCGCCTAGCGTGGCGAAGTTCGTGCCGGGAATGCCAACCAGGACGTTGCTTTGCGCCGTTCTGAATACGTCGGCCGTTGCGCTCAGGCGATCGTCGAAGAAGTTGAACTTGAAGCCTGCCTCGACCGATCGCCCGATTTGTGGAGGCGGCACACTGCCATCCAGCAGAAGCGTTCCATATTGCGGATAGAAACTGCGCAACGCGTTTGCATAAACGGCGACGTTATCCGTGAGCTGGTAAAGGATGCCGAGGTTCGGCGACCATTGCGATTGAGAGGCCGTATTGGTGCCCCATACCGTCCCGCGGGCGATGCTCGCGAGGATATGCAACCTGTCCCAGGTAATCTGATCCTGGAAGTAGACCGTGCTGGAGTACGATTTGACGGGGCTGCCGTAATATTTCGGCGTCCCGGGAATGGGCGGTGCCGAAGCCAGCGGGAATGGGGCAACGAGAAACTTCATGGGCAAACTGGTGAAATCTGTCCAATAGTCGCTGTTGCTCACGCCCACGAGAACGGTTTGCTTGACCGGGCCCAAAGAAAACTTCGCCTGTAGATGATTGTCCAGGTCGAAGCCGTAGGAACGCGAGTGGTCATTGAAGCCCAAAAAAACGGTCTTCCCGGATCCGATGCCGATCGGATCATAGAAATCACGCTGGGCAAAAGTCGATGCCTGATATTGCGCCTTGCTTTCAAACTTGAAGATCGATCCGAGTTGCTGTGTGAAATCGACCGACAGCGTGTCCATCTGGCTCAGTGAATTCTGGGATGGCGTGCTGCGCGAATGAACCGGCAGCGGGTCGTCGCCGACCCGAGGCTGTGTCAGCTGTATCGGCGGTCGGTTGACGACCTGATGCTGGTAGCCGAGAACGATGTCCGTGTTACCCGATTTCCATTCGATCGACGGCGCGACGTAGAAGTTTCTCTGGCCGTCGTAACCGCCGAAAGACTCACCGGCACGCTCGGCGGACAAGACGAACCGATAGCGGAGCGACTTGTCGCTCGTCAGTGCGCCACCCAGATCGATCGAGCTCATCCAGTCGCCATAGGAGCCCGTTTGCAGCGTCAGCTGCCGAACGGTTTCGGCGGTCGGTCTTTTGATCACGATGTTGACCACGCCACCCGGAACCATGGCCCCCGAAAGAATGGAGTCGGCACCTTTGAGCACTTCGATTCTTTCCACGCCGGCCACCGGAATATCCAGCGAATTGCTGGACCCCGTATCGTTGTGACCATTGCTCATCGTGGCCGCTGTGAAGC
Organism: Burkholderia sp. AU27893; assembly: GCF_002223205.1. Lineage (NCBI taxonomy): Bacteria > Pseudomonadati > Pseudomonadota > Betaproteobacteria > Burkholderiales > Burkholderiaceae > Burkholderia > Burkholderia sp. AU27893. Next base: position 49,135 of record NZ_NKFD01000005.1, on the reverse strand, counting down.
CCCGGACACTGACTTGAGCACCGCTACCCCAGTCCTGCACCGTGACACCGCTCACGTTGGCGAGTGCCTCGGACACCGTTTGAGTCTGCTTGCTGTTAAGCAGGTCCTTCGTGACGACCTGAATCGACTGCGCGGTCTGCGAAATCGGCGTATCGGTGCGCGTCGCCGTGCTGGTCGAGTCGGCCACGAAACCCTTATCGAGGCTGGCGCTGCTGGTGCTTTCACTGACCGTTATCGTCGGGAGTACTGAATCCTGCCCCGACTTCGACGCGCCCGGCGAAGGCGGCGGGTCGGACCGCTTGATGACGTAAGTCTTCGCGTCCACTTGCTCGACGCGCAGGCCCGTACCGTTCAACAGGCGCGCCAACGCGTCGTTCACGGTCAGCATCCCCGACACCGCCGGCGCGGCGCGGCCCGCCACGATGTTGTCGGGCGCGAGGATATTGACGCCGGCCTCGCGCGCGAGCTGTGACAACGTCGTGGAAAGCGACTGCGCGGGCAAATTGATCGACGTTTGCGCGTACAACGAAATGCTCGCCATGCCGACGACACTGGCCGCCACATGCCTTGCCAACGCCCTTGCCACAGGCTGCTTGAATTGCTTCATTGTCCCCTCTCTGTCAGTGCAAAGATGTGATTGAGCCGTGACGTTGCTATCGGTCAGGCTTCACCACTAAAGACGACGCAAGGAGCAAAAGAGACCAGCCGCGTGCTATTGAAATTTTTCATCGCGACGATAGCCAAATGCTTTTGAATCGCGCTGCCTGCGCGAGCCCGAAAGAACGGCTTGTCGGTTGCATGTCGCCATCGCGAAATCGCTCGGCGGCAGCAAGTTGTGTGGACTGGGGGGGGGTGGAGCGCCGCTGGAAGTTATCGTGCGTCGATGACGAGCGCGCGTCCGTGCTCGGGCGCACCGGGCGGTGCGACGACCGCGGACCAGGGCCGCCCGATGGAGAGCTGGCCCCTTGCCAGCGCGAAAGCATTCTTCGGCGTTTTCGTTATGCGAGGACGTGTAACGCCGGCGTCGCCTCGGCAGGCGCGAACATTGACGGCAGCGGCAACACGCGGAAGCGACGCTATCGACGCGATGCGATCACGGCGGTCCCGTCCGGCTGAAACTTCACCGTCACGGGGGCGACCATGGGCAACGATCTCAGCAAAACATCGGGATCCGAAATTGAAAACCCGCCCGTCACGCGAAACCGCGCCGCGACGTTATCCGCGAGCACGATGCGGGCGACCCGGTAGCGCTGCAATTCGCGTACGACGCCGGACAGCGGCGTGCCGTCGAATTGCAGGCGCCGATCCTTCCAGCTCACCATCGCGTCGAATTCCTGACTGTCGGATACTTCGACGATCTGCGTCCCGGTTGCCCTCGCCGCTTCGTTGGCGTCGAGATCGACGACAGGGCCGCCCGCGCGGAGCGACAGCTCGACGCGCCCTTCCAGTACCGCGACATCCACATCGGCGGGACGAACGCGTACGGAAAAGCGCGTGCCGACATCGCGGATATCGGTCGCGCCGGCAATCACATGAAAAGGACGCAGGGAATCGTGCTTGACGGCATAGAGCGCCTCGCCTTCGAGCATCGTCACTTCGCGGGACCGGAGCCGATTGACGAACCGTATCGACGTCGCGGTGTTGAGGCGCACATGGCTGCCGTCATCCAGAGCGGCGTCGACCTGCTCACCGACAGCCGACGAAAAACGCTGCTCCGACAGTACCGGATTGACCGCCCATGCGGCCACGGCGAATGCACACGCACTGAAACCGATTGCACTCGCGATTGCGGGCCATCTCGGCGCGCGTCGCGCAACTGCTTCCCGGGAAGGTGAAAGATGACGCCTGTAGCGACCGCGCAGTTCGTGCACGAAAGTGTCAACCTCTCGGTCGACGCTCATATGCTCGGCGATATACGCCAGACGTTTCGGATCGTCTCCCGCCCAGCGCTGGAGCGCAGCACGCGCAAGGGTTCGCTCCTCGCCCCGACCAAAATGGATCGTGACGAGGAGTTCGTCAGCCTCGTCCTTTTGCGACTCGGTCCATGTCATCGTTGAAAATGGCACAATCCGTAGCGAATCGAATGATTCATTCTACAGCAAGGCGATTCTGCATTCTTTCATCGCCTGGACCAGGTACTTGCGCACGACGGTCGTGCTGATTCCCATCTCCTGCGCGGTCTCGTCATACGAAAGACCGTGCAACTTGCACAACACGAATGCTTCCCTGCAACGGGGTGGCAACGCATCCAGCGCCTTGCCGAGAATCTCCATCCGCTGACGCGCAGCATAGCGTCGCTCCGGCGTGAGTTCGGACACGGGCAACTGGTCGGCGAGTCCGTCGACGTCGTCGAGTGACTGGTGCGGTACACGCTTCCTGCGTCGAGCGGAATCGATCTGCTGGTTGCGCGAGATGGCGAACAGCAGGCCGGCCGGCGACTCAACCGGGCGCTGCCCCGCATAGCGGAGCACCTGCTCGAAGGACGACTGCGCGATATCGGCGGCATCGTCAGCGCTCAACTCCCGGGTGAGAACACGGCGGAGATCGGCGTAGCCCCGCAAGAGATCATCGATAAAGCTAGCCATTTGCGTTGCTCCGTCCCACATCCAGCGATACATGGAGATCGTAAGAATTGACCGGCTGCCGCGCCGTGATCTGACCAAATCAATTTCAAGCGTTCGCCCCTAAGATGACGTCATCATAGCGACGCCAATTTAGAATGAATTTCTTTTTTTTGGCGCTTTTCACTTTTGTCGCGACATAATGTCCTACCACCTCCTCGATATATTACGTTTCACTTGATATGACGAATCAGGAACGCATAACTTCCGGCGCAACGGCTTCCGACAAGCGTGCAAGGAAAACCCCCAACGATAAGCGGCACGATCTTCATAAAGAAACATGGAAAGTATTTTTATTCTGAATCGCGTCGTCGTTACATCGATAAATTCGACATACGAATTGAAATCTTCCGAATTAAAATTAGTATGACCATGTGATTGCGTCGGCAATACAGAGCGGAGCTGTCCGACATTGCGTCACGTCTGTCGCGAGCGATGCGGGGCGCCGGCGTCTTCCGTCCTGGAGAAGTCCATTCGGTGACAAACGCTCCGCACATGATGGGCAGATACGTGACCGCCGCCGTCGGCATTGGCCATCGATCTGCAAGACGTATGGAATCCCGCACCACCGGACCAACTGAAATCGCCGACGCGTCCAACCGTCAAGCCAACGCCTTCTCGACGATCTCGCGCACGTCACGCGATTTCGCACCGGCGGCGACCTGCTCGAGCGCTTCGCGCATCCGGTCGCGCAGCGCCGGCGTGAAGCGGCGCCACAGTTCCAGCGAGCGCGCGAGGCGTGCGGCGACCTGCGGGTTGATCGCGTCGAGCGCGAGCACCTGTTCGGCCCAGAACGCGTAACCCGAACCGTCCGCCGCGTGGAATTGCGCGGGGTTGGCCGCGCAGAAGCTGAAGATCAGCGAGCGCGCGCGGTTCGGATTCTTCAGGTTGAACGCCGGATGCGCGAGCAGCTTGCGAACCTTTGCGAGCGTCGGCTGCGCGGGCGTGCCGCGTTGCGCGGCCTGCATCGCGAACCACTTGTCGATCACGAGCGCTTCCTTCTCGAAGCGACGATAGAAATCGTCGAGCGCGTGCTCGGCCGGTTCGGTCGCGCCGGCGGCCGCGGCGGACAGCAGCGCGCCGAGCGCGGCCGCGCGATCGGTCATATTGTTCGCCGCATCGTATTGCGCGCTCGCGATGCGCACCGCATCGGCCGGATCCTCGAGTTCGGCGAGATAGGCGAGCGCGAGGTTCTTCAGCGCGCGGCGGCCCGAGGCTTCCGGCGTCGGTTCGTAGGCGCCGGGCGTCTGGTGCTGCTCGTAGGCGGCGAGCCATTCCGCGCGCAGCGCGGTCGCGAGCCGGCGGCGCACGAACTGGCGTGCGCGATGCACGGCGGCCGGATCGGCTTCGGCCATCTGGTCGGCGAGGTAGGTTTCCGACGGCAGCGTCAGCGCGAGTTCGCGGAATGCCGGCGACAGGCTTTCATCAGTCAGCACGCGGCGGAATGCGGCGACGAAGTTCTCGCCGAGCGTGAGCGGCTCGTTCGCGGCCGCACGCGCGGCGAGCGTCAGCAGCGCGCGCGTCGCGAGGCGCTGGCCGGCCTCCCAGCGGTTGAACGGATCGCTGTCGTGCGCGAGCAGGAACGCGAGGTCATCGTCGCTGTAGTCGTATTCGACGATCACCGGCGACGAGAAATTGCGCAGCAGCGACGGCAGCGGTTGTTCCGGCACGTCGACGAACGTGAAGGTCTGCTCGGTGTCGGTGAAGTCGAGCACGCGCGTCGTGCCTGCGGCGGCGGCTTCGCCGTCGAGACGCAGCGGCAGGTCGCGGCCGTCGCGCCCGATCAGGCCGATCGCGAACGGGATCAGCAGCGGCCCTTGCTGCGTGTCGCGCGCGGCCGGAGACGCGTCGCCGTAGCCCTGCGCGAGCGTCACCGTGTAGCGGCGTGCGGCCGCGTCGTACGCGGTGCGCACCGACACGCGCGGCGTGCCGGCCTGGCTGTACCAGCGCTCGAACTGCGCGAGATCGCGCCCGTTCGCGTCGGCCATCGCGTGACGGAAGTCGTCGCAGGTCACCGCGTGCCCGTCGTGGCGCTTGAAATACAGGTCCATCCCCTTGCGGAAGCCGTCGCGGCCGAACAGCGTCTGGTACATCCGCACGACTTCCGAACCTTTCTCGTAGACGGTCATCGTGTAGAAGTTGTTGATCTCGACGTAGCTTTCCGGGCGCACCGGATGCGCCATCGGGCCCGCGTCCTCGGCGAACTGCAGCTGGCGCAGCACGCGCACGTCCTCGATGCGCTTGACCGCGCGGGCCGCCGATTCGAGGTCGTCGCCCGCGGCCATGTCGGCCGAGAACTCCTGGTCGCGGAATACCGTCAGGCCTTCCTTCAGGCTCAGCTGGAACCAGTCGCGGCAGGTCACGCGGTTGCCGGTCCAGTTGTGGAAGTACTCGTGGCCGACCACCGATTCGATGTTCGCGAAGTCGGTGTCGGTCGCGGTCTCGGGATTCGCCAGCACGTACTTCGTGTTGAAGATGTTGAGCCCCTTGTTCTCCATTGCGCCCATGTTGAAGTCGCCCACCGCGACGATCATGAAGCGGTCGAGATCGAGCTCGAGGCCGAAGCGTCGCTCGTCCCAGCGGATCGAGTGGATCAGCGAATCCATCGCATGACGCGTCTTATCGAGATCGGCCGGCTCGACCCACACCTGCAGCAGCTTCTCCTTGCCCGAGCCGGACGTGATCTTCTCCTCGATCGCGACGAGCTTGCCCGCGACCAGTGCGAACAGGTAGCTCGGCTTGCGGAACGGGTCTTCCCATTTCGCGAAGTGGCGCCCGTCGGGCAGGTCGCCCGAATCGACGAGGTTGCCGTTCGACAGCAGCACCGGGTACGCGGCCTTGTCGGCGCGCAGCGTCACCGTGTACGACGCCATCACGTCCGGGCGATCGAGGAAATAGGTGATGCGGCGAAAGCCTTCAGCTTCGCACTGCGTGAAGAAGTTGCCGCTCGACACATAGAGGCCCGACAGCGTCGTATTCTGGTCGGGTGCGCAGGCACTTTCGAGCGTCAGCTCGAACGTATCGGGGACGTTCTCGACCGTCAGCCCGTGTTCGTGCGCACGCACGGCGCCATGCGGCGCGCCGTCCAGCCAGGCGCCGACGAATTCGAGCGCTTCGCCCATCAGCTCCAGGTGCGGTGCGGGCGCGGCGTCCGGATTGCGGCGCACGCGCATCGTATTCCTGACGATCGTACGGGCCGGCGCGAGATCGAATTCGAGCGCGACGGCATCGATGAGGAAGGCCGGCGGCGTGTAGTCGGCGCGGCGGATCACGGTTTGGGCGATGTTTTCAGCCATGGTCATGCTTCAGGAAAGGGGTTCTCGCTCTGACATTGCTCGCATCGGCTTGGGCTGATGCGCCAGGAACGATCAAGCGGTCAACGCGAAATCGCGACGCCTGATCGGACCTTCACGCACCTGAGCATCGCGCCGTGCGCGAAACGCACTCGCGCCGCGCTCGCACGTTCAATGCGTGCTCCGAATCGCTAAAGACGATTCAGAACGGCCATTGGACCAGTCGCGCTCAATTGTAAATTTGGATTAAAAGCAGATATTTCATTTATTTTGGCTATTACGTGCCGCAGACCGCCCCTTCACAACCACTAACGCCCCTGCAGCCGTGCGCAATTACCCCGAGCTGCCGCCAGACACAAAAAAGACCGGCTCGGAAGCCGGGTCATAGTGTCGTCGGGCGCCCTCATGCCCGCGGCACGATCCGCATGCTTTGGAGCCAGGTTTCGTACGGCACGATGTATCGATGGTGGGTTTGGATGTCCGCCGCACGCGCCGAGCGGTGCTCAGCGCGCGTCATTCACAACATCCTACTTTGGCCTGGCCAGCACCCCGTTAGATCGCTCTAACCGAAAACATGCATGGAAATTACGATCTCCCCAAGTACCGCAGGCCATCCATGATCGCGATCAGGATAAGCGCACGATCGGCGGACGGGGCCGCTGCTTTTGTGCTGCGATGCTCGCCTCCGTGATCCAAGAAGCGCGCAATCATGTCGCATCGATCAACACACGTGGCCTCCACATGCTCGCGCAAGTACACATCGCGTCCTGCCTGCAGGCGGGCCTCGGCCCAAACGACTGAGTCGACGTTGCTCGAATGGCAGCGCGCATACAGCAAAGCGAGCTGCTGTTGAACAGCTCGGACGATACCGCGGCATCCTGCATTAACGTCTCCAGATTGTCTTGAATGTCGCGATGCTTGACGTGAAGCAGTTCGACGAAAAACCCGCTCGTACTCCTGGCGTTCGAGTAGAACGCGCCGCACGTGTACCCGGCGCGCGCCACGATGTCCACGACGCTCGATGCCGCCGGTCCCTTCTCGGCGATGCACGGCGCGGCAGCATCGAGCAGATCCCGACGGGTGAGCGAGCGGCTTTCCGCGCGTGTCATTCGCTTGGGCCGCATGTTCCAGAGCACGCATCGCACAAAGAACAGCGACGACGACGTCACGCCCCGCCAACGCGTCGGCACGTACGGCCGTTATCGACTGGCGACGGCCTCGGACGCCGGCCCTTGCCATCCACCGCCGAGCGCCTTGAACGCAGCCACCGACGCCCGGGCCGCTTCCGTTTTCGCCTGCACGCGCTCGTCCGACGCGCGCAGCAGGCTTTCATCGGCCTGCAACACCTCGATCAGGCTGACGACGCCTTTCTGGTAGGCCGCGAACGACGCGGCCCTCGCGCGGCCGAGCGAATCGACGCCGTCGGCGAGCACGGCCGCCTGTTCGTCGCGTTTGACGAGTGCCGAGAACGCGTTCTCGACGTCCTCGGTCGCATGCAGCGCGGCGAGCCGATACGCGGCCAGCATTTCGGCATCCTTCCCTTTGGCGTCGGCAATCTGCGCATTGATGCGCCCGAAGTCGAACAAACGCCAGCGCAGGCCGAGCACGCCGGCAGCCTGGTTCGCGCCGCCGGCAAACAGGTTGCCCGCGCCCATCGTCGTCGCGCTGCCGAGCAACCCGCTGAGCGAGAACTTCGGGTAATACTCGGCAATCGCCACGCCGATGCGCGCGTTCGACGCCGCGAGGCGCCGCTCGGCGACGATCAGGTCGGGCCGCCGCCTGAGGAGTTCGCCCGGCGCGCCCGTCGCCGCGATCCGAGGGGCAACCGGCACGTCGCCGCCGTCGAGCAATTCCGCGCGATACGTACCGGGTTGCGCGCCGAGCATCACGTCGAGCGCATTCATCGCCGTGTCCAGCGCCGCTTCGAGTACCGGCACCGTTGCGCGAACCTGAGCGAGCGCACCTTCGGCCTGCCTGACCTGAAGCTCCGCCGCGAGCCCCTTTCCATACAGCAGATTGATGGTCGACAACAGATCCTGTTCGGTCTGCACCTGATGCCGCGCGACCTTCAGCCGGCCCTGTAACCCGCGGATCGTGATGTAGATGTCCGCCGTCTGCGCGGCGACAGCCAGGCGCGTGGCGACCGCCGCTGCTTCGGAGGCCTGATAGTCGGCGAGCGCGGCTTCCCGCCCGCGGTGCAACCCGCCGAACACGTCCACCTCCCAGCTCGCGCTGAAGTCGGCCTCGTAGTCGCTGCCGTGACGGTCGAAACCGGGCGTCGAGTTCAGCACGCGCCCCAACGGCGTTTCGACCGACTGGTAGACGCGCGCGGCTTGACCCGTCACGTTGCCCGACGGCAGCAGCGCCGCATTGGCCGCACCGAGCCCGGCACGCGCTTGCGTGACGCGTGCCGCGACCTGCGCGAGATCGAGGTTCTGCGCGAGCGCGAGCGTGACGAACCGGGTCAACTGCGGATCGCCGAAGCCCGTCCACCACGTCGCGAGCTCGGCGTCGGCCGCCGCGCGCCGCTGCTCCACGGCGCCCTGGCCCTGGAAGCGCTGCGGCATCGCGAGCTCCGGCCGCACGTAGTCGGGGCCGACGGCGCATCCCGCCGACAAGAGCGCGGCAAGCACCGCGGCAACGATGGGTTTCGGTAGCATGACGGTTTCAGCCAAGATCAGGTAGTGACTATAATACCAAATAGTCACTCGTTGTCTATCCCTGCCAGCCGCAATCCATGAAAGAAAACACCGCTTCCCCCGCGCCCGCGCGCGGCCCGGCCGATCACGACGTGCGCGATCAGATCGTGGCCGCCGCCACCGAGCACTTCAGCCGGTATGGCTACGAGAAGACGACCGTGTCCGACCTCGCGAAGTCCATCGGTTTCTCGAAGGCCTATATCTACAAGTTCTTCGAGTCGAAACAGGCGATCGGCGAGATGATCTGCGCGAACTGCCTGCACGAAATCGAAACCGACGTGCGCACCGCCGTCGCCGAAGCGGAACGGCCCACCGAAAAGCTGCGGCGCATGTTCAAGGTCTTTACGGAAGCGAGCCTGCGGCTGTTCTTCCGCGACCGCAAGCTGTACGACATCGCCGCGTCGGCCGCCACCGGCAACTGGCAGTCGGTGCAGGCCTATGAGGCGCGCGTGCAGCAACTGCTGCAGGAGGTGCTGCAGGCGGGCCGGCAAAGCGGCGAGTTCGAGCGCAAGACGCCGCTGGACGAAACCGCGACGGCGATCTACCTCGTGATGCGGCCATACCTGAATCCGCTGCTGCTGCAGTACAACCTCGACACGACCGATGCCGCGCCCGCGCAGCTGTCGAGCCTGGTGCTCCGCAGCCTCGCCCCTTGAACCGGCATCGATTGTGACCATTGACTATATTGGTCACTAGATACACAATGAAAGCCCCGATCACTTCGTCAGTGGGTCTTTCATGGTTCGGCGTCGCCTCGCTCTCCTCGCAGTCGCTTCCGCACTGCCCCTCGCGCTAGCCGCCTGCAGCGGAAAAGCGCCGTCCGATCCGCGCACGGAGGCGCCGCTCGTGCGCACCGCCATCGTCCAGGCAGCCGCGCCCGCGTTCCGCTCCTTTACCGGCACCGTCGCCGCCCGGGTGCAGAGCGACCTCGGGTTCCGGGTGTCCGGCAAGGTGCTGGAGCGGCTCGTCGATACCGGGCAAACCGTCCGGCGCGGCCAGTTGCTGATGCGGATCGATCCCGTCGACCTGAAACTCGCGGCGCGCGCACGCGACGAAGCCGTGGCCGCGGCACGGGCACGCGCGCGGCAGACCGCCGAGGACGAAGCGCGCTACCGCGACCTGCGCGGCACCGGCGCGATATCGGCCTCCGCTTATGACCAGGTCAAGGCAGCGGCCGATGCCGCGCAAGCCCAGCTGAGCGCCGCCGAGGCCGACGCCAGCGTCGCGCGCAATGCGACCGGCTATGCGGAACTCGTCGCGGACGGCGACGGCGTCGTGATGGACACGCTCGCGGAGCCCGGCCAGGTCGTCAGCGCCGGCCAGCCGGTCGTGCGGCTCGCGCACGCCGGCAGCCGGGAAGCCGTGATCCAGTTGCCGGAAACCCTGCGCCCCGCGGTCGGCTCCGTCGCGCAGGCCGAGCTGTTCGGCAAGCCGGGCTCGAGTGTCCCCGCGACGCTGCGCCAGCTCTCCGATACCGCGGATGCGCGAACGCGCACGTTCGACGCGCGCTACGTGCTGCAAGGCCCGCTGGCCGCCGCGCCGCTGGGCGCGACCGTCACGATCCGCCTGCCGGACGACGCACGCGCGACGCCGCAGGCCGGCCTGCAGGTGCCGATCGGCGCGCTGCTGGACGGGGGCAAAGGGCCCGGCGTGTGGGTCGTCGCAGGCGAGCCGGCCAAGGTGGGATGGCGGCCGGTCACGGTCGAGCATGTGGATGACGACAGCGCACGCGTGTCCGGCGCACTCAGGCAAGGCGAGCGGGTCGTCGCGCTCGGCGCGCAGCTGCTGCATGACGGCGAAGCGGTCCGCGTGTCGGCACCGGCCGCCACGCTCGCGAGCGAAGGAGGACGGCCGTGAGCGAACGCCGCTTCAACCTGTCGGCGCTCGCGGTGCGCGAGCGCGCGGTCACGCTGTTCCTGATCTGCCTGATTTCGCTCGCGGGGCTCGTGTCGTTCTTCAAGCTCGGCCGCGCGGAGGATCCGGCCTTCACCGTCAAGGTGATGACCATCGTCACCGCGTGGCCGGGTGCGACCGCGCAAGAAATGCACGATCAGGTTACCGAAAAGATCGAAAAGCGTATGCAAGAGTTGCGCTGGTACGACCGCAGCGAAACCTACACGCGCCCCGGCCTCGCGTTCACGACGCTGACGTTGCTCGACAGCACGCCGCCGTCCGAGGTGCAGGAGCAGTTCTATCAGGCGCGCAAGAAGATCGGCGACGTGACGAACGATCTGCCGGCCGGCGTGATCGGACCGCTGGTCAACGACGAATACGCTGACGTCACGTTCGCGCTGTTCGCACTGAAGGCCAAGGGCGAACCGCAGCGCCTGCTGGTGCGCGATGCGGAGACGCAGCGCCAGCGCCTGCTGCATGTGACGGGCGTGAAGAAGGTCGACATCATCGGCGAACAGGCGGAACGCATCTACGTGCAGCTGTCGCACGACCGGCTCGCGACGCTCGGCGTGAGCCCGCAGGACGTGTTCGCCGCGCTCAACGGCCAGAACCTGCTGACGCCGGCCGGCTCCGTCGAGACGCGCGGGCCGGAGATCTTCATTCGCGTGGACGGCGCGTTCGACACGCTGCAGAAGATTCGCGACACGCCGATCGTCGCACAGGGCCGCACGCTGAAACTGTCCGACATCGCGACCGTCGAGCGCGGCTACGAAGATCCGTCCACGTTCCTGATTCGCAACAACGGCGAACCCGCGCTGCTACTAGGGGTCGTGATGCGCGACGGCTGGAACGGGCTCGAGCTCGGCCGCGCGCTGGACCGGGAAGTCGGTGCGATCAACGCGGCGCTGCCGCTCGGCATGAGCCTGACCAAGGTCACCGACCAGTCCGTGAACATCAGCTCCGCCGTCGACGAGTTCATGGTCAAGTTCTTCGCCGCACTGCTCGTCGTGATGCTGGTGAGCTTCGTCAGCATGGGCTGGCGCGTGGGCCTCGTCGTCGCCGCGGCCGTGCCGCTGACGCTGGCCGTGGTGTTCGTCGTGATGGCCGCCACCGGCAAGAACTTCGACCGCATCACGCTCGGCTCGCTGATCCTCGCGCTCGGGCTGCTGGTCGACGACGCGATCATCGCGATCGAAATGATGGTCGTGAAGATGGAGGAAGGCTACGACCGCGTGGCCGCGTCGGCGTATGCGTGGAGCCATACGGCCGCGCCGATGCTGGCCGGCACGCTGGTCACCGCGGTCGGCTTCATGCCGAACGGCTTCGCACGCTCCACCGCGGGCGAATACACCAGCAACATGTTCTGGATCGTCGGGATCGCGCTGATCGCATCGTGGGTCGTCGCCGTCGCGTTCACGCCGTACCTCGGCGTGAAGATGCTGCCGAACTTCAAGAAGTTCGAAGGCGGCCACGATGCGATCTACGACACGCCCCGCTACAACCGCTTCCGGCAACTGCTGACGCGCGTGATCGCCCGCAAATGGCTCGTCGCCGGGTCGGTCGTCGCCCTCTTCGTGCTCGCGATTCTCGGCATGGCGATCGTCAAGAAGCAGTTTTTCCCGATCTCCGATCGCCCCGAGGTGCTGATCGAGGTGCAGATGCCGTACGGCACGTCGATTTCGCAAACGAGCGCCGCCACGTCGAAGGTCGAGGCGTGGCTCGCGAAGCAAAAGGAAGCGAGGATCGTCACCGCGTACGTCGGCCAGGGCGCGCCGCGTTTTTATCTGGCGATGGGGCCGGAGCTGCCCGATCCGTCGTTCGCGAAGATCGTGATCCGCACGGACAGTCAGGACGAGCGCGACGCGTTGAAGGCGCGGCTGCGGCGCGCCATCGCCGACGGCCTCGCGCCCGAAGCGCAAGTGCGCGTGACGCAGCTCGTGTTCGGTCCGTATTCGCCGTTCCCGGTGGCCTACCGGATCACGGGCCCCGATCCGGACACGCTGCGCGGCATCGCGACGGATGTCGAGCGTGTGATGAACGGCAGCCCGATGATGCGCACGGTCAATGCCGACTGGGGCACGCGCGCGCCGACGCTGCACTTCACGTTGCAGCAGGACCGCCTGCAGGCAGTCGGGCTGACCTCCAGTGCGGTCGCGCAGCAACTGCAGTTCCTGCTGACCGGGGTGCCCGTTACCGCGGTGCGCGAGGATATCCGGACCGTACAGGTGATCGCGCGCTCGGGCGGCGACACGCGGCTCGACCCGGCGCGGCTCGACGACTTCACGCTCGCCGGCGCGAACGGGCAGCGCATCCCGCTGTCGCAGGTCGGCAAGGTCGACGTGCGGATGGAGGAGCCGATCATGCGCTGGCGCGACCGCGTGCCGACGCTCACGGTGCGCGGCGACATCGCCGACGGCCTGCAGCCGCCGGACGTGTCGGCTGCGATCACGAAGCAGCTTCAGCCGATCGTCGCCGCGCTGCCGAGCGGCTATCGAATCGAGGAGGCCGGCTCCATCGAGGAATCCGGCAAGGCCACGAAGGCGATGCTGCCGCTCTTCCCGATCATGCTGGCGGTCACGCTCGTCATCATCATCTTCCAGGTGCGCTCGATCTCCGCGATGGTGATGGTGTTCATGACGAGCCCGCTCGGCCTGATCGGCGTGGTGCCGACGCTGATCCTGTTCGGGCAGCCGTTCGGCATCAATGCGCTGGTCGGACTCATCGCGCTGTCGGGGATCCTGATGCGCAACACGTTGATCCTGATCGGCCAGATTCACCAGAACGAACAGGCGGGGCTGGATCCGTTCCACGCGGTCGTCGAAGCGACCGTGCAGCGGGCGCGCCCGGTGATTCTCACCGCGATGGCGGCCGTGCTCGCGTTCATTCCGCTCACGCATTCGGTGTTCTGGGGCACGCTTGCGTACACGCTGATCGGCGGCACGTTCGCCGGGACGGTCCTCACGCTCGTGTTCCTACCGGCGATGTATGCGATTTGGTTCAGGATCCGGCCGGGTCAGTCCGCCGCCGCGCGCCACGGCGGCCATGAACCGGCAGCGCCCGGCGAGACCGCACTTCTGCCCGCGCTGGACGCGCGCGATTGATTACTCCGCCCCATTCACCGTATCGAAGGAAACAGCCATGTCGAATTCCACCGTTGTCGTCGTGACCGGCGTTTCGTCGGGCATCGGGCGCGTCGCCGCAGAACAATTCGCCAAACGCGGGTGCCGCGTGTTCGGTACCGTGCGCAGCATCACGCGAACGGCGCCGGTTGCCGGCGTCGAGCTGATCGAGATGGACGTGCGTGACGACGCATCCGTTCGATCCGGAGTCCAGACGATCATCGACCGCGCCGCACGTATCGACGTGCTCGTGAACAATGCGGGCACGAGCCTGATCGGCGCGGTGGAGGAAACGTCGGTGGACGAGGCAGCGGCCCTGTTCGACACCAACGTATTCAGCATCATGCGTACGACCCATGCGGTGCTTCCGCACATGCGGGCGCAACGGCGCGGCCGGATCGTCAATGTCAGCTCGGTGCTCGGCTTCCTGCCGGCGCCGTACATGGGGCTTTATTCGGCATCCAAACATGCGGTGGAAGGTTTGACCGAATCGCTCGATCACGAGCTGCGCCAGTTCGGCATTCGCGCGACGCTGGTCGAGCCGTCGTTTACGCGGACCAACCTGGACGTCAATGCGCCGCAGGCAAGCACGCCGATTGCCGATTACGACCGCGAGCGCACGCTTGCGTCGCGCGCCGTCGTCGATAGCGTGAAAACCGCGCCGCCCCCCGAGGGCGTGGCCGCCACGATCGTCGACGCGGCGCTCGGCGCGTGGCGGATGCGGCATACACCCAACGGCGAGGCGTCGCTGCTGCGCAAGTTGCGGCGCTTCATGCCGGCCGGCCCGGTCGATGCGAGCCTGCGGAAGAAATTCCATCTCGCGTGACACGGCGGGCCGACGGAACAGTCTTGAGCGCGGTTCATACCCAAGGCTGCTTCGTTCTAATTTACTGAATCCGCTCCGGCATGCTGCAAGCGGAGTAATACACATGGCAGTTCGGATCACCCGAAGCGGTGCATGTCTTCATGCCCTTTTGGGCGGCAAAATCCGTTGTCACGCCTGTGGAAGTGTTATAGCCCTTATCGCTGACCACCATTGCCACGCACTGATTGCTGTACCAGATATCCAGCTTGCAGTTGGAGCCGCCGCCTCGTTTCCGGCACTCATTCATGGCGGTGTTTACAGCATCGGACTTGCTCGCCATGCCGGTGGCTTGACCCAAAACGCCGGCCGGCTCATAGGTTGCGATGGCCCCCCATCGCTCGGCCCACTTCACGAGCGGGGGTGGCGGAGTCGACGGCGATTGATAACTCGGATCCGCCCCGCAGACACTTTGATCGGTGCCGGTGCCGTAGGGAATCATCCCAGGAGGGCAAGCGACCTGCGCCCGCGCGGTGAAGTGATTGAATAGTGAGAACGACAAAGCCAGAAGCACCAGAAGAATCTTGAGACTACGTCGATTGAGAATAAGCATGCTGGGCCTCGGAATCCGTCTACTGTGTTCTGATCGCAAGACTGCAATTGGTGTAATAGACGCGACGGCAGTTATCGCCGGAGGCGCTGCAGGATTTGGCCGCAAATCCGATGGCCTCTTCAGTTGTTCTTCCAGTCTTAACGCTGTAGCCGCGATCGCCCACAATCATGGCAACGCAGCTATTTCCATACGAAACATCTAGAACACACTGCTCCCCACCTTTGTCTTTACAGTCCTTCATGGCTTGCTTCTCGGCGGAGCTTTGGCTCGACATATCGGAGGCCACACCCAGGGTTCCGCGATGGCCATCGGTCGCGACGGCACCCCAACGGGAAGCCCATTTGACAGGGGGTGCCTGCGGCTGCGGAGCCGGTATCGACGGCGATTGATAACCCGGATCCGCCCCGCAGACACTTTGGTTAGCGCCGGTGCCGTAGGGAATCATCCCCGGAGGGCAAGCGACCTGCGCCCGCGCAGGTAAGTGATGGCATAGCACGAACGACAAAACCAGCAGTAGCAAGAGAATCTTGGGACAACCTTGATTGAGAGCAAGCATGTTGGGCCTCGGAATCCATCTACTGTGTCCTGATCGGAAGGCTGCAATAGGTGTAGTGGACGTGACAGCTTTTAGCGGTCGTCACACAACAACGTGCGACGAAATCGCGAGCCAAATTGTACCTAGGCGAGCCGCTCCTGTTCGCTTTCCCTGAGCGTGGCCAGTATCTCAATGTCCTCTGCCTTCGTCTTGGCAGGGATGCCGAGCGGCTTTCTGGCGACTTCGGTTTGCTCCCCGGCGAGGCCTGCATAGGCGACATTGCTCGGGGCATTCGCAGCCTTATCCGTCGTGGCCCGAGCCTTTAGCTTGTTGCATGCGCCGACCAATCCTTCCAGGATGTCCAACCCATACGGAGCGTAGGCAAAGTCACCTTGGTTGTCGAGGCAGGCGCGAGCGCAGTGCGAGTCGAAGATGGCGATGTCCGACATGGGCTCGGGCGGCTCAGCGCTCGGCGTGATTCGCGACCGCAGTCAAACAACGTTCATTCCCCAGTCCGATTTGATCGGCAAGCCAAAGTCCGGATTCACTGCGCAACGCTACGAACACTAAAAAAACACTAAAAATCGCGGCGCGAACCGGTACTCGGTAAATATCGGCGGCTCACCCGCTCAAAGGCCCTTGCCCATTGGAGCTTCGACGGATTCCAGCAGATCCCCACGAAACACCTGAGACATCACAATTCATTTAACTTTCCGTGAGGACTTCGACACCGGCCGCTGACTACGATGGGCGCATATTTTCAGGACCTGCCGCCAGGAGCCCATCATGCCCACCCGCAGACATCTGCTGTTCGCCGGCGCCACCGGCCTCGCCGTGCTCGCGACGCTGTCGTCCGTCGGCCGCCGCGCGCTGGTCGGCCGTGCGTTCGCCGCATCGCCGACCACCCCGCAGACTGCCGCCCCTTTTGAAGTCACCCTCAGCGATGCCGAATGGCATCGCCGGCTCACGCCCGCCCAGTACGCGGTCCTGCGCGAAGCCGGCACCGAGCGGCCGTACACCAGCCCGCTGAACGACGAGCACCGGCAAGGCACGTTCGCGTGCGCCGGCTGCGCCCTCGCGCTGTTCTCGTCGGCCACCAAGTTCGACAGCCATACGGGCTGGCCGAGCTTCTGGAAGCCGCTCGACCACGCGGTCGCCACGAACACCGACGCATCGTTCGGGATGGTCCGCACCGAAGTGCACTGCCGCCGCTGCGGCGGCCATCTCGGCCACGTGTTCGACGACGGTCCGCAACCGACCGGCCTGCGCTACTGCATGAACGGCCTCGCGCTCACCTTCCACCCCGCCGCCGCCTGATCCGGCCCCGAACTCCCGACCGACTGGAGAACGCACCATGCTGCTCATCGTCCTTGCCTACCTCGGCGGCGTGCTCACGATCCTGAGCCCGTGCATCCTGCCCGTGCTGCCGTTCGTGTTCGCGCGCGCCGACCAGCCGTTCGTCCGCAGCGGCCTGCCGCTGCTGGTCGGCATGGCGCTCACGTTCGCCGTCGTCGCGACGCTCGCCGCCGTCGGCGGCGGCTGGGTCGCGCAGGCCAACCAGGCCGGCCGCTGGGTCGCGATCGTGCTGCTCGCGATCTTCGGCCTGACCCTGCTGATGCCGCGCCTCGCGGAACACCTGACGCGCCCGCTCGTCGCCGCCGGCAACCGGCTCACCGGCTTCGCGCAACGCGACGGCCGCCCGGCCGGCCCCGCGTCGTCGCTGCTGCTCGGCGTCGCGACCGGGCTGCTGTGGGCGCCGTGCGCGGGCCCGATCCTCGGGCTCGTGCTGACCGGGGCCGCGCTGCGCGGCGCCAGCGTCGGCACGACGCTGCTGCTGGTCGCGTATGCGGCCGGCGCGGCGACGTCGCTCGGCGTCGCGCTCGTGATCGGCGGCAAGGTGTTCGCCGCGATGAAGCGCTCGCTCGGCGCCGGCGAATGGATCAAGCGCGGGATCGGCGTGGCGCTGCTGGCCGGCGTCGGCGCGATCGCGCTCGGCCTCGATACGGGTGCGCTCGCGCAGCTGTCGACCGTCACGACGGGCGGGCTCGAGACGAAGCTCGTCGACCGGCTCGGCGGGCGTTCGAATGGCGCACCGGGCGCACCGGCGGCAATGGCCACCACCGGCAATGCCGCCGACAACGCGAACGGCGGCGCGATGATGGCCGCGGCTGCCGAGAGCGCGCAAGCCAACGGCGGGCCGATCGCCGGCGGCGCAATGATGCGCGCGGTGGAGACGACGCATGCGCCGGCCGCACTGCCCGTCGAAGGCACGCTGCCGTCGCTCGACGGCGCGGTGCAGTGGCTGAACTCGCCGCCGCTGACGGCGGCCAGCCTGCGCGGCAAGGTCGTGCTGGTCGATTTCTGGACGTATTCGTGCATCAACTGCCTGCGCACACTGCCGTATACGACTGCCTGGGCGCGCAAGTACGCGCCGTACGGGCTCGTCGTGATCGGTGTGCACGCACCCGAGTTCGCGTTCGAGCGCGACATCGGCAACGTGAAGAAAGCCGTGCACGACCTCGGCATCGACTTCCCGGTCGCGATCGACAACCGCTTCACGATCTGGCGCGCGTTCAACAACGAATACTGGCCCGCACACTACTTCGTCGACGCGCAGGGGCGCGTGCGCCGCCACCACTTCGGCGAAGGCGAATACGCGGAATCGGAGCGCGCGATCCAGTCGCTGCTCGCCGAGGCCGGCCATCCGGAAGCACTGAACGTGCCGATCGGGCTCGCCGGTGCGCCCGCGAAGGGGGCGCTCGCCGCGGCCGACAGCGCGGACGTCCGCTCGCCCGAGACCTACGTCGGCTACGCACGCGCCGAGGCTTTCATGTCGCCGGGCGGGGTGGTGCGCGACGCGGCGTACCACTACGCCGAGCCGGCCCAGCCCGATCTCAACGACTGGGGCCTCGCCGGCATGTGGCAGGTCGGCGCCGAACGCGCGACGCTCGCGGCGCCGGCCGGCCGCATCGTCTATCGCTTCCACGCACGCGACCTGCACCTGGTGCTGGGCCCCGGCGAGGACGGCAAGCCGGTGCGCTTTCGCGTGACGCTCGACGGCGCGGCGCCCGGTGCCGCGCACGGCAGCGACGTCGATGCGCAAGGCTACGGCACCGTGACCGGGCAGCGCCTGTACCAGCTGGTCCGGCAGCCCGGCGCGATCGCCGACCGCACGTTCTCAATCGAGTTTCTCGATCCCGGCGTGAATGCGTATGCGTTCACGTTCGGCTGATCCCGGCAGGACGCGGCGCACCGGCGCCGCGTCCGGGCCACCCGCTTCCCACACCGCCTTTCGAAGGAGCACACCGTGAACATCCCCTCCTCCCGCAGCCCGGCACCGCAACGGCGCACGGCGATGCTGCGCCGCATCGGCGCCATCGCCGTCGCGGCCGCCGCCGTGTTCGGCTACCAGCGCATCGTCAATTCCGCCGAGCCGATGCGCACCGTGCCCGCGCCGGCGCTCGACGAAACACCCGGCGCCTCGCACGACGAGACGGCCGTGCTCGCCGGCGGCTGCTTCTGGGGCGTGCAGGGCGTGTTCGAGCACGTGAAGGGCGTGAAGCAGGTCACGGCCGGCTATGCGGGCGGCGCGTCCGAAACCGCGCACTACGCGCTCGTCGGCTCGGGGCTGACCGGGCACGCCGAATCGGTGCGCATCGTCTACGACCCGACGCAGATCACGTACGGCCGGCTGCTACAGGTGTTCTTCTCGGTCGCGCACGACCCGACCGAGCTCAACCGGCAGGGCCCCGACGAAGGGTCGCAGTACCGGTCGGCGATCTTTCCGACCACTGCGCAGCAACGCGCGGTCGCGACCGCGTACATCGCGCAGCTCGGCACCGCGCACGTGTTTCCGGCGCCCGTCGTCACGCGCGTCGAGGACTACAAGGGGTTCTATCCGGCCGAGGCGTATCACCAGAACTACCTCGAACTGCACCCCGACGCGCCGTACATCGCGTACAACGACATGCCGAAGATCACCGGGCTGAAGCAGCACTTCCCGGCGCTGTACCGCACCGACGCGGTACTGTGGCGCGATGCGCGCTCGTGACCGGCAAGCGGCCGCGTGACGGGGTGACGGCGTGGTGCCCGCCGCGCGGCCTGTGCCCGTGCGGCCACCGCTGGCCACGTGCGCGCCGCCTTCGACCCGGTTTGCGCTGCATCAACGACACCGCGACCGCCGTGCCGGGGCAAACCCGCATCGCGTCCGCCGCGACCGGCAACTTCGCGTAGACTTCTCCAGATCCCCGCCGCATCATGCGGCGCCCGGAATCCCTGTTCAGCCTGGAGACGTCACGCATGCGCGCAGTGCCCATTCCTGACAGCGGCATCCTTGGAGAACCCTCTTCCGGCGCGGCCGTGCGCGACCTGCGCCGCGTGCCGATTCATCCCGATCACTGGTATCCGCTCGCGTGGTCGCGCGAGCTGAAACGCGGCAAGACGCTCGGCGTGCGCTTCGCCGGCGATCCGATCGTGCTCGTGCGCACCGAATCCGGCGCCGTGTATGCGCTCGAGGATCGTTGCGCGCACCGCCAGGTGCCGCTGCACGCAGGCGTCGTGAGCGGCGAGACACTGCGCTGCTGCTATCACGGCTGGACCTACGCGTGCGACAGCGGCCGCTGCGTCGACGTGCCGTACCTCGGCCGCGAGCGGCTGCCCAACGGCGTGCGTGCGTATCCGTGCCGCGAAGCGCACGGGCTGATCTTCGTGTTCCCGGGCGATGCGACGCTCGCCGATACCCGGCCGTTCCCCGCGCTCGAATCGGCGGACAACCGCGCATACAAGACGCGCCGCTTCGGCCGCGAGGTCAAGTGCCACTACTCGTTCATGCACGAGAACCTGATGGACATGAACCATCAGTTCCTGCATCGCAAGCAGATGGGGCAGATGCGCGCGCGCTCGGTGGGCCGGCGCCGCGGCGACGACTGGGTCGAGGTCGACTACACGTTCGCGCGGATGGAAGGCAAGCAGCCGGTGGGCGAAGCGCTCGTGTTCGGCGCCAGCAAGAAGCCGGCCGACCAGTCCGACAAGAGCGTGATGACGGTGCGCACCGGCTACCCGTACCAGACACTGCAGATCCGCTCGAGCGAAGGGACGCTCGTGATGGACCTGTGGATCGTCTACGTGCCGCTCGACGCCGAGCAGCGCACCAACCGCACGTTCGGACTGCTGTCGATCCACAAGCCCGGCATCCCGTTCGCGCTCGATCTCGCGTGGCCGCTGCTCGTCTGGTTCACCGAGCGCATCTTCCGCGAGGATCGCTGGATCGTCGAGCGCGAGCAGGAAGCGCACGACGCCCAGGGCGCCGACTGGAACCACGAGGTGTTTCCGGTCATCAATGAGCTGCGCGACCTGCTGCGCCAGTGCGGCGCACGCACGGTGATCCCGATCCGCGACGCGCGCGACGGTGCGTGATGCGGGCGGCGCGTGACTCGAGAAGCGCGCGCCGTTACAACCGGAACGCGCCCGGCAGCAATGCATGGGCCGTCGTGACCTCGACGGCCCCGTTCAGGTTGGCCAGGATCACTTCGATGTCGGGCGTGCCGATCTCGATGATCACCTGACGGCACGCGCCGCACGGCGCGATCGGGCCGTCCGTGTCGCCCACCACCGCGAGCCGCGTGAAATCCCCCGGACGATAACCGGCGGCGATGGCCGAAAACATCGCCGTGCGTTCCGCACAATTGCAGAGTCCGTAGGACGCGTTCTCGACGTTGCAGCCGTGAAAAACCGTCCCGTCGCGCGCCTGCAGCGCCGCGCCGACCTTGAAGCGCGAATACGGCGCATACGCGCGTTCGCGCGCCGCCTTCGCCGCGTCGATCAGTTCGTTTCGTTCCATCTCGTCATACCCTCGATTGTGTGCGGGAGGTATCGGCGCGACCAAGCCACGACCGTCGCGATACACCCGTGACGTCAAGCGAAGTGATCGCCTGTGCCTGTCGGTGCTTGCTCAGCCGATCTGCTGATAAATGGTCGGCGGCGCATCACCGGTTTCGCCCAGCACGTAGCTGCGCTGGAGCGCGTCCACCGCGTGCGCGGCGGCTGCGGCGTCACGGGCATGCACGTAGCCGAGCGGCTCGCCGGCCTCGACACGCTGCCCGATCTCCGCGAGCGCCGTCAGGCCGACACTGTAGTCGATCGCGTCCGCCGCGCGCGTGCGGCCGCCGCCGAGCGCGACGACCGCGAGCCCGAGCGCGCGGCAATCGACGCGCTGCACCACGCCGCTCGTGCGCGCCGGAACCGGCACGATCACCTCCGCCCGCGCGAGATGACGCGCAGGTGCGTCGATCAGGTCCGCAGGGCCGCCGAGCGCCGTGACCATCCTCGCGAAGCGTTCCGCTGCCGCACCCGTATCGAGCGCCTGCTGCAACTTCGCGCGCGCTTCTGCGACGTCGCGTGCCAGCCCGCCGGTGACGAGCAGCTCAGCGGAAAGCGCCATCGTGACCTCATGCAGGCGCGCCGGGCGCGACTCGCCCGTCAAATAGTCGATCGCGCACACCACTTCGAGTGCATTGCCCGCGCACGGCGCGAGCGACTGGTTCATGTCGGTGAGGATCGCGGTCGTCTTCATCCCGGCGCCGTTGCCGACGTCGACGATGCTGCGCGCCAGCTCCGCCGATTTCTCGGCGGTCGGCATGAAGGCGCCGGAGCCGACCTTGACGTCCATCACGAGCCCGTCGAGCCCGGCCGCGAGCTTCTTCGACAGGATCGATGCGGTGATCATCGCGACCGACTCGACGGTCGCCGTCACGTCGCGAATCGCATAGATGCGCATGTCGGCGGGCGCCAGCCGCGCGGTCTGCCCGATGATCGCGACGCCGACGTCGCGCACCGTGCGGCGAAACGCGTCCGTGTCGGGCGCCACGTTGTAGCCGGGAATCGCGCTCAGCTTGTCGAGCGTGCCGCCGGTGTGTCCGAGCCCCCGCCCCGAGATCATCGGTACGTAGCCGCCGCACGCGGCCACCATCGGCCCGAGCATCAGCGACACGACATCGCCGACGCCGCCGGTCGAATGCTTGTCGATCACCGGCCCGTCGAGATCCAGCGCGCGCCAGTCGAGCACGTCGCCCGAGTCGCGCTGCGCGAGCGTCAGCGCGACGCGCTCGTCGGTGCTCAGGTCGTTGAAATACACGGCCATCGCGAACGCGGCCACCTGACCCTCGGTCACGCTGCCGTCGGTCACGCCGCGCACGAACGCGGCGATCCCGTCGCGATCGAGCGGCTGGCCGTCGCGCTTCCGGCGAATGAATTCCTGCGGTAAGAACATCGTTGCCTCTCCTCGATCAATCGATGGCCGCTGCGGGCTCAATGCAGGGAAAAGAACAGGCCGGCGATCGCGGCGCTCATCAGGTTCGACAGCGTCGCGGCCGTCAATGCGCGCAGGCCGTGCCGCGCGACTTCCGAGCGGCGCTCGGGCGCGACCGCGCTGAAGCCGCCCGCGAGAATCGCGATCGACGAGAAGTTCGCGAAGCCGCACAGCGCGAACGACACGATCGCGAGCGTCTTCGGGTCGAGCACCTGCAGGCCGGCGGCCGCGACGTGCTCGCCGCCCTTCAGGTACGGCGACAGGTCGCCATACGCGACGAACTCGTTGAAGATCAGTTTCTCGCCGATGAAGTTGCCGGCCAGCGCCGCGTCGTGCCACGGCACGCCGATGATCCACGCGAGCGGCGCGAACAGGTGGCCGATGATACCCACCAGCGTGATCTGCGGAAAGCCCACGAACGCGGCCACGCCGCCGACGATCAGGTTCATCAGCGCGATGAGGCCGACGAACGCGATCAGCATCGCGCCGACGTTGATCGCGATCCGCAGCCCGACCGACGCGCCGGACGCCGCCGCCTCGATCACGTTGGCGGCCCGCTTGTCGTCGAAGTCGAGCCCGTCGACCACGACGCGACTCGGCTCGACCGTCGGATACAGCAGCTTGCCGAACAGCAGCCCGCCCGGCACCGCCATGAACGACGCGGCGAGCAGGTATTCCATCCGCACGCCGAGGCCGGCGTAGCCGACCAGCACCGACCCCGCGACCGACGCCATGCCGCTCGCCATCACCGTAAAGATCTCGGCGCTCGTCATGTTCCGCACGAACGGCTTCACGAGCGCGGGCATCTCGCTTTGCCCGAGAAAGATCGTCGCCACCGCCGAGCACGCCTCGATGCGGCTCACGCCGAGCACTTTCGCGAGCGCCGCGCCGAGGATCGCGACGATCCACTTCATCACGCCGATGTAGTACAGCACCGCGATCAGCGCGGTCACGAAGATGATCATCGGCAGCACGCGCAGGCCGAACACGAACCCGCCGTCGCCGAACAGCTGGAACATCCGGCTGTCGACGAGCCCACCGAATACGAATGCGATGCCGTGATTGCCCATGTCGAGCACGCGATTGACGCCGTTCGCGGCGCCCGCCAGCACCGCACGGCCCACCGGCACGAACAGCACCAGTGCACCGATCGCCAGCTGCGTGCACAGCGCCGCGATCAGGGTCCGGCCGCTCACCGCGCGCCGGTTGTTCGACAGCAGATAGGCCACCAGCAGCAGGAACAGCATACCCAGGAGACTGCGCAGAATATCCACCTCGTACTCCTTGCTCTCAATGTTGTTGGATTGTTCGGCGGGCGGCCCGGCACGCCTGCGCAACGCCGTCGGTGGATATTACTCGCGGGCATGCACGTCGACAACGCAAACAAAATGGTCGCATTTGCGCGACATCGCGTGTTGCGTTGATTTGCTCAGTTGTTCTATGTACCTGGAGATCGGAAAGGCGCGATCACGCTCCATCCGTCCCAAATATTGAGCGCATTGGCGTGATACGGGGAGGCGGCATGAGCGGTGCCGTCACGAACGGAGACGCACGCTCTAACATGCGCGGGGCGTGTCGTTCCAACCGACACGCCCCGCGCGACACGCAACGCTCAGCCGGCGCGCTCGACCGGATGCGGTTCGCGCAACCGGTTCGCGATCCGCGCGGCCTCGTAGTAACTCGCCGCCGGCGGGCGCTTCAGGTAGCGGCCCGCGCCGCGCACGGCACGCAGATCGCCGTCGGCCCACGCGAGTGCGCCGCGCGTGAGCGTGTGCGTTGCGACGCCCTGCACCGTCATCCCCTCGAACACGTTGAAATCGACCTGCTGATGATGGGTCTTCACCGAGATCGTCTTCGTCGCGGCTGGATCCCACACGACGAGATCGGCATCGGCACCCACCTGCACCGCGCCCTTGCGCGGATACAGGTTGAAGATCTGCGCGGCGTTCGTCGACGTGATCCGCACGAACTCGTTCGGCGTGATGCGGCCATGATTCACGCCGTGATGCCACAGCACCGACATGCGATCCTCGACACCGCCGCAGCCGTTCGGGATCTTCGTGAAATCCTCGCGGCCCATCGCCTTCTGCGATGCGCAGAACACGCAGTGATCGGTTGCCGTCGTATGCAGTTGCCCCGCCTGCAGCCCGCGCCACAGCGCCTCGCGATGCTCGGCCGAGCGGAACGGCGGGCTCATCACGTGCGCGGCCGCACGCGTCCAGTCCGGATCGCGATAGACGGCCTCGTCGATCACCAGGTGGCCCGGCAGCACCTCGCCGAACACGCGCAGCCCTTCGCTGCGCGCTTTGGTGATCGCATCGACCGCGTCCTTCGCGGACACATGCACGATATACACCGGCACGCCGAGCACCTGCGCGATGCGGATCGCGCGGTTCGCGGCCTCGCCCTCGACCTCCGGCGGCCGCGACAGCGGATGCGCCTCCGGCCCCGTCATCCCGCGTGCGAGCAGCGCCTTCTGCAACTGGAACACGAGCTCGCCGTTCTCCGCGTGCACGGTCGGCAACGCGCCGAGTTCGAGCGCACGCGAGAAGCTGTTCACGAGCACCTCGTCGTCGGCCATGATCGCGTTCTTGTACGCCATGAAGTGCTTGAAGCTCGACACGCCGTGCTCGCGCACGAGCGTGCCCATGTCGCGATGCACACTCTCGTCCCACCACGTCACGGCCACGTGGAAGCCGTAGTCGGCCGCCGCCTTCTCGGCCCAGCCGCGCCAGGCATGGAACGCATCCATCAGCGGCTGCTTCGGGCTCGGGATCACGAAGTCGATGATGCTCGTCGTGCCGCCCGCGAGCCCGGCGGCCGTGCCCGAGTAGAAATCGTCGCTCGCGGTCGTGCCCATGAACGGCAGTTCCATGTGCGTATGCGGATCGATGCCGCCCGGCATCACGTACTGGCCGTGCGCATCGACGACGGTCGCGCCGGCCGGTGCGTCGATCTGCTCGGCGATCTGCAGGATCGTGCCGCCGTCCTCCGGGGCTGCGCAGAGCACGTCCGCGCGGTAGGAGCGGTCCGCATCGACCACGGTGCCGCCACGAATCAGGATTGCCATGGGGTTGCCTCCTCGTTGACTGTCGGGTGCCGCATCAGGCGCGCGCGATCTGCGCGTGCTGTCCGGCGCGCCATTTCATCCAGGTGCCGTACACGCACGACGCCAGCACGAGGCCGACGAACCACGCGTACGTGTAAAGCGTGTTGAAGAAAGCCGGCACGTTCGGAAACGACGCCGGAAAGGCCGTATGCAGGAAGCCGGGCAGGTTCGGCAGCACGCCGACCGCGAGCGCGGCCAGCGCGGCCGGGTTCCAGCCGCGCGCGTAGCTGAAGCCGCCGCGCTCGTCGAACAGCGCGCGCGTGTCGAGCCGCGTGCCGCGAATCAGGAAGTAGTCGACCATCAAAATCCCCGCCACCGGCCCGAGCAGCGCCGAATAGCCGACGAGCCAGGTGAAGATGTAGCCGTCCGTCGTCGCGAGGATCTTCCACGGCATCATCACGATCGCGATCGTCGCGGTGATCATCCCGCCCGTGCGGTACGAGATCGCCTTCGGCCACAGGCTCGAGAAGTCGTAGGCCGGGCCGACGAGATTCGCGGCGAGGTTGCAGCACATCGTGTCGAGCGTGAGGATCACGAGCGCGATGCCCACGCCGATGCCCGTCATCCGGCTCGTCAGGTCGATCGGATCCCAGATCGCGTTGCCGTAGATCACGACGGTCGCCGACGTCACGACGACCGACACCACCGACAGCAGTGCCATCGGCAACGGCAGCCCGATCGACTGCCCGATCATCTGGTCGCGCTGCGAATGCGCGAAGCGCGTGAAGTCGGGAATGTTCAGCGCGAGTGTCGCCCAGAAGCCGACCATCGCGGTCAGCCCCGGCCAGAAGGTCGCCCAGAACAGCCCGGCCTTCTTGCCGCCCGCCGCGAACTGCGACGGCGCCGACAGCATCGTGCCGAAGCCGCCCGCCTTCGACGTCGCCCACCACACGAGCGCCACGCACATCACGACCTTGATCGGCGCGGACCAGCTCTCGAGCCAGCGGATCGAATCGGTGCCGTGCCAGATGAAGTAGAGCTGCAGCGCCCAGAACACGAGGAAGCACGCGAGCTGCCCGAACCCGATGCCGATGACCGGCAGCGCCGCGCCGTGCAGTGCATTGCCGGTCAGGATGTTCAGCAGCGTATAGATCGCGCTGCCGCCGAGCCAGGTCTGGATCCCGTACCAGCCGCACGCGACGATCGCCCGCAGCAGCGCCGGCAGCTTCGCGCCCTGCGTGCCGAACGACGCGCGCACGAGCACCGCGTAAGGAATCCCGTGCTTCGCGCCCGCATGGCCGATCAGCAGCATCGGCACGAGCACGATCAGGTTGCCGAGCAGCACGGTCGTCACCGCCTGCCACGGCGACATGCCTTCCTGGATCAACCCGGCCGCCAGCATGTACGACGCGATGTTCATCACCATCCCGACCCACAGCGCCGCGAAGTGATACCACTTCCACGTGCGCTGCGCCGGCGTCGTCGGCGCGAGGTCGTCGTTGTACAGGCTGCCGCCCTGCGCCGCGGCGCTGTCGGGATCGGCGGGATTCGCTGCGTGATTCATCGAACGCACTCCACTAAAACATCAGCGCCGGCATCGTCCGATGCCGGCCCGGGTGGAACGAAAGGCGGCGATGCAGGATGACCTGCGTCGCCGGACGCCGTCAAGCAGCCTTCTTCGCGTGCTTCTCGGGGGCCGACGCGCCTGCACTCGCCCCCGCGTCCGCGCTCGCCGGATTGTTCGGATGCGTGGTCCAGTTCGCGTAGTCACCCGAATCGACCCGCTCCATCGTGATGCATTGCTCGACCGGACACACATGCATGCAAAGATTGCACCCGACGCATGCCGAATCGACCACTTCGAAGTGGCGCACGCCATCCTTCGTCGCGGTGATCGCCTGGTGCGACGTGTCCTCGCACGCGATATGGCACAGCCCGCACTGGATGCAGCGGTCCTGGTCGATGCGCGCCTTGATGTCGTACTTCAGGTTCAGGTATTTCCAGTCGGTCACGTTCGGCACCGCGCGGCCGCGGATGTCGTCGAGCGTCGCGTAGCCCTTCTCGTCCATCCAGTTCGACAATCCGTCGGCCAGGTCCGACACGATCCGGAATCCGTAATGCATCGCGGCGGTGCACACCTGCACGCTGCCGGCGCCGAGCACCATGAACTCCGCCGCGTCGCGCCATGACGAGATGCCGCCGATGCCCGAGATCGGCAGGTTCGGCGTTTCCGGGTCACGTGCGATCTCCGCGACCATGTTCAATGCGATCGGCTTGACCGCCGGGCCGCAATAGCCGCCGTGCGTGCCCTTGCCGTCGACCATCGGCATCGGCGCCATGTGGTCGAGATCGACCGCGACGATCGAGTTGATCGTGTTGATCAGCGACACGCCGTCCGCGCCGCCCTTGTACGCGGCGCGCGATCCCATCCGGATGTCGCTGATGTTCGGCGTGAGCTTCACGAGGCACGGCAGCTTCGTGCCCTCCTTCACCCAGCGCGTGACCATCTCCACATATTCGGGGACTTGCCCGACCGCCGCGCCCATCCCGCGCTCGCTCATCCCGTGCGGACAGCCGAAGTTCAGCTCGACCGCGTCGGCGCCCGTGTCCTCGACGAGCGGCAGGATCCATTTCCAGTCGCGCTCGTTGCACGGCACCATCAGCGACACGATCAGCGCGCGGTCCGGCCAGTCGCGCTTCACCTGCGCGATCTCTCTCAGGTTCACGTCGAGCGGACGGTCGGTGATCAGCTCGATGTTGTTCAGCCCCGCGATGCGCTGGCCGTTCCACTGCACCGCGCCATAGCGCGAACTGACGTTGACGACGTGCGGATCGAGCCCGAGCGTCTTCCACACGACGCCGCCCCAGCCGGCCTCGAACGCGCGATTCACGTTGTAGGCCTTGTCGGTCGGCGGCGCGGACGCCAGCCAGAAGGGGTTCGGCGAAGTGATGCCCGCGATGGTGCAGCGAAGGTCGGCCATGGTCGGCTCCGTGAGAGTGGGGTCGTGTTGGTTGTGCTCGTGGTGGGTGACGCGCGTGGTGCGCTCACGCGGCCTTCGCGTCGCGCTGCGCGAGCGTCGCGTCGATCGACGCGGCCGCGCGCTTGCCGTCCTGCACGGCCTGCACCGTGAGGTCGACGCCGCCCGTCGCCGCGCAGTCGCCGCCGGCCCACACGTCGGGCCATGCGGTGCGCCCGTCGGCGTCCACCGCGATGCGCGCGCCGTCCGCCGTCAACAGCGCGGCGTCGATGGCGTCCGGCACCAGCGTCTGGCCGATCGCCTTCAGCACCATGTCCGCCTCGACGGTGAAACGCTCGCCCGATACCGCCTCGAACTCGACACCCGTCACCTGCCCGTTCTCCCCCGCCATGCACACCGGCTTCGCGTGCGTGACGAGCGTGACGCCGCTCTTCTGCGCGAACTCGCGCTCGGCCCACGTCGCGCTCATCGCCTCCACGCCGCGCCGGTACACCATCGTCACGCGCTCGGCGCCGAGCTTGCGGCTCTGCACCGCCGCATCGATGGCCGTATTGCCGCCGCCGATCACGACCACGCGCCGCCCGACCGCCACGTTCTCCAGCGCATCGGCCTGCCGCACCTGCTCGATGAAGTCGACCGCGTTCATCACGCCGTTCAGTTGCTCGCCGTCGATCGACAGCGCACGCACGCCGCCGAGCCCCATCGCGAGAAACACCGCGTCGTGCTGCTCACGCAGCGCGCCGAGCGTGATGTCGCGGCCCAGCGCGACGCCGGTTTGCAACGTGATGCCGCCCACCGACAGCAGCCACTCGACTTCACGCTGCGCGAAATCGTCGACGGTCTTGTATGCGGCGATCCCGTATTCGTTGAGGCCGCCGGCCTTCGGGCGCGCGTCGAACAGCGTGACGCGATGCCCGGCAAGCGCGAGCCGGTGCGCACACGCGAGTCCGGCCGGCCCCGCGCCGACCACCGCGACATGACGGCCCGTGTCCGGCGCGCGCGTGAAACGCACCGCGCCGGTTTCCATCGCCCAGTCGGTCGCGTGCCGCTGCAGCGCGCCGATCGCGACGGGCTGCGCATCCTGATGGTTGCGCACGCATGCGCCTTCGCACAGGATCTCGGTCGGACACACGCGGGCGCACATCCCGCCAAGCGGATTCGCCGACAGGATGTCGGTCGCGGCGCCCTTCAGGTTGCCGTTGCCGATCTTGCGGATGAAGCTCGGGATGTCGATCTGCGTCGGGCAGGCTTGCACGCACGGCGCGTCGTAGCAGTAGTGGCAGCGGCTGGCGGCGGCCGCCGCGGCAGTCGGATCGAGCAGCGGCGCGATGTCGGCGAATTCGCACGAGAGTTGCGTGGACGACAGGCGATGCGCGGCGATATCGCCGGTTGGCTGGGTGGTCATACGCGTTCCTTCGAATGGGTGGAGACAAAGCCGTCCCCGCCGGCTGCGAATGCACAGTCGGGGCGGTCGTTGTTAGGCATGCTACGGTCAGGCTGTCAGGCGTTGATCAGCCTGCCGGCTGCTACGGCCCTGGCGTCATGAAGCCGGCTCGCATGCGCGCGACAGCATCGCGTGCAGCAGCACGTTCGCGCCCGCCTCGATCCAGGCGGGCGTCGCGTCCTCGATCTCGTTGTGGCTGATGCCGTCGACACACGGCACGAACACCATCGACGTCGGCGCGACCTGCGCGAGGTAGCACGCATCATGGCCGGCACCCGACACGATGTCGCGATGCGAGAAACCGAAGCGGTCGGCTGCACTGCGCACGGCTTCCACGCAGGCAGAGTCGAACGCGACCGGCTTGTAATAGAAGATCTGCTCGAGTTCGGTCTCGAGCCCGATGTCGCCCGCGATGCGCGCCACACCTTCGCGCAGTGCTGCATCCATCTTCGCGAGCACCGCGTCGTCCGGATGTCGGAAATCCACGGTGAAGAACACGCGGCCCGGAATCACGTTGCGCGAGTTCGGGTAGACCTGCATCATGCCGACCGTCGCGCAGCCGAACGGCGCATGATCGAGGCCGATCCGGTTGACGAGATCGACCACGCGCGACGCGCCGAGCAGCGCGTCGCGCCGCCGCGGCATCGGCGTCGGCCCCGCGTGCGCTTCCTGGCCGGTGAACGTGATCTCGTACCAGCGCTGCCCCTGCGCGTCGGTCACGACGCCGATCGTCTTGCACTCCGCCTCGAGAATCGGCCCCTGCTCGATATGCAGTTCGAACGCCGCGTGCAGCTTGCGTCCGCCGCACGGCACGTCGCCCGCGTAGCCAATGCGCGCCAGCTCCTCGCCGATCGTCTTGCCGTCCACATCCTTGCGCGACAGCCCGTATTCGAGCGGGAACACGCCCGCGAACACGCCGGAGGCGACCATCGCCGGCGCGAAGCGCGAGCCCTCTTCATTGGTCCAGATCACGACCTCGACCGGATGCTCGGTCTCGATGCCGTGATCGTTGAGACTGCGAATTACTTCGAGGCCGCCGAGCACGCCGTAGATGCCGTCGAAGCGGCCGCCCGTCGGCTGCGAATCCGCGTGCGAGCCCGTGACGACCGGCGCCGCATCGGCCACGCGACCCGCGCGACGCATGAACACGTTGCCCATCGTATCGACCGTCACCGTGCAGCCGGCCGCCTTCGCCCAGCCGACGATCAGGTCGCGGCCGGCCTTGTCGAGATCGGTCAGC
Organism: Burkholderia sp. AU27893; assembly: GCF_002223205.1. Classification (NCBI taxonomy): domain Bacteria; kingdom Pseudomonadati; phylum Pseudomonadota; class Betaproteobacteria; order Burkholderiales; family Burkholderiaceae; genus Burkholderia; species Burkholderia sp. AU27893. The sequence goes on along the minus strand of NZ_NKFD01000005.1, from coordinate 17,543 downwards.
GCGAGACGGCACACGCCGCCCTTCGGCGTCGCGCCGATCTTCGCGACTTCCATCAGGCTGTCCCACAACCGCTTGCCGTCGACCTTGATCGACGTGTCGAAAGCTGCCCGCTTCACTGTTTCCGATACCGCGTTCATTCGTATCGCTCCTGTGGGGTCGGTGATGTCGTCGGCCCGGTCTGTGCCGGTGCGCGTCATGCCTGTTTCGGGGCAACGCCGCCCAAGCGCGGTGCATGCCCGGTCGTTCGCGAAGATCGTCCGACGAATCGGGCCGAAAGGTTTCTGCCGCTCGTCGAATCCTGTCCGATTGGACAGGTTTTAGACGATCAAAATGACCAAATCAATCTCTTTCTTGCATGAATGAATGGAGCGAGAAACGTGCCACCGCAACGCAGCATGGCGATGACTACGCGAGATCGGTTCGCGTGCGTTCGATGCGAATCAGCGGCTAGAATGAAGCCCAACGCGGCACCCCCGCCGCGCGAGGGCAACGATGAGACATGACGAGGCGGCAACCGCAGCCACCGACAGGGACGAAACGCCCGTGCCTTTGCGGCGACGCAAGGCGCACATCCGCGAGTCCAACGAAGCGCATCTGCTGGCCTGCGCGGAGGCCGTGTTCGCGGAGCGCGGGCTCGACGGCGCGAGCACCGCGATGATCGCGGAGCGCGCCGGCCTGCCGAAAGCCAACCTGCATTACTACTTCCCGACGAAGCTTGCGCTGTACCGCCGCGTGCTCGACGACCTGTTCGAGGACTGGCATCGCGCGGCCGGGACATTCGAGGCCGACGACGATCCGGTGGTAGCGATCAGCGGCTACGTGCGCGCGAAGATGGCGCTGTCGCGGCGGCGCCCGCTCGGCTCGAAGGTCTGGGCCAACGAGATCATCCACGGTGCGGAACACATGCAGGACATCCTGTCGGAACGCGTGAAGCCATGGTTCGATACGCGCGTGAAGGTCATCGACGGCTGGATCGCGCGAGGGCTGCTCGCGCCGATCGACGCGCATGCGCTGATGTACCTGATCTGGGCCACCACGCAGCACTACGCGGATTTCGACGCGCAGATCCGCGCGCTGAGCGGCAAGCGAACGTTCACGCAGAAGGCGTACGACGAGAAGACCGAACAGGTCGTGCAGCTCGTGATTCGCGCATGCGGAGCGGTGTCGCCGGAGGCGAAGGCGTAGCGCGGCAACGCGATCCGCCGAAAACAAAACGGGTATCGCACAGGTGTTTCCCGTGCGATACCCGTCGGCCGTGTCGCCGCATGCGGACGACGCGTGGCGCGCTGCGCGATACGTTACGCGACGCGCTCGATCGCGATCGCCGTCGCCTCGCCGCCGCCGATGCACAGCGACGCGACGCCGCGCTTCATCCCGTACGTTTCGAGCGCGGCCAGCAGCGTCACCATCACGCGCGCGCCCGATGCACCGATCGGATGCCCGAGCGCACACGCGCCGCCGTGCACGTTGACCTTCTCGTGCGGCAGGTCGAGGTCGCGCATCGCGGCCATCGGCACCACTGCGAACGCTTCGTTGATCTCGAACAGGTCGACGTCGCGCAGGTTCCAGCCGGTTTTCTCCGACAGCTTGCGCAGCGCGCCGATCGGCGCGGTCGCGAACAGGCCCGGCTTGTCCGCGTAGGTCGAATGCCCGACGATCACGGCCTTCGGCGTGAGGCCGAGGCGCTCGGCTTCCGAGCGGCGCATCATCACGAGCGCGGCCGCGCCGTCCGAGATCGACGACGCATTCGCGGCCGTCACCGTGCCGCCATCGCGGAACGCCGGCTTCAGCGTCGGGATCTTGTCGAGCTTCGCCTTGCCCGGCTGTTCGTCGATCGACACGACCGTTTCGGTCTTGCCGGCCTTCACGGTCACCGGCGTGATTTCCGACACGAAGTGCCCGTCGGCGATCGCCCGTTGCGCGCGCGTCAGCGATGCGATCGCGAACGCATCCTGCGCCTCGCGCGTGAACTGGTAGGCCTGCGCGCAATCCTCGGCGAACGTGCCCATCAGGCGGCCCTTCTCGTACGCGTCCTCGAGCCCGTCGAGGAACATGTGATCGAGTACCTGCCCGTGACCCATGCGCATCCCCGCGCGCGCCTTCGGCAGCAGGTACGGCGCATTCGTCATGCTCTCCATCCCGCCCGCGACGGCCACGGCTGCCGAGCCCGCGAGCAGCAGGTCATGCGCGAACATCGCGGCCTTCATCCCCGAGCCGCACATCTTGTTGACCGTGGTCGCACCCGCCGCGAGCGGCAGCCCGGCCTTCAGCGCGGCCTGCCGCGCCGGCGCCTGGCCCTGGCCCGCCGGCAACACGCAGCCGAACACGATTTCATCGATGCGCTCGGCCGGCACGTTCGCGCGCTCGAGCGCCGCGCGAATCGCTACCGCGCCAAGGTCGCTCGCGCTGGCGGCCGCCAGGTCGCCCTGGAAACCACCCATCGGCGTACGCGCCATACCCACGATTACGATCGGATCCTGAGTCGTCATGATTCGCTTCCTCCAGTGTCAGCGCGGTGCCATGCGCAACGCACCATCGAGACGGATGACTTCGCCGTTCAGCATCGTGTTCTCGGCGATGTGGCGCACCAGCGCCGCAAATTCTTCCGGGCGGCCAAGCCGCGGCGGGAACGGTACGCTCTTGCCGAGCGCATCCTGCACGTCCTGCGGCATGCCGGCCATCATCGGCGTCGCGAAGATGCCCGGCGCGACCGTCACGACGCGAATGCCGAACCGCGCGAGTTCGCGCGCGATCGGCAGCGTCATGCCGACCACACCGCTCTTCGACGCCGCATACGCGGCCTGCCCGATCTGCCCGTCGAACGCCGCGACCGACGCAGTGTTGACGATCACGCCGCGCTCGCCTTCGGCATTGGGCTCCTGCTTCGACATCGCGTCGGCGGCCAGCCGGATCATGTTGAACGTGCCGACCAGATTGATCGACACCGCGCGTGCGAAACGATCGAGCGAATGCGGACCCTCGCGGCCCACCACCTTCTCGCCCGGCGCGACGCCCGCGCAGTTGACGAGCGCGTCGATGCGGAAGAACGCGTCACGCGCGGCGGCGACGGCCGCCTGGCCGTCGGCTTCGCTCGTCACGTCGGTCTTCACGAAGCGTGCGGCCGCGCCAAGCTCGTGCGCGAGACCCGCGCCGGCCTCTTCGTTGACATCCAGCAGCACGGCCTTGCCGCCCTCCGCGACCACCATGCGCGCCACCGCGGCGCCGAGGCCGGAACCGGCGCCCGTGATCAGAAAAACGCGATCCTTGATATCCATTCGCAGTCCGTACAGGTTGTGTTCAGGGTTGAGCGGCCTTCTCGGCTTCCATCTTGCGCAATACGAAGCGCTGGATCTTGCCGCTCGGGGTTTTAGGCAGCGCGTCGACGAAGTCGATCGCGCGCGGATAGGCGTGAGCGGACAGCCGCCGCTTCACGTGCAGGCTCAGTTCGTCGGCCAGCGCCGGCGTGCCGTCATAGCCTTTCGACAGCACGACGAACGCCTTGACGATCTCCGTGCGCTCCGCGTCGGGCACGCCGATGACGGCGGCCTCGCTCACGGCCGGATGCTCGATCAGCGCGCTTTCCACGTCGAACGGGCCGATCCGGTAGCCGGACGACGTGATCACGTCGTCCGCGCGGCCGATGAAGCTCACGGTGCCGTCCGGCTCCAGCTCGACGTTGTCGCCGGTCCGGTAATAGCCGCCCGCGATCGCCGGCGTGTCCTGCTGCCAGTAGCCGTGGAACCACAGCAGCGGCGAGCGTGCGATGTCGATCGCGAGGTTGCCCGGCTCGCCGGGGCCGAGCTCGCGGCTCACGTCGTCGAGCACCGCGACGCGGTAGCCGGGCATCGCCAAGCCGGCCGACCCGGCGTGGACCGCATGCGCGAGGCCGTGGTGATTGTTCACGACCATCCCGAGTTCGGTCTGGCCGTAGTGATCGTAGATCGGCGCGCCGAGCGCCGCGTCGAACCAGCGCACGACTTCCGGATTCAACGGTTCGCCCGCGCTGCTGACCACGCGCAGCTTGCCCTTCAGCCGCGCCGCCGCGTCCGTGCCGGCCGCCATCAGCATCCGGTAGGCCGTCGGCGAGCCGGCGAGGCTTGTAATCCCGAGCCGTTCGATCAGGTCGTACGTGCTGTCGACCGTGAAGCTGCCTTCGTAGAGCGTCGTCGCGTGGCCCAGCAGCAGCGGGCCCGTGATCGCGTAATAGAGGCCGTATGCCCAGCCCGGATCGGCGATGTTCCAGAACCGGTCGCCGGCACGCAGGTCCACCGCGTCGCGCATGTATGCGCCGAACGCGAGCAGCGCACGCAGCGGCACCGGCACGCCCTTCGGCAAGCCCGTCGTGCCCGACGTCGACATCATCATGAACAGGTCCGTGCCCTTGCGCAGCACCGGCTCGAACACGTCGGACTGCGCCTCGAGCGCCACGCGGAAATCGATGTCGCTTTCCGCCAGCGCTTCACCCGGCTCGCGCACCGTCGCAACGGGCGGGCAACCGGCGATCTCGTCGAGCTTCGCGCGATTCGCGACGTTGGTCACGACCAGGCGTGCATCGCTCATGCGCAGCCGGTGCTCGATCGCTTTCGGGCCGAATGCGGTGAACAGCGGCTGGTAGACGGCGCCCGCGCGCCACGTGCCGAGGATCGTCGCGACGAGTTCGGGCGTGCGCGGCAACAGGCCCGCCACCACGTCGCCCGGCTTCACGCCCTGCGCGACCAGCAGGTTCGCGACGCGGGCCGACAGCGCCTTCATCTGCGCAAACGTGTAGCGATGGTGCTGGCCGCCCGCGTCGATCCAGTCGAGCGCGATCGCGTCCGCCGATGCGTGCCGGTCGCAGCATTCCACGCACGCGTTCAGGCCGCGCTCCAGGTCGCCGTGCAGTTGCTGCGCGGCGGTCTCGATACTGAACCGGGCCACGGCGTCGGCGTAGGCCGGCACCGCGCGGGCGGTAGCTCCATCAGACATGCGTGTCTCCTGTGCGTTATGGCCGCCGGCGAGCCAGAGGCGCGTCGGGGATAGTTCGATAGTAGACAGCCCGTACATTGCAATCAATGACAAACCGAATCTAGAATCGTGATCGCTTTTGCCATGTCGGGAGAATGTAGGAAAATGGGGCCGCAGATGATTTCGCCGGATTTCGTCGACGACGCGCTCGCATGCCTGCGCCGGCAAGGCCTTCCGACGGAGGCCGTGCTACGCGCCGCCGGCCTGCCGGCCGCCGTGCGCGAGCCCGTCACGCCGCAGCAGTACGGCCGGCTGTGGCTCGCGATCGCCGCTGCGCTCGACGACGAATTCTTCGGGCTCGCCGCGCGACCGATGCGGCGCGGCAGCTTCACGCTGCTGTGCCATGCGGTGCTGCATGCCGGCACGCTCGACAAGGCGCTGCGTCGCGCGCTGCAGTTCCTGCGCGTCGTACTGGACGAGCCGCATGGCGAGCTCACCGTGGCCGACGGGCAGGCGCAGATCGTGCTGACGCAGACGGGCGCGCCCTACCCGGCGTTCGCATACCGGACGTTCTGGCTGATCCTGCTCGGCGTCGCGTGCTGGCTGATCGGCCGGCGCATCCCGCTGCAGCGCATCGACTTCGCATGCCCGAGCCCCGACCAGCGCAGCGACTATCACCAGTTCTTCGGCGTGCCCGTGCATTTCGACCGGCCCGACAGCCGGCTCGCATTCAATGCCGCGTACCTCGCGCTGCCGACGATCCGCTCCGAGCAGGCGCTGAAGACGTTCCTGCGCGGTGCGCCCGGCAACCTGCTCGTCCGCTACCGGCACGATACGGGCTGGGTCGCGAAGACGCGTGCGCAGTTGAAGACGCTACCGGCCGCGGAGTGGCCCGACTTCGATACGCTGGCCGTGCGCCTCGGCACGACGCCCGCGACGCTGCGGCGGCGGCTGCGCAGCGAAGGGCAAAGCTTCGCGGCAATCAAGGACGAGCTGCGCGGCGCGCTGGCCCAGTCGCTGCTGCGCGGGCATGCGCTCAGCGTCGCGGAGATCGCGGCCGAGCTCGGCTTCACCGAGCCGAGCGCGTTTCATCGCGCATTCCGCAAGTGGACGGGCACGAGCCCCGGTGCGTTCCGGCGGGACGTCCATGCGGCGGAGGGAGAGCCGGGCGTGGCGAACGGATGATGCGGCACGTAGCCGTCGACACTGCGTGCCCGGCCGACCCGGAAACGCTCACGCGACGCGCTGCAGCGGCCGCGAGAACAGCTTGCATCCCGCGTAGTAGACGAGCGACGTCAGCGACAAACCGACGATCCACGACACGTCCGCGCCACCGAGCCGGCTCGCCAGTTCTCCCGTATAGAGATCAGTCGCCATGAACGGCGCCTGCGCGACGGTGCCGATGACATACGAGCCAACGGCGATCGTATTGAAGCGTCCGTAGATGCCACCGTCCTGCCGGAAGAACGAATCGACGTCGTAGTCGCCGTGACACACGAGGTAATAGTCGACGAGGTTGATCGCGGTCCACGGTACGAGCACGTACAGCAGCAGCAGGATGAAGTTCGTGTAACCGGCGAGGAAATTGTCCTGCCCGAACAGCGCGATCGCGAGCGCGATGCCGCACAGCACGATCGCGGTCATCGCCCGCGCACGCGCCTTGCCCGACCACGACGGAAAGAGCGTCTGCAGCACGGTGATGGCCGATAGCGCGCCGCAATACAGTTCCATCGCATTGCTGGCCGCGATGCCGAACGACAGCACGACGATCACGAGCACGCTGATCCCTTGCGTGAGGCCCGTGAGGCCGCTCACGACATTGCCGTCGGGCGTCGCGAGCCCCACCAGGCAACCGAGCAGCATCGGGAAGAACGAACCGAGTACGCAGCCCCAGTAACTCGACCAGAATGCCGTGCGCGGTCCGGTATCGGGCGGCAGGTAGCGCGAATAGTCCGATACGTAAGGCGCATAGGCAATCTGCCACAGCGCGGCGACCGACATCGCGCCCAGGAAGCCCGACAGGTTCAGCGAATGCTTCGAGAACGTATCGGCGGGCAGTCCGTGCACGAAGATGATCCACACGAACGCCAGCACGAGCACGCTGCCCGAGCACCAGCTCAACAGCCGCGCATACGCGTGGATCAGCTTGTAGCCGTAGATCGATCCGAGCAGGCTGATCAGGCCGATCACCACGACGCCCGCATCGAGCGGGATGTCGGCGCTCAGGCTGTGCAGCGCCTGCCCGCCGAACACGCAGTTCGATGCGAAGAAGCCCACATACATCACGACCACCAGCCCGACCACGAGCAGCGCGCCGAACGACCCGAACTGCCCGCGGGTCTGGATCATCTGCGGCACGCCGAGCTGCGGCCCCTGCGCGGAATGCAACGCCATGAACACCGCGCCGATCAGGCTGCCGACCAGCGTGGCGAGCGCCGCCCACCAGAACGGCTGCTTGAACACCGTGGTCGCGAGCGATCCGGTGACGATCGTCAGCATCATGATGTTCGACCCGAACCAGATCGTGAACAGGTCCTTCGCGCTGCCGTGCCGCTCGGTCAACGGAATCGGCTGGATGGTGCTTTCCTCGAGATGAGCAATGGACTCGCCGTGACTCATTTCGTCTCCTTGTTTCTGTTGTGATGTTCGTGGATTCGGGGGCTACAGGGTGACCGGGAATACGTGGCCGGCTCAAAGCCGTGCGGACTTCAACACACGAGCCGTACCATTTGCATTCCTTACCAATACGCAGTCGGCGGCACATCGCCTTATCGCGACCACCGACCACGACGCCCAGTCTTCAACTTGTCGGATAGCCGCCGCGGTGGCTGCACGCAGCGGTCCCCATGATTCGATCCGCTCCCGCCCGACTCTCATCGGACGGAAGTGCGTCGCTCAACGATCAGCAGTCGATCCCGAGCACTTCGCGCGCGGTGGCATCCACGGCCTTGCGCATCGTGTCGACCAGTTCATCGATTTGCGCGTGATCGATCACCAGCGGCGGCGCAACGATCAGTCGGCCGTTCGTCGAACGCACGATCGCGCCGAGTTCGAACCCGACCGTCCGGCTGTGCCAGGTCAGGTCGGCCTCGTTCGCAAAGCGCTCGCGCGTCGCCTTGTTCTTCGCGAACTGGATCGCGCCGACCGCACCCACCCCCTGGATCTCGCCGACGAGCGGATGATTGCCGAACGCATCGCGCAGCGCCTTCTGCAGGTACGGCCCGGTATCCGTCTTCGTGCGCTCGACGAGGCCTTCGCGCTCGAGCACGTCGAGGTTGGCCAGCGCAACGGCGGCCGCGACCGGGTGCCCCGAATAAGTCAACCCGTGCGCGTAGACACCCCCCTTGTCGACCAGCGCATCACCGACGCGTCGGCTCATGATCAGCCCGCCCATCGGCACGTAGCCCGAGGTCAGCCCCTTGGCCATGCAGATCAGGTCCGGTTCGAAGCCGAAGTGACGATGCGCGAACCACTCACCGGTGCGGCCGAAGCCGCCGATCACTTCATCCGCGCACAGCAGCACGTCGTACTGACGGCAGATGCGCTCGATTTCCTGCCAGTAGCCGTCCGGCGGAAAAATCATCCCGCCCGCGCCCTGGAACGGCTCCGCGACGAACGCGGCCACGCGCTCCGCGCCGATCTCGAGGATCTTGCGCTCGAGCGACAGCGCCGCCTGCTTGCCGAATGCCTCGGGGCTCAGGTCGCCGCCATTCGCGTACCAGTACGGTTCGTCCACGTGCGTGATGTTCGGAATCGGCAGGTCGCCCATTTCATGCATGAACGCCATGCCGCCCAGCGACGCGCTGCCCACCGTGGACCCGTGATAGCCGTTCACGCGGCCGATCAGCACCTTCTTCTGCGGCTTGCCCATCACGTCCCAGAACCGCCGCACGGTGCGAATCAGCACTTCATTCGATTCGGATCCCGAATTGGTATACACCACATGACTGAAGCGGTTGCCGAGCAGCGCGAACAGCCGCTCCGACAGTTCGATCACCGACGGGTGCGTCGTATGAAAGAACATGTTGTAGTAGGACAGTTCCTTCATCTGCCTCGCGGCGGCGTCGACCAGCTCCGGCCGCCCATAGCCGACGTTGGTGCACCACAGCCCGGACATGCCGTCCAGGTAGCGGTTGCCGTCGTTGTCCCATAGATGGATACCTTCGCCGCGCACCATCACGCGCGCGCCTTCCTCGTTCAGCGCCTTCTGGTCGACGAACGCATGCAGGTGATGGGCGGCGTCGCTGCGTTGATAGTCCTGCGTCGTACGATGCGGAAAGTTGGGCGCGTTCATGGGCGAGTCTCCGGTTCGTTGTGGGGATAAAAAGCGTTGTCGTGTTGCGCGGCGCAACCGCGTACGGCCTGCCGCGTCGAATCAGTAACTGATCCAGGTCGTCTTGAGGCCCGTGTACTTGTCGATCGCATGCAGCGAAAGATCGCGGCCGAAGCCCGACTGGCGAAACCCGCCGAACGGCGTCTGCGCGCTCAGCGCATCGACCGTGTTGACGGACACCGTGCCGGCACGCAGCCGGCCCGATACACGGTGCGCACGCGACAGGCTGCCGGTCCAGAGCGATGCGGCCAGCCCATAGATCGAATCGTTCGCGAGCCGGACGGCCTCGTCCTCGGTGTCGAACGCCATCACCGACAGCACCGGCCCGAAGATCTCCTCGCGCGCGATGGCGTCGTCGTGCTTCACGTCGATGAAGATCGTCGGCTCGATGAAGTAGCCCTTGCCGTCGACACGCGGCGCGCCTCCGCCGATCGCGAGCGTCGCGCTATCGCGGCCGCGTGCGATCCACTCGCGCACGCGCCGATGCTGCTGCTCGTCGACGATGGCGCCCATCCCGCTCGCCGGATCGAGCGGATCGCCCGGCATGAACGCGGCGGCATGCGCAATCAGCCGGTCGACGAACGCATCGTGAATCGAACGCTGGACCAGCAGCCGCGAGTTGGCGGAACACACCTCGCCCTGGTTGAAGAAAATGCCGAAGCACGCCTTGCGTGCGGCCAGGTCGAGATCGTCCGTATCGTCGAAGACCAGGTTCGGGCTCTTGCCGCCGCACTCGAGCCACACCTGCTTCATGTTCGACTGCGCGGCGTATTCGAGGAATTTCTTGCCGACGGCCGTCGATCCGGTGAAGGCGAGCACGTCCACGTCGGGATGCAGCCCGAGCGCACGCCCCGCGGTTTCGCCGTAGCCCGGCACGACGTTCAGCACGCCCGGCGGCAGGCCGGCCTCGAGCGCCAGTTCCGCGAGCCGCAATGCCGACAGCGGCGATTGTTCCGCCGGCTTCAGCACGACGCTGTTGCCGGCCGCCAGCGCCGGCGCCACTTTCCACGCGACCATGTCGAGCGGAAAATTCCACGGCACCACGGCGCCGACCACGCCCAACGGTTCGCGCGTGACGACCGCGAGGTTGCCGGGGTCGGTCGACGCGACTTCGCCATGCAGCTTGTCGACGGCTTCGCCGTACCAGCTGAACAGGCCGCCGGCGGCCGGCACGTCGATGCTGAACGCGTCGGCCACGCGCTTGCCCATGTTGAGCGAGTCGAGCAGCGCGAGCTCCGCACCGTGCGCTGCGATGAGTTCGCCGAGCCGGCAAAGCACGCGCTTGCGCTCGGCCGGCGCGCAACGCGACCAGGCGCCGGATTCGAACGCGTGACGCGCGGCACGCACCGCGTCGTCGACGTCCGGTGCATCGCACGACGCGACTTCCGCGATGACGGCCTCCGTCGCCGGATTGATCGCGGCGAACGTCCGGCCGCTTCGAGCCGCCACGCCGCGCCCGCCGATATGCGCGAGCGTTCTCGGGACCACTTGCGCCGCGAGACGTCTCCAGTCCGCGTGCTGATGAGTTTCTGCTGAAGTTGGGTTCATTCGAGACTCCGTTTTGACGACCAGGCGTGTATGCGTTGTTCTGCGCCTGAACTCGACCCGACGAAAGCGCCAGCGGGCACGACCGATGCCCATGACCGCCGCGCATCGCCGCAGTCGTCCGGTTGGCAAACTGTCGGTCGTCAAAAAGAGATTTGAAAGAACAGTTTTTCTTCTCATTGAAGAGGTTATTTCTATTCATTCTGCGATCGTGCAGTGGGCTTTCCTGCCACGTCGCAATCCCGGTGCCGTTTGTTTGCGAGTGCTCGCATCGGCTTTCCAGTGCGATGCGATGTGACACCCGCTGCGACATCTGGCCGGCACGACATTGCGCGCCGGCCCATCCGACCACATACTGGTCGGCCTGCGCGAACGAGGATGCGTCGATGATCAGTGTCGATCAGGGCACCGCTTCAATCTTTGGCGTGATCGGAACGGCCGTGTCTTTGCTGGCGGCGATTCCGTATGCGCTCGCCATCTACCGGCGCACGGTTCGCCCGCATCTGTTCACCTGGCTCGTGTGGTCGGTCGTCACGGCGATCGCGGCGGCCGGCCAGTTCGTCGCGGGTGCCGGGCCGTCCGCGTGGTGCACGGCGGCCATTGCCGTCACCTGCTTTCTGACGCTGGTGGCGAGCATCTTTCGGGGCGAACGCGGCTGGACACGTGTCGACTGGTTTTTCCTGGTCGCGGCCCTGTCGGCCATTCCGCTGTGGATGCTGACCGACGACCCGACGATCTCGATCTGTCTGGTCACGCTGATCGAGCTGGCCGGACTCGGCCCGACCGTCCGCAAGACGATCCGCGATCCGTGGAGCGAGAGCCTCGCGTATTTCGCGCTGTGCGTGCTCAAGTACGCGCTGGCCTTGCTGGCGTTGAGCACGTGGAGCGTCGCGGTCGCGTTCTATCCGGCCGTCAACGTCATCGCGTCGATCGGCATCTGCGTGGTGATGCTCGTCCGGCGTCAATCGCTGTCGAACGCGCGGTAGACGGTATTCGTCGGTGCGGCATGTTCGTTGCTGCTGTTGCTCACCGGTATGAGCGGAACCACAACCCTTCAGAGACGATGCGAGGCCCTGACATGGATGCAATCCGTACAGCGATCGAACTCAGTGAAATCGCCCTTCGTGCCGCGATGCTGGCCAACGATGTCGAAGCGCTCGATGCATTGCTGGACGACGACCTGGTGTTTACCGTTCCGACCGGCCAGATCATCTCGAAGGAGGACGACCTGGCCGCGCATCGCGCGAAGCTGCTGCGCCTCGACAGGCTCGATGTGCAGGAAACACACGCATACGCGATCGGCGAAATGATCCTGACCACGACGAAGGCAAGACTCGCCGGCCATTTCGACGGCACGGCGTTCGACGGCATGTTTGCCTATACTCGGCTCTGGCGCCGATCATCTGCCGGCTGGCGCGTCGCCGCCGGGCATGCATCGCAGGTCGCGTAGCCGCGCCGAGCCCGGCCTTCGTTCGAGTCGGCAAGCTGCGAATCCGGCGTTGGGTCGATGCATGCCGGGCGATACCTCCAACCAAGGGGGCGGCCATCACAGGAGACGAGATGCACCAAGCATTCACCGTACGCGCTGCCCGTGCCGCGGACGCGGACGCCCTCACGCAACTGGCTCGCATGTCGAAGGCACACTGGGGCTATCCGCAGGACTGGCTCGACTTGTGGCAGAGCGATCTCACGATTACGCCGGAGACGATCGACGGGTCGATCGGATACGTTGCGGAATCCGGCGCGGCAATCATCGGGTTCTGGGTCCGCGCGTCGTCGGCATCGGATCGCCCGACGCCCGGATGGCTGTTCGTCCATCCCGACCACATGGGCCGCGGTGTCGCCCGGGCATTGTGGGAAGAGGTCCGCAGGGAAAGCGCCGCGAGAGGGATCAGAAGCTTCGTGATCGAAGCAGACCCCAATGCGGTTCCGTTCTATCTGGCGCTCGGCGCCGAAAAGATCGGCGAAAAGGAATCGAGCGTCGTCCCGGGCAGGTTCTTCCCGATCTTGAGGATCACGATCTGATTGCAGCGTCCGTCGGCACCGCCGCCGGACGTACCCGGTATCGCCCTTCTCACGCTGGCTGCGACGTCATCGCACGGCGGTCCTCGAGCTTGAACTCGCCGACCGTCTGCGCGAGCCGGGCAGCCTGCTCGCGCAGCAACGTCGCGGCCGCCGCGGACTGCTCGACGAGCGCCGCGTTCTGCTGCGTCGCATTGTCGAGATGCGACACCGCCTGATTCACCTGCTCGATCCCCGTGCTCTGCTCCTTGGCGGCAACGGTAATTTCCGCAATCACGCTCGTGATGCTGCGCACGCCCTCGACGATTTCGTTCATCGTCGTGCCGGCCGTCTGGACGAGTCCCGAGCCTCCCTCGATCTTCTCGACCGACGAGTGAATCAACTGCTTGATTTCCTTGGCCGCCTGCGCGCTGCGCTGCGCGAGCGCACGCACCTCGCCCGCGACGACCGCAAAGCCCCGGCCGTGCTCGTTCGCACGTGCGGCCTCGACGGCAGCGTTCAACGCAAGAATGTTGGTCTGGAACGCGATACCGTCGATCACGCCGACGATGTTGGCGATCTCGCTCGACGCCTGCGTGATCTCGCTCATCGTCGACACGACTTCGCTGACGACCGTGCCGCCGCGCACCGCGACGTCCGACGCCGATTCCGCCAGACGGCTCACCTGGCTCGCGGCATCGGCGGAATTGCGGGCCGTGCCGGCGATTTCCTCGAGCGCGGCGGCGGTTTCCTGCAAGCTCGATGCAGCATGTTCGGTACGGCCGGACAGATCCTGGTTGCCCTGCGCGATCTCGGCGCTCGCGAGGTTGACGGATTCGCTGAACTCGCGAATCTGCAGCAGGATCGTACTGATCTTTTCGGCGAACAGGTTGAACGCATGCGCGATCTGCGCGGCTTCGTCCGCGCCATCGGCCGGCAGGCGTTTCGTCAGGTCGCCGCTACCGGTCGACACATCCGTCAGCGCGTCGCGCACCAGCAGGATCCGCTTGAAGGCCGCGTTCGTCATCGCACCGACGAGTGCGGCCGCGATCACGGCCACGATCAGGATCGCCGCCAGCGTCGTCGTCGCGACCGCGCGCATGCCGGCCGTCACGTCGGCCTTGTCGAGCGCGAGCACGAGGGACCAGTCGGTACCGGCGATCGGCTGGGCCCGCAGCAGCTTGGTGGCGCCGTCGATGTCGACCGCGACGGGCTCGGACGCGGTTTGCAGCGCGCCGAGGTGGTCGGCGTCGAGTGCCGGCGAAAGACCGGTTGCCGGCTTCATGATCAGGTCGGTCTTGGCCGACGCAATCACGCGCCCGCTCTTGTCCACCAGAAATGCGAAGCTCGCGGGCGTCGGATGTACCGAGGTCACGATCGAGCTCACACTTTCCATGAACAGGCTGGCGGCCAGCACGCCCTTCACCGTGCCGTCGCGCACCACGGGTACCGCGAACGCAACCGCCGGCTTGCCGGTCGTTGCGTCACGATAGAGTGCCGTCACGACCAGGCTGCCGGCGCTGACGGCCTGCTTGTACCACGGACGTGCTGTCGGGTCGTAGCCGGGCGCGAGCGGCACGTTCGAGAACGCGGTCTTGTCCGGCAGGCCGAGCGTCAACACCTCGAAGCCGCCCGACTTCCCAAGCAGCTTCAGCGCGGGCAGCGGATCACCCTCGCCGATCGCGATCGTGTCCGCGAGTGCCTGCGTTTCCCGGCCTCTGCTGGCCACCCATTCGTTGATCGCCAGCGCGTGCCCGGCGAGGATCGACTTGTGATTCTGGTCGATTGTCTCGTCGTTGTGTTGCTTGACGACGTAATAGACCAGGCCGCCTGTCACGGCCAACGCCGTTACCACGATGGCGACGCAGGTCGCGAGTATCCGTGCACGAATCGAGGACAACATGATGACTTCGATCTCCGTTACCGCGTTATATGAATGGGGTCGCCGAAAGCGGGCAACGTCCTGTTTAACGACAGCGGCTGCGGGAACTTAAGGCCTGACTGGCCAGACCAGTGTGGGCAACGGGATCGGCAGTACCGTGGATGGGAAGACGGACGGGCCGATCCGACAAGATCGGATACCGTGTGGACTGACCGGGGCGTGTAGCAGGGAGCCCTGAAGAGCTGGCAACGCTCGTCCGGATACGCGGAAGGTTGCCGAGTTCCGGTTCGCCGAAGGGTTGACGGTCTATCTGCATCGCGATCCGGTCGACTGCCTCACGGGCAACTGCGGGCGCGCACCGGGTTCTGCGTATCGAAGCAAGAGGACGAGACGAGGTATCCGTTCCTTTCTGGCAAGCGTGCTGGATGGGTCGCCTACGATGGCTATCCCCTTGGCGCGTGGCCGGCGGTAATGGGTATTTCGCAACGCCGACGCGTTCAGCAGCAGATTTTTTTCTCTGGCCACAATATTCGCGCGCCTGAAACGTCTTCAGGCACATGGAATCGCCACTCACTTCGCACACGATGACCGACCCAGACCGCGACATCACAGCGACAGTGATGCGTGAACGATCGAGGCTAGTGAATTTCATCCGGCGTCGGATTCGCGACCCGGACGATGCCGAGGATATCCTGCAGGATGTGTTTCACGAATTCGTACAGGCGTATCGACTTCCTGCGCCAATCGAGCAGGCGAGTGCATGGCTTTTCCGTGCCGCGCGCAACCGCATCGTTGACCGCTTTCGCAAAAAGAAGGAACAGCCGCTGACCGATCTGTCCGAGGTCGACGATGACACAAACGGTGAGTATCGCCTGGACCTCGCGCTACCGGCGCATGATGCCGGCCCCGAAGCACGCTACGTGCGCACGCTGGTGCTCAAGGCCTTGCAGGATGCGCTCGACGAGTTGCCGACGAATCAGCGGGAGGTCTTCATCGCACACGAGCTGGAGGGCCAGTCTTTCAAGGAAATGGCCGCACAAAGCGGTGTCGCGCTCAATACGCTGCTCGCTCGCAAACGCTATGCGGTCTTGCATTTGCGTGCCCGACTGCAGCCCATTTATGACGAACTGGATAACACCTAGAGGAATCGACAGATGAATTTTCGAATCAGATGTGCGGGCAAGGCGCTTCTCGTGTTGATCGCGATAGGCGTGCTCGGATGGGTCGTCATGATGTTATGGAACTGGGTCATGCCGGCGCTATTCGTCGGCGCCCGTACGATCGACTTCGCGCACGCGCTGGGCCTGCTCGTGTTGAGCCGCATCCTGTTCGGCGGATTCCGCGGTCATCGCGGCTGGCGCGGTCGACGCCACTGGCGCAAGTGGGAGTCCATGACACCCGAGGAACGCGAGCAGTTCCGAACCGCGTGGCGATCCGGCAGCAACCGGCCCACGGGAGAATGACTATGCCCGACAAATCAACGGGCGACTGCAAACAGAAGCCGGGGGTGATTGCGCCGGTCGTCGATCTGAAGCGCTGCGAAGGCAAAGGGGATTGTGTCGCTGTGTGCCCCGAGCATGTGTTCGAGATCCGGCGCATCGACAAAGTCGATTACCTCGGCCTGGATCTGATGCATCGCCTGAAGCAGCGCGTGCATGGAATGAAGGTCGCCTATACGCCGAATGCGGATGCGTGCCGGTCATGCGGAGTGTGTGTGACGGCGTGCCCCGAACGCGCAATCACGCTCGCCCGAACGGTATAGCAACTCCGTGTATCGCCGATATCGAGCGACGGCGCGGCATCTCTGATGATAGATGCCGCCGCTGAATACGTCGTCGACCGAATCAATCTCTTCAAGGAAACGCACATGGCGTCACCCACCATCGCTCTTCTGCAGCGGCTCCACGAAGAAAGCCGGACCGAAATCGTCGCCCGCGCCCGCGCGCAGTTCCAGGGATCGAACGAGGATTTTCTGTCGCTAACCGAGGAATACGAAGCGATCGCGCCCCGTCTGCGGGGGCGATTTCTCGAAACGCTCGGGCTGTCCAGCGACGACTTCGATTCCCCCGAAGGTAGTCCGCTATCGTTGGCCGTGTCGCCGGAAACGGGCGGATTCTTGCGCAACATGGTGCTCTCGCAACGACCGGCCAGAATCCTTGAACTCGGCAGTTCATGCGGCGTATCCACGCTGTATTTCGCCGAGGCACTGCGCACGTTGGGCCGTGGCGTGGTCGTCGCGACCGAACGCGATGCGCTCAAGTTCACGCGCTTGCGCGATCACGTCAGGACGGCGGGCCTGAATGCCTATGTCGACATGCGGGAGGGCGATGTATTCGAGACGGTTGCCAAACTGGACGGTACGTTCGACATGGTGTTTATCGACGTATGGGCCGACGCCTATCTGAGGCTCTTCAAGCAGGTTGAGCGCCTGCTGCGCCCGGGATCGGTCGTACTGGCCGACAACATGTACACAGCCGAAGACGCCGTTCGACCGTACAAGCACTACCTCGACAACGACCCGCGGTTTTCGACCACGACCCTGAACTTTGAATCGGGGGTTGAATTTACGGTCGTCGTTTCTTGAATGGGGAGTCTGTCGAAGCGTTTCTTCCGTGTGGTCTCGGGCTAAAGAACACCGCCACCCGCTTCGATTTCTTGTGCATTTCTGCCGCGCAAATGCAAAAACCCCCGCCTTTTGGGCGGGGGTTTCTGGCTTAGGGAGCCTGACGATTACCTACTTTCACACGGGAATCCGCACTATCATCGGCGTAGAGTCGTTTCACGGTCCTGTTCGGGATGGGAAGGGGTGGGACCGACTCGCTATGGTCATCAGGCAAA